>NZ_JAIQDG010000006.1 GCF_020037125.1 Myxococcus sp. RHSTA-1-4
ACAACGCAATAGTGGCCAGGGCGCACAGCCCTCACTTGCCCGCTCCCCCCTGCCTACCCCTGACGCAGTAGTGTTAGTCCTCCGGCCCTGCACGGGCCTCCAGAAGCACCGCGGCCCGGCTTCCTCTCACGAGGGGCCGGGCCGTTGTCATTCGAGGCCCCGGGGGCTCAGGCCGACGTCATCCGCACCACCTCGTCGAAGGCGGTGAGGCCCTGGGCCAGCTTGCGCACGGCGGCCTCGCGCAGGGTGCGCATGCCCGAGCGCCGGGCCGCGTCCACCAGCGCGTCGTAGGGTGCCTCGCGGGAGACGAGGTCCCTCAGTTCTCCGCCGCAGGTGACGATTTCGAAGACACCCGTGCGGCCCACGAAGCCGGTGCCACGGCAGCGCACGCAGCCGGCGCCCTTGAGCAGCCGCACCCCGCCCGGCAGCAGCGGCAGCGGCGCCTGGAGCGCCAGCAGCTCGTCCGGGGTCAGCGTCGTCTCCTCCGCGCAGTGGCTGCACACCCGCCGCAGCAGGCGCTGGGCCATGACGCCCAACAGGCTCTGCGCCAGGAGGAAGGACGGCACGCCCAAGTCCCTCATGCGCGCCACCGCGCCCAGCGCGTCGTTGGTGTGCAGCGTGGACAGCACGAGGTGGCCGGTGAGCGCGGCCTGGATGGCGTTCTCCGCCGTCTCCGCGTCGCGAATCTCGCCCACCATGATGACGTCCGGGTCCTGGCGCAGGATGTGGCGCAGCGCCCCCGCGAAGTCGAGCCCCACCTTGGGCTGCACCTGCACCTGGTTGAAGGCGTCCCACACCATTTCGATGGGGTCTTCAATCGTGGTGACGTTGACGTCCGGCCCCGCCAGCGCCTTCAGCGCGGAGTAGAGCGTCGTCGTCTTGCCGCTGCCCGTGGGGCCGGTGACGAGGATGAGGCCGTGCGGCCGGTCAATCCACGACTCGAAGGCGGCCTTCTCGTCCGCCTCGAAGCCGAGCTGGGCGATGTCCTGCACCAGCGTCTCCGGGTCGAAGATACGGATGACCACCTTCTCGCCGAAGGCGGTGGGCAGCGTGGACACGCGCAGTTCCACCTCGCGTCCCTCGCGCTCCGTCTTGATGCGGCCGTCCTGCGGCTTGCGCTTCTCGGAGATGTCGATGCGCGCCAGCATCTTCACACGCGAGACGATGGGCGCATGCACCTGCGCCGGCAGCGAGTACACCGGGTGCAGCACACCGTCGATGCGCAGCCGCACCAGGCTGGTGCCGCGCTTGGGCTCCAGGTGGATGTCCGAGGCGCGGTTGTCGAAGGCGTAGCGCAAGAGGTAGTCCACCGCCTGCACCACCGGCCGGTCCGACGCCTCCAGCTCCTGCGTGCCGCTGAGCGACACGAGCTGCTCGAAGTTGGAGACCGGGGCCCCCGCGCCGCCGAAGTCGTCCGCGGCGCGCGCCAGCGTCTTGTTGAACCCGTAGATGTGGGCGATGGACTTGAGGATGTCCGACTTGGCGCTCAGCACCGGCTCCACCGGCAGCCCGGTGAGCCGGTGGAAGTTCTCGAAGAGCTCCCGGTCGAACGGGTTGGCCACCGCCACCCGCAGCCGGCCCTGCTCGGTGCGCTCCAGCGGCAGCAGCACGTGCTTCTGCGCGTAGGGGCGGGACACCGTGCGCGTGGCCAGCGCCATGTCCAGCTTGAGCGGGTCGATTTTCAGGTAGGGGATGCCGGCCGCGCGCGCGGCGGCCTCGGTGACGCGGTCCTCGTCCAGCGCGCCCCGGCCATTGGCCAGGGGCACCTGGAAGGCGGCCACCACCTCCACCGGCGACACGTCGTAGCGCGCCGCCTCCTTGCCGCCGGTGGCGCCCTGCGCCTTGAGGACGCGGGCGCGCGCGGCGGGCTCGCGGGCGAGGATTTCCTGCGCCTGCTGGGGTGTCAGCAGCTTCTGGGCAACCAGCGCCTCCAGCACGAAGAGCGTGGTGAAGTCATCCCGGCTCTTCGAGGGAGTGGGGGGGGCCCCCGCGCCGCTCACTGCCTGTGCCAAGTGCGTCTCCTTCCAGCCATCCACAGCAGCCCCACCAGTCCGGCGAGGAACGCCGCCGCGGACACCGGAGCGCCCTGGCAGCCACAACCATCCGGCCCGCCCACCGAGCCTCCCGTGCCACCGTCCGTGGGAGGAGGCGGCGGCGGAGTGCCCGCGTCGCCACAGAGCGCGCACGTGCCCGCGTCCGGACTGGCGGAGGGATCGTAGCAGGCGCCCCCGCCGCCACAGAGCATGTTGGGCGGGCAGTCCTGGCTGGTCCGGCAGGCCGGCAGGCAGGCCGCGCTGCTCTCCACCGCGCTGCACTGCAAAGGCGAGGCGCAGGTGCCCTGCGTGCACTCACGCACGCACGCCCGCTCCCCGTCGGCGCTCACCACCCGGCACGAGGTGCCGCTCGGGCATGAGCAGGAATTCGCCGCGCACGGCTGCGCGCACACGCCCTGCGAGTTGCCGTTGGGCTTGAGGCAGTACTGGTTGGTGCCGCACTGGCTGTCCGCCGTGCACGCGTCACCCACCTGCCGCCCGGCGGCTCCGGGCGCCACGCAGACGCGGTCGCAGAGCCGGCAGATGGAGTTGGTGCTTCCGCTGCAGTCCGCGTCGCCGTAGCAGGAGGGGACGCACAGGTCCCCCTCGGGGCGAGGGGAGCATGTGTAGCCCGGGCGGCAGTCGCTCGCGCTGGAGCAGCGCTTCAGGCACACCCTGCCCTGCCCCTCCACGTCGGCACACTCCGCGCCGCCGGGGCAGGTGCCGCGCCCGTTGCACGTCTCGGTGCAGTACCCGTCATCCCACCGCTCGAAGCCGCTCCCCGGGCCCGAGGGAAGCGCGGTGGGCATGATGCAGGTCGCGTTCGGGGTGAGGCAGCTCCCCTGGGTTCCATCACACGCGCTCCCCACCGGCGTCTGCGAGTTCGGTAGCGCGGGGAGGCAGGCCTTCGTGAAGCCGGAGACCAGGGTGGAGTCGCGGCACACGTACGGGGCCGGGCACTCGCCGGGCGTGCTGCCGGTGCAGCCCTTCGCGCACACCTGCAAGTCCTGCTTGCCAGTGGTGGTGGAGGGGACCGTCACACAGGTCAGCCCGTTGGAGCAGGTCCCCGTGCAGGGCGAGCCCACCGCGCCAGTCTGCGGATAGAACTGGCAGAGCGCCTGCGTGTCATAGGCCGCGAGCCGACGCCGGTTCTGCCCCGTCTTCAGCACCGCGTACATCACCGCCGAGCCATGGTCGAAGTCGTAGGTGTCGCCCAGGCCCAGGCAGTGGCCAATCTCTCGCATCAGCACGGTCTGCAGGTCCATGGCGTCCGTGGGCGTGGTCGCCAGCGTGGACCAGCGGTAGTCCACCGCGTTGAGGTAGATGTCGCACTGGTAGACGTAGCCACCGAAGGTCAGCGGCTTGGCGGCGCCGGGCAGGTCGCTCCCACTCAGGGTGTCCCTGTAGCGGGGGTCGCTGGCGCTCGTCACCCAGATGGGGACCACGGTGAAGCGGTCCGTGGGGTCCGCGACGTCGCCCATCGGGTTGCCGTTGGTGGCGCGGCCCGCGAGCTTGAACGCCGGCCAGGCGCAGCTCACGTCTTCCCAGGCCTTGAAGGCAGCCTCGGTCGCGGCCTGCACCTGGTCCAGCGAGTTGCCCGCGGGCTGGCTGGCGCGGGCGTCCAGGTAGTACTGGAGCGGATCCTGCGCGTTGTTGAGCACCCGGTGGCCCAGGTCCGTAATCGTCCCCTGAGCCACCGCCGTGGTGGACAGCATCAACAGACAGAGCGCCCACGCGCCCCTCGGCAGACCCCGAATCATCGCTCGACTCCTCCACGTCGGACCACACGCCGACGGGCGGGGAGTCTAGCCGCGAACCGCCCGGACGGCGGCATCCACGAACGACTCCGGAGTGGGCCGCTCCGCGACGGCCGCCGCCGGAATCCCCAGCCGCTCCAGGGCCGCGGCCGTGGTGGGGCCAATCGCCACCACCTTCGCGGCGCCCAGGCGCTCGCGGCCCACCGCCTCCAGGAAGGCCTCCGCGGTGCGCGGCGAGGCGAAGAGCGCCACGTCCGGAGGCGACGCCTCCAGTTGCGCCAGTGCGTCCTCCGGCAGCGGCGCCGGCGTGGAGCGGTAGGCCGTCACGCGGGTGACCTGCACGCCCAGTTCGCGCAGCCCGTCCTCCAGCTCGCGCCGCCCTTCCTCCGCGGCGGGCAGCAGGACTTCATCCCCCGGCTGGAGCGAGTCCTTGATGAGCTCGAAGAGCGCCGCGCCCGTGCCCTCCACGGGCTCCGCGGCCACGTCCAGGCCAAAGCCCTGCGCGGTGCGCGCGGTGCGGGGGCCCACGGCGGCCACCTTCACGCGGGACAGCCGGTCCACCGTGTCCGCCTCGCGCAGCGCCTCCATCAGCGCCTCCACCCCGGAGGGACTGGCGAATACCACCCAGCGGTAGCGCTGGATGTGCTCCGCCGCCGAGGCCAGCGGCCTCGGGTCCTCCGGAGGCCGCAGCTCCAGGAGGGGGACGCTGAGCACCTCCGCGCCCTCGTCCTCCAGCAGGAAGCACAGCTCCTCGGCCCGCTCACGCGGGCGCGTCACCAAGACTCGGATGCCTTCCAGTCGCCGTTCCACGCGGGGCGGCACTCTAGGACTCCCGGGCCTCCGCGCGGCGAGCGAAATCACGCAGGATGTCCGCGGCGCCACGCGAAAGCAGGTCGTCCGCCAGCGCCTCGCCCAGCTCCCGGGCCTTCTCCACCGGGCCGCGCACCTCGCCCCGCACCACCTGTGTGCCGTCCGGGCGGCCCACCAGCCCGCGAAGGTGCACGGTGCCTCCGTCGACAATGGCATGGCCGGCCAGCGGCACGGTGCAGCCGCCCTCCAGCTTCGCCAGCAGCGCGCGCTCGGCCGTCACAGCGATGCGGGTGGTGGCGTCCTCCAGCGGCGCCAGCAGCCCGCGCACGTCCGCGTCCGCCGTGCGGCATTGAATCGCCAGCACGCCCTGCCCCACCGCCGGCAGGCTCACCTCGGTGGGCAGCACCTGGGTGATGACGCCCTCCAGGCCCAGCCGCTTGAGGCCCGCGTACGCCAGCACCGCGCCGGCCAGCCCCATTTCGCGCGTCCTCGCCAGACGCGTCTGCACGTTGCCGCGCAGGCTGACGATGTCCAGGTCCGGCCGCGCCGAGCGCAGGATGCAGCTGCGGCGCAGCGACGACGTGCCCACGCGCGCGCCCTTCGGCAGCGTGTCCAGCGTCAGCCCGGCGCTGCCGCAGAAGGCATCCCGAGGGTCCTCGCGCGCCGGCACCGCCGCGAGCATCAACCCCTCCGGCAGCACCGACGTCATGTCCTTCAAGCTGTGCACGGCCAGGTCCGCGCGGCCGTCGAGCAGGGCCTGCTCGATTTCCTTCACGAACAGCCCCTTGCCGCCCACGGCGGACAGGGGCGCGGACAGGAAGCGGTCCCCCTCGGTGGTCATCTCCACCAGGGACACCTCCAGGCCGGGGTGGCGGGCGGACAGCAGCGCCGCCACGTGGCGGGCCTGCCAGAGCGCCAGCGGGCTCTGACGGGTGGCGATTCTCACGGCCTTCATCGTTTCACTCCGGTGGCGGCCTGCGCCGCGGCGGCGGATACGGCGGCGGGAGTGGCCGCGTCGGACGCGGCCTCCTCCATTTCCAGCAGCCCGAACAGCTCCGCGGCGGCGCCGGCCAGCCGGTTGCCCTCGCCCTCCGGGCCCACGGCGCGCAGCCGTGAGGTGGGCTCGTGCAGCAGCTTGTTGACGATGGCGCGGCCCATGGCCTCGATGCTCTTGCGCTGCTTCTCGGTGAGGCCGTCGCCCAGCGCGCCCAGCGTGCGCTCCACCTCGGCGCGGGCAATGGCCTCCGCGCGCTGGCGCAGGCGGGCCAGCACCGGCGTGCCCTCGCGCAGGGCGCGCTCCTTGACGAAGCGGGCCACCTCCTGCGCCACCAGCACGCCCGCCTTCTGCGCCTCCTCGGCGCGGGCCGCGGCGTTGTCCGCGACGAACTTCTGGATGTCGTCCACGTCGTAGGCGTGCACCCACTCCAGCGAGCCCACGCCCGGGTCGATGTCGCGCGGCACCGCCAGGTCCACCATGAACAGCGGCCGGCCCTTGCGAGACTTCCCCACCGCGCCGACGTTCTCCTTCGTGAAGATGGGCACCGGTGACGCCGTGCTGCACACCACCACGTCCGCCGCGGCCAGCAGCGAGAACAGCTCCTCGAAGGGCCGCGCCGCGCCGCCCACCTCCGCCGCCAGCGCCTCCGCGCGGGCCAGGGTGCGGTTGGTGACGAACAGCTTCGTGGCGCCCGCGCCCTTCAGGTGACGCGCCGCCAGCTCTCCCATCTCCCCCGCCCCCACCACCAACACCGTCTTGTCTCGCAAGCCGTCGAACACCTTGCTGGCGAGCTGCACCGCCGCCGCGGCCATGGACGTGGACGCGCGGCCGATGGCCGTCTCCGTGCGCACCCGCTTGGCGCAACTGAAGGCCGCCGCGCAGGCGCGCGTCAGCTCGCCACGCACCGAGCCCGCGCCCTGGCCCCGCTCGAAGGCGTCCTTCACCTGGCCCAGGATTTGAGCCTCGCCCAGCACCATGGAGTCCAGGCTGCCCGCCACGCGGAACAGGTGCACCAGCGCATTCTCACCCTGGTGCTCGTACAGGTGCTCCAGCGCCTCCGGGCCGCCCAGCGCCTGGATTTCCTCCACCACGCGCTGCCGGGCCACCGCCGCGTTCGGCGCGGCGAGGTACACCTCCACGCGGTTGCAGGTGGACACCCAGAGCGCCTCCACCGGGGCCTGCGCCAGCCGCTGGAGCACTTCCACCTGCCGCGCCTCCGGCAGCGCGAGCCGCTCGCGCACCGTCAGGGGCGCCGTCCGGTGGGACAGGCCTATGCAGATGAGCTCCATACTCAGGGCAACCTCATGGCCGACGCCGCCGGCGATGTCAGGTCGTACGAGGACAGGAAGGACACCAGCACCAGGCAGAAGCCGGCCATGGTGAGCAGCGCCACGCGCCGTCCCCTCCACCCCGCGAAGATGCGCGCGTTCACCAGCGCGGCGAAGACGGTCCACGCCACCACCGTCGCAATCGATTTGCCGTCCCAGTGCCAGGCCAGGCCGGGCGCGGTGAGGACGAAGAGGGTGCCCGTCACCAGGGTGATGGACAGCGCGATGAAGCCCCACAGCACCAGCCGCCGGTTGAGCGTGTCCAGGAACTCCAGCGAGGGCAGGCGCGAGAAGAGCAGCCCGAAGCGCTTGGCCTTCACCTGCCGCTCCATGAGGATGTACATGACGCCCACGCCCGCGGCGACCGCGAACGCGGCCAGCCCCAGCAGCGCGAGGCTGATGTGCAGCGGCAGGAGCGGCTGGCGCACACCCGGGGGCAGCGGCGCCTGGCCGCCCTCCAGCAGCAGGCCCGGCAGCAACACCGTCACCGCCAGCGGCGTGAGGAACGCGCCGATGACGGGCCGGCGGTAGCGCACGTCCAGCGCCAGGAAGATGGCCAGCAGGAGGAAGGCCAGCGCGGAGAAGCCCTGGGCCAGCCCCACCGGCCGCCCCGACTGGGCACCGAGCAGCTCGAACAGGGCCACGCCGTGCAGCGCCAGTCCGCCGCCCACCAACACGCGACCGGCCGTGGCCAGCAGCTCCGTCTGGCGGACCAGGTAGGCGAGGTAGGCCACGGCGGCGATGCCGTAGGCGTGGCAGGCGAGCGAGACCAGCGTATGGCTCATGGGCAGGCTCTTAACCGCTGAAGACGGGCGAATCAGCCCATCTTGTTGAGGATGAAGGCGGCCAGCAGGTCCGCCTCGGAGTCAGGCTTCTTCTCCCCACCCTCGGGCCGGGGCGCGGAAGCCACCTCCGTGACATACCCCGGAACGACCTCATAGGCGTTCTCCCCCACCAGCACCGAGTCGGCCATCTGCTCGGCCCCCAGGCGGGAGAGCTGCTCCTCGGTCTTCACCCGGGCCACCAGCCCCTGGGTGTCCTCACCCGACACGAGTTGCACGAAGTGCACCGCCGGGGTGAGGGGGAAGGTCGCACCTCCCTCCGCCATGACCACCAGCTTGCCCTCGCGCAGGTCCGCTTTGTCCGCCAGGGCCCACTCCTCGAGCTGGGTCTGGGGCAGGAAGAGCTTCGTCACGCCCCCAGCTTACACCAGGCTCCCTCCGGGAGGGGGCGGTTCGGGAGATTGGGTTGAAACGCCCCCCATTCGTCCGCATCTGTGCGGCCAGATGGGCTGATGACCGGCCGAGCCTTGCAGGGCCACCGGTCGCGTACTAGAGGACGCGCCGGATTGGCCGGACACGGGCCCGAAGGAGACCGCATGGCAAGCGCTGACGTGACGAACATCGGGGATGGTGACTTCAAGCAGCAGGTGCTGGACTCCCAGCAGCCCGTGCTGGTGGACTTCTGGGCCACCTGGTGCGCCCCCTGCCGGGCCATTGCCCCGGCCATCGAGGACCTCGCCTCCAAGTACCAGGGGCAGGTGAAGTTCACCAAGCTCAACATCGACGACAACCAGGACACGCCGCAGCAGTACGGCATCCGTTCCATCCCCACGCTGCTCATCTTCAAGGGCGGCAAGGTGGTGGAGCAGATCGTCGGCGCGGTGCCGAAGGCGCGCATCGAGGACGCGCTCAAGAAGTCGCTGTAGTCCGCTGTCCCGGCGAGCCCGGGGCTCGAGCGCGCGGAAGGAACCCCGCTCTTCTTCCGCGCGCCGCCCCAGCTCGTTCTTCTTGAAGGCGTGCGCCTCTCCGCGCGCCTCGAAGAGCTTCGCGGGCCCGGCGCGTCCCAAACTCGAACACACGGACCGCCCGACAGCCCTGTCTCATACGTCTCACTGCCTTCCTTTTAAAACGATAAAACCGAGAAAAGCACCACCTGCACAGCCAAGGACATGCGGGAAATACGTATCCATTTGCAGCCTTGTCACCAATTTTTTGAGATCGTTTACGAGTCGCGACAGACCCTGCACGGCTGTGTTGACAGCGATGACGTCCCCCGCCAAATAGGCACATAGCAGTGTCTGTCTTGATTAATCGTTTTCACTCGGAGTATTCATGGCACGTCCACGCAAAGAATTGTCCAATGTCCCACTGACACCGGCCATGGTGAACTGGGCGGAAGCCCTGGGAGACGCCATCGGCCGCGGCATGCTGCGGGCGCTCAACACCGGCATCCCGTCACTCGGTGGCAACGGTGTCTCCCATGGTGCGGGCAACGGCGTGGCGGTTCGCCGCCGGGGCCGTCCGCCCAAGATGCTCTCCGGCAACGGACTGGTGTCGTCGGACCGGCGCTGCACGGTGGATGGTTGTGGCCGGGAGCAGCGCTCGAAGGGGCTCTGCTCGGCGCACTACCAGGCGGAGCGTCGCCGGCTGCTGGCGGGCGGGAAGCCCGCCTGAGCCCCCCCCGGCGCTCGCGGAATACGCCCACGGCCCTGGGCGATTCGCTTGCGTCAAATACCCCGGCGCTCCCCACACCCCTCTGTCGCGCCAGGGTGTCTCGACTTTTGAAACGTGCTCGGCCCTCTCCCTACGTACCCTGCCAGGGGTCCGTGGAAGAGGTGGTGGCCTTGAGCAATTCCCAGGCGGCCAGGACGTCCACCACGCGCTCCACCTCATTGGGCAGTGAGCGGGCCCGCTGGGACTTCAGGTAATCCTCCGCGAAGGCCCGCAGGCGCATGCCCACGAAGAGCCGCGCCAGGGCGACCTCCGTCTGCCCGCTGAAGTCGAGGAAGCGGATGCCGAACCCGCTGCGTCCGCCGGGCCCGTTGCCGCGCTCCTCCCGGACGATTTCCGCGCGCGCCTGCACCGGCGCCGCGCCCGGCTCCAGCGAGAAACGCACCCCCAGCACCGTCCCCATCGGGAGGTAGAAGGTGCTCTCCAGGAAGGCGCCGCTGACGCTGACATTCACCGAGGTGAAGCTCGCGGCGAAGCGCCGCTCCCCGTCCCCGCCGTCCACCCATACCTCGAAGCGCGTGGCGAGCTGCGCCCGGGGAAACTGCCGGTGCTCGGCCTCGCCCTGGTTCATCTCGATGAGGGGCGCGACGAAAGGCGCGGCGGGCCGGCGGGACTCCAGCGCCACTCCCACCACCGGGCGGGGCTCCTTCACCGCCGCCGGGCGGGACTCCGGCCCCCGTCCCGCGTCCGGACGGGATTCCTTCCCCACTGGCGCCTCCGCCACCGCGGCGCGGGCCGTCCCACTCCCCTTCTGGGCAACCTTCCTCTGCATGACTCCACCTCCACCTTGCGCGGAAAGCTACCGCCTTCCTACCCGCAATGGTGGGGTGATTCACACCCTCTTGCGACGGCGCGGCCGGAGTCCCCGGGGAATCCGGGGATGGCTCAGAACATGTGCCGGCGCATGCTGATATTCACGAGCAGGCCGACGCTGAGCATGACGGACATCATGGATGAGCCGCCGTAGCTCATCAGCGGCAGGGTGATGCCCGTCACCGGCAGCAGGCCGATGACCATGCCGATGTTCTCGAACACCTGCCAGAACAGCATGGCCACCACGCCCACCGCGACGAAGGCGCCGAACCTGTCGCGGGCGTTGAAGCCCACGCCCAGCCCGAAGATGAAGATGGCGCCATACAGCAGCAGGAGCAGCACGCACATCACGAAGCCGTGCTCCTCCGCCCACACGGAGAAGATGAAGTCCGTGTGCTGCTCGGGCAGGAAGCGCAGGCCCGTCTGGGTGCCCTCGCGCCAGCCCTTTCCGGAGACGCCGCCGCTGCCCACCGCGATTTTCGACTGGGCCGCGTGGTAGCCGCTGCCGCGCAGGTCCGCTTCCGGGTCCAACCACCCGGAGATGCGCTGGCTCTGGTGCTTCTTCAGGTGGTGCCGGACGATGGTGGGACGCGGCTCGGGCACCTCACGGATGTAGTCGTTCCAGATGATGATGGCGCCCGCGAGGACTCCCGCGACCAGCGTGGCCACCAGGTACCAGCGCACCTTGCCGAAGAGGATGACGGTGAGCGACGTCAGGCCAATCATCAGCGCGGTGCCCAGGTCCGGCTGCACCAGCACCAGCACGAAGGGCACGCCGAAGACGAGCACCGGCTTCCACAGGCGCATCAGCCCGTAGGACGGCTCGTTGGGCCGGAAGTCGTCGTGGTAGACCTTGGCCAGCATCAGCACCACGCCAATCTTCATGAACTCCGCCGGCTGCAGGCGGAACGGGCCGATGATGAACCAGCTCTCCGCGCCCTTGGCGGTGTGGCCGAAGAAGCGCAGCGCGATGAGCGCCAGGATGTTGGCCGCGTAGATGGGCAGCGCCATGCGCTGAATCCACCGGTAGTCCACCAGGCACACCACCAGCACGGCCACCATGCCCAGCCCCAGGTAGAGGGCCTGGCTGGACCAGACGGGCGCGAGCGGCGGACGCGAGGCCGAGGCCAGGTTCCAGATGCCCAGGAGGCACACCGCCAGCACGCAGATGATGAGGCCCCAGGGAATGTGGGGCACCATCCGGCGCTCAATCCGCAGTTGCACGCGTGTCGTCCTCTTCGTCACCCGGCAACTGCGCCGGAGGCAGCACGCCCCGCGTCAGCGCCGCCTCGTCGGCGCTCGGCGCGCGGCGCGACACGGACGGCGTGTAGGGCTGGTTGGGACGCGGCGGCGGCGCCGTGGCGTCCTGCTTCTTCAAGTCGAAGTACTTCTGGATGACGGCCATCGCCGTGGGCGCCGCGTCCGAGCCGCCGTGGCCGCCGTGCTCGTTCAGCACGACGATGGCCAGCTCCGGCTTGTCCGCCGGAGCGAAGCCGGCGAACCACGCGTGGTCCCGCTCGAAGTAGCTCATCTGGTGCGTCTTCAGACGCACCGTGCCGAGCCGGGCCACCTGCGCGGTGCCCGTCTTGGCCGCCACCTTCATGCTCTTGTCGCTGATGCCCGCCATGCGCGCGCGGTACGCGGTGCCACCCGGCTCCTGGGCCACCTTCACCAACCCCTCCACCACCGCGTCGCGGTGCGCGCGGGGGATGTCCACCCGGCGGACGACCTCCGGCTTGAACTCCTCGATGACCTGCCCGTCCAGGTTCTCCAGCCGCTGCACCATCTGCGGCTTGTAGAGCGTGCCGCCATTGGCGATGGCCGCGTACACCAGCGCCAGCTGCAGCGGCGTCACGTTGTTGTCGCCCTGACCGATGGCGCTGTTGAGCGCCATGCCCTTGGTGTAGCCGCCGGGCGACGCCTTGTCGTGGTACGCGCTGGTCGGCATGATGCCCGGCACCTCCGCCACCACGTTGATGCCCGTGGGCGCCCCCAGGCCCAGCGCCTTGCCCATCTCGCCAATCGGGTCCAGGCCGATGGTATCCGCCACCTTGTAGAACCAGGTGTCGCAGGAGGTCTTCATCGCGTTGTAGCCGTCCATGAGCCCGTGGCCGCTGTCCTTGTGGCAGCGCCAGGTGCGCGCGCCCAGCCGGTAGCCGCCGGGGCAGCTCACCATCGTCTCCGGGCGGAAGCTGCCCGACTTGTAGGCGGCCAGTTGCGTGACGACCTTGAAGGTGGAGCCCGGGCTGTAGTGCTCGGCGGCCACGCGGTTGACCATCGGCTCCAGCGGATCCCTCGACAGCAAGGCCATCTGCGCCGGCGTGACACGGCCGGTGAGCAGGTTGGGGTCGAAGCCCGGCCGGGACACCAGCGCCTTGATGAAGCCGGTGTTCACGTCGATGGCCACCACCGCTCCCGTCGCGCCCGGAAAGGCGCGCTCCGCCTCTTCCTGCAGGCGCATGTCGATGGACAGCACCAGGTTGCTGCCGGCGACGGGCGGCACCACCGCGTTGTCGCCGAGCTTGACGTTGAGCTCCTCAATCGTCTGGCCGCGCGCGTTCACCACTTCCTTGCGCACGCCGTCCTGACCGCGCAGGCGCTGCTCGAAGTAGCGCTCCAGGCCGCGCCGGCCGATGTAGTCCCCCAGGGCGTACCGCCCGCCGTCGGCGTTGAGCCGCTCCAGCTCCTCCTGGGTGATTTCGTTCATGTACCCCAGCACGTGCGACAGCACGGTGTTGGTGCGGTAGAAGCGGTGCGGGACGGGCGCCACCTCCACGCCGTCGAGGATGTCGCGGCGGGCGGCCAGCCGGTCGTACTCGTCGCGGGTGAGGTCCACGCGCACCGGCACCGGCTGGAAGGGCGCGTTGCGCCGTCCCATGCGCACCGTGTCCTCCACCTTCTTGCGCTGGTCCGCGTCCCACTGGAGCAGCTCCGCGAGCCGCGGAATCACCTGCTCGAAGCAGTCCGTGCAGAAGGCCGGGGTGATGAAGGCGTCGAACGACGGGCGGCTGTCCACCAGGATGGTGCCGCGCGCATCCTTGATGACGCCGCGGTCGGCGCGCAGCCGCACCTCCTTGACGAAGTTGGCCACGCTCTTGGCGGCGTACTCGTCGCCCCGGGTGATTTGCAGCCGGTAGAGCTGGATGGACAGCATCACCAGGCCCAGTGACATGGCGAGGCCCAGCCACAGGAAGCGCCGCTTCAGCTCGCGGCCCGGCGTCGTGTTGCCCAGCGTGGGAGGTGTCACCGCAAGAGCCCCACCTGGCGGTCCTGCCCCGCCTCGAAGCGGCGCAGGAGCGGGAAGAGCGCCAGCGCCGCCGCCCCCGTGAGCACCACCTGCAGGGGCAGGCCCGACAGCAGCGAGGACGTGCTGCCGTTCTTCACCGTCAGCCAGGTGAAGAACGCGGCCAGCAGCCCGTGCCCCACGTCCGCGCCCATGGCGAACAGGGCGAAGGACATGGCGCCGCGCACGTCCACGAAGGTGGACACCAGCCGGCCCACCAGGAAGGTGAAGACGGCCAGGAAGGTGAACAGCCCCGTGGGCTGGCCACTCATGAGGTCCAGCAGGTAGCCCACCGCGAAGGCGGAGAAGGCCCCTTCCAGCAGCGTGGCGCGCAGGGCCAGGAACGCCACCAGCACCACGGTGACGTCAATCCGGCCGAGCACCAGGCCCGCCTGCTTCACCACCACCGACTCCAGCGTGAGCAACGCCAGCGCGAGACCCACCGTCACCAGGAACTTCATTTCGACGCGCCCTCCCCGGTGCTTCCCGGTGCCATGGCGCTATAGGGGCTGCCCACCACCAACACCTCCTCCAGCTTGCTCGTATCCACCGCCGGAACGATGTCCGCGCCCTGGAACATGCCGTGCTCCTTCTTCTCCAGGTTCGTCACCGTGCCTACCACCATGCCCGGAGGATAGATGCCATCCGTTCCCGCGGTGATGATGAGGTCGCCGTTCTCCACGTCCTCGGTGCGCAGCATGTTCTCCAGCTTGAGCGGCCCCGCGCCCGTCCCCGCCGCCGTGCCACGCGCCCGCGAGCGCTGCACCCGCACCGCCACCCGGCTCTGCGGGTCCGTCACCAGCGCCACGTCCGCGTAGCCCCCCGTCGCCCGGATGACCTGCCCGACGATGCCGTCCGGCGTCACCACCGACATGCCACGGAACACCCCGTCCTTCTCCCCGCTGCTGATGCGCACCGACAGGAGCTTCGCCACCGGGTTGACGCCCACCACCCGCGCCGGAATCTCCGGCCCCTCCGCCGTCTCCGCGTAGCCCAGGAGCTTGCGCAGCCGCTCGTTCTCCGTGCGGGCCTCCCCCAGCGACTGCACCGCCGCCCGGAGCTGGAGGTTCTCCAGGCGCAGCGCGTCATTCTCCTGCCGCACCCCGCGCAGGTCCAGGTAGCCCCGGACGGCGGCCACCGAGCCCTCGATGGCGGCGGTGAGCGCCTGCTGGACGGGCGAGGACAGGGCGATGACGGCCCTGTCCAGGGGGTTGGGGTCCCTGACCCTCCGCCCGCTCAGCAGGAAGGCCATGAGCGGGTAGAGCAGCAGGATGCCCACGATGAGGGGGCGGCGGTATCGCTTGAGGAGCGACAGCAAGGGGCGGAATCCCGGGGTGGGAGGGTGGGAGCGGGAGGGGTGGGGGCGGGCTAAAGTCTCTAAATCGCTTGCATTTTCCGGTGCGTTGTCCTAGGCAGTCAAGGCCCTGTGTCGATGGTGGTCGCAGCTCCACCACCCACCGGCCGGGCTACCAACAACACCGCGTCGCGAGTCCTTCCGCACGGGTTTTCTCGGCGCGTTTGCCCTCGAAGTGACGACAATGGACGGTCTGAATCCCCGGAAGGTCATATCGCTGGTGTTCATCATCGCCATCGCGGTGGTGTTCACGCTGTCGTTCGGGCCGGGCAGCAGCGGCTTCGGCGGCACGGGCACGACGACGGCCCCTGGTTCGGTGGCCACGGTGAATGGCAAGGAAATCCCCATGCGGGACTTCGCCAATGCGTGGGCCCGGCAGATGCAGCGCCTGCGCGCCCAGGGTAGCCCCATCCCCGAGTCCATGGCCCGCCAGTTCGGCATGCACAACCAGGTGCTCGAGGGGCTGGTCAACACCGAGCTGCTCGCCCAGGCGGCCGAGCGCCACGGCATCAGCCCGTCCGACGAGGAGCTGCGCAAGCTGATCCACCAGAGCCCGGACTTCCACAACAAGGAGGGCCAGTTCGACTTCACCCGCTACCAGCAGGTGCTGCGCGACTTCTACCGGAAGACGCCGCAGGAGTTCGAGGGTGAGCTGCGCCGTCAGCTCGCGGCCCAGAAGATGGTGGAGGTGGTGCGCGCCAACGCGGTGGTGTCCGACGACGAGGTCCGGGCCCGCTACGAGAAGGAGGGCAACCAGGCCAAGGTCGTCTTCGCGCGCTTCCTGCCCACCATGTACGCGGAGAAGGTGCAGGCCCCCACCGCCGCGCAGCTCGCGGAGTGGAAGAAGGCGCACGAGAAGGAAATCAAGGACTACTACGAGGCCAACCGCTTCGTGTACCAGCAGCCGGAGCGCATCCGCGCGCGGCAGGTGCTGGTGAAGCTGGCCCCGGACGCCACCGGCGAGCAGAAGGCCCAGGCGAAGGCGAAGGCCGAGGCGCTGCGCAAGGAAATCGAGGGCGGCAAGGACTTCGCCGCCGTGGCGCTCGAGAGCAGCGAGGACCCGGGCAGCAAGGCGCGCGGCGGCGACCTGGGCTGGGTGGAGCGCGGCAGCTGGGAGCCGGCGCTGGCGGACGCGGCCTTCGCGCTCAAGGCCGGAGAGATGACGCAGCCGGTGGAGACGAAGTTCGGCGTGCACGTGGTGAAGGTGGAGGAGAAGCAGCCCGCCCAGGACAAGAAGCTGGAGGAGGTCCAGGACGAGATCGCCACCACGCTCTACAAGCAGGAGCGCGCGAAGGAGACGGCCCGCGCCGAGGCGGAGAAGGCGCTGGCCACCGTGCAGGGCGGCCGCGGCCTGAAGGAGCTCTTCCCGCCGGAGAAGGAGCAGCCGGCCCTGCTGCGCTTCGAGACGGAGACGCGTCCGGAGGCCGTGGAGACGGACAAGTTCACCGCCGAGGGTGAGGCGGTGCCGCACCTGGGCCCCGCGCCCGCGCTGGTGAAGGCGGCCTTCGCGGCCAGCGGCCCGCAGGCGCTGGACCAGGTCTTCCCGGTGGGCGAGGGCTTCGTGGTGGCGCAGGTGGTGGAGCGCCAGAAGCCGGACGCCGAGGGCTTCGAGAAGCGCAAGGAGGAGCTGCGCGCCCAGGCCCGTCAGGCCAAGTCCATCGAGCTGACGGAGTCCTTCCTCAAGGCGCTGAAGAAGAGCGGCAACGTGGTGACCAACGCCCAGGCCATCGACTCGGTGCTGGGCGCGGGCTGAGGCCCCTCCTTTCTCACACGAGGGACGTGCCACGAGGGCCGGGCCGGGGGTTGCTCCCCTTCCCGGCCCTTGGCCTTTTCAGGAGCCCCGCCGTCAGCGCGCGGGGAAGTCGGAGGAGCCGTTGTCGGGGGCGGGAGGCACGGCGATGCTGAGGCCGTCCCGGCCCCGGGCCTTGGCCGCGTACATGGCGAAGTCCGCCGCGCGGATGAGGTCCATGGCGGAGCTGGCGTGGTCCGGGAAGGTGGCCACGCCCACGCTGGCGGTGAGGCGCACGGCCAGCCCGTGCTCCTTCAGGAAGCTCCGCCCGCGGAAGGCGTCGCAGATGCGCTGGCCGATGACGGTGGCCCCGTCCAGGTCCGTCTCCACCAGCAGCATGGCGAACTCGTCTCCGCCGTAGCGGAAGACGGCGTCCAGGTTCTGCCGCCCCAGGCCCATGAGCATGTCGCCCACCTCCTTCAAGGCGGCGCTGCCCATCAGGTGCCCGTGGCTGTCGTTGATGCTCTTGAAGTGGTCCAGGTCCAGGAAGACGAGCGCCAGCGGGTGGCGGAAGCGCGCCGCGCGCTTCACCTCGTGCTCCAGCAGCGCGCGCAGGTGCCGGGCGTTGTAGCAGCCGGTGTGCTCGTCGGTAATCGTGAGCTCCTGCACCCGGCGGAAGTTGCGCGCGTTTTCAATGGCGATGGCCGCGTAGTCGGCAATCGCGGTGAGGGTGGTGAGGTCCTCGTTGGTGAAGGGCGGGTCGGAGGGGCCGTTGACCAGCTCGATGATGCCCAGCACCCGGCCGCGGGCGATGAGGGGCACGGCGAGGATGGAGCGGGTGTGGAAGGCGGACGCCTGGTCGAAGCGGGGGGAGAAGCTGGGGTCGCCGCCCACGTCATGGACGAGCCGGGCGACACCGGAGGTGAAGACGGCGCCGGCGATGCCCTCGCCGGGGTTGAGCTGGAGGCCCTTCAAGACCTCGGCGCCGTCGCCCACCGCGATTTCGAAGTAGAGCTTCCCGGTGCGCTCGTCCTGGAGGATGAGGGACCAGTTGCGGGGCAGCAGCAGGCTGCTGACCTTCTGCATGACGAGCGCCAGCACCTCGCGCAGCTCCAGCGTGGAGGTCAGCGCCTTCGCCATCTCGTTGAAGGCGGCGAGCTGCTCCACCGTCCGCTTCATGGCCGACACGAGGTCTGCGGGTTTCATCCGAAGAGTCCACTCCGAGGCGCAAGTCTGGTAAGGCCGCGCCGAGCCGTAACATGCACATGAACGCAGAGCAAACGTCCCTCATCCTGGCATCGGCCTCGCCGCGGCGCAGGGAATTGTTGTCACAGCTCGGTCTGTCCTTCACCGTCTCCGCGGCGGATATTGACGAGACGCCCCGCGCGGGGGAGGCGGCCGAGGCCTATGTGCTGAGGCTGGCCCGGGAGAAGGCCCTCGCGGTGGCCGCCCGCCACCCCGGCGCCTGGGTGCTGGCCGCGGACACCACCGTGGTGCTGGGCCCGGAGCTGCTGGGCAAGCCCCGGGACGCCGAGGAGGCGAGGGCCATGCTCTCCCGCCTGTCCGGGCGCACCCACGAGGTGCACACCGGCGTGGCGCTGGCGGGCCGGCACGAGGAGGCCCTGGTGGTCCGTACACGTGTCACCTTTCGAGCACTCAGCGCGGGAGAGATTGCCTGGTACGCGGGCACCGGCGAGCCGCTGGACAAGGCGGGCGCCTACGCCGTCCAGGGACGTGGAGGTTTTCTCGTAGCCGCGGTGGAGGGCAGCCCCACCAACGTCATCGGCCTGCCGCTGGGCGAGACGATGGCGTTGCTGGAGCGCGCCGGAGTGCCGCTGCCGTGGAGGGCCTCACCATGAGTGGAAGCGTGGCGGAGCGGCTGGCGGCGGTGCGGGAGCGGGTGGCGGCGGCGTGCGCGCGCGCCGGGCGGCCGGTGGAGTCGGTGACGCTGCTGGCGGTGTCCAAGCTGAAGCCGGCGGCGCTCATCCGCGAGGCGTACGCCGCGGGCCAGCGGGACTTCGGGGAGAACTACGCGCAGGAGCTGCGGGACAAGGCCGCGGAGCTGGCGGACCTCGAGGGCCTGCGCTGGCACGCGATTGGCCCCTTGCAGACGAACAAGGTGAAGTACGTGGCGCGGGTGGCCAGCGCCTTCCACGCGCTGGACAGGCCGGAGGTTGCGCGCGAGCTGTCCAAGCGCCGCGAGGGCGCGCCTCCCCTGCCCTGCTACGTCGAGGTGAACGTGGGCGGAGAGGCCACCAAGAGCGGCCTCGAGCCCGGGGCCCTCGGGGCCTTCCTGGAAGAGGCGCGCGCCCTGCCCGGCCTCCAGCTCGTCGGCCTCATGTCGCTGCCGCCGCCCACGGACGACGAGGCGCGGGCGCGCGGCTACTTCCAGACACTGCGCGAGCTGGCCCGGACGCACGGCCTGCCGGGCCTGTCCATGGGCACCACGCACGACTTCGAGCTGGCCATCCAGGAAGGGGCCACCGTGGTGCGCGTGGGCACCGCCATCTTCGGCGAGCGGACCTGAAGCCGGCCGTGGGCCGGACTCACAGCTCCTTGAACTTCACCCGGCCCTCCGCGTTGACGAGGACCTTGTACTCGTTGCCACAGTAGTTGCAGCGCACCTCGTCCCCGTCGGTGAACGTCTCGTCCACGGGGTTGTTGGCGTGACAGTCCGGGCAGTCGAACTCCTTGAACACCCGGCTGCCGCCCGCCGCGCCCTTGTCATCATCGTCGTCGTAGTCGCTGGCCATGCACCCTCCTGGCAGGTGGCGCCCCGAAGGGCCGCCCGGGGCGAAGGCTACCAGCGCTGTCCTCCGGTGGACACCGCAAGCCGCACGGGGGGCGGCCGGGCTCAAGCCGGGAAGAGGCGCAAGGTCGGCCTTGCGTGCGAGAGTGTGGCGCCCGCGACGCTTCCACGTGCCCCCTCGTGGAGGGAGCGGGCACCCGTTGAATGCCTGGACTCCAGGCACGTCAGTGGAAATGGGCGGCGTCGGGAATGGTTCCGGGGCGGGTCTGGCGGACCACGACCAGGCTACTTAACTTCCTAGCGAGGGAGCTCACTCGATGCGTGCGCAGTCCAAGTGGGGATTCGCGGCGGTGCTGGCGGGCCTGATGTGGTCGGCGACGGCCATGGCCCAGGAGTCCTCCGCCAATCCGGCCTTCGGCCCCGGTGAGCAGTCCCAGTATCGCGTGAAGTACCTCGGCGTGACGGCGGGCACCGCGCAGGTGACGGTGGGCGCGCCCATGAAGCAGTGGGGCGAGGACGTGTGGCCCATCGTCGCGCTGGCGAAGAGCCACGACCTCATCGGCGTGTGGCCCATCAAGGACAAGTTCGTCTCGTACTGGCAGGCCGCCAGACAGCGCGTGCTGGGGAGTGATTTGCACGCGGACGAGAACGGCAAGCGCCGCCGCCAGCGCATCAAGATGCAGCCGGACGGCAGGAGCGCCCTCGTCGTGAAGCAGAAGGAGGGCGAGGCGCCGCGCGAGTCCACGCGCGAGCTGGAGACGGGCACGCTGGACGTGACGGGTGCCACCTTCGCGCTGCGCAACCGCGACCTGGAGGTGGGCCGTGAGTACGACTACCCCGTCTTCACCGGCAGCAAGAGCTTCACCATGCGCGCGAAGGTGGAGTCGCGCGAGGTGATGAAGACGGACCTGGGGCCGAAGGAGGTCTTCAAGGTCCGCGTGCAGGCGGAGTTCGGCGGCAGCCTGGCGTCCAAGCGGGACATGTTCGTGTACCTCACCACCGACCCCACCCACGTGCCGGTGCGCGTGGAGGCGGAGTTCGCGCTGGGGACGATGGTGGCGGAAATCACCGACTACAAGCCGGGCCGCATCATGGCGGTGGCCCGGGCGGAGAACGGCGGGTAACGGCCGCTGGAGAGTGAAGGGGGCGGATGGGAGCGGGATGGGCGTGGGCAGTGGTGGCGGCGATGTCCGCCACCCCGGGGCCTCGGGTGGTGTCGCCCCTGGTGAAAATCCGTCCGGGTGTCGCGGTGGAGGGACGCCGCGAGGCCCGGCTCAGCGTGGCACGAGGCGAGTGCGAGGCCACGCAGGTGGTGCTGCCCGGACACGTGGAGCGCGCGCGGGCGGAGCCGCTGTCCCTGAAGGGCCCCGGGGCCGCGCTGAAGGCCTCGGTGTGGCGCCAGGTCTTCGTGGACGTGAAGACGCCGTCCAACGGAGAGGGCCGCCCGGGCCCCTGGCCGGACGCGCTGGTGCCGGTGGAGGCGCCCGTCGCGAACACGAGCCACCCCGCCGTCCTCTACGTGGAGGTGTGCGCGCCGGAGAAGCAGGCGCCGGGCACCTACCGCGGCGAGCTGAAGGTGAAGGCGGACGGCGCGCGGGGTGTGCCGGTGCCCTTCACGGTGGAGGTCCAACCCTTCGCGCTGCCGGCCACCGCGTCGCTGCCCACCAGCTTCGGCGTGTCGCTGTACAGCATCGCCCGCGGGCACGGGGTGTCACCGGAGTCCCCCGAGGCCCGGGAGCTGCTGCGCGCGTACGGGCGTGCCCTGCTGGAGCACCGGGTGAGCGCGCACGGCATGAGCATGACGCCGCCGCCGGTGCGCTTCGAGGACGGCCGCGCGGTGGTGGACTGGCGCGCGTACGACGCGGAGATGGGGCCCTTCCTCGACGGCGGCCTGCTGCCCTCGGGGGCCCGCTTCACCACCGCCGAGGTGCGCGACAGCCGGCAGGCCTCCACGGACGCGGAGAAGACGGCGTACTACCGCGCCTTCGCCGAGCACTTCCGGCGGAAGGGCTGGCCGGCGCAGCTCTTCTTCTACGCCAAGGACGAGCCGAAGCCGGAGGACGTGCCGCTGGTGCACGCCCAGTCGAAGCGGGTGCGCGCCGCCGGCGGCATCCCCGTGCTCGTCACCAGCCCGCTGGATGACGCGCTGCGCGGCGCGGCGGACATCCTCACCCCCACGCTCAACTGCTTCTACCCGCGCCCCGGGCCCCAGACGTGCCGCAACGTCCTGACGCCGGGCACGCTGCGCGAGCGCCTGCCGAAGCGCGCGAAGGTGTGGTGGTACCAGAGCTGCAACTCCCATGGCTGCAACGGCGGGCCGCCGGAGGACCCGGCCGTGGACGCCGCCTACAGCGGGTGGGCTTCCTACATGGTGGACCACCCCGCCCCGCTCAACCGGGCCATGGGCGTGCTGGCCTTCTCGGCCGGGGTGGACGGCGAGCTCTATTTCGACACCGTCTTCGCCTACAACACGAAGAAGGACCCGTGGGCGGACGTCTTCGAGTTCGGCGGTAACGGCGACGGCACCCTCTTCTACCCGGGCACACCAGCCCGCCTGGGTACGTCCGGCCACCAGCCGGTGGTCAGCCTGCGCCTCAAGCACATCCGCGACGGCCTGGAGGACTACGAGTACCTCCGCCTCCTGACGGAGCTGGGGGATGGCGCCTTCGCCCGGGCGGCCGCGGGCCGGCTGGCCCGCTCGGGTTGGGACATCACCCGGGATGCGGGAGAATGGGAGGCGGTCCGCCAGGAAGTCACGGCCCGGCTCCGGCAGCGGTGGCCGGAATCCGAATATGCGAAGCGCCCGGGCCGTCAGACGCCCAACAGCACCCCGTAGTCCCTGTGGAAGGAAAAGGATGAGCTCCATGCGCACCCTCCTCGCGGCCTGGCTGATGCTGTCCACCGCCACCGCCTGGGCCCAGCTCCCGGACTCGGATGCCGACAAGCCGGATGGCGACAAGCCGGCGGAAACGGAGAAGGACAAGAAGGCGTCACGCCTCAAGGTGGAGCCCTGCGCGCAGGCCCTGCCGGCGCTGCGCACGCCCATGGCCTTCATGCCCGGCGAGGTGCTCGAGTTCGACCTGGACGCCATGGGCGCACAGGCCGGGAAGATGACCATGCGCGTGCACAAGCAGAAGGACGGGCACCTGCCGGTGGAGGTGGAGGCGCAGACCAACTCCTTCTTCTCCAAGGTGCGCCGGGTCCGCGGCAGCGCCACCACGTACCTCCACCCGCGCACGCTGCGCCCCCGGCGCTACGTCGAGGACACCACGGAGAACGAGATGCGCCGCAAGGTGGAGGTCGCCTTCGGCCACAAGGACCGCTCCGTGAAGGTGGACTACCAGATCGGCAAGCGCCCCAAGGGCCAGTACAACTACACCTATGACAAGGACGGCCTGGACGTGGCCGGCTCCATCTACCTGCTCCGCCAGCTCCCGCTGCAGGAGAACATGCAGGTGTGCTTCGACGTGTACGGGGTGCGCCGCCTGTGGCGCATGCAGGGCTCGGTGCTCAAGCGCGAGCAGGTGACCACCCCGCTGGGCCAGTTCAACGCCTGGCACATGACGGGCACCGCGATTCGCCTGGACCGCCCCTCGCAGAAGCGCGAGGTGCACGTGTGGATTTCCGACGACGCCCGCCGCCTGCCCCTGGCCGCCGTGGGCACCCTGGACCTGGGCGCCGTGCGCGCCACCCTCACCTCCGTCTCCCGCCCCGGCGAGAAGCGCCAGGAGGCCAGGGGCGAGGAAGACATGAAGTGGTGAGCGGCCGGACCGCCCGGCCGGAAAATTGACGGGGTGCTACCCACCTGTAGCGTCATGGGCATGCCCCCTCCGGCCCTCGCCCTCGCCGCCCCCGCGCTCCCGCGCCGCGCCGACCCGGTCCGCGTGGCCATGGAGCGGCTCGCCCATTCCCTGCCGGCCCGCGCGGACGCCGCCGTGCTCGTGGACCTGCTCGAGGATGACCTGCGCGAGGGGCTCGACGCGCTCGGTGACGTGGAGGCCCACTTCACCGACCTGCTGGACACGCTGCGCACGGAGAACCTGTCTCCGGTGGCGCTGCTGGAGGCCGGAGAGGACCTGCGCGTCCTCCAGCGCCTGGACTACCTCCACCACGTCATCGTCCAGGTCCGCAAGCGCCTGTCCCAGGCCGCGAGCCTGAGGCACCCGGCGCACGCCGCCACGCGCTCCCGCTGAAGCCGCGCGCCTCCGGGCGTCAGATGGACGGCGGCACCGCCGTGCCTCCGGGTGAGCCCGGCGCCGCCGCCGGAGCCGGGGGAGCCGCCGCGCCCGGTGAAGCAGTGGTGGTGCCCGGACTCACGTTGGCCGGAGCGGGCGCCGCCGGAAGCGGCGTGGCCGGAGCGGCGGTGAGCGGCGCCGGCGAGCCCAGCAGGGGCGGCGCCTGGCCGGCGTTGAGCGGCGCGGGCGAGCCCAGCAGGGCCGGCGGAGGCGTCGACGGGTCGGAGTTGAGCGGCGGCACCGTGGCGATGATGCCCGAGGTGACCTGGGCCTCCCCCTGGAACGACTCGAAGCTGCCGGGCGTCAGCGGCGGCACGAAGAAGGAGCCCGAGAGGGACACCGTGGGAGGCTGCGCGAAGGCGCGCGGCGCCGGCCCGAAGCCCGACGGCGTCCCCGGCGGCACCGTTCCCGGCACGGCCACGCCCTCCTCGGCCAGGGCCGAGCCCGGCGCGGGAGTGCCCGGCACCGTGCCGGAGATGTTCACCGGCGGGTTCGGTGCCCCGGTGACGGGGAACGTGCCGCTCGTCACGTCCGGCGTCACCGGAAGGCCCGGCACCTCCGAGCCCGGCAGCGCCGGCCCCACCGCCGAGCCCGGTGGCGTCACCGCCGCCCCGCCCGCCACGCCGGCCACCGAGGGCTGCCCGGTGCCGGCGAGGGCCCCCGAGCCCTCCGCGGGCGCGGGAGTGGTCGCCGTCACCGGCCCGCCAATCACGCCCGTCTCGCCCGCCGGAAGCGCGGCGCCGGACTCCGCCGTCCCCGGCACCGTGCCAGTCCCCACGCTCACCCCGATGCCAGAGGCCGCCCCGGTGCCCCCTCCGGAGGTAAAGCCCGCCCCGGCCCCGGTGGCGACGCCCATCCCCGTCCCGGTGTCAGCGCCTGTTCCGGTGCCCACGCCAACGCCCGTCGCGGTGCCGTCACCGACGCCGGCGCCACCGCTCCCGCCCGTCCCCTCGCCCCCGATGGTGGCCCCGCCCACCGTCACCACGCCGCCGCCCTCGGTGCCGACGATGTCCCGCCCTCCGCCCGCAACCCCCAGTCCGGTTGCCGCCCCGGGCGTCGTCTCCGGAGCGCCTCCGGGCGCCGCCTCCAGGTCCGTCGCGCCCCCAGCGGTCCCCCCGCCCCCCACGCCCGTTTCGGCGGGGGGCGGCGACGCGAGGGGCGGCGCTCCGAGGATGGCCGTGGGCGGCACCGGCGTCAGCAGGCTCCAGTCCGCGGGCGGGTTCCCGGTGTTCTCCAGGTAGGCCACCGAGGGGACGTCCACGCCGCCCACGGAGATGGCCACGTCCTCGAGCACGAACTGGACGAAGCCCCGAGGCTCCACGCTCACGGGCAGGTTCCACGCCGCCACCACCAGCTCCGAGTCCCCGAAGCGCGCCTGCCGCAGCAACCGGTGCGTGCCGTCATCCGCGTACGCGCCCGCGGCCAGCGCCGCCGCGTGGACGAAGGCCATGTCCGTGAGGAGCTGCCCGTTGCGCCACACGCTGCCCACGCCCCACACCGCCACCGCCGCGTGCGTGCGCGTCATCACCGCCCAGCTCAAGCCACTGTCGCCGTACATCGGCACGTCCAGCAGCACCCCACCCCCAATCGCATGAGGTGGCGGCGGGGGAAGCGGGCCCGAGACAGCCCGCCCCAAGGCCTGCGGAGGTGGAAAGCCGGGCCGGGTCAGCTCGACCCGGTACTCCACCCCGCCCAGGCGGAAGGTGGCGGAGAGCTGGCCCAGGTCTCCGTAGGTGGCGCCCGGCAGGGAGACCCGGTCCTCCACCGACAACGAGGCGCTCCCCGAGCCACTCTCGGCGAGGTCCGTGAAGGGCAGTGGGCCTTGGATGAAGAAGCCGTCCGGCCGCTCGGTCCTCGCGCTGGCCTCCCGGCCCTCGAACGTGAACCCGCCTGGCGACGTGGCCAGCAGACCGGCCAATAGAAGCGTGGTGAAGGGTCCCGCCATCGACGCTGCCTCCTTGTCTTACAAGGTAGGCAGCGGAGCGGGGCGCGGCAGTCCCCTCCCCGAAAGGCTAGATGAGGCCCCGCGCGCGGCGGATCTGCTCGACCGTCTTGTTGTACTCGATGTCGAAGGCGCTGGTGCCCTCCTGCAGGTGCTTCAGGCGGGAGCGGGCCTCCTTGTCGATTTCGTCGTCCACGTCCAGGTGCCGCTTCATCACCGCGAAGAGCTTCTGACGCAGCACGTTGTCGGCGGCGTACACCTCTTCGACGTTGCGGCTGATGAGCAGGAACTCGATCATCTGGTTGATGACGTACTCGATGCCCTCGTCGCCCATCTTGAAGCCGCGGACGTCCGCCATCTCGCGCTTCACCTGGTTGAACTTCGAGTAGTCATATCCGCGACGCTCCAGCGCCTCGCGCGTCGCCTGGTTCACACGCTCTTCGTTGGCAAGGTACTCGCGCATGATGGCCGACAGGTCCATCTCGGCGTCAGCCACGCGCATCGGCTCCACCTCGATGTCCCCGTCCTGCATGAGCTGCTGAATTCCCTCGCGCGAGATGATCGGGATCACCTTCGGATACAGCCTCATGTCGGTCCCTCACCCTCTAGAAACATGCTCGGATCGTCAACCGCTATAAATCAGCGCCGAGCCCAGTCGCAATGAAAAACCCCGGGAACTTCGCGGTTTCAGCGCGCTTCCCCCGCAGTCTGGAGCGGAAATTAATCACGCTGCTCCGGGTGGCGACCCTCCCTGCGATTTTTCGTCCACCGGCTCGCTCGCGTCGTCCAGCGAGGCCTGACGTACGGGGTCCTCCACATCCTCCTCCGGGTGGCCGTGGAGGCCGGCATGGACCCGCTCGGCCACCGCGGGCCCCACCACCTCCGCCAGCTCCTCGATGGTGGCCTCCCCCACCCGCTTGAGCGAACCGAAGTGGCGCAGCAGCATCTTCCGCCGCGCCTCCCCCACCCCGGGAATGTCCTCCAGGGCGGAGCGGACCCGGCTCTTGCGCAGCACCTGCTTCTGGAACGTGATCGCGAAGCGGTGCGCCTCGTCCCGCATGCGCGTCAGCATGAACAGCTCCGCGGAGTTCTGCTGGAGCACGATGGGGTCCTTGCGCCCCACCACGAAGACCCGCTCGGGGCTCCGGGCGCTCTCCGCGTCCCGGTCGAACACCTCCAGATCGCGGCTCTTGGCCAGGCCCACCACGTCCACCTTCTCCACGCCCAGGTCCTTCATGGCCGCGTGCGCGCTGGCGAGCTGCCCCTTGCCGCCGTCGATGACGAGCAGGTCCGGCAGGTCGCCATCCTCCAGCCCGCGCTTCAGCCGGCGCGTCACCACCTCGTACATGCTGGCGAAGTCGTCCTGCTTCTCCAGCGTCTTGATCTTGTACTTGCGGTAGCGCGACTTGTCCGTCTCGCCATCCGTCACCGCCACCTGCGAGGCGACGATGGCCGAGCCCTGGAAGTGGGAGATGTCGAAGCACTCCATGCGGCGCGGGAAGTTGCGCAGGCCCAGCTTCTGCTGGAGGCGGGAGAGCACTCCGTCCGTCTCGTCCTTGGTGCGGCGGCGCTCCAGGAAGGCCTGCTCGGCGTTCTTCACGGCCATCTGCACGAGGTCGTGCTTCTCCCCCCGCTTGGGGACCAGCATGCGCACGCGCTCGCCCCTCCGCTCGGAGAGCAGGACCTCCAGGCCCTCCGTGCCGTCGTCGGGCTCCAGCGGCAGCAGCACCTCCTCCGGCACGAAGCTGCCCTGGTCGTAGTAGAGGTTGACGAACGAGGAGATGAGCTCCGCGTCCGGGAACTCCTGGCTCCCGAAGGGGAAGGCCTGCCCGCCGTTGAGGCGGCCCTGCCGCACCCAGAGGACGTAGAACAGGATGCGGTCTCCCTCGCGGTAGAGGGCGAAGACGTCCTGGTCCTTGAAGTCGGTGGTGGCCACCTTCTGCCGCTCCAGGCTGCGCTCAATCGCCTGGAGCTGATCGCGCACGCGCGCGGCCTCCTCGAACTTCAGCTCCTGTGAGGCGCGCTTCATGCGCAGGCGCAGGCCCTCCACCAGCTCGGTGGCCTTGCCCTCCAGGAACATCGTCACCTCGTCCACGCTGCGGCGGTAGTCCTCGGGGGGTACGGGGTAGACGCACGGCGCGGGGCAGCGGCCAATCTGGTGCAGCAGGCACGGCCGCTTGCGGTTGGCCAGCACGTGGTCCGTGCAGGTGCGCAGGCGGAAGAAGCGGTTGATGATGCGCAGCGTCTCGCGGATGGCGCCCGCGCTGGAGTACGGCCCGAAGTAGCGCGCCCCGTCCTTCTCGTACTTGCGCACCACCTCCAGGCGCGGGTACGCCTGCGTCCTGTCGAGCCTCAAGGAGATGAACTGCTTGTCGTCCTTGAGCAGCACGTTGAAGCGCGGCTTGTGCTTCTTGATGAGCTCGTTCTCGAGGAGGAGCGCCTCCTTCTCGTTGTGGACGAGCACCGTCTCGATGTCGCCCAGGAGCTGGTCCAGCAGCGACACGAAGACGCGCGTGTCCCCGGTGCGCGTGAAGTACGAGCGCACCCGGTTGCGCAGGTTGACGGCCTTGCCCACGTAGATGATCTGCCCGCGGCGGTCCTTCATCAGGTACACGCCGGGCTCGGTGGGCAGCGCGTCCAGCTTCTCCTGGAGCTTCACGTCCATTCGCGCGGTCCCCTCCTACCGGCTACCGGCGCCCGCGGGCCCGCGACGTGCGGCCCCCCGCGCCAGCCCGTCCCCGGCCCTTCCCACGCCCGCGCGCCGGCTCCTCCTCCGCCTTCTTCGCGGGGGACTTCAGCAGCGAGCGGGACGCCGGCTTGAGCCCCAGGTCCATGTCCTTGAGGAGCTGCACCCGGTCCCGGTACTCGGCGGCCTTCTCGAACTGCATCTCGTCCGCGGCGGCGAGCATGTCCTTGGTGAACTCCTCGATGAGCCGCTTGATCTCCTTGGGCTGGAGGACGTCGTCCTCGCCCTCGGCGGCCATGGGCAGGGCGCCCGCGTCCTCCGCGTCGTAGGCGGCGTGCTCGGACAGGTCGGTGATGTTGCTCTTGACGGAGCGCGGGGTGATGCCGTGCTCCTGGTTGTACTTCTTCTGGATTTCGCGGCGGCGCGCCGTCTCGTCCAGCGCCTTCTTCATGGAGTCGGTGAGGGTGTCCGCGTACATGATGACGCGGCCGTTCAGGTTGCGCGCGGCGCGGCCGATGGTCTGGATGAGGGACACGTGGCTGCGCAGGAAGCCCTCCTTGTCCGCGTCGAGGATGGCCACCAGCGACACCTCGGGGATGTCCAGGCCCTCGCGCAGGAGGTTGATGCCCACCAGCACGTCGAACTCACCCTTGCGCAGGTCGCGGATGATGGCGGTGCGCTCAATCGCGTCGATGTCCGAGTGCAGGTAGCGCACGCGCACGCCCACGTCTGCGAAGTACTCGGTGAGGTCCTCCGCCATGCGCTTGGTGAGCGTCGTCACCAGGACGCGCTCTTTGCGGGCCACGCGCAGACGCACCTCCTCCAGCAGGTCGTCCACCTGGTTGCCCACGGGGCGCGTCTCCACCTCCGGGTCCGTCAGGCCGGTGGGGCGGATGATCTGCTCCACCACCACGCCGTGGGACTTCTGCAGCTCGTACTCGGACGGCGTCGCGGAGACGAAGAGCGCCTGGGGCACCAGCTCCTCGAACTCACCGAACTTGAGCGGGCGGTTGTCCAGCGCGCTGGGCAGGCGGAAGCCGAAGTTGACCAGCGTCTCCTTGCGCGCGCGGTCGCCCCGGTACATGGCGCCAATCTGCGGCACCGTCTGGTGGCTCTCGTCGATGAGGACCATCAGGTTGCGCGGGAAGTAGTCGATGAGGCACGGGGGCGGCTCCCCCGGGGCGCGGCCGGAGAAGTGGCGCGAGTAGTTCTCGATGCCGCTGCAGTACCCCACCTGTTCGATCATCTCGAGGTCGAACATGGTGCGCTGCTCCAGCCGCTGCGCCTCCAGCAGCTTGCCATCGCGCTTGAAGGTCTGGAGCTGCTCGGACAGCTCGTCGCGGATGGTCTGCAACGCACGCCTGCGCACGTCCTCTCCGGCCACGTAGTGGCTGGCCGGGAAGATGACGATCTTGTCCAGCGTGCCAATCGTCACGCCGCGCAGCGGGTCGAACTCGGTGATTTTCTCCACCTCGTCGCCGAAGAAGGAGACGCGCACGGCGCGCTCCTCCTCGTAGGCGGGGAAGACCTCGACGGTGTCGCCGCGCGCGCGGAAGGTGCCGCGGTGGAAGTCCAGATCGTTGCGCTCGTACTGAGCCGCCACCAGCTGGCGCATGAACGTGTCGCGGTCCAGCTCCCCGCCCACGTCCGCGCGCACCGCCAGGTCCACGTAGCTGCGGGCCGCGCCCAGGCCGTAGATGCAGGACACGCTGGCGACGATGATGACGTCGTCCCGGGTGCGCAGCGAGTGGGTGGCCGAGTGGCGCATCCGCTCGATGTTGTCGTTGATGGACGAGTCCTTCTCGATGAAGGTGTCCGTCGACGGGACGTAGGCCTCGGGCTGGTAGTAGTCGTAGTACGAGACGAAGTACTCGACGGCGTTGTTCGGGAAGAGCGCCTTGAACTCGCCGTAGAGCTGGGCGGCCAGCGTCTTGTTGTGGGCGATGACCAGCGAGGGCCGCTTCACGTTGGCGATGACGTTCGCCATGGTGAACGTCTTGCCGGACCCCGTGACGCCCAGGAGCGTCTGGTAGCGGTCACCCCGCAGCACGCCCTCCGTGAGCTCTCCGATGGCCCTCGGCTGGTCGCCCTCGGGCTTGTGGTCGCTGACGATCTGGAACTCGGGCATATCCGTGAGGTTTAACACTCCACGGACGAGAAGGCCGCCGGTTCGTGCCTGCTCGCTACTTCGAAGCGCCCTCGGAAGTCCGGGGCATCTTCGGGGCCTTGAGCGCCTCCAGGGCCCTCAGGCGGGCGGACTCGAACTCATCCCCCCGGTTCCAGCGGGGCAGCTCCGGGGCGCGTGAGATGTGGGCGCCCAGGAGGAAGAAGAGGCGCACGTCCTCCACCGCCCCGGAGAAGTCCCACTCGGGACGCAGCTCGTCCGAGGGCTGGTGGTAGTGCTTCGCCTCCCACGCCTCGCGCTGCTGCTTGCCCCAGCCCTCCGGCCGCCCCACGAAGTCCATGCCGCTGCCGAAGTAGGCGGCGGGGATGCCCTGCTTCGCGAAGTTGAACTGGTCCGAGCGGTAGAAGAAGCCCCGGTCGGAGAGCTGGTCCGCCTTCACCACCCGGCCCTGCGTCTTCGCCAGGCCGATGATGAGCGCGTCCAGGTTGGACTTGCCCAGGCCGATGACGGTGAGGTCCCGGGTGCGGCCGTGGATGTTGGCGCCGTCGATGTTGATGTTGGCGGCGACGCGGCCGTGAGGCACCGGCGGGTGCTCGGAGAGGTACTGGGAGCCCAGCAGGCCCTGCTCCTCCGCGGCCACGGCGGCGAAGAGGATGGAGCGGCGCGGGGGCTGGGGCAGCGCGCGGAAGGCCTTCGCCGCCGCGAGCATCGCCGCCACGCCGGCCGCGTTGTCCAGCGCGCCGTTGTAGATGGTGTCCTCGCCCGGCTTGCCGCCCTCCTTCTTCCCCAGGTGGTCATGGTGCGCGCTGTAGAGCACCACCTCCTGGGACAGCTTCGGGTCGCTTCCGGGCAGCATCGCCAGCACGTTGGCGGTGGGCCGGCGGCGCACCTCGCTGGGGAAGCGCGTGGACACCCTCACCCCGAGCGGCACCGGCTGGAAGTCCCGCTTCTGGGCGGCGGCCCGCAGCGCGTCCAGGTCCTTCCCCGCGAGCTGGAGCACGCGGCGCGTGGCGGCCTCCGTGGTCCACGCCTTCACCTGCACGCGCGGGCCCTCCTCGCTGGCCGGCAGCTCGAACTGCTCGCCCGACCACGACGTCTGCACCACCTGCCACGGGTAGCCCGCGCTGGGCGTGGTGTGGAGGATGATGGCGCCGGCCGCGCCCACCTTCGCCGCCTGCTCGTACTTGTAATCCCAGCGGCCGTACCAGAGCCGCGTGCGGCCCGCGAAGAGCTGGGGGTCGTCCTCGGGGTCGTTGTTGAGGATGAGCAGCGTCTTGCCACGCAGGTCCATCCCCTTGAAGTCGTCCCACTGGTACTCGGGCGCCTGGATGCCGTAGCCCACGAAGACCAGCTCGGACTCCTCCAGCTTCGCCTCGGGCGCCTGCACGCCGGACACGGCGATGAAGTCCTCGTGGAACTTCAGCTCCGCCGTGCCGCCCGGCGCGCGGAACGTCATCTGCTGGGGATTGCTGGTGATGCCCACCAGGTCGAACCGCTGGAAGTACGAGCCGTCCTCGGCGGCGGGCTTCAGCCCGAGCGCCTCGAACTGCGAGGCGATGTAGGCCTGGGCCAGGGCGTCCCCGCGAGTGCCGGGGCCACGGCCCTCCAGCAAATCACTCGCGAGGAAGCGCACGTGCGCGCGCAGCACGTCCGGCACGATGTCCCTGGCGGCGGACTGCTCCGCGGGGGTGACGAGCGGCGCGCGCTGCGCGAGCGCGGTCAGGGAGCACAGGGCGAGGAGCAGGGCCGGCAGGCGCTTCATGATGCCCGGAGCCCTAACACGAAGCTCCGGGCCCATGCAGCAGCCGCCTCAGCCCTGCGCCGGGGCCACCTTCCACGTCGTGCCGGCAGGCGTGTCCATGATTTCCACGCCCTTCTCCTTGAGCGTCCCGCGCACGCGGTCCGCCGCGGCGAAGTCCTTCGCGGCACGGGCGGCCGCCCGCTCACCAATCAGGCGCTCCACCTCCGCCACGTCGATGCCCCGCTCACGCACGGCCCGCTCTCGGCGGCGCAAGAGCCACTGGCCGGCGTCATCCTCGAAGAGGCCGAGGATGCCGGAGGCCTTGCGCACGTCCTCGCGCAGCGCCTGCAGCGTGCGGCCCACCAGCGCCTTGTCCTTCACCGGGGGCTTGTCCGCCAGCTCGTTCATCAGCACGAAGAGGCCGGACAGCGCGCCCAGGCCACCCGCGGTGTTGAAGTCGTCGTCCATGGCGGCCTCGAACTCGGTGAAGAAGCGGTGCGGCTCGCCATGCACCGGCCCCTTGCCGAAGTCCTTGCCCGCCACGCGCTCGTCCACCTTGCGCAGCGTCTCGTAGAAGTACTCCATGCGCGCTTCCGCGTCCGCCAGCCCCTTGTCGGTGAAGCTGAGCGGGTGGCGGTAGTGCGTGGAGAGGAAGAAGAAGCGCAGGGCCTCCGGGTCCACCTTCGCGAGCGCGTCGCGCAGGCGCACCACGTTGCCCAGCGACTTGGACATCTTCGCGCCTTCCAGGTCCAGGAAGCCGCAGTGCATCCAGTACTTCGCGAGCCGCTTGCCGCTGGCCGACTCGCTCTGGGCAATCTCGTTTTCGTGGTGCGGGAAGATGAGGTCCAGCGCGCCGCCGTGGATGTCGAACGACTCGCCCAGGTACTTCGCGCTCATGGCCGAGCACTCGATGTGCCAGCCCGGCCGCCCGGGCCCCCAGGGGCTGTCCCAGGCGGGCTCCCCCGGCTTGGCCGCCTTCCAGAGCGCGAAGTCCAGCGGCTCGCGCTTCTGCTCGCCCGGCTGCACGCGCTCGCCGACGGACAGGTCCTCCAGGTTGCGCTTGGACAGCTTCGCGTAGTCCGGGTCGCTCTTCACCGAGAAGTACACGTCGCCCTGGGACGCGTACGCGTGTCCCCTGTCCACCAGCTTCTGGATGATGCCGATGATTTCGGGGATGTGGTCGCTCACCTTGGGCGACACGTCCGGCTCCAGCAGGTGAAGCGCCCGCGCGTCCTCGCGGAAGATCTCCACGTAGCGGGCCGCCAGGGCCACCGGCGCCTCGCCCGTCTCGGCCGCGGCCTTGATGATTTTGTCGTCCACGTCCGTGTAGTTGCGGACGTACGTCACCTTCAGCCCCCGGTGGCGCAGGTACCGGACCACCACGTCGAACGAGGTGAAGGTACGGGCATTGCCAATGTGAATGTAGCTATAGGTCGTGGGACCACACACATAGACACCCACCTCGCCGGGCACGGCGGGCTCCAGCAGCTCCTTCTGCATGGTCATCGTGTTGAAGAGCCGGATGGATTGCGGGGTCACGTGCGACGATCCTCCTGTGTCCGTGGTCGTGGGTGTGGCCATCACTCTAGGATCCAGGTCCCCACACAGGCCAGCATTCGCCCGGGGATTCGAGGGGGATGGTGGACTTCGGACGCGAGGGAACAACGCCCCTCCCCGCCGCCCTCCAATCAGGGAGAATGGCCACATGGCTCCACCGAATCCCAAGCGCCCGCCCCGCCCTCCCCGCCCGCCGGGCACGCAGGCGCCGAAGGACTCCGATGTGGAGTTGGAGCTTCCTTTCGATGATGACGAGGTAGCCCCCCTCCGGGCTGACGACCCGCGCCCGCAGCGCGTGCCGCAGTACCCGGCGGGCTCGCGCCGGAGCCGGCGGCAGGGCACGGAGCGCGGCAGCCATGACCGCGAGCTGGCCGCGCGGTTCGACCTGGGCCGCGAGTACTCGGACCCGGGCTATGCGCCTGCCTTCCTGTACGTCGAGCGGGGACCGGGTACGGGCCAGCTCGTCCCCGTGAAGCAGGGGCCGCTGGTGATGGGGCGCTCGTCCTCGTCCGACCTGCGGCTGCAGCACCCGTCCATCAGCCGCCGCCACGCGCAGCTCACCCGGCGCGGAGACAACTTCTTCCTGAAGGACCTGAGCAGCCAGAACGGCACCTTCCTCAATCGGAACCGCGTCACCTCCGAGGTGGTGGTGATGCCCGGCGACGAGATTTCCATGGGCAACGCGCTGCTGCGCCTGCGCGGCCCCGGAAGCACACCAGCCGTGGGTGCCCCCTCGGTGACGGCCACCATTGCCACGGGCCGGCGGTGGACGGGCACGGACACCTTGAGGGTGGCGCTCATCGCGGCGGCCGTGGGCTCCGCGGTGGCGGCCCTGCTCACCCTCATCGCGGTGAGCCTGCCGGAGGGGGACGAGGCCGCGTCCACGCCGCCGGCGCCCCAGCCGGGCCCCTCGGCGCCGCTCATGCGGATGGCTCCCGAGCAGGACGCGCCAGCGGCCCCGGGCCCGGCGGAGGCTTCCGACGGCACGCCGGAGGCACAGACGGCAGCGGCGCCGGATGCCGAGCCTCCCGCAGCCGGAGCCGAGACCTCCGCGAGCCCGGTGACGGCTCCCACCTCGCCCGAACAATCCCAGGTCGCCGAGCCCGGACCCCGGACCGAAGCCACGCGGCAAGCGGAGCCCGGCCCCAGCGCGGCGGATGTGGCACGCGGCAAGGTCGCGCCTTCTTCGCGCAGGCGCTGATGCGCCGGCGCATTCAGGACGCGGATGCGCTCCGCCGGGGAGCCCTCTCGCCCAGGCGGTAGCAGGAACGGAACCGAGGACATGCTCGGAATGCCCGGAGCCTGAGGGCATGCCAGCCCCGACTCCCCGGCATGCCTGCCACCCGGGAGCCTCTATCCGGAACGGAACGTCCGTTCCGCATGGCCCGCCACGCTCCCATTCCCCAGGGACTCCACCTCCCTGGCAGGTCAGCCCCTCGGCCGCCCCAGGCGGAACGGAACGTCGATTCCATGTGGCCTGCCACGCCCTCGCCCCCCAGGAGTTCCACCTTCCCGGCAGGTCAGCCCCGGCCGCCCCAGGCGGAACGGAACCTCGATTCCACGTGGCCTGCCACGCCCTCAGCCCCGCCGCAGCCCCTTGACCAGCAGCACCGCGTTGAGCGCGATGAACGCGAGCAGCGCCAGGGCCACCAGCACCCGTCCCCTGTCCGCTCCCGGCCGCTCCCCTTCGACAATCAGCCACAGCTTCCCGTCATGCGGCTGGACCTCGCCCATGCTCCGCAGCAGGGTGAGCGCCTCGCGGTAGCGCGGGGCCTCGTCCTCCACCAGCAGCCGCCCACGCACGGCGAAGGGGCGCTGGTCCGGCTGTGGCGGCGGCCGCCCCGTCCTCCACTCCTCTCCGGGCAGCGCGGCCCGGCGCACCATGAAGGGCGACTCGCGCAGCCCCACCAGCACGTAGAGGGCGCCGTCGCCACCACGCTCGTAGGCGCCGCGCACCGTGGGCACGCCGTGCACCTGCGCGTAGCGGTTGGAGTCGAGCGCCCCGACGCGGTACGCGCCCTCCGCCCCCAGCGTCAGCGGCTCCCGTGGGGAGAAGAAGTACGCCAGGTCCCGCCACTGCATGCCCAGCAGCACGAGGGCCACGGCGATGGCCAGCACCGCCGACACGGGCTTCACGCCCACGCGGCGCCGGGCCATCCGCGCCTCCAGCTCGGCGATGCGGCGGTCCCGCTCCTCCTGCTCCGGTGATGTGGGCTGCGGCTCGCTCACGCGCATAAAGACGAAGCCCCGAGTCCCTGCGAGGGAACCCGGGGCGGAGAGTCTCGGGCGGAAAGCCCGGTGGCTCAGGCGAGGTTGAAGATCTTCTTCAGGTCCGCCTCGATCTCTTCCTCGGAGCAGTCCTTGGCCAGCGACAGCTCCTTGATGAGCAGCGAGCGGGCCGTGTCGAGCATCTTGCGCTCGCCGAAGGACAGGTCCTTGTCGCCCTTCAGGAGGTAGAGGTCGCGCAGAACCTCGGCGATCTCGAAGACGGAGCCCGTCTTGATCTTCTCCATGTACTCCCGGTAGCGACGGTTCCACGTCGTGGAGTCGACCGAGATGTCCTTCTCCTTGAGGATGGAGTAGACCTGCTTGACGTCCTCCTCGCTGATGATTTCGCGGAGGCCGACCGACCCGACCTTGTTGATCGGGATCATGATCCGCATCCCGTTCTCGAGGATGCGCAGCACGTAGAACGACTGGCGCTGTCCGGCCACTTCGGTGTGCTCGATACCCATCACCTCACCGACGCCCTGGCCCGGATAAACCGCCTTGTCACCAGTCTTGAAGCTGGTCTGCACTAACTGCCTCCTTGAAAGACTCGCTCCCGGCCTTCCAGCCGGGCACTACTACCACAAACCACATACACTGGCAACGATATCGCCTTGACCACCCAATCCGCGCCCGACTACGTTGTCGGTTTTCGTACGCGGTGTCGCCGGTTGTGCGCGCCAACGTGACGTGTGGCGGTGGGTTGGGGGCGGGCGGTGGATCGTCATGCATGGCGCGACGTCGGAGCGCGCCCTTTATTCTTTCCGGCGCTGAGCCTCTCGCTCGGCGCTCTCTGCGCACCAGCAACACACTTCTCGAGCGGATCATTTCTGCTTTGTGGGGCTTTGCTGGGAGCACTCGGCCTTGCGCTTGCTCGCCTGCCTGGTGCCCATCTCGCGGTGCTGGGTGCCTTCTGGTCAGCGGGGGCGGGGCTCGCATGCTGGGAAGCCCGGGTGGAGGTGCCAGCGGGGCTCGCCGCCGGAGGCCCCGCGCTGCTGGAGGGTGAGGCGGAGCGGGTGGAGCGCTTCGACGGCACCACGCGGGTGCGGGTGGCGGTGGCGCGTGCGGGGGTTCCCGAGGGGTCGATGGAACCCGCCCGCTTCCGGGTGAACCTGTCCATTCGAGGAGCGCCGCCGGAATTGCTGCCCGGGCAGCGCGTGCGCGTGGAGACGCGGCTTCTGCCGGATGCGCCTCCCGGCAATCCCGGGGAGAAGGACTTCGGGGCAGCGAGGCGGCGCCAGGGCGTGGCGTTCACCGGCGGGGCCGACGCGGGGCGCGTGCTGGTGCTCTCCCCCGCCCCGGCCTGGCGGCGCGTGCTGGAGGACGCGCGCGCACGGCTGGCGGTGGCGGTGCACGCGGTGGCGCCCTCGCGTGACTCGGCGGCGCTGTTCCTCACGCTGGCCGCGGGGCAGCGCGCGGAGCTGGACGATGCGTGGGAGGAGGCCTTCTCGCGCGCGGGACTGGCGCACGTGCTGAGCGTCAGCGGGCTGCATGTGGCGGCGCTGGCGCTGATGACGCTCGCGCTATTGCGGCGCGCGCTGGTCCGCGCGGGGGCTCGGTGGCGGAAGCTGGACGCGCGCCAGGTGGCGGCACCGGCGGCGGTGCCCTTCGTCTGGGCCTATGTGTTGTTCACCGGCAACCAGCCTCCCGCGGTGCGCTCGGCGGTGATGGCCACGGTGGTGCTGCTGGGGCTCGCGCTGTGGCGGCGCTCGGACGGGCTCAATGGCCTCGCGGCCGCCGCGGTGGTGATGGTGGCGTGGGCGCCCTCCAGCGTGGAGGACCTCTCGCTGCGGCTCTCGTTCCTCGCGGTGCTGGGCCTGGTGCTGCTGTCGCCCGCGCTGCGGCAGGCCCTGCCCCTGGCTCCGCCGGACCCGCGCGAGCCCCGGCGGCTCCTCCGCTGGTGGGCACAGGCCCGCGAGTCGGTGGCGCAGACGCTGGCCGCCAGCGCCGCCGCCACGCTGTCGGGACTGCCCGTGGTGGCCGCGGCCTTCGGGCGCGTGAGTCTGGCGGGGCTCCTCTCCAACGTCGTCGCCCTGCCCCTCTGCGGGCTGCTCACGGGACTGGCCGCCGGTGGGGCCGCGCTCTTCGTCGTGGCGCCCGTGCTCGCCACGCCAGTGCTGTGGGCCGGAGCCTGGGCGTCCGAGCTGCTGCTGGTCATCACCCGCGTCTTCGCCGCCGCGCCCCTGGCCGCGGTGGAGGTGCCCGCGCTGGGGGGGCTGGCCTCGGCGCTGTACGCGGCCGGGCTGCTGGCGTGGAGCCTCGGCTCGGGGCGCTGGAGGCTGGGCGGATGGCTGGCCCCGCTTGCCGTGGTGGGCGCGGTGCTGGCACCCAGCCTCGCGCCGGAGCCGGGCCTGCGCGTCACCTTCCTCTCCGTGGGCCAGGGGGACGCGGTGGTGCTCAGCTCTCGCGGACACCACGCGCTGGTGGACGGCGGAGGCGTGCCCGGGGGCATGGACACCGGGGAGCGCTTCGTCCTCCCGTACCTGCGCCACCGGGGCATCTCCGCGCTGGACGTGGCCGTGCTGTCCCATCCCCACCCGGACCATGCGCTGGGGCTGGCCTCCGCGCTGGCGCAGGTGTCCACCGAGCGGCTGTGGCTGCCGGCGGGCGACGAGGACGGACCGCTGTCCCGCCAGGTGAGAGCCGCGGCCCGCGAGGCGCGCGTGGAGGAGGTGCAGGCCGGCCACCCACCGCTGCGCCTGGGTGAGGCCACGCTGGAGGTCCTGGGGCCACCCGGGCCGGAGGAGCGCGAGCTGCTGGAAGGGGTGAATGACCGCAGCGTGGTGCTGCTCGTGCGGCATGGCGACGTCACCGTGCTGCTCGCGGGTGACGTGGAGGAGGCCGGAGAGGCCGCGCTCGTGGAGCGGCTGGGGCCGGTGACGGTGATGAAGGCGCCGCACCATGGCTCGCGCACCTCGTCCACGGAGTCCCTGCTGGCGCGGACCCGGCCCCGGCACGTCGTCTTCTGCGTGGGGCGGCGCAACCGCTACGGCTTCCCCCACCCGGAGGTCGAGGCGCGCTACCGGGCCCTGGGCAGTGAGTGCTGGAGAACGGACCTGGGCGGAGCCATCACGGTGGAGAGTGATGGGCAGGACGTCCGGCTGGTTTCCTTCCTTGCACGCGAGCCGTCGCCGGAGGAAGCCCGGGTTGCCCGCCGGGAAGAGCATCCGCACCGTAGCGAGGATGATTTCCGAGGACCTCGATCTCCAGCAGTTGACCACCGACCTGAAGCATTCGCTTGGCCCCGGTGAGCCCGTGGGCTACCTGCGCGGCAAGGCGCTCATGCGAGACCTGCTCGTGGAAATAAAGGGCTTCTCGGAGCTCGAAGCCGAGGAGCTCGTCGACACGTTGGAGCTGCGCGGCTTCCTGCGCTTCCTGGGGGACCCGTCCGAGCGCTCGGTAGCAGACGCCCACTGGGAAATCAGCCCGCACGCGTAGCGCGGGGCCTCCGTCTACTGGAAGGTCAGCCAGCCGAAGCGCGGCAGCGCGTGGAAGTCACCCACGAAGAGGGGCGAGAAGGCCTGCCCCTCCACCGCGCGGCGCCCGTGGTGCTCCAGCCGGTAGAGGTTGAAGCGCCAGCGGTCCCCCTTCTGGGGTGGCACGTGAGGCACCTCGGCCAGGCGGGCGAAGGGAATCCGCATCTCCACCGTCCAGCCCTCGTCGCGGTCGCTCGCGTCGTCCAGCGTGCCGCGGACCTTCAGCGCCGTCTTCATCTCCGAGTCCCAGGTCTTGTCCATGCCCTGCCGGCGCGCCGGGAAGTAGGCGTCGAAGATGACGTTGTGCGGAGACACCTGCAGCTCGTTGTACGTGCGCCCGTCCGCGTTGGCGTCGAGGAAGATTTCCACCACCTCCTGCTCGTAGATGGGGTCGTCGCGCTGCTTCAGCGTGCCCCAGATGTCCGGGTCCTCGATGTCGAAGGCCACGTACAGGGCCGCGTCGTCGTAGACGAGGCGCGCTTCGGTGCGCAGCTGGGCGGGACGCCCGTCGAAGCTGCCGCGCAGCACCACGGGCTGGGCTGCCTTCCACGCCGCGTCGTCGAGCACACCGTCGAGCGTGGGGGCCTTGCTCGCGCGCGTGACGGGGTACTCGGGCAGCTCCGGAGCGCCGCCGAGCGGAGGCCCGAGCATCCGCTGGATGCCGTCATGCGCGCGCGGGTCATCCACGGGCAGGCGGCCGTCGTCGTTCCAGAAGCCGAGCACCACGCGCGCGGGCACGCCCGGCATGGGCACGGAGTGGACGTCCTCGACGACCTTGCCCACGGGCCAGGTCGCGAGCGGCGCGGCGCCGTCCTGAATCTCGTGGTCGGCGTTGAAGAGCATGCCCCCGCTGGCGGCGTCCACCACGTGGACGAAGAAGCCGTAACCCTTCGGCGGCGGGCGCTGGGCCTGGAAGTAGTGGGCCAGCCGCACCTGCTCGCCGGGCGCGGCCTTCTGTGGCGTCACCTTCGAGCCCAGGTACACCACCGCGCCGCCGGCGAAGGTGGCGCCGCTGCGGTAGGTGAGGTCCGTGGGCGCGGCCTCCAGGGTACGCGCCTGCGCGGGCGCGGGCAGGCGGGGCGCGCGCTGGGGCGGACCGGCCTGCTCGTCGCGGCAGGCGGCGGCGAGGCACATCAGCATCAGGAGCGGGGCGAGGACAGGGGACGGAGGGCGCATCGGGGCCGGGCATCCTAGCGGGCTTCGACGCGGGATGGGGGCTGCTACGTCCCATGAGTTCCCGCGAATGGGGAGCCGGGGCGGGTTGGACGTCCGGACGCTGCGCGCGTTACGAGTAGCGCATGCGCCCCTTCCTGACAGCCACGTGGCGGTATCTCGTGATGCTCAACTACGAGGTCGACCCGGAGGTGCTGCGCCCCCTGGTGCCCCGGGGGACGGAGCTGGACCTGTGGCAGGGCAAGGCCTTCGCCAGCATGGTGGGCTTCCGCTTCCTGGACACGCGCGTGCGCGGCCTTTCCGTGCCGTTCCACCAGAACTTCGACGAGGTCAACCTGCGCTACTACGTGCGCTACCGGGGCCCCGAGGGCTGGCGCCGGGGCGTGGCGTTCGTGAAGGAAATCGTCCCCCGCGTGGCCATCGCCACCGTGGCGCGTGTCCTCTACAACGAGCCGTACGTGGCGCTGCCCATGCGGCACACCGTGGAGATGCGGGACGCGGAGCGGGGCACTCCGGGCCGGCTGGAGTACGCCTGGAAGGCGGGTGGGCGCTGGCACCACCTGGCGGCGAAGACACGCGGCGCGCCCCAGGCCAGCGCGCCGGACTCGGAGGCGGAGTTCATCACCGAGCACTACTGGGGCTACACGCCGCAGCGGGACGGCGGGTGCGCGGAGTACCGCGTGGAGCACCCGCGCTGGTCCGTGTGGCAGGTGGACGGGGCGGAGCTCGACTGCGACGTGAGCGCCATGTATGGCGCGCGTTTCGCCCCGTTCCTGCGCGGGACGCCCAGCTCGGCGTTCGTGGCGGACGGCTCGGAGGTGTCCGTGTACCCGGGCACCCGGCTGCCGCTCGGTGGGAGTGGGACACCAGCGCCCCGAGCCGGCCAGGCGGCGTAGGTGACCCAGGGGGCGACCGTCCCACGGCATGGACGGCCCTCGCCCCGCGTGGACGCTCCGGTCCGGCAACCTCGCGGAACCCGGAGTGTCCCGCCGGTCCGTGGGTTGCTCCCGGGCCGGGCCATGCGCTTCGAATTCGAGCACCTGGGCACCACCACCCCGTTCGAACTGTCCGAGGGACTGCACCTGCTGGGCGGCGGCCCGGAGGACCACATCCGGCTGGAGGGGCTGCCCCCGAAGCTGCTGGCCCTGCGCATCGAGGCCCGGCGGCTCATGGTGGAGGCGGCGCGCACCTTCTCCGTGAATGGAGTGCTCGCGCCTCCGGGCGTCCCCCGGCTGGTGCTGCCGGGGGAAGTGCTCGGCCTGCCGGAAGAGATGTGTCTGCGGGTGCTCCAGCAGGCGGAGGGCGAGCGCGGCGTGGGCACGGTGGCCGTGCTCAAGGGGCTGCTCACGAGCGCGGAGGGGCTGGCGCCCTCGCGGGCGGCCACCCTCACCTGCCTCACCGGGCTGGACGTGGGCCGCACCCACGCGCTCGCGGAGCAGTGCACGGAAATCGGCCGGGGCAGCGAGGTGACGCTCCGCCTGAGAGACCGGGCCGTGTCCCGCACCCACGCGCGCATCCTCCATGACGAGGACGGCTTCACACTGGAGGACCTGGCCAGCCCCAATGGAGTCTTCATCAACGGCCAGCGCGTGCTGGGACGCGCGCCCCTGGTGGACGGGGACGTCATCGAGCTGGGCCGCTCACTGCTGCGCTTCCAGGCCCCCCTGGCGGAACCACCACCGCCGCCCCCGCCTGCCCCTCCTCCCGAGCCCGTCGCCCCGGATTCGGGGGCCACGGATTCCCCGTCACAGGACGCAGCCCAGGAGCCCGGGACACCGCTGCACACGGACACCGTGCCAACGGAGGCCCCGTCCCCCGGGACGGAAGCGGCGGCCAAGCGCGCGGCCTTCAAGGTCCGTGGCGAATGGTGGCTGATTGGCCTGGGCGCGGTGGCGGCGCTCGCTGGACTCCTCGTCACGTACGCGCTGGCGGGCACGGGCTGAGCGGCCGAAGCAGGGCCGCCCCTCCCCGCCCATCACCCCGCCAGCGGTGCCAGCCCGGCCCGCTCCACGAGAATCCGGGCGAGCCGCCGGTGGTGCTGGAAGAAGCTGGTGAAGTGGACGAAGCCCCACTTGCCCCGGATGGCGTAGACCGTCACGGGCCCGGGCAACACGTCGAGCTTGCGGATGTCCGCGAAGGAGAAGCGCCGCGTGCGGACCATGCCGCGGTAGGTGATGCCCCGCGAGTCCACGACGATGAGCGTGCGCGCGTAGTACGCGAGCGAGACGGCGAAGAAGAGGACGAAGAAGCCCGCGGAGAAGAAGGTCTTCAGCGGCACCCCGTCGAAGCGGAAGAGGTACAGCAACACCGAGACCCAGAGCAGCCCTGCCACAGCCATGCAGGCCGCCAGGACCCTGCGGGGCCTGAAGACCTGCCGTCCGTCCACATCCGCGTCGCGCCCGGTCATACCTCCAAGTTAGTGCCTACGGCTGACAGGGTCCACCTGCCCCCCCGCCCTGCTGGCGGGCGGTCAACGCAGCTTCGCGGCCTTCTGTCGGGATTCTTCCTGGAGCTGGGCGCGAACGTCCGTGGCGGACGAAGCCGCATACCGCTCGTAGAGGACACGCGCCTCCGCGTTGCGCCCCAGCGCGCGGTAGGACTCGGCCAGCCCGTACAGCGGCGACGCCGCGGCGGGCTCCAGCTCCAGGGAGTACTGGTAGTCCGCGGCGGCCTCCGCATAGCGCCGCAGTCCGATGTTCGCGCTGCCCCGGGCGGTGTAGGCCACCGCCAGCATCGGCTCGAGCTGGATGGCCTGGGTGAGGCTCGTCAACGCGCCGCCGTAGTCCCGGCTGCCGATGCGCTGCACGCCCTGCTCGTACGCGCGGCGGGCCTGGGCCCGCGTCGTATCCGCCACCGGTCCGGAGCCCGGGGGCTGTCCCGCCGCCTGCGGCGAGGCGCCCGCCTGCGCCATCTTCGCCCGCGCCCGGGTGATGTTGTCCTGCGCGCTCTGGCGGATGGCGGCGTCCTGGGTGAGCTGTGCCGCGCGCTCCCACTTCTCCACCGCCTGCCCGTAATAGCCGAGCACCGCCATCGCGTTGCCCAGCTTGAAGAGCGCCTCCACATGGCCGGAGTCCGCGTGCGACGCGTCCAGGAAGGCGAAGGCCGCCTCGCGGTAGCGGCGCTCCTTCATCAGCGCATCCCCGTCGCGGATGCGCGAGGCCGCGAGCGCCGGGTTCGGCGTGCGCTCCGGCTCGGGCACCGCGGCGGCGCCGGTGGGACGGGACTCGGGAAAGGGCGCGGGCTGCTCCGCCACCGGCGCGGAGGCGGCCGCGGGCTGCGCGGAGGCCGTGGCCGTGGTGGCCGGCAGCGGCTCGGCGCCCATGGCGGCCAGGTGCTCTCGCGCCTTGCGGACCCAGACCTGCTCGCCGGGGCGCTTCTCGCGCGCGATGTACGCCTGGTACGCGGGAATCGCCTTGTCCTTCTGGCCGAGCTGCCGGTAGCACTCCCCCAGCCCGTAGTAGCCGTCCGCGTCGTTCGGCTCGAGCTGGGTGTAGCGCTCGTACGCCTGGGCCGCGGTGGCGAGGTCGCCCGCCTTGCGCGCGGCGTAGCCCAGGTTGAAGTACGCCATCTTCATCCCGGGGTCCGCCTGGGTGGCCTCGCGGAAGCGGGCGATGGCGTCCGCCACCTGCCCCTTGCGGAAGAGCACGGTGCCCAGGCCGTTCAGCGCGGCGGCGTAGCCGGGCGTGGCGGTCAGTGCTTCACGATAGGCCGCGGCCGCTTCGTCCAACCTGCCGGCCGACAGCGCCGACTCGGCCCGCTCGAAGGCGGCGCGCGCGGGCGCGGAGGGCTCCGCGGCGCCCAGCAGCAACGCCGCGGACATGGCGATGACGAACCTGCGCAAGACGACCATGACGGCTCCCGGAGATGCCAACCCCGGAAGCCGTAGCAGAAAACGGGGGGCCGCGTCAGCCCACTCCAGCCGGGGCCCCCGTGCGGTCAGCTCCGGAACGGGTTCTGGAGGAGCACCGTCTCGCCGCGGTCGGCGCCCACGGAGACGCACACCACGGGGACGCCGCTGACCTCTTCCACGCGGCGCACGTAGCGCTTGGCGTTCTCCGGCAGCTCGTCGAAGGTGCGCACGCCGGCGAGCTTCTCGTCCCAGCCCGGCATGGTCTCGTAGATGGGCTTGACGCGGGCCAGGTCCTCGTAGTCGCCGGGCAGCTCGGTGATTCGCTGGCCGTCCAGGTCGTACGCGTTGCAGATGTTCAGCGTCTTGAGGCCGCTGAGCACGTCCAGCTTGGTGAGCGCCATGCCCCACAGGCCGTTGACGCGCGCGGCGTAGCGAAGCACCACGCCGTCCAGCCAGCCGCAGCGGCGGGGGCGGCCGGTGGTGGCGCCGAACTCGTCACCCACCTTGCGGAGCTGCTCGCCGATGGCGTCGTTCAGCTCGGTGGGGAACGGGCCGCCGCCGACGCGGGTGGTGTAGGCCTTGCTGATGCCCATCACCTTGTCGATGGCCGTGGGGCCCAGGCCCGAGCCCACCGCCGCGTTGCCCGCCACGCAGTTGGACGAGGTGACGAAGGGATAGGTGCCGTGGTCCACGTCCAGCAGCGTGCCCTGCGCGCCCTCGAAGAGGATGCGGGCGCCGCGGCGCACCTGCTCGGAGAGGTAGAGCGAGGCGTCGTGCACGTAGGGCTTGAGCCGCTCGCCCAGGGCGGAGAACTCGGCCAGCACCTGGGGCACCTCGAGCTGCGGCACGTCTGCGCCGGCCTGCGCGCAGAGGTCCTTCAGCTCCTCCAGGGCCAGCGGCAGGCGCTCTTCAATCCGCTTGCGCAGCCGCTCCGGGTTGAGCAGGTCGCGCATGCGGATGCCGCGGCGGGCGACCTTGTCCTCGTAGGACGGGCCGATGCCACGGCCCGTGGTGCCAATGGCGCTGCCGCCGCGTGCCTTCTCGCGGAAGCTGTCCAGCAGCTTGTGCCACGGGAAGATGACGTGGGCATTGTCGGAGATGAGGAGCTGCCCATCGTCCTTGAGGAAGCCGCGCGCCTTGAGCGCGTCGATTTCCCCGACGAGGACGGCGGGGTCCACCACCACTCCGTTGCCAATGACACACGTCTTGCCCGGGTGGAGGATGCCCGAGGGAATCAGGTGGAGGACCGTCTTCTGGCCCCCCACCACGAGCGTATGGCCCGCGTTGTTGCCGCCCTGGAAACGGACGACCACCTGGGCATGCTCGGTGAGCAGGTCAACGACCTTGCCCTTACCCTCATCTCCCCACTGCGCTCCGATGACGACGACGTTCGGCATGGTGCCCGCGCCTTAGCACGCGCGGGGGGCCGGGTGACAGTGTTCCGAGAAGCCGCAATGGAGGGCCTGGCAGGTCGCCCTCTCGCGTCCCGGCCAGTCCCCCTGGACCTCCCCACGCGCCAGCGCCCGGACCGCCCCGGCGAGCCGCCCGGCTGCCGCCTCCAGCCCCTTTGCCCCCACCAGCCACTCCGGCTCCGGACTCGCCTCCACCAGGAAAACCACACCCACCCGCACCGGCACGCCTTCACGCACCATCCGCCGCGCGGCCAGTTCCAGCGCGGCCAGTTCGTGCGCGTACGCCGCCGCGCCCAGCGGGTGCCGCCCTCCGGACTTGAAGGCCACCACCACCGCCTCCCCTTCCGGTGACTCCCAGAGGAGGTCCACCTCGCCCTCCAGGGCAGCGCCACCGTCCAGGGAGAGCAGGAAGGGCAGCCCGCGGTGGACGGCCTGCGCCGGAGACGCCGACATGCGCCGGGCCAGCTCCGTGCCCAGGAAGCGCTCCACCGTGCCCAGCACGCCCTCCATGCCCTCTTCATCCGGCAGCGCGCCCGCGTCCCGCAGCAGGACCTCCAGGTGCGCACGGCGCTCGGCGGGCTCCGCGTCCGGTGCCGCCGCCAGCCGCAGGTCCACCCCGCGCAGCAGGCGCAGCGTGAGCCCCTCCGGACTCCCGGCGGGCAGCCACCCGTCGGGCTCCACCAGCGGCGGAGCGTCCCGGGGCGGCGTCTCCCAGGGCCACGCCGCCCCCTTCAGTCCCAGCCGATGCACGTAGTGGAAGCGCCGGGGGCACGCGAGGAAGTCCCGCACCGCGTCCACGGAGGACACCGCCGTCCCCCGCGAGTCACCCTCCTCCGCGTGCGCGCCGCGCACCCGCAGCAGCGCGGCCTCCAGCCGGGCCCCGGCGCGAGCCATCGCCTCCGGCCCCGGCGGCTCCGGGTCCGCGGGCGGCGGGAGCGAGTCGACGTCCAGGTCGTCCACCAGCTCGCGCAGCTCCGCGTCCACCTCCAGCCGCCCGTCGATGAGGTGCCACCACGAGTCCTTGCCCCCGCGAGGCTCCGCGCCACCGGACAGCACCAGCATGTCGCGGGCGCGGGTGAGGGCCACGTAGAGGAGGCGGCGGTACTCGGCGTCCTCGCGCGCCTTCAGCTCGGCCTTCACCGCCTCGAAGCGCTTGGAGGTGTAGCCGTCCAGCGAGTCCGGCACCCAGGGGCGCAGGGCGATGCCGTGCGCGCGCTCGAAGTGCGCGCGGGCGCTGGTGGTGCGCCGCCGTCCGCCCAGGGCCGGCACCACGACGATGGGCCACTCCAGGCCCTTGGCGCGGTGGATGGTGAGGAGCTGCACCGCGCGCGGGTCGCCCGCGTCCAGCAGGTCCGCCTGCGCCTCGGTGGGGTCGTTCTCCGCCAGCATCCGCAGCTCGCGCGCGAAGGCCACGCACCCGCCCGTGCCCCGCTCGTCCCGGCGCGAGGCCAGCGACAGCAGCTTCTCCACGTTGGCGCTCGCCTGCTCCGCGTAGGGCGAGCCCGCCAGCGCCTCGCGGTAGCCCGTCACGTCCAGCGCCGACAGCAGCAGCTCCCTCACGCCCAGCCTGTCCCGCTCGCGCCGCAGCGCGGGCAGCGCGCCGAGGAAGCGCTCCAGCCGTGTCCGCTCGCGCTCGGGGAGCGGCTCCAGCACCCGCGAGTCCGACAGCCTCGGTGACGTCAGGGACAGGGGCTGGTCCCCCGCGAGGAGGAACAGCGACGCGTCCGACAGGCCCACCAGCGGCGAGCGCAGCACCGCGGCGAAGGCCAGCGAGTCCTCCGCGTCCGCCAGCAGCGACAGCAGCGACGCGAGGTCCAGCACCTCCTGTGCGCCGTAGAAGCCGCGCCCGCGCAGCACCCGGTGCGGCACGCCGTGGCGGATGAGCGCCTGCCGGTACACCTCCAGGTGAGTGAAGGTCCGGAAGAGCATGGCCACGTCGCCACCGCGCGCCGGGCGAGCGCCCTCGCCGTCCTCGTTCTTCACGGTGGGCGGCGCCCCGGGCGCCAGCAGGCACCGCAACCGCCGCGCGACGCAGTCCGCATCCAGCCAGCGCAGGTCCGCGGCCGTGTCGGCCTCCTCCAGCTGCAGCCGCTCCACCACCGGCGCTTCGGTGAGCGAGGAGCGGACGGCGGACAGGTCGTCCTCCTCGGGGACGTAGACGACCTCGAAGGGGCGCGGTGCGTGCGCGTCGGCCGCGACGAGCACCCCGGCGAAGGTGCGGTTGAAGAAGGACAGCAGCCCCGGCACCGAGCGGCGGTTGTGCTGGAGGAAGTCGCGCGTGCCGCCCTCGGCTTCAATCTTCTTCGCCAGCACGGAGAAGACGGAGACGTCCGCGCCGCGGAACTCGTAGATGGACTGCTTCCGGTCACCCACCGCGCAGAGGAAGGCGGGCTCCAGCGGCAGCGACGCCACCAGGTCCGCGTCCGGCGCCAGCTCGCGTGGCCCACCCTCTCGCTGCTCCGACAACAGCAGCACCAGCTCCAGCTGGAGGCGGTTTGTGTCCTGGAACTCGTCCACCAGCAGCGCGCCGATGCGCTCCTGCACCTGCCGGCGGAACTCCGGGAAGTCGCGCAGCAAGTCCCGGGACTTCACCAGCAACGAGGTGAAGTCGAACACGTTGCGGCGCGACAGCTCCGAGTCGTGGCGCTCCTCCACCTGCCCCAGCAGCTCGCGGAAGGTGGCCTCGAAGGGGGCGGTGCGCCATGCGGCCCAGGCATCATCCAGCCGGGGCACGGAGCCGTCGCTCTTGCCGAAGACGCGCCAGTACAGCTCGCGCACGGGGGCCGCCGCGCCCTTGCTGAGCCTCGCGAAGTTGCGGCCGTCCGCCTTGAAGCAGGCCCGCAGCCAGGGGAAGCGCTCGCCCTGGCCGAAGTTCTCCGCCGTCATCCCGTTGAGCGCGCGCTCCAGCCCGCCCAGCAGCCGGCTCCACTCGCCCTTCGCGTCCAGCCCACGCGCCTCGGAGCACAGGCGAATGCAATCCGTGATGGCCGCGTCCAGCTCCACGCGGGCCTCGGCCGCGTCTCCCACCGCGGCGGTGGCGGCGCGCAGTCCCTCCTCACGCAGCTTGCGGTAGACGGACACCAGCGCGGCCACCAGCCCGTCGGAGAAGCCCGAGCCGGAGAAGCCCAGCTCCTGGCACAGCTCGCGCACCTGCGCGTCGCCGTCCTCCAGCGCGTCCAGCACCACGCGCTCGCACACGTCCTGCACCAGGCCCGTGGCCTCCAGCTCGTCCAGCACCTCGAAGCTGGGGTCGATGCCCACCGCCGGAGGCGCGCGGCGCAGGAGCTGCCCGCAGAGCGAGTGGAAGGTGCCCACGGTGGCCGCGCCCAGCTCCTCGCGAAGCTGGCGCCACGCGTCCGGCAGGGGGAAGGGCTTGTCCAGCCGCTCCAGCGAGGCGCGCAGCTCCTTCTCCTGGTCCTGCCGCGTGTCACCCTGGGCCAGTCCGTCCAGGCGCTGGCGCACGCGCGAGCGCATCTCCGCGGCGGCCTTGTCCGTGAAGGTGAGCATGCACAGCCGCGACGGGCGCACCGCGGGGCCGGCCTCGCGCGCGCCGGCCAGGAGGTGCAGCGTCATCGTCACCAGGCTGTACGTCTTGCCCGCGCCGGCGCCCGCCATCAGGGCCAGGTTGCGCTCCAGCGCGAACGGGGAGGGAGCGCCGCTCATCCGCCCTCCTCCGTCATCCGGCGCTCCGTAATCCGGCACACGGCGCGGAAGCCGCACATGCCGCAGTCCTGGGGCCGCGCGGCGAAGCGCCCCTCGCGCAGCGTGTTCACCAGCGACTCCACCGCGTTGGGCAGGTTGAGGCCGTTCTTCTCCGCCACCTTCGCGCGCACCTCGGGGTCCGTGGACAGCAGCTCATCCAACTCCTGCTCGGAGACGACCTCGGTGAGGTGGATGGTGGCACCCGTGCGCAGCGAGAACCAGGCCGCCTGCTTCGCGTCCCGGTGGCCACTGGCCCGCGCCGCGAAGAGGTACAGCGGGAGCTGGAAGTCCGACGTGAGCAACTTCTCCTTCAGCGCGCGCCTGTCCAGCCGGCCGGACTTGTAGTCGATGACGCCCACGTCGCCGCCCGCCTGGTCCAGCCGGTCAATCTTGCCCTCGAAGACGATGGCGTCCCCCTGGATGGGGAGGATGACGTTGCGCCACTTGTCGTCCTCGGCGGCGGGGCCGAACTGCAGCTCGAACCCCTCCGGCACCATCTTCTCGAAGGGCAGTCCGCGCCGCTCGTCCACGAGGATGCGGCGGGCCATGGCGCGAGCACGCTCATGCGCCAGCTTCCACAGCGCCGGATGGCCCACGTGGTGGAACTTCTCGAAGTGGGAGATGGCGGACTTGAGCGCGGCGTCCAGCACCTCGTCCGGAATCTCCTCGGGCGCCTTGCCCAGCAGGCCATGCTTCTTGAGGGCCTGGAACACCTCCTCCACCACCCGGTGCCAGAAGGTGCCGCGCCCGCGTGCGTCGAACTCCTCGCCCGGCTGGTCCGGCTCCGCCACCTTCAGCCCGTACGTGAGGAAGCCCTGGAAGCCGCAGTTGCCGAAGCGCGCCAGCGCCGACGCGGACAGCGGGCGGGTGAGGTCGAAGCGGAACGTCTCCCGCAGCGACTCGCGCAGGGTGTTCGCATCCACCGAGCCCGTGTACCGCCCCGGAGCCTGATCCGGGTGGGTAAAGAACAGGAGTCGCTCCCGCTCGACCTCCGCCAATTCGCGCGCGCCCGCGTACCAGACCTCCTTCTCGAACTGGCGCCGCAGCAACGGGGCCGCGGAGTCCGGCTCGGTGACGCGCAGCTTCGGGTGGGCCAGCGCCTCCAGCGCGACGCAGCGGCGCAATTCGGCCTCGGTGAGCACCTCGTCCAGCGGGGGAATGGGCGGCAGCGAGCGCGGCGTCCACTTCAGCGCGGTGAGCCGGCGCACCTCCTCCAGGAACGCGGAGGGCACCTGCTCCTGCCCGCCCGCGGCCTCCATGGCGAAGGACAGGCTCACCGTCGCCTCCGCGGCCACCAGCGCGCTGGCGAACAGCAGCCGGTCCTCCGTGAGGCGCCATGGCGCGCGGTCCTCGAACTCGCCGCCGGTGAGGCGGAAGATGTCGCGGCCCAGGTGCTTGTTGAGGGCGGCGCGCTCCGCGTCCCCCAGCAGCGGAGAAGGCACGTCCCGCCCCGGGAAGCGCCCCTCCGTCATTCCCGCGAGGAAGAGGTGGCGGAACGTGCGGCCCGGCAGCTCGGCGACCTCCAGCACCTCCACCGCGGCGCTCCGGGGCCCGCGCGGCGGCAGGTGCGCGTCCGCCATGGCGTCCCGCAGCCACCGGCCGAAGGTGCGGCGGCGCAGCTTCGGCCCACCGCCCACCGCCTTCATCGTCCGCAACAGTCCCTGCACGCGCAGGCGGAGCGCCTCGCGCGCGGCCTCGTCCCGTGCCCGCGCATCCACCGCCCGTGCCCCCAGACCGCCTTCCTCGCGCGGCTCCAGCGGCCCCTCGGAGTCCATCAGGCCCAGCCGCTCCACCACGTACCACCACGCGGCGAGCAACTCCCCGGCGGTGCCCTCCTCGGGGATGCGGCGGCAGAAGTCCACCAGCAGCATGCAGCGCTCGCGCAGCACCTGCACGGCGTGGACGCGGTTGCCGGCGTCCTTCTTCTGCGCGCCGTAGAGCGCCAGCTGCCTGCGCGCGAGCCCCTCCAGGCGCACGTCGTACGCGCCGCGCCCGCGCACCGCGCCCAGCCGGTCGTCACGGACGGCGGCCAGCGCGAAGAGGCTGGCGGGCGCGTCCGGGCCCCCTCGCGACAGCGTGGGCGCGTAGCGGCTGCCCACCAGGTCCGCGACGCGCTCGGCGGGGAAGCCGTCCTCCACCAGCAGCGGCAGGTCCAGCGCGAGGCGCACCGGCCCCGCCAGGGCCAGGGGCTCGCCCCACGGCAGGCGCACGGGCACGCCCAGCTCGCCCAGCGACTCCGAGAGCCACGCGGCCTCCGGCCCCGGCTCGCGCCACGCGATGGCGATGTCCCCGGGCGAGGCGCCCTCCGCGATGAGCCGCTTCACGTCGCGAGCGACGAGGCGGGCCTCCTCCCGGGCAGTGGCCGCGCTCCACATTCGCAGCGCGGGCACCGCGTCCTTCAGCACGTCGCGCTCGGCGCGCGGTGAGAACAGGTGGCGGCCCAGGTCGATGAGGGGCCGGCCCTCGAAGGTGACGTCCGCCTTGAAGAGGTCCACGTGCGGCATCGTCTCGCCGCGGTTCTCGAAGGCGCGGAAGAGGGCCGCCAGCGCCGCGTCCGCCGAGGGCGAGCCACCCACCGGCGTCTCCACCCGCAGCGTCACCCGCCGCGACTCGCACGCCGCGGCCAGCGCCAGCAGCAGCTCCAGCCCGGAGGGCCGCACGTCGTAGATGCCGTGCAGCACGAGCGTACCCACGCCCTCCCAGCCCACCGGCCACGCGCCACGGCCCAGGGCCTCGCGAGCGCCGCGCAACACGTCCTCGCGGTCCGCCAGCCCCAGCTCGGCCATCTTCTGCTCGTACAGGTGGTACAGGCGGGCGAGCACCCGCACCCTCGCCCGCCGCTCCTGCGGGAGCACCTCCACGGCGTCCTGCAATTCACGCGGGGTGAGGCGGCCGGCCTTCAGGTCCAGCACCACGTCCAGCGCGGCGCGGGCGAAGGCGGGCTCCCGGACGTACTCGCCGAACGGGGTGGGCCCGAGGGCCGGCCCCAGCGAGGCCACCACGGCCCGCGCCGCCACCGCCGGACACGGGCGGCGGTTCAGCTCACGCGCACCGCCCAGTCCCTGGAGCAGGTCGTCCCAGGTGAGCAGGCTGGTGCCCACCGTCAGGCCGCTCGCATCCCCCAGGGCGCGCAGCGCGGCCTGCCGCCGGCCGGCGTCGGGGTACACATGGAGGGTGCGGCCGGGGCGGGAGGACATGCGAGAGCGGAGTGTAGAACGACCGGACGGGTGACTTTCATGCTCCATTCCGGGCCCGCCGCCCAGGGTCTTTCAACGGTCGCCTGCCTGCCCTCCCTGAGAATGTGGACTACTCCGACATCATCCCGGTGGACGCGGCCACGTTCTCCCGGGACTCACGAATGCGCGGGGGCCGGGGCATCCACGTAGAAGAGCATCCGCGTGACGAACCGGAACCCGACGCGCTCGTAGAGACGGCCGGCCTCCTCGGAGATGGTGCTCAGGAACAGCACCTCCACCCCGCGCGCGAAGGCCTCTTCGGCCGCCCGGGAGACCAGGGCCGCGCCGATGCCGCGCCCGCGCCACTCCTGGAGCGTCGCCACCCCGGCGAGCTCGGAGGTGCCCCGATGCGGTGGCGATATCAGTCCGCCCGACACCGGCTGCCCGTTCATCCTCGCCAGGAAGGCCCGGCCGTCCTTGAGGTCGGCGATAGTCTTGGAGACCTCGTCATCGCTCACCACGACGGACTCGCCGGGGGAGAAGCCCTTGCGCGTGGTGACGCAGAACTCGCGGACCTCCTCGCGGGGCGAGTCGGGTGAGAGCACCGAGAACGAGAGTCCCTCCGGCGCGCGGAAGGGAACGTAGGTGTCACGCGTGCAGACCATCAGCCGGGCCTCGGCCTCCTGCTGGTAGCCCGCGTCGCGAAGCTGGCTGGCCAGCGTGGGGGCCAGTGCATCCACGTACTCGAAGCGCGGAGTGCGCTGGCGCGCCTCGAACTCCGAGCGCAACCGCCGCAGGGCGTCGCTCACGTCTCCCGGCACGGGCCCGTCCGGGATGGCGTAGTTGAAGTAGACCATCGCATCGAACGGGTGGAAGAAGGCCGTGAAGGGCGGGACGTGGACGGCCGTGTACCGCTCCCTCGCGGACTGGCGCATGGAGTCCTGCAGGCGCTCGATGAGGTTCATGGCGGCGCACCGTAGCAGGTGCAGCGCAGCGCCCGGGCGGCTACGGGGCTCCGGAGCTGCTCTTCGCCGGTGCTTCCGGGTCATCCGGAGTCCCCGCCGGCGGCGAGGCCGTGACGTGCCCGATGAAGAGGCTTCCATGCCAGGCGGGGTGCGAGGAGGACGCCTCCGCCCAGCCCCCCTGCACGCTCGTGGCCTTGGGCGTGAGGTCGAGGTGGGGCTTTCCGTCCGGTGTCTCCGATTTCAGGGGCGCCTCGCCGCAGGTGGGCCCCCGGCACGTCCACACGGTCCCCCCGGCGGTCGTGACGACCAGCGACGTCAATGGGAAACCCCACACGCGCAGGTGGCCCCCCATGGCCTGCTCCGCGTCCACGCGCGTGTGATTGTTGCCCGCGAGGACGAGGATGAGGTCCCGGGGAGCCTCCTCTCGAATGCGGCGCACGCCGAGGGCCATGGCCGTGTCCCCGGAACGGCTCGGTGAATCCAGACCGGCTCCGAACACCCGTACGCGCCAGCCGCGCAGCCTGAACCCCCGCAGCCGGTCGAGCATGCCGAGCATGGCCTTGCTCGTCCTGCCATCCGGGTAGGGGCTCCTCCATACCCGCCCCGACAGCAGCCGCTGGCGGTCCTGCTCCTTGCCAGCGGAGGAGAGCCACGCCTCGAAGGATGCGTCGTTCTCGGCCGACATCTCCAGCGCCACGGAGACGCCGATGCCCCGGCTCGCCGCCTGGCAGACGAGGTCGCCCAGAAGCCGGGGAATCTCCTGTGTGCCGTGCACTTCACCGAGCAGCACCGTGGCTCCGGGTTGCAGCAGCCGCTCCAGGCCTTCGAAGCGGGTGCCACAATCCGCTGCCGGTGCCCGGGGCCGAGGAGCGGCCCCGCCGGCCAGAATGCCCAGCACCACCCACGGAAGAATGCGCTTCGGCACACGCGTGCATCTCATCACGAGGCCCTCCCCATGTGAGCCAGCCTACAGCGACAGCTCGTGGGACATCTCCAGTTGCGAGAGCGCCGGATACGAAAACCCCGCGCCGAGGAAGAAGCGGTCGCACAGCCCCTCCGGAACGATGGCGCTCGCCGCCAGCGGCTTGCCGGGCCACGCCGCCACGAGCGCGCGAAGCAACCTGCGTCCGAAGCCCTTCCCCCGCGCCTCCGGCTCCACCGCGAGGGCCCGCAGCGCGAGCGTGGGCGCGGAGACCTCCCCGAGCACCGCCACCGCGGGCCCGAGCCGGAACGCCCGCGCGGGCAGCGACAGCCCCGCCACCGTGGCCGGCGTGAGCTGCCAGGGCAACCCCTCCGGCAGGAGCCGCGCGCAGTCCCGGGGCTCCACCTCCTCCAGCGAGGCCGGCTCCGGCGCCGGCGTCCCGATGAAGCCCACCAGCCGGCGCACGCGCTGGAAGCCCAGCCGCTCGTAGAGCTTCACCGCGGGGGCGTTCTGCTCGATGACCTCCAGCAGCATCCGTGCGTCGCCACGGGCACGGGCCTCCTCCATCAACGGCCGCAGCATGCCGCCGCCGAGCTTGCGGTTGCGATGCGAGGGCACGATGCCCATGCCCGCGACGCGGCTCACCCTCCCCCGCCGGGCCATCAGCACCAGCCCCACCGGCGCTCCGTCCACTCGAGCGACGCGGCTGTCCGCCAGGGAGATGTGCTCGCTCCGCACGCGTGCGTCGAACAGCGCGGGCGCATCGGGGACGGTGACGAAGTAGCCCTCGAACGAGCGGGCGAAGAGCGTGGACAGGGCGCGGAGCGGCAGCTCGGAGGCGGGCGTGAGTTCCATGCGGTGGGAGTCTCTAGCAAATCCCACGCTGCGAAGCCCCCGGCCCGGCCGCGCCTCCGCATTGTCCGCGACGAGCACCGGGCGGCCCCGCGCCTGCACCTGCTCCTCACCCCGGTGAAGGGTCCACGACTGTCCATCCGAGAGGAGGCTGAAGTAGAGGCACGCATGCTGGCCCAGGTCCTCGGGCTTCGTCAGGGGCCGGCGGCCCCGGAGCTACGAAGGGGCGGCGCAGAGGATGCGGTGGTTGGTGGCGAGCGCCGGACCACGAGGCTGGAATCCGGCGGGCAGGGAGCCGCCCCCACCGTCACGGAGGTGGAACTGCCCCGCCGCCTGGAGAACCCCGACGGGATGCGCTTCGCCGCCGATGGACGGCTGCTCGTCCTGGAAGGGGCGATTGGCAGCGGCGACGGGCGCGTGGTCCGCATCGACGTGCTCGGCGATACGCCGGGGCCCCGGCCCATCGAGGTCCTCACTTCCGGAATGGAGTCTCCCGTCAACCTCACCGTGACGGGAGATGGCCGGGTCTGGGTCACCGAGGCACGCCAGCGCGAGCGGTTGCTGCGTGGCGCGGCGGCGAAGGCGCCTGACGCGTTCTGGGTGACGGTGCTTCCCGGCCGGAGGTGAGCGACAGACTCATTCAGCACGCGGATGCCGCCCAGGCTCTCTCCACCCACCAGCCCTGCCTCTCCGGCATGCCAGCCTCCCCCGAGCCGTCCAGGGGCGGAATGGAACTTCCATTCCACATGGCCCGCCAGGCCCGCACGGTTCATCGCCCTTGCCTCCCCGCCATATCAGTCCCTCCCGGACCACCCTGGCGCGGAATGGAGCGTCCGTTCCGCGTGACCCGCCAGGTCCTCGCCGCTCAGGGTCCCCTGCCTCCCCGCCATGTCGGCCCCCTGGGCCGGGTGCGCCAGTGGGCCGACAGCGAGCTGTGCCGCCTCGCGCGTCTGGGCTTCGAGATGGGGGATGCGAGGAGCGAGAGCCCTCTCGTGCGATTCCCTACCGCGCAATGAATCAGGCGGCCCGGGAGTCGCCGGCCTCCTGCGCCACCGTGAAGAGGCGCATCGGCTCCGCGACTCCCTTGAGGGAGACACACTCCACCTCACGGACGGCGAGCCTTCCCGCGAGACGGCGGGCCACATCCTCGCTGAAGAGGAGCGAGGGCAATGGCTCGCGGGCGCGACTCTCGATACGGGCGGCCACGTTGACGGTGTGGCCGATGACGGTGAACTCCAGCCGCTCCGTGCTGCCGAGGTACCCCGCGACGACCTCGCCCGCATGAATGCCGATGCCGGACCGCAGCTTCAGTCCACGCCCGGCGAGCTTCGCGTTGTAGTCCTTCAGGCGCCGCTCCATCTCCCGCGCGGCGGCCACGGCGGCGGCGGCCGGATTGTCCGCGCCCTCGGTGAGACCGAAGACCGCCAGCACCGCGTCGCCGATGAACTTGTCCACCATGCCACCGTGCATCTGGATGGCGGCCACCATCTCCGCGAAGTAGCCATTGAGCACCTCGATGAGCTCTTCCGGAGAGAGCGACTCCGACAGGGGCGTGAAGTCACGCAGATCACTGAAGAGGAGGACCACGTCGCGGCGCCGGCCTCCCAGCTCCGCGGCGCGCCCCGGGCGGGCGTACTTCTCGATGAACTCGTTGGCGACCTGGGGCGAGACGAAGCGGCCGAAGGCCTCACGGATGCGCTCGCGCAGTTGGAGTCCCTCGGCCATGTCGTTGATACCGCCGGCGACGAGGCCCAACTCGTCGGGGCGGCTGGTCACGACGCCCGGCTGGAAGTCACCGCTGCCGACCCGGCGCACCGCGTCCAGCAGCCGCTCCGAGTCCTGCCTCACGCTCCGCCCGTACAGCAGGGCCGCGAGGAGCGCCGCCACGGTGATGACGCCGGAGAGCAGAGCCGCATCAATGAGGGACTGCCGGCCTCCTCCCAGCTCGTCCACCATTCGCAACAGGGTGAGCAGCAGCACCAGCACGGGGACGGTGGTGAAGAGGATGAAGCTCTCCATGAGCCGGCGCCCCAGGCGCTCGCTCAGGCGTCGCGCTGGGGATTGGGTGGAGGGCTGGAGGTACTCGAAGATGAGGTACTCCACCTGCGTGAGGATGCCTCCGCCGAGCAGCCAGTAGCCCACGGCGAGCTTCACGTGACTGAAGAAGGGGAAGTGCGGATAGCTGAAGGCGTGCCAGGCCAGGCCCGCGAGGCCCGTGACTCCCCAGGTGGCGACCGATAGCAGATAGGCATGCCGGGCCTGGGTGCGGCGCTCCCCCGGCCCCGGGGCCAGGTGGAACACCAGCTCCCGCAGGAGGATGTGGAACGCGGAGAGCGCGAGCACGGTGCGCGACAGCACGCTGGGAGGCAGGGTGCAGATGAAGGTGCAGACGAGCCGCGCGTAGAGGTAGGTGAAGGCCCCCACCAGGAGCGTGCCCCCGTGCAGAACCAGCCGCGAGGCGAGCGGGATGCTGGAGGTGAAGAAGGGTGTCATGGGGCGTTCAACCCGAGACTCTAGGCCATCTGTTGTCAGGCCGTGGATTCGGGGCCGCTGACGCGGCGGGTCGGGAGCACCGCCGCCGGGAGGTGGAACGGCGATGCGGGAGCCTCCTATGCTCCGGCCGTGCGCTCCTCTCCTCGCCCCCTTGTGATTGCCCTCCTGCTGGCCCTGGCCCCGGTGTCTCCGGCCGTGGCCCAGGACGGCTCGGATCAGCCCCGGCTCCACGAGCTCCGCTTCGACTGGGCTCGGGATGTCGCCATCACCGGCACGGCCGGCGTGCTGTGGATTTCCAGCGAGACGTTCTTCAAGGACGACCTGGCCCCGCCGGAGTGCCGCTGGTGCGACCGCGCCCCGGACGGCACCGACACGCTCAACCGGCTGGACCGCTGGGGCCGTGGGCTCGCCGGTGAGACGGAGCAGTCGAGAGACCGCGCCAACACCTGGAGCAACATCATGGGCTTCGCCGTGGTGCCCGCCGGCGTGCTCGGGCTCCAGTACGCGGTGGGCAACGGCTCGGGCGCCCCGGACCGGTTCTTCGCGGAGGACGCCACCATCATCGTGCAGAGCGCGGTGCTCGCGTCACTCGCCAACCAGACGGTGAAGTTCATCGTCGGCCGCGAGCGCCCCTTCGTCCACCAGCTCCCCGAGGACCAGAAGCGCCTCACCGAACACCCGACCGACAACAACCTCTCCTTCTACAGCGGCCACACCAACCTCGCCTTCGCCCTGGTCGTCTCCGCGGGCACGGTGGCGTCGCTGCGGGGCTACGACAATCAGGCGTGGATCTGGGGCGTGGGGCTGCCGCTCGCCACGTCCGTGGGGCTGCTGCGCATGGGCGCGGACAAGCACTATCTCACCGACGTCGCCACCGGCGCCGTGCTCGGTGCCGCCTTCGGTGTCGCCGTGCCCCTGCTGCTGCACGGCCGCACCGACGAGACGGTGCCCGCCCGCCTCTCGGGCGGCAACGTGCGGATGACGCCCATGGCCGGTGCCCGTGTCGCCGGCATCTCCGGCACCTTCTGAGCTACCCACGTCCACCCGCGCACGCGGGCCCTGGACTCGCTGCCCATCCCCCAGGGCCCGTGCGGCGCCACGCCGACGCCCACCCTGCCGCACCAGGCACCGGGTCGGCCCTGGGTCAGTACCCCGCTTCCGCCGGAGCCACCTCGCCCTCCGAGAGCTGCGCGGGCAGCGCGGACAAATCCCACCGCTGGCCCGCCTCCCACGCCACGGCGCCGGACGTGCCCCAGCCCGCGCGCACCGCCTCACGGCCCTCGTACTCCAGCCAGAAGACGGACTCCTGCGGCCGGGCCGCCTGGTCCAGGCAGGCGATGTGCGTGGCCGGGCGCCCCGGCCCCTCCAGCGTCACCGCGAAGGCCTTGTGCGAGTGGCCACACAGCAACCACCGAGGCTGCACCGAGTCCACCAGCCGCCGCGTCACCGGATTGCCAATCCAGTACGAGGGCAACGGCCGGGGCGGAGAGGGGTTCTCCTCGCGCGCCCGCTGGACGATGCCGCGCGGCCACTCGTGCACCAGCATCAGGTCCACGTCCCGCAGTCCGGTCAGCCGCTCCACCTCCGCCGTGCGGAAGTAGCCGGCCTGCTTCATCGTGTCCTGCGTGGTGGGCCGCTTCAGCGGCTGCTCGATGAAGCGCGGCGCGTGGATGCCCGACAGGTAGACCACCCGCAGCCCGCGCAGCTCCCGCACGCCCGCGCGGCCCAGGTACCACACGTCCGGGGCCAGCTCGCCGCCGTCCTGCATGTCGTGCAGCGCGGCGAAGTCCTCGTTGTTGCCGCCAATGAAGAACAACGGCCGCTTCACCCGGCGCAGCCCGTCCGCGTACTCCGCGAACTCCGCCGGCATGGTCCGCTTGGCGGCCTTGCGCCGGTGGTCGTCCGCGTGGCGGAAGGCCTCCACGTCCCCCACCGCCAGCACCAGGTCCACGCGGCGGCCGCGCGCCTGTTCCAGCGCGTCCAACCACGTCTCCACGCGGTGGAAGCGGCCGTGGATGTCACCCAGCGCGGCGACCAGGAGGGATTCCGGCATCTCACCCGGAAGGCTGCACGGCACTCCCCCGCCCTGTCGAGTCATCTTTGCCGCCGTGATGCCAATGACTGACAGATGACAGACTTCAACGCCCGGAACCCGAGCGGGCGGGCCGGTCCCGGCGGAACGGCTTCGCGTTTGCACGGCGCCGGGGCGCGTCATCCGCCCGTCCAGCGGGCCCGCGCCCGGGTCCACGGGAAGGCGGGCGGGCCCACCATGAGTGAGAGTCGCTCGGAATCCCCGCATTGCGGGGAAAGAACACCGGCACCCGGACGCCCCTGGCACGGAGCACGAGCCCCTCCTGTTGAAAGTACAGGGTGGGCCCGCCCCGGTGGTGATGCACATCGACCTCCCGGCGAGCCTCGGGTGGGAAGACGCCGGCCACACCTGTGGAAATCTCCTCTTCTCGCCGGGTGCGCCAGGCTGAAGAAACGACCGGGGGCGCCCCGCCTCGCGGCGTGAGCGCCCCCGAAACCACCCTGACCGCGCGGGTCAGTTGCAGCCCAGCGGGTACGTCACCTCCACCATGGCGCCGGCCTGCGGGGCCGCGTCGCGGTCGAAGATGATGGCGTTGGTGCCCGCGTCATAGTGCCAGCCGGACGGCACCCGGGCGCCATTCACGTCAACGACGATGCGCGCCGGGTCCGCGGGCTGCTCGGACAGCGGGAACTTGCGGTTGAGTCCGAAGGCGCTGTTGGACAGCTTCTCCAGCGACGCGGCCCAGTTGGGCGTGCAGATGCTCTCCACCGCGCCACCCGTGGCCTGCGCGAGCTGGATGTAGCGGTTGCCGGAGCTGCTGGACGTGGGGCAGGTGCTCAGGTCCGCCGGCCCGACGATGGCGTTGATGCTCAGCTTCGACTTGTCATTGCCCTTCAGCGCCAGGAAGTACGTCTCGTAGAAGGACACCGGCTGCGAGCTGAAGTCCTCCTCGTCCGACAGGAAGATGATGGCCAGCTTCGCCTCCTCGCGCAGGAAGCCGCCGTTGCCGTCACCGGCCAGCGGCGTGCGCGGGTCGTCCTGCTGATACAGGAGCGGGTCGCTCAGCGCGCGGTGGGCCGCGTCCAGGCCCTGCTCGTTCCAGTGGCACACGCCCACCCGGGTGTTGTTCGCGAAGACACCCGCCGCGTTCGGGGTGGACGGGGTGATGATGCGCGGCCGCGAGCCATCCACCGGGAACAGGCGCCCGTTCTCACCGCCCTGCGCGCCGCCCGGGCACTCGGACCAGCCGCCCGGAGACGGGTCCAGGCCCGTGGTGGTGACGCCGATGCGGTAGTCCACCGATGCCTTGTTGGCCGCGGTCAGGAAGGCCGCGAAGTTCTGCCCCAGGCTCTGCTGCTCCTCCATCATGGACCCGGAGTTGTCCACCACGAACAGCACGTCCACCTTGGCCTCGGACTCCTGGAAGAAGCGGTCCGTCTGCTCCGCCTTCGTCACGCCGCGGCCCACCAGGCCCGCCGTGTACTCGCCCCCTCCGTTCGCCAGCGTGAAGCGCAGCGCCGCCGCGTCGTCTCCGTCATCCACCGGCGTGTACGTGGCGGACAGCCGCACCCGGCCGCCCTGGGGAATGGTGTGCGGGAAGCCCGTCGGGCTGGTGACGCTGAACTCCCCGCCCACCTGCTCCAGCGCCAGGCCCTGCACGTGCACGGGGCCGATGCAGTCATTGACGGCGATGAGCTCCCGAGTGCGCGGGCCGCACGACAGCTTGGTGATGCCGAAGTCCACCGTGGTGGGCTGCACCGCGAAGCAGCCCTTCACGCCCTCGCCCGTCACGGGCACCAGCGGGTGGCCCGCCGTGGGGTGGTTCACCCACGCCTCGGCCAGGCCCGAGAAGCTGCCCTCCGCCGGAGGCTTGAAGCGCACCACCAGCGTCGCCTTCTGCCCCGGTTCCAGCACGCGGTTCTCCACCGGCTCCGCGGTGAAGGCCGCATCCGAACCCGCGGCGAGCTGCATGGAGGCCAGGTAGCACGCCTCCGGGCCGGTGTTCCGGATGGACACGCCGAGCCCCACCTCCGCGCCCACCGGCACCTTCCCGAAGCGGGCCGGCAGCAGCGGCGCGTAATCGCAGGGCTTGAAGACGCGGCCCTCGCCCGTCAGCGCCACCGCCTCCGTGGAGGTGCTGGCCGTGGTGCGCACTGTCACCGCGAGCTGCCCGAGACTCGGCGCCGTCAGGCCGGAGCGCGGGCTGAAGGTGACGCCCACCTCGGCCGTGCCGCCGGAGGGCACGGTGATGCTCGCGGGCGCCTGCGCCAGGGTGAAGTAGCCGCCGGCCAGCGTGTCGAGCTGCAGGTGGTTCACCAGCACGTCCTCACGGCAGCGGTTGATGACCTGCACCTGGCGCGTGGCCGTCATGCCCTCCGCCACCACGCCGTAGTCCAGCTTCCGGGGGAGCACGGTGATGCAGGAGGCGCCGCCCTCGCCCGTCAGCGACACCTTGGGGCCGGGCGCCGAGGAGCCCTGCTCACGCACGCCAATCTCCACCCGGCCGTCGCGCACGCGGCCCAGGGCCACCGGCGTGAAGGCCACGCGCAGCTCCACCGCCGCGCCCGCCGCCAGCACCCCGCTCGCCAGCACCGGCGCGTTCACCACCTTGAAGACACCGCCCGGGTTGTCCAGCAGCTGCACCCCCGAGTAGCTCAGCGGCTCCGTGCCCTGGTTGCGCACGGTGATGGACTGCTCCGCGGTGGCCCCCAGCGCCACGCGCCCGAAGTCCACGCGCAGCGGCGTCACCTCCAGCTTCGACGCCACCCCCATGCCGCGCATGGGAATCACCGCCGGCTCGCAGCCCTCGCACACCACCACGTGCAGCGCCGCCTCCGCCGAGCCCAGCCGCCGCGGCCCATAGGCCACCGGCACCACGCGCGTCTCGCCCGGCGCCAGCGTGGAGGACTGGCCCAGGCCCGCGGTGAACTGGTCCGCGTCCGCGCCGTGGATGGACAGCCCCAGCGGACTCTCCACGTCGGAGGGATTGCGCACCGTCACCTCGCGCATCTCCACCATGCCCATGGCCACGTTGCCGAAGTCGAGCGCCGTGTCCGGCACCTCGACGAAGGCCTTCACGCCGCGGCCATTCACCGGCACCTCGCCCGGCTCCCCCGAGTCGGTGAGGATTTCCACCTGGCCCTGCACCACGCCCTCCACCTGCGGCGTGAAGTGGATTTCAAGCTCCTGCTCGGCGCCGGCGGACAGGGTGAAGGGCTCGAAGGGCGGAATCACCACGTTGGGCACGCTGGAGACGGCGCCCTCCACGCGGTACGACGCGCGGCCGCCGTTGGCGACCTTCAGCTTGAAGGTCTTCGTGCGTCCCAGCGCCGAGGGTCCGAAATCAATCTTCTCCGGGCGGACCAGGAAGGCGCTCTTCGCCTTCTGGGATGACGGCTGCTCACACGCCACCCCCACCACCAACACCGCCGCCACCCACGCCACCCACAGAGCCCGTCGCATAAACGTCCTCCCCACCACGCCCAGGGACCACGAATTCCGTGCCGCTGTACCTCGCGGCTCCGGCGGCGGGGCCAATGCAACCCGGGTGCCTGCGCTTCACAGGGGGAAGACGTCGAAAGGCCGACGCGGCAAACCTCTGGCCTCCATGGGAAAGGCCCCGCCCTCCGCGTGGAAGAACATTTCCCACTCGGGCTGAAGGACTGGAATTCCTTCAGGAAGCGCCGGTAACACACAGACGTCCTGGACGGACGGGAGGGGCAGCCGGGTTCACTCAGGCCGCGGGACGGGACGCGGGCGCCAGCAGCCGCCCCACCACGCCGGTGCCCCACAGCACGCCGGCCACACACACCACCGCGCCGGAGACGGCCATGGGCGACACGGGCTCGCCCAGCAGCACCGTGCCCATCACCCACGAGAAGGCCGGCGTGAGCTGGGTGGCCACGCCGCCCGCCACCGCGGTGACGTAGCCGAAGGCATACGTGAAGGTCATCTGCGCCGCGACGGAGGTCAGCCCCACGCCCAGCAGCGGCAACACCACGTCCCACCCCAGCGGCCTCCAGTCCTGCAGCGCGAAGGGCAGGCTGAAGAGGAGGCCGAAGAGGCAGAAGGAGAAGAAGACGGTGGCCGAGTCCGTGTCGTGCCGCAGCGCGCGCACCACCACCACCGCCGCGCCGCCCAGCACCGCGGAGCCCATGCCCGCCCACGCGCCCAGCCCCATCGACAGCGAGGCGCCCGCGCCCAGGGTGCTCCACATCACCAGGCCCGCGCCCAGCGTGGTGAGCACCAGCCCCGCCAGCAGCGGCCCCGTCACCCGCTCGCGCAGGAAGAGCCAGCCGATGATGGCCGCGTAGATGGGCCAGCACGCGTTGAGCAGCACCGCCGGCCCCACCGTCATCCGGTCGATGGCCACGAAGTACAGGTAGACGGCCGCGCCGCCGAAGATGCCGCGCAGCGCCCACAGCGACAGCCGCCCGTAGCGCGGCCGGCGCCCCAGGACGGGGTAGTAGACGGCGAGGAACAAGAGGCCGATGAGGAAGCGGCCGGACGCCACCTGCCCGGGGGACAGGCGGCCCGACAGCAGCCGGGTACACAGCGCCATCAGCGCGAAGAGGAAGCTCGAGAAGACCAGCAGCGGGATGCCGCGGTAGCGCTCCGGAAGGACCCAGCGGTTCATGAACGGGCGCACCCTACAGGGAATCTCGGGGCGTACCAGCGCCCCCGCGTCCGCCCGCCCGCCAGGCAGGCGCATGTGGGATGGGCACCGCAACCCGATGGGTTGAGCAACATCACTCCTCCACGTGCGAGTTTCCACGCACCGGAACACCCATTCAGTGGTAGATCGCCCGCCCATCATGTCCGAGCCCGACGTCATCTCCCTCCGAGGCGCCAAGGAGCACAACCTCAAGAACGTCTCCCTGGACATCCCCAAGAAGAAGCTCGTCGTCTTCACCGGCGTATCGGGCTCCGGCAAGAGCTCGCTCGCCTTCGACACGCTCTACGCGGAAGGACAGCGCCGCTACGTGGAGAGTCTCTCCGCCTATGCCCGGCAGTTCCTGGGGCAGATGGAGAAGCCGAAGTACGACACCATCCGCGGCCTGTCGCCCACCATCTCCATCGAGCAGAAGGCGGCCAGCAACAACCCCCGCTCGACGGTGGGCACCGTCACCGAGGTGCATGACTACCTGCGCGTGCTGTACGCCTCCATCGGCGTGCAGCACTGCCCCAGCTGCGGGCGCAAGGTGGGCAAGCAGAGCGCGCAGCAGATTGTCGACGAAATCCTCAAGGCGCCCGCGGGCACGAAGCTCCAGGTGCTGGCGCCGCTCGTCACCAACCGCAAGGGCGAGCACAAGGATTTGCTCGCCGAGGCGCAGAAGCGCGGATTCTCCCGCGCGCGCATCGACGGGGTGCTCAAGAGCCTGGAGGAGCGCATCGAGCTGGACAAGAAGTCCAAGCACGACATCGCGCTCGTCATCGACCGGCTGGTGCTCAAGCCCGACCTCAAGACGCGCCTCACCGACTCGGTGGAGACGGCGCTGCGCGAGGGCAAGGGCACCCTCATCCTCACCGACGAGAAGGGCACCCCCGCCTCGGACCGCGTCATGTCCGAGCTGAACGCGTGCCCCACCTGCGGCCTGTCCTTCGGCGACCTGACGCCCGCGTCCTTCTCCTTCAACAACCCCCTGGGCATGTGCACGGACTGCAACGGCCTGGGCACCAAGCCGGAGATGGACCCGGACCTCATCGTCCCGGACCCGTCCCGCAGCATCCGCGACGGCGCGATTGAACCGTGGGCCAGCGGGATGAACCGCGGCGAGGGCTGGACGGCGGACTTCGTGGAGAGCCTGGCCAAGGCGTTCAAGATTGATTTGGACGTGCCCTACGCGAAGCTGTCCAAGAAGGAGAAGGACACGCTGATGTACGGCGCGCACGGCAAGAGCTTCACCGTCGAGTGGGGCGAGGGCGGCAAGTACAAGATGGAGTGGGAGGGCCTGGTCGAGCGCATGATGCGCAACTTCAAGACCACCTCCTCCGAAGCGCGCCGGGCCGAGCTGCAGAAGTACTTCAGCGACAAGCCCTGCCCCTCCTGCAAGGGCGAGCGCCTGCGCCCGGAGAGCCGCGCGGTGAAGGTCCACGGGCGCACGATTGTGGAGCTGAGCCGGCTGACCATCTCCGACGCGCTGGCCTTCCTGGGCGACATGGCGCTGTCCGCGCACGAGCGGAAGATCGCCACCGAGCTCCTGAAGGAGATTCGCAGCCGCCTGTCCTTCCTGGTGGACGTGGGCCTGGGCTACCTGATGCTGGACCGCACCGCGTCCACGCTGTCCGGCGGCGAGAGCCAGCGCATCCGGCTGGCGTCGCAGATGGGCAGCGAGCTGACGGGCGTCATCTACATCCTGGACGAGCCCTCCATCGGCCTGCACCAGCGCGACAACGGCAAGCTGCTGGCCACGCTCAAGCGCCTGAGGGACCTGGGCAACTCCGTCCTCGTCGTGGAGCACGACGAGGAGACGATGGAGGAGGCGGACTGGCTGGTGGACTTCGGGCCGGGCGCGGGCGAGCTGGGCGGACAGGTGGTGGCGCAGGGCACGCCGGCGCAGGTGATGGCGAACGAGGCCAGCGAGACGGGCGCGTACCTCTCCGGGCGCAAGGAGATTGAGGTCCCCCAGCAGCGCCGCGCGCCGGACCCGAAGCGCAAGCTGGTCATCCAGGGGGCGAAGGAGAACAACCTGAAGGACGTGGACGCGGAGATTCCCCTCGGCGTCTTCACCGCGGTGACGGGTGTGTCCGGCGCGGGCAAGTCCACGCTCATCAACGAAATCCTCTTCCCCGCCCTGGCGCGGCACCTCTACGAGAGCCGTGAGACGCCCGGCAAGCACAAGTCGATTCAGGGGTTCGAGCACCTGGACAAGGTCATCGACATCGACCAGCGCCCCATCGGCCGCACGCCGCGCAGCAACCCGGCCACGTACACCAAGCTGTTCGACAACATCCGCGACGTGTTCGCGATGACACCCGAGGCGCGCGCCTTCGGCTACGGGCCGGGCCGCTTCAGCTTCAACATCAAGGGCGGCCGCTGCGAGTCGTGCGAGGGCGACGGCGTGAAGCTGGTGGAGATGCACTTCCTCGCGGACGTGTACGTGCCGTGCGAGGTGTGCGGCGGCAAGCGCTTCAACGAGGCCACCCTGCGCGTGCGCTACAAGGGGAAGAACATCGCCGAGGTGCTCGACATGAGCGTGCGCGAGGCGATGGAGCACTTCGGCGCGCACAGGGACATCATGCGCGTGCTCCAGACGCTGCATGACGTGGGCCTGAGCTACATCCGCCTGGGCCAGCCCTCCCCCACCCTGTCCGGCGGAGAGGCCCAGCGCATCAAGCTGGCGCGCGAGCTGGCCCGCGTGGCCACCGGCCGCACCCTCTACATCCTCGACGAGCCCACCACCGGCCTGCACTTCGAGGACATCCGCAAGCTGCTGTCCGTGCTCAACCGGCTGGTGGAGGCCGGCAACAGCGTGCTCGTCATCGAGCACAACCTGGACGTCATCAAGAGCGCGGACTGGGTGATTGACCTCGGCCCCGAGGGCGGCGCGGGCGGCGGCAGCATCCTCGCCACCGGCACGCCCGAGCAGGTCTCTCGCGTGGAGGGCAGCCACACCGGCCGCTACCTGGCGCACGTGCTGACCACGGCGCGGCGCGCCCGCCTGGGACAGCGTGTGGACGGCCCGGCGCCCGGCCTTCAGGAAGCAGCGGGCTGACGCTTCGTCGCGCCCGGCTCCGGGAACATGGAGCGGGGGGCGGGGGTGCCTTCATTCACCCCCAACCCCCCGTCCACCTTGGAGGAAGGCTGCACGGGAGGGGTGTGGGTCGCGAAATGAGATGGACCGCGAGGGACATGATAGGGACGTGCCAATTCCTGTCAAACGCGTGCTCGCGGATTAAATTGTATCGTTAAACACGCATCCCCACCGGAATCGCGGGCCAGGCTCCCGGGAGAATTCCGGTGCGGGTGCGGTCCGGAGGCGGTAGGGCGCCCCTCGGGCGGGCGTGGACGGGACGTGTGGAGGCCTTGCGGTGGTTGGAGTCCGGGCAAGGCGTCCGGTAGGGTTCGGCTCCTTGCCTTCTTGGAGCCCCCACCTTTCGCCACGAGGGAGCACCCCGTCGCATGGCCACGAGCGTCCCGGCGCAGAGCAACAAGTTCCCGCCGCAAATCCCCTTCATCATCGGCAACGAGGCGTGTGAGCGCTTCAGCTTCTACGGGATGCGGAACATCCTCACGATGTTCCTCATCCAATACCTGCTGCTCAACGCCGTACCGGACAAGGGCCTGCGGGAGGCGGAAGCCAAGAGCCTGATGCACACCTTCATGGCGGGCGTGTACTTCTTCCCGCTCATCGGTGGCTACCTGGCGGACCGCTTCTTCGGGAAGTACCGCATCATCCTCGGGCTGAGCCTGGTGTACTGCCTGGGCCACCTGTGCCTGGCGCTGTTCGAGGACAACGCCACCGGCTTCTTCACGGGCCTGGCGCTCATCGCCATTGGCAGCGGCGGCATCAAGCCGTGCGTGTCCGCCATGGTGGGTGACCAGTTCAACGAGTCCAACAGCCACCTGGTGAAGAAGGTCTTCGCCATCTTCTACTGGACCATCAACTTCGGCTCGTTCTTCGCGTCGCTCTCCATCCCCCTGCTGCTGAAGCACTACGGCCCCTCGGTGGCGTTCGGCATCCCCGGGGTGCTGATGTTCATCGCGACGATCATCTTCTGGGCGGGCCGCCACCGGTACGTCAAGGTGCCGCCCACCGGGGCCAACCCGCACTCGTTCTTCAAGGTGGTGGGCAGCGCGCTGCGCAACCGCGGCCAGGGCGGAAGCTGGCTGGAGGGCGCGAAGCGCGAGCACCCGGAGGAGGCGGTTGAGGGCGTCAAGGCGGTGTTCCGCATCAGCGGGCTGCTGCTGCCCTTCGTGCCCTTCTTCTGGATGCTGTTCGACCAGAAGGCGTCCACCTGGGTGGTGCAGGCGAGCGCCATGGACCCGCACGTCTTCGGCTTCGAGTTCCTGCCCAGCCAGATGCAGTCCATCAACCCGGCGCTGGTGATGGTGCTCATCCCGCTCCTGACGGCCGTCGTCTACCCGGCCTTCCAGCGCGGGGGCTGGGAGCTGACGCCGCTGCGGCGCATGCCGCTGGGCCTGGCCATTGGCGCGCTGTCGTTCATCATCGCCGGCATCTTCCAGGTGCAGATGGAGGGCGGCGCCACGCTGAGCATCGGCTGGCAGTTCCTGCCGTACGTCGTGCTGACGCTGGCGGAAATCCTGGTGTCCACCACGGGCCTGGAGTTCGCGTACACGCAGGCGCCGCGCGAGATGAAGGGCACCATCCAGAGCCTGTGGCTCTTGACGACGACGCTGGCGAACGGGGCGGTGGCCATCGCCTCCAAGCTCAACGTCTTCTCCGGCTCGGGCCAGTTCTTCTTCTACGCGGGCTTCGCGCTGGTGGCCGCGGTGGGCATGGCCCTGGTGGCGCGCCGCTACGTGGTGCGCGACTACTACCAGACGTCCGCCCCCGCCCCGGCGGAGGAGCGCGCCGCGGCCGGGGTGACGGTGAAGACGGCGTAGGCGCCCCGGGGCAGCGGGGTGTGCTCCCGCGCCACGAACGAGGCCGCCGGGGTGGCCATTCAGGAGCCCCGGTGGACTCGTGATGAGCCAGCGAGGAAGAGGCCGTCAGGGCTGGAACCCGGCCCGGGCCCGGATGCTCGCGAGGCTCCCCAGTATCTGCTTGCGACGGACGTGGCCGCGAGGAAGCCGGAGGGCACTCCGCTCGGCTTCCTCCAGAAGGCGGCGGGCGGACGTGCTGTCATGCTCGGGGTGCGCCCGGCACCACAGCGCGTACAGGGCCGCGACGTGGAACCGGCGCTCGACGTGTGAGTAGCCGAGTCGCTGGATGCGGCGCAGCATACGGCCGAAGACAGGCCAGGGTTCGTTGCGCCCGAAGGCTTCGGTGAGGAGGTCCTCGGCGATGCGACGCCGGAGCTCCCGTCGCTCCCAGGCGCCTCCCGCAGCCTCCAGCATCCGCCTCTCGAAGCTTCTCATCGAGGCTTCGACTTCCTCGAATGGCGCGTCCGCTGCCGCCACGAGCGCCAGGCCCATCTCTCGTGACAGTTCGAGGAACTGACGCTGCCTCTCGCTCGCGCGCGACCTCACTTGCATGGCCGACCATCCACCTCGTCAGGCCAGACACCGTTCATCCTCGTGCACACGTCCTTGCAGACACTACACATGCTGTGGCCGAAGGTCTCGCTCCTGATGTCCTGGATGGGACTGTTCAGGCACGCCTTGAAAGCCACATCGCAGCGTTTCTTCACCTGCGGATAGGGAAGGCACTGTGCATCTCCCGGCGGGTCATCGAGCGAGGAGCACCCCACGATGACGCCCAGCATGGCGAGCCGCACGAGGAACCAGCGCCGCGCGCCGCACGGCCCCCGCTGCACGGAGCAACACATGCGTCCTCCCTCAGCGGGTACGGGTGGGCGTGCGGCGCTGCGTGCGCCTCGCCCGCTCCGGGCAGTCTGAAGGGAACCGCCGTTCCGTTCACCCGCGCCTGCCCTCGGGAGCACGACGGCCGCCGGCTCGCCAACACCCGCGCTGTCTACTCTCTGAAGGATGAACGGGGACCAGCCCAGGCTTCCGGCTCGGGGCACATGATGGCCCACCGAACCCTCCCACCGCGGAGCCCGGGCACGATGACGTCCCAGAATCCGAGGCCCTCACCTCCCTCACCCCCGACCCACGCGGATAGACGGCTGACTCGCAGGGCGCTCCTCCTGGGCGGCGGCGTACTGGCGCCCGCGGCCCTCCTGCTCGGCACGCTCGCCCACCGTGGCGGGCGGCAGCCCGTCGAGCCTCGCGCTGACTCCGAGCCCCTGCCGCCCGAAGTCCTCCAGCGGCTCCACCGCGCGACGGATGCCGCCGTCACGGGCCTGCTTCCCCTCGCGCATCAGGAGGCCTCGGCGACCCTGGCCGCTGTCCCCGAGAATGCACCGGCACTCTTCATCCTGGCCTGTGTCGCCCTGGAGGCGGGAGCGCCACGCGAGGCCGAAGCCGCGGTGGCACGGCTCGAGACCCGAGTCCCCGAGCGACCCGAGCCACGGCTCCTGGAGCAACTCCTCGTCAGGCGGCGGTCCATTCCTGACTCGGGCTGGTGCGCCGCGTTCCGAGAGGCCTGGGCCAACCTGGGCCGCCCGGACTTCGAACGCGACCACCTGCTGACCCGGGTGGCTCTGGAGCCGTTCACGCCCGCCGGGGAGGAGGAGGCCGAGAGCTGGTGGGCCCCATCCCCCACGCCAGCGCGGCTCACCCTCGCGCTCACCTCCTACCCACTCCCCCCGGAGCGCGCGGAGTGGCTCCTCCAGCAACTCCCCACGCTCGAGGACCCGGCCCTCTTCATCGTGGCCGCCAGCGTGCTGAGCGGACCGGCCGTGGGCGCCGCGCTCCGGCGGCGCGCTCGTCCTGTGCTGCACCACCGGATGGAGGAGCTCGCCCGCGCAGCTCCGAAGGCCATGCAGCTCCAGCTCCACCGCCAGCTCGCGGGCACCTCCCAGGACGAGCCCTTCGGGCCCCTGGAACTGGAAGCCCTGGAGACCGTCGCGGCCCTCATTTCTTGGCGCGAGGACTCAGCAGAAGGGACCTTCCTCGAAGCACGGCGCCGGTTGAGAGAAGCGGACGTGCCGCACGCCTCCCGCAGGGCCTTCTCGCTGGCCACCGCCGCCGCGGTCGGCCCCGCCCACGCCGTGTTGAACCAACGCGCCGAAGCGACTCGCAGCCAGCTCATGCCGGGCGCGCGCCACGGACTGGGGCGCATCCTCCTGGGCGTGGGCACCCGGCTGGCCGGCGAGACGCTCCTCGTGCCGCGCACGCTGGGGCTCATGATGTGCGGCGCGGGGGCCGAGGACCTGCGGGACCCCGAGTCACTGGCCCGCTTCGAGGAGTCCTCGGACGAGCTCTTCGCCATCCACGCCGAGTTCCGGAAGGCGGCGCTCGCGCTGTGGCCCATCGCCTCGCTCCAGGAGGACGCCTACGCGGCCGCCGCCCGGGACGAGTGCGCCTTCCTGCGCGCCTTCGCGAGCCCCGAGGCCCTCCAGCGCGCCATGGCGGACCGGCCCGACCCGCTCCAGTGCGTCCCACGCACCTGGGAGCCACCGCCCTCCAGAGGAACGCCAACACCGTGAAACGAAAAACGCCGGAGCCCCCACACGGGTGCTCCGGCGTTTCCGTTTCACGGAAGGAGCCCGGAATCAGGCCGCCGCCGCGGTGCCGCCCTGCGTCTGGTGGGCCGGAGCGGCGGGCTTCACCTCATCCGTGCCGTGCATCATCCGCTTCAGGATGGGGGCCACGCCCAGGAGGATGACGCCCGCGATGCCGGTGCCGATGGTGATGTAGAGGAACACGTCGAACTCGCCCAGCTTCTCCGAGTAGCCGCCGATGACGCCGGACAGCTTGTTGGCCGCCGCGTTCGCCAGGAACCACACGCCCATCATCGCGGAGACGATGCGCGCCGGGGCCACCTTGGTCACCATGGACAGGCCCACCGGCGACAGGCACAGCTCCCCCATGGTGTGGAACAGGTAGGCCATGATGACCCACCACGCCGCCGCCTTGCCCGCCGCGGCGCTCTCGTCGGACGCGCCCAGCATGAAGAGGAAGCCGATGGAGAGGAAGAGCAGCCCCAGGCCCATCTTCACCGGGATGCTCGGGTCCTTGCCGCGCGCCGCCAGCCAGCTCCACAGCGCGGCGAAGGCCGGCGCCAGCAGCACGATGAAGGCCGAGTTGAAGTTCTGGAACCACGTGGTGGGCACCTCCCAGCCGAACATGCCGCGGTCCACCTTCTGGTCCGTGTAGAGGTTCATCAGGCCACCGGCCTGCTCGAAGCCCGTCCAGAACGCGACGACGAACAGCGCGATGATGAAGATGACGATGACGCGGTCCATCTCCTCGCGGGTGAAGCCCTTCTTCTCACCGGAAGACTCCGCCTTCTCGGCGCTGGCCTCCGGCTTCACCGGCGTCAGGCCCACCTTGCCCAGCAGCTTCTTCTGCAGCGACAGGAAGGCCACGAGGCCCAGGAACATGCCCACGCCCGCGGCGCCGAAGCCCCAGTGCCAGCCCACCCGCTCACCCAGGGTGCCGCAGATGAAGTTGCCCAGCACCGCGCCCAGGTTGATGCCCATGTAGAAGATGGTGAAGGCGCTGTCGCGGCGGCCGTCACCGGGCTCGTACAGCCCTCCCACCATGGTGGAGATGTTCGGCTTGAAGAAGCCGTTGCCGATGATGAGGAAGCCCAGGCCCGCGTAGAACATGGCCACGGTGGGCAGGGCCAATAGCAGGTGGCCAATCATCATCAGCGTGCCGCCCAGCACCACCGCCTTGCGCTGGCCGATGAACCGGTCCGCGATGAAACCACCCACGATGGGCGTCAGGTACACCAGGCCGGTGTACGTACCGTACAGGCTGAGCGCCTCGCTGGTGGACCAGCCAAAGCCGCCGTTCACCTTGCTGGTGAGGAAGAGCACCAGCAGGCCGCGCATGCCGTAATACGACATGCGCTCCCACATCTCGGTGAAGAACAGGAGGTAGAGCCCTCGCGGGTGCCCCTTGCGGGTCTCCGCGAGACCGGCAGCAATCTCGTGCATGCGGTGAAATCCTTGAAGGACGGGTGTAACGAAAAAGGAGCGTGACTGTAGCAGACACGCGGAGGGTGCCCAGAAGGACACCTGGGCACATGCAGAATTCCCTACCCACTGGAGCGGGCGACCCACTCCGAGTCCGGGCGGGCGCTGACCCACCGGCCCACCTCAGGCGAGCCGGCCGACCCGGGGCTCCAGTGCGCCCTCACCCAGCCCCCCCGAGGTGGGAAGGGACGGGGGGCGCAGCGGCAGGCGCACCTCCACCTGCGTGCCCTCTCCCGGAGTGCTGCTGAGGGAGATGTGCCCGCCGTGACGCAGGATGATGCGCCGGCTGAGGGCGAGCCCCAGGCCCGTCCCCTCGCCCGCCGCGCGAGTGGAGAAGAAGGGCTGGAAGAGCCGCTCCATGTCCTCCTTGCGGATGCCCACCCCGTTGTCGCTGATGGTGACGACCGCCTCGTCGCCCTTGCACACGGTGGCCACCTTCACCAGCCCGCGCTCGCCCACCGCCTTGAGGGCGTTGTCCAGCAGGTTGAGCCACACCTGGTTGAGGGTGCCCGGGTCCCCCATCAGCATCTCGTGGCACTGGTAGGCCCGCTCCACCGTCACGCCGGAAGGCACCTTCCAGGCAAGCACGCTGAGCGTGGAGTCCAGCGAGGCGTCCAGGGACAGCGGCACCGGGGTGTCGCTGGTGCGGGTGAAGGACAGCAGGGACTCGGCCAGGTGCCGGATGCGCTGGCCGCACTCCTCCACCACCTCCAGCATGGCCTTGCCCAGCTCCGCGTCCGACGCCCCGGACGCCAGCATGTCCTTGAGCGGCTGCAGCGCGTTCATCAGCCCGTTGAGCGGGTTGCGCACCTCGTGCGCGAAGCCCGAGGTGAGCAGGCCGATGGCCGCCAGCCGCTCGTTCTCCGCGGCGCGCACCGCCGCCTCCCGCAGCCGCAGCTGCGTCTCGATGCGCGCCATCAGCTCGCGCGGGCTGAAGGGCTTGCCCAGGTAGTCGTTGGCGCCGGTGCCCAGGGCCTCCACCTTGGCGGAGACCTCCTGGCGCGCGGTGAGGAGGATGATGGGGATGTCCACCGTGCGCGGGTCCGCGCGCAGCGCCTCCAGCATCTGCAGGCCGGACATCACCGGCATCATCACGTCCGACACGATGAGGTGCGGCCGCTCCGTCAGCGCGCGCTGCCGCCCGTCGTCCCCGTTGACGGCCTCCAGCACCTGGTAGTTCTGCGACAGCAGCCCGGCGATGAAGCGGCGGATCTCCGCGTCGTCCTCCACCACCAGCACGCGGGACGCATCCGGGTGCGGCCCCGCGTGGTCCCTCGCGGGCGCGGACGAGGAGACGGTGCCGGCGGGCCCTCCCGTCTCCAGCGCGGGGAAGGCGCCGGAGATGCGGCGCTCGCGGCGCACCGGAAGGACGAGCGTGTCCTGGCGGCGGCGCTCGCGCAGCTCCTCGCGGATGTGCGCCGTGCCCTTGGGCAGCCGGACGTGGAAGGTGGAGCCCTTGCCCAGCTCGCTCTTCACGGTGATGCCGCCCGCGTGCAGCTCCAGCGTCTCCTTCACCAGCGCCAGGCCGATGCCCGTGCCGCCAAAGCGCCGGGTGCCGCTGTTGTCCGCCTGGGCGAAGCGGTCGAAGATGACGGCCACGTCCTGCGGGGAGATGCCCGGGCCGGTGTCCTCCACCTCCACGTGCACGTCGTTGGCGTCCTCGTGCACGCGCACCGTCACCCCGCCCTTGTGGGTGAACTTGAGCGCGTTGGACAGCAGGTTCTGGAACACGATGTCCATGCGCTCGTGGTCCACCTGGACGGGCGTGACTTCGGAGCCCTCCAGCTTCAGCCACACGCCCTGCCGCTCCGCCATGGTGAAGAAGGGCGGCAGCACGGAGCTCAGGAAGCCGTGCAGCTCCAGCGGCTGGTAGCGCAGCCGCGCCTTGCCCGACTCGAGCTGCGCCAGGTCCAGCAGGTTGTTGATGAGCCGCAGGAGCCGCTGGGCGCTGCGCTCCATGGTGGCCACGTGCTGGTCCACCACCGGCGGCAGCGACTCCGCCCGCTTCTGCAGCGACTCCAGCGTCAGCAGGATGAGCGTGAGCGGCGTGCGCAGCTCATGGCTCACATTGTCGAAGAACTCGCTCTTGAGCCGGTCCAGCTCCTGCTGCCGGGTGAGGGACTGCTCCAGCTTGGCGTTGGCCTCGGACAGCGCCTGGGTGCGCTCGGCGACCCGGTCCTCCAGGGCCACGTTGGCGCGGAATATCTCCTCGTTGCGCCGCTGCAAATCCTCCAGCGAGGTGCGCAGGCCCTGGTGCTGCTCGGAGAGCTGCACGTCCTTGCGGCGCAGCGCGGTCCGCGTATCCAGCCAGGCCCCGGCCGCGACCCCCGCCGCGCCCAGCGACGTCACCGCGAACACGGGCGGCGCCAGGTCCAGCGTGGAGGACGCCAGCCCCGCCAGCATCCCCACCAGCCCGCCCGCGAAGAAGCGCCACGCCAGCGGCGGCAGGTTCTGCCAGTGGCACTCGTACTCGCAGCAGGGCGCGCCCTCCACCTGGCACTGCACCTCCTTCACCTCGGCGAGCGGCAGGCTCCAGACGGTGGGGAAGGCGGACAGGTTGGCCTGCCGCGTCCGGCAGAGGTTGCGGTTGCTCTCGCGGATGCGGCTCGAGTACTGCACCTTCACCCACGAGTCGGTGATTTGCAGGATGCGGAAGCCGCCCACGCGGTTGTACGTGTGGTCCAGCTCCAGCGCGCGCTCGTAGACGCTGCGCGGGGTGGCGAGCGCCTTCATCATGTAGAAGAGGAAGCCCACCGCCTCCGGGCTGGCGATGCGGCGCCCCGCCTTGGTGATGAAGTCCGGGTCCCCCGAGTCCCTGTCCAGCACGTCGAAGAGACGCTCGGTGAAGTGCAGGGAGACGAAGTTGGTGAGCGTCTCCACGTACTCCAGCGACAAGGGCAGTCCCTCGCGGCGCCAGACGCGCTGCAGCCGCTCACGCCCGTACGTGCGCTCGTAGTGCAGCAGCAGGGCGCGAAACATCCTGACGCTGATTTCGGGCGTGTCGGGGGCTGGCGGTGCGGTCGCCAGGTCCGCGGGGACGGTCAACGCTTCACTCCTTCCGTGGTCAACACCATCGCATACTTGAGGGTGTCGGGGTCATCCAGGAGGGCGAGGAAGCGTCGGCAGAAGACGTCATAGGGCTCCGCTCCCCCGAACGCCCGCTCCGCCAGCGGACGCAGGGTGCGGAAGCGGATGACCCAGTCCTCGTGCAGCCGCGAGTCCACCGGCCCCGCCGCCACGTAGAAGGGGGAGAGGTGGACCCGGATGTCCGCCAGCCCCACCTTCCGGAAGAGGTGGAACATCTTCCGGCCGGCGTGCAGGTCGAACCGGGCGTCGCGCAGGGCCTGCAGGAGCTTCTGGCTCTCCTGCTGGAGGTCCTCCGGGAAGGGCCAGTTCCAGAGCCCCACCCCGTCGATGTCGGCCACCACCACCTTGCCCCCGGGCCGCGCCACCCGCACCAGCTCCTCCAGCGCGGGCCGGGGCTCGGCGAGGTACTCGAAGACGTACTGGCACCAGACGTAGTCGAAGGTGTCCGAGGGCAGCTTCGTGTCCGGCAGCGCGCCCTGGAGCAGCTCCACGTTGGGCCGCCCCGCCAGCAGCGCGCGCGCCGCCGCCAGGTGCTCGGCGAGCGGCTCGATGGCCACCACCCGTCCCCCGGGCCCCACCAGGTCCAGCATCTCCGCGGTGATGATGCCCGGGCCGCAGCCCGCGTCGAGCGCCACCTGGCCGGGTCCCAGGCCCGTCAGCCGCAGCCGGTCCGCATAGGAGCTGGCGCTCGCCTGGGCCTTCAGGCGCCTCACCTCCTCGTCCGACTGCATCAGGTAGCTCATGCCGCGATGTCCTTGTCGTCCAGCTTGGTGGTGCCGCGGGGGTTGGCGGCCAGCCGCTCGAAGACGGCGAGCAGGTAGGCGTTCCAGTCGCGCACCAGCCGGCGGTGGGCGGTGAACTCCATCACCTTGCCGAGGTTGTGGAAGCCCAGCCCCTCCAGCACGGGCAGGTCCGCGTCCGTGGCCAGGCACTCCGCGGTGGAGCGGCCGCGCCGGGCCGAGTCCGCCACCGCGTGCGCGACGAGCGCGTGGCGCACCGCGTCCGCCTCCTGGGCGTCCTGCTCCACCATGACGAGCGAGAAGGCGTTGTACCACTCGGCCCAGAAGAGGCCCGGCGTGGAGTCCTCCATGAGGACGAAGCCCTTGGGGCCGTTGGCGCCCTCCACCAGGGCGATGGAGCGGCCGCGCCGCAGGCCCGCGTCCGTGTAGCGGCCCGAGAGCGTCCCCAGCGACATCTCCCCTTCCACCAGGTCCGAGCTGCGCAGCCGCACCACGTCCTGCGTCTCGCGCAGGTACTGCTCCAGCCAGCGCAGGTCGGACGTGGCCGCCGGGCGCACGCGGAGGTCCTCGCGAGCGGGCGGCAGCGCCGCGTCCACCGGGAGGCGGCAGGGAGTGAAGGCGTGCAGGCAGCTCAGGCCCGGGCGCTCCAGGCGGCTGGCGATGGCGCCGTAGATGCGCGACGTCCACCGGTTGCGGCAGCGCCAGAGGGCGCGCAGGTACTCCACGTCCTCCAGGCTCTCCGCGTAGTCGGCCGCGAGCGCGACGAGCTCCTGGGAGATGGACTCGTGCCGGTGGTAGCCCGGCCGCACCACCAGGTGCTGGGACAGCCAGGTGCGCGAGTAGATGCGCAGGCCGGAGATGTGGCCGTAGAGCCGGCCCTCGCGCTGGTAGACGATGGTCTTCGACAGCCCGTGAGAGCCGTTGCCCAGCGTCCGGTGGCCGGCCAGCAGCGCCTCCTGCGGGGGGCCGTCATGGTACGGGTAGTCCGGGAAGCGCACCTCGGCGGCGCGGAACAAATCCCAGATGTCGGGGAAGGCCAGCTCCGAGCCATCGCGCGCGTCCGGGCAGCGGGCCTTGATGAAGGCGTCGAGGATGGCGGTGCGCGCCTGCGGCGCCAGCTCGAGGATTCGCACGCCGCAGCGGCGGGGCCGGCTCATGCTGCCGCCCTCGTCGGTGACGGTGAGCTGCCCGGTGTCCTGCACCTGGGCGCGGCAGCGCGAGCGCGTGCCGTCCGGCAGGTGCAGCGTCACCTCGTCCAGGAACAGCCCGGGCGGGAAGACCTCGCGGCTGGCGTCGAAGGGGAAGGCGAAGCCGCCGGTGTGCAGGTCCAGCAGGGGCCGGTAGAGCGGCTCCCCGGTGAAGGGGGAGTCGAAGGACACGGCGAACGGCCGCTCGGCCGTGGAGCGGAAGCGCAGGCTGTTGCGGCGGTGGTGCAGGCTCAGCGAGCGAGGCAGTGCGACCTCGAGCTGGTGCTCCTCCACCTCGAGCACCGCCGTGGTGCCCACGTGGCACACGCCGCCGAAGTCCAGGCAGAGCTGCACCACGTCACCGGGGTGGAAGAGCGCACCGGGGCGCGTCTGCTCGCGCAGCACCAGGCGGGAGGCCTCCGGGTTCACCTCGGCCGCGGCGAAGTCCACCAGCCGGTTGCCCTCGTGCGTGCGCAGGCCGAAGCCCACGCCCGCGCGCACGGCGCGGCGCATCAGGCCGCGGATGCGCACCGCGTCCTGCAGGAGCGGCGCGGGGCTGGAGCGGGCGTGCTCCACGGGGCGCTCCAGGGACACGCCCAGGTGGAAGCCTCCGCCGTCCTGCGCGCGCAGCGGCCGCACCATGCGCACCGTGGCGTGGCCGGCGCGCAGCACCAGCGCCTCCCCGCGAAACACCTGGAGGCCCTCCAGCTCCGTGCCCGGCGTCAGCCGCTCGATTCGCACGCTGGGCTCCAGGCGCAGGCCCAGCCCGCCCGTGCCCACGTCCAGCAACTCCGCGCGGAAGGCGGTGCCGTCCGCCACGAAGCGCGCCTCCAGCGTGCCCTGCGGCGTGCGGCGCTCGGACTCGCGCAGCTCCAGCAGCTCCAGCACCGCGCGGCGCAGCGCGGGCGAGGGCTCGTCGTCGAGGGTGAAGAACATGTGTCCGGCGGCCGCCACGTCCACCAGGCTGTGGTGCGTGCGGGGGTTGTCTCGCGGGCACAACACGGCGCGGATGGCGCGCGGGGCGTAGCGCTCCAGGTCCTTCAGCAGCCGGGAGAAGAACTCGGGATGGGTGAGCACCAACACGGGCGTCGTCCGTGTCAGGAATTCGACCGCCTCCTGGCGGTTGGCGGCTTCGAGTATCTCGTAGCCCGCCAGCACGGCCCGAAGCTGAATACGACGCTCCGCCTCCGGGTGCACGACCAGCACTGCGCGCGTCGTCACGGTCATATGTCCTCCTCCACCGGGCGTCAGAACTGTCTTCGGAAGCACGACCTCTCAGGTCTGGGAGATATGAATTGCATGCCGCGGCCCCGCCGGGAGGTCCCGACGGCGCCCATCTCTCAGCCCCCTGTTTCCGAAAGCCCCAGTCGCAATGGGCTCGCGGCCCATGCGTAGCGTCCGGCTCTGCCGTTCATCTTACCGGACCTCTCAGGGAAGGGAGTGCCCTGCATGAGGACAGGGGCGATGTTCGATAAGGCCCGGCAGCCCGGGTCTCGACCGCCCGGTCGCCGGACGGTGGGGTAAACCGCACCCTGGCCGACCATCCAAGACCCGGTTAAATGTCGGATCCTAAGGAGGTGCCATGGGCACCGAAGTGGATTACGCGAGGGAAATCCAGGAGCTCAAGCGCTCCATGAACGCGGTCATCCTGGCCCACTACTACCAGGAGAGCGAGGTCCAGGACCTCGCGGACTTCGTGGGAGACAGCCTGGCGCTGGCGCAGGCGGCGGCGGCGACGAAGGCGGACGTCATCGTCTTCTGTGGTGTGCACTTCATGGCCGAGACGGCCAAGATCCTCAATCCGGCGCGGCAGGTGCTGCTGCCGGACCTGAAGGCGGGCTGCTCGTTGTCGGACCGGTGCCCTCCGGGGGCCTTCAAGGCCTTCAAGGAGAAGCACCCCGGGGCGTTCGTGGTGAGCTACGTCAACAGCTCCGCCGCGGTGAAGGCGATGAGTGACGTCATCGTCACGTCCTCCAACGCGGTGAAGATCGTCAACCAGGTTCCGAAGGACCGGCAGGTCCTGTTCGCCCCGGACCAGCACCTGGGGCGCTACGTGATGAAACAGACCGGTCGCGACATGGTGCTGTGGCCGGGCAGCTGCATCGTCCACGAAATCTTCAGCGAGAAGCGGCTGGTGCAGTTGAAGGTGGAGCACCCGGAGGCGGAGGTGGTGGCGCATCCGGAATGCGAGGCGGCGGTGTTGCGGCACGCGGACTTCATCGGGTCCACCAAGGCGCTGCTGGACTACGTGCTGAAGAGCCCGAAGGAGAAGTTCATCGTGGTGACGGAGGCGGGCATCCTCCACCAGATGAAGAAGGGGGCGCCGGACAAGACCTTCATCCCCGCCCCTCCGGACAACGGGTGCGCGTGCAACGAGTGCCCGTACATGCGGCTGAACACGCTGGAGAAGCTCTGGCGGTGCATGAAGGACCGGACGCCGGAGCTGGTGATGCCGGAGGAGCTGAGGGAAGCCGCCCGGGCGCCGCTCCAACGGATGCTGGAGTGGTCGGCATAGGGGCGGCCGGAGGAAATCCCGGCAGCGGACAATTGCCAACTCGCGCCTTGCGCCGGAACGGGCGGGGTGCAATGGAGCAGGCGTGGCCTTCCGATTCCTCGCAGTCCCCGCGCACCGGTTGGTGAACTACCCCCAGTCGCTGCCGGACGATGAGCGCCTCGAGCCGGAGCTGCCTCCGGTACATGAGGCGGTGGAGCGCGCCCTGACCGGCGCCGAGTTCCGCGACGTGCGCGCCCGAGACAGACTGCGCGCCCTGCTGCAGGGGGACCGCCCCCCCACGCTGGGCGCGCCCGAGGCGGGCTTCGGCCCCTCCGCCGTCTTCGCCCAGCCGCCCCAGGACCTCCCGGCGCTGCTGCGGCTGGCGGACGAGCTGGAGAACCTGGCCCGGCGCGAGGCCGGCGAGCGCGCCCTGGTGTGGAAGTGTGGCGAGTGTGGCGCCCGTTATGCGGTGCCGGTGGCGCTGGTGCGACAGGTCTCCATCCGCTGTGAGCGCTGCGGCAGCCCGGTGGAGCTGAACTCCACGCGCAGCCTGGGCGAGGAGGCGCTCATCGACCCCTTCCTGGGCGCGGTGAATCACAGCCGGCGGGAGCTGGCGGCCTTCTTCCGTGAGGCCATGGCGCGCGGCTGGCCGGTGCTGGTGGCCGAGGACAAGCGCGTGACGCGCCCCGCCCCGTCCGCCTGAGCGGCGCTTCGGAAAGCGGTTCTCGTGTGGGGCCGGGGTGGTAGCCTCGACGGCCCCATGCGGCGCGCGCTCGTTCCCCTCCTGAGATGTCCCCGCTGCCGCCGTGGCGGCCTCCAGCCGGAGGCGGACGCCCCGGTGCTGCTCTTCGGCCCGCTGCGCTGCGGCGAGTGCCGCGCCACCTTTCCCGTGGCCGAGGGCGTGGCGGACCTCACGGTGGAGCACTCCGCCGCCGGCGCGATGCAGCGCGGCATGGAGCAGCGCTGGGTGGCGCGCTCCTACGAGCGCTACGTGCGCCCCGTGCTGGACCGAGCCCTCACCCGCCAGTCGCTGGACCGCGACAGCGAGTACCTCCTGTACCGGAGCCTGCTGGGCCGCCCGGAGGCGCCGGTGCTGGACGTGGGCTGTGGCACGGGGATGCTGGCGCGGCGGCTGGCGCGCGAGCCGGACTTCCCACCGGTGGCGGGGATGGATGTCTCCCGCGCCATGCTGGAGGAAGGCGTGGCCCAGGCGCGCGAGGCCGGAGCGACGGTGGACTTCCTGCGCGCCGAGGCGCCCTACCTCCCCTTCCAGGACGGCACGCTGGGGGCGGTGCTGATGGCCGGCTCGCTCCACTTCGTGGCGGACCTGGGCCGGATGATGCTGGAGGTGGCCCGCGTGCTGCGCCCGGGTGGACGCTGGGTGGCCAGCACCTACGTGCCTCCAGGGGCGCCCACGGCGCGGGTCCACCGGAAGCTGGGCCTGCACCCGCGCGGCGAAAGCGAGCTGCGCGCGGAGGCCGCCGCGGCGGGACTGGTGCGCTTCGAGCGCGTGGCCCTGCCGCCGCTGCTGGTGGTCAAGGCGGAGAAGGGCTCCGCCGGCACACCTAGATGAAGATGCCGGCGGAGGCGTCGTAGCGCGCCTCCTCGAGCTTCAGCTCGGCGGGACGGCCGCGCAGCGCGTCCATCACCTGCCGCTTCGGCTTCTTGCATTTGGCGCAGTCGCACGAGCCCTTCTTGCAGGTGCAGTCCGCCTTGCTGCCGCACTGGCACTTGCCGGCGATGAGCGAGTCCAGCGCGTCCAGCGGGCGCTCCACCTCGCCGCGCTGCGAGGCCTTGGAATCCGCCGCCTCGGGCTCTGCCTTCTGGGACTCGGCGGCGGCGCGTGCATGGGCCTCACAGGCGTGCGCCGCACCCGGCGCCAGCAACAACCCGCCGGCCATCAGCCCCGCGGCCACCATCGTCGCGATGCGTGTCATGTCCGCTCTCCTCCGGGATACCGCCACGGCACCCGCTCTCGCCGTGCGCCTATACCCCAGCCCCCGCCCCCTGCCAAGGACGAGGGCCGCACCTTTGTCTACCCGTCACGAGCCAACCTGGCCGTACGCCCTGCTCGCCGGGGCGGGAGGCGGCGCGTACAGTCCGCGCCCTCCGTGACGAACCGAAACGAACGCCTCGTCTACGCCGCCGCGCTGGTGCTGGGCGCGCTGCCCCTGTGGGCCTCGCGCTACCTGCCCATGGCGGACCTGCCGCAGCACCTGTACCTCATCTCCGTCCTGCACCGGCTGGACGACCCCACCACGCTGTACCCGCAGCTGTTCGCCGCGCGGCACGCGCTGACGCCGTACCTGGGCTACTACTACCTCGTCAGCGCGCTCAACTGGCTGCTCCCCCTGGAGATGGCCAACCGCGTCTTCCTCACCGCCTATGTCGTCGGGCTGCCGCTGGGGCTGGGCTTCCTGCTGCGCGGCCTGGGCCGGCCGGCGTGGCCGTCCCTGCTGGCGCTGCCCTTCGCCTATGGCGACAGCTTCGGCTGGGGGTTCGTCAACTACTGCGCGGCGCTGCCGCTGACGCTGCTGTGCTGCGGCCTCTTCGTGCGCGCGCTGGAGGACGTGCCCCGCCGCCGCGCGTGGGCCGGCGGGCTGGCGGCGTGCCTGGTGGCGGTGCTGCTCTTCCATGTCCAGGCCTTCGGCTTCCTCGCCTTCGGGCTGCCGTGGCTGCTCCTCACCACGGCGGTGCCGGAGGACGCCACCGCGCGGGGGCTGGTGGCGCGGCTGCGGCCCCGCGTGCCGGCGCTGCTGGGCGTGGTGCCCGGCGTGGCGCTCTTCCTCGGCTGGGTGGTGCTGCGCTTCGGCGAGCCGCCGGACATCCAGCCCGGGGTGCCATGGAAGGCGTGGGGCCCCACGTTCTCCCCGCAGAACCTGGCCTGGAAGAGCTTCGAGCAGAACCGGGCCGAGTTCTTCGACGTGCTCGCGAACACGTTCCGGGACGGCTCGGACCGGTGGGCGCTGTACGCCGTGGGCGCGGTGGCGGTGGCCGGGTGGGTGGCGGGGCTGGTGCGCCCGGGGGCGCCGGGCTCGCGAGGGTGGGTGGCCGGGGCGCGGCTGCCGGGGCTGGGGCTGCTGGCGCTGGCGCTCTACTTCCTGTTGCCCTTCGACATCCGCGGCTACGTCTACTACCTCAACACGCGCTACGCGCACCTGGCCGCGGCGCTGCTGGTGGCCACCGCGCCCGCGACGATTCCGGAGTGGCGCCGGCCCCTGAGGCTGGCCGCCGCCGCGAGCGCGCTGGTGCTGGCCTTCGTCATGGTGCGCGGCTACCGCGCCTTCTCGCGCGAGGCATCCGAGTGGGAGCCGCTGGTGGCCGCGACGGCGCCCCGGCCCCGCGTGATGGGGCTCGTCTTCGACAGCCAGTCGCGCGTGGTGCGCTTCCCCGTCTTCCTCCACGGCGCCGCGGTGCTGGCCCGGGCGCGAGGGGGCGTGCCCAACTTCACCTTCGCCTCCACGCCCCACTCGCCCCTGCGCTACGCCGGCGAGGTGCCTCCCACCTTCCCCTCCGAGTGGCAGCCCCAGCAGATGGACTACGCCACCCAGGGTGTCTGGTACGACCACTTCCTGGTGCGCGGCGTCCACCCCTCGCGCATCTTCGGCGAGCGGCTCCAGTCGGAGCTGGTGGTGGTGGCGGAGTCCGGGCGGAGCTGGCTGGTGCGCCGCCGCTGAGGGCGTGGGCGGCGACAAGCCTGGCGCCGCGGACGACGACAGGCAGGGCGGAGCTGGCGGGGGCGACGAGCGGCTCCAGCCGGAGCGGGGGGTGACGGAGTCCGCGAGAAGCCGGCACGTGCGCCGCCGCCGGCGCGGAGGCAGACGCGCCGAGTGTGGCCTGGTGGGCGCAAGGCCCGCGCGTCCCGTGCCCCAGGCCGCGTCACGTGCAGTAGAAGGCGCGGGCATGAGCTCCACTGAACCCCGCCCCCTCCTGGACGCGCTCCGCGCCGGCACGCCCCTGCCCACCTTCCCCGCCGGCGCCGTCGAGGCCGCCCGCTCGCTCGCGCGGGACGTGGGCTCGGCCACCGCCGCCGCCGTGGAGGCCCTGCCGGAGCCCCTGGCCGCCGCAGTGCTGGAGGCCGCCGTGCTGGAGGGCCAGCCCGCCCTCGCCGAGGCCCTGTCGGCCTCGTCCGTGAAGCCCCTGGCCAAGGCCGCGAAGAAGGCGCTGTACCGGCTGCGCTCGCGAGGCGTCGCCGTGGCCGAGGCCCCGCGCCCCGCCCCCGCCGAGCCCCCGCGCGCCGCCGCACCGGCTCCGGAGGCCCTGCCGGCCATGGCGTCCACGATTACGAGCGCCGGCGAGCGGGCACTCGTCCTCGCCCGCGTGCTGCGCGGCGGTGGCGTGGAGGTGGTGCAGGCGGTCGTCTCCGACGTGCTGGGCGTGGTGGAGCTGCGCGTGGGCGACAAGAGCCGCGGCAACTGGCGGCGTCTGCTCAAGGAGGGCCTGGCGCACGGCGGCACCATGGAGCTGCCGATGCACGAGGCCGCCACCCTCCTGGCCGAGGCGGCCGGCACCAACCTCCGCTCGCACACGCCCTTCCCTCCGGACCTGGAGGTGGCGCTGCGCCACTTCGGCGTGCAGCCCCAATTGGAGCCCACCGCCCTGCCCCCGCCGGAGCCCGAGGACGTGCGCCGTGCCCTGGAGGGCGACGTGCTCCACGAGACACCGGAGATGGCCACGTGGCTGCCCCCGGAGCCCGAGGTGAAGCGGCTGCTCCAGAAGATGGACGAGGTGATGCACAGCCCGCTGGCGCTCAGCGACGTGCAGCGCCAGGAGCAGCTCCAGGCGGCGGTGCGCGCGGTGGCGCGCGACTTCTTCGCCTCGGAGGGCCGCCAGCGCTACGCCCTGCGGCTGTGGCGGATGGCGGACTACCTCGAGCGCACCGGCCGCCCGCGCGAGGCGGACGTGGCGCGAGGCGAGGCCCGCCGCCTCCACCACGGCCTCGACGAGCCCTTCTCCCGCTTCGTCGAGCGGCTCTTCGAGAAGGTGCTCGCCCTGGTGGCCGCCGCCGGAGCCCGGGCCGGGGCCCAGGCCGCGCCGGCCCCCGACTCCGGCGAGGCCCCCGCGTCCGCGCCCGCCCCCTCCCAGGAGCGGCGCAGCCCCGGCGGCCTCATCCTCCCCTGAGCACCGGGGAGGGGGCGCCCCGCCTCACGGGGAGACGCGGGCGCGCAGCAGCAGGTCCAGGTTCTCCCGCTCCCAGGCCAGGGCGCGCGAGTAGTCGTGGAAGCGCTTCTCGTGCTCCATCAACTCGGGCGGGTGGATGCAGCGCCGCCCGTCATCACCCCGCCGCGTCCGGTACACGTGGTGGAGCATCTCGTGGAAGACAATCCACTCCACGAAGTAGCGGGGCACCATCGGCTGATCCAACGCCGGGTGGATGCGGATGACCTTCGAGTCCGCCGAGTACGAGCCCATCTTGATGCTCTTGCGGGGGCCCTTCACCCGCGGCGCCGGGCCGTAGGTAATCGCCGCGTCGATGCGGCTCTCGAAGTACCGCTCGTTGAGCCGCGCGAAGATGCGCTCCAGGTCGTGGTGCTGGCCCTCCGGCTCCAGCCGGATGCGCTTGCGCATCTGCGCCGGGGACAGCCGGCGGATGTAGGCCCGGTTGCGCTCGATGTAGCGGTCCAGGTGCACGCTCGCGTCCGGGTCCCCGTTGCGCACGAAGCTGGCGAGCGCCTGCACCACGTCGTCCGGCGCGGCCAGGAACATGTGGTGCAACCGCAGGCGCCACAACGCGCGCTGACGCTGGAACGTCAGCATGGTGTGCGTGTTGTCGTGGATCTCCACCGCCACCTTCGCGCGGAGACGCGTGCGCAAACGACGCTCGAGCACGCGACGCCATACCTTCAGGAGCCTGTTGGGCTCCGGGGCGATGGGAAGCTGCCGGGCCACCCGGCCGGCCGTGTAACTCCTCTTCTTGACTACGCTTTTCTGATTCTTCGGGCGCGCCATAAGGGCCACGGATTCTACGGGCCGGTCTGACATGCCGCAACGCGCGCGCGGTGATGAAAACCTAGGAATTCCAACGACTTAAGTGCACTCAAGCCCACCAGGGCCCACTTGTCCGCCCCAGGGGGAGGATGCCGCATACAGGCCAAGTGCCCGACACGACTAGCGACGTCCCCGGCAGGGAACCTGGAGTACGAGCGGCCCCTCACTCGCCGGCTGTACGAGGTAGGACTTTGTACCCTTGGGGGTCCAACGTCCCGGGCAGTCGTAGCGGACGCGAATCCGGCCTGGCGGCAGGGAGACGACCTTGTTGATGGGCAGCCGCTCTCCGCCCTCCTGCCTCAGCACCGTGCGGGCGGGGGCCTCGAAGCGGACCTCCACCAGCGTGGGCGCCGGAGTGCCCGCGTCCGCCACTTCCTGGACGAGGGCGCTTCCCGCGTCCGCCGCGTCCGTGTCCGTGCCAGGAGCCGGGAGCACGAGCTCGCTGCCCGCGTCCGCCGCCAGTGGCTGCACCACGGGCTCCTCGCCTCCCGGTGGAGGCGGCTCCACGGCAGGCCCCGGGTTCTCCGGAGCGGGTCCGGGTTCCGGGTTCGAGGACGGCTGCCCGATGGGAGCGGAGATGCCCGGCGGCGGAGTCACTGGCAACCACTGAGGCCGCAGGGCCCAGATGACACCGGCGCCGAGCACGAGCAGCAGCACGCCACCCGCGGCCACCAGCATCATCGGGAACCAGCGCCGTGACGGATTGGCCTGGGTGGCCGCGGACAGCTCATCGCCGCCGTCGGAGTTGTCGTAGCCGGCGGTGGACTCATCGTCGTCCGGATCCGGCCGCAGGGTGGGCGTCGGATCCGTGTGCTCCACCGTGGACATGCCGGAGTCGGTGGGGAGGTAGTCGTCCTCCTCGTCCGGAGCGGCCATCCGCGGGGGCGGCGGGACGGGACGGGACGCGGCCCGCTGGCTCACCGTGGGCGGAGTGATGGAGACGGACTGCGACACCTCCTCGTCCACGTCCAGCACGGAGGCGCGGCGGGGCGCCGGCGCCATGGGGGGCGTGATGGAGACGGACTGCGACGCCTCCTCGTCCGGACGGGGCGTGCGGCGCGGCGGCGCGGCGGCGGGAGCCGGTGCCGGCGGCGACACGCGGCGCGAGCGCTGCGGCTCCAGGAGGGCGGACGGACGCGGGGAGACGGGGGGCTCGGCGTGGGGGCCGGAGCGGCGCACGGGCGCCTGCGGTACCGGCGGCGCGGAGGGCGTCCGGGGGCGCTCGTCGCGGACGCGGGCCCGGATGGGCACGGTGTGCTCGCCGTCCTCCACGTCCAGCTCCGCCGCCACCTCGGCCGCGAGCCGGTAGCCGGCCGGCGTGGTGTTGATGGCGGTGGCCACCTCCGCGTCCCCGTCCTCGTCGTCTTCCCGCATGCCGGTGGGCAGCTCACGCGGGCGCGCCATCTGCGTGGCGGGCTCGGGCTCGTCGGTGTAGGCGGGCACCGGCAGCGCGTCCCCCGAGGTACGGCGGGGCGTGGGCCGGGCGGTGAGGCCCGGCGTGGGCTGCACGGCCTGGGGCTCCGCGTGGGGCGAGGTGGCCGACAGCGTGGGAGAGGTCGTCTCCAGGAGGGAGGCAAGCCGCGGTGGCTCGGCCGCCTGCGGGAGCCGGGAGCCCGGCAGCGGCATGGTGGCGTCCCTGCGTCCGGCGCCACGGGCCACGGGGATGTGGAGGATGGTGCGCTCCTCCTCCTCGCCCATCAGCCGGGCGATGTACTCGGACACGTCCAGGCTCTGCCGGAGGACGCCCGAGTCGAGGAAGGACTCCAGGTCGGCCCGCACCGCCGCGGCCCGCTGGTAGCGCTGGCCGCGGTCCTTGGTGAGGCAGCGCATGATGATGCGCGACAGGGCCTCCGGGTAGTCGTCGCGCATCAGGTGCGGCGGCGCCGGGTCCTCGTAGCGGATGGCGTAGAGGATGCCCTCGGTGGTGGGCTTGGCGAAGGGCTGCTTGCCGGTGGTGATTTCGTACAGCATGGTGCCCAGCGCGAAGATGTCCGCGCGGTGGTCCAGCCGCTCCTGCGACACCTGCTCCGGCGCCAGGTAGAGGAACTTGCCCTTGATGACGCCCGGCTTGCTGCGCTCCATGAACGCGCCGGCCTTGGCGATGCCGAAGTCGACCAGCTTGACGCGCCCGTCGTAGCCAATCATCACGTTCTGCGGGCTGACGTCGCGGTGGATGAGCTCCAGCGGGCGCCCGTCCACGCCCCGGCTGTGGTGCGCGTAGTCCAGCCCGGCCGCCACGTTCGCGCAGATGCGCGCCGCCACGCCGTAGGGCACCGTGGCGCCGTACTTGGCCTCCTCGGCCACCACGCGCCGCAGGTCCACGCCCTCCACGTACTCCATGGCGATGAAGATGCTGTCTTCCCAGTTCCCCAGCTCGTGCACCTGCACGATGTTGGGGTGGTGGAGCTGCGCGGCGATGCGTGCCTCGTCCAGGAACATCTGGACGAACTCCGGCTCCTCCGACAGGTAGGGGAGGATCCGCTTCAGGACGACCAGCTCCGGGTCCGGCGGACGCTGCGCCAGGAACAGCTCCGCCATGCCTCCCACGGCGAGCCGCTTGATCAGCAGGTAGTTTCCGAACGGAATGGCCGTCTGGGGCGAGCTCACGGAGGGATGGGGCGACTGTCTGGAGGTGGATGGAGCGTACTTTTCCTGAGCTTACCCACAATCACCAGCTAGGGGGAGCCAACGGCCCTACCCGCTTCGGTGGGTACCCGACAGGACCGGACAATCCCGAAAAAGAAGCAGCCCTCCACAGGGAGGATGAGAGGCGGTGGATCATCACTGTCCTTCAGCGGCTGCCGGTATCGGGAATCACGCCCGCGCGCCTGGATGCGGATTCCGCAGCCTCCCTCCGCGCATGAAGCGTGGGTGGATGTGCCGCGCGTGTCTCCGAGGGAAATCACGGCCTTGTGACGGATCCGTCCCAACCGGCCCGCGATGGACGCCTCCCCGGGGGGCAGTGTAAGAGCGGGACCACCTACGAAGCTTCCTGGAGGCATGATCCAATGGTGATTCGCAATGGGCGGTTGGTGCTGGTGGCGGGTCTCACCGCGCTCACCGCGGTGGCCTGCTCCGGCCGTGACAACGAATGTGAGACGGCGACTGACTGCGCCTCCGGCTATGTCTGCACGGCCAATGCCTGCGTACCCGACTCCACGGATGATGCCGGGACGGATGCCGGCACCGACGCGGGCACGGATTCGGGCACCGACGCGGGCACGGATGCCGGGACGTCGGACATCCCCGCGGACATCAGCAGCCCCGAGAACACGCAGATCCAGGCGTTCCTCGCGGCGACCGCCAACACCAACGGCAGCGCGACCCCGGTGAGCCCGGCGCTGCCCATCAACAACGTGTACGTCACGTACATCTCGCCCGCGGTCGGCTCCACGCCGGCGGGCTTCTACGTGCAGGCGACCGCGCCGGGCCCCTCCCTCTTCGTGAAGCTGGACGCCGCCGCCCAGACCCCCGCGCTCGCGGTGGGTGACAAGATCTCCTTCTCCGTGACGGAGAAGACCGTCTTCAACGGCCTCAACCAGGCGAGCGCCATCACCGGCCTCACCCGCGAGAGCCAGGGCACCCCCGTGCAGAACCTCGTGGACGCCGGCACCCCGGGTCTCACCGTGGACATCAGCAGCCGCACGGACGTGACGAGCACCGCGGCGCTCGCGGCCTACGAGTCGGACCTCGTGCAGGTGCGCGGCACGGTGGCCGGCCCCGCCACCAACTCGGGCACCAGCTTCAAGACCTTCACCTTCACCACCGAGGGCTCGCCCACGCCGTCGAACAGCTTCCTCCTGCGCATCCCCAACACCGTGGTGACGGAGTCGGGCCTCGCCCAGCAGTGCAACTTCACCGCGGTGGCCGTGCCCTACGGCCGCTTCGGCACCACGGCGCAGGTCTCCCCGTTCCGCGCCAGCGACCTCATCGTGGCCTGCCCCGTCACCGTGACGGGCGCGCGCTCGCTGGGCGCCACCTCGGCGGAGGTGCTCTTCAACGTGAGCGTGGACGCGGCCACCGTGCAGGCCGAGGACTTCGCCATCACCCCGGCGCTCGCCGTCAGCGCGGTGGAGGTCACCGGCAACAAGGTGAAGCTCACCACCGCGGCCCAGGCCGAGGGCACCCGCTACACCGTGACGGTGACGGGCCTGAAGGGCACCAACGGGGCGGACGTGAGCACCACCACCGCCACCGCCGGCTTCAGGGGCGGCAGTGACACGGCGCCCGAAGGCCTGATCATCAACGAGCTGGAGTACGACAATGTCCCGCCCGCGGGTACGAGCAACCCGGACGACAGGGAGTTCATCGAGATCATCAACAACTCCGACGCGCCCGTGCACGTGGGCAACATGGTGGTGGTGCTCATCAACGCGAGCCCCTCCGGCACCACCCCGGCCACCAACCGCCAGGAGTACCGCCGCATCGAACTGACCTCGGTGACCGACGGAACCACCGACACCGACACGCTCGCCCCCGGCGCGCTGCTCGTGGTGGGTCCCGCCACCGTGACCAGCGAGCTGCCCGCGGGCACCCTGCGCGTCACCGTCACCACCCCGCTCACGGACCTCATCCAGAACGGCTCGGACGACGCGGTCGCCCTGCTCTACTACCCCACCGGCGTGCTGACCGATGTGCTCTGGTACGAGACCTCCACCCAGGCGCCCCCCACCGTCTTCACCGGGACCATCGCGACGGGCGCGGGTGACAGGGAGTTCTCCTTCGTCGAGGGCACGCCGTCCTCGCTCTTCGAGAACAACACCAACAACGTGTCCTACCAGCGCAAGGTGAACCCCGACGCGACCGGCAAGGTGCTGGACACGAACAACAACTCGACCGACTTCGAGGTCGTGCTGCCCACCCCGGGCACCAAGCGCCAGCCGTAGACGTTGCCTGACCTGAAGTACCGGGCCGCGGCCTCCCTCCAGGGGGCCGCGGCCTTCGTATTTCCGGCCCGCGGCGGACCTCGAGCGCGCCAGGGCGCCTCCTCTCCCGCCTCAACAGTCCTGCCCGGCCGGGCCGCCGCTGCCGCTACAATGGGCCGCATGTCCCCTTCACAGCTTCCCTTCCTCCGGGGCCTGCGGCCCACGCTGCACATCTCCCACCGGGGGGGCTCGGCGCTGGCGCCGGAGAACACGATGGAGGCCTTCCGCCAGGCGGTGGAGCGCTACCGCACGGACATGCTGGAGCTGGACGTGCACCTCACCCGCGACGGCGAGGTGGTGGTGGCCCATGACGACACGCTGGAGCGCTGCACCGACGGCACCGGCCCCCTGGCCGCCCTCACCCTGGCGGAGCTGCGGCGCCTGGACGCGGGACACGGCTTCACCCCGGACGAGGGCCGCACCTTCCCCTTCCGCGGACGGGGCGTGCGCATCCCCACCCTGCGCGAGGTGCTGCGCGCCTTCCCCTCCCTGCGCCTCAACGTGGAGCTGAAGCCGGACGTGCCCGGCATCGAGGACGCCTTCGCCCTGCTCCTGAAGGAGGAGGGCGCGCTGGAGCGCGTGTGCATGGGCAGCGAGCAGGACACCGTGGGAGAGCGGCTCGCCGCCCGGCTCCCGGACGCCTGCCACTTCTACCCGCGTGACGCGCTGGCCGCCTTTGTCATCACCCTGCGCGGCGGGGACACGCCCCCGGACGACCCGCGCTTCACCGTGCTCGACATGCCCCTGTACTTCGGCGACATCCGCCTCATCGACCCGGGCTTCCTCCGCGAGTGCGCCGCGCGCGGCAAGTGGGTCAACGTCTGGACGGTGGATGACCCGGCCGAGATGAAGCAACTGCTACAGGAAGGGGTCGGAGGCATCATGACCGACCGGCCGGACCTCCTGAGGCAGCTTATGGACGCCCCTTCGAAGCCGGGTTAAGCCCTGGTTCCATGCCTCGCCCCACCTCGCGCCAGCGCTCGGCCGTGCCACCGGCCGCCCCCGCCGGGGAAGCCGCCCCGGCCTCCCGTCCCCGCAACACGGTGCGTGTGAAGGTCCCCAAGGCCCGGCGCTTCGTGGCGCTGGCGGGCAACATCGGCGCGGGCAAGACGACGGCGGCGAAGCTCATCAGCCAGAACTTCGGCTACGAGCTCTTCGACGAGCCCGTCATCGACAACCGCTTCCTGCGCGACTACTACGCGGACATGTCGCGCTGGTCCTTCACGCTCCAGCTCGAGTTCCTCATCCGCCGCGTGGAGCACCACGAGCTCATCCACTCGTACCGCCGCAGCTGCGTGCAGGACCGCACGCTGTACGAGGACCCGGAAATCTTCGCCAAGTACCTCCACGGCCTGGGGCACATGACGAACGCGGAGCTGGACCTGTACTACGAGTACTTCCAGCGCCTGTCTCGCCACATCATCCGCCCCGACCGCGTCATCTGCTTCGAGGTGGGCAGCGTGGACGTCCTCCTCGAGCGCATCCGCACCCGCGGCCGCGAGGAGGAGAAGGGCATCCGCCCCCAGTTCCTGCGCGGCCTCAACGGCTACTACGCGAGCTTCCCCCTCGTCCTCCAGGAGAAGTACGGCGTGGACTGCCTCATCATGGACGTGTCCACCCAGGACATCCGGCGCGGCCGGGGGCGCGAGGAGTTCCTCGACCGCGTCTCCACCTTCCTGGCCTGAGGCCCCCGCCCTACTTCGCGGCGGGAGGCGGCGTCACCGACTGCTGCGACACCAGCACCCACACGCTGTCCGTCTTGTCGCTGTACATCATGGTGATGGCCACGTTGCGCCAGCCATGGTCGAACTTGAAGACGAAGCCGAACGTCTCATAGAGGTTGCGCCGGGCCAGCCCCTCCTGGAAGCGGCCGTAGAACTCGCGCACCTTGGTACACGGAGCCACCTGGTCGAAGAAGCTCCTGCCAATCTGCCGGTCCCGGTTGATGCGGGCCAGCTTCGCTTCCGTCTGATTGAACTTGAGGATGCGGCCGTCGCGGTCCAGTTGGATCATCCCGAACGGCAGCGAGTCCAGCTCCGCCGCCTTCAGGTCATCCACCTGGCGGAGCAGCTCATCGGCCGACGAGCCCAGGGGCAGCACGGAGCGCGCGGAAACGGACGTGGCGGAAGACGAGGACACGGGGGTCTCCAGAAGGAAGGGGGTTGCTTCCTGGGTGGAAAGCAATGTCCACACTGATAGGGACGAGGGCCTCGAACGGCAACGCGTTCTCTCCCGTGTGCCGCGTTGGAGCCTGGAGCCATCCGCGAGCCAACACCTCGCCCGAACATCTGACTCCCCGTCCTATAACCCAGGGTGCGACATGCCTGATTTGACTCCCAAGAACCCCAAGGACTCGGAGGTGGTGATGACCCAGCTCATCCTCCCTCCGGACGCCAACAACCTGAACGCCGCCTTCGGTGGGAAGGTGATGGAGTGGATCGACATCTGCGGGGCGGTGGCGGCGCAGCGCCACTGCCGGCAGGTGGTCGTGACGGCCTCCATGGACGACCTGCACTTCCATGCCCCCATCAAGGTGGGCTGGGTGGCGCTGCTGCACTCGCGGGTGCTGGCCGCCTTCCGCACGTCCATGGAGGTGGGGGTGACGGTGCACGCGGAGAACCCGCTCACCGGGGAGCGGTTCCTCACCACCAGCGCGCTGCTGACCTTCGTGGCCATCGACAAGGACGGGGGCCGGGTGCTGGTGCCGCCGCTGTCCATGGAGACGGACGCCGACCGCGAGGCCTTCCGCGAGGCCGAGTCCCGCCGCGCCCAGCGCCTGGCTCGCCAGAAGGAGAACCAGACCTGGCTGAGGGTGATGAAGCCCCTGGCCGGCGCCTGAGGCGGAGCACCCGTCCCCAGGAAACATGAAGGCCGGGGAGGAGGCTTCCGCCCCGCCCCGGCCCGTGGAAACCCAGGTGCCGCCGCCGCTCAGGTGGTGAAGGACGTGCCGCAACCGCAGGAGGACTTCGCGTTCGGGTTGTTGAACTTGAAGCCCGCGCCGGTGATGGCGGAGACGTAGTCGATCTCCGTGCCCTCCAGGTAGCGGACGCTCATGGGGTCGGTGGCAATCTTCACGCCGTCCTGCTCCCAGACGACGTCCCCGGCCTTGCTCTCCTTGACCAGGTTCAGGTCGTAGCCCAGGCCGCTGCAGCCGGCGGGCACCACGCGGATGGAGAAGAAGTAGCCCTCGAAACCCTGGGCCTTGATGACCGTCTTCACCTGCTGGATGGCGGCCTCGGTCAGGCGCACGGCCACGCCCGGGGTGGCCTGGGGAACCGGCGCGGTGCCGGGGGCGGAAGTCGTCGTCGTGCTGTCCATGTCCATACTCTCCTTGACGCGCCTTATAACGCCCGGGCCGGGAAAATCCATGGGCCCGGCCGGCTGGCTGCCCGGAGCCTACATCCGGACGGCCGTCCCGGGGGTTACGGGTTATACCCGCCGTCATGGCGCCGACGTTCCAACAGCTGCTGGCCGGGGTGAAGCAGGAGATTCGCGAGGTCTCCGTGGACGAGGTGAAGCGCCTGCTCGACACCCGGGCGCCGGTGAAGCTCATCGACGTGCGGGAGGCGGACGAGTACTCGGGCGGCCGGCTGCCCGGCGCCGTGCACATCCCCCGGGGCTACCTGGAGCTGCGCATCGAGGACCGGGCGGGGCGAGACGAGGAGCTCGTCGTCTACTGCGCGGGCGGCACCCGCTCCGCCCTGGCGGTGAAGACGCTGAAGGAGCTGGGCTACACCCGCGTGGCGTCGCTGGCGGGCGGCTACAACCGCTGGAGCGACGCGGCCCTCCCGGTGGAGAAGCCCTTCGTCCTCACCGCCGCGCAGAAGGAGCGCTACCGCCGCCACCTCATCCTCCCGGAGGTGGGCGAGGAGGGACAGGCGAAGCTGCTCCAGGCGCGGGTGCTGCTGCTGGGCGCGGGGGGCCTGGGCTCGCCCGCGGCGCTGTACCTCGCCGCCGCCGGGGTGGGCACGCTGGGCATCGTCGACTCGGACGTGGTGGACCTGAGCAACCTCCAGCGCCAGGTCATCCACACCCGCGAGTTCCAGGGCCAGCCCAAGGTGGTCAGCGCCCGGGCGGCCATTGAAGCCCTCAACCCGGACGTGAAGGTGGTGCCCTTCCAGGAGCGGCTCACCTCGGACAACGTGCTGCGCGTGCTGGAGGGCTTCGACCTGGTGCTGGACGGCGGGGACAACTTCCCCACCCGCTACCTCCTCAACGACGCGTGCGTGATGCGGGGCCTGCCCAACATCCACGGCTCCATCTTCCGCTTCGAGGGACAGGTGACGTCCTTCGTCCCCGGCCAGGGCCCCTGCTACCGCTGCCTCTACCCCGCCCCGCCGCCGCCGGAGCTGGCGCCCTCGTGCGCGGAGGCCGGCGTGCTGGGCGTGCTGCCCGGCCTCATCGGACTGCTCCAGGCCAACGAGGCCCTCAAGCTCATCCTCGGCCGAGGCGAGCCGCTCATCGGCCGGCTGCTCACCTTCGACGCGCTGGGCACCCGCTTCCAGGAGCTGAAGCTGCGCCGGGACTCGAAGTGCCCGGTGTGCGCGCCGGGCGCGAAGGTGGAGCTCATCGACTACGAGCAGTTCTGCTCCGCCCGCACCGCCTGAGCCTTCGCAAGGAGCGCCACCGCCATGCCAATCCCGGAGATGACCCCCACCCGACTCGCCGAGCTGCTCGCCGGCCCTCCCGAGTCCCGCCCCGCGCTGCTCGACGTGCGATTCCCGGACGAGCACGAGTGGGTGGCGATTCCCGGCTCGGTGCTCATTCCCCTGCCGGAGCTGGACGAGCGCGCCGACGAGCTGGAGGCCCTGCGCGGCCGGCAAGTCGTCGTCTACTGCCACCACGGCGTCCGCAGCCTGGATGGCACGGCCTACCTGCTGTCGAAGGGACTGGATGCCGTGTCGCTGCGGGGCGGCATCGACCTGTACTCCATCCAGGTGGACCCCACCCTGCCCCGCTACTGACGGGCCGTCAGCCCACGAAGGCGGAGAGGTCCTGCGTCTCCTTGATGATGACGCCGGGCTTTATCTCCACCTCGAAGAGGAACGGCTCCTTCAGCGGGCCCCCGCTCAGCTCCAGCTTCTGGCGGCCCTCCATCAGTTCAATCTTCAGGAACTTGCCGCCCGAGTAGGTGCCCACGTCCTGCCCGCCGCGCCGCACGGTGATGCCGCGCAGCCCGTCCGGCTTCAGCGTGAGCTGGAGGTGGCCCCGGCGGAATTCGTAGGTGACCACCTTGGGCTGGCCCGGCTCGCCGAAGGCCAGCGTCTCGCTGTCCTCCTTGTAGATGCCCTGCTGCTCGTTCTCCAGGATGAGCGTGTCCTGCAGGTGCGCGCCGGAGGCCAGCGTCAGCGGCGTGTAGCCCAGCTCCGTCACCGGCTGGTCGCTGCGGCACTCCGGGTTGTGGCGCACGGACACCCTCACCCGCTCGTTGGTGTTGACGGTGACGTGCACGCCCTGCCCGTCCACCGCCTTGTTGTTGAGCACCGCGAGGATGGGCTTGTGGAAGACGAACACCACGGCCAGCAGGCCGACGATGAAGCCCACCATGGCCACGTTGCGGGTGGCCATCTTCCGGCGCGTGCGCTGCGAGTCGGCCTGGATGGCGCGGTCCAGCTCGTCATCCGCGCGCGCCGCCGGAGCGATGCCCGAGGAGCGGCGCGGCGGCGGCTCCGGCATCTCCGCCCGGCTGTCCACGCGGCTGGACGTACGCCGGCGCGGCGCCTCCACCGCGGACTGCATGCCCGTGCGGCGGCGGGGCGCGGGAGCGGGCTCCGGCGGAGGCGGAAGGAGGGTGCGCTCGTCGTCGTCGTCCTCCTCGCGGGGCGCGCGCGCCGCCACCGCGCTCAGGTTGGCGCGCGAGCGCGACGGCGGCGGTGGAGGCAGCGTGTCGACGTCGTCATCCACCACGGGGGCTCGCGTGCTGGAGCGGCGCGGTGGAAGCGGCGTCTCGCCCGAAGGCGCGCGGGTCAGGTCCGAGCGCGAGTTCGTGCGCGCCACCTGCGTGGCGTTGGGGTTGGACGGGCGCCGCACGGCCTCCGAGGACGTCCGGCGGCGGGCCGGTGCCTCGTGCATGCCCGACGGGGCCTCCCACTCGGCGGGGTCCTCGGGCTCCACCACCGGCGCGGCCGCCGGCGCGGAGCGGCGCGGGGGCTGCGAGGGGCGCGAGGACGAGCCGCGAGGACGCTCGCGATGCGAGGGCTCGCCCGGCGGCGCCTCCCAGTTCATGTCCGCGGCGGCGGAGGACTTGCTCCGGCCCCGCTCCTGCGGCGGCGGCGGCGGCTGGGGCGTGCCGGAGCTGGCGGAGTCCTCGTCCACCGGGACGACCTGGCCCTGGGCCTTCTCATCGGCCAGCCGGTCCGCGAAGAGCGTCTCCATCAGCTCGGAGATCTGCACCGAGCCCGCCACCCAGCGCTGCCCGACGAGGATTTCCTCCAGCGCCAACTGGAACTGGCGCGCGTCCCGGTAGCGGTCGTCCGCGTTCTTGGCGATGGCCCGCATCACCACCGGGTCCATGTCCTCCGGCACGTCCGCCACCTGCGACGGCGGGGGAATGTCGCACATCATGGCGGCCTGGAGCGTGGCCAGCTCGGAGTCGCGCTTCAGCGGCCGGTGGCCGGTGAGCAACTCGTACAGCACCAGGCCGATGGCGAAGATGTCCGCGCGCGCGTCCAGCGGCTTGCCGGCGGCCTGCTCCGGCGCCATGTACGCGAACTTGCCCTTGATGGCGCCGGACTTCGTCAGCGACGCCTGATCCGCCGCCTTGGCGATGCCGAAGTCCACCAGCTTCACCGAGCCGTCGAAGCTGATGAGGATGTTCTGCGGCGAGATGTCGCGGTGCACCACGCGCAGCGGCCGGCCCGCATCGTCCGTGCGGCTGTGGGCGTAGTGCAGGCCCTCACACGCGGCGGCGACGATGCGGATGGCCAGCGGCCGGGCCACCCACTGGCCGGTGCTGGCCGCCTTGCGCATCACCCGGCCCAGGTCCTCGCCGTGGATGAACTCCATGGCGATGTAGTAGGTCCCGTTGGCCTCGCCGAACTCGTAGACCTGGGCGATGTTCGGGTGGTTGAAGCGCGCGGCGATCAGCGCCTCGTTCCGGAACATCTCCACGAACTCACGGTCCTCCGCGAGGTGCGGAAGGATGCGCTTGACGACGAGGTTCTTCTGGAACCCCTCGATGCCCATCTGGCGCGCGAGCCAGACCTCGGCCATGCCGCCCGTGGCGAGCTTCTTCAGAAGCTGGTATTTCCCGAATGATTGAGGGTTCATCCCGGGACTTCGGCCGCGGGGAGCAGCTCAGGTGGAATGCGTCAGGGCACGGCATCTTAGAGGACACCCGACTCCGAGGCAAAGGCGACTCGCGAGGAAATCGGGATGGGCACTGGTTGGCTGCCTGCTGGCGGCCGGTCTGGCCCTTGCCGCGCCCTCGAATGATCAGATCCGCGTGGAGCGCCGGGGAGACCTGCTGGAGCTGCGCTGGGCGGACGCCGAGGAGCGGCTCCAGGGTACCATTCACCCCGCCCAGCCGAAGGCCGGTGAGCCGCTCACCCTGTCACTGCATGTGGGCAACTTCCAGGGTCCCGAGTTCGACGGCCCCCTCACCCTCACCTTCCACCAGGAGGGGGCCCCGGCCCAGGTGACGCGGACCCTGACCCGGCAGGGGGTGAACTGGCATACCGAGCTCGTCCCCGACACGCCCGGCATCTGGGAGCTGGAGGTCCGCTACCGCCACACGCACCTGAAGGTGCTCACCGCCCGCGTCCCGGTGATGGAGCCGCCCCTGCCTCGCGGCCTGGGCTGGGGGATGATCATCGTGGCGGCTGGCACCGCGCTGGGACTCGGGGTGCGCGGCGCCCTGCGGCGGATCCGCGGCCCGGCGCCGGAGACACAGCCCGCCCCCGCCGACGCGCCACCAGGGACACAACCCACGCCCGGCGCCGCGACGGACTCCGGCGCGTCCCCCACCCCACCGGCGGATTCGCCGTCCGGCCAGTAAGTCCTTCCGAGCGACGGACTTTCTACAGGCCCGCCTGCCCCGGAAGAGGGAACTTTGGTTCCCTGTGACGGAGCGGTGACGGCCATGTGACGGCCGTTTCAGGCCTCCTCCGCGCGAAATCCGTCCACCACCCGACGACCTCCGGACGGGCACCCGTGTTGCACACGGTGCCTTCCGGCTGCGGCGGGGAGGCGAGGGAAATGGGCGGGTGGAGGTTGGATGAGTCTTCGAGGCGGGGCCTTCTCGCCGCGGTCCTCCTGGGCATGCCGGCGCTCGCGGGCGCTGGAACTCCGGCCCGGGAGCAGGAGGTCTCCGGCACGGAGACCACGGAGGACACGCTCTCGGGCGGTGTGGTGGATGGGGTGGAGGGGGACGAGGGTGGCGTCACGGCCGACGCGGCCACGGAAGGGCCCACGGGCGACGACACGGGCGAGGGGATGGAGGAGGCGCTGGCGGAAGCAGTGCCAGTGAAGGGTGTGCCCGGAGAGCAGGTGTCGCCCGTGGGCCCGGTGCCGGGCAAGGCCGCCGAGCCGTCGGCGGAGAAGAAGGGCAAGAAGAAGAAGGCGAAGCCGGGCGAGGCCCGGAGCGAGTCGCTGGGCGAGAACCCCGACGCGGTGGACGACACGCCCGAGGAGGAGCTGGCGGACGTGCGCGTCTTCGGCCGGGTGTACGCCAGGGCCAGCGCGGACGAGCGCCAGAAGTACGCGCGCTCGCTGAGCATCCCCTCCGCGCGCGTGGGGGTGAGCACGTCGCTGTCCAACCTGGAGGCGGAGGTGACGGCGGACCTGGCGGACAACTCGCTGCTGAAGGACGCCTTCGTGCGGCTGTCGGACGACTCGAAGCGCTTCCGGCTGTATGGCGGCCAGTTCAAGTCGCCCTTCCTCCAGCGCACGCTGGAGTCCTCGTGGGACCTCCCCATCCAGGGGCGCGGGCTGGTGGAGGACTACCTGACGGACGTGCATCAGCTCGGCGGGCGCCGGCTGGGGCTGATGGGCGAGGTGCGGCTGAAGGGCGTGTGGGGCCTGAAGGTGTCCGCGGGCGTCTTCGAGGGCGGCGAGGACGAGACCGGGATGCGGCTGAAGGAGGACGCGGCGGCGCGGGTGAGCATCCGCCCCTTCAAGGCGCTCACCGTGGGAATGAGCGGCTACGTGGCGGAGGCCTGGGATGTCGCGAAGCGGAACGCGTACTCCGCGGACGCGGAGCTGCGGCTGGGCGGGCTGGCGCTGGCGGGCGAGGCCGTCATGGGCCGGCTGCCGCTGGGCCCCTTCACCGCGCAGCTCCTGCTGACGCACTACACGCTGCCGGTGGGCAGCGGACAGTGGGCGCTCCAGCCGCTGGCGGGCTTCGAGGCGCTCCAGCTTCGCGGTGACGTGGAGGGCAAGGGCCACGCGCTGGTGGGCGGCCTGAACCTCCTCCTGGGAGACCGCTTCAAGGCGCAGTTCCAGGCGGAGCGCGCGCTGCGTCCGGGGGATGAGACGGCCGCGCTCGAGTACTCGCTGCAGCTCGCCACCCGTTTCTGAGCGCGGAGACACGACCATGCTCTCGTTCGCCGAGGGGGAAGTCACCAGGCTCCGGCGTGAGTTCAAGCTGGTGCTGGAGGAGGAAACGGCGCTCGCCCTGTGCGGGCGGCTGTCACGGGAACTGGGGGGGCACCTGCCCCCTCCCACGCGCATCGTCTCCGTCTACTTCGACCGGCCGGGCTGCCCGCTGGCGTCGCGCGCGCTGCGCACGCCGGACGACTGCCTCAAGGTCCGCACCAAGGAGTACTCGCCGGACCTGGGCGCCGGCGGCGTGCAGCGGGTGGTGCTGGAGGTGAAGCGCGAGCGGCATGGCCTCACGCAGAAGCGCCGGGTGTGGGTGCCCCGCACGGAGCTGGGCCGGGTGATGCGCGGCGGCGGCGCCAGCCTGCTGCCGCTCTTCGCCGGGGGCAGCCTCGTCCCGGTGCTGGCGGTGACCTACAAGCGGCACGTGTACCAGGCCACCGAGGCGTGGCGGGTGACGGTGGACCGGGACATCGGCTTCCACACGATTACGCCGGAGCTGGCGCTGTCGCAGCTCGCGCTGACGGCCGAGCGGCTGGGGCCGCCCCATTCACGCGACGGGCGCGTGGTGGTGGAGGTGAAGCACCTCGGGCACGAGCTGCCCGAGTGGCTGGCATCGCTCAACCCGGGCGGAGCGCCGGCATACAGCAAGTTCGCGGAAGGCATGGCGAGGGTTCACGCCTTCGCCAGCGATGGGGCCGCAGGGGGATAGGGCACCGTGTTCATCGACTTCGAGGGGATTGACGGCAGCGGCAAGACGACGCTCTCCAACCTGCTGGCCGCGGGGCTCAAGCGGCTCGGCTACCGGGTGGCGCATGCGCGGGAGGGGGGTGAGCTGCAGGCGCCCGCGGCCCGGCGCGTCCGGGAGCTGACGCGCGACTCGCGGCTGCTGGAGATGTCGCCACGCACCGAGTTCTTCCTCAACCTGGCGCGTGACGCGCAGCAACTGGACGAGGTGGTGGCGCCCGCGCTGCGCCGGGGCGAGGTGTGCATCACCGACCGCTACCTGTACTCGCAGCTCGCGCTGAGCGGCGGCGGGCGGGGGCTGCCCATGTCGGAGCTGCTGCCCGCGTGCGAGCTGGCCTCGCAGGGGCTGTGGCCGGACCTGGTCGTCCTGGTGGACGTGGACCCGGACCTGGCGCGCTGGCGCAAGCGCCTGGGCAAGCTGCAGAGCGCGCGTGCCCAGGACGGCGACAGCCGCAAGGGCCTGGCCGGCGCGGGCCTGGCGGTGCGGGTGCGAGAGGCCTTCCTGGACATGGCGCGCGGGGACCCGCGGCGCTGGCTCATCCTGGAGAACAACGACGTGCCGCTGCGAGTGCTGGAGCAGCGGCTGGTGGACGCGGTGGTGGCGCGGCTGGAGGGGCGCGAGGTGCCGGTGCAGCGCATCGTCCCCGCGCCGTCCACGCTCCCGGCCGAGCCGGCGACGGTGGAGGACGCGGAGGAGCGCTTCTTCCTCGCGCTGGACTCGGTGGAGGTGCGCGAGCCGGCGCTGGCGGTGTGGATGGTGGGCGGACTGCCCGGGCTGCCCGCGCACCAGCGGCGGCTCGTCTACACGGAGCGCTTCCCCGCCCTCACCGCGCGCGGCCTCGCCGGGCTGGACGACGAGGCGGCCTGGACGCTGCGCGACGTGCTGGCACCGGTGGCGCCCGTGGAGGTGGCCTCCAGCCTGGGCGGCCTCACGTCCGCGCGGGCGACGATGCTGCGTGAGCGCCTGTACCCGCGGGCGCCGGAGGAGGTGCTGTCGGGCCTCAAGCGGGACAGCTCGCCCCAGGCGTGGGCGCTGCGCGAGCGCGGCATGCGGGACGGCCGGCTCGCGGAGGTGCTGTCCGGCCTGGCCGGGGTGGACGGCGACGAGGCGTGGCGGGTGCGCGAGGCGGGCATGCAGCGCAAGCTGTACGCGGAGGTGGCGCGCAGCCTGGGCGGACTCGCCACCGAGCGCGCGGACGCGCTTCGCGAGGTGCTGCTGCCGCAGGACCGGCTGGCGGTGCTGCGCAGCACCATGGGCCTGGACACGCCGCTGGCGCGTGGCCTGCGCGAGTCCCTCGCGGGCAAGGCCCTGAAGCTGGTGCTGCGCTCGCTGACCGGCCTCACCACGGAGGAGTCCTGGGCTCTGCGCGAGCAGGGCGCGCCGCTGACGAAGGAGGCGCTGGACTCGGTGGACGGGCTGGACGACCCGCGCGCATGGAAGCTGCGCGTGGCGTACGCGGACCGGTGGCCGGCCACCGTGCTGTCCTCGCTGAAGGGCCTGGCGCTGGGGCCGCATGCGCGGGCGCTCATCGACCGCGTGCTGGCGGCGCACCCGGGCCGGCTGCCCGTGCTGCGCAACGCGTACACCGTCATCGCCACCGCGAGGCACGGCACGGCCACGGCCACCCGCGTGCACCGTCCGGAGACCCTCTCCCAGGTGGAGCTCTAGGACCCGGTGACCATGGACCCCTTCTCGTCATTGTTCGCAGGCGCGAAGTCCGAGCTCAGCACGGTGCCGGTGGCGGCGATTCTCCCGCGCATGCTGGCGGCGGCGCTCATCGGCGCGGTGCTGTCGCTGCGGCCCTGGCGGCTGCTCATGCGGCGCCCGTTGCCCAAGGCGGAGATGATTCAGGCGCAGGTGCTGCTGTGCGCCGCGGCGGCGGTCATCACCGCCGTCATCGGCGACAGCCTGGCCAAGGCCTTCGGGCTGGTGGGCCTGGGCGGCTTCGTGCGCTTCCGCTCGGGACTGAAGGACCCGCGCGACGCGGCCATCCTCTTCCTGATGATTGGCCTGGGCATGGCATGCGGCCACGGCAGCCTGGGGCTTGCGGGCATGGGCACGCTGTTCGTGGCGGCGCTGCTGTGGGTGCTGGACCTGTTCAACCGCGAGGAGAAAAGCGCGCCGAAGCAGCGGCTGCTGGTGTCGGCGCAGGCGGATGACCTGGTGGGCGCGGAGGCCACGCTGCGCCGGGCGCTGGGTGCGCGCAACGTCATGGTGAAGAGCTGCGCGCTCGACTTCGGCGGGCGGCGGGTGGAGCTGGAAGTGGAGGAGCCGGAGCCGGGCTCCCTGGCGGAGGCGCTGGGGCAGACGGAGGGAGCGCCCCTCAGGGGCCTGCGGTGGACGGCGGTGAGCCCGAAGGGGCCACGGGAGGACATGGTATGACGCGCAGGTGGGTGGCCGCGCTCGCGGCGGGGTGGATGCTGGTGGCGTGTGGAGGCGGGGGCAGCCTGCCTCCAGGTCCGGGGGCGGACTCGCGGGAGCCTCCGACGACGAACCCGGACGGGAGCATCGACCTGCCGGGGGACCCTGTGCCCCCGGATGACCCGGGTCCGAGCGGTGACCCGGAGGACCCGCCCGCGAGGCCGGCGAGCCTGTGGCCGCTGACGGCGGGCTCCACCTGGGTCTACGACATCAAGGACCCCGTCCACGGGGACTTCCAGAAGCACGTGACGGTGCTGGGCCAGCGCGAGGTGCCGGACACGCAGGGGAAGATGACGGCCACGCTGGTGCACAGCCGCCAGGACCGCCTCCTCAGCGGCGTGGTCTACGAGGAGTACTCGTGGCAGCTCGAGCTGACCAACGGGCTGGTGGTACGCCTGCGTGAGGAGGACCACAAGGACGGAAACCCGGTGCGCACCACGACCTGGTCCCCGGCCACCGTGAAGTCGCTGGCCCGCGTGCCGGAGTCGCTGCCCTGGACCTATCAGAGCGAGGTGCAGGAGCTGACGGTGCTGGGGGATGGCTCGCGACAGAACACGGACCCGACGTACAACTGGCGCGTGGTCGAGCAGGGCCTGACGGTGCGGACGAAGGCGGGCACCTTCACCAACGTCATCAAGGTCCAGCGCGACAAGCTCAACGACAAGGGCGAGGTGAAGGCGGACAAGGTCCGCTACTACTGGCTCGCGCCGGGCGTGGGGAAGATTCGCGAGGAGGGTGAGCGCCTCGAGGAGCTGTCCTCCTACGACGTGAAGAAGTAGCGAAGCCGCGGCCGCGCGGGCAGGCGCCGGGCGTGCGAAGGCCCGCCCCGCCGCCAGCCTCTTCACATCCGGCGGCTGGATGAACGTCGGGAAATAGACGGTTGGGCCTCCGTCCCGAAATGGTTCGGGAGGAGGCTTCATGCACCGGAAATCAACCTTCCCCTTCGTGCCCCTGGTGGCGGCACTGACGCTCTTGACGGGCGTCGCGTGCGCGGGCATCGGGCCCCGAGACCCCTATCTGCAGAAGGTGGGTCCGGACACGGCCACGGTCGCCTTCCGGCTCGAGGCCGACTGCCCGGCGGCCGTGCGGTATGGCGAGGGGACGACCGAGCAGACGGCCGATTCCCCGGATACCGGCCGCATCCACGCCGTGGTGTTGACGGGGCTGAAGCCCGGCACGGAATACACCTACGTGGTGGATGCGTGCGGCAAGGTGACGCCCGCGAAGCGCTTCCGCACCGCGCCGGTGCCCGGGACGCGCAGCGTGCACTTCACGGCGGTGGGTGACTTCGGCACGGGCGGCTCGGACCAGAAGAAGGTGGCCGCGGCCATGCTCGCGGCGCGGCCGGAGCTGTTCGTGGCGCTGGGCGACAACGCCTACTCGTCCGGCTCGGAGTCGGAAATCCAGAGCAACCTCTTCGAGCCGATGGCGGCCCTGCTGTCCGAGGTGCCCCTCTTCGCGTCGCTGGGCAACCACGAGTACGTGACGAACCAGGGGCAGCCGTACCTGGACAACCTCTACCTGCCCTCCAACAACCCGGCGAACAGCGAGCGCTACTACTCGTTCGACTGGGGGCACGTGCACTTCGTGGCGCTCGACTCCAACTGCGCCATCGGCCTGGCGTCGGCGGACCGCTGCGCGCTGGACGAGCAGAAGGCGTGGCTGGAGAAGGACCTTGCGGGCACCACGCAGCCGTGGAAGGTCGTCTTCTTCCACCACCCGCCCTGGTCCAGCGGCGAGCACGGCTCGCAGCTCGCCATGCGCCGCAACTTCGCGCCCGTCTTCGAGCAGTACGGCGTGGACCTGGTCCTCACCGGGCATGACCACAACTACGAGCGCAGCAAGCCCATGAATGGAGACGCCATCGCCGGCGCGGACCAGACGGGCATCCCCTACCTCGTGGTGGGCGGCGGCGGCGCGTCCCTGCGCGCCTTCTCCGGCGCCCGGCCGGACTGGAGCGTCGTCCGCGACGACAACGCCCATGGCTTCCTGGACGTGCAGGTGGTGGACGGCACCCTCGCCGCGAAGCTGGTGACGACGGACGGCAAGGTGCTGGACAGCTTCACGCTGAGCAAGGACCTGCCCCCGCAGGAGCAGCCCCCGGCGGGCACGCTGAGCGTCACCGTCGAGGGCGAGCGCGGCGTGGCCCCGCACCGGGCGCTCTTCCGCGCCACCCCGCCCGTGGCGGGCTCGAAGGTGACGTGGGACTTCGGGGACGGCGGCTCGGCCGAGGGCGAGTCGGTGGAGCACACCTATGCGCAGGCCGGCAACTACACGGTGACGGCCACGTCCACGCAAGGCACGCAGATGCAGACGGCCACCGCCACCGTGCGGGTGTCGGCGGCGGGGACGCCGGTGAGCCCCCAGGACCCGGCGGTTCCGGACAGCCGGCCGACCCTGCCCGGGGATGAGACCTCGAGCGACGGCGGCTCCGGCGGTGGTGGTGGTTGCACCGCGAGCCCCTCGGCGGCCCTCGTCCCCGCCCTGGGCCTGCTGGTGGCCGGGCTGGTCCGCCGGCGCCGCCGGTAGCGGCCCCATCCCCCCCCAGGGCCTCGCCAGCAACACCGGGAGAGGGCCCCCGCGCCCCCTGGGAGGCCGAGACCCCACCCGGGTTTGCTTTCCGCGCTTGTCAATCCGGCCCGGGGAATGCAAAGCCGCATCCCGCCATGGCCATGAAACGCAAATCCCGCCCTGCCCCGCCGAAGTCCTCCGCCGACAGGCCCGGGAAGAAGCCCTCGTCCTCCAAGCGCCCGCAGCGCCCCGAGCACCCGCGCCGCGCCGAGCGGCCGGAACGTTCCGAGCGGCCGCAGCGCGTCTCTCCCACCGAGCGCGCCAGGCACCCCGAGCGTTACGAGCGCCCCCTGCGCGAGGACCTCGTCCTCCAGGCGTGCCTCGAGGCCTACGGTGCCATCCGCCACGAGGGCCGCCTCTCGGACCGGGCGCTCGACTTCGTCCTGCGCCACAAGAAGAACCTCTACTCCAACGAACGCCGCGCCGTGGCCGAGCGCGTCTACGGCCTGCTGCGCCGCCAGCGCACGGTGGACTTCCTCCTGTCGCGCGCGCACCCGCGCCTCGACTCCCTCGACAAGACGCGCCAGGACGTGCTGCGGCTGGCCGCCTCCCGCGTCCTCTACGGCGAGCCGCTCGACGCGGTGGTGCGCACCAGCGCGCTGGGCCCCGCGGACGCCGCGGCCCTGGGCGCCCTCCCCGAGGCCGCCGCCGTGCTGGAGGCCCTCCCGGAGAAGGAGCGCTTCCCCATCGCCGCCTCGCTGCCGGACTTCCTCGCCGAGCGCTTCCGCGCGCAGTTCGGCCGTGACGCCGCCCGCGCCGCCGAGGCGATGAACGAGCGCGCCCCCCTCGTCGCCCGCGCCAACCTCCTCAAGGGCGACCGCGACGCGCTGGCGAAGCGCCTGCAGGCCGAGGGCGTGCAGACGGCCCCCACGCCGCTGTCTCCCATGGGCCTGGTGCTGGAGTCGCGTCTCAACGTCTTCTCGCTGGAGAGCTTCCGCGAGGGCTTCCTGGAGCTCCAGGACGAGGGCAGCCAGCTGCTCGGCATGCTGGTGGACGCGCCGCCCACGCGCGTGGTGGACGCCTGCGCGGGCGCGGGCGGCAAGACGCTGCAGCTCGCCGCGCAGATGAAGAACCGCGGCGACCTGCACGCGCTGGACGTGGACGAGCGCCGCATGGAGGACCTCCGCAAGCGCGCGCGCCGCGCCGGCGTGCACAACGTGCGCGTCCAGCTCATCCCCCACGAGGGCCCGGAGGCGGACGCCGCGCTGGAGCCGCTGAAGGGCAAGGCGGACCGCGTGCTGGTGGACGCGCCGTGCAGCGGCACCGGCACCTTCCGCCGCAAGCCGGACGCGCGCTACCGCCTCACGCCCGAGGACCTGGAGATGCACGTGGGCCGGCAGAAGGCGCTGCTGTCGCGCTTCTCCTTGCTGGTGAAGCCGGGCGGCCGCCTCATCTACGGCACGTGCAGCGTGCTCCGCGAGGAGAACGAGGCCGTCATCGAGGACTTCCTGTCCAAGCACCCCGACTTCACCGTGCGCCCCGTGGCGGAGCTGCTGGGCCCGGAGCTGGGCGCGAAGCTGGGCCCCGGCCCGTTCCTGCGCCTCGCGCCTCACACGCACGGCACCGACGGCTTCTTCGGTGCCGTCCTCGTCCGCGCGAAATAGCCTTCCAGGCAGAGAGAGTCTCCGGCCATGCCCCCAGCCGTCCGCTACCGCGTCTCCATACCCCGGCCGCACACGCACCTCCTGGAGGTGGAGGCCACCTTTCCGGAAGGGCCGGAGGCGCTCGACGCCGTGCTCCCGGTGTGGACGCCGGGCAGCTACCTGGTGCGCGAGTTCTCCCGGCACGTGCAGGAGCTGAGCGCGTCCGGCCCGGACGGCGCGCCGCTGCCGGTGCGGCGCGTGGACAAGCGCACCTGGCGCGTCCAGGCGGGCGGGCGCGCCGTCACCCTGCGCTACCGCGTCTACGCCAACGAGTTGACGGTGCGCACCAGCCACCTGGACGGCACGCACGCGTACTTCAACGGCGCCTCCGTCTTCCTCTACACGGAGGCCACGCGCCACCTGGAGCACCACGTCACGGTGGACGCGCCGCAGGGCTGGCGGACGTTCTGCGCGCTGGGGCAGCGCGAGGAGTCCTTCATCGCGCCGGACTACGACGTGCTGGTGGACAGCCCCTTCGAGGTGGGCCCGCACACGCCGCTCACCTTCACCGCCGCGGGCGTGCCGCACGAGGTGGTGGTCTGGGGCGACAGCGTGCCGGACGCGGAGCGGCTGTGCTCGGACCTGCAGCGCATCTGCGAGGCCCAGGCGCGCATGTACGGCGGGCTGCCCGTCCCCCGCTACCTCTTCCTGCTGTACCTGACGGACAAGGGCCGGGGCGGGCTGGAGCACCAGGCCAGCACCGCCCTGCTCTTCCCCCGCGCCGGGCTGTCCAGCTCGCGCGGCTGGGAGGACCTGCTCACGCTGGCCGCGCACGAGTACTTCCACCTGTGGAACATCAAGCGGGTGAAGCCCCGGGCGCTGGTGCCCTTCGACTACTCGCAGGAGAACTACACCTCGCTGCTGTGGGCCTTCGAGGGCTCCACCGCGTACTACGACAACCTCTTCGTGCGCCGCGCGGGGCTGATGTCCGCGCAGCGCTACCTCACCCGCCTGGGCGAGACGCTCACCCACCTGCACTCCACGCCCGGGCGCCGCGTGCAGACGCTGGCCGAGGCGTCGCTGGTGAGCTGGGTGAAGCACTACCGGCCGGACGAGCATTCTTCCAACAGCGCCATCTCCTACTACCTCAAGGGCGAGGTGGTCTCGGCGCTGCTGGACCTGGAAATCCGCCGGGCGACGTCGGACGCGAAGAGCCTGGACGACGTGATGCGCCTCCTGTGGCAGCGGTACGGCGACGGCTCCGGCGTGCCCGAGGATGGCGTGGAGGCGGCGGCGAGCGAGGTGGCGGGCATCGACTTGACGCCCTTCTTCGACCGGGCGCTGCGCACCACGGAGGAGCTGGACTACTCCGTCTTCTCGCACGTGGGACTGGAGCCGGGCTTCCGCCCGCGCGAGTCCACCAGCGACAAGGGCGGCACCCCGCCGCCGAAGGGCAAGGGCGGCGAGGCCCGGCCGAAGGGGTGGCTGGGCGTCACCCTCAAGGGGAGCGCCACGGTCAGCGTGGTGCTGGAGGGCTCGCCCGCGCAGGAGGCCGGCCTCTACGCCGAGGATGACGTGGTGGCGCTGGACGGCTGGAAGGTGGACGGCGCCGGGCTGCTGAGCCGGTGCGAGGACCGCAGGCCGGGGGAGCTGGTGCGGGTGACGGTGTTCCGCCGGGACAGGCTGATGGAGGTGCCGGTGGTGCTGGGACAGAAACCCGCGGAGGCCGTCTGGCTCTCGCGGGTGGAGCGGCCCACGGACGCGCAGAAGGCGGCATACCAGGCGTGGCTCGGCGCCCCCTGGGACGAGGCCCCCGGCACGACGTAATCTCCCGGGCGATGAACGCCCTGGCCTCGGACGTCCTGGACGCGGACTCGCCGGCTCCCTTCTGCAAGCAGCACCCACGCGCTCCCGCCGGCTGGCGCTGCCAGTCCTGCGCGGCGGCGCTGTGCCCGGACTGCGCCGTGGGACGGCGCGCGCAGACGGTGGAGCTGGTGGGGTGCGGCCTCTGTGGGAGCGGCGCCTCGCCCATCCTCGCCCACCGCCGGCGCACGCCCCTGGCCACGCGGCTGAAGGACGCCTGGCGCTACGTCTTCACCCCCTCCGGGCTCCAGGTGCTGGTGGCCGTGGGCCTCACGCTGGCCTTCCTGGCGTTCCTGCTGGAGATGGTCGTCATCTTCCTCAAGCCGCTGCCCCTGGCGCTGTACGGCAGCATGTTCTGGGCGACCTTCTTCACCCTGGTGCGAGACACGTCCCGGGGGGAGATGGAGCTGGACACGCCGGAGTTCATCGAGTTCTTCCGCGACGGCATCGTCCCCGGCCTCCGCGGGCTGACGGCCTCCACCCTCGTCTGGATGCCGGCGCTCCTCTACGTCGGCTTCCTGCGCCCGGGGAACACCGGCTGGAGCACGCTCGGCTTCATCCTGACGGGGGATGCCATGCCCCCTGGGCTGATGAGCGACCCCGTGCTCTGGCTGCTGCTGCTGCTGGGCGCGGTGTGGCTGCCGCTGGCGCTCCTCGTCACCGCGGCGGGCATGCCGCCGTCGGCCATCATCCACGTGCCTCGGGTGCTGCGGATGGTGAAGGGGCTGGGCCGCGACTACCTGGTGATTGCGGGCGTGCTCGCGCTGCTGGGCGTGGTGCACCTGGCGACGCACACCGTGGCGTTCGGGCTGCGGGCGCTGGACCTGTTCGTCGTCTCGCGCGTGCTGGCGGAGGCCGTCACGCTGATTGCCCCGTTCACCGCGGCGCACGTGCTGGGGCTGCTGCTGTACGTGCGGGGGGACTCGCTGGGGTACGGCGCGGACCGTGACTACCTGGAGCCCGTGCTGGGCAACACCCGGCCCCGCCTGGCCGCGCCGCCCATGCGCGAGGACGCGCCGTTCCCCGAGGCACCCGACGGCGCGACGCTCGTCGAGTTCCAGGACACCGAGCAGCGCGCCGCGAGCGAGGGGCTCTCCGCGCTGGCCTCGGCGGTGGAGTCGCGCGACATCCCCCAGGCCATGGCCCTGTATGCGACGTTGAGAGGACAACCGAAGGCGCGTGTCCCTCCGGAGCACCACCTGTTCATCGGCCAGGCCGCGGCCGTGGAAGGAAACTTCCCACTGGCGGTACAGGCGTTGGAGTCCGCGGCAGATGTGGCGCCAGATGACCCCACCGCGCCCCGTGCGTTGGTACTTCTGGCGCGTGTGCTGGGAGAGAAGATGCAGGACACCACGCGCGCGGAAGAGGTCTACCGCTACGTGATTCACCGCTACCCGGACTCCGGCGCGGCGCGCTTCGCACGCGAGCGCGTACCTCCGTCGGCCGACTGACACGGGCGTTGCCACGCGTCGATGCGAGCACCACCTTCGACGGCATCATGGCTCGGGCGCGTTGGTTCTCATGGCTCATCGGCATCGGTCTCCTCGCGGCATGTGACGACGCCCCGCGCATGGAGCGCGGCGGCGAGGACTGCCAGGCGGAGTGGGTGTCGTTGCGGGTGGAGGTGGTGACGGCGGAGGGAGCCCGCGTGCGTGGCGCCATCGTCACGGCCACCAACCTGTCGTCGAACGTGAGCATCACCGGCATCACCGACGAGAACGGCGTCACCACCGCCATCAACGAGTCGCTCGCGCCCAGCCCCTTGCGCGTGGTGGCCAGCGCGGGCGCCAGGGTGTCCTCCGCCGAGCGCGTGGAGTGGATGTGCGACGCCTGCAACTGCCTGCCGGAGCCCGGCGCCCTCCAGCTCCAGCTCTACCCGTAGCGTCCGGAAGCCCCGGGCCCCAGGCCCCCTCCGCGGGGGCCTTCCCGAGCGGGGTGGTTGTGCTGGACCCTCGGGCTGAGGTACGGCTGTCGCCATGCGTCATGCCCGCCGGCCCACGCGTCCTCCCCTCCCTGCCTCCAGGGCGGCCCGCCAGCCGGGCGGCCCCGTGCAGGCCGCTGGGGGAACGTGTCCCGGCGGCCGCCGCGTTCCCACTCCACGAGGTAAGACTGGCGCGCTACCTCCAGGGTAGGCCCCCAGGTCATCATCATGTCCGCAGACAGCGTGGAACAGCTCCTCCAGTGCGCGCTCTCCGAGCTGACGGAGCGCTTCGTCACCTGTGCGCAGTCCGTCCCCGCGGGCCTGCTGGAGGCGCTGGACGCGGACTCGCGGCGGGGCGCCCGGGAGCTCGCGCGCCGCATCCGCGCCCGGCAGGAGAAGAACCGCGCCGAGGGCCAGCGCCTGCGCCACCTGCTGAAGTTCGAGGTGGAGCTGTGGGAGCAGGGGATGACCCACGTGGCGGGCGTGGACGAGGCGGGCATGGCCCCGCTGGCCGGCCCGGTGGTGGCGGCCGCCGCCGTGCTTCCCAAGGGCTACCGGCTGAAGGGGCTGGACGACTCGAAGAAGATTGTCGACCCGGAGAAGCGCGAGGAGCTGGCCGTGGCCATCAAGCGCGACGCGGTGGCGTGGGCGGTGGGCCAGGCGGAGGTGGAGGAGATCGACCGCATCAACATCTACCACGCGGGCCTGCTGGCCATGCGCCGCGCGGTGGAGGGGCTGGGGCTGAAGCCGGACTTCGTGCTGGTGGACGCGCGGAAGATTCCGGAGTGCCCCGCGCCCCAGCGCGGCATCATCAAGGGTGACTCGCTCTCCATGAGCATCGCCGCGGCGTCCGTCATCGCGAAGACGACCCGCGACAGGCTGATGACGGAGCTGGACGCGCGCTACCCCGGTTATGGGCTCGCGGCGCACAAGGGCTACCCGACACCGCAGCACGTGCAGGCGCTGCGCGAGAAGGGCGTGCTGCCCATCCACCGGCGCAGCTTCGGGCCGGTGCGCGAGGCGCTCGGCCTGGGGACCGCCTCCACGCCTCCCGCCGTGCAGACGGAGTTGTTCCCCGCTATGCCTTCTCCGACGACGACCGAACCGTGAGCTCGGACCAGGACATCGACGGATGGATGGCGGCGCGGGGCATCACCCTGCCGGACGCCCGTGCCCGCGCCCGTGCGGTGCTGGAGGAGGCGGGCCTCACCCGCCCCGGCAAGCTGCGCATGAGCGAGCCCAAGCTGCTCAAGGCGGCCGAGCTCCTGGACAGCCGCTTCTTCTTCGTCTGCGCGGACGGGGCGTGCCTCAAGGTGGCGCAGGCGAGCGGCCGCGAGCCGCTGCGCGTGGAGCCGCGAAGCCACTGCGCGCGGTGCGGAGGCTCCGCCAACCGGCGCGCGGAGGCCGCCTTCGTGGAGAGCTGCCGCCGCCACGGCGTGAGCAAGGTGGTGGTGGTGGGCGGCTCGCCCGCGGTGCGCGAGGAGCTGGAGCAGAAGCTCGGGCACCAGATTGAGCTGCGCATGGTGGACGGCACGGAGCGGCGCACGTCGGACCGGGCGCGGAGTGATTTGGACTGGGCGGACCTGGTGCTGGTGTGGGGCGCCACGGAGCTGCACCACAAGGTGAGCGGGCACTACACGCACGGGGGCCCCGCCTACAGCCACAAGGTGGTGCACGTGGTGCGCCGGGGTGTCGCCGCCCTGCTCGAAGAGGCGATTACACATCTGGAGAGGTCGCGTTGAAGACCGAGCTCATCCTGCTCCGCCATGGAGAGACGGAGTGGAACTCCACGGGCCGTTTGCAAGGGCACCGGGACAGTGCACTCAACCCCGAGGGGCTGCGGCAGGCGGACGCGCTCGCCGCGCGCCTGGTGTCCGTGTCCTTCAGCGCGCTCTACTGCAGCGACCTGGGCAGGGCCGTGGAGACGGCGAGGCGCATCGCCGCGCGCACGGGCCACGCCATCGTCCCGGACGCGAGGCTGCGCGAGCGGGGCCTGGGCATCCTCGAGGGGCTGACGCGGGAAGAGGCGGGCCAGCGGCACCCGGACGTGTTCGCCGAGTACTCGGCGGGCGCGCCGGACTACGTCGTCGCCCAGGGGGAGAGCACGTCACAGCGGCTCCGCCACGCCGTGGAGTGCCTGCACGAGCTGGGGAACCGTCACCGGGGCGAGCGCATCGTGGTGGTGACCCACGGCGGCGTGCTCAGCCTCCTGTTCCGCCACAGCCTGGGCATTCCGCCGGAGGCGCCTCGCACCTTCTCCGTGCTCAACGCGGGGTGGAACCAGTTCGACTACCACGAGGGCTCGCTCCGGCTGGTGACCTGGGGTGACGTCACCCACCTGAGGGCCACCAGCCGCGACGACACCTGAGCGCGGCGGCCCGGGCGCGGAAGGCCCGGGTCCTCCACTCCGCGCCCCGGACGGAAGGGGCGCGGAGCGCTTCCCGTCACAGCTCGGCCTGGAGCCGCTCCTCGAGCCGGGCCGCGCGGGACGGACGGGTCCGGGCCTTCACCAGCGCGCGGGCCTCTTCAATCGCGCCGCACACCACCTCCGCGGCCTGCCGCACCTGCTCCTCGGTGTGCGAGGACATGACCTGCATGCGGAAGCGCGTCTCGCGCAGGCGGACGGCCGGGTACTCCACGAGGTTGGCGAAGATGCCGCGCTCGAACACCAGCTTCGCGGCGAGGCGCGCCACCTTCGCGTCGCCCACGGGCACCGGCACCACGTTGGAGGGCTCGCCCAGGCACTCGATGCCGTGCTCCGCGAACGCGCCGCGCAGCGTGAGGCTGTTCTGCCGGGCCTTCAGGCGCAGCGCCTCGCCCTCCTCCGAGCGGACGATGCGCAGCGCCTCCAGCACCACCGCGGCCTGGCCGGGCAGCAGCGCGTTGGAGAAGATGTGCGGCCCGCCCATGACGCGCACGAACTGGCGCACCGCCGGCGAGCGCGTGGCCATGAAGCCGCCGTTGGACGCGAGCGTCTTCGAGAAGGCGCCCACCACCAGGTCCACCTTCCCCAGCATGTCCTGCAGGCCCAGGCTGCCCGTGCCCTTGGGGCCCAGCGCGCCCAGGTCATGCGCCACGTCCACCAGCAGCGTGGCGTTGTACTCGTGGCAGATGGCCTGGAGCTCCTCCAGCCGCGGCACGTCCGAGTCCATGGAGAAGAGGCCCTCGGTGACGACCAGCACGCCGTTGCGCGCGTCGCGGGCGCGAATCTCCTGCAGCTTGCGGCGCATGGCGCGGTTGTTCAGGTGCGGCACGCGGCTCACGTTGTGCGTGGCGGCCATCGCCCCCTGCTGCAGGCACTGGTGGCTGAGCGCGTCCAGCACCACGTGGTCATCCGGGCGTACCAGCCCGACGATGGTCCCGAACCCGGCCCCCCAGCCAGTCGAGAACAGCGCCACGTGCGGCATCTGAAGGTGCTCGGCGAGCGCCTTCTCCAGCATCAGCGACGGCGCCGTGTTGCCCCCCAGCATCGCCGAGCCCGCGCTGTGCAGTCCGTACTGCTCGATGGCCCGGTGGGCCGTCGCAATCACTTCCGGGTGCGTGGACAGCGACAGGTAGTCCTGCGAGCCGAAGTTCAGGCCCTGGCGGCACGTGCCCGTCTCGCTGCGAACACCGCACGACGCCTCGGGCGCCGCTTCCAGGCTCCGCGAGTAGGGCCACAGCCCCGTCTGGCGCCGCGCCTCCTGCCACTGGAAGAACTCTTCCGTCCTCCCCAACAGGTCCGGCCCGACGGGCTGTGCGTAGTCGGAGATGAAGTGGGTGAAGAGGGGGGATTCAAGCTGGTCGCGGAGTTCCATGAGGCACGTCCGGGGGGAGGAGGGAGGCGGTGCTGGGGACGACAGGCAAGGCGCTCGGGGGGCGAGCACGACCCTATTTAATGCCTCTGCATCTTTCCAGTGTCAACCCGGCTACCCAGATGGCTCGGCTGTATTCGTTTGGCACGACTCTACGGGATGTGCTGCGCAGAGGGAAAACCTGCGCTTCCCTGCGACTCAAGCAAGCATAGCAGGCGTTCGGCTGCTGTCTGGCTTTGAACACTCCAGACGGGCTCCAGAGAGGGCAAAGGTGACCTCACCGGGTGCGGAACGACAACGGCCCCGGGGGCCGCCCACTGACTGGGAGGCTCCGGGGCCGTGTAGTCCAAAGGAGGGCGGGGCGACCTGACGGGTCCCCCCGTCCCGAGGTGCGAGGAAGGGTGCGTTATTCGTCGTTCTGCCGCAGCGTGGCGAGGACGTTGAGGTCCTCCAGCGTGGTGGTGTCCTGCGCGGACTGGTTGCCCGAGGCCACGTCGCGCAGCAGCCGGCGCATGATTTTTCCGGAGCGCGTCTTCGGAAGCGCCTCGGCGAAGCGGATTTCATCCGGCCGGGCGATGGCGCCAATCTCCTTCGCCACGTGCGTGGCCAGCTCCTTCTTCAGCTCCGGAGAGGGCGCGTTGCCCTGCTTCAGCGTGACGAAGGCCACCAGCGCGGTGCCCTTCAGCTCGTCCGGGCGGCCCACCACGGCGGCCTCGGACACGCGCGGGTGCGCCACCAGCGCGCTCTCCACCTCCGCGGTGCCCAGGCGGTGGCCGGCCACGTTCACCACGTCGTCCACGCGGCCCATCAGCCAGAAGTAGCCGTCCTCGTCCGTGCGCGCGCCGTCGCCGGTGAAGTACTTGCCGGGCAGCTCGCTGAAGTACGTGCGCACGTACCGGTCCGGGTCGCCGTACACGGTGCGCAGCATGGAGGGCCACGGCCGGGTGACGAAGAGGAGGCCGCCCTGCCCCTTCGGCACCGGGTTGCCCTGGCGGTCCAGGATTTCGGCGTGGATGCCGGGCAGCGGGAAGGTGGCCGAGCCGGGCTTGGTGGGCGTGGCCCCCGGCAGCGGCGAAATCATGATGGCGCCCGTCTCCGTCTGCCACCACGTGTCCACGACGGGGCACCGGCCGCCGCCGATGACGTCGCGGTACCACATCCACGCCTCGGGGTTGATGGGCTCACCCACGCTGCCCAGCAGCCGCAGCGAGGACATGTCGTGCTTGCGCGGGTGCTCCTCACCCAGGCGCATGAAGGCGCGGATGGCGGTGGGCGCGGTGTAGAGGATGGTGGCCTTGTAGCGCGCGATGATTTCCCAGAAGCGGTCCGGCCCCGGCTGCGTGGGCGCGCCCTCGTAGAGGACGGTGGTGACGCCGTTCATCAGCGGGCCGTAGACGACGTAGCTGTGCCCCGTCACCCAGCCCACGTCCGCGGTGCACCAGTAGACGTCGTCCTCGCGCAGGTCGAACACCCAGCGCGTGGTGAGGGACGCCATCACCGAGTAGCCGCCCGTGGTGTGCAGCACGCCCTTCGGCTTCCCGGTGGAGCCGGACGTGTAGAGGATGAACAGCGGGTGCTCGCTCTCCACCCACTCCGGCTCGCACGCGTCGGACTGGCCCTTCACCAGCGCGTCCCACGCCATCAGCTTCGGGCCGGACAGCGGCAGCGACTCGCCCGTGCGCCGCAGCACCACCACCTTCTCCATGGAGGTCATGTTCGGCAGCGCCGCCTCCACGTTCTTCAGGAGCGGCACCACCGCGCCCTTGCGCCAGCCGCCGTCCGCGGTGAGCAGCACCTTCGCGCCCGCGTCGTTCATGCGCTCCTGGAGCGCCTCGGCGGAGAAGCCGCCGAACACCACCGAGTGCACCGCACCGATGCGCGCGCACGCCAGCATGGCCACCGCGGCCTCCGGCACCATGGGCAGGTAGATGCCCACCCGGTCCCCCTTGCGCACCCCGAGCGACTTGAGGCCGTTGGCCAGCCGGTTCACCTCCACCGCCAGCTCGCCGTACGTGATTCGCCGCCTGTCTCCGGGCTCGCCCTCGAAGAGGATGGCGGCCTTGTCGCGGCGCTTCGCCAGGTGGCGGTCCAGACAGTTGTACGCGAGGTTGGTGCGCCCCTCGACGAACCACCGCGCGTGCGGCGGCTTCCAGTCCAGCACCGTCTGGAAGGGTTCCTTCCAGAACAACTCCTCGCGGGCCCGGTCGCCCCAGTACTTGTCCGGATTCCTGGCGGCCTCGTCCCAGAGCCGCCGGTAGTCGTCCATGCCACGGATGTGGGCCTGCTTCGCGAACGCCTCCGGGGGTGGGAAGACGCGTGTCTCCGTCAGGACCGATTTGATCTCGTGCTGCGTTTCAGCCATGGGCTCCTCCGCAGAATGGGCAACCACCCCTCTGTTCTAGGAACCCGCGAGCCAGGTCTCAAGCACGCTCAATCACAGGGCTTCGAATCCTTGACGGCTTCGTACCGCATCCACAGCTCGCAGACGCACGCGTCCGGGCGCTGCTGGGCCTCGTAGCGCACGCGCAGCACGCCGTCGAACTGCGTCTCGCACTGCGTCGTGCCCTCCAGGTGGAGGTTCACCTGGTCCAGCAGACACTCCTGGCCCCGCACCTGGGTGCTGGCGTTCACCACGCTGCCGTCGATGGAGAAGTCCTCTCCCTCGTCGAGGAAGTAGCCGATGAGCTCGCTGTCCAGCAGGTCGAAGTCCAGGCGGACGACGCGGCCCGTAATCTGGAGGGTGCCGCGGAGCTGCTCCCGGTTGGACTCCGCCAGCCCGCATTCGTCTCGGTATATCTCCACGGGGTCGAAGACATAGTCCCCCTGCTCCTGGGCGTAGGGCAGGCAGCCGGACATGCCCACCACGAGCAGGGCGGGGACGAGGAGGCGGAAGCGTCCAAGGGTAGACACGGCGCGCACCATACCCCACGGCATGCAATGGAGGCAGTGCATCGTGGCGGCAGCGGTTACACTCGGCGCCATGGCCGAATACCGCAACCCCAAGCCCACCGTGGACTGCATCATCGAGCTGTCCGGTGAGCGCATCGTCCTCATCCGCCGGGCGAACCCGCCGGTGGGCTGGGCGCTGCCCGGCGGCTTCGTGGACGAGGGCGAGCCGCTGGAGGCGGCGGCCGTGCGCGAGGCGCTCGAGGAGACGGGGCTGAAGGTGAAGCTGACGGAGCAGTTCTTCACCTACTCGGACCCGAAGAGGGACCCACGCCTGCACACCCTCTCCACCGTCTACATCGGCACGGCCGAGGGCGAGCCGGCGGGCGCGGACGACGCGGCGGAGGCCAGGGCCTTCCCCGTGAGCGCGCTGCCGAAGGACTTGTGCTTCGACCACGGCACCATCCTCTCCGACTACCTGGCCTACAAGCAGACCGGGCAGCGCCGGAAGCTGTAGGGAGTGACGCACCCGGATGCACTACGCGCTCGTCCTGCTCGCCCTCGGGGCGCTCCTGGCCCTGCATGAGCTGGGGCACCTCGTCGCCGCGCGGCTGCTCGGCGTGAAGGTGCCCCGCTTCGTGTTCGGCTTCGGCCCGCCGCTGGTGTCCTTCCAGCTGTGGGGCACGCAGTACGTGCTGGCCGCGGTGCCGCTGGGGGCCACCGCCCACGTGCAGGGGATGAATCCGCACCGCGCGGACGCGGCGGAGGCAGGCGGCTTCCGCGTGCTGGGCCCGCTGCGGCGCATGCTCATCATCCTGGCGGGACCGCTGGCCAACTACGTGCTGGCGCTGGGCATCCTCATCGCGCTGTACACGTCCGGCACGCACGTGGTGGTGCCGCTGACGGTGGGCACGGTGCAGCCCGGCTCGGAGGCGGCGCGGGCGCAGCTCCTGCCGGGAGACCGCATCGTCAGCGTGTCGGGGCAGCCGCTCGGGAGCTGGTCGGAGTTCGTGGAGAAGGTGGCGGCGGCTCCGGGCCGTCCGCTGGAGCTGGGCGTGGAGCGGCAGGGAGAGAAGCGCATGGTGCAGGTGCGCCCGCGTCCGGACGAGCGGGGCGCGGGCCGCATCGGCGTGAGCCAGCAGTACGTGTACCGCGCGCACGGCACGGGCGAGGCGCTGGGCCACGCGTTCGCACACACCGGCAGCGTGGCGGCCGAGGGAATGTCCATGCTGGCGCGGCTGGTGCGCGGCCCCGAGCGCGCGGGCGCGGTGGGGCCGGGGGCGCTGATGCGGCAGGAGTCCTCGGACGCGGCGTCTTCCGGAATGGACTCGCTGCTGCGGGCCCTGGTGGCCGCGTCCGTGGCGCTCGCGCTCCTGACGATGCTCCCCGTGCCCGGCCTGGACGGTGGCCGCGTGGTGCTGCTGATGGTGGAGGCGGCGAGCGGCCGGAGACTGCCCCCGCGTGTGGAGACGGTGGCGCAGACGGTGGGCTTCTTCGGCATCGCTGCGGCCATCGTGGTGATGGCGGGCGCGGAGATCCGCCGCGCGCTCCCGGAGCGGCCGGCACCGGCACCCGCGACGGGCTCCACGCCGTCGGCTCCTTCAGGGGCGCCAGCACCCGCGGCCGCTCCCCCGGACGCGGGGACGCTCCCGGGTGGCATGGGGGCGCCGGACGCCTCAACGCCGGCCTCCGCCACCCGCTCGCCTCCTTGAGAGGCGAATCCCACCGCCCGCCACCGTGGAACCTTCTCCCCTCCCCGGCTGTCCAGGGGCCGGACAGGCACCCCACACTTCAAGCGGCCGAGGGCCGGTGAAGGACCTATGCTTCAACGCGCGATGAGCACCAAGACGGGCGGCGGGCTGTACTGCGAGCTGTACTGGGGCACCAACCTCTCCGAGGCGTGGAGCTATGGCGCCGAGCAGACCGCCATCCACGCCGCCGCGGACGAGAAGGCCCCGCTGCCTCTCTATGGCTTCACGCTCCCGGAGGAGCCCTTCCTCCTGGCCGAGCGCACCGAGCGAGGCTGGCGCATCCACCTGCCTCCCGCCGCGCGCCTGGAGCGCAAGCTGCACGGAGACGCCTTCGGCCCCGTGCCCCGGACGGAGCTGGGCGGGGCCGGCGGCCGCGCGTCCGTGGAGCTGACGGACGGCATGACGCTCCGGCTCACCGAGGGCCAGCTCTCGCTGGTGGTGCAGGGCTCCGTGGTGAAGGAGCGCGTCGGCCCCCTCCAGTGGAAGGACCTCGGCTGGCTGGTGGTGGTGAGCGCGCTCTTCCTGAGCCTGCCGGTGGGCTTCCTCATCGCCGGCCCGACACCGGAGCGCCAGGCCGAGTCCAACGCGCGCGCCCTGCAGCTCGCCGCCGAGAAGGAGGCCGCGCGCCGCAAGGCCCTGGGCCTGGAAACTCCGCTACGCCCCCTCACCGAGGCAGAGCGCGCCCAGCAGCCCGACGCGGGCACCGGCGGCGTCAACGTCCCCGGCTTCTTCCGCGTGCGCTGAGTCAGGGCCCCAGGCCCACCCAGACCTCGCCGTCCTCGAAGAACTCCTTCTTCCAGATGGGCACGTCCTGCTTGAGCCGCTCAATCGCGTGCTCGCAGCCGCGGAAGGCCTCCTTCCGGTGGGGCGCCGCCGCGGCGATGACCACGGCCAGCTCTCCCGGCACCAGCGTGCCCACGCGGTGGACGATGGCCAGCCGCGTCCCCGGCCACTGCGCCGCCACCTCCGCCCCAATCTCCGCCAGCTTCTTCTCCGCCATGGGCGCGTAGGCCTCGTACTCCAGCCGCAGCACCCGCCGGCCCTTCGTCTGGTCGCGCACGGAGCCGCTGAAGGTGACGAGCCCGCCGTACCCCTCCCCCTCCACCGCCTCCACGGCCTCTTCCAGACGCAGCGGCCGGTCCACCACGGAGAACAGCCCCGGCGAGCCCCCGGCCACCGGCGGAATGAGCGCTACCTCCGCGCCCGCGCGCACCGGCGCCTCCGGGCCCACGAACTCCTGGTCCACCGCCACGCGCAGGTGCGGCAAGAGCGGCGCCAGCGCCGGGTGCTTCCCGGTGAGCAGCCGCAGCACGTCGCCCACGAGGGCGCCCCCGGGCACCTCCAGCGTCTCGCGCGCCCCGCCCGCGCGCTCGCGGGCCGCGGCGAAATAGAGAACGGTGATGCTCCCGCCGCCGCTCAACGCGACACCTCCCGCTCGCCCCGCAGCGACATGCGCCCCTTGAGCCGGGCCCCGCCCTCCGCCAGCGAGAAGTCCAGGAAGGCCGAGTCCAGCGGCGTGAGCTGCTCCAGCAGCGCGCCAGTGAAGGCCCGTGCCGCCTCGAGCTGTCCCTGGGGCACGCCCGGCACGCTCTCCGGCGCACGCAGGTCCGCGCGAAGCTGTCCCAGGTCCAGCATCACCGACACGTGCCCGGCGCCGAAGGCCTCACCGCCGAAGCGCTCGCGCAGCGCCGTGCCCACGTCCCCGCGCGGGCGCCCCTCCAGCAGCTCACCCGCCAGCAGCGTGGCCCGCTGCGGGGTGACACGCAGCTCCACCGGCTGCTCCCGCACCCGCGTGCGGTAGAGCACGCCCTCCGGCAGCTTCTGCGTGGTGTAGCGCAGCGAGGTGTCCTGGAGCTGCCGGTCGATGAGGCGCAGCACCTCCTCGGACGAGGTCAGCCCCGCCTCCACCACCACGGTGCCCCGGGGCTCCGGCCGCTTCTCGCGGATGAAGTTGCGGAAGAAGGCCGGCGCGTCGAAGTACACCAGCATCGCCACGTCGCCGCGCAGCGCCTTCAGCAGCGGCTCCGCGTCCAGTCCCTGCTGGCGCCACCGCTCCAGCGTGCGCTGGCGGCGGGGCGAGCCCGGGGAGCCGAAGGCCAGCTTCGCCAGCTCCTCGGGCGGCACGGAGAGCTGCGCCGCCGCGAAGGGCCCCAGCGCCGCCTGCTCCAGCAGGGCCGACGCCGGCGCGCTCGCGCCCCGCAGCAGCGGCCGGGACGAGGCGAGGAAGCCATCCAGGTCCACCCGCTCCGGCCGCACGGCCAGGGACGCGAAGAAGCCCCGCACCGGGCCCTCCTCCTCCCCCGCCTCCAGCGGGTCCGGCCGCGCCCCCGAGTACAGGTACACGCTGCCCTCGGCCACCTTCCCGCGCAGCTCGCCCAGCAGGGCCTCCTCGGAGATGCCGGGGCCCGTGAAGGACTTCACCGCACGGCGCGCCACCTCCACGTCCGGAGTCGCCACGGCCTGCGCATCCACCGGCGCGCCCTCCTCCGTCGCGTCCGGGTCCTCCGGCACGGCGAGGTAGAGGTAGCCCCGGTCCTCGAACAGCAGCATCGGCGAGCTGCCGTCCGAGGGCACCACCCGCGCCGTGCCGTCGTCCCGGGGAATCACCTGGTGGCCGGCGTCCTCCAGCTCCCCCGCCACCGCGTCCATCGCCGACTCCGGCTCCGTCACGCCCAGCAGCGCCACCACGCCGTCGAACTCGGGCAGCAGGAAGAAGCCGAAGCCCTCCTCCGGGTCCACCACGCCGGCGCCGTCCGACAGGCCGCGCAGCATCAGCGACACCAGCGGCGCCTCCTCCAGCGAGCGCCGCGCGTTCTCCGGGCCGATGAGCCGCTCGTAGAAGTCCACCAGCGGCTCCACGTTGCCGCGAAGCCGGGGCACCCACAGCACCGTCTGCGCCGCCGCGGGCACCGCGCGCAGCACCGGCCGCGGCACCACGGTGAGCTGCACGCGGCCCACCTCCTCGCCCTCGTGCAGCGCGCGCACGGTGTACGAGCCCGTCCGCGCGAAGGCGTGGGACAGCCGCGCGGCCTTCACGGGCGCGGTGCCATCACCCGGCTCCCAGGTGACGGCCGTCGCGCCCTCCTCACGCGAGCCGAGCTCCACCGGCACGCCCGCCTCCACCGTGCGGTCCTGCCCCATGTCCGGCCGCACCACCCGCCGGCAGCCGGAGGCCCAGGGGCCCACGGCGACCGTCAGGAGCAGCAGCGCGACAAGCGGGGCGGAGGGGCGAGGAGGAGGCGGCATGAGCCGCTTAGTAGTCCAGCGCCAGTCCGAACATCCAGCGCCGGCTGGACAGGTTGAGCCCGCCGCCGCCGAAATTGTTCACATCCGCGTAGGTGTACTCGGCGAACAGGTAGCTGTGGTTCACCCCGATGTCCGTGTCGAAGTCGCGCGCGAAGCGCGGCTCCAGCACGTCCAGCATGAAGGCCACGCCGCCCGTGGCGCCCCAGCCCCACTCGCCGCCGTTGCCCTTCCGGCCATCCGCCGTCTCGGTGTCGCTCCCCTTGGTAATCCACCACGGCGTGTAGATGAGGCCCAGCTTGCCGTAGGGGACCAGGGGGATGCCCCACTCGAAGGCGGCGTAATCGAACTTGTAGAAGACGTTGGCGCTCAGCGGAATCACCCTCAGCGCCGACTGTTCCGCCGCCGGGGCGCCGCCCTCCAGCCGCGCGGGCGCGTACTTCTCCCCGTAGCCGGCCGACAGGCTCAGGCCCGCCGTACCGATGCCCTGGTAGAAGAAGCGCTGCATCTCCGCCTCGAACAGCAGCAGCGACTCGTCACCGAAGAAGTCCTCGTACGGCGTGCCGCCAAGCCCTTCCTCCTCGTCGATGAGGGGCTTGTAACCGCCCAGCCTCAGCACCACCGCGCCACTGCGCGGAGACGCCAGCGACACCGGCTGCACCACCGGCGGCGCTTCCTGTCCCCAGGCGGGAAGCGACGACAGGAGCGCCGCGAACCCCAGGGCCGTTGCCCGACTCATGACTGCTTCCTCCTCGACAACCAGATACCCAGAATGGCCAGCGCCGCGCCCCCGGCGAGGCTTCCACCCGCCACGCCACACCCGCCCCTCTCAGCCCCCCCGGCGTCGACGTAGGTGCCAAAGAAGCCGCGGCTCGCGACGGGCGTGCCCGTGCTCGGGTCCGACGCCTCGCTCGTGTTCTTCGACTGGTCCGTCGCATAGGCGAGGACCTGGTAGGTCACCCCGTTCTGCAGATCCGCCAGCTCCGCGGTGCCCGTGGCCGTCGTCTCGTCGCTGGCCACCTCGGCGCCGACACCTCCGTCCCCGTCCGTCAGCAGGGCCACCACCCTCACGGTGGAGTCGCTCTCGGCCGACACCGTGACGCCCAGCGCCGAGTCACGGGGAATCACCGCGCTGATGGTGGGCTTGGGCGGGGGCCGGGTGTCGAAGCGGATCTTCGGCGCAGTGCTCACCTTGACGTCGATGTCGCAGATATTCGTCAGGCTGGCGGACTGGGTGAAGCCACAGACGCGCATCGTCTGGTCCACGGTGGCGGTGGAGCACGTCGTCGAGCCGCCATCCGCGGAGGTGAAGACGGGGAGCTGGTCCACGGCGATGCGGCGTACCTCGGTCCCCGGATTGCCGACATTGCCCTCCGGCACCTCGTCCAGGACGTAGTCGCCCGCCGCCGGCGCCTCCCCGCAGCTGCTGGCCGTGGTCACCCAGAGCTGCAGCGGCTCACAGGCAGTCCCACCCGTGAAGCTCCATTTGAGGTCCAGGTTCCTGCCGCAGTCTTCGCGGTTGAGGCCAAGGGTATCGGAGGGATCGGTACTGCTACCGACCGTCAGGGTCAGGGTCTGCCCCAGGGCGGTCGACGCGAAGAGCAGGAGGCCAACGAGTAGGAAACGCATGGGTACGCGCAGGCTAGCAATCGGGAGGCCACCCACAACCCCCATGCAACCGCCCTATTTCCCCCATGGCGGGCCCCCTCGGCCACGCCAAACAGGCAGGGCGGCTCGAGGGGCTTTGCCAATTTGTCAGGCGGGGCGCTTCGCCAGGAGCATCCCCGCTTCCACCAGGTTGAGGGCGGCGCCCCGGGTGGCGTTGTCCACGGCGGCGAAGAGCGTCACCCACTCGGGGGCCTGGGGAAAGGCGCGAACCCGGCCCACATGCACCGCCGGGTCTGACGTCACCAGCATGGGCATGGGGTAGATGCGCTCGCCGGGGGCATCCAGCACCTTGAGGGTGGAGGACGTCTTGAGGGCGGCGCGCACCTGCTCCACGGGCCCCGGCTTCTTGAGCTGCACGTTGAGGGTGATGCCGTGGCCGTAGAAGCTGGGCACCTGCACCGCGGTGCCGGCGATGACGGGCACCTCGCCCCGGGCGGAGAACAGCCGGGCGGCCTCCAGCGTCCAGCCGCCCTCCTCCTCCGTCCAGGGGGAGTTCACCATGAAGCCGCTCACCTGGGGCACCAGGTTGAAGCCCACCCGGTGGGGGAAGACGTGGGGCTCCGGCTCGCGCCCGGACAAGAGGTCCGCCGTCTGCTTCTCCAGCTCCGCCACCCCGCGCACGCCCGCGCTGGACACGCCCATCATCGCCGTCACCTGCGCGCGCACCACGCCGAAGGCCCGGCGCAGCGGCTCCACCACGTGCACCACGGCGGAGGTGACGGCGCCCGGCAGGCACACCACGCGGCCCTTGAAGGTGAAGCCCGCGCCCAGCGCCTCGCCGTTGAAGCCCGGGAGGACGAGCGGCACGTTGCCGTCGCCCCGGAAGGCGGGGCTGACGTCCACCACCCAGGCCCCCGCCGCCTGCGCGGCCGGGGCCAGCGTACGGGACGCCTCCGCCGGGGTGGCCAGCAGCACCACGCCCAGGCCCCGGAAGGCCTCCGGCGTGGCCCGCTCCACCTCCAGCGAGTCCTCGCCGTATTCCACGTCCAGGCCCTTCGAGCGCTCGGAGCCGAAGGCGCGCACGCGCTCGGCGGGCACGTCCTGCGCGTACAACGCGGCCAGCACCTCACGGCCCACCACGCCGGTGGCCCCCACCACGCCAATCATCACATCGTCTTTCATGGGCGCGTCCTTTACTCACCCGCGCACGCGGACGCGAGGGCCGCGCGACGGCTTCAGTCTTCCTTCAACCGCGCCGTGGGCGCCGGCCCGGGCAGCGGGGGGAACTTCGGGTTGCGCTCCGGCTCGGAGGCGCGCACGTAGTGCGGCTCCAGCGCGAAGAGCGCCTGCAGCGAGCGCTCCTCCGGGAAGCGCACCAGCCGCGCCAGCTCCACCGCCGAGGGGAAGGCCGGCCCCGCCAGCAGCCGGTGCGGCGCCACGCCGTGGGACTCCAGCGCCGAGCGGTAGTCCACCAGCGCGGGCCCCAGCGCCAGCGCCCGGGGCTCCGCGGCCAGGCGCGCGGCCACCTCCTGGGGGGACATGGCCGTCTCCGGCTCCAGCGCCTCCACCGTCCCGCCCCGCCGCACGTACGCGCCCAGGTACAGGTCGTCCTTGCGCGCCACCGCCAGGCAGTACAGCGGCACGTCCTCCGGGCCCTCCAGCGCCACCGCCGCCAGCGACGAGGCCCCCGCCACCTTGAGGCCCGCCGCGTACGCCAGCGACTTCACCGTGGCCAGGCCGATGCGCAGCCCCGTGAAGGAGCCCGGCCCCAGGCCCACGGCCAGCCCCTCCAGTTCCGCCAGCTTCGCCCCGTGCCGGGACAGCAGCTCGCCGATGATGCCGGGCAGCACCTCGCTCTGCTTCTGGGGAGGCCCCACCACCACGTGCTCCAGCGCGCGCAGGCCGCCACCGGGCTCGCGCTCCACCAGGGCCAGGGACAGCGTCAGCGTCGAGGTGTCCAGCGAGAGGAACATGGGGCCGCTCCCTACACCGGCGCGGCCCAGGACGCCCGGGGAATCTCCGACACGGGGGTGGCGCAGCGGTACAGCCGCACGCGGGCCACGCCCTTGTCCACCATGCCCAGCTTCTTCGCGGCGGCCAGCGACACGTCGATGATGCGGCCCTCCACGAAGGGGCCGCGGTCATTCACCCGCACCTCCACCTGCCTCCCGTTCTCCATGTTCACCACGCGCACGCAGGAGCCGAAGCGCTCCTTGCGGTGCGCGGCGGTGAGCGCGTTCTGGTTGAAGCGCTCGCCGCTGGCGGTGGGCCGGCCGTGCAGGCCCGGGCCGTAGAAGGACGCGAGCCCCTCGCCCAGGTACGTGCGCGGCATCTGTTCGCGCTTCGTCACGGGCGGCGAGCCACCGGCCGTGGAAGTCTCCGGAGGCTGGGGCTTCGCGGCGCGCTGGGCACAGCCCGCGAGCACGCTCAACCCCAACACGCACGCAACGGCACTTCCTCGCATGGCACCTCAGCGCATGACGTCGTTGGAGACAGCCAGCAGCATCAGCATGATGAGCAGCGCCAGGCCGACCATGTTGGCCACCTCCCGCACCCGCACGGGGATGGGGCGGCGGCGGATTCCCTCCCACGCGGCGGACAGCAGGTGGAAGCCGTCCAGCACGGGGATGGGCAGCAGGTTCATCACCCCCAGGTTGATGGAGATGATGGCCATCAGGTTGAGGAAGGTGTCCAGGCCCTGCTCGGCGCTCTTGGCGGCCATCTGGTACATCATGATGGGCCCGCCCACCGTGCTCAGCGGCACGCTGCCCACGAAGAGGCCGCCGATGACCTTCACCATCTGACCGACAATCTTCGGGACGACGAGGGCCGCCTCCTTGAGCGCCGCGCCCGGCCCCATGTGGACCGTCACCTCGTCCAGCACGGGCCTGTCCGCCAGCCGGATGTCCCAGTTGAGCACGCCCAGCACCACCGGCTTGGAGGGGTTGCCCATGCCGTCCACCGTCTCCAGCGGCGCCTGCGCGACCTTCTCCGTGCGCTCACCGCCCGCCCCCCGCCACGTCAGGGTGAAGGGCTGCTCCTTCAGCGCGTTGAGCCTCGTGGCGAACTGGTGGAACGACTCCACCGGCGTCCCGTCGATGGAGACGAGCCTGTCACCCGGCCGCAGGCCCGCCTTCGCGGCCGCGCTGCCCGGCGCCACCGTGGCGACGTACGGGTCCGCGGACTCCGCGCCCAGCGCCGCCAGCCCCTCCCCCGCCTGCTTGGGCACCGTGACTTTCAGCACCTGGGGAAGCCGCCCCGCCACCGCGCCCACCTGCACCGGCTCCAGCCGCCGCACCGAGAGCTCGAGGGGCGTCCCCTCCGGGTGCTTGTCCACCGCCTGGTGGAGACGGGCCTCGTCCCGCACGGGCACGCCATTGACGGCCAGGACGCGGTCGAAGGTGCGCAGGCCGGCCTGCTCGGCGATGGAGCCCGGAGGCACGCCCACCAGCGTGGGCCTCGACACCGACTCCACGCCAATCTTTCCCCGCTCCACCGTGTCGATGGGGGACGAGTCCACCACCTTCACCGGCGTCACCTTCACCGTCTGCGGCTTCCCGTCCCGCTCCACCACGATGTCGATGGGCCGCTCGAAGCGGCCGACGAACGCGTCGACCATGTCGTCGAAGGTGCGCACCGGCTCACCATCCACGGACATGATTCTGTCGCCGGGGCGGATGCCGGCGGCGGCGGCGGGCATGCCCGGGCTGACGGAGCCCACCAGGGTGGACGTGGCCTGGTGCGGGCCGAGGAAGACGAAGAAGTAGATGAGGACCGGGAAGATGAGGTTGAAGGCGGGGCCGGCCAGGACGATGAGGCCGCGCTTCCAGGGAGGCTGCGCCAGGAAGCCCCGGCTGGCCTCCTCCGGACTGAGCTCCTCGTGGGGCAGGTCACCCGCCATCTTCACGAAGCCGCCCAGGGGCAGCAGGGCAATCTGGTACTCCGTCTCACCCTTGGTGAAGCCAATCAGCTTCGGACCGAAGCCGATGGAGAACTTCAGGACCTTCACCCCACAGGCCTTGGCCACGAGGAAGTGGCCGAGCTCGTGCACCGTGACGAGCACGCCCAACAGCACGATGAAGGACAAGGCGTTCTGGAGCATGGGCGCAACAGTAATCGTGGGCGCCCGGACGGACAACGCACAACGGGGCCCGCCGAGCAGGCGGGCAGGCGGAACGGCGCGGACCTACGGCAGGAGGCCGCGCACGAACTGCACGTAGACGAACACCAGGGGGGCGTTGAACAGCAGCGCGTCGATGCGGTCCAGGATGCCGCCGTGCCCGGGGATGAGGAAGCCCGAGTCCTTCACCCCGTACGCCCGCTTGAGCATGGACTCGCACAGGTCGCCAATGGGCCCCAGGATTCCGCCGGCCACGCCCAGCAGCACGCAGTCCCACACGGTGAAGACGGGGAAGAAGCCGGCCCTGGCGATGAACATGCCGCCCACCGAGCCCACCATGCCCCCGAAGAACCCTTCCCACGTCTTGTTGGGGCTCACCTCGGGGTAGAGCTTGTGCTTCCCCAGGAAGCGGCCGAAGAAGTACGCGGCCGTGTCGTTGGCCCAGGTGATGGTCAGCGCACAGATGACCCACGCCAGGCCATGCTCTGGCAGCAGGCGCAGGGCGGACAGCGCGGTGAGGCCCACCGAGCCATACAGGAAGCCGTTGACCAGGTGCGCCGTGCGGGTGGGGGCCTCGGCCAGGGGGCCCTTGAAGAGGTGGTATATCCAGGCGAAGAACGCGAAGACGATGGTCAGCCAGAAGGCCGTCTCGCCGGTGCGGGCGGCGTCCTTCATGGGCAGGAAGGGCAGCACGGCGGCGAAGGCCATGCCCACCCAGGCGGCCACCGTCAGCCGCTTCTGGACGATGAGGTAGTACTCGCCGACACAGGCCGCGGCGGCCACCGCGAGCAGCCCGGCGCTCCACACGCCGCCCAGCAGGAGCAGCACGAGCACCAGGGGCAGCAACGTCACTGCCGAGACGACGCGGATGACGAGGTTTCGGTTCTTTTCGTTCACGCCTTGGCCCGCTGGGGAGGGTCCTCCCGCTGCACCTGGGCGGACGTCAACCCGAAGCGCCGCTCGCGTTGCTGGTACTGCGCCACGCAGCGGAGGAACTCCTCGGTGCGGAAGTCCGGCCACAGGGCGTCCGTGAAGCACAGCTCCGCGTACGCCACCTGCCAGAGGAGGAAGTTGGACACGCGCAGCTCGCCGCTGGTGCGCACCACGAGGTCCAGCGGCGGCAGCCCGTTCGTCCACAGGAACTGCTCGAAGTCCTTCTCCTCCACCTGTCCCGCCCGCAGCTCCCCCTTGGAGATGGCCTCCGCCAGGCGCTGGGCGGCCCGGAGGATTTCCTCCCGCCCGCCGTAGGACAGGGCCAGCGACAGCACCATGCCGGTGTTGTGGGCGGAGTCGGCGATCAGCGAGTCGAGCGGCTCGCGCACGTAGCGGGGCAGCCGGTCGATGTCGCCGATGGCGTTGAGGCGGATGCCGTTGTCGAGGATTTCGGGGCGCTCGCGCTCGAGGTAGTCGCGCAGCAACTCCATGAGGCCGGCGACCTCCTCGGCGGGCCGGGCCCAGTTCTGGGAGGAGAAGGCGTAGAGCGTCAGGGCCTGGATGCCCAGGCGGCGCGCGGCGCGGGTCACCTCGCGCACGCTGGAGCTGCCCTCGCGGTGGCCCTCCAGCCGGGGCAGCCCCCGGGACTCCGCCCAGCGGCCGTTGCCATCCATGATGATGCCCACGTGGCGAGGCACCGGACGGGCCTTCACCTGTAGCTCGAGGGCGGAAACCGAGGGGCGTTCCATGAAGCCGCGCACCCTATCGACGCCGCCGCGCCGCGTCCACGGGCGCGTGGCCCAACCGTCACTCGGGGCCCCCGGCCGGTCGCCCGCGGGGCGCGAACGGCTGGAGCCCCCGCGAGAGACCTGTGCATGTGGGTCCAGGTAGACACACCCCTCTCTCGCGGATCAGTAGACGGGCCAATCCGGACAAGCCAGATCAGTGGGGCCGTTGCGCCAGGAGGCGTACGCGGCCTCGTCGGCGACGGGCCATGGGTGGCCGAAGGCCTTCGCGAAGTACTCGCCCCAGTGGGGCTGCGAGCCGTCCAGGTCGGTGAAGCCGTACTCGCGCGCGAGCCCCCAGGAGCTGAAGACCCGGCCGGCCTTGGTGCCCACATGCGGATCGGCCGCGAGCGCCGCCACCGCCCGCCCCACGTACGCGGGCGACTCCGAGGCGATGAAGTGCGGGTCCTTCTTCGCGCCGTCGCGCCAGTTCGCCTCCGTCACCCCGAAGTTCTCCAGCATCTCCTCCGAGCGCAGGAAGCCCGGCGTCAGCGCCAGCGCCGTCACCTTCGTCCGGCGCAAGTCGCGCGACATGGTGAAGGCGATGCGGATGACCGACAGCTTCACCAGGTCGTACCAGAGGCTGCCACGGTAGCCGAAGGAGTCACCGTCCGTGATTTCGATGATGAGGCCCCGGTCCTGCTCCACCATGAGCGGCACGGCGTGGCGGCTGGTGATGAGGTGCGTGAAGACGGCGCGCTCGTACATGCGCTGGCCATTGGCGGCGGACTGCTTCCAGAACGGCGGGCCGAACTCGGCCAGCGCATCCCCGCCCCAGATGTCGTTCACCAGCACGTCGAGCCGGCCCTGCTCACTCCGGATGCGCTCGCACAGGGCCACGACCTCCTCCTCGACCGAGTGGTCCACCCGCACCGCGAGGCCGCGCCCGCCGCGCGCGGTTACGAGCTCCGCCGTCTCCTCGATGGTCTCCGGGCGCTTGTCGCCGGACGCGGGCCTGCCGCGCACGCTGCGCCCCGTGCAGTACACAGTGGCTCCGGCCTCGCCGAGCATGGTGGCGATGCCCCGCCCGGCTCCGCGCGTGGCGCCGGCGACGAGTGCGATGCGTCCTTCGAGTGGCTTCATGGGCTGGCTCTCCCTGGGCGTCAGGTTCACCCAGGCATCCTGCCGGGGGAATCCTGACATCCAGTGTCATGATTCCCCGCGTACACTTCCGCGCCGGATTCCCCCATGCGTGCCGACCGACTCGTCCGATTGACGCTGCTGCTCCAGACCCGCCCGAAGATGACGGCGGGTGAGCTGGCTCGCGAGCTCCAGGTCTCCGAGCGCACCATCCACCGAGACCTGGACGCGCTCTCCGGCGCGGGCGTGCCGGTGTACGCGACGCGGGGCGCGGCGGGCGGTGTTGCATTGATGGAGGGATGGCGCATACAGCTCACCGGACTCACCCGCGCGGAACTGCACGCGCTGGCGACGGTGGGCGCGCCGGGTGCCCTGGAGGATTTGGGACTGTCGGCGCCGTTACGCACGGGGATGGTGAAGCTCGCTGCGGCGCTGCCCGCCATCCAGCAGCCCGCGCTGAAGTACGCGCGCCAGCGCCTCCATGTGGACGCGTCGTCATGGTTCTCCGAGCGCGAGCCCGTCCCGCACCTCGCCGTGCTGAGGGACGCGGTGTGGCAGGACCGGCGGGTGTCGCTGGTGTACCGGGACTTCGAGGGCAAGCGAGGCAGGCGCGTGGTGGACCCGTACGCGCTCGTCATCAAGGCGGACCGCTGGTACCTCGTCGCGGGAAACGGAGAGGAGCCGCGCGTCTACCGGGGCTCGCGCGTGGAGGGGGCGAAGCTGCTGCCGGAGACGTTCGTCCGGCCCGAGCGCTTCGACCTTCCCGCGTTCTGGAGGGAGTGGTGCAAGCGCTTCGCGGAGAAGCGGGCCACGTATGAAGTCACGGTGCGGCTCACGGCGGAGGCAGCCGAGGCCCTGAAGCAGCTTCGGCCTCCGGCCGACCGGGCGCGCCTCGAGTCGGCCTCGGAAGCCCGGGACGGCACCCGGACCGTCACCGTGGACTTCGAGCGGGAGACGATTGCGCTCTCACAACTCTGCGAGGTGGGCGGAGGCGTCGAGGTGCTCGCTCCGGAAACACTGCGGAGCCGGCTCGTCTCGCTGGCGAGAGGAATCCTGGCGGTGCATGGCCGCGCGGCTCCGAAGCGGTAACAGCCACAATGTCAGACCTGGCAGGGCCTGGGGTGCAGAGGCACTGAAGTGCCGTCTGTGCGTGGTATTGTGGCCTTGCATGGAAAGCATTTCTCTGAGGGGAACTTCCGCCCGAGCTCTGCTCCTGGGCGTGGCACTGATGCTGCCGGGACTGGCGCTCGCGCAGAACTCCGCCTCCATCGCGACAGCAGTTGAGGGGCAGGAGGCCGGGTTCCGGGCACGCCTGCAAACGGCAGCGCGACTCTATGAGGAACTGGAGTACGAACAGTCCCTCGAGGCGCTATTCCATGCGAAGGCCCAGGCCAGAAGCGACGAGGACAGGGTCCAGGTAGCGCTGTACAGGGGAATCGTGCTGGCGGACCTCGGTCAGCGGCCCCAGTCACTCACGGCCTTCCGTGAGGCCCTGTCCCTGAACCTGGACGCACGGCTTCCGGTGAGGGTGTCCCCCAAGGTGGAACGGGACTTCGAAAACGTACGCGAAGAGCTGCGGAGCACACGCGCGGCGGAGGCTCGCGCGCAGTCACGACCGCGGACACTCCCCTCCCCCCATGAGCCCTCCAACACCGACCGGCCCGTCCAATCCTCCGAGCAGCCTCCGGGCCTGGTCACGCCCCCGATGCCTTCCGCGCCGACGGTGGACGTGAATTCCCCCCAACTCCATGAGGAGCGCTCGCGCGGACTCCGCCCCCTCCCGCTGGTGTTGCTGGGTGCAGGGGTGGTTGCCGGCGGAGTGGGCGGATACTTCGGCCTCCAGTCCCGGGGCAACATCCAGGACGCGCGAGAGACGTTCCGCATGGAAGCCCGAAGCAGTCACCTCGAAGAGGCCCGGAGTCAGGCGCTCGTCGCGAACATCCTTTTCGGGGCGGCCATCACAGCCGCGGCAGGCGCTGCCTTTACCTGGTTCACGAGCCATGAGACCGGGCGTGTCGCGGAGGTGTCCCCGTGATTCGCGCGACAGCCGTACTCCTCTTGCTCCTGAGCGCATGCACCGTGCCGAGCCTCGAAGAACTCGGCGGATGCACCGTGAGCGACGAGGGGGTAGATGCCGTCCTTGAAGAAGGAAACACCTGCAAGGCCGTGCAGCTCAGCATTGTCTACAGCGGTTTCCGCCCTGGTTGTGTACTCGTGGTGGCCCGCGATGTGAACCGCGGCCTGGAGCTGTCCACGGAGGTGGCGGGCAAGGGTGAGCCCACCGGAGGCTCCCTCGTGGTGGGCGTGTTCCCCCCAGACAGCTGGAGCGACACCGTTGAGCTGGTGGCCCAGGCTTACGAGCGGACCTGCGCGGGCGAATCGGTAGTGAGCAACTCGGAGCGCATCACGCTAGCGCGCGGCCAGACCGCCACGACAACCTTGCGGTTGCTCGCGACGGACGCGGATCAGGACGGCTACGTGGATGTCCTCAGCGGCGGCACGGACTGCCAGGACAGCGAGCCCTCCATGTACCCGGGCGCAACGGAACGCTGCAACGACGTGGACGACAACTGCAACGGCCAGCCGGACGCGGTGGAGCTGTCGCTGGGCCAGGGCTGCACCAATGCCCAGAACTGCGCGGGCACCTTCCGCTGTGGAAGCAACGGCGAGGTCGTCTGCACCATCCCCAACGCCATCGTGGCGACCCCGGACTTGGACCAGGACGGGCACGGAGACAAAAACGCCAGGCCCGTGGAATTCTGCACCGACATACCAGCGGGCTACACCACGAACGCGGCGGATGACTGTGACGACACCCGCGCCGGCGTGCGTCCCGGCGCGCTGGAGCGCTGCAACGACCTGGATGACAACTGCGATGGCAACCTGAACGAGGGCTTCCCCACGCCCGGCTCGGCCTGCACGGACGCGGCCACCCAGTGCGGCGGCCAGTACGCGTGCGACACCATCACTGGGGATGCCGTCTGCCAGCTCATGCAGCCTCCGTCGAGCTGGGTGCTCGACGCGGACATTGACGGGTACGGCAGCGGCACGGCCATCCAGTCGTGCTTCTCTCCGGGCACCGGGTACGTCACTCAGGCTGGCGACTGCAACGAGGGGAATCCGTTCACCTACCCGGGCGCGCCGGAGCTGTGCGACCTGGAGGACAACGACTGCGACACCCAGCCCGAGGCCGCGGCCGTGTGCCCGAACGGTGCGCCAGCCTGGAGTGAACAGACCGTCGGCTCGGGAAGCCAGGTGTGGAACTCGGTTTCCACCTGGACGGCCGGGGGTGTCTGGGCCGTCGGTGAGAACAACCGCCGCGCCGTGGTGTCGCCGGGGAGCACCACCTTCAACGTCACCACGGCCGGATGTGGCAACGTCGGCACCAACGCCTCGAACTCCACCGCCTGGTCCAGCGTGTGGTCAGACCCGGCCAACAGCGGCCGCGCCTGGTTCGGCTCCCTCGGAGGCCGGCAGGCCTGGCAGTTCCCCACCGCTTCGGGCTGCACCGAAGTCACCCTCACCGGCGTGGCCACCTACGGCATGGTGGGCCTGCGAGACACCGGGAGCCTCCTCATCTACGGCGCGAGCGACAGCTCGATTTCCGGCGAGGGACTGGCCTTCATCTGGACCGGCGTCGACACGGTGACCTTCAACAACACCTCCACCAACCCCATCCTCCCCGTGTACGACGTCCACGGCGTTTCGCGCGACACCCTCTTCCTGGTCGGCGGGTACGACAGCACGCCCTCGCCCCGCGCGTACCGCTATGACCCCGCCAACAACCTGTGGGTGAACGAGAACATCCAGCACAGCGTTTCAGGCGTGGCCCGCCTCGTGGGTGTCTGGGTGGTGAACACGAAGCTCGCCTTCGCCGTGGGTGACTCCGGCTCCGCGGTGAGGTGGAACGGCACGACCTGGAGCAAGCTGACCTTCCCCAACACCCACAACCTCACCTCCGTCGTCGCCTTCGGCGCATCCTCGGCCTATGCCACCTGCGCGAGTGGCCACATCTACCGGTACAACGGCCAGAGCTGGCAGCAGATCCACGCCGTCTCCGGCGCCCGGCTCAACGACATCGCCGGCACCAGCCCAGAGGATCTGTGGGTGGTGGGCGATGGAGGTCGAATCCTCCACTGGCCGAGGTGATACCGCGGCTCCCCAGGACACGGCACACGAGGCGGGGGGAACCCCTCTTTTTTGGAACTGCACGGCTCCGCCCCTTTGCCAGGCGCACCCGCCGAACCATGGCGGCGCCCCAAGAGCAGCAGCTCGCCGGCATTGCCCAGCACTCTCGAGGCCCCCGCCCTACTCCACCTCCAGGTTGAGCTTGAACATGTTGGGCTCGCCCGCCTTCACCTCGATGGTCCTCGTCACGTCCTTCCCCAGCTCCTTGTTGACGAGCCGCAGGGTGTGCCTGCCCACGGACACCTCGACGGGCGCGAGCGGCGTCTGGCCGAGCACCTTCCCGTCGAGCGACACGATGGCATAGGGACGGATGCGTAACTCCAGGGTGCCCTTTGCCGCCGGCCGGGGACGCTGAACAGCCGGAGCAGTGCGCTTCTTCTCCACGACCGGCGTCTTCGCCGGCTCGGAGGCAGGAGGGGCTTCGGATTTCCCCTCGGGCGCGGCGGTATCGCTGGCGGGCTTCACTTCCGAGGGAGGAGGGACTCCGCCCGCCGGCTTCGTGCTCTCACTCGGCGCCGCTGGAGCAACAGCAGGCGCGGCGGCAATCGCCGGTGCCTCCGTGGAGGCGGCCTCTCGCACGGCCGAGCCCTGCTCCGCGGGCCGCGCCTCGGCCGCGCGCGCCCCATCCCCACTTGAAGCCGTGTCCTTCACCTTCCCGGGAGGCAGCGGCTCCACCTCCACCGGCACGGCCTTCTTCGAGCCCGAGTCCGTACCGAACAGCGCGAAGCCTCCGCCCACCGTGAGCAGCACCCCGCCCACGGCCGCCGCCACAAGCATCCCGGGCTTCTTCCGGGCCCCGGGCGCGGTGAGCTCCGCGCTCCGCGTGTGCACCCCATCCTCGGAGTCCTCCTGTGCTCCCGCGTCGGCCGAAGCCGATTGCGAGGTGATAGCAGGCATCGGCGTCGTCGGCGCCATGACCACGTCCGGCGGCGCCTTCCACGACGCTCCCGACTGACGCTTCCCCACCGCCGCCAGGCCGGGCATCGGCTGCGTCGCGCGCTCCTCGCCCCGGATGCGCGAGGGAGTCTGTACCGCCCGTTCCTGCACCGTCGACCGCTCCGAGGGCGACGGCACCGCCCGCTCCTGCACGGTCGACCGGCTCGCGGGAGACTCCGCCGCGAGCTCCTTCATCGTGGACCGCTCCGGCGCGCGCTCCACGGGAGGTGCCGGCGGCAGCTCCCGCACCGCGGACCGCATCGCGATGGGCATCGGCGTCGTGGGCGACGTGGAGTCCACCGGCACCTCCATGGACTTCCGCGCCGTCTCCGGCTTCGGCCCCGTCCCGAACGCCCCGCGCGGCGTCGCCGACCGAGGCGGCGTCCCCCCCACCTGCGCGCCCCCCGTCTCCACCATCCACTGCCCCACGAACTGGGCAATCTGGTACGCGCCCACCGACTCGCCGGTGGACATGATGAACCGCTCCAGATCCGCCTGGAGCGCGCGGCAGTCCGGGTAGCGCTTCTCGCGGTCCTTCTCCAGCGCCCTGTCCAGCACCTGCTGCAAGGCCCCCGGCAAATCCGGCCGGCGCTGCGTGGCGGGGATGAACGCCTCGAACAGGATGGCCTGCATCACGCTCACGTCCGTGGTGGCATCGAACGGCCGCTTCCCCGTGAGCAGCTCGTACAGCACGACGCCGAGCGCATAGACGTCCACCCGCCGGTCCAGCGGCTTCGTCTGGAGCTGCTCGGGTGGCATGTACGCCACCTTGCCCTTCACCACGCCCGTCTGCGTGCGGTGACTCTGCCCCGCCACCTTGGCGATGCCGAAGTCCACCACCTTCACCGCGCCCTGCCGCGACACCAGGATGTTGTCCGGGCTCACGTCGCGGTGAATCAGCCCCAGCGGCTCGCCCGTGGCCGAATCCCGGAAGTCGTGCGCGTAGGCCAGCCCCTCCGCGGCGAAGGCCACCAGCTTCGCGCACAGCGCCGGAGGCAGCGGCTCCGCCTGCGCGCGCTTCACCAGCTTGCGCAGGTTCGGCCCGTCGATGAGCTCCATCGCCAGGAAGAAGCTGCCCTCGGCCTCACCGAAGTCGAAAATCTGCACGACGTTCGGGTGCTCGAGCTGGGCCGCCAGCTTGGCCTCGCCCAGGAACATCTCCACGAACGCGGGGTCCTCCGCCAGGTGGGGAAGAATGCGCTTGAGCACGAGCGTCTTCTCGAAGCCCATCGGACCGGCGGCCTTCGCGAGATAGACCTCCGCCATGCCCCCCGTGGCGAGCTTCCGCACCAGCTGGTACTTCCCAAGTTGCATTTGGATTCGGGTTCTCCCAGGTTTGATGGGAATTTAAAACCCACCTCGGGCCGCACTGCCCAACTCCAGGCAATCGAGCGGATAACCTGTTTGACCCTGACCCGACGTGGTCCGTAGGATCTCCGCATCCATGCCCCTGAAGGTCATTGGTCCCTACCGCGTCCTGGAGACGCTTGGCAGTGGCGGGGCAGGGACCGTGTACCGGGCCCTGGACCGCCGCACCAACGACGAGGTCGCGCTGAAGCTGCTCTCCGGCGGCCCGGCGTTGGACGCGCGTGCCGCGCGCAGGCTCGCTCGCGAGTTCGAGACGCTCGCGGACCTGTCCCACCCCAACGTGGTGAAGGTCTTCGAGTCCGGCGTCCACGAGGGCGTGCCGTACCTCACCATGGAGCTCATCGAGGGGCTCACCCTCCGCCACTACCTGGACATGAGCAGCGAGAACCTGCTCTCCCACCCCACCGGCTACAGCACCCCGCGAAGCCCCCTGTCCATCCGGCGCACCGCGGACGACGACTTCGGCCCCGGCAGCGAGTCGGACTCGATGGCCGACTCCGAAGAGGATGGAGAGCGCGTCTTCGGCCTGGCCGCCTTCGCCGACGAGGCCCCCAGCGAGGACCTGGCCAGCTTCACCGGCGGCGGCATGCCGGCGGCGGCCATCGACTCCGACGACTCGATGGAGGGCTTCGCGCCTCCGCCCCCCACCTCGAAGCGGCCGGAGCTGGAGGAGCGCGACCGCGTCCAGCGCGTGGAGGACCTCAACCGCCCGGAGCGGATGGGACGCCTCAAGGACGCCATGCTCCAGGTCTGCGAGGCCCTGGCCTACATCCACGGCCACGGGCTGGTGCACCGGGACCTCAAGCCCTCCAACATCATGGTGGACGAGGACCGGCAGGTGAGGCTGATGGACTTCGGCCTCGCCAAGTTCCTCGCGGACGACGTGGCGATTACCGAGGCCGGCAAGCTGGTGGGCACCTACCGCTACATGGCCCCGGAGCAGATTCTGGGTGAGCCGCTGGACGGACGCTCGGACCTGTACAGCCTCGGGGTCATCCTCTATGAGCTCTTGAGCGGGCGGCCCCCCTTCGACGCGAAGACGCCGCACGAGCTCTGGCGCCAGGTGCTGGAGACGGAGCCGCCACCGGTGCTGGCGCTGAACCTTCATGGGGACCCGCAGCTCGCGCGCGTGGCCCACCGCCTCATCCGCAAGGAGCCGGACGACCGGTTCCAGACGGCCGAGGAAGTCTACGAGGCCCTTTCCGAGTGAACCCTCCCAAGCTGCACACCCTCACCGTGGACGCCGCGAAGGCGGGCCAGCGGGTGGACCTCTTCGTCGGTGAAGCCCTGGGCCTGTCCCGCGCGCGCCTCAAGCGCCTCTTCGAGGCCGGCGCGGTGAAGGTGAACGGCCGCACGGCGAAGAAGGGCCTGACGCTGGTGGCCGGGCAGAACGTCTCCGTGGAGGTGGAGGAGGAGTCGCGCGAGGCGGTGCCCGACACCGGCTTCCCCCTCGTCGTGCTGCACGAGGATTCGGCCCTGGTCTTCGTGGACAAGCCCGCGGGCCGGCCCTCGCATCCCTTGCAGCCCGGGGAGACGGGCACCGTGGCCAACGCCCTGGTCGCGCGCTACCCCGAGTGCGCGCAGGCGTCCGTGGACCCGCGCGAGGGCGGCCTGTGCCACCGCCTGGACGTGGAGACCTCCGGCGTGCTGGTGGCGGCGCGCACGCGGCAGGCGTGGACCACGGTGCGCGAGGCCTTCGGTGGGCGCTCGGTGGACAAGCGCTACCTCGCGCTGGTGACGGGCCCCCTGGCGGATGAGGGCGACATCGACGTGCCCCTGCGCCACCACCCCCGGCACCCGGACCGCGTGGAGCCCGCGCCCCACGGAGCGGAGGATGCCCGCGAGGCGGTGTCCCGTTTCACGGTGCTGGCACGCACGGGGGAATACAGCCTCGTGGAGGTGCAGATTCTCACCGGCGTGCTGCACCAGGTGCGCGCGCACCTCGCGGGGGTTGGCGCGCCCATCGTCGGGGACACGCTGTACGGCGGGCGCGAGGCGCCGGGCCTGGGCCGCTTCTTCCTGCACGCCCGCTCGCTGTCCCTCCCCCACCCGGAGACGCAGCGGCAGCTTCGCGTGAGCAGCCCCCTTCCGGCGGAGCTGCGCGCGGAGCTGGAGCGCCTGGGCCTGCCCCTGCCTCCGGGCGAGCACCAGGGCTGACTCCGCCCGGCGCCGCATGGCGTCCGGTACCGCCCGCCGCCCCGGCACCCGGCCGGGGCCTCGCCCTCACGCCGTGCCGGGGTGCCGGAGCCTCGCCCGCACCACCTGACACGTCACCCGCGTCAACCCACCCCGTCAGGGTGTGCCCTTACTCGCCCATCACCTTCACGATGACGCGCTTTCGGCGCTGTCCGTCGAACTCGGCGTAGAACACCTGCTGCCAGGGCCCCAGGTCCAGCTTCCCCGCGGTGACGGGGATGATGACCTGATGGTGGATGAGCAGCGACTTGAGGTGGGCATCGCCGTTGTCCTCGCCGGTGCGGTGGTGGCGGTAATCGGGACCGAAGGGCGCCAGCTTCTGGAGCCACTCCCAGATGTCTTCATGGAGGCCGGGCTCGTCGTCGTTGACGAAGACGCCCGCGGTGATGTGCATGGCTGAGACGAGAACCATTCCTTCCTGGATGCCGCTCTTGCGGACCAGCGAGGTCACCGTGTCGGTGAGGCGCACCAATTCGCGCCGCTCCTTGGTTTCGAACCACAGGTACTCGGTCAGGGTCTTCATGTCGGCTTCCGTCGAGCGTCAGAGGGGGCCACTACAGTGACTCGTGCCATGCGAGCCATCATCCACGTGGACATGGACGCCTTCTATGCGTCCGTGGAGCAGCGGGACAACCCAGCCCTGCGAGGCAAGCCCATCATTGTCGGCGGGCACGCACAGCGGGGAGTGGTGGTCGCCGCCTCCTATGAGGTCCGCCCCTTCGGGGTGCGCAGCGCCATGCCCATGGCCCGCGCCATCAAGGCCGCGCCGCACGCCATCGTCGTGAAGCCGCGCTTCTCCGCGTACGCCGAGGCCAGCGAGCAGGTCTTCGCCATCTTCGAGCGCTACACGCCGCTCATCGAGCCCCTCTCCCTGGACGAGGCCTTCCTCGACGTGACGGCGTCCGTGGGCCTGTTCGGGACACCGGCGGACATCGCGCGGCGCATCCGCAAGGAAATCGCGGACGAGCTGAACCTGCCGGCCTCGGCGGGCATCGCCACGGTGAAGTTCGTGGCGAAGATTGCCTCGGACCTGGCGAAGCCGAACGGGCAGCGCGAGGTGCGGCCGGAGGAGACGGTGGCCTTCCTCGCGGGGCTGCCGGTGTCGCGCCTGTGGGGCGTGGGACCGAAGACGGAGGAGGCGCTCAAGGCCGCCGGGCTGCGGACCATCGGCGACGTGGCGGCGAGGGAGCCGGAGTGGCTGGAGGAGCGGCTCGGCTCCAGCGGGCGGCACCTGTGGGAATTGTCCCAGGGCATCGACACGCGCGAGGTGGTGCCGGACCGCGCGGCCAAGAGCGTGGGCGCGGAGGACACCTTCGAGGAGGACCTCACGGGGGTGGACGCGCTGAAGCCGCACGTGCACTCGCAGGCGCTGCGGGTGGGACGGCGGCTGCGGCGCGCCGGGGTGAAGGGCCGCGTGGTGCAGCTCAAGCTGAAGTTCGCGGACTTCACGCTCATCACCCGGCGCACCACACTGCGCGAGGCCACGGATGACGGGCAGGCCCTCTACCGCACCGCGCTGGAGCTGATGGAGCGCTCGCACGAGGGCAAGCCCATCCGCCTCACCGGGGTGAGCGTGCAGCTCGACGACGTGCCGCCGCAGCTCGGCCTCTTCCCCGCGGCGCCTCCGCGCACCGCGAAGCTGAACGCGGCGCTGGACAAGATTGCGGAGCGCTTCGGCAGCAAGGCGATTACGACGGCGGACATCGCCGGGAGCGAGGCCCCGGCCGACGACGCGCACCGCTCCGAGCGCCCGGTGGACAGGCCGAAGCGCTGAGGCGCGAGTCAGTCCGCCGCCGGCCTGACGAGCTCGGCGTCGCGAGGCTCACGCCTCGCCCGCGTCGGAACCGGACGCGGACGAACCCGAACCCTCACCGGAGGCCCCGCCCCCGGAAGGACGGCGGCGACGGCGGCGGCGGCGGCGCTTGCGCTGGCCTCCGGCGTCGGGGCCCTCGTCGATGGCCCCCGCGCGCGGCGGCGGCACCTCGCCGGCCTTCCACGCCTCGAGCTGCTCGCGGCCCTCCCCCGTGGCCTCCACCGTCATCTCGAAGACGGTGAGCGCCTCGTTGAAGAGCGGGTGGCGCTTGAAGGCGGCGCTGCGGCGGCGGCGCTCACCGGACAGCGTGCGCTGGGCCAGCAGCAGCATGCGGCAGCGCTCGGCGATGCGGCGGGGCAGGCGCGCCGACTGCACGAAGCCGGCGAGCAGGTCCTCCACCACCTGCGACACGGACGGGCGGCCGCCCTCCTGCGCCGGGGCCTGGGCCTCTTCCTGCGCCGGCGAGCGGCTGATGGGCATCAGCAGCATGGCCAGGAGGATGGCGTCGTCCAGCGGCTCGCCCGCGGCCACGCGCCGGTCCATGGCGTTGGCGAAGGCGTAGAAGGTCTTCTCGCCCTCCTTCCCGTGCTGCTTGAGGTACGCGGCCACCGGCGGCAGCAGGATTTTCAGCGCGTCCAGCGCGTCCAGCAGCTTGAGGGCCGGAGCGGACACACCGCCGCGGATGAGGCGGAACGTCTCCTCCAGCAGGCGCGCGGGCGCGCAGCGCGGCAGGTCCTCCACCGCGCCCTCCATGGCCGCGTACGTGCGCGACTCGATGTCGAGCTCCAGCTTCGCGGCGAAGCGCACGGCGCGCAGGATGCGCACCGGGTCCTCGCGCATGCGAATCTCCGGGTCGCCAATGGTGCGGATGAAGCGCTCGTCCAGGTCCCGCCGGCCGCGGACGTAGTCGATGACCCGCCCCTCGGCCACGTCGTAGAAGAGGCCGTTGATGGTGAAGTCGCGGCGGCGCGCGTCCTGCTGCGCGGTGCCGAAGACGTTGTCGTGGGTGATGAGCAGGTCCTCGCCGGACGTTTCACCCTCGTCCTCACCGCCACCATTGGCGGGCTCCAGCTCCGTCGGGTTGGCGCGGAAGGTGGAGACCTCGATGATCTTCCCGCCCTTGAAGTAGACGTGCGCCAGCCGGAAGCGCCGGCCGATGAGCCGGCAGTTGCGGAAGATGCCGCGCACCTCGTTGGGGGTGGCGCTGGTGGCGATGTCGAAGTCCTTCGGCTTGCGGCCCAGGAGCAGGTCGCGGACGCAGCCGCCCACCATGTACGCCTGGTGGCCGTGCTGGTGCAGGCGCAGCACCACCTTGAGTGCGTCCGGGTCCAGCTCGTCCGGGTCGATTTCCGCCGGCTCGCCCGAGGGCCGGACATGGGGCGCGTGCAGCTCGCGCTCGAAGGGGGTGGGCTCGGGCTCGGGCTCGAGGACGGCGGGCACCTGCTCCACCTCGGGCTCGAGGCCCTCGGCGGCGTCCGCGGCCTCGGCGGCGGCGAGCACCGCCTCGGCGCTCAGGCCGGAGTCGTCGAAGCCGCCCACCAGCGCGTCGGCCTCGTCGTCTTCATCGTCCTCGTCTTCCTCCTCTTCCGTCCCGGCGGCGAGCACGGGGGGCTCGAGGTCTTCGGGCCGGGCGGGGGTGGCGGGGGACGTAGGGGGGGTTTCGGTTTCGGAAGGGGCCGGCTCGGCGGCCACGGGCTCGGAGGCGCTGGCCTCCTCCGAGGGCGCCGACAGCTCCAGGTGGGAACTCATGGGAACCTCTTGTTCGCCGCGCTCGGTAGTCGCTGCCGCCTCGGAAGAGGGAACCTCGCGCGCGTCTGTGTCGGGCGCAGGTGGCAGCGGACCGCCGGCAGGCGGCGTCTCATTCGAATCTCGCGTCATTCGCCATTGACGCCCCACAAGGGGCGCTTTAAGGGCAGCCGTCTATACCGCATCCTCCCCGGTGGGGAGTAGCGCGGGAAGACATTGTTGACCGGCACCACCGGACCGGCGGGGGCCACCGTGGCCTCCCTGCTCCGTCCCTGGGGGAAGGGGCCTCGCCTGCGCCCTCGCGAGCATACCGGCTGACAGCCCCTTCTCGGTGGAAGATTCACGAAAACGTGGAAGGGCATCCTGCTCCGGGCTCGCTCCGAGTGCGCTGAACGGCGTCACGCACGTAGCTCACGTGACCGGAAGCGCGTGGGGACGACCCGTTCTCCCGGGGCACTCTGTCTCGTATCAACACGCTACGCACGCGAAACGTTCTGGGAACCGCCGGGACGGCGGGCCCCGGGCCGCTCGGGGAGGTGCCGGGCGGGCCGGGACAGAGCGGGCTTGACGGACGTCCGGAGAGCGGGCGGCCATCCGGCCCCGGGCCGGGCGCGCCAGGCGCCACTGCGTCCCCGGGGGGCTGACAGGGCGTGGGAGGCCGGTATTGTGCGGCCTCCCCGGCCCCGATGCGTCCTCCCCGTCCCGCACCGCCCGCCCGTACCGCGCTCCTCGCCGCCGGGGTGGCGCTGCTGTGCGGCACGCCGGTGGGAGCCCAGGAGACGGCGGAGGTCTCCGTGCCTCCCCCGGCGGAGGACACGTCCCGGGGCCGCCCCGTGGCCCCGGAGATTCAGTTCTCCCGCGAGACCATCGTCTCCGCGTCCGCCTCGGCGGACGACGCGCCCGAGGGTCGCGCCACGAGCACCGTCACCCGCGCGGACCTGGAGCGCCGCCTGCCGCGCTCGGCGCCCGACGCGCTGCGCTGGGAGCCGGGCGTCTTCGTGCAGCAGACGGCGCACGCGCAGGGCTCGGCCTTCGTGCGCGGGCTCACCGGCCAGCAGACGCTCGCGCTCTTCGACGACATCCGCCTCAACACCAGCACCTGGCGCCAGGGCCCCAACCAGTACTTCTTCACCCTTGACTCGCGCACGCTGGACTCGGTGGAGGTGCTGCGCGGCGGAGCCTCCACGCCGTACGGCTCGGACGCGCTGGGCGGCGTGCTGCTGGCCCACCCGCTGGAGCCCCCCGCGAGGCCCACGCCCTTCCGCCCCACCTTCTTCCTGCGCGGCGCCACCGCCGACAGCGAGCGCGGCGGCCGGGTTCAGGTGCGGGGCGCCACCGAGCGCCTCGGCTTCATCGGCGGCGTGGGCGGCCGGCGCGTGGGCCTGCTGGAGAGCGGCGGCCCCGTGTACAACCTCACCGACGGGCAACCGCCCGAGGTGCCGCGCTTCGACAGGGATGGCCGCACCCAGCTCGGCACGGGCTTCGATGAACTGACGGCGGACGGCCGCCTCGTCTGGCGCGCCAGCGACAGGGACACGCTCACGGCGGCCGCATACCTCTATCGCCAGTACGACGCCCCGCGCACGGACCAGTGCGCCCCGCCCTTCTCGCGCTTCGACGAGTGCCTCCAGTATGACCAGCAGTTCCGCACGCTGGCGTACGCGGCCTGGACTCGCGCCGAGCGCTGGGGCACCACCGCCCGTGCCACCCTGTCCTGGCAGCAGCAGCACGAGCGGCGCACCTTCAACCGTCCCGCCTTCAACGTGGTGGACCGGGGCACGGACGACGTGGACACGCTGGGAGCCACCCTGCACGTGTCTCCCAGTCCGTACACCCTGGCCTCGCGCCCGGTGCGCTTCACCTTCGGCGCGGACGGGGCATGGGACTTCGTGCGCTCGGAGGCCCGCACGGCCTTCACCGCGCTCGGCGTGGAATTGGAGCGCAGCCGGGGCCAGTACCTGCGGGGCTCGCGCTACTTCACCGGCGGCGTCTTCATGGACGCCGAGTGGGAGGCCCACTCCCGGCTCACCGCGCGCGCCGGAACCCGGGTGGGGCTGGTCTCAGCCCGCGCCCCGGAGGACGCCGAGTCCGGCACGCTCGCGGTGAGCAACACCTGGGTGCCGTGGGTGGGCCACGCAGGCGTGGAGTGGAAGGCCGCGCGCGCCGTCACGCTGCTGGCGCACCTGGACCGCTCCTTCCGCGCGCCCAACCTGGACGACCTCACCTCGCGGCAGCAGACCGGCCCCGGCTTCCAGTTCGAGAACGCGGCGCTCACCCCCGAGCGGTCCACCACGCTGGACCTGGGCGCCCGCCTGCGCTCCTGGCGCGTCACGCTGGAAGGCTGGGGCTTCGCCACGCGGCTGGACGGCGCCATCGGCCGGCGGCCTCGCGACGTGGCGGACTGCCCGCCGTCCACCCCGCAGTGCAATGCCTCCTGGTCTCGCTTCCAGCTCGTCAACGCGCGCGAGCCGAGCATGTTGTACGGCCTGGAGGGCAGCGCCCGCCTGCGGCTCCCCGCGGCCCTCACCGCGCAGGCCGGCGTCGCGTGGACGTGGGGCGAGGGCCCCAACCTCGCGGACCCACCCGCCAACCCCGACGTGCCCTACTCGCCGCGCGTGCCCCTGTCGCGTGTGCCTCCGCTCAACGGCACCGTGGAGTTGCTGTGGGCGCACCCCTCCGGCCTCTCCGCGAGCACCGGCCTGCGCTGGGCCCTCGCGCAGGAGCGGCTCGCCATCGCGGATCGCTCGGATGCGAGAATTCCGCTGGGAGGCACTCCCGGGTACGCAGTGCTCGAGGTGAGAGCCGCCTGGCGGCTGGATACACGGTGGGTGGTGGCCGCGGTGTTGGAGAACGTGACGGACGCGGCGTACCGTTCGCACGGCTCGAGCGTCAACGGCCCGGGCCGGGGACTCGTGGTCTCCCTGGAGGCCACCCCCTTCTGACGAGCGCCCCGAGCGCCTCCTCCTTCCCCGCGGGAGAAGACACCCATGAAGCGCATCCTCCTCACCCTCGCCACGGCGGCCCTGCTGTCCACGGGCTGCGGCGACGACGACCCGAAGCCCAACGGCAACCCCGATGCCGGGGGCAACGACATCGACTGCGAGAACCCGCCCGTCTACACGGAGAACGTGACGGCCTGCCAGCCGGCGGCCACCGACTACCGTCCCCGCGACGCGGCGGCCAACAACAGCGTGACGGACGCGTGGCCCGCGTGTGTCTCGGACGAGAACGTCTACACACCCATCGACCCCAACATCTCCACGGTGGCCCGCGTGGCGGCGTTCGACCAGATTGCCGTCAAGCTGTGGAAGGACGGCAAGGTGCCCACGTCGCAGGAGTTCGTGGAGTCACTGGACCTCTTCACCCAGCCGGAGGGCCTGGCGTCACGCGTGCAGCGCCGCGAGGACATCCACTACCCGCCCGCGCCGGGTGGCGCGCGGTGCCGGGACCAGGGCGTGCCGGAGACGGCGCCGGACCGGTGCGTGGGCCCGGCGAAGCTGCTCCCCGTCCTCAACGATGCCTTCACCCGCGGCGCCCAGGGCGAGTCACCGCGCGTGCACGCCGCGCGCATCGAGGCGGCGCTGCTCTGGTTCCTCTACGTCTCGCCGCTGGCCGAGGTGACGAGCTGCGCCAGCACCCCGAAGGACTGCGACAGCGCCTGGGCCTACTACACGGGTGGCACGCCGCGCGCGGAGCCCAAGGGCCTGGCGGCCTACGTGAAGGCGCTGGGGCCGGAGACGCACGAGCGCGCCTATGACGGCGCGCTGGCCGTGCGCTGCTGGCGCAACCTGGACAACGAGACGGGCGCCGCCACCAACACCGCGCTTCAGCAGCGGGCACTGCGCCAGTACGACAAGGCGCTGCTGCGCGGCACGGCCCTCATCCTCCGCCAGCGGCTGACGGAGCTGACGTGTGGCAACGAGGAGGGCTCCCAGGCGCGCATGGCCTTCATCAACACGCTGGGGCCCTTCTTCGACCGCGCGGCGCGGGAAACCAACGCGGCGCGGGCGGACGTGCTGAAGGCCGAGGTGGAGAAGACGAACGCGGAAGACGTGGACGTGGACGCCGCCGTGGCCGCCCTCGACGCGCTCTTCGCCTGCCCGTAGTCACCGCTTCACCCGGGGGCCCGGTGCGGCCTCGAGCAGCGCCGGCCCCCGCCCGACCTGAACTGAGCGTCATCAAACCAGGGAGGGCGCGGGAGGGTCATTCGACCCCAGCCCCCCCTGAGTGACGCCTCCGCCCAGCGAATGTTGTGCGGGCCCCCCAGCCTGTGGGGACCTCACCTCCCCCAACCGCTGTCCGGCGACTCGGCTCTGTTCTGTTGTTCTCACTGTGCTCGTCTGTCTGGAGAAGCCACTGGTACGGGCTTTGCTGAGGCGCGCCGCGCCACGCAGCCCTGGTGGTGAGCAAGCCTTGTCACGGCCGAGTTCCGCACGTGACAGCGAATCCCTGACAACGAGGATGAATACTTTGTTCTTCAAGCAAGGCATTGCGGATGCCAGACGTATATCTTCACTGTTCGCGGTGGGCGCCCTCGCCTGCCTCGGGACGGCCTGTGGTTCGGAGCCCCAGGCGCCGGAACAGGCCGGGCGAGCCGGAGTGACGGCCCCCGCGGCACGTCCCCAGGAGGGCATGCCCGTCTCGGCACGGGAGGCCGCGCTGGCGACCCAGACGGCCGTCACCTTCGGCTACGACGCGCAGGGACGGCTGCAGTGGGCGGAGTACCCGGCCTCGACGAAGCGCATCGTCCACACCCTGGACGTCGCGGGCAACCGCACCCAGCGCGTCATCGACACCACCATCACCAACCCCAACCCCGTCCCTCCGACTCCCTAGGAAGACACCACCATGAGCCTGAGACTGAAAGCGGGTCTGCTTGGGACCCTCCTCCTCACCGCCTGCGGCGGAGCGGAGACCGGCACGCGGGACGTGTCCGCGCAGGAGTGCAACCCCAGCGCGACGGCGGCGGTGCGCGAAGGCGTCGCGGTGGCGGGGCAGTGGAATGCCGAGCGCGAGGGGCAGAGTGCCCGCGCGGAGAAGGTGCGCGCCCCCTCCACCCTGTCGTGGCGGAGCGAGAAGCCCCTGCCCGGCGAGGCGACGGCGACGCTGCGCCTCGTCCAGGGCGACGGGACGCAACTGGGCTGCCGCTTCGTGGCGCGCGACCAGGCGCTCGTCCTCGACACGTGCGACATGCCGGACGCCCTCGTCCCGGACGTCGTCCACGCCGAGCTGACGCTGGCCGGCACCGGAGACGGTGAGGCGACGGCCTGCCTCCAGGAGCTCGCGCCAGACGCGGCCCAGGTGGCCGTGCCCGGCGTCCTCGACGGCCAGGCCCGCCCGCCCGAGGGCGGCGGCACGGCAGAGGACCCGGACGCGGCACGTGGCCCCCAGGAGGCTCCGGAGACGGCCAGCGCCCCCGGTGGCGCCCTCCCGTCGGTGGGGCTCATCCACGGGCCTCGCGTGTCCCCGGACGAGGCCGTCCGCTACTACGAGACGCAGTCCCGCCGGGCCGACGCTCCCATCATGCAGGCCGCCCTCGTGCAGCCCGTCGGTGACCTCGCCGAGCTCGCCAGGGCGCTGCGCTCCGACGTGGACCGCATCCACGAGTACGTCCACGACACCATCGCCTTCACCCCCACGTGGGGCCTCAAGAAGAGCCCCCAGTCCGTCATCCTGGACCAGGCGGGCAACGCCTTCGACCAGGCCAACCTCATGGTGCAGCTGCTGCGCGCCTCCGGCTACACCGCCGAGGTCGTGCAGGGCACGCTCAGCCTCGCCCCCGCCGACGTCGAGGGCTGGCTCGGCTCCAAGAAGGGCGCGGTGCTGAGCTGGCTGCTGCCCAGCGGCGGCATCCCCATGGCCTACGGCCAGGACGCCAATGGCGACGTCACCGTCGTGGAGATGGGCCACGTCTGGGTCCGCGCCACGGGCAAGGAGCTGGGCACCACCTGGTACCACTTCGACCCTGCCCGGAAGCAGGCCTCCCTCACCCCGGCGGCCATCAGCCTCTCCTCCGTCCTGGGCTACACCCAGAGCGACTTCCTCACCTCCGTGGGCGGCGTCGCCGGTGACGTCTCGGGCGCGTCCCTGAAGAGCTTCAACGGCACGGCGCTCCGCCAGAAGCTGCACACCTACGCCACCAACCTCATCAACACGGTGCGCGCCAGCCACACCTTCAAGACGATGGACCAGACGCTGGGCGGCCGCCCCATCCAGTCCATCGCCGGCCAGGCCGACCTGCGCGTCACGGCCAACCCCAAGCTGAAGGCCGGCACGACGCCCACCCTCTGGGCGTCCATCCCCACCTCGTACCTCCCCACGCTGCGGCTGCAGGTGGGCGGCATCGACAAGACCTTCTACGCCTCCGACCTGGGCGGCAAGCGCCTCACCCTCCGCTACGGCGCCGACAACAAGGCGGTCCTCCTCCTGGACGGCGTGACACAGGCGACGGCGACGACGGCGGGCACGGCCGGCGGAACGCAGGCGATGACCGTCACCATCAACGAGGCCTACGCCGCCAACAGCGGCACCTACGCGGACCAGTCCGGGACGATGTACCTGCGCGTCGGCGCCAACTACACCTACGCCATCATGAATGGCTGGGGCGCCACCGGACGCGGCGCCAGCGAGTCCCACCGGCAGAAGTCCACCACCCTGCGGGCGGGTGGAAGCGCGGGGGACTCCGAGGCGGTGCTGGGCGAGTCGCTCCAGCAGCTGGCCGACCTGTGGCTGGCCGAGCGCAGCGTGACGTCGGCCCTCCTCGAGCGCGTCACCAACTCCTACGTCCTGACCCACCACGTGGTGGGCGTGGCGGGGCAGACGACCGCGCCGTACGTGGACATCCCCTTCGCCTACGGCTCCACCATCTCCAAGGCGGGCGGCAGTGATTTGACGGCCTTCTTCTCCACCGCCGGCTTCGGCAGCGCCTACGAGTCGACCGTCCTCGAGCAGACGCAGGCGGTGGAGGGCATCTCCACGGTGAGCCTCTTCGACGTGGCCAACACCGCGGGGAAGACCTTCTACGAGGCGACGAGCCTGAACTGGGCGACCATCAAGCCCAAGCTGGCGGCCCTCAACTACGACGCCAACGAGCTGGCCAACGCGGAGGCCTACATCAACGCGGGCTACCGCATCATCATCCCCGGCGAGGGCAACCTGGGCCAGGGCTCGTGGGTGGGCTTCACCTTCCTCGCCGTCAGCTCGGGCAACAACGCCATCGGCCACATCATCAACGGCGCCAAGGGAGGCTTCTCCAGCACCACGGTGGCGTCCACCACCGCGTCCTCGAGCATCGAGACGAGCGCGCAGTCGTCCGCGACCAACGGTGGAAACGCCGCCTCCCAGCCGAAGTCGGGTGACCCGGTCAACGTGGTGACGGGTGATTTCGTGCACGAGGTGGAGGACCTGCAGGTGGGGCCGCCGGAGGCGGAGTTCGTCTTCAAGCGCGGCTACAACTCGGGGGCCTGGCTGCGAGACGGCGTGCTGGGCCGCGGCTGGGGCCACAACCTCGACGTCCGCGTGCGCGAGGACAGCGACGGCTTCCAGGGCCTGGGCGAGGACTCGACGGCGGACGCGGCATCGATGCTCGTCGGCCTGTACGTCGCGCATGACCTGCTGGCGACGGACAAGGGCCTGAAGAACCTCGTGCTGGCCACGATGGTGCAGGAGTGGGCCACCCAGTCGCTGGTGGACAACGCCGCGACGGTGTCCGTCATGGGCGCCAACCAGCAGTTCATCAAGGCCCCCAATGGCCTCGACGCCGGGGGCGCGCGCCTCTTCCGCTACCTGCCCCCGCCCGGCTCCGCGTCCACCCTCACGAAGCCCGCCAACTGGCAGCTGACGGCGAAGACGCAGGAGGTGATGACGTTCAACGCCGACGGCACGGTGGCCACCCTCCGGAATCCCAACGGGGTGGGGCTGAACTTCACCTACTCCGGCGGGCTGCTGACCTCCGTGACGCACACCCACGGCTGGAGCCTGACGTTCACCCATGCCTCGGGGCGGCTGACCACCGTCACCGACGGGGCCGGCCGCTCCGTCCAGTACACCCTGACGGGCAGCAACCTGACGGGGGTGAGGAACCCGCGGCTGAACACGACGACGTACAGCTACGTGCAGCCGGGGCAGGTGCGGAGCATCTTCTATCCCACGGCGCCGACGGTGGCCTTCGTCACCAACACGTATGACTCGCTGGGGCGCGTCAAGGAGCAGCTCGACGCCAACGGCATGCTGACGCAGTACTTCGTCGCCGGCACCCGCACGGAGGAGGTGGACCCGCTCGGCAACACGAAGGTCTGGTACTTCGACGACAACGGGAAGGTGCGGCGCTTCATCGACCCGCGCGGCTTCGCGACGACGTACACGTACGACGGCCAGCAGAACCTGGTGGGCACGCGGCTGCCCGAGGGCAACCAGGTCCTCCTCACCTACGACTCGCGCTTCAACGTCATCGAGACGCGCGTCAAGCCCAAGACGGGCACGGGAGACCTCGTCACCACGGCCTCCTACCACGCCACCTGGAACAAGCCGGAGTGGACGCGGGACGCGCTCGGAAACCAGACGACGTACCAGTACGACACGAAGGGCAACCTCCTCAAGCGCATCCAGCCCCTCGTCGACGGCGTCAACCCGACGACGACGTGGACGTACAACACGCGCGGGCAGGTGGTGGACGAGACGGACCCGACGGGCCGGCTGGTGCGCCACACCTACGACGAGGCGGGGAAGAAGACGCTGCTGCAGCGCCAGGTGGACCCGGCCGGCCTCAACCTCGTCACCCAGTACGGCTACACCCCCGCGGGTGACGTGGCCTCGGTGACGGACCCGCGCGGCTTCGTCACCACCTACGTGTACAACGCCAACCGGCTGCTGGAGCGCACGGTGGAGCCGGTGCCCGCGACGGGCCAGGCCGCCCCGGTGACGGAGTCCACGTACGACGCCGACGACCGCCTGACGGAGACGCGCCGCCAGCTCGGCACGCAGTGGCTGCGCCAGGTCCGCACGTACACGCCGACGGGCAACGTGGCCACCGTCTCCGCCTGGGCCCACACCGTCGACGGCACCACCCCGAAGAGCGTCAACACCTACGACAACGCGGGCCGCCTCCTGTCGGTGACGGACATGGAAGGGCGCGTCACCCGCTACGACAGGTACGCCGACGGCAGCGAGTGGCGCGTCTACCTCGCCTACGGCACGGCCTCGCAGGCCACCTACGCCACCTACACGTACACCAACAACGGGCGCGTGCAGACGCTGACGGACGCCAAGGGCAACAAGACGACGTACGAGTACGACGCGTACGACAGGCTGAAGCGCACGTACTTCCCCAACCCCACGACGGCGGGCCAGTCCAGCACCACGGACTATGAAGAGCTGGGCTACGACGCCGCCGGCAACGTCACCAGCCAGCGGACGCGGGCGGGGCAGACCCTCACCTTCGTCTACGACGTCCTCCAGCGGCTGCGGCAGCGCACCAGCACCGTCGTGCCCAACGTCGCCTACGACTTCGACGCGGCGGGCCGGCCCTCGCAGACGCGCTACGCGGACGGCTCTCACGTCATCAGCTACACCTACGACAACGCCGGCCGCGTCACCCAGACGAGCGACGTCGTCGGCACGTGGACGCGCAACATCGGCACGACGTACAACAAGTCCGGTGGCCTGGAGCGGCTGACGTGGCCGGACGGCTACTACGTCACCTACGAGTACGACGGCGCCAACCGCGTCACCGCGGTGAAGGAGTCGGGCACCACCACCCTCGTCACCTTCGCGTACGACCAGGCCTCGCGGCGCACCTCCATGGCGCGCGGCGGCGTGACGACGTCGTACTCGTACTGGCCGGCGGGCCCCGTGTACCAGCTCACGCACGACACCGCGGGCACCGCCGACGACGTGACGCTCACCCATGGCTACAACAAGGCCCACCAGCTCACGGGCCTGTGGTCGACGAATGCCGCGTATGTCTATGTCCCGCCCGCGGCGCAGACGGCGGCCTACGTCTCCAACGGCCTGAACCAGTACACGACGTGGACGGGCCAGGCGCAGGCCTACGACGCCAACGGCAACCTCACCTCCAGCAACGGCCGGACGCTGGGCTACGACGCCCTCAACCGTCTCGCCAGCGCCACCCAGGGCACCACCTCCGCCACGTACGGCTACGACCCGGTGGGCCGCCGGGTGAAGAAGACGGTCGCCGGTACCGTCAGCCAGGTGCTGCTGGCGGGGCTGGCGGAGCTTGCCGACTACAACGGCGCCAACGCCCTCATCCGCCGCTACATCCCCGGCCCGGGACTGGATGAGCCGCTCGCCATCATCGAGGGCACCGCGAAGAAGTACCTGCTGGCGGACCGCCTCGGCAGCATCATCGGCGTCACGGATGCCGCCGGCACCGTGACGGCGAAGTACACCTACGGCCCGTTCGGCGAGGCGTCGGTGGCCTCCTGCCAGCCGACGACGGCCGGCTGCGTGGCCCTGCGCTGGCAGGGGCGCCGCGAGGACGCGGAGACGGGCCTCGTGGACCTGCGCGCCCGCGCCTACGCCCCCTGGCTGGGCCGCTTCGTGCAGACCGACCCCATCGGCACCCAGGACGACGTCAACCTCTACGCCTACGTCCGCAATGACCCCCTCAACCTCGTCGACCCGTTCGGCACCGAGGCCAAGGGGGTGTCCGGCTGGCGCGCGTCCCTGGACGCGTTCTTCACCGGCATCGGCGAACACGCCCTGGGCGAGTTCAACCCGCCCAGTGAAAACCGCATGTCCTACCTGTTCGGGTACGGCGTGGGAGCCGCCCTGGAGAGCGGGGGCCGCGGCGGCAGGGGCGGCGTCCGGGCCCCCCCGACGATGGGCATCCGGGGAGGCTCGAGGACCTACCAGACGTACACGAAGACCCATCCGACGACGGGCGATGTATATACGGGCCGCACCAGCGGGACGGGCACCCCCGCCCAGAACGTGGCCAGGCGGGATGCGAATCACCACATGAACGGGCAGGGTTATGGCCCAGCCGTCCTGGACAAATCCTCGAGCAACCCGGCCGCCATCCGGGGACGCGAGCAGCAGGGGATTGACGCCAATGGCGGTGCCCGGTCGACGGGTGGCACCTCCGGGAATGCCATCAACGGCATCTCCCCCAACAACCCGAACCGGCAGACCTACATCGACGCCGCGAAAAAAGAGTTCGGACCATGAGCGCAGCACGCAGGGTAAGACGCAGGGTGGGCGACATCGTGGCCATCCCCCTCTCCGAGGGCAGGCTCGCGTTCGCGTGGGTCCTGCCAGAGCCGCTGATGGCGTTCTTTGACTTCCGGGCTCGAGAGCCAGCGCCTCCCGTCGAGGAGATTGCTGGCAAGCCCATCGCCTTCAGCCTCTGGGTGATGAACCACGCGGTCACCAGCGGCCTCTGGCCGGTGCTCGGACGGGTCACCGTGCCCGAGGAGCTCCTGCGTCCCCCTGCGTTCTTCAAGCAGGACCCGCTGTCGGGGGCACTGAGCATCACCCACGACGGCGGGGACGAGCGCCCCGCGAGCCGCGAAGAGTGCCTGCATCTGGAGCGGGCGGCCGTGTGGGAGCCCGGCCACGTCGTGGACCGGCTGGAGGACCACTTCGCCGGCCGGCCGAACAAGTGGGTGGAGTCGCTGCGGGTCCGGGGCTGACCGTCCCGGGCCTCACGGGCGGAGGTGCCAAAGTCACCGGCACCTCCGTCCCGGCCCACCGCGCCGGCCCGGAAGGCCTCGGGGCCCTCGCCCCGCCCTACTCCGCCGGCTTCGTCCGCCCCTTGTGGTTGCGGGGCAGCGCGTGGTGGATGAGCTTCACGTAGTCCACCGCCTGCACCGGCGGGGGCGGCGGCGGCGTGCCCAGCGCGGCCAGGCGCTTGCTGAACGCGGAGAGGATGTCCGGCATGGGCCGCATCGCCGCCAGCAGCTTGTTGGGCCCCTCCAGCGCCTGGGACAGCGCAATCGCCGCCTGCTGCAGCGGCAGCCCGCGCCGCAGCAGGTCCTGGAACGAGTTGGACAGGGTGATGATGTTGTGCCCCGCCGTCTGCACCATCTCCACGGCAATCTTGAGCACCTGCGGCGCCGTCAGGTGGCCGTCCGCCAGCAGCACCAGCGCCGCCTGGAAGTAGTTGAAGATGGGCACCACGCGCGGCCCGTACGCGGAGAACTGCGCGGGCGGCGTCAGCCGGTCCAGGTGGATGAAGATGCGCCGCACCGGGTCCGACACCGGAATCTTCTTCCACGCCGCGCGCACCCGCTCCGCGTCGTCCGGGTACACCCCGCCCGCCTCCAGCACCTGCGACAGCACCCGCTCGTCCACGCGGCCCGCAATCAGGTCCGCGTACAGCGAGTAGATGAACGCGTCCGCCTCCGCGTCGTCGCCGAAGAGCACCTCCTCGGCCTCCACCGGCGCGTGCACCCGGCTCTCCAGAATCGCCGGCAGCTTGTAGCCCACCTGCCCGCGCAGGGCCCGGAAGCGGCCGCGCAGGAGGTTGCCCACGTTGTCCTTGAGGACGAACTCGTCCCACTTCACGCCGTCCAGCTTGAGCTTCTCCTCCAGCACCGCCCGCATCTGCTTCGGGCTGCCGGAGACGATGCACAGCCGCGAGTCGCCCTGCTCCGACAGCTCGCGGATGAGCGCGCTCGCCCCGGGCACCGCCACCTTCTCGTGCGCCTTCTGGAACGCCGTGCGCAGCAAATCACGCAGCGAGTCGAAGTCCGTCTGGAGGTACGTCTTGTCCAGGTCCCACCGGTAGATGCGCCGGGGCGGACGTGGGTCGATGCGGTCCGGCAGGCTCACTTCTTCAGGCCTTCCCGGATGGCGGTACCGAGGTTGTTCGCCACCACCTTCGCCGCCACCTTCCCCGCGTTGGCGATGGCCCGCGACTTCGAGCGCCCGTGCGCCTTGATGAAGATTTTGTCGAAGCCCAGAATCGGCGCCCCACCGTACTGGTTCCAGTCGGTGATGTCCTTGATGCGCTGGATGCCGCTGGACAGCATGGCCAGGCCCGCGCGCCAGCGCAGGCTCTCCTTGTAGGCGTACTGGGCCAGCTCCACCACCGTGTCGTGGACGCCCTCCAGCATCTTCAAGCAGACGTTGCCCACGAAGCCGTCCGTGACGATGACGTCCGCGGTGCCCTTCGGGATGTCGATGCCCTCCACGTTGCCGATGAAGTTGATGTCCGGCAGCTCCGACAGCCGCGCGTGCGCCTCCACCACCCGAGGCGGGCCCTTCTGCGGCTCCACGCCGTTGGACAGGAGCGCCACCTTCGGCCGCTCGTTGCGGGAGATGATGCGCGCGTAGGCCGAGCCCATGACGGCGAACGTCACCAGGTCATCCGCCGTGGCCTCCACCGTGGCGCCCACGTCGAGGATGAGGGAGAACGGGTCCTCCTTCGCGCCACGCACCGAGCGCGTCGGGTACACCGTGGCCAGCGCCGCGCGCCGCACGCCGGGGATGAGCTGGAAGTGCCGCGCGCACGCCAGCACGCCCGCGCCCGTGTTGCCCGCGGACACCAGCGCCTGGGCCTCGCCCTCCGCCACCAGCCGCGCCGCCACCGCCACCGAGGCGTTCGGCTTGCGCGCCAGCGCCTCGCCCGGCTTCTCGTCCATGCCGACGAAGTCCGCGGCGTGCTGCACGGAGATGCGCTCGCCGTTGTGCTTCGTCTCCGCCAGCGCCTCGTCGATGAGCGCCCGGTCGCCGACGAGCAGCGTGTGGATGTGCGGAGCCTCCAGCGACAGCATCGCCGCTCCGCGCACCACCTCCGCGGGGCCGTGGTCCGTCCCCATGACATCGAATGCAATCGTCACCGGCTGCGGCTGCGTCCCCACCATGGCCTCCATCTTAGGACCTTTGCCCGGCCCCCGCGCCTGCCATTCTCGCCTGGGCCACCAGGGACAACGCCAGCAGCCCCGCCATGCCCACCATGACGGCCGCCGTCCCATACGGCGCCCCCGGCCCCATACGGGTGAAGAGCCACCCGCCCAGCGCCGGCCCGACAATCCGCCCCAGCGAGCCGAAGGCCTGGAATGCCCCCAGCACCGCCCCCAGCCGCTCCGGCGGAGCATGGAGAGATACCAGGGCGGACAGACATGGGTTCACCAGCGCCGACCCCACCGCCAGGAGCCCCATCACGGGAAACAACCACGCGTACGTCGGTGCCACCGGGAGCAGGGCCAGTCCGGCCGCCGTCAGCCCGAAGCCCACCGTGGCCAGCAGGGCTTCGCGCCCCGGCCTGCCCTCCTCTCCTCCCGTCAACCGGCGCACCAGCCCGCCCTGTACGGCCGCGGACAGCACGCCCACCAGGGCGAAGAGCCAACCGGCCCGGAGGCTGGCCTCACGCAGCACGGCCGCATCCGGCAGCGCCGCCTGGAGGAACAGCCCCCCTTGCAGCGGCACCGGCCCCGACGAGAGGAAGCGCGTCAGGAGGTACACGGAGAAGGTGCCCTCCATCTGCGCGAAGGCCGTGGTGAACACCAGCACCAGCACCAGGCAGCGCCCCACCACCGGCAGGTGCAGCGCCACGGACGCGCCCTTCAGCGTGCGCGCGTGGCCCCCGGCCGCGTCCGGAGGCCGCGTCTCCGGGAGGAAGAAGAAGGTGCCCGTGAGGTTGAGCGCCACCAGTCCGGCAGCGAACAGTCCGATGGCGAGGTTGCCGCCCCAGGCCCCCAGGAAGCCCCCCAGCGCCGGGCCCAGCACGAAGCCCAGGCCGAAGGCCGCGCCGATGACGCCCATGCCCCGCGCCCTGTCCTTCGGAGGGGTGATGTCCGCCACCACCGCCTGCGCCGTGGAGATGTTGCCCCCGGACACCCCGTCGATGATGCGCGCCAGGAAGAGCAGCGGCAGCGAGTCCGCGAAGGCGAACAGCAGGTACCCCGCCAGCGAGCCCACCTGGCTCATCAGCAGCACCGGCCGCCGGCCGTACCTGTCGCTGAGCCGGCCCAGGAGCGGCGCGGCCAGCAGCTGCATGAGCGAATAGACGGAGATGAGCAGCCCCACCGTGAACGGCGAGGCGCCGAACTTCACTCCATACACACCGAGCTGCGGAATCAGGATGCCGAACCCGATGAGGTCCAGCGCGACGATTCCGAAGACGACGCGCAGTGACGCCGCCCGCCTCACCACCAGGAACCCCTTCCTCGAAAAAGAAAAACCGCCGGGAGCGCGGAAGATAGCGCCCCCGGCGGCAGGTGGAGAGTGAAGAAGTACCCGGCGCTACATCGCCTCGGCGGACTGGACGTTCCGGTTCGCCGTGTCGCGCTCGATGCAGCCCTTGGTCAGCGTGTACTGGTACGTGCCCAGCTCGTCACGCCAGTACTCGCCCTCGTACGGCCAATAGAGCTGGTCGTCCGGGACGGCCACCGAGTACTTGTACTTCTTGACGATGGCCGTGCGGCCACCCGCCTTGAGCTGCTCCTCGAGGAACTCCTTCTCCTTCGTCGTCGTCTCGAACTTGATGCGCAGGCCGTTGGCCAGCAGCTGCTTGAGCGCGACGAGCTCCGTCTCCAGCTTGCCCTTGGCCATGATACCGGCCTTGGAGATGAGGGCGGTGCGCTGGACCTTGAGGTCCTCCAGCAGCGACTTGCTCAGCTCCGAGTACTTGAACGTGTCCGCCTTGTTGGCGAAGGCGTCCATCTCCGCCTCCAGCTCGAGGATGGAGTCGTTCGTCTTGCGCAGGTCCTGGTCCGTCAGCGCCAGCCGGAGGATGCGCTCGAGGATGATGTCCGTCTCGTTCTTCTCCAGGCCCTCCTTGTTCTTCTTCTGCACCTCGGCGAGCACCGAGTAGTACTCCCCGGCGTCCATGTTCTTCTTCACCAGCGACTCGAGCTGGTCATGCACCGGCAGGTACGTGCGCTCGAAGTCCTGGAGGATGAGGTTGGACTCCCGGTAGCGGCAGTTCTCGTAATAGATGACCGCCTTCAGGATGAGCGCCTCGGGGAAGTACTCCTCGCGGAAGAAGGGCGAGGACAGGGTAATCAGGTTGCCCAGCGCCTGCTCGTACTGGCCCACGCGGTAGTTGGCCCAGCTCGACTCGAAGAGGGACTCCAGCCACTGCGTGTTCCCCCGCTCCACCTTGGCCAGGTAGAAGAGGGCGTAGCGGTTCTGCTGCATGCCGTAGTGCGTGCGGGCCAGCTGCATGAAGGCCAGCTCGCGCAGCGACTTGTCCAGCTTCGCCTGCTCGGCGGACTTGCCGGGCATGGGCCGGGTGAGGCGGATGACCTCCTTCATCGCCTCCACGGAGGCCAGCATCTCGCCGTTGCCGCGCTTGGAGGCCGCGTCCTTCTGCCGACTGCCGTTGCGGAACGAGGCAATGCCCTCCAGGTACTTCGCGCGCGGGAAGAACGGGTCCGTGCGGGGAATCATCAGCACCAGGCGCTTCACTTCCTCGAAGCTCTTGTCCGCATCCGCCGGCTGGCCCACCTGGTCCAGCGCGCGGCCACGCACGAAGTGGTAGCGCGCCAGGAGGTAGCGGAACTCGTTGCGGTACTTCTCCGGGAACTCCTGGTTCGCGTGCCGGGCAATCTCGTCGAGGATGACCGTCTCGTTCTTCGTCTTGCGGCTGATGAAGAAGAGCCACTCCAGGCTCGTCTTGAAGAACTTGGTGGACGGGCCCAGGGCGAGCAGCTTGGAGAACTCACCCAGGGACGAGTGGTACATGCCCATGCGGTAGAGCGACTTGGCGAGCACGTAGCGCGCCTCGGTGTGCAGGCCCGCCAGCTTCGCGTCACCCAGCAGCTCGTGCGCCGCCATGGCGGCCTTCTCGTACTCGTCGTTCTTGAAGAGGCTGACGGCCACGTCCAGCCGCTGGCGGTCCGCCGTCTTGCCGGAGACGTCCACCGCGTCGAAGGACATGGTGGGCGCGGCCGGCTTGGGCGCGTCCGACGTCAAATCCAACCCCAGGCCGCCGGCGGAGGCCGGAGGCGAGGCGGGAGTCGGCGCGGGCGCGGGCGTGGAGGCGGGGGTGGCCGCGGGCTGCGCGGGCACCGCGGGCGCGGTCTCCGCGGGCGTCAGCGCCCCGGCCGGGCTCTCGCTGGAGGCGGAGGCGTCCTCGGAAGTGTCCTCCGGCGTGGCCGGCGTGGCCTTGCCGCCCCGCGACTTGCGGGTGGAGGTCTTCTTCTTCTTGCTGGTGGAGCCTCGCTTCTTCTTCTTGGACTGGGCACCAAGGTCCAGTCCCTCGAAGCTCTGGGCGAAGCTGGGGGCCGTCCACGCGAGCGCGAGCCCGAGGACGGCGACACGGATGAGCCGGAAGGAGCGGATCATGACTCGGAGCCGTTGAGGAAGAAGAAGGACACGCCCAGCTCGAACAGGAGCTGGTTTCGCAGGTAGTTGTCGGCGTCGCGGCTCTTCTCCACGTAGATGAGGTCACGCACCTCGGCGCGCAGCGTCACCCAGCGGTTGAAGAAGAAGCGAGCGCCCACGCCCAGGTTGGCGCCGCCGGTGAGGTAGTTCTTCGCGGCGAGCGCGTCGTCCAGGTCCGGGCCCCGGTACTGCACCACGGAGGCGCCCGCGATGCCGTACATGTCGAAGCTGACGAACTTCTCCGCCAGCAGCGACAGCTTGCCGTAGATGGGGGCCCACTGGACGTCCGCGCCACCCAGCAGCTTGAGCTGGCCGGGGGCCTGCCCGTCGAGCTGGTTCATGGTGGGCGAGCCGCAGCCACGCGTGGCGTCCGCGCCCGTGCCGTCGAAGGTGCAGATCTGCGCCGCGCCGGCCACCGTGTTGATGGCGTAGCCCAGGCGAAGGCTGACACCGACCGTCTCCAGCGGGTGGTACGTCAGCGTGCCGCCGAAGATGTACTTGCTGAAGAAGGCATCGCGCAGCGACGCCGTGACGGACGGGCTGAACTCGAAGCGCCCCTTCTTGAGGAAGAGGTGCCCGGAGACCGGCCGCACGCGCTCGCGCAGCGGCCCGAGCCGGTCCTTGTCCACCTCGGACACGTCACCGGCCTCCGTCTCTTCAGAGGTCGACTGGGCGTGGCCCAGCACGGGCGCGACGAGGCACAGGGCCAGGAGCAGACGAAGAGCGAGCTTCATTCCGCGTCCCTCCCCGTCGAGCTGAACGGCAGGAACAGAGAGATGCCGGCGTTGAGCGTCATGACGTTCTGGACGGCGCCCTTGCTGCTGCCCAGGGGCTGGTCCACGTAGGAGGTATTGATGAGGGCCACGTTCACGGCGACGAAGTCCTTCGCCACGAAGCGCATGCCCAGGCCCAGGTCGGCGGCGGGGTTGAGGCCGCGGTCGGGCAGCGAGGACGTCTCCGTCTTCACCACGCCCGCGCCCGCCAGCAGGTAGCCGTCGAAGTGGAGGATGGAGTTGAGGAACGCCACCTTGCCGTACAGCGGGCTCCACTCCACGTCGCCCATGGCGGACCACTCGGGCACCGAGTTGTAGATCTTGCTCTGGAAGGTCGTCTTCGCCAGGCGCACGTCGTCGGACGGCACCACCTGCATCAGCGAACCGCGCGCGGCGATGGCCAGCGTGTCCGCCAGGTAGTACGCGCCGCGCAGCGACGCGCCGACCTTGGAGTAGAACGGATCATTCACCGAGATGCTGATGAGCGGCGTCAGCTCGAAGCGGCCCTTCTTCAGATACACCTTTCGCTGGACGCTCTTCACCCGGTCCTCCTGGGTGATGTCCGTCAGTGGTGGCGGAGCAGCCAGTTCCGGCGCCGGCTCTTCCGTGGCAGTGGCCGTGGCGGGCGTGGCCTCCTCGGCGGGAGGTGGAGTGGGAGATTCCTCGGGGGTCGAGGCAGGCTGGGACTCTTCCGTCAGGTCGAGTCCCATGCCTTCCTGGCTCTGGGCGGGTGCCAGCGAAGGCACCAGACACAGGGCGAGCAGCAACGTGGGGCGGTTCAAATCCGGGGGCTCCGTGAGGGAGGGGGGCGTAACTGCCACCGGGGGTACAGCTGGACTCTCGGCTTGCGCATCCTATCGGCCGCATTCCCAACCATCAACCGCCCCGCGCACGCCTGGTTGCCCTGTATCCCTCCGGTATTCCTTCACAATTCCACCATCTCAGACCGTGGTACGGGGGCGTTGGCCTTCAGGGGTGCTGTGATACCCTTCTGGATGCTTCGCGGGCCCCGAGGTTCCGCGCCCCCCATCCCCCTTCTGTCGAGGTCCGAGGTCTCATGAAGATGTCCGTGCGAACCACCCTGCTGATGTCCGCCGCGCTGCTGCTGGGCGGCTGCGAGGTGACCAGCGAGATTGGCAAGCCGTGCGCCCTGGTCCGCAAGGCGACCGCCGAGGAGAAGGCGCAGACCGGCCAGGACACCATGCCCATTCTCGAGAAGGAGATCGCCGCGCGGCAGGACTTCATCTCCTTCGGCTCCCTGGGGTGCGAGGACCTCATCTGCGTGAGGGATCAGGACTACCCCCGCGCGCTGAACGAGGACGGCACGGTGAACGGGAACGCCCCCGCCATGGGCTACTGCAGCAAGCCCTGCGTGGAGGGCTCCAGCGCCTGCGAGGTGAAGGACACCAGCGACGTGCTGCCGGGGCTGCCGGAGCGCATGGCGTGCCGCCCCCTGCTGCTGGACCAGGCCACCCTGGAGGCCCTGCGCGCGGAGAACGAGGCCCAGTACCGGGCGACGTTCGGCGAGAACAACTCGCCCTTCTTCTGCGCGGGCGCACCCGTGGCCGAGACGGGCACCTGACACTTTCCGGCGCGGAAGGTAGACCTTTTCCCGCACCTCGTTCGTAAAGGCAGGGCCCGCGTCGCTCGCGCAAGGAGCCCTGCCATGAACCGAACGGTCCTCTTCCTCAGCCTGGCCGGCGGCCTCGCCCTCACCGCCCTGGTGCTGGGGCTGCCCCAGTTGAGCCAGCCGCCGAAGCCGCCGTCCCCCGTGCTGGTGGCTCCGCCGGTGCCCACCCCGCCCTCTCCCCCGTCCGTGACGGCGACGCACGGCTCGCTCACCATGACGAGCCGCCTGTCCCACCCGTACATCCCCACGGGCACCTCCGAGCTCTTCGCCACGGTGGACCTGACGGGCGCCGAGGTGCCGGGGGCGAAGCGCAGCCCCGTCAACCTGGCGCTGGTCATCGACCGCTCGGGCTCCATGAGCGGCTACAAGCTGGCCCAGGCGAAGCAGGCGGCGCGGCACCTGGTGTCCCTGCTGCGTGACGAGGACCGGCTGGCCATCGTCCACTACGGCTCGGACGTGAAGAGCCTGCCGTCCCTGCAGGCCACGCCCGGCAACCGGGAGCGGATGCTCCAGTACATCGACGGCATCTGGGACGAGGGCGGCACCAACATCGGCGCGGGCCTGTCCGCCGGCCGCTTCCAGCTCACCTCGGCGCAGGGCGCGTACTCCGTCAACCGCCTCATCCTGATGAGCGACGGCCAGCCCACCGAGGGCGTCACCGACGACGCGGGCCTGACGCAGCAGGCGCGCGAGCTGCGCGCCGCCGGCATCACCCTGAGCGCCATCGGCGTGGGCACGGACTTCAACGAGGACCTGATGCAGGCGTTCGCCGAGTACGGCGCGGGCGCGTACGGCTTCCTGGAGGACGCGGGGCAGCTGGCCACCCTCTTCCAGAAGGACCTGCAGCAGGCCACCACCTCCGTGGCGCGCGACGTGACGTTGACCTTCACCCTGCCCCCGGGCACGTCGCTGGGCGAGGTGCTGGGCTACCGCGCCAGCCAGTCCGGCAACGTGGTGAGCGTGACGCTGCCGGACTTCTCCGCGGGGCAGCTCGAGCGCGTGGTGGTGCGGCTGAACGTCACGGATGACGTCGTGGGCCGCACGGTGCGGGTCACGGACCTGAAGCTCGCGTACACGGACCTCATCCGCAGCGTGGGCGTGGAGAACGGGGCCTCGCTGTCCGCGGTGGTGACGGACCGGCGCGAGGAGGTGCTGGCGCGGCAGGACAAGGAGGCCACGGTGTACGCGGCGCGGGCCCGCAGCGCCGTCAACATGCAGAAGGCCGCCGAGGCCCTGCGCGGTGGCCGCAAGGACGAGGCGAAGGGCTACCTCCAGCAGAATCAGGCCCTCTTCCACGAGGCCAGCGCCGTGGCGGGCGCCGCCGCGGTGGCCCCCGACATGGCCGAGCAGCAGGCCACGATGGACGAGTACGACGGCGCCGACAGCGAGGAGGAGTCGCGGGCCGCCGTCAAGAAGAGCAAGGTGCGGGCCCTGAAGAGCTTCGGAAAGCTGGGCTCCACCTACTGAAGCCCCGCCCCGCCGGGCGCTCCCGCCCCGCCCCCACGAAGCGCGTGGAGGCGGGGCTTTTCACGTCCGGAGGGAGGTGCCGCTAGTACGCGTAGCAGAGGTAGTTGTCGCCCCACGAGTGGGGGTCCGCGGCCTCGTACCAGCGAGCGCACGTCCTCCCGGCGAGCGGGCCGGAGTAGGACCAGGTGAAGGTGACGGACGACGCGGGCGGCACGCACAGGTAGTTGTCGTTCCACGTCGTCGACACGGGCTCGGCCGGCTCGTTCACCTGGGTGCAGCGCATGCCGGCGATGGGGCCCGCGCTGCCCCACCGCATGCCGATGTCACGGTTGGCGCAGAAGTAGTTGTCGCTCCAGGTGCCTCCCGGGTCCGCGCCCTCGTTGACGGAGATGCAGGACTGCCCCGCGGGCGCGCCCGCCGCGGAGAACGTCAGCGCCAGCGGCTCCTCGCGGAAGCAGAGGTTGTTGTCACCCCAGGAGTGCGGGTCTCTCGGCTCGTTCAGCACCACGCAGGACAGCCCGGCCACGGGGCCCGCCATGGAGTAGGACAGCAGCACGTCCGACTCGGGCGGCACGCACACGTAGTTGTCGTTCCACGTCGTCTCCGGGGGCTCCAGCCCCTCGTTGACCTGCGTGCAGCGCATGCCGGAGATGGGACCGCCCATGCTCCAGCGCAGGCCCACGTCCTTGTTCGCGCAGAGGTAGTTGTCGCTCCAGCCACCCGCGGTGTCGTACAGCTCGTTCGTCAGCGTGCACACCATGCCGGAGATGGCGCCCTCCGCGCTGAAGCGCAGGCGCAGCGGCTCGTCGTAGCAGAGGTAGTTGTCCATCCACGGCTGCGGGTCCGCCGGCTCGTGGAAGCGCACGCAGGCCTTGCCAGCCACGGGGCCGGCCATGGACCAGGTGAAGTTCAGCGTCGAGCTGGTCGGCACGCAGACGTAGTTGTCGTTCCACGTCGTCTCGGGAGGCTCGGCCGCCTCGGAGACCTGGGTGCAGCGCATGCCGGCGATGGGGCCGGCGCTGCTCCAGGCGAGGCCCTCGGGCCGCGGCGAGCACAGGTAGTTGTCGGACCAGCCCGCCGGGTCCGCGGACTCGTTGACGGACACGCAGCTCATCCCGGGGATGGGGCCGTGGTCGCTGAAGGCCAGCCCCTGGAAGCCCTGCGACATGACGGGCGCGGCGTTGCGCAGCGAGCGGACGTACAGCTCCAGTGCCATCAGCTCGCGCTCGGCCAGGGCCAGCGGGCGCAGCTCCGGGTCGATGACGCGCAGGCCGTCGCGCACCCGGCCGGGCACGTTGCCCCCGCGGTTGTAGAAGTCCAGCACGTCCCGCAGCGTGGCGCGGCTGCCGTCGTGGAAGTACGGCGCGGTGTCCGCCACGTCCCACAGCGTGGGCGTCTTGATGGCGCCGGCGGTGGCGGAGACGCCCGTGTCATGGGCCAGCTCGTCCGTGAGGTTGGGGCCCGTGTGGCACGCGCTGCACCGCGCCTTGCCCTCGAAGAGCTCCCGGCCCAGCCGCAAGAGCTCCGGCCGAAGCAGGTTGCCCTGGCCGTCCACCACGGGCTGGCCGGAGGCGATGACCGCCTCCGAGAGCGAGTCCACGCTGAGCTGCACGAGCTGGAACGCGGTGAGCGCCAGCTCCAGGTGGTTGCTGGTGACGGGCACGGCGCCGAAGACGGACGTGAAGCCCTGCCGCAGCGCCGCCTGGTCCGCGCCGGTGTTGATGCGCTCGAGAATCCTCGGCACGTTGCCGTTCAGCTCGCGCGGGTCCACCACCGGCTCCAGCGCCAGGTCGATGAGGTCCTGCGAGCGGCGGGCGAAGAACTGGTTGGTGCCGAAGGCGCGGTTGACGATGGTGGGGGTGTTGAGCGGGACGGACTGCGTGCCCATGGCCGTCGCGCGCCCGTCGGTGAAGGCGCGCTCCTGGCGGTGGCAGGTGGCGCAGGACAGCGGCTCGCCGGTGCCCGCCTGCGTCTGGCTGACGCCCGCCGCGTTGGTGGACAGCACCGGCGAGCGGAAGAGCTGCTCACCCACCGCCACGAGCTGCCGGAAGGCGGCCTCCTGCCCGGGCTGCAGGAAGGCGCGGAAGGACGCCGGCACGCGCAAATCCTCGGGGCGCACGAAGCGCGGGAAGCCGTCCGGCTGCAGGCCGAGCTGGCGCGGGTTGGTGGCGCTGAAGTAGCGCGCGAACAGGGTGCGGGCCTCGGAGGGCGTCAGGAAGTCCTGGCGGCCGGAGAAGGCGGACGCCGAGGCGGCGACCTCCTCCAGCGGCAGCGCCACGCGGTGGAAGGCCAGCTCGTCGATGAAGAGCGCGTCGTTGGCGGGGCAGGCCGTGCACGCGCCGCCGGGGCCCGCGCGCACCAGCTCTCCCGAGCCGGACGCCGGCCCCATGAAGGTGGAGCCGGCCACCAGGTCCGCCCGCGCGGCGACCACCCCGTTCACCAGCAGGAAGGCCTGCCCCTCGTCCGGGGCCACGCGCAGCGCCACGTGGCGCCAGTTCGGGGCCTGCGCGGCCGGCGTGGCGCCGAGCTGCGAGTACGGGAGCGTGCCCGGCGCCGACAGCGTCAGCACCCGCCGCACCTGGTCGGCCCCCACGTACGTCAGGTCCGCCACCAGCGCGCCGCCCTGCACGCGGAAGGCCCACAGCCCGTGGTGCTGGGCGATGGGGAGCGACACACCCGCGGGGTTGAAGAGCAGCAGGAAGGCCACCTCGGCGGTGAAGCCACCACCGTACGTCTCCGCCGCCAGGCACCCCTTGTTGCGGCGGCACGCGGGCGCGTCCGCGGTGTTGCCCGACACGGTGACGAGGCCGCTCGCGCCCAGGCTGACGGCGGTGCCGCGGTAGCCGGACAGGTAGCGCTCGTCCGAGGCCGTCCCGTAGACCTCGCCGACGAAGCGCGCGGCGCCCTGGAGCTGCCCCACGTACGGGCTGATGCGCGCCAGCGGGTTGCCCGCCGCGTCCAGGAAGTCGCTGTTGCTGGAGGTGTCCTGGGTGAGCGGCAGCGCCCGCAGCACGCCCCGCGCGGCGGTAGTGTCATAGAACAGCTCGTTCATGGGCAGGTGCAGCAGGCAGGTAGGGCTCACCCCGCACGCGAACGACGCCTCCCAGTAATGCATGTTCGTCCACATGGCCGTGCCGTACTCGGGCAGCAGCCCCAGGCCGCCGTACTGCGCCCCAGCCGCGTTGCGGATGCCGTCGTCCAGCGTCATGAACTGGAAGAGCGGCCACTGGCGCTGCAGCGGCAGCGAGCGCTCCGGGGAGGTGCGGTTCTCCGCCCAGAAGCCCGTGGCCGTGTTGAGGAACACCGGCGAGAAGGGACGGTGGATGGGGTCCGGCTGCACCGGCGGGAAGCTGTTCAGGCCCTCGGGGTTGAAGCGCCGGCTGTTGATGGAGGCGTCCAGCCGGCGGAGCACCCAGCCGGTGTGCTGGCCGAAGGCGAAGAAGTGCATGCCGGTGGAGCTCTCGAAGCCCTGCGTCAGCTCCACGGCGACGGAGGGCTGCACGGTGCCGTTGATGGCGGGGTTGGGGCGGCAGAAGACGTCGGTGCCCTCGGGCGTCACCCAGGTGTAGCCGCACTGCAGGTGCGTGGGCAGCCCGCCGTCCGTCCGGCGCGTGCCGTCCGCCAGGAAGATGGGCCGCGCGGCCAGCGGGTACACGCGCGCGAAGTCCTCCTCCGTCGCGGTGGTGCAGGACGGCTGGCCCGTGGCCGGGTCGATGTGGCGGCAGATGCGCCGGGTGCCCTCCACGTCGTTGCGCACGCTGTCGTACAGCGCGCCGAACTCGCGCTGCGTGGTCCAGGTGTTCGGATTCCAGGGCGTCTCGTTGTAGGACCAGCGGCCGCCCTCGGACACCACCAGCCGGGCGTCCGCCGTGGCGCTGGCCTCCAGCGCCCACAGGTAGAAGGACTGGCCCTGGCTGCGGCAGGGGGCCATGGTGCCGGAGAGGTACTGGACGCTGACGACGTTGGGGTTGGCCGCGCGGGCCGGCACGCCCGTGGTGGTGTCGGGACGGCGCGCATCCACCACCACGGCGACCTCCGCCTGGTGCAACAGGAGCGCCCCGGTGGTGGGCGCGTAGTAGGGCTGGAAGTGGATGAGCCGGTAGCACTCGTACCGGCCGCCTGGCGCGACGACGGACTCGCGCATCGCGGGGGTGATGCCGGCGCACTCACCGGGCGTCGTCACCGGGAAGGGCTTGCCCGCCGGCGAGTAGCGCGGGTCCAGCGAGAGCGCCCCCTGCCCCGAGTTGGTCCATATCTGGAGCGCGGTGGAGGTGTAGAGCGGCGCCGCGCCGTCCACCCGCACCAGGTTGGCGGACCGTGCCGCCAGCGGAGGCAGGTCCACGTCGATGACGGCGCCCTGCGCCATGGGCGCGGCGAAGCGGGGCGCGCCCGAGGTGACGTTGATGGCCGGGTCCCCCAGGGCGAGGAAGCGGACGCGGTTGCCGCCCAGGAAGGACAGGCCCAGCCGCCCGTCCGGCGTCAGCAGCTCCGGGTCGAACGGCTGCGTCACGAGCGCGTTGCGCAGGGTGATGGGCGGCAGGCTCTGGGTGGCCGAGCCCGTCAGCGTCGCGGACTCCCGCGCCACCGCCTCCGGGGGAGCCTCCCCTTCCGCCGCCCCCTCCGGGCGGCACCCGGCGAGCGCCAGGAGAAGCAGGAGACACGGCAGAACGGCTCGGGAACGTCGGAAACGGGGTGTGGGTCTGTGCATCCAGAAAAACTGACATAACTTGATTAATGCGCACCATCGGGATGAAGGCGCGTGGCGTCCTGGCGCAACCGGTAGTCGCCCTGCCGTGCATGCGGGCGGTGTGGGCGGCGCCGGGGGCTGGCTTTCCAGGTTGACCGGCGGAATGCCCCCGCCCTATCTCCGCGTTCCTCCAGCCTTCGGCCGGAGAGCGCACTGAGGCGCGGAGAGACACCATATGGCGAGCACGGTCACCCCCTGGGTCGGGGTCATCATGGGCGGTAGGAGCGACCTGGAGTACCTGCAGCCCGGGGTCGACATCCTCAAGGAGCTGGCGATTCCACACGAGGTCCGCGTGGTGTCCGCCCACCGCACCCCGGACTGGATGATGGAGTACGCGTCCACCGCGGAGTCGCGGGGCCTGTCCGTCATCATCGCCGCCGCGGGAGGGGCCGCCCACCTGCCCGGCATGGTGTCCAGCAAGACGCTGCTGCCCGTCATCGGCGTGCCCATGCCCACCACCCTGCTGAGCGGGCTGGACGCGCTCCTGTCCATCGTCCAGATGCCCAAGGGCGTGCCCGTCGGCACCCAGGCCATCGGCAAGCCGGGCGCGGCCAACGCCGCCCTGCACGCCGCGTCCATCCTCTGCCTGAAGTACCCCGAGCTGCGCGAGCGGCTCGCGGCCTGGCGCAAGGCGCGCACCGACGAGGTGCTGGCGCACCGGGAGATTTCATGAAGGCGCGCGTGGTGCTTCCCGGCGGGACGATTGGCATCCTCGGTGGCGGCCAGCTCGGGCGGATGATGGCGCTGGCGGCGCGCACGCTGGGCTTCCAGGTGAAGGCGCTGGACCCGGACCCCACCTGCCCCGCCCTCTCGGTGGTGGACCAGTGCATCACCGCCCCCTTCTCGGACACCGCCGCCGCCGAGCAGCTCGCGCGTGGCAGCGACACGGTGACGCTCGAAATCGAGAAGGTCGCCCTGTCCACGCTGGAGGCCGTGGCGCGGCACACGCCCATGCGCCCGGGCGCGGACGTGCTGCGCGTGGTGCAGCACCGCGGCCGTCAGAAGGGCTGGCTCGCGAAGGGTGGCTTCCCCCTGGGCCCCTGGCGCGAGGCCCACTCCGCCGCCGAGCTGGCCGAGGCGATTCAGGCGCTGGGCGGCCGCTGCTTCGTGAAGTCCAGCGAGGGTGGCTATGACGGGCGCGGCCAGGTGGAGGTGAAGTCCGCCGCCGAGGCCCCCACCGCGTGGAAGGAGCTGGGCGAGCGCTCCGTGGTGGTGGAGGCCGCGCTGGACTTGCAGTCCGAGCTGTCCGTGCTGGTGGCGCGCAGCCCGAAGGGCGAGGTGGCGGTGTACCCGCCGGCCTACAACCACCACGAGGAGCGCATCCTCGCGTGGTCCCTGCTGCCGGGCCCGCTGCCGGAGAAGGTCTCCTCGCGGGCCACGGAGCTGGCGCGCGGAATCACCGAGGCGCTCCAGGTGGAGGGCCTGCTGGTGGTGGAGCTGTTCCTGCTGCGCGACGGGAGCGTGCTCGTCAACGAGCTGGCGCCGCGCCCGCACAACAGCTTCCACTCCACGGAAGTCGCCTGCCTCACCTCCCAGTTCGAGCAGGCGGTGCGCGCGGTGTGCAACCTGCCCCTGGGCTCGGTGGAGGTGGTGCGCCCGGCGGCCATCGTCAACCTGCTGGGGGACTTGTGGCTGAAGGAGGGCGGCCCGCGCTTCGAGGAGGTGCTGGCCATGCCCGGCGTCCGGCTGCACCTGTACGGCAAGCGGGACGCGCGCAAGGGCCGGAAGATGGGGCACCTGTCCGCGGTGGGCACCACGCCCGAGGACGCGCTCGCGCGGGTGAAGGCCGCGGCCACCGCCCTGGGGGGGTGACACCGTGAAGACGAACGCCGCCCGGCTGCTGGACTCGCTCGGTGTGAAGTACGAGCTGCGCGACTACGAGGTGGACCCGGAGGATTTGTCCGCGGAGACGGTGGCCGCCAAGGTGGGCATGCCCGCGGAGCAGGTCTTCAAGACGCTGGTGGCGCGGGGAGACCGCACGGGCGTGCTGATGGCGGTGGTGCCCGGCAACGCGGAGCTGGACCTCAAGGCGCTGGCCCGGCTCACCGGCGACCGCAAGGTGGACACCGTGCCGCTCAAGGAGTTGCAGCCGCTCACCGGGTACGTGCGCGGTGGCTGCACCGCCATTGGCGGCAAGAAGGACTACCCCGTCTTCGTCGACGAGACGCTGGAGCTGTTCGACGTGGTGGCGGTGTCCGCCGGCGTGCGCGGCACGCAGCTCGTGCTGGCGCCCGCGGACTACCTCCGCGTCACCAAGGCGAAGGTGGGCCCCATCTCCCGCGACAAGGCCTGAGGCGCCGGCCTATGCCGGGGCGCCCTGCCCCGGCATGAAGAGCACCTTGCCGGCCGTCATGTCCGACGCGGCGATGCGCACCGCCTCGCCCGCGGACTCCAGCGGCAGGCGCGCTCGCACCGGCGTCTCCAGCACGCGGCCCACCAGCGAGGGCACCACCATGCCCGCCTTGAGCTTCTCCTTCCCGAAGCCCTGGCGCGCCCAGCGCTCCACCGAGAAGCCCTCCACCTTCTTGTCGCCGAAGATGAAGTCGCCCGGGTGGATGCGGCACTCCTGCTCGGACAGCAGGCCGTGGACGATGACGGTGCCACCCTCGGGCAGGGCATGCATGAGCTGCCCGGTGAGCCGTCCACCCACCGCGTCGAAGGCGAGCGACACCTTCAAGTGGTGGCACATCAGCCGCAGCCGCTCCTCGAACTCCGACTCGTGGCTGCTCAGCACGTGCTCGGCGCCCAGCTTCCGCAACAGCTCCACCTGCTCCGGCCGCCCCACCACGTTCACCATGGGCACCTTCGCGCGCTTCGCCAGCGCCAGCAGCATGCGCCCCAGCGAGCTCGCCGCCGCCGTCTGGGCCAGCGCCACGTGCCCGCCCTCGCGCGCGCGCTCCATCAGCGCCCACGCCGTGAAGGGATTGACGATGAGGCCCGCCCCCTGCTCGTCGGAGATGTGGGCGCGCAGGGGCAGGCACCGCGACACCCCCACCACCGCGTACTCCGCCCACATCCCGTCCCCCTCGGCGTGGGCCGCGCAGGCCACGCGCCGGCCCACCAGCAGCCGTCCCGTGACACCGCCCGCCGCCACCACGGTGCCGCAGCCCTCCAGGCCCGGCACCGCGGGCAGGGGCCGCTTCGCCCCGTACAGCCCCCGGACGAACAGCATGTCCGAGGGGTTGATGGGGGAGGCCGCCACCCGCACCAGCACCTGGCCCGGTGAGGGAAACGGCACGGGCAGCGTCTCCACCCGGAGGGACTCCCGCCGCCCGTCATAGGCGGTGAGGACCAGCGCTCGCATCGTCTCGGGAATGGGAGGAGGTCTCATCCGGAAGACCTTTTTATTCGCCCGCGCGTGAAAGGGGGAATTCCCGGCCCGGCCCGTGTCCGAGGGGAGTCGATGAGCGCCACCATTTTGCAGTTCCACCACCGTGAAGCCTTCGAGCGCACCGTCACGCGCGCCCTCGCCGCGGGGGCCGGTGCGGGGCTCGTGCACCTCGTCACCCTGCGCGTGGGCCTGCCCCTGCCGCTGTCGTGGCTGGTTCCCGCCGCCGTGGTGGTGGCGTGCGCGCGGGGAGACAAGTGGGACCGCGTCCTCCTGGGGGGCCTGGGCGTGCTGCTCACCGCGCTGCCGTACGCGCTGGGCATGGCGCCGGCATGGACGGTGGCGTGCAGCGCGGCGGCGGCGGGGGCGCTGCTGGTGCGCGCGCGGCTCAACGAGCGGGGCGAGGAGGGACAGGTGGCGGAGGCCCGCCCCACCCTCGTCCACTTCGGGCTGGGGGCCGCGCTGGGCGCGGGGCTCACGCTGGCCGGGCTCGAGGTGGCGCAGGTCTTCTCCGCGCGGCTGCTGGACCTGGCCACGCCGGCCCTGCTGCGGGTGGGCCTGGTGGGGGGAATCCTCGGCCTCTTCATGGGGCTGAGCGCGGCGGCGGCGCACCTGGCGCTGTCCGCGGACCCGGTGGAGGCCCGCGCCGAGGAGCTGCTCCCCCGGCTGGCGGGCGACTTCCGCACCCTGTCCGAGCGCGCCCTCGCGCTCTACCGGCAGTGCGGCCAGTCGCTCGCCCTGCTGCCGCGCGAGCCGGCCCGCGAGGAGCTGGCCCGCACCCTGGCACGGATTACGCGCGACGCGGTGGAGCTGGCCTCGGAGTGGGCGGGCGTGGAGGCGCAGCTGGAGGAGCGCGCGCAGGCGGAGCTGCAGGCGGAGCGGGAGGATTTGGAGCGCAGCGCTCGCGCCAGCACGGACGCGGTGGCGAGGCGGCAGCTCGAGCTGGCCGCGGCCTCACTGGCGGAGGAGGTGGAGCGGCTGGGCGAGCTGAAGCAGCGGCGGGAGCGCATCCTCGCGAGGCTCCGCGCCGAGGTGGCCCTGCTGGAGCGGGCGCGCGTGGCCCTGCTGTCGCTGCGCAGCGGGCAGGCCCAGCTCAAGGCCGCGGAGCTGTCCGCGCTCGCCCGCCGGTTCCGGGCCCTGTCCTCCGTGCAGTGGGAGGAGGGACAGTCCCTGGACGCGGTCGCCACCCAGGCCGCCCTGTCGGTGACGCCGGCCGTGGCTCCGCCTCCCGTGGACCCGCTCGCGGCGGGAACGGCCACAACGCCCTCTGAGGAAATTCCCAAAGTCCGGGAATCCTGAGCCGGGGGGGCGAGTGGCGCCTCCGTTGCCCGGCCGTAATGGGGGTGTCGCGCGGTACTCACGCGGGTGGCCTGAAGCCGTCGGCCGCATGAGCTACACTTTCCTCACATGAGCGGCTCCCCCTCCCGCATCTCTGCTCGAGCTCCATCCTGGTTGTGGAACGGCGATGAGCCCAGCGTCACGTCCGTCTTCCAGCCCATCGTCGACCTCCGTCATGGCGAAGTCATCGGCCACGAGGTGCTGTCACGTGGTCCCGGCGTGTGGCGCGAGCCGCACGTCCTCTTCACGCAGGCGCGTGTGGAGGGCTTCACGTGGGAATTGGAGCGCGCGTGCTGGACGTCGGCGCTGCGCTGCATCTCCACGCTGCCGGACGAGCAGCGGCGCGCGCCCTTCTTCTTCAACGTCAGCCCGGACGTGCTGAGCGACCCGCGCTTCGGGGACGGCTCCACGGTGGAGTTGCTGGCGCGCTACGGGCTGAACCCGCGGAACCTGGTGCTGGAAATCACCGAGAAGGCGGCCTTCGAGGACACGGAGCTGATTCAGCGGCTGACGCGCCAGTGCACGGCGCAGGGCTTCGGGATTGCGCTGGACGACTTCGGCGCGGGGCACTCCGGGCTGGTGACGCTGGTGTACAGCGCGCCGCAGTTCATCAAGCTGGACCAGGCGCTGGTGCGGGACATCCACCGGTACAGCTACCAGCAGCACCTGGTGAAGTCGCTGGTGGACTTCGCGCGCAGCGTGGACGCCGTCCTCATCGCCGAGGGCGTGGAGACGTGGGACGAGCTGGCCGTGCTGTTGCGGCTGGGCATCCGGCACGTGCAGGGCTACCTCGTGGCGCGTCCGGCGTCGGTGCCCGTGCGCCCCGCGGGTGACTTCGAGGAGCGGCGCCACCAGGCCATGCGCGCCCTGGACTTCCCCGACGGCGAGGAAGACGAGACGGTGGGCAGCATGGTCATCCGCCGCATGTGCGTGGACGCGAGCATGGCGTCGCGGGAGCTGGACGGCCTGTTCCACGAGGCGCCCCAGCTCGACCACGTCGTCATGCTGGACGGAGCGGAGCGGCCCCGGGCGCTGGTGATGCGGCAGCGCGCGCACACGCCCGACAAGAACCCGCTGGTGGTCGAGGAGCGCATGGCCATCACCACGCTGGCGCGGCTGGCCATGAAGCGCTCACCGGAGTTCCTCTATGACCCGGTGGTGGTGACGGACGCGCAGGGACGGTTCCTGGGCACGGTGACGATGAAGCAGCTCATCCACCGCTCCACGGAGCTGCTGGAGCGCCGCGCGCAGCGGTGAGGCGGGCGGCCCGCTGCCTCACTGTATCGCGCACTCACCAACGAACCGTGAGCGCTGTCGTCTCCCCAGCCGTGACGGTTGCCGTGACCTCATGCGCGCCCAGCGCGACGTGCTCGAGCCTGACCTTCACCTTCCCGCTGTCCACCTTGATGGCGCGCGTCGGGGACAGCCCCACGAATTGGTCGTTGATCCAGACGCGAGCGCGCGGAATGGCGACCACCTGAAGCCGCGTCGGCTCCGCTGCTGGCGCGCTCCACCCTCCCGAGTAGCTGCCTCCGCCATGGCAGTGATAGTCGCCCGTGCGCCGGTTGTTGTGGCAGCCCGAGCTGTTGGTCCGCCCCGGATGCGCCCACGCGACGCGGGCGGCGACGAAGCCCATCACGACTCCCGCCGCGACCAGCACCCGCTTCCCCTGTTTCATGGCTCCACCTTCCCGATGAGGGCCTCGACGAGCGTTCCGTCCTGCCAGCCCAGCAATGCGGAATGCGCCCCCAGACGCGCCGGGACATGGGCCACCCCGGTCCCGGTACGTGCCAGGTCCTTCGCCGCGAACGTCTGCCCCGTGAGGCGCCGGGCCACCTGTTGAAGTGCGTCCGTGGCCAGGGCTTCGCGCCCATGGTTCACGGCGGTGACATGGACTCCACGCGTAACGCCCTGGCTCACGAAGAGATGAACGAGCGTGCCAGGAGGTACCTCGCGAATAGAGAGCACTCCGGGGCGCTTCTCCTCCAGTCCCGAGTGCCCCAGCAAAGCCTGTGCAACCTCCACGGGCTCCCCCAGCGGCCGGCGGTCTCGAAGCAGGGCTTCGCGTCGCTGGAGCAGGCCGTCGTGCACCTCGGTCAGCTGGGCGTCTCCGTCGAGCACGGAGAGCAGCACACCCGCATCCACTTCCGCGGATTGAAGTGCTCGCAGCGTGGGGCCAAGCCCCCCGGCGGGACGGGTCATCCTCCCGATCCGGGCGATTTCCGCCGAACGGAAGGTCGCAAGCGCCGTCCGGGCGGCTTCGCCAGGATCGGCCTCCACCGCGAGCTTGAGAGCGTGGGCCCGGCAACGGAGCCCTTCTGGCGGGCAGTTCTGGGCCCGCCGAAGGTAGGCATGCGACAGCAGAGGACCGGGCGGCTCCGCGGCAAGCGCGGGAGCCCGGATGCGCAGCAGGGTGCTGAGCGCATCCTCCACCTGCCCCTTCGCGAGCAGGGCCTTGCCCTGTTCGAGCCGCTGGTTTTCGAGCCGCGCGCGAAGCCCGTCAACAAGGGCCGTCGGCGCTCCCTCGTCCGCAAGGGCCATCAATTCCTGCTCGATCTCTGCGTCCTGGTCCCCGGAGAGCGCCGAGACAATCCAGACCTCACGCAAGCGTCGGCGTTCCACTTCCAGGGGCTCCGTGCCCACCTTCGTGCTCGCGTAGTGAGTGATGAGCTTCACGGCGTCGCGGTTCTCCATGCCGGCGATGCGAGCCAGCACGAAGGCATTCCGGGCTTCGACGAACTCGGGGGACGTGTCTCCTTCAGACTGCAGTGCGCTCGCATGCAGCTCGGCCATGTCGAGCGCGCCAGAGGCGGTCAGCCGGCTCAATGCCTGGGTCGAAGGACTCACGAACACGAAGCAGCCCAGGACGGTGAGGGCACAGAGCCCCGTGATGCCGAGACCGAGCCTGTCATGCCACCGTCTCGCCGACTTCGAGCCATCCGCCCGGCGCCGCCGCAACCAACTCGCGGCCATCAGCCACAGTCCCGGCACGAGGCCCAACGAGGCCAACGCGACGAGCCCCGCCGAAGGATGACGCCGGTAGAAGTCATGGCGACCCGCGAACGCGTTCACCAGGAAGACGGCGCCGAAGAAGCTCGTGAAGAACACGCCCAACAGCCATGCGAAGCGGTAGATGAAGGGACGGGTGTCACGGGCCGGAGTTGGACGGAAGTCGCTGCCCAGCAGCTTGATGAAGCCCTGACTGCCGGCGAATGTGTAATGGACGGTCGCGGATGGAGCCTCGAACACCTCCAGGTTCTGGGAGAGAACACGGGCCCGGAGGGGGTCCAGGTTCGGCTCCAAGGAAGGACGCACGGAAAGGAAGCCGGAGGCTTCAGCCTCCGGCCCCAGCCGGGCGGTCGGAATCGGCCCGTCGTGCTCTCGCGTTTCCAGCGTCCGCGCGCCTCGCCACTGGAGGGCTACCGGCGAGCCCTGCGTCAGGCCCGGATGCGCGCGAAGACGCGGGTCATCGGGCCAGACGCTCACCTGGGTGTGCTGCGCGGTCGTCACCTTCAACCACCGGCGCATGCGACCCGAGCCCCGGCATGCCGAGCAGCCCACGCGTCCATTCGAGCAACGGACACACTTCTTCTGTCCGTTGCCGCGACACGCCGAGCAGTTGACCATCCGGTAGCTCTTGCGCGCCCGGCTCATCCGCCGCCCGCTGCCGCCGCAGCCCGAACAGGCCGCACGCAGGGTGCCGTTACAGGAGGGGCACGTCACCTGCCCACTGCCAGAGCACCTGCCACAGCTCGTCAGGTGAGAGGTCCGCGCCGCAAGTTCCTCGGGCGTCCCGATCCAGAGGTCCAGTGACTCGAACTCCCTGGCATGACCGAACGTGTTCGCTCCCCCCGTGAAGGGCTCCTCCACCCAGGTTCCCGAGCGAATCGCGTAGCGCGTGATGAGGCGCCCATAGCGCAGCGTCTCGACGTCGACACGGGTGATGAGGTCGCGGAAGCTCGCGGGCCCCAGGCGCCAACGAGACCACCCAACAGCCGCGGCCCTGGCCTTCCGCTCCAGTTCCTCCGCCTGCATCGTGCGGCCTCCTCCACGTCACGTCCGACCGCGGTGCCTCCTCAGGATGGAGAGGAATCGCGGCGGCGTACGCTCCGCATGGGATGGCAGGGAAACCGCAGCCGGCAATCCCTCCCGGGTGGTAGACACGAACCACCTGTCCCAGCAATGTCAAGCAAAGGAAGATTCCTGAGGCCACGCGAGGTGTCGCGAAGCACAGGTCCAGGGCGGCCGGCATTCCTCGAAGCTGAGCCCGGCGTTTTCCAGTCCCCCGTCCCAGCCCGGGAACCCTCACGGTGGGCAACACACCGGCGCCAGCTCCCGCACACGAGAGAGCAGTCCCTCGAATGAGGAGAGGAACGACTGCCCGTCCACCTCGTAGATGCGGTGTCGCCCCTCACTGCGCGCACGGACGACACCGACGTCGTGCAGCACCTTGAGGTGGCGTGAGATGACCGAGCGGTCCTGCGGCAGTCGGGCGGCAATGGCCCCGACATCCGCGGGGCCATGGCGGAGCAGCACCTTCAGGAGCTCCAGCCGGGCGGGCTCCGTGAGCGCCCGTAGGAACGCGGAGTCCAGGAGCGTGATCAGCTCGTCCACACTCCGGGCCCGCGCATCCGTCGCACGTTGCGCCGCCATCACCCCGCCCTCCCCCACACCCGAGCCCAGCGGCACATCGGGGTGACCGCCCACCGGCACCCCAGCCACACATGAACGCCCGCGGCGAGGACGGTCCCCGGCAGCAGGACCTCCACCACCGAGCGGACCCAGACAGGGTGCTCTCGCACGGGGACGGTGGGCGCCCACAAGCTCCAGGCCTCCGGCGGAACGGCCGCGAGCGCGAGCGCCAGCGCAGCCACCCGCAGTGTCGTGAGCACCACATGGAGCGAGTACTCGAAGGAACTCAGCCCCCCGAGCGCGGCCCTGCTATCCCGCTCGGAGAAGGTGTCGAACAGCTCGACCACGAGGTCCACCGCGACCAGCGCCAGGCCCAGCCACAGCACACTCCCCCTCGGTGGGGCGAGGAACAGCGTCGCGAGAATGGGCGGAAAAAGCAGCGCACGGACCGTGTGCAGCCAGTGCTCCCGTTGCGATTCCGAGCGCGCATGGAGCCGGTAGCGCCACAGGTGCAGGTACAGCCCATCGAAGGCCGAGAGAAGGACGAAGGCGCTCAGCAGGACGGTGGAGGCGAGAACGAGGTTGGGGCCCATGGCTCCTCCTTGGACGCGTGCATTTGAATGCACATATGCATTTCGATGCACACGATTACAAGGCAATCTCGAGCCTCGTCCTTGGATGGCCGGCGCGCGGAGCAGGCCGGTCAGCGACGGGGCCAACGGGCCGCTCGCCCCCCGCCCGTCCTTCCTCGGGTGCGTTGCCCGCCGCGCGGTCCGGCCCCAGTCATGGAGAGAGGTGCGCCATGCCCGACACGATGAAGGCCGCGGTCGTCCACCAGTTCGGTCAGCCCCTGGTCATCGAGGAGGTTCCCACGCCAAAGCCCGGACTGGGGCAGGCGCTCATCAAGGTCTCCGCGTGCGGCGTCTGTCATACGGACCTGCACGCGGCGGAAGGCGACTGGCCGGCCAGGCCTTCCCTCCCCTTCATTCCAGGGCACGAGGGTGCCGGGACGGTGGTCGCGGTGGGGCCCGGCGTAAGGGCGGTGCGCGAGGGGGACCGGGTAGGCGTGCCCTGGCTCTACTCGGCATGCGGGCACTGCGAGTACTGCGTCACCGGCTGGGAGACGGTGTGCCCGGAGCAGAAGAACACCGGCTACTCCGTCAACGGGGGCTATGCCGAATACATCCTGGCCGATGCCCAGTACGTGGGCCATCTGCCGAAGGGCTTGGGCTTCGCCGAGGGCGCGCCTCTGCTCTGCGCGGGAGTCACCGTCTACAAGGGACTCAAGGAGACGGAAGCGCGTCCGGGCCAGTGGGTCGTCATCTCCGGCATCGGCGGACTGGGCCACATGGCGGTGCAGTACGCCCGGGCCATGGGACTGCACGTGGCCGCGGTGGATGTGGCGGAATCCAAGCTGGCCCTGGCCCGGCGCCTGGGCGCCGAGCTCGCCATCAACGCGCGGCAGGAGAACCCCGTGGACCGGGTGGCGAGCGAGCTCGGCGGCGCCCACGCGGTGCTCGTCACGGCCGTCTCTCCGCAGGCCTTCACCCAGGCCGTTGGCATGGTCCGCCGGCGGGGCACGGTGGTGCTGGTCGGCCTTCCTCCGGGCAGCTTCACGGCGCCCATCTTCGACGTGGTGCTCAAGCGGTTGACGATTCGAGGCTCCATCGTGGGCTCGCGCGCCGACCTCGCCGAGGCGCTCCAGTTCGGAGCGGAGGGCAAGGTCCACACCACCTTCACCCAGGCGCCCCTGGAGTCCATCAATGACATCTTCGCGAGGATGAAGTCCGGAGCACTGGAAGGACGCGTCATCCTCTCGCTCTGACGCTCACGTCCTCTGGAAACGCCGTGGCTCCCCTGCTCGGGCCACGGCGTGCGCATCATCCGCCGGTGAGAGGCCCCGGTGGCTCCCACGCCAGGTGCAGCCGGCCGTCCTCGAAGATGAGGCCGGCGTCCTCCAGCCCGGTGGAGCCGTTCTCCACTCGGGGCAGCACGTTCCTCGGCGGAGCGAGCAGCGTGTCCCGCCCCTTGGTGAAGCCCTGCTCGCGCACCAGCGCCATGTAGGCCCGGCCCAGCGCCAGGGCCCGCTCACGTGACGGCGTCACCAGCCACGCCAGGTCCCTGTCCCCTCCCTTCGCCGCGCGGAGCACGGACGCCTCGTCCAGCGCGCCACCCGCGAAGAAGCGCGAGAGCAGCTCGTCATTGGCGCGGAACTCGTCGCCGCCCTTCACGCGCTCGAAGTACGTCAGCACCTCCGGCTTCGCGTGGCCTGCCTGCGGCACGTCGGGAATGCCGCGCAGGTCCTGGTGCCGCCAGCCCTCCTTCCCCGGCACCTTGCGCGGGAAGCCGAACGTCTGGTCCACCGTCACGCCCAGATTGGTATGGCAACCCATGCAGAAGGTGTGTTCCTCCATCGTCTGCACGCGCAGCCGCCCGCGCGCGTCCTCGATGAAGCCTTGCAGGCGCCAGCCGAACTCGTTCACCAGCCCCAATTCGGGGTTGCCGGCGAAGACGGGCAGGCGCCCTTGCAGCTTCTTCTCGCGCTCCTCCTGGTAGAAGCTCCGCACGCGCAGGTCCTGGTGCTCCTCGTCCTTGCGCGAGTAGCGGACCTCCTTCATTCGCATGGACAGCAGTGTGGGCGCGTCCGGGTCCACGTACCGCACCGTGTGGAGGAACTCCGTCCCCACCGGGTAGTAGTGCTTGCGCACGGCCACCTTCGCCGCGCCGCCCACGTAGTGCGACGGCAGCCCGCGCACCTCCTCCACCCCGGCCTCCAGCACCCCGTCCCCGTCCAGGTCCACGCCACCCACGCGCTCGTCCACGGGCTCCACCCGGCGCCGCCCCTGCTTCACGTCCTGAAGCGCCGGGTCCACGGTCATCGCCGCCTCGAGGACGGCGAGGTTGAGCCGGTACACCTCCACCGACGGATGGCCCTCCGTGTCCCGCCGGAAGGGCTCCGGCAGGCGGATGAAGACGTCATCGGTGCTGCCGTTGGTGGGCCAGAAGGTGCCCAGGAAGGGCTTGTAGCGCACCGCCCGCCAGCCGCTGCCGTCGCGGGCGAAGCCGTCCGCGTCGAAGCCCCGGGCCAGGTCCAGGTCCGGCACCCAGCCCTTGAAGCCGCCAGGGCGCCCCAGCAGCGCGGCCCGCAGCGGCGTGTAGTTGTCCTGGCGGATGTACTCCAGCACCTCTCCGTCGGAGATGTCCGCCATGGCGGCGGAGCGGTCCGTGAAGAGGTTCGTCCACTGGTTCGTCTGCCCCACGTCGCTGAACGCGTACTCGGCCTGCAAGGCCTCGTCGTCCATGACGTTGTCGCCGACGCCGCCCGTGTGGCACGTCCAGCACGGGTTGGAGACCCCCTCCGTCTTCGTGTAGCACATGGACGGAATGGGGGCCTCGCGGTTGTCCACGCGGCTGCCGCTCGCCAGCGCCTGCGCGAGCGGGTCGAAGGGAGGCTCCGGCAGCGGACGGCCACGGGCCCGCCACACGCCAACGGCCGACACCACCAGTCCCAGCGCGAGGAGCCCGATGAGGGCCCCCCGCACGACTCCCTTCGACACCGGGGACATCCGATTCAACCTCCGCTACCGCGCGAGACGCCGGCTACGGCCAGACGCTGAAGTTGTCCTCGCCCGGGTGCTGGACGCTGACGAAGAGGGTCTTCATGTCCGGGCTGAACGCCGGGCCGGTGGCCTCCGCGTCGCTCGGCACGGAGAGCACGCGGAACGCCTTGCGGTAGTACGCGCTGCCCCGGTGGGCCGGGCTCTGGTTCAGGTAGTAGACGCTGTCGGCCACCTTGTTGACGCCGAAGTTGCCGTCGGTGCCGAACCACACGCCGCCCTCGCGGTCGATGGCGAGGTTGTCCGGCTTGGCCGCCGAGTACTCCGGCTCCGCGCTGAGCGAGGCCGTCTCGCCCTTCCACACGCGGAACCAGGCGAACGTCTTCGAGCCGCCCGGCGCGGCGGTGTTCGACTCCCGGATGGCGAAGATGGAGCCCACCTTGTCGACGGAGCGGTTGTCCGTGGCGCCGCGGCTCTTCTTCACCCAGACGCCCTCCGCGTTCCGCTCGGCGGTGGTGATGCGGCCCTGCTGGTCCAGCACGGTCTTGTCACCGTGCTCGGTGAAGGCCACGTACAGCAGCGGCGTGCCGCTCGGGTCCTTCGGGTTCCACTCCAGGTCTTCGGGGCGGTTCAGCTCCATCACGCCCAGCTTGTTCGAGACGGTCCAGAGCAGCTTGCGCACCTGGTCGTCGGTCGTGAAGCCGCCAATGGCGTTGTAGCTGGCGTCCCGCAGCGCCGCGCCCACCGTCAGCGTGGGCTGGCCGAAGGCCTCGCCGTTGGGCACCAGGTCCTGGCTGTCCAGGCCCAGCTCCACCCAGCGGCCCTGGCCCGGCGCCTGCTCGGAGGGAATCGCGCCCCCCACCAGCGTGTCACCCGTGCTGTTGTCCAGGCCCGCGAAGTGCGCGGCGTAGAGCTTGCCGTCGTTCAGCAGGTCGCGAACCTGCTTCTTCGTCATGCCCTCGGTGTAGTTGCCGCTGGAGACGAACTTGTAGATGCGGCCACCGCGGCGGTCGTCGCCGCCGTACATGACGATGGGCTGGTTGGGGATGAGCTTCCAGTCCGCGCCCACCACGAAGGCGGCATTCTCCCAGTGAGCCCGGCCCATGCCGCCCAGCTTGCGGTGACCCGCGCCCGGCTTCGCCGCGTCCCTGTCGTACCAGAGGTCCCCGGGCTGGCCCGGGTCGAGCTCCGTCAGGTAGCCGTACCCGTCCTTGAGGTGGCTCGAGTTGGCATCCGCGCTGATGAAGTCACCCGAAGTGGGGGCCGAGAAGTCCGGCGAGATGGGCGCGCCCGGCGCGAAACCGACGGCACCGGCCCTCCAGTCGTTCCCCTCCCAGAGCGCGTTCTCCGGGTCGCCGTAGGCGTTCTGGGTGTTCTCCTCGCCGGAGATGATGGTGCCCCACGGCGTCTGCCCGCCGGAGCAGTTGGAGTGGGTGCCGGGCACCACGTTCGCCTCCAGCGCGGCGCCGCTGTCGTCGCGGTCCGTCCCGGACAGGAGCACGCCCACCACCTTCGCCAGCGTGGCGCTGGTGGCGTCGTAGCGCTTGTTGGCGGCGGCGCGGTCCACGGCCCACTCGCCGGTGGCCGGGTCCTGCACCACGCGAATCCACGAGCCGCCCACCTGCTTCTTCCACTCGCGGTTGTAGGTGACGAGCTGATCGGCCTGCCAGGTGGTGCCGTCCGTCACGGTGTTGGACAGCACGCCGGTGTTGCGCAGGAACTTCGCGAAGTCCAGGTGCTGACCGATGGGGGCCGTGCCCGTGCTCGGCTTCTTGCCGGAGACGTACTCGTGGTTGACCCACATCCAGCCCGCGCCGCCGTTGCCACTGAAGGACGGCGCGCTGCCATTGGCGGACCATCCGTCGCCGAAGAAGGCGATGTAGTCCGCGTTGCCTCCGAAGCGCGGGCTCGTCTTCGCGTAGCCGATGGGGTCCATCCACTTGATGACCGTGGTGGAGAACAGGCCCGGCACCGTGCGCACGGTGTCCGTCGAGGCCGACGGCAGCGGGAACACCATGGGCGTCGGCAGGGTGCCGGCGACCACCTGGTCCACGCGCGCCTTCACGTATTCGGCCACGTTGGTGGTGCCGGTGCCCAGGTCTCCTCTGAAGGTGATGGCGATGACCGACGACAGCGCCGTGCCCGGCTCCACGCCGGGAGCGCGCGTGACGGCCCCCGGCCCGGGCTGGCCGGACGAGCCAGGACCCGCGGGGCCCTGCTCACCCTCCTGCCCGTCCTGACCGTTGGCGCCGTCCTGGCCGTCCTGCCCCGCCGGACCCTGCTGGCCGGACGGACCGGCGGGGCCCTGCGCCCCCTCGCAGCCGACGACGGCCACGGTGCTGCCCACGAGCATCGCGCTGGTGGCGAGCCCCAAGAGACGAGAAGACATGGAAACACTCCCTCCAAGGTTGATCGCCGGCACGGGGACGCGCGGGCGCGGGCGCATCCTGCGGAGGCAGTGTGGCAACCCATTGGAAGGTGTGTCACTTCTTCATCACGGCCGCGGCTCAGGGGACGATGCCCACCCCGGCCACGCCCTCGAACTCCACGGTGGAGCCCTTCCGCACGCCCACCTTCTCCGTCCAGCCGCCGGGCACCTCCAGCACGTACTGGCTGGGCACGCCCACCGAGCGCGAGTCGAGCGTCCTCGGCTGCGCGCGCGAGACGATGCCGACGACGCGCAGGTCCGACGAGATGAAGAGCATGTCCAGCGGGATGAGCGTGTTCCTCATCCAGAAGCCCTGCACCTCCTCGTAAGGGAAGAGGAAGAGCATGCCCTTCCCGTCCGCCAGCTCCTTGCGCCACATCAGGCCGCGCGTGCGCGCCTGGGGCGTGGCGGCCACCTCCACCTCCACCCGGTGCACGCCGCCATAGGCGTCCTTGAGCCGCACGTACCCCCGGGGCAGCGGCTGCATCGCGTAGTCCTCCGCGGTGACATCGGTGACGGGCCGGCGCGCCGGAGCCGCCTGCTGTGACGGGGACTTCGGCGGGCTCCCCTGTGCCTCCTGCTGGCAGCCGGCCACGAGCAGCGGCACGGCCACCACCGCCGTCCGGAGGAAGGCCCTCATGGGTGCGGGTGCAGCGGCTTGTTGAGCAGCTTCTCCGTCAGCTCGGGGCCGAGGCTGTCGGACATCAGGCGCTCCACCACGGTCTCGAACTCCACCCGCTGCGCCTCGCTGCTGTAGATGAAGCGGATGCCCATGCCAGGCTCCTCGGCGTCGGCCTTGGACCAGACCACCTCGCCCAGCAATTCGAAGGGCGCCTCTCGGTGGGGCACCGTCAGCTTGAAGAGGAAGCGCGTGCCGATGGGCAGCGGCTTCTTCGTCTTGATGAACGTGCCGCCCTTGCTGATGTTCTTCGTGTAGTCCGCGAAGAACGAGTTGAGCTTCTTGTAGTCGACCTTCAGCTCGATGGGGGCCCGCCCGTGCTGGCGGTGCTCGGGACCTGTCTTCTGTTCGGACATGCTGGCCGGGAGTATAGGGGAGGCCATGCGGCAAGTCCTCACCCGCGCCCTGGGCCTGTTGCGCCGCCCGGCCGTCCTGGCCACCGTGCTCCTGCTGGCCGGGGGTGGCTCGGCGCTCGTCCTCGTCCCCCTCTTCGGCGTGCCCGGCTTCGAGCTGAGCCTGGCCCTCTCCATCGCCGTGGGCCTGCTCGGCGGGGGGACGGGCATCGCCGCCGCCGCCCAGGAGCGGCGCCTCCTCCTGGGGGTGGACCCCCGCCCCCCCGGTGCCACCCGCGTCACGGCGCCCGGCGCGGCCGTGAGGAACGCCCTGGGCGCCTCCCTGCTCCTCAACCTGGGCGTGCTGGTGCCCCCCTTCCTCGCCTCCACCCTGTTCGCCTGGCTGCGGACCGCGTGCGACCCGTTCGCCCTGGTGGGATTCTTCCCCCTGCTCACCCTCCCCTCGGCCGTGCTGGCGTCCTCGGCGGGCGTGCTGTGCGGCTTCCGGGGCCGGCGCCCGGCCCGGGCCGTGGGGCTGTACGCGCTGCTGGTCCTCGTCTCGGCCGTGCCCACGGTGTGGCCCATCGTCGCCGGGCCGCAGGTGTTCGCCTTCAATCACTTCCTGGGGCACATGCCCGGGCCGCTGTACGACGAGGCCCTGGCGGTGACGCCCGCCCTGGCCTGGTTCCGGCTGGAGACGCTGCTGTGGGCCGGGGTGCTGGCGGGACTCACCGCCGCGCTGCTGGACACGGGCTCCGGCCGCCTGGGCCGCTCCGGCCTGCGCCCCGGGCTGCTGGCCGCGCTGGCCCTGCCTCTGACCGTCATCGTCCTCCTGGAGACACGCGGCCCGGAGCTGGGCCTGCGGATGACGGACGACTACCTCGCCGAGACGCTCGGCGGCACGCGCGAGACGGAGCACTTCCGCCTCCACTACTGGCGGGGCAAGCCGCGCGAGGACGTGGACCGGATGGCGCGGGACATGGAGTTCCGCTGGATGCAGACGCAGCGCTTCCTCGGTGTGGCCCCCACCGAGCGCATCATCGTGTGGCTCTACAAGGACGAGGAGCAGAAGCAGCAACTGGTGGGCGCCGGCCGCACCCAGTTCGCCAAGCCCTGGCTGCACACGCTGCACATCCAGGACCGCCCCTTCCCCCACTCCGTGCTGCACCACGAGCTGGTGCACGTCATGGCGGCCCCGGCCGGCGGCGGCCCCTTCGGCGTCACCACCCGCTGGGGCGTCTGGCCGCTGATGGGCGTCATCGAAGGGCTGGCGGTGGCCGCGGACGGCCCGGTGCAGGGCGACCTCACGCTGCACCAGTGGGCCGCGGGCATGCGCCGGCAGAAGCTGGCCCCGGACATGCGCAAGCTGATGGGGCCGGAGGGCTTCTACCAGTCCGCGCCCGCGCGCGCGTACACCGTGGCGGGCTCGTTCCTGCTGTACCTCGCGGAGACCTACGGGGCCCCGAAGCTGCGCGCCGTCTACGCCGACGGCGACTTCCCGCGCGCCTACGGCCGCCCCCTGGACGAGCTCGTCACCGAGTGGGAGCAGCACGTGGACGCGCTGCCCCTGGACGACGCGGCGGTGGCGCGCGCCTTCGCCCGCTTCCGCACCGGCAGCCTCTTCACCCGCGCCTGCGCTCGCGAGGTGGCACGGCTCGCCGAGTCCGCCCGCGAGGCCCTGGCCAGCGACCCGGAGGACTCGCTGAGGCGCTACCGCCGCGCCGCGGAGCTGCAGCCGGAGGAGCCCTCCTACCGCCTGGGCGAGGCCGCCGCGCTGGGCACCCTGGAGCGCTACGACGACGCGGCCGCCGTGCTGGCCACGCTGGCGGAGGCGGAGCGCGTGAAGGGCCAGCCCGTTCTGGAGGCGGAGGTGGCCATGGCGCGCGCGGACGTCGAGCTGCGTCGCGAGCAGCCCGCCGCGGCCCGGGGTTTCCTCGACACCGTGCTGGCCAAGGACGCCGGCCCAGAGCTGACGCGCACCGCCCAGGTGAAGCTGGCCGCGCTGGAGTCCCCCGCCCGCCGTCCCCCCATTGACGCCTGGTTCCGCGCCACCCAGGACGAGCTGCGCCTGTTGCTGCTGTCACGGGCCCTCTCCGCCCTCCCCGGCGACCCGTACCTGAACTACCTCCTGGGCCGGAGGCTGCATCAGGTGGGGGCCCCGTCGCTCGCGGCCGAGCCGCTCCAGCGGGCCCTGGCGGACGAGACGCTGCCGGAGGCCCTGCGCAAGGAGGCCCTGCGCATGCGGGTGGAGTCCGCCTACCTCGCCGGAGACTGCGGCGCGGTGCGCCACGAGGTGGGGGCGCTGCCGGACTTCGGCGCCGCCTTCCGGGCCACCGCCGACGAGTGGCGGCAGCGGTGTGATTTCGAGGAGACGACCTTCCGCGGCCCCCTGGTGCCACGTCAGGCTTTCCGCTAGCCGGGGATTCCGCTAGGCAGGAGCCCCGACAGCGGAGAGTTTCCAGCACAGCCAAGGAGGAGTCGGATGCGGTTCGAGACGAGGCAGCGAATCCAGGGGACGGTGGACGAGGTGGAGCGCGCGCTCCTCGACGAGCGTTACTTCGACTTCCTGCTGAAGCACCACGGCGTGCTGCTGGAGCTCCAGCCGCTGGAGGTGAAGGCCGAGGGTGACGTGGTGCGCCGCCGCGTGCGCTACCGCCCCAAGCCCGTCATCCAGAGCATCGGCCCCAAGCAGGTGCCGCCCGAGTGGTTCGCCTTCGTCGAGACGTCCACCTACGACAAGCGCCGCAAGGAGCTGACCTTCAGCAACGTGCCCACCTCCGGCACCATCTCCAAGATGCTGGTGAACACGGGCGTGCTGAAGCTGAAGGACCTGGGCGGCGGGCAGACGGAGCGCACGCTGGACGGCGAAATCACCCTCAAGCTGCCCTTCCTGATGAAGCCGCTGGCCCTCATCGGCGAGAAGGTCATCCAGTCCGAGGGCCTGAAGATCCTCGACAACGAGGTGCCGGTGCTCAACCGGTTCATCACCGAGGTCATCCGCAAGGGCTAGCCGCGCGCCCGCCCGCCCGGCGGGGCCTGGGGAATGGGTTGACTTCCTCTCGGTTGTCCTCGTAAGGCCCCGCCATGACCCAACGCTTCCTCGCCCTCAGCGTCCTGTCCCTGCTGGCCGCCTGCGCCCCGAAGCTCATCCCCGGCACGGACATCGTCGACAACTCCGACACACGCGCCATCCTCCAGGTGATGGAGCAGTACCGCTCCGCGCTGGAGAACCGCGACGCCGCCGCCATCCAGGCCCTGGTCACCAAGGACTTCCGCGAGGACGCGGGCACCCCGTCCGAGCCCGATGACGACCTCACCACCGCCAACCTCGGCCCCTACCTGGAGAACCTCTTCAAGCAGGTCCAGGGCACCCAGGTGGAGCTGGACGTGCGCCGAATCCAGATAAATGAGGACCTGGGCGTGGCCGGCGCCATCTACTACTGGAAGGCGAACTGGCGCATGCCGGGCCTCAACACCCGGCCCCAGCGCGAGTCCGAGCTGGAGCAGATGGTGTTCCGGCGCGAAGACGGCCAGTGGAAGATCGTCTCCGGCATCTGAGCGCCCCCTCGGGCCTCACAGCCCCAGCAGCGCGGACAGGCCCTCGGGCCCCATGGCGGACAGCCGCCGGGCCCGGTTGAGGTAGGTGCGGTAATCCTTCCGCACCAGCTTGTCCGCGGGCAGCGGCGACAGGTGGTAGTCGCGGATGCGGCTGGCGGTGAAGCGCACCGCGCCGTAGAGCGCATGGCCGAAGAGGTTGGCCCGCTCCACGGGGGCCAGGGGCCGCACGTCCTGGTAGCCGCGGATGAAGGCGCGGCACAGCTCGGGCAGGTACTCGCCGCCCTCGAAGCACCAGGCGTTGAGCGTAATCGCCACGTCCAGGCCGTACGCCTCCCGGCACGCCATCTCGAAGTCGAAGAAGGCGCCCACGCGGTCGCCCAGCCACTTCACGTTGTCCATGAAGAGGTCCGCGTGGATGACGCCACGGGGCTCCAGCCCCTGGCGCACCGCCTCGGACTTCTCCAGGTAGCGCCGCAGCTCGCCGGCCACCCGGGACAGCTCCGCGTCCGGGTGGTGTGACAGCCCCTCAATCCACCCGCGCACCGTGTCCGGGCCGTAGGGGTTCTCCCGCGAGCCGGAGAAGGACTGCGTGTCCCGGTGCATCTTCCCCAGCTCCGCGCCCAGCCGCTCCAGGTGGTCCGCGGTGAGGCGGGGGTGGCGCAGCTCCTCTCCTGGCAGCCAGCGGAAGACGGTGACACGGCCGCCCTCCAGCTCCAGGAAGGGGGCGCCGTCGCGCGTGGGCAGCAGCACGGGCCCGGGGAAGTGGTACGCCGCCAGGTGCGCCAGCAGCGCGGCCTCGAAGCGCAGGTCATCCGGGGAGCGCACGGTGGTGTGGCGCATGAAGTAGCGCCCACCCTCCGTCTCCAGCCGGTGATTGGTGTTGATGGACCCCTGGGGAATGGGTGCCACCTCCCGAACCTGCCCCAGCCCATACGCCTCCGCGACCCGGGCGAACGCCTCGGGCGGGAGCGCCGTGTGTACCGCCATTGCGCGCACCTCCGGGGCCAGTATGCACCAGCCGTACCCGGGGCCCACCGTTGACACCGCGCGGAGCCGTTCCTATCTGTGCGCGGCCCCTATACTCGGCACGCGGGCGGGAACGTCCGGTAACACCCACTCCAGCGGGGGAGGCAGGCCCATGGGCACCGAAGGGCGCAGGGACTGGAAGCGGCGCGAGAGCTTCGCGAGCGCGCTGATGCAGGTGGGAGTGGTGGCCCTGCTGCTCGCCGGCGCGGTGGCCTGGTTCGTCCACCGCGGCGGAGTGCGGAAGCAGACAGAGGAGCACATGCGCGCGGCCCGCGCGGCGGCCCTGCGGGGCAACCCGGGCGACCTCGCGAGGGCCATGAAGGAGCTGGAGGCCGTCTTCCAGCTCAACGACAAGTCCCGCGACGCCCAGGCGCTGGCCGCCGACATCCAGACGGTGCTGTGGCTGGAGCACCGCCAGCCCGGCGCGGATGCGAAGGCCCGCGAGTTCCTCACGCGCGCCGAGCAGCTCGAGTCCCGCTCCGGCGAGCGCTACGGCGCGCGCGCCCTGCACCTGCTCGCGGAGGGCAGGCCCGACGAGGCGGAGAAGTACCTGGCGGACCTCAAGGCGCAGGGCGCCAGCAATCCGAAGCTGACCCTGGCCCTGGCCATGGCGCTCCAGGCGCGAGGCGACCTGCCCGGCGCGAGGCAGGCCTTCGCCCGCGCCGCCGAGGCGGCCTGGAGGGACCCGCGCTTCACCACCGCCTACGGCGAGGCCCTGCTGGACGAGGGCCAGTACGCCCCGGCCGTGGAGGCCTTCGGCAAGGCCACCAGCGTCAACCCGGACCACCTGCTGGCGCGCGTGTCCGCGGCGCTCGCGCACGTGTACCAGGGCAGGAAGCTGGAGGAAGCCCGGAAGACGCTGGCGGACGTGCTGGCCCGCGGCGCCGAGCTGACGCCGGTGCTGAAGGCCCGCGCCGGGGCGCTGAAGGCGGAGCTGGCGCTGGCCCGGGGCGCGGCGGACGAGGCCCTCCAGGCGGCGGACGCGGCGCTGAAGGACTGGCCGGAGGAGCACTACGCCCTCTTCGCCCGGGCCCGGGCGCTGGGCATGAAGAAGGCCCCCGAGGCCCGCGCGGCCTTCGAGGCCGCCGTGGCGAAGCGGCGCAACGCGCCCCTGCTCTACCTGGACGGCGCGCGTGCCTTGCAGGGGGCCGGTGACGGCGCCGGGGCGCTGGCGCTGCTGGACGCCTACGAGAAGACGTTCCGCCCCGTGCAGGTGGCCACCGCCGACGGGAAGAAGGTCAGCCTGCTGGAGCAGGACGGCCGCTACTGGCTGGCGCGCGGCGGCGTGCTGGAGGCGGCGGGCCGCCAGGACGACGCCCTGGCCGCGTATGACAAGGCCATCACCGCGCGCGGCGTGGGACTGGCCCGGGCCCAGTACGCCAAGGGCGCGCTGCTGCTGGCGCGCAAGGACTACGCGGGCGCTCGCGCGCTCTTGTCCCTGGTGGCGCCGGACAGCGGCGCGGGCACCCTGGCGGAGGCCTACGCCGCCATGGGCGACCTGCTCTTCGCCCAGGGTGAGTTCGCCGCCGGCTGCCAGCACTACTACTTCGGGCTGGTGCGCGCCCGCGTCCAGGGCACCCCGCGAGAGGTGCTGTCCGCGCGAATCGAAGGCATCCGGAAGAGCCTGGAGGCCGCGGGCCAGGCCGCCATGGCCAAGGCGTGGGTGACGGAGACGGGCGCCCTGCTGCAGTAGGCCGCCGCTACAGCAGGTCCGCCGGGTTGAGCGAGCGGTGCTTCGCGCGCACCACCCGCCACTCACCGTCCTCTTCCTTCTCGAAGGTGCCCTCGATGAGCCAGGCGTTCAGCACGCTGTCGGCGGCCAGGTCCTGCACCTTCTCCGCCTGCGAGCGGCCGAAGATGAACCGCGCCTGGAAGTCGCCCTGCGTGGGGGACACCTCACGCACCTCCAGGTTGGTCATGAAGACGCGGACCCACTGGCCCCGCAGCACCTGCGACGCCAGCACCCCGCGCACCTCCTTCTTGCCCCAGCCGCCGCCCACGGAGCGGAAGCGCTCGGACACGGCCTCCATCACCCCGCCCACGTCCTTCTCCTCCGCGGCGCGCGTCATCTCCACCACGCGCCGGGTGACGGCCTCCTGCACGCCGGGCTCCGGACGCGGCCAGAAGTACAGCACCGCGCCCGCCGCCAGCAGCGCCAGTCCCAGCCCCATCACCCTCGAGCGCGAGAGCGTCAGCATGCCCGCCTCACGCCGCCTCGGGCTCGAGCACCAGCTCGTCCGCGTCGATGATTTCCGCGGGCCGCAGCGCCTCGCCAATCTGCTTCAGGCGCCGGTCCGAGAGCTGCTCCAGGTACGTGCGGATGTGGGGGAAGCCCTTCACCAGCTCGTGGAAGGCGGAGCGCTCCAGGAAGGCCGCCGCCGTCTTGCGCGCGGCCACCACCGTGGCCGTGGCGCGCAGGCCCGTCAGCAGCGAAATCTCTCCGGCCACGTCGCCCTCGCGCAGCACGCCCAGCGTCACCACGCCGCCGGCCGGGTCCTCCTTCTGCACCACCAGCTCTCCGGCAAGCACGAGGAACAGGCCCGGCGAGTGCTCACCCTCCACCAGCACCTTCTCCCGCGTCGGGAGCGCCCGGAAGGTGAAGCGCTGCAGGAGCGCGCCGCGCTCCGACTCCGGCATCGTCTGGAACATGGGCGAGGTGGCCATGAGGTTTCGCGCCATGCGCTGCTGCGCGAAGTCCGCCAGCACCTGCGGCACCGCCGGGTGACTCTTGGCCACCGCGTTGAGGTGCTCGCGGCGAATCTCGAAGACCTCCGTGTCCGACACCGCCGTCACCGTCGCCGTGGGGGGCGCGCCCGTCAGCAGGGCAATCTCGCCGAAGATGGAGCCGCCGCCGAGGAAGCCCAGCGTCTTCGCCTCGCCCTCCATCTGCCGCGTCACCTCCGCCTTGCCGGCCACCAGCACGTAGAGGTGGTCCGTGGGCTCGCCCTCGCGGCTCACCACCTCGTCCGGCTTCACCCGGCGCCACGCCATGCGGCCCACCAGGTCCAGGAAGGCGTCCCGGTCCAGCTCCGAGAACAGCGGCAGCGGCGGCCGGCTGTTCGGGTCCGCCGAGCCTCCCGGGTCCGGCGCGGCCAGCACTTCGATGGCGCGGTTGGCCAGCTCCTCGCCTTGCAGGCCCATCAGGTCCGTCTCCACCTTGCCGTCGTAGAGGACCTCCGGCGGCAGCGGCGGCGGCACGGCCGCGCGGCCCGGCGCGTTGCGCACCGCGCGGGCGTGCACCCGCATCAGCGTGTCCTTCAGCCGCCGCTCGTTGGGCGTCAGGTCCAGCGCCAGCTTGCACGCGGCCATGGCGGACAGCAGGTAGTCGCGCCGCAGCAGGCCCTCCGCGCACGCGTGGTAGCAGGTGACGGCGCGCTCGCGCTCCCCCAGCTCCGCCAGACACCGGGCCGCCATCATCCGGGACCGATGGTCCGCGGGGACGCGGCGCACCGCCTCGGCGAACACGGCCAGGGCCCGCTCGAACTGGCGCTCCTCGATGAGGTCCATTCCGAGCTCACGCAGCGACGACTCGTTCATCCCATTTCTCCACGGCTCTTCGGTGTTTGCGCGCCACGGCTCACGGCTGCAGCTCGCCCAGATACATTTCCGCCTTGCGCTTCACTTCGGAGCCCTCGGAGGCGGTCTCGATGATGACCTTGAACTTCTCCGCGGCGGCCTGCGGGTCCCTGTCCCGCTGGATGTAGGCCTGCAGGTAGAGCTCCTCCACCTTCTTCTGCAAGGTGTCCAGCCCGTCGCGCGCACGGCCGTCGCCGGGGTTGAGCCGCAGGGCCTCGCGGAAGTTGGAGCCCGCCGCCGCCAGGTCTCCCCGCTTGAGGGCCGCCTGCCCCGCAGCCACGGACGAGGACGCGAGCTGCTCGTCGATGGTGTTGCCCAGCGAGCCGCGGAAGCCAATCTGCCGGTACAGCTCCGCCGCCCGGCGCAGCGGCTTCGCCGCGGCCTCCAGGGCGTTGGACTCCAGCTTCTTCTGCCCGTCCTCCAGGCTGCGCTGGAACTGGGGGATGAGGCGCTTGAGGGAGTTGGCCCTGTCGCGGACCTCCTTGTCCCCCTTGTTCCGGTCCACCACCCGGTCGCACTCCAGCACCGCGCGCTGGTACTCGCCGCCGTTGAAGCGCCGCTCCACGTCGACGAAGGCCTCCTCCATGAACTCCTTGCGCTTCTGCTTCGCCAGCTCCGCCGCGCGCTCCCGCGCGTTGCGGCCCCGGCGCGCCGCGTCCGCGGCCTCCCTCGCCAGCTCCGCCTCCAGGTCCGCCAGCTTCTCCTCGTAGGGCGGCCGGTTCAGCGGGGGCAGCGCGTCCACCAGCGGGCGCACCACCTCCGGGTCCCTCGACGCGAACGACTCCTCCACCTGCTGAATCTTCCAGGCCAGCTCCTTCTCCTCCAGCTCGGCCTCCAGCTTCCGGCGGATGTCATCCGTCTTCGCCGTGCCCTCCGGGGCGCTGGACAGCCTGGCGCGCGCCTCCTCGAACTGCTTCTCGTCCATGAGGGCGCGCACCGCCTGGAAGGCCTCCAGCACCTCCTGCTGCTTGCGCGCGGCGCGGCCCAGGCCCTCCTCGTCCACGCCGGGCAGCAGCTTCTCCGCCTCCTCGACGAACCGCACCGCGTTGGCGTAGTCGTCCGCGCGCACGGACTCGCGCGCCTTCTGCATGAGCAGCTTCGCCCGCTCCACGTTCGGGTCCACCGGCGGCGGGGGCGGCGGGCCCTTGGGCACGAAGATGAGCCCCGCCACCAGCAGCACCACCACGAAGCCCGCCACGCCGATGAGCAGCTTCTGCTTGCCGTTCAGCCCGCCGCTGCCCCTGGCCGGTCCGCTCCGCGTCGGGGGCCGGGGACGGGACACCACGACGGTGCCCTTGTTCTTCCCCTCCTCCTTCTTCAGGACGTCGGACAGCTTGTAGTTGGCGTTGGTGGCCTCGTTCAGGCGCGGGTCGCTCGGGTCCAGCTCACCGCGCCTGGCGGAGGCGGAGGACTTGCGCTCCTCCGCCACCTCCTCGCGCTCGCGCTTCTCGTCGGCCTCGCGGGCCTCCGCCTGGGCGCGCAGCTCCTTGATCTGCTCCGCCTCGTCCACGAAGCGCAGCCGCGTCTTGCCGATGGCCAGCTCGTCCCCGTGCTTGAGGACGCACTCGTCCACGCGCTGGTCGTTGACCTGGGTGCCGGACACGCTGCCCAGGTCGCGCATCACCACCCCACCCTCGCCGTACACCAGCTCCAGGTGACGGCGGGAGACGGACTGGTCCTCCAGGACGAAGTCGCAGTCCTTGCCGCGGCCGACGACCATCCGCACGCTCTGGAAGCGCTTCTTGCGGCCCCGGTCCGGCCCCGCCAGCACCAGCATCTGCACCGGAGGGCCGGCGCGGGTGGCGTCCGGGTTGTCGTCCTCGTCCTCGCGGGAACGCTCCTCCTCCACCTCCCGCACGGAGGCCACCCGCGTCTCGTCGGTGCGCGAGCGCGGCGAACCCGCCATGTCGCCATACAGCTCCGGGTTGGGAGGGCCGTCCTCGGGGTACCCCTCCTCCCCGGTGACGGGCGCGGAGAAATCCTCGTCCTCGGACGAGGGCGTGTCACGGGCGGGCTTGCTCCGGCCCGAAGAGCGGCCGGCACCAGCACGGGAGGAGGGGGGAGGACGAGGAGGCATGGGGTGGTTTCCGGTCTCGAAGCGGCGGCCATCTTAGAGCGCCGTCCCCACGGTGGGAATGCGGACAGGCCGATCAGCAGGGAAAGAAGGAAGGGCCTTGAGCGTTGCTCCGGGCGGCGCCGCCTCCTATGTAGGTGCCCACATACCCCAACGGCTTCACTGAGGGAGTTCCGAAATATGCCCCGAGCCTCTGCGTCCCCGCGGCGCGCCCCCACCTCGCAGCTCGCGCCCCCCATGGTCCGGGGGCCCTCGGCCGCCCCGCTGCTCCCCCAGCCGCTCATCGAGCGCCTGCTCGCCGTGGCCATGGAGCGCGGGGGAGACTTCGCCGAGGTGTACGTGGAGCGCACGCTCACCACGGCGGTGGTGCTGGAGGAGTCGCGCATCAAGAGCGCGCAGACGGGCCTCATCCAGGGCGTGGGCGTGCGGGTCATCTCCGCCGGGAAGGTGGGCTACGCCTTCTCCGACGACTGGGAGGAGCCGGCGCTGCTGCGCGCGGCGTCCACCGCGGCGATGATTGCCCAGGGCGGCGGCGCCGAGCGCAGCTTCCCGGTGCACCGCGCCCCGGTGCCCAGCCACTACCGCGTGGCCACCCCGCTGATGGACGTGGACGTGTCGCTGAAGACGGCCCTGCTGTCGCGCGCGGACAAGGCGGCCCGCGCGTTCGACTCGCGGGTGAAGCAGGTCAACGCCTCGTACGTGGACCAGACGCGCCGCATCGCCATCGCCAACACGGACGGCCGCTACACCGAGGACGTCCAGGACCTGTGCCGCATGGCCGTGAATGCCGTGGCCCTGGGCAAGGGCGGCGAGCTGCGCACCGGCATGTACGGCGGCGGAGGCCGGGTGCTCTTCACGCACTGGGACACCTTCCCGCCCGAGGCCGTGGCGCGCGAGGCGGCACGGCAGGCGGTGGCCACGCTGGGCGCCGTCGAGTGCGCGGCCGGCCCGCAGACGGTGGTGCTGGCGCCCGGCTGGAGCGGCATCCTCCTGCACGAGGCGGTGGGGCACGGCCTGGAGGCGGACTTCATCCGCAAGGGCACCTCGCTCTTCGCCGGCAAGCTGGGGCAGAAGGTGGCGTCGGACCTGGTCACCGTCATCGACGACGGCACCGTGTCCAGCGGCCGCGGCTCCATCAACATCGACGACGAGGGCAACCCCGGTGAGCGCAAGGTCCTCATCGAGAACGGCGTCCTCAAGAACTACCTGTACGACGGCCTCAACGCGAAGCTGATGGGCCAGCGCTCCACCGGCAGCGGGCGGCGCGAGTCCTTCAAGCACCTGCCGCTGCCGCGCATGACGAATACCTTCCTGGCCCCGGGAGACCATGCCCCGGAGGACATCCTCAAGGAGGTGAAGCGCGGCCTGTACTGCGCCACCTTCGGCGGCGGGCAGGTGGACATCACCAACGGCAACTTCGTCTTCGAGGTGAGCGAGGCGTACCAGATTGAAGACGGGAAGCTGGGCCGCCCGGTGAAGAACGCCATGCTCATCGGCGTGGGGCCGGAGGCCCTGAAGAACGTGTCGCGCGTGGGGTGCGACCCGATGCCGGACCCCGGCATGGGCATCTGCATGAAGGATGGGCAGATGCTGCCGGTGGGCGTGGGCCTGCCCACGCTGCGCATCGACAACGTCACCGTCGGTGGAACCAAGGTCGCCTGAGAGAGGGAGCGCCAACCGTGGACTACCAGCAGCTCGCGAAGAGAATCGTCCAGCGCGCGAAGAAGAAGGGCGCCCAGCAGGCGGAGGCCTTCCTGGAGGTGGGCCGCCAGAGCAGCGTGCGCGTGCACCAGGGCCAGATTGAGGACCTCACCCAGTCCACCAGCAAGGGCGTGGGCGTACGCGTCCTCGTCAAGGGCCGGCTGGGCTTCGCCTATACGTCGGACTTCGAGCCCGCCGCCCTGGACCACATCGTGGACCAGGCGCTGAAGCTGGCCGGGGCCGCCGCGCCCAACAAGCTCAACGGCCTGCCGTCCGGCAAGGACCTGGGCCGCTACGGGGACACCGGCCCCCTCTTCGACACGAAGGTGGCGGAGCTGCCCGGTGACTGGAAGATAAAGGCCGCCCTGGAGATGGAGCGGGCGGGCCGGGCGGAGGACTCGCGCGTCGTCGCCTTCAACGGGGTGGGCGCCGGGGACCATGTCTCCGAGGTCTACGTGGCGTCCACGGAGGGGCTGTCCGGCGCCTACTCCGGCACGTACGTGTACCTGTACTCCATGCCGGTGGCCTCGGACGGGGCGGGCCTGCAGACGGGCTACTGGGTGGACTACCGGCGCTTCCTGGACGACCTGGAGGCCCCGGAGTCCGTGGGCCGCGAGGCGGCGCGCCGCGCGGTGCGCATGCTGGGCGCGAAGCGGGTGAAGACGCAGCAGGTGCCGGTGGTGCTGGACCCGCTGGTGGCCTCGTCCTTCGTGTCGGACCTGGCCTCCGCGGCCAACGGCAACGCCGTGTACCAGAAGGCCAGCGTGCTGGCCGCGCTCAAGGGCAAGCGGCTGGCGGGCCCGCACGTCACCCTGGTGGATGACGGCCTGCTGGCGCGCGGCCTGGCCACCGCCCCATTCGACGGAGAAGGCGTGCCCACGCGGCGCACCCCCATCCTCGACAAGGGCGTGCTGTCGGGCTTCCTCTATGACGCCTTCACCGCGCGCAAGGCGAAGACGCGCACCACCGGCAACGCGTCCCGCGGGTACAACGCCCTGCCCTCCATCGGCACCACCAACCTGTACCTGGAGCCGGGCACGAAGCCGCCCCGGGAGCTCATCGGCGAGGTGGACAGCGGCCTGTACGTGACGGCCCTGCTCGGCCACGGCACGGACCCGGTGACGGGCGAGCTGTCCGCCGGCGCCAACGGCATCTGGATTGAGAAGGGCGAGCTGACGTACCCGGTGCAGGAGGTGACGGTGGCGGGCAACCTCCTCCAGATGCTCCAGGACCTGGACGGCATCGGGAGCGACTTGCAGTTCCGCGGAGGCCCGGTGGGGGCACCCACTGTCCGCTTCCGGCAGCTCACCGTCTCGGGAGAGTAGCCCTACCCTCCGCGTCACCCTAGCGTGGACCTACGCGGGGCCGTGCCCATGTCAGCGGCCCCGGGTACAACCGAGAGGAACAGCGCAGGAGGGAGGGCCCATGGCAGCAGCGAAGTCCACACGCAAGTCCGCCACCGCGAAGAAGCCGGCGACGGTCCGCAAGCCGCGCCGCAAGAAGGCGGAGCCGAAATCCAAGGGCCTGTCCCCGGCGGAGGTGGCCAGCGACTCCGTGGAGTACCCCGCTGACCTGACCGACCTGATGGAGGCGGTGCGCACGGACGGCGGCGAGGTGGTCGGCGTCTACCGCGACCCGCTGGGCGGGCACCCCGTCATCTTCGCCGTGCTCCCCATCGACAAGGTGGTGCCCACCCCGTACCAGCGGGACCTGTCCGAGCCCCACGTGAAGCGGCTGGCCAACGCCATGGAGCGGCTGGACCGCTTCCTGGACCCCGTCATCGCCGTGCGCAAGGACGGCGTGTACTGGACGCCCAACGGCAACCACCGCCTGAACGCCAGCAAGCTGCTGGGGGCGAAGTCCATCGTCGCCCTGGTGCTGCCGGAGGAGGACGTGGCCTATCAAATCCTCGCCCTCAACACGGAGAAGGCCCACAACCTGAAGGAGCGCTCGCTGGAGGTCATCCGCATGTACCGGGGCCTGGTGGGCGCGGACCGGCAGGGCAGGGAGACGGACTTCGGCCGCCTCTTCGAAGAGCCCTCCTTCATCACCCTGGGCGCCGCGTACGAGAAGCGGCCCCGCTTCTCCGCGGGCGCCTACCACCCCTTCGTCAAGGTGGTGGAGGACTTCATGGACCTGCCCCTGGGTGAGGCCCTGCGCCTGCGCGAGGCCCGGGCGGACCGGCTGCTGGAACTGGACGACGCCGTGGTGGGCGTCGTCAATACCCTCAAGGAGCGCGGCCTCCAGAGCCCCTACCTCAAGAACTTCGTCGTCGCCCGCATCAACTTCCTGCGCTTCCGCAAGGACGGCGGGAAGCCGGACTTCGACTCCACCGTGGACCGGATGCTGGCCAGCGCCCGGAAGTTCAACGTGGACAAGGTGAACCGCGAGGACATTGGCCGCATGGGCGGCGGCCCGCTGGAGCCGGACGAGGAGCACGCATAGGAACGCCGCTTGCAACGGCGCGGCGGCCCAGGAGCTTTTGAACGCCATGACATCCCCCACGGTCCTGGTCGTCGACGACGACCGCGCCAACCTCGATTCCGTCACCCGCATCTTCCAGCGCGAGAGCATGGCCACCCTGGCCGCCGCCAACGGCACGGAGGCGCTGGAGCTGCTGCGCCGGCCGGAGGTGGCCGTCATGGTGACGGACCTGATGATGCCCAACATGGACGGGCAGGAGCTGCTGCGCGCCGCGCGCGCCATCCGCCCGGACGTGGAGGTGGTGCTGATGACGGCCTACGGCACGGTGGAGACGGCCGTGGCGGCCATGAAGGACGGCGCCTACGACTTCATCACCAAGCCCCTCAAGCGCCACGCGCTGGTGAAGGCGGTGCAGAAGGCGCTGGAGAAGCGGGCGCTGGTGGCGGAGAACCAGTCCCTCAAGGCGAAGCTGGCGGAGATGAACGCGGCGGGCGGGCGCTCCATGGTGGGCCAGTCCCCCGCCTTCCGCGCCATGCTGGACACCATCCGCCAGGCGGCCCCCTCCACCGCCACGGTGCTCCTGCTGGGCGAGTCCGGCACCGGCAAGGAGCTGGCCGCGCGCTCCGTGCACGAGTACTCCAACCGCGCGAAGGGGCCCTTCGTCGCCGTCAACTGCGGCGCGCTGCCGGAGAACATCCTCGAGGCGGAGCTCTTCGGCGTGGAGCGGGGCGCCTTCACCGGCGCGGTGGCCCGCCGCGAGGGCCGCTTCGAGCGCGCCAGCGGCGGCACCCTCTTCCTGGATGAGGTCGGCGAGATGCCGCTGTCCGCCCAGGTGAAGCTGCTGCGCGCGCTGGCCGAGGGCGAAATCGAGCGCCTGGGCGGCACGCAGACGGTGAAGGTGGACGTGCGGCTGGTGGCCGCCACCAACAAGGACCTCCAGAAGGAGGTGGCGGAGGGCCGCTTCCGCGAGGACCTCTACTACCGCCTCAACGTGGTGGAGATTCGCGTGCCGGCGCTGGCCTCGCGCCGCGAGGACATCCCCCTGCTGGCGGACGCCTTCCTGCGCCGCTTCGCCGCCAAGAATGGCAAGGTGCTGCGCGGCTTCTCCCAGGAGGCCCTGGGCGTGCTGGAGAACTACGCCTGGCCGGGCAACGTGCGCGAGCTGGAGCACGCCGTGGAGCGCGCGGTGGTGCTGGCCCGGGGCGAGGTGCTGGAGGCCAGCGACCTGCCCGAGTCGGTCCGCAAGGGGCCGCTGGGCTCGGCCGGACAGCTCGTCATCCCCATTGGCACGCCCATGGAGGAAATCGAGCGCCGGGTGATCCACGAGACGCTGCGCCACACCCGGGGCGACAAGACGCTGGCCGCCCGCCTGCTGGGCATCGCCGCGCGCACCATCTACCGCAAGCTGGAGCGCGAGCAGTCCACGGGGGAGGCCCCCACCGCCCAGGCCCCCGCCACCGACACCGGCGACTGACAGGGCGTCACACCGGCCCCCGCCCCCTTTTGACATTTTGTCCGGCGGGGTTTCGCGGCCCGCCCAGAAGCCCGGGGCGGCCGGGCATTTCGGAATAATTTCGCGCCCTTGGCCCGTTGGGCCTGGATTGGCTGCCTGGCGCGGAGTGGCACCTGACTTGCTCAACCCGAGCCCGGCTTTCTACCGGAAGCGTGATGGAACTCTTCTTTCGAAAATACTTCTGGACCGTGAACCTGCTGTTCATCCTGCTCGTGGCCCTGCTGGCGGCGCGCACGGTGAACCTGTTCGTCGAGTCCGCCATCTCGCCAGTCCCGGCTCCGGGGACGGCCACGCGCGCGCCGTCCAAGCCGCGCGGGGCGGAGACGGCACTGGCGAGCCTGGACATGGACCGGCTCTCCAAGCTGACGGGCATCAAGATTCCCGAGCCCGAGGTGGCGGTGAAGGAGCCGGAGACGCCCCAGGTGGACCCCAACGCGCCGCCGGTGAAGAGCGGCCTGCGGGTGAAGCTGCTGGGCACGCTCGTCGCGGCCAACCCCGAGTGGTCCTTCGCGTCCATCCAGGACATGGTGACGCAGCGCTCGCAGACCTACATGGTCGGCAACAACATCCAGGGCGCCACCGTGGAGGAGATCGAGCGCGAGCGCGTCATCATCCTCAACAACGGCCGCCGCGAGTTCATCGACGGGCAGCCGGGTGACGGCGCCTTCGTGCCGCCCTCCCCGCCCGTGGCCCAGGCCAACACCGCGCCGCCGCCGGCCAACGACGGCAGCGGCATCCGCGCCCTCAGCGACAACGAGTACGAAGTCCCGCGCGCGGAAATCGACAAGACGCTCAACAACCTGAACGACGTGGCCATGCAGGCGCGCATCGTTCCCGCCTTCAAGGATGGGCAGGCGGTGGGCTTCAAGCTCTTCTCCATCCGCCCGAACTCCATCTACTCCAAGATTGGCGTCCAGAACGGCGATGTCATCCGCCGCATCAACGGCTTCGACATGAACAGCCCCGAGAAGGCGCTGGAGATCTACTCGAAGATGAAGGACGCATCCCGTATCGAGATCGAGATCGAGCGCAACGGAGCGCCGATCCGCAAGTCGTACAACGTCCGTTAATCACCCCAGCAGCGCCCGCTCCTCCATGAAGACGCTCTCGTCCTGGATGCTCTGCCTGTGCCTCGCGCTCGCCGTCCCCGCGCTGGCCCAGCGTCGCCCCCCGCCGCCCGGCACCACCACGCCGGGTGAGCGGACGATTTCTCCCCAGGCCTCGCCCGCCGATGGCGCCGAGGATGCCAACCAGGGTCCCCGCCGCACGCCCACGTGCGAGGAGGCCCGGCGCAATGCCCGCTACGGCATCTACTTCGACAAGGTGGAAATCGAGAAGCTCGTCCAGACGGTGGCGGACGCCACCTGCCGCACCTTCATCCTCCCGGAGAACGTGCGCGGGAAGATTTCCATCATCGGCCCGGAGAACGGCCGCGTGGAGGTGAACGCGGATGCCTTCTACTCCGCCTTCCTCGCCGCGCTCGACGCCAACGGCCTCTCCGTCTACCAGCACGGCCGTTTCCTGAAGATTGTCGACAAGCGCTCGGCGAAGCAGAACCCCATCCCCACCATCGTCGAGGAGGGACAGCCCTACACCACCAACGAGCAGATGGTGACCAAGCTGTTCCGCATCAAGAACGTGGAAGTGGAGCCGCTGCGCGGCGTGCTCCAGCAGCTCGTGTCCAAGGACGGCGACACGATTCCGTACCCGCCGGACACCATCATCGTCAACGACGTGGGCTCCAACATCCACCGCCTGGAGCGCATCATCGACCAGCTCGACAGCCGCGCGGCCAGCGACGAGCTGCGCGTCATCCAGGTCCAGTACGCCACCGCCCAGGACGTGGCCAACACCGTGCAGCGCCTCTTCGAGGCCAAGGGCGCCCGCCCCGGCCAGCGCCCCGGCGGCTTCCAGAGCAACGTGTCCCCCGGCGCCTCGCCCGGTGAGGCCGCCGCCGCCCAGGCCGCGCAGCAGGCCGGCCCGGAGGGCGCCAGCGGGCCGGTGACGCTGTCGCAGATCATCCCGGACGAGCGCACCAACAAGCTCATCATCGTCGCCAGCCCCGCCGCCTTCGACCGCATCCAGGAGCTGGTGGCCCAGCTCGACATCCCCACCACCAGCGGCAACCGCATCAACGTCTACAACCTCGAGCACGCCAACGCCGAGGAGCTGGCCAGCACGCTCCAGTCACTGGCGCAGGGCACCGCCAACCGCCCGCGCACGCCCACCCCGCAGCCCCCCGCCGGCGTGCAGCGCCCCGGCGGCGGCACCCAGGCCGCGGAGCTGTTCAGCGGCGAGGTGAAGATTTCGGCCGACAAGGGCACCAACTCGCTCGTCATCGTCGCCAGCGCCGCCGACTACAAGAACATCGTCCAGGTCATCCAGCAGCTCGACACGCCGCGCCGCCAGGTCTTCGTCGAGGCCGTCATCATGGAGGTCAACCTGGACCGCAACGCCGAGTTCGGCATCGACCTGCACAGCGGCTTCTCCCTGAAGACGGACGATGGCGCGGTGCCGGGCATCATCGGCACCAACAACACCGGCGGCCAGGGCCTGCCCCCGTCGCTGTCGCTGGGCAGCCTGGCGCAGTTCGGCGGCTTCCTCGCCGGCATCCAGGGCCCCGTCATCCCCGAGCTGGAGAAGCTGGGCCTGGACATCCCCGCCTTCGGCGTGGTGCTGCACGCGCTGCAGCAGAGCTCGGACGTCAACGTCCTCTCCACCCCGCACATCCTCACCAGCGACAACGAGGAGGCGGAAATCACGGTGGGCCAGAACGTGCCCTTCCAGTCCGGCTTCTCGCCCTCCTCGCTGGGCTCCGCCGTCAGCGGCACCAGCGGCACCACGGGCGGCCTCAACCCCTCCATCCTCGGCTCGCTCGGCGGCCTGGGCTCGCTCTACGCGCCGATTACGCGCCAGAACGTGGAGCTGAAGCTCACGGTGAAGCCGCAAATCAACGACAGCGACTACATCCGGCTCGTCATCACCGAGCAGACGGAGGAAATCGCGTCCACGGACCCGGTGCTCGGCCCCACCACCGCGCGCCGCAGCGCGAAGACGACGGTCATCGCCAAGGACCAGGAGACGGTGGTGCTGGGCGGCATCATGCAGGACCGCACCCTGGAGTCCGTCAGCAAGGTGCCGGTGCTGGGTGACATCCCCATCCTCGGCCACCTCTTCCGCGACACGACGCGCCGCAAGACGAAGACGAACCTGCTGCTCTTCCTGACGCCGTACATCATCCGCGGCCCGGAGGACTTCCGCGTCATCTTCGAGCGGAAGATGCGGGAGCGGCAGCAGTTCGTGGAGCAGTTCTACGGCCAGGTGCCCGGCTACGACGTGGCGGTGGACTTCAGCCGCAAGCCCGGCCCGCTGTCGCGCATGAACCAGACCGTGCTGAAGGCGCAGCAGCGCGCGGAGAACGGCGGCCCCGGCGCGCCGGGCGAGCGCATCATCGGCCCCGCCAGCCCGGCCCCTGCCCCGTCGGGCAAGCGCCAGGCCCCCGCGCAGGAGTCCCCCGCGGGTGAACCCCCGGTGCGGGAAGTGGCGCCGCCCCCGGGTGGTTCCGAAGAATCAGTGCCCGCCGCACCGGCCCCGCAGCCTTCCGAAACGCCCGCCCCCGAGAGCCCTCCGGCTCCCGAGGATGCGTCCACCGAGGGCCTGCGCGTCCAGCCGGACTCGGGGGACCAGAGCCCATGAACGTGACCGCCGACCCCACCCTCATCGCCGACACCGCCGCGCCCGGCGCGGCCGCCCCGCGCAACGACGCCACCCAGGTCGTCTCCCACGGCCAGGCCTTCCTCTGCGGACGGCCGCTGGGGGAAATCCTCCGCGCGCTCGTGCCCTCGCTCACCGAGGAGAAGATTCAAGAGGCGCTCTCCGTCCAGGCGGAGAAGGGCCAGCGCATCGGTGAGGTGCTGGTGGGGATGAAGGCGGTCACCGAGGAGGACGTGGCCAAGGCCCTCGGCCACCAGCTCGACCTGCCCTTCCTGGCGCGCATCTTCACCGAGGAGGTGGATGCGGAGCTGGTCAAGCGCATCCCCATCAACTTCGCCAAGCAGTCGCACATCCTCCCGCTGTCCATGGAGGGTGACGCGGTGGCGGTGGCCGTGGCGGACCCGCTGGACACGTCCGCGCTGGACCACGTCCGGGTGCTGCTGGGCGAGAGCATCAGCCCGCGCATCGCCCTGGGCTCCACCATCATCGACGCCATCAACAGCGTCTATGACCGCTCCGTCAACGAGGCCGAGCAGCTCGTGGACGAGATGGAGACGCAGGACCTGGACGCCATCGCCCACGAGCTGGACGAGCCCACGGACCTGCTGGACGTCAATGACGAGGCGCCGGTCATCCGGCTGGTGAACTCCGTCCTCTTCCGCGCCGCCAAGGAGCGCGCGAGCGACATCCACATCGAGCCCATGGAGCGCGAGCTGCTGGTGCGCTTCCGCGTGGACGGCGTGCTGCAGGAGGTCATCAAGCCGCCCAAGCGCTACCAGAACGCGATTGTGTCCCGCGTGAAGGTGATGGGGCAGCTCAACATCGCCGAGAAGCGCCTGCCGCAGGACGGCCGCATCCGCATCAAGCTGGCCGGCCGCGACATCGACATCCGTCTGTCCACCATCCCCACGTCCTACGGCGAGCGCATCGTCATGCGTCTGCTGGACAAGACGGCGACGCTGCTGGACCTGGCGGAAATCGGCATGAGCCAGCGGACGCTCGAGCAGATGGAAGCCGTCATCAAGCGCTCGCACGGCATCATCCTCGTCACCGGCCCCACGGGCTCCGGCAAGACGACGACGCTCTACGGCGCCCTGTCCAAAATCAACACCCCGGACCTCAACATCCTCACCGTCGAGGACCCGGTCGAGTACCAGCTCAAGGGCATTGGCCAGATGGCCATCAACCCGAAGATTGGCCTCACCTTCGCGCAGGGGCTGCGCTCGTTCCTCCGCCAGGACCCGGACGTCATCATGGTGGGCGAGATTCGCGACAAGGAGACGGCGGAAATCGCCATCCAGGCGTCACTCACGGGCCACCTCGTGCTCTCCACGGTGCACACCAACGACGCCGCGGGCGCGGTGACGCGTCTGGTGGACATGGGCGTGGAGCCCTTCCTCGTGGCCTCGTCGCTCACCGGCATCCTCGCCCAGCGCCTCGTGCGCCGGGTGTGCCCGGACTGCCGCGTGCCCTACACGCCCACGGACGCGGAGCTCAAGGAGCTGGGCCACTCGCTCGCCTCCTTCAAGGAGCGCTACGGGACGGACCGCATCTACAAGGCCACCGGCTGCCCGTCCTGCAACCGCAACGGCTACCGGGGCCGTACCGGTATCTACGAGTTCCTCCCGGTGGACGACGACGTCCGCCAGCTGGTGCTGAAGAACGTGGACGCGGCGACCATCAAGAAGTCCGCCACGGGCAAGGGCATGACGACGCTCCTGGATGACGGCGCGCGCAAGATTGCCCTGGGCGAGACGACCATCGCCGAGGTGCTGAGCATTACCCAGGAGGACATGTAACCGACAGCTCCTCCCTGGGAGGGGCCGGGGTTCACGAGCCATGCCGGTCTTCGAGTACAGAGGTCTCAACTCCGCGGGCAAGCAGGTCAAGGGCCTGCTGGAGGCGGATTCGCCCAAGACGCTGCGCTCCAAGCTGCGCACCGACGGCATCTTCCTGACGGACGTGCTGGCGCAGGCGGAGGGCAGCCGCGCCGCCGTGTCCAGGGGCGCCAACGCGTCCCTCGTCGCGCGCGACATCGACCTGCGCAAGCTGGGCCGCGGCCGCGTCAACACGGACGACGTGGCCATCTTCACCCGGCAGCTCTCCACACTGCTGGGCGCGGGCGTCACCCTGGTGGAGTCGCTCAGCGCGCTGGTGGACCAGGTGGAGAAGGAGCGCTTCAAGCGCGCCCTCTCCGACATCAAGCAGCGCGTCAATGAAGGCTCGTCCCTGGCGGACGCCATGGGCCAGCACCCGAAAATCTTCCCCAGCATCTACGTGAACATGGTGCGCGCGGGCGAGGCCTCCGGCGCGCTGGACGCCGTGCTCACGCGCCTGGCGGACTTCACGGAGAACCAGGCCCGCCTGCAGCAGAAGATTCTCAGCACCATGCTCTACCCCGCCATCATGATGGTGGTGGGCGGCGGCATCCTCGTGGCCCTCATGGTCTTCGTGGTGCCGAAGGTGACGAAGATCTTCGAGACGATGAAGGCCACGCTGCCGCTGAACACGCGCATCCTCATCGCCACCAGCAACTTCTTCCAGGCCTGGTGGTTCATCATCGTCCCGCTGATGGTGCTGGGCGGCTGGCTGTTCATGCGCTGGACGAAGAGCCCCAAGGGCAAGCCGAAGTGGGACCGCTTCACGCTGAAGGCGCCCGTCATCGGCAACCTCGTGCGGCTCCTGTCCATCTCCCGCTTCGCCCGCACGCTGTCCACGCTGCTCAAGAGCGGCGTCCCGCTGCTGGCGGCCATGGACATCGTCAAGGCCATCATGACCAACACCGTCCTCGCGGAGGTGGTGGAGAAGGCCCGCGACTCCATCCGCGAGGGCGAGAGCATCGCCAACCCGCTCAAGCGCTCCGGGGAGTTCCCTCCGCTGGTGTACCACATGGTCGCCATCGGTGAGCGCTCCGGCCAGCTGGAGGAGATGCTCACCAGCGTGGCGGACAACTACGAGAACCAGGTGAACGTGCGCATCAGCGCCCTCACCTCGCTGCTCGAGCCGCTCCTCATCGTGTTCATGGGCGCGGTGATTGCATTCGTCGCGCTCTCCATCCTGATGCCGATTCTGCAGGTGAACTCGGCCATCCGCTGAGGAGCGACGGAACGATGAACGACACGATGGACCGTTGGATCCAGCGCGTCACCCTGGCGGCGATGCTTGCCCTCGCGGCGGCGCTGCTGACGGTGGGGGCCCGGCTGTACGGCCCCCAGCCGGCGCCCCCGGAGGCGGGAGTGGCCGACGGGCCCCGGACTCCCTGACAGGACGACACGAAAACCCACGGGTGGCGTGCCAGAAAGTCACTCGAGAGAGGAACGACATATGAGCCAGAAGACCCAGAGGAAGCAGCGCCGTCGCAGCCGCGGTATGACGCTGATTGAAATCATGGTGGTCATCACCATCCTCGGCCTCATCGCCGCGGCGGTGGGCGTGGCGGTGATTCCGCAGCTCGAGGCCGCCCGCAGGGACCGCGCCTCGCTGGACATCAAGAACATCCAGGGCGCGATGAAGCTGTACTACACGAAGAAGGGGAAGTACCCGGACACGGCCTCCGGCCTGCAGGCGCTCGTGGAGGCGCAGGCCCTGGAGCAGATGCCCAAGGACCCCTGGAACAACGACTACGTGTACATCAACGAGGGCGGCAAGCCCGTCATCATCTCCTACGGCGCGGACGGCACCGCCGGCGGCGAGGGCAATGACGCGGACATCTCCTCCGCGGACGCCGCCGCCGCGGCCAACAAGTAGTGAAGAAGTAGCGCACAGCGCGTGTTGAATGGGGCCTTGGGTATGAACGAGCACGCTTCCACCACAGCCCCGCCGCCGCCCCAGGAAGGGACGTCCCGCCCGCAGCGGATGGGGCGGCTCATCCTGGGGCTCGTCTTCCTGGTCGCCACGAGCCTGGCCTTCTTCCTGGTCTGGCTGACGCATGACTCCTCGCTGACCCGCGAGCAGCAGCGGGCCCGCGCGGAGATCCGCAAGCTGGAGGGCTTCTTCAAGTCGCACCACCGGCTGATGGGCCGCTTCCCCTCGAAGGAGGAGGGCTTCACGCCGCTCATCCGGGCCCGCCTGCTGGACGCGCCTCCGGTGGACCCCTGGGGCCACCCGTACGTGTACTGGATGGATGGGAGCACCGGCGCCGTCGTCTCCTACGGAGCGGACGGGAAGCCGGGCGGCACGGGCGTGGACGCGGACCTGAGCAGCGGCGGTGTGCTGGCCGCCCACTGGGAGCAGCAGCCATGACACCCGCCACCCGCCGTCACCGGCGCGCGTCCCACCGGGCGCAGCGCGGGCTGACCCTCATCGAAATCTCCATCGCCATCATCATCGTCGCGATGCTGTTCTCCGCGGCGGTGATGGGCATCGGCTCCATCACCGGGGCCAAGGCGAAGGGCGCCGCGGGGGAGCTGGCGGGGCTCATCCGCTCGCTCTACGACTCGGCCGCGCTGCGCGGCCAGACGTGCCGGCTGGTGTTCGAGATTCCGGACCCGAAGAGCGAGGAGCCCACCCGCTACCACGCCGAGTGCGCGGAGGGCGCGGTGACGACGGCGCGGGACAGGGACACGGCGCTGCGCGAGGAGAACCGCGAGCGTGAGCAGGACGCGCGCTCCAACCGCCGCGGCAACAGTGGCGAGACGCGCCGCAACTACCTGGTGTCCGGCGGTGACCAGCCCTCCGCGCAGGAGCTGCTGGAGGGCGAGAAGCAGCGCGTGGAGAACGCGGCCCGCTTCTCCTCCTACACGTCGGAAGAGGTGCCGGCGCGAGAGCTGCCGGCGGACGTGAAGGTGGCGGTGTGGACGCGGCAGCAGCGCGAGCCGGTGGAGAGCGGCGTGGCGTACCTCTACTTCTTCCCGCAGGGCTATACGGAGAAGGCCTACGTGTACGTGAAGCAGGGCGACAACGTCTGGACGCTGGACGTGTCACCCCTCACCGGCAAGGTGCAGATTTCGGCCGAGGCGCTGGAGGTGCCGCGATGAGGCGCAACCGTGGCTTCACCCTGCTGGAGGTGGTGGTGGCGCTCGCCATCCTCGGGCTGGCGCTCATGGCCATCTTCGACCTGAACGCGGGCGCGGTGGCCAACCACGTCTACACCAAGCGGCTCACCGTGGCGTCGCTGCTGGCCCGCTCGAAGATGACGGACATCGAGCAGAAGCTCTACGACGACGGCTTCTCCAACGACGACGACGAGGAGTCCGGAGACTTCTCCGACGAGGGCTGGCCCCAGTTCAAGTGGCGCGCGCGCATCATCGCCCCCAAGCTGGACGGCGTGTCGCCGGACCAGCTCATCGGCGCCATCTTCAACCTGCCCATCGGCGAGAGCGCGGATGGAGACCCGATGGCCGGCATCGCCGCCATGCTCGGGGGTGGCGCGGGCGGCGGCGGGAAGGACGGCGCCTCGTCCGGCGGGCCGCAGCCCGCGGGCATGGGCGGTCTGGGCGGCGCGGCCATGGGCATGGCCCAGCCGATGTTCACGCAGATGGTGCAGCAGATCACCCAGACGGTGCGCGAGGTGCACCTCACCGTCTACTGGCAGGAGGGCACGCAGGTCGAGAGCATCGACCTGGTGACGCACGTGGTGTCCCTGGGGCCGGGCTCGGACCGCAACGGCGGCGCCGCGTTCGCGCAACAGCAGGGCCAGCAGCCTCCCGAGGCGCAGAACCAGTGGGTGGACCCGAACACGGGCCTCATCGTGGAGAACCCCATTCCCGGCCCCAACGGCACCATGCTGCACCCGCAGACCCGCGCCCCGCTCATGCGGAGGGACCAGTTCCTCCAGCAGCGCAACGGCGGCCAGCCGGGCACGGGCGGAACCGTCCCGGGCGGCACGCCGCGAGGCGGCAACCCGCTCGGCCAGTTCCCCAACCTGAGGAGGAACCAATGAGGCGCCGCTCCCGGGGCTTCACGCTGATGGAGGTCATGGTGGCGGTGGCCATCACCGCCCTGATGGGCACCGTGGTGGCCATGGCCTTCCAGACGGGCCTGACGGCGAAGGAGACGGTGGAGACGGACGCGGACCGCTACCGCCAGGTGCGCGTGGCCATGAACCGCATGGCGCGGGAGATTGGCTCCGCCTTCGTGAGTGACAGGTATGACCTGAAGCGCTTCCGCGACCAGAACGACAGGCCCACCAACTTCGTGGGCGAGCGGGACAGGCTGCTGTTCACCACCTTCTCCCATCAGCGCCTGTACACGGACGTGAAGGAGTCCGACCAGGCGGTGGTGGAGTACTTCGTGGAGGCCTCCACCGACCGCGAGGCGAAGGGGCGGCAGGACCTCAAGCGGCGCGTCAACCCCAACGTGGACGACCGCATGGACCGGGGCGGCTCCACGGACGTGCTCTTCGAGGGAGTGAAGGGGCTGGAGTTCGCGTACTGGGATTCGGAGAAGAAGGAGTGGGACAACGAGTGGGACACGCGGCGCACCGAGCAGAAGGCCCTGCTGCCGACGCGGGTGCGCATCACCGTCACGGCCGTGGACGAGACGGGGAAGGAAGCGACGTACACCACCCAGGCCCGCATCATGCTCAACACGGAGCTGCCGAGGTACTGATGCCCCTCTTCTCTTCCAGACTGGCGCCCCGCCGGCGCCGCAAGGGCCTGCCTCCCGCGGCCCGCCGGGAGCGGCGCTCGCGCGGCGTGGCGCTCATCATCGCGATTGTCTCCATCGCCATCCTCACGGTGGTGGCCACCGAGTTCGCCTACAACAGCCGGGTGGACCTGCAGCTGGCGGCCAACCAGCGGGACGAGGTGCGCGCGTACTACATGGCGCGCTCGGGCATCGCCATGTCGCGGCTGCTCCTGCGCTTCCAGAAGCAGGTGGACCAGACGCCCATCCCCAACCCCATGGACCTGCTCAAGCAGTTCATGCCGCAGCAGGCCCAGCAGGGCCAGCAGACGGCGCAGCCGTCCACGCTCAACCTCCAGCTCTACAAGATGGCGCGCGTGGACTGCCACATGCTCCGGGGGCTGGTGAAGAGCGAGGAGGGCGGCGGCGAGGGCGGAGAGACGGCGCCGCTGAAGGCGGCGGAGGACGACGAGAACTTCAAGATGGACGACGGGGAGCAGGACCCGGCCTCGCGCGAGGTCGCGGCGCAGATGACGAAGCGCTCCTTCGGCGGCTTCGAGGGCTGCTTCCTGGCCACCATCTCCGACGAGGAGGAGAAGCTCAACGTCCACCGCCTCATCGCGGGCGCGGGCGACCAGCTGCCCACCGCGCAGCGGATGCTGGACATGATGAACGACAAGCGCTTCGAGTTCCTCTGGGAGCGCGACGACGCCAACAAGGTGCGCAGCACCCCGCAGGACGTGCTGCTGGCCATCAAGGACTGGGCGGACGACGACGAGACGGGCTCGGCCATCAACCCGGCGGACCCCGTCAACCCGATGCCGTCCGGCTTCTCGGACGAGGGCGCGCCCTACAGCCGCTACGAGCCGAGCTATGAGCCGAAGAACGCGCGCTTCGACAGCCTGGACGAGCTGTACCGGGTGCACGGGGTGAACGACCAGTTCATGGCGGCCTTCAGGGACAGGCTCACGGTGTACCCGGACATCAACCGCCGGCCCAACATCAACACGGACGACCCGGTGATGATGGGGCTGGCCATCCTGTCGGTGGCGGACCCGGCGCGGCCGGACCCGCGGCTGCACGACCCGGTGTTCCTCAACGAGCTCATCACCCGTATCCGCGCGGCGCGCATGTTCAGCTTCTTCGGCATGTCCGTGCAGGACTTCGTCGCCGTGGTCGAGGCGGCGGGCGTTACCGTCAACCCGGCCGTGAAGTCCAACGTGGCGGGCAACCGCCTCATCGGCGACAAGAGTCAGACGTTCACCATCAAATCCGTGGGAGAGGCGGGCAACGTCCAGAAGACGCTGACCGCCGTGGTCCGGCTGGACGACACGCTGGGACGGCTCCTGTACTGGAGAGAGGAATAGCATGGCCCGCATTCTTGGCCTGGACCTCGGCAGCCACTCCGTGAAGGGCGTGGTGCTGGAGGCGAAGACGAAGGGACACATGGTGCGTGGGTTCGCCGAGGTGCGGCGCGCCCAGGAGGGAGAGCGCGCGGACACCCTGCGCGCCGCGGTGCAGGAGCTGCTCGGCCAGCTGCCGCCGGGGCACGCGGACCAGGTCGTCATCGCCCTGCCCGGCCCGTCCCTCACCACGCACGCGCTGAGCCTGCCGTTCTCCGACGGCAAGCGCATCGAAGCCACGCTGCCGTTCGAGATTGGCAGCCAGCTGCCCTTCGACATCTCCGACGCGGTCTACGACTACCAGGTGGTGGGCCAGAAGGAGACGGACACCAAGGAGAAGGCCAGCGACCTGCTGGTGGGCGTGGTGCGCAAGGAGGAGCTGCAGTCGCTCCTGGCCCTGCTCGCGGAGCTGAAGGTGGACCCGCGCATCGTCACGCACCCGGGGCTGGCCTACCAGAACCTGCTCCAGCAGTACCCCGGCCTCTTCGAGGGCCTGGGCGAGGGCGGCGCGGTGGCGGTGGTGGACCTCGGCCACGAGCGCACCTCGGTGTCCATTGGCCGGCCGGGCCAGGGCGTGGTGTTCGCGCGCACCTTCGCGGGCGGCGGACGCGACTTGAGCAAGGCCCTGGCCAACGAGTTCCAGACGTCGGTGCCGGAAGCGCACCACTGGAAGGAGCAGCACGGGGCGGTGGCCAGCGCGGCGCAGGGCCCGGACGCGGAGCGCGCCGCGGGCGCCTTCGTGCGTGGCCTGCAGCCCGTGCTGCGCGAGCTGCGCCCCACCCTGAAGGCCTTCACCGCCCGCACCCGCCAGCAGGTGGGCGCGGTGGTGCTGTGCGGCGGCACCGCGCGTCTGCCCGGGCTGGCCGAGCAGCTCTCGAAGGACCTCAACCTGCCGGTGCGGGTGCTGGCGCTGCCGGCGGACACGGCCGAGGCCATTCCCGCGGCGGTGCAGCCGGCGGCGGCGCAGGCGTACGCGCTGGCGCTGCGGGGCAACGCGGCGGGCGCGAAGGCGCCGCGCTTCAACCTCCGCCGGGGCGAGCTCGCCTACAAGGGTGACTTCGACTACATGAAGGACAAGCTGGGGCTCCTGGCCTCGTTCGCGGCCACGCTCCTCCTGCTCCTCATCGCCTTCGGCGTGGTGCGCAACTCGGTGCTGGCGCGCCGCGAGGCGCAGGTGGACGCGGTGCTCTGCGACACCACCCAGCGCATCCTCGGCAAGTGCGAGAAGGACTACAACCGGGCGCTCAGCATGCTCAAGGGCGTGGAGAGCCCGGCGTCCGCGCTGCCCCGGATGACGGCCGTCAACCTGCTGGCGGAGGTGACGCAGCGGGTGCCGGACGAGGTGCCGGTGAAGTTCGACCGGATTCAAATCGACCTGAACCGGGTCATCCTCCAGGGTGAGACGGACTCGTCGAAGCAGATTGACACGCTGTCCAACGCGCTCAAGGGCCACGCCTGCTTCAAGGACGTGCGGCAGGGCAAGGTGGAGAAGACGCGGGACGGCAACAAGGTGTCCTTCCGCCTGGACGTCGAGGTCCAGTGCCCCGGGGCGCAGGGCGGGGAGAGCTAGTCATGGCCAGGATTTCAGAGGTCTTCGCTCCAGTGACGACGTGGTTCGAGCGGCTGAGCGACCGCGAGCGGAAGATGGTGTCCATCGCCGGCGCGGCGCTCCTGGCGTTCCTCCTCTTCGTGGTGGTGGTGTCGTTCTCCAACAGCGCGTCCGGCTACCGGAAGCGCACGCAGGACAAGCTGGCGAAGCTCCAGGAGGTGCAGTCGCTGGCGGCCAGCTTCCGCGAGGCGCAGGCGACGCGGCAGTCCGTGGAGCAGCAGCTCACCTCCAGCAACGTGCAGCTCATCAGCTACATCGAGGACAAGGCCACGGCGGCCGGCCTCCAGGTGCCCAACATGACGCCCAAGGGCGACATGGGCGTGGGGGACGGAAAAATCATCGAGAGCTCCGTGGAGCTGACCTTCACGGACGTGGACCTGCGCAAGCTGACGGACTTCCTGAAGACGGTGGAGAGCGGCCCGGGCGTGGTGAAGGTGAAGTACCTGCGCATCGAGCCGAGGCCCGCCTCGGACACGCTGACGGCGTGGACCACCGTCGCCACCTACCGGATGAAGCAATAAGCCATGCCTCCTGACACCAAGCCCGCCCGCTGGAAGGTCTTCCTCGGCTACGCCGCGTTCGCGGTGGTGGCCTTCATCCTCGGCCTGTTCATCACCTTCCCGTACGACGCCATCCGCTCGCGCATCGTCACCGAGGCCGCGGCGCAGGGGCTCGCCGTGCGCATCGGCTCGCTGCGTCCGGGGCTGGGGGGCATCACCGCCACCCAGGTGCGCCTGAGCAAGCCGCCGCAGCCGCTGAGCGCGGAGACCCTCGCGGCCCTGGCCAGCGGCGAGGGCGGCATGCTCGGCCCGGCGGAGCTGGGTGACGCGCTGGTGCTCGACAGCGTGGCGGTGCGCCCCGCCCTCTTCCCGCCCGGCGTGGCGGTGCACGCCAACGCCATGGGGGGCACGGTGGACGTGTCCGTGGGCCTGCTGGGAGACACGAAGGTGCGCGTCGACGTGGACGGCCTCAAGGCGTCCGGAGGCAACCTGCCGGCCCTCACCGGCATCGACATGGATGGCGAGCTGAACGCCACCCTCTCCCTGAAGATGCCGGGCAACGGCGGCCAGGCGGACCTGTCGCAGGCGAACGGCGAGCTGACCGTGGACACGCAGGGGCTCGTCATCAAGAGCGGCAAGGTGGCCTTCCCCATGGGCGGCGGACAGGCGGTTCCCATGGACCTGCCGGCCATCAACCTGGGCGCCCTCACCGGCCGCATCCAGTTCGAGAAGGGCCTGGGCACCGTGCAGACGCTGCGGCTGAAGAGCGACGACCTGGAGGCCCTGGCCACCGGCACGCTCAAGCTGGGCAAGAAGGTGGCGTACAGCGAGCCCGGCATGGACGTGAACCTCAAGCTGGACCCCGAGTTCCAGAAGCGGCTGGGCCTGCTCGGCGCGGGCGTCACCATCCTCCCGCCGGACAAGAAGGACCCCAGCTTCCGCGCCGCCCGGCTCGGCGGCTTCCTCAACCGGCCCACCTTCCTGCCGCGCCGCTGAAGCACGCCCCCGCCCCCTACCCGGGGCGTGGGGTTGAAAGGAGAACACCCGGCGTGTAAAGCGCTGGCGTACCGACCTGTCGGGAGGGGCTGGGATGCCGGAGCTGGTGTTCTTTCGTCGTGGCGAGGAGGTGCTGCGGGTGGCGGTGGAGCGGGCCCGGCTGGTGCTCGGGCGCGGAGAGCACTGCGACGTCGCCATTCCCGACACCGAGGTGAGCCGCCAGCAGGTGGCCCTGCTGTGGGACGGAGAGCGCTGCCGGGTGGAGGACTTGTCCGGCAAGGGCACCCTCGTCGCGGGCCAGTCCGTCACCCAGGGCGAGCTGGCGGACGGCGCGGACCTGGCGCTGGGGCAGTGGCGCGCGGTGTTCCGCCTGCGCGCGGGTGGTGACGGCGCGGACGTCACCACCGAGGTAGGGCACACCACGTCCGTGCAGGCCCCGGACGCTCGGGCCACGCGCTGGCAGCCAGCGCAGGTGCGGGTGAAGCAGGGCCCCAACGAGTCCGTGCACCGGCTGACGGGCGACAGCTTCACGGCGGGCAAGGATGCCGCGTGCGATTTGGTGCTGCAGGACCGCTTCGCGTCCAGCCGGCACCTGAAGGTGACGCGGCGGGACGGCGTCTTCCACGTGGTGGACCTGCGCTCCACCAACGGCACGTGGCTGGGCCCGGTGCGCGTGTTCGAGGCGGAGGTGCCGCTGCCCACCGTGCTGCGCGTGGGCGAGACGGAGCTGGTGCTGGAGGCCGCGGCCCCGGCGGCGCGCCGCGAGGTGGCGGACTTCCACGGCATCATCGGCTCGGACCCGTCGGTGCGGCAGCTCGCGGAGCTCATCGAGCGCGTGGCGCCCTCGTCCGCGGCGGTGACGGTGCTGGGCGAGTCCGGCACCGGCAAGGAGCTGGTGGCGCGCGCCATCCACGCCTGCTCGCAGCGGGCGAACCGGCCCCTCATCCCCGTCAACTGCGCGGCCATCTCCAAGGAGCTCATCGAGAGCGAGCTGTTCGGCCACGAGAAGGGCTCCTTCACCGGCGCGGCCGGCGCGCGCAAGGGCGCCTTCGAGGAGGCCGACGGGGGCACGCTCTTCCTGGACGAGATTGGCGAGCTGCCGCTGGACCTCCAGGCCAAGCTGCTGCGCGCGCTGGAGGGCGGTGAAATCAAGCGCGTGGGCGCCAGCCGCCCCATCCAGGTGGACGTGCGGGTGGTGGCGGCCACCAACCGGGACCTGCTGGCGGCGGCGCGCGAGGGCCGCTTCCGCGAAGACTTGTACTACCGGCTCTGCGTGATTCCGCTGCACCTGCCGCCGCTGCGCAGCCGCAAGAGCGACCTGGGCGCGCTGGCCGAGCACTTCGTCCGCACGTACTCACCGCGCGGGCAGGCGGTGCGCCTCACGCCGGCGGCGCTGGAGCGGCTGCAGCAGCACTCGTGGCCGGGCAACATCCGCGAGCTGCGCAACGTGGTGCACCGCGCGCTGCTCTTGCGCAAGGGGCCCGTCATCGACGCGAGTGACCTGTCCTTCGACGTGGAGGTGAACCGCGAGACGGGCATCTCCGTGCCGGAGCTGCCGCCGGGCATGACGCTGGAGCAGATGCTGGAGAAGCTGGAGCGCCAGATTGTCGAGGCGGCGCTGAAGCGGTGCAACGGCAACCGCGAGCGCGTGGCCCGCGAGCTGGGCGTGGCCCGCTCCACCCTCTTCAAGCGGCTGAAGGACTGGGGCCTGACGAAGCAGGACGAGCAGGAGTAGCACCGGCACGAGGGGGAGGTGGGCGTGTCGGCCACCCGACACGCCAGGTGAAGAATCCCTTCTGCCACGCGGCGATAGACCTTTCTGGCGGCTGGTCCGTTCCCACTCCTGTCCCCATCCGGGGTGTCCAGGAGACCACCCGTCATGCACGCCGCCTTCGTCTCGCTTCCTCCCCTCTCCCAGCTCTACATGGAGCACCGCCCGCGTGCGCTCGCCATCGCCCGGCGCATCGTCGGAGACACCGACGACGCGGAGGACGTGGTGCAGGACGTCTTCGCACGGCTGGCGCGCAGGACGCCGGGCTTCGGAGGCCGGGCGGCCTGGAGCACCTGGCTGCACCGGGTCATGGTCAACAGCAGCATCAACTGGCTGCGCGCGCGCAAGCGCCGCGAGCGGCTGAGCCATGAGCCGCAGGAGCCGCTGTCGCCCGAAGTCCAGGCGGTGGGCTCGGAGATGGAGCGCCACTTCGGCGCCGCGCTGGAGGAAATCAACGAGCAGCAGCGGCAGGTGCTCTACCTGCGCGAGGTGCGCGGCCTCAGCTACCCGGAGATTGCCCGCCTGCTGCGCATCCCCGAGGGCACGGTGAAGAGCACCCTGCACCGCGCCCGGCAGCGCGCGCTGTCCCTCATGGAGGAGCGCGGCCAGCAGCCGTGACTCCGCGTGGGGTGGCGCCGCACCCCGGGTGGGACGTGGGCCCTTCCTGCTAAGCATGCGGGTGAAGGAGCGGTGGGTCCCCGGTGAGGGAAGCCCGGCCCTCCCGCCCTCCCGGCCCGGGGGCTCCCGGGCCGGCTCGCACCCTGCTTCCCGGGAGTCACTCCATGCGCCGTTCCTCGCTCCTGCTCCTCCCGCTGCTGCTCCTCGGCACGGCGGCGGTGGCGCAGACGTCCATCCCCACCCTCACCTTCAACGACGCGGCCGCGAACTGGAGCATCGTCCAGTCCGCGCCGCTGGTGCCCGGCGGGCAGGTGAAGATTGTCTACGACACGGACCGGCTGCCGGGCTGCCGGGGCACCGCCAATGACGGCGGCCCGGGCTGGGCCGTCACCGGCTACTACCAGCTCAACGACGGCACCGTGGGCAGCTTCTACGCGGGCGGCCGGCCGAACTACCCCGGCCAGTCACCGGAGGCGGTGCTGGACCTGCCGGAGGACGGCGGCCTGGCGCTGTGGTTCCAGGTCACCAGCCTGTGGGGCTGCAGTGAGTGGGACTCGAACTACGGCAACAACTTCCGCTTCGACGTGGGCAGCCCGCGCATCGTCTTCAGCGCGAACTGGGCGGCCACCGTCTACGGGACGCTGAAGCAGGGCGGCAACGTGGTGGTGGACTACGAAATCGTCCGCCTGTCCAACTGCCGCGCCACGAAGAACGGCTACGACGCGTGGGACGTGGAGGTGCAGTACCGCTTCGACGGCGGCGCGGTACAGCCGGCGAAGACGCTGGCGCCGGTGTCGGGCTTCAACACGCGCGCGCAGGCGCCGGCCACGCTCGCCCTGCCCGCCGGTGCGAGCCACCTGGAGATGTGGTTCCACGGCTACGACTGGCAGGGCTGCCACCAGTGGGACTCCGCCTACGGGCAGAACTACCACTTCACGCTGGTGCCGTGAGGCCTGGCTCCGGGCCGCGGGGGAAGCCGTCCCCGCGGCCCGCGGGCTCCTGGGCTACTCGTCGCCCTTGGAGCCGACGAACTGGTCGGCCTTGTCCTTGAAGAGGAGGTTGAAGCTGGTCAGCGAGCCGTAGACGCGGGTGATGTAGCTCTGCAGCTCCACCTTCTCCGCGTCCGTCAGCTTGGGGTGCGCGTTGAGCTTCTGCTCCAGCACGCGCAGCCTGTCGCGCACCATGACGACCTTGTGGAACAGGTTGTCGATGGGCAGGTCCTTCGCCTGGAGCTCCGGGTTGGCGGGGACGAGCCGCAGCGTGCCGCCCTCCCACTTGTTGGCCAGCGGCGGCGCCTCGCCCATGCCGGACGCCTCCCGGAAGATGTCCATCAGCTCTTCACGCGTCATGCTCAGCCCTTCCAGGTCCACCACTTCATTCGGGTCCACGCGGCGCCGGACCACCACCGGCGCCACGTTGCGCGCGGCCCTCTCACGCGCGGGGGTGCTGGCCGCGGGGGGCGTGGCGCTCCCCCGGGGCACGTACTTGTCGCAGATGGGCGCGGACGGAGGGAACAGCCCGCGCCACGAGTGCAGCCGGCAGGCGCCCACCCACCCCCGGCGCTCCTCCACCGAGTGCGGGCTGAACAGCTTGCAGTTGGCGCACACCCGCTCGTCCGGCTTGAAGACCGGAAACGGCGGCGAGCCGTCCGCGGCGTCCGACATCAGCGCGTCTCCCTCGCCACGGGCGGGCCCTTGCGCACGCCCAGCTCCCGCAGGAGGGCGTCCGCGTTCTCCACCTGGTCCAGCATCCAGAGGATGTAGCGCACGTCCACGTTGACGTTGCGGGCCACGTCCGGGTTGTAGCCGAAGTCGTTGGCCACGTTCTCCCAGACCCGGTCGAAGTTGACGCCCACGAGCTGGCCCCTGCCATTCACGGTGGGGCTGCCCGAGTTGCCGCCGGTGGTGTCCGCGTCCGACAGGAAGTTGACCGGCACGTCCTTCAGCCGCGAGTCCATCCACGTGCCGAAGCGCTTCGCCTCGGCCACGGTGGACACCTTGGCCGGCACGTCGAAGGGCTCCTCGCCGGTGTGCTTGGCCAGCAGGCCGGACAGCGTGGTCTGCGGGGTGTACACGGCGCCGTCGCGCGGCGCGTAGCCCTGCACCCTGGCGAAGGTGACGCGCAGGGTGCCGTTGGCGTCCGGGGCCACGGGCTTGCCCGCGTGCGCGAGCACCGCCTTGCGCCACTCCGGCCGCAGCCGCATCGCCGCGCCCTGGCGGCGGTCCAGCACCTCGTCCAGCGCGGCCATCTCCTTCGCCAGGTCCAGGCCGAAGGCGAGCAGCGGGTCCTTGCGGGCCTCGAGCTGCGCCACCGTCTCGCCCGCCATCTTCATGCGCTCGGCGAGCGTGAGCACCTTCGTGCCCGCGTACATGGCGTCAAGCTTCGCCGCGACGTCCTTCTCCGAGTACGTCTTGCCGAAGTGCTTGTCCACGGAGGCGATGCGCTCCTCGGGGCCCAGCGCCTGCGCGCGGCGCACGAAGGCCTGGAAGAGCTTCTTGTCCGCGGGGAGGAAGACGTTCTTCTGCTCGCGCTCGAGGCGGTCCTTGAGGCGCGCCAGCTCGCGGTCCATGTACTCGGGGCGCCGCTCCAGGTCCGGCTTCGCGCGCTCCGCGGCCAGGCGCGACACCGTCACCGCCAGCGCCGGGCCCCTGGCGAGCCGGCTCGCGGCGCCGAGGAGGAACTCGCGCTCGAACACCTTCGCGGTGGCGGCCTGGTCGGCCAGCAGCGCCTCGCGGGCCTTCAGGGCCTGCTCCCACTTGGCGGCGCCCTTCCGGGCCCAGGCGGCCACGGCTTCCTCCGCGTCGCGCTGCTTCTGCACGATGCGGCCGCGCTTCAGGCCGGCGAGCTGCCCGCCCGCGTTCTTGTGGACGTTGTGCAGGCTCTTGAGCAGGGAGGCGACGGCAATCTTCCCGGTGGCGTCCTTGTCCCCCTCCTCCTCGAGGATGCGGATGGCCTCGCCGAACACGTCGCGCATGCGCGGGTAGAGGCGGGACTGGCGCTCCGCCATCTCCTCCGCGAGCAGCGCGCGGTACGTCCTGCCCGGGTAGCCCAGCACCATGACGAAGTCGTTGGGCTTCACGCCCTCGGTGGCCAGGGGGAAGAAGAACTCCGCCCGGTAGGGGACGTTCTTGTCGCTGTAGGGGGCGGAGGCGCCGTCCGGCGCGGTGTACGCGCGGAGGATGGCGAAGTCACCGGTGTGGCGGGGCCACATCCAGTTGTCCTCCTCGCCGCCGTACTCGCCCACCGCGCGGGGCGGGGCGTAGACGAGCCGCACGTCCGCCAGCTCCACCGCGTCCACCAGCGTGTAGTTGAGGCCACCGTCGAAGGAGGCCACCTGGCAGCGGGTGGCGGGGCGCTTCTCGCACTCGGCGACGAGCTCCTTCTGCTTGCGCTCAATCGCCTTGAAGCGCGCGAGGTCGTCGGCGCCCTCGGGCACGGCGGCGAGGACGTCCTTCGTGACGTCCTTGAAGCTGCGGGGGACCTGCACGCGGGAGCCCTTGCCGGGCAGCTCGTCCTCGCGCTTGGAGGCGAGGAAGCCGTCGGTGATGAGGTCCCGCTGGGGCGAGCTGTGCTCCTGGATGATGCCGAAGGCACAGTGGTGGTTGGTGATGACGAGACCGGAGGCGGCGATGAACGCGCCGGTGCAGCCCCCGACGTTCACCGCGCCGGCGAGCAGACCGGTGCCGCGCTGGGGGTCCCAGAGCTTCTTGGGAGGCACCTGGAGGCCCTGGGCGCGAAGCCACGCCGGGTCCAGCTCCAGGACCTGCTGGGGGGTCCACTTGCCTTCCCCGGCCAGAGCCGGAGCCGCCACGAGCGACAGGAGGAGGAGTGTCTTCTTCATGGTGCCCCTTCCCTACCCCGTCCGGCGCCCGCACGCGACCCCCCATCCCCCCTTTCTTCAACGCCCCGCGCCAACGGGGGGCGGGGATTTTCCAGGAAGAGGGACCGGGCTTAAGTGTTGGGGTGTCCCAGGAGGGGAGCGAGCCATGAAGACGGCCAGCGGAGCGCAGCTTGATTTCGGCCGGTTGGCCCTCCTCGTCCTGATGCTGGGGGTGGGGTGGTACTTCTGGGACTCGCCTGTGTTCTGGCCGCTGAAGCTGCTGGTGGTGATGATGCACGAGAGCGGGCACGCGCTGGCCACCCTGCTGGTGGGGGGCTCGGTGGACAAGATTCACCTGGCGGCGAACGAGTCGGGCTCCTGCCTGTCCCGGGTGCCGCCGGGCTTCCTGCCGCAGGTGGCCGTGTACTCGGGGGGCTACCTTGGGAGCGCGGTGGCGGGGGCGGGGCTGCTGCTGGCGACATTCCGCTTCCAGTTCCGCCGCTGGGTGCTGGGCGCCGCGTGCGTGTGGCTGGGGGTGATGGGGGTGCTGTACGCGGGGGATGGGTTCACCCTGCTCTTCTGCCTGGGTACGGCGCTGGTGATGGGGCTGGGCGCGAAGTACCTGCCCGGCGGCGCGGTGGATGTGCTGAACCTGTTCATCGCGGCGTTCACCGCGCTGTACGCGGTGTTCGACTTGAGGGACGACCTGTGGAACAGCGCGGTGCGCTCGCGGAGTGATGCGGCGCTGCTGGCGGAGCTGACCTGGGTGCCCGCGTTTGCGTGGGCCGTGCTGTGGACGCTGCTGGCCGTGGGACTGCTGGCCGTGGCGGCGTACTGGTCCATGCACGCGAAGCCGCGCGGCGGGGTACAGCTGCCGAAGGTGTCCGCGCGGGCGCGGCGGGTGTAGGCAACCTCCACCACCCGAATCAATGAGGGAATCATGAGGCGGCATGAACCTCGGCCGCGCCAGCCGGGAGCGCACCTGTCGGCGCGCCACCGCGGCGCGAAGCGGCGCCCGCGGCCCGCTCGTCCAGCCGGTCAATCAGGAGCGCGAGGTCCGTGAGGTGCCGTGAGCCGGTGAACTGGGCGAGCACATGCTGGTGGGCCCGCGCCCCCAGTCGCGCGGCGAGTTCGTGGTCACACAGCACCCTGCGCACCGCGGAGGCGAACTCCGAGAGGTCGCTCGGGTCTCTCACCAGCAGGCCGGTGTCCCCGTCTACAATCTGGTCCTGGATGCCCCCCACCGCGCTGGCCACCACGGGGCGCTCCTTCCACATGGCCTCCGTGACGGTGAGCCCGAAGCCTTCCTGCAGGCTCTTCTGCACCACCACCGTGGCGTGCCGCTGGAGCGCGTTGACGATGGCGGCGTTCTCCTCCGAGTCCACCATGGGCAGGCACGCCAGGTGGATGCGCTGGCGCAGCAGGTGCGGCAGCTCCCGCCACCGGACGATGACGTCATTGAAGGCGGACGCGGCCTCCGGGTCGTCCGCGACGGACGTCACCGCGGGGCCGGCGAGGACCAGCTCCGCGCGCAGGCCCGGATTGGCGCGCGCGAGCAGCGCGAAGCCCCGCAGCACCCCGATGGGGTCCTTCAGTGGATCCCACCGAGACACCTGCACCACCAGCGGCGTGTCCTGCGCGGGCGGGGCGCCCAACCGGAGGATGTCCGCCCCGCGCGACACCCGGGCCGGCACCCCGTCGCCACAGATGAAGACAGGCTCGACGGCGCCGGGCTCCTCCCGCACCAGCCCGGTGTGAGCGAGGATGGCACGCGCGACCTCCGGCGTCATGGGCTGGTTCTTCACCGCGAAGATGTCGATGGAGGGCCGGATGATGAGCGCCTTGTCCACGCACTGGGGCGGCACGTAGGCCGCACGGCTGAAGACCGCGAGGTGCACGGCGGCGAGCCCCGGCGCCAGGAACGCCCACCCGCGCTCCACCTCGGCGTTGGGGATGTCACACCCGATGTGGCTGCGCCACACCACGCGAGCTCCCACCTCGACGAGCTCCGGCGCGAGCCCCAGGGTCTGCGGGTCATGCAACAGCACCACGTCCCCCGGCCGCACCAGGGCGAGCAGCTCCTCCGCGTTGTCGCGCAGCACCTCGTCGTAGAGAGCACGCTCCGCCGGGCCCAGCGGCGAGCCGTCCCCCGTGAAGCCGTGCAGCGCATGGTGCAGCCGCTTCGTCACCCGGAAGAAGTCCGGAGTCCCCTCCAACACCATCCATCGCGCGTCCACGCCCGCTCCACGCGCATAGGCCAGCAACCGGGGAATCATCTCCGCCACGCCTCCACCCCGCGCGGTGGAGTTCACGTTCCAGAAGGTGCGCCCCGCCATGCGGCCACGCGCCTGTTCGACGCGCTCCTGGAGCGCACGCCAGCCCGCCGCCCCGAGGAGCGGCTCGAAACAGGTGATGGGCTCGGCACGGACGTGCACCTCGGAGGGCTTCAGCATGCCGCCACGCCCCCATGGGTAGTCGGGGAACGCCCGGAGGCCCGCCTCCTCGTCCGGAACGGACGTTCCATTCACAATCGCGCGCGCCATCGTGCCGGTGACCTCCAGCGTCATGCAGGGAAGTCCCTGCATGAAGAAGATGGGCGCGCTCGGTCGCGCCCGGCACGTGTCTCTGGCGGGGAGGGAGCAGGCAATGGGAGGGGCTGCCCGCCTGCTACCTCCCGCAGCCCCTCATCGAGAACCCTGCCCCAGCCACGCTCGGGCAGCCGCTTCCGTGCCGAAGAAGAAGACCCGGGCGCTCGACCCGCGCAGGAGCGAGAGCAGGAAGAAGCGCACCCGCAGCAGGACCTTCATGCCCGGGCGCGCGCCGATGTACGCCACGTCCCGGAACCACTCCGCGCGAAGGTGGCGCGCGGAATAGCGCCGCGCCTCCCTGGAGAGAGACGTCGCCTCGGTGATGTCCGCCACGAAGACGAAGGGCTTGCGTGTGCCCAGCTCGCGGTAGGTGGCCACCGTGCCGTGGGCATCCTCCAGCGTCGTCTCGCCCCGGACCTTCAGCCACAGCACGCCGGGCTCCTCCAAGCGGAAGTGGTGGCGTGGCCCGATGGACCATTCACGTGCCGGCGTCATCACCCTGCCCTCCTCGAAGGGGCTTCCACGCGCTGGATGCATTGCTCCAGCACCCTGGCGAGTGCATCGACATTCGGTGGCAACAACAGCGTGTCGTGGTCACCGGGAACCGAGTGGACCTCCATTCCCCGCGCCGCCCACTGGAACCAGGGCAGCGCGTCGCGCGCGGGGTCCCCCGGCCGCTGCTCGCGAGCCCGGAAGAAGAACACCGGCACGTCCAGCGGACGCGGCCGGTACTCCCGCAGCGCCCGCATGTTCGCCGCGAGCACTCGCATGGCCCGGTGCGCCTCCATCAGGGACATGCCGGGAAGCAGGCCCGCCGCTCGACCCCGCTCCACCACGTACGCGAGCCGCTGCCCCGGCGCGGCGCCCTCCACGTCCTCCGGAGAGACACCCCCCACGCCCTTCAGCCGCAGGGCGAAGGCCACGGTCTCCGCCTCATCCGCGGCCTCCGGCCCGCCCTGCTCGGGCCCCGGGGTGTCCAGCATGAACACGCCATGTACCTCGTGGCCCCGGGCCAGGAGCTGGTGTGCCATCTCGAAGACGGTGGCACCGCCCAGCGAGCTGCCTCCGAGCAGGTAGGGCCCGTGGGGATGCTCGGCCAGGAGCGCCTCCACCTGGCGCGCGGCGAGGTCCTCCAGCCGGCGCGGCGGTGCTTCCTCACCGGACAGTCCCACGGCCTCGAAGCCATACACGGGCCGGTGCTCGCCGAGCCTGCGCGCCAGCGGCTCGTAGGAGAGCAGGTGCCCACCGGCTGCGTGCGAGAGGAACAACGGTGACGCCCCCGCGCGCCCGGGATGCAATGGCACCCAGCCCCTCGTTTCCGCGGTGGGAGCGGTCCCCTCGTCCAGGAGCGCGGCCAGCCCGGCGACGGTGGGAGCCTGGAGCAGGGCCCGAAGCGTGAGCCTCGCCGCGCCGGGCAGGTCCTTCAGCCGGGCCATGAGCAGGAGCGCCAGCAACGAGTGCCCGCCCAGCTCGAAGAAGTTGTCGTGCGGCCCCACCGACTCCACTCCGAGCAGCGACCGCCATGCCTCCGCAACGCGATGCTCGGTGGCGGTCCGGAGCGCGACGACCGGAGCCACTCGCGAGGGCTCGAGGGCTGGCGCCGCGCGCACGGGCTCAGCGGCTGGCGCCTCCGCTGGAGAAACATCCCGCCCCTGGGAAACGCCCGGGGCGTCCACCCAGTAGCGCTGCCGCTGGAACGGATAGGTCGGCAACGGGGTCCGCCGGGGCCGTGCTTCCCCATACAGCCCGCTCCAATCGACATTGACGCCCACGGTCCACAGCCGCCCCACGACCTCCAGCAATCGCCGGTCGTCCTGCACGTCCTCCTGGGGGTGCCGCATCGTGGAGAGCACCGCGTGGCCCTCCCGCGCTTCCGCGACGAGGCGCGCGAGGTTGGCCAGTCCGTGGCCCGGCCCCACCTCCAGGAAGACGCGCGGGCCGGAGCGCGCCAGCTCCGCCACGCCTTGCGCGAAGCGGACCGGCTCTCGCAGGTGACGCACCCAATAGCGCGGGTCCGTCACCTCCTCCGCCCGGGCCCAGGTGCCGGTGACGTTGGAGATGAAGGGCGTGCCGGGCGGTGACAACCGAAGCGTCCGGACGAAGGCCCCGAAGTCCGGCAGGATGGGCTCGAGCAGGGACGAGTGCGCCGCCACGTCGAGGTGCAGCCTGCGGCACTCCACCTCGCGCGCCCGCAGCGTGCGCTCCACCGCGTCGATGGCTTCGGGCGTGCCCGACAACGTGCACAGCGCCGGGCCGTTGATGGCCGCCAGGGAGAGCCCCTCCCCCAGCAACTCCCGCACCTGGGCCTCGGGCAGCGCCGCGCTGAGCATCGCCCCCGGGGCGAGCCGCTCGAAGAGCCGCCCCCGCAGCGCCACCAGGGCCAGCGCATCCTCCAGCGTGAGCACGCCGGACAGACACGCCGCGACGTACTCACCGAGGCTGTGCCCCAGCATCGCCGAGGGCCGCAGTCCCCACGTGCCCAGCAGCGTGGCCAGCGAGTACTCGGTGGCGAACAGCGCCGGCAGCGCCACGGACGGGCGCCGCAGCGCCACGGCGGCGTCATCACCGTCCGCGTACAACCGCGCCCGGAGGTCTCCCACGGGCCCCGAGGCCAGCACCTTCGCGCAGCGGTCCATCGCTGCCCGGAAGGCCGGCTCCGCTTCGTACAGGCCGCGCCCCATGGCGACATGCTGCGCGCCGCCTCCCGGGAACAGGAACACCAGCGGGCGCTCGGGCCCGGCCTGCCCGGTGATGAATCGCGACGACTCCCCGAGCGCGCCCCGGGCCTCCTCGGCATCACGGGCCACCACGACGCCACGGTGCGCGAAGGCGCGGCGTCCCACCTGGAGCGTCCAGGCCACGCGCCCCAGGTCCACCCCTGGCTCCCGAGCCGAGTGCTCCTGGACGTCGCCTCGTGCCATCTCCGGCACCCGCGGGTCCGCACCGGGCTCCATGGACAGGTGAGCCTGGAGGTTGCCCCGCGCCGTCTCCAGCGCCTCGGGGGCGCGCGCCGACAGGACCAGCAACTGGTGACGCCGCGAGCTCCGCGGCTCAGACACCTCGGGCGCCTCCTCCAGCACGACGTGGGCGTTGGTGCCTCCGATGCCGAAGGCACTGACACCCGCGCGGCGGGGACCGGCCCCGCGCTCCCAGGGACGCAGCGTGGTGTTGACGTGGAACGGCGTCTGCTCGAAGCCGATGCGCGGATGGGGCTGCCGCACGTGCAGCGTGGGCGGGAGCTGCCGGTGCTCCAGTGCGAGCACCGTCTTGATGAGGCCCGCCACCCCCGCCGCTGAGTCCAGGTGGCCGATGCCGGACTTCACGCTCCCCAGGCCGCAGAATCCCCGCCGCTCCGTGGCGGCGCGGAAGACCTGGGTGAGCGCCTCCACCTCGATGGGGTCTCCCAACGCCGTGCCCGTGCCGTGCGCCTCGACGTAGTCGATGTCCTCCGGCCCGACGCCCGCGACGGCGTGCGCGGTGGCGATGGCCTCGGCCTGACCTTCCACGCTCGGCGCGGTGAAGCCCACCTTCGCCGCCCCGTCGTTGTTGAGCGCCCAGCCCCGGAGGACGGCGTGGATGTGGTCGCCATCCGCGAGCGCATCCTCCAGGCGCCGCAACACCACCACACCCCAGCCATTGCCGGGCACGGTGCCCCGGGCCTCCGCATCGAAGGCGCGGCAGTGGCCGTCCGGCGAGAGGATGCCTCCCTCCTGGTAGAGATAGCCCGTCGTGTTCGGCACCCGGATGGAGACGCCTCCCGCCAGCGCCAGGTCGCACTGGTATGCCATGAGCGACTGGCACGCGAGCACGATGGCCGTGAGCGACGTGGAGCACGCCGTCTGCACGTTGAGGCTCGGCCCGCGCAGGTCCAGCTTGTAGGACACCCGCGTGGGCAGGAAGTCGGCGGCGTTGCCCAGCATCGACTGGATGTAGTCCGCCGCGCTGTCCTGGCGCCCCAGCCCACCCGGCCGCGAGAGCAGGTTGTTGAGGAGGTACGTGTTCGCGCTCGCGCCGGCGTACACGCCAATGGCGCCGGGAAAGCGCTCCGGCGGATGGCCCGCGCGCTCCAGCGCCTCCCACGCACACTCGAGGAAGCGGCGGTGCTGCGGATCCATCCGCCGCGCCTCGCTCGGGCTGTAGCCGAAGAAGCCCGCGTCGAACCGGTCGATGCCCTCCACCACTCCGCCCGCCTTCACGTAGGCCGGGTCCTTCAGGAGGGGCTCGGGCACTCCCGCCTCGCGCAGCTGCGCTTCGGTGAAGCGGGTGATGCCCTCGACGCCATCGCGCAGGTTGCGCCAGAAGGCGCGCACGTCCGGCGCGCCAGGGAAGCACCCGGACATGCCGACGATGGCGATGCCGGGGCCATGCTCCATCGCGCCGTCGTCACTCATGGGGATTGCTCCTGATGGCCGCGCGCTTCACCGCCGGAGGCCGGGCCTGCATGGCGAGCCGCTGCCGCTGCCCCCGCTCGCTGCCCTGGCGCACACCGCCGCCGACCGTGTCCGTCTGCTCCAGGTGACGGGCCAGCGAGGCCACCGTCGGGAAGTGGAACAGGTCCACCACCCGTACCGACAGCCCGTGTTCCTCGGTCAGCCGCTGGTGCACCTGCATCAGCAGCAGCGAGTGGCCACCCAGCTCGAAGAAGTTGTCGTCCACGCCCACGCGCGTCCGGTGGAGCATCTGGGCCCAGAGCGTGGCCAGCGTCCCCTCCAGCGCGGTCCGGGGCGCCGTGAAGGTGGCGGTGTCCTCCACCCGCTCCGCCTCCGGCGCGGGCAGCGCGGCCACGTCCACCTTGCCGTTGGCCGTCAGCGGCAGCCGGGGCAGCACCACGAAGGCGGATGGGACGAAGGCCTCGGGGAAGCGCTCCGCGACGAAGGCCCGAAGCCCCGCGCCCGACACCTCCGCGCCTTCTCGCACGGCCACGTACGCGACCAGGCTCCGCTCGCCGGGAACGTCCTCACGGGCCACCACCACCTGCCCGGCCACGGCGGGGTGCCGTCCCAGGCAGTCCTCCACTTCCCCGGGCTCCACCCGGACGCCGCGAATCTTCACCTGCCGGTCCACGCGGCCGAGGAACTCCAGCTCCCCGTCATGCGTGTACCGGGCACGGTCCCCCGTGCGGTACAGGCGCCGCCCCGGCTCCAGGGAGAACGGGTCCGGCACGAAGCGCTCGGCGGTGAGGTCCGGCCGCTCCAGGTAGCCACGCACCACGCCCTCGCCCCCGGCGTAGACCTCGCCGGGCACGCCCCGGGGCACGGGCTGGAGCCGCGCGTCCAGCACGTGGACCCGGGCACCGGGAATGGGTGGGCCCAGGGCGGGTGGACGCGAGCCGACCCGGCAGGCACCGACGGTGGCGCAGACGGTGCCCTCGGTGGGGCCATACGAGTTGAGGAGCGTGCGCCCCGGCGCCCACCGCGAGACGATGGCGGGCGTACACGCCTCGCCCGCGGAGGTGAGCGTCCGCAACTCCGGCAGCCCGTCGGCTGGCAGGTGCGAGAGCACCGCCGGTGGCAGCCAGGTCGTCGTGATGCGCTGCTCCCGCAGCACCGCCAGCAGCGGCAGTCCCGGGGCCAGCTCCTCGCGCGAGGCGAAGCACAGCGTGCCACCGCCCACCAGCGTGGAGAACACCTCCCAGAGCGCGCCGTCGAACGCGGCCGAGGCGAACTGCAGCACGCGCTGTCCGGGCGCCATGCCCAGCAGCGTGGACGCGGCGCGCGCCATGTTGGACAGGCCCTTGTGCAGCCCCAGCACCCCCTTGGGCTCCCCGGTGGAGCCGGAGGTGAAGAGGACGTAGGCCAGTCCCTCCGGGTGCGCGTCCCACGGCGGCGACGCACCTCCAGGCTCCCGCGAGGCCGCCTCTTCCAGCTCATCGAGGGCGAAGGCCGGCAATGGGGCTCCGGGGGCTGAATCCAACAGGCCGTCATCCGTGAGCAGCAGCCCCGTCCGGGACAGGGCCAGCACGCGCTCCAACCGCTGCCTCGGGTGCGCGGGCTCCAGGGGAACGAAGGCGCCCCCCGCTTTCAGCACCGCGAGCTGCGCCACCAGCATGTCGGGGCCCCGCTCCATCCACAGCGCCACCCGCGCCTCGCGCCCCACGCCCAGCGCGCGCAGGCGGGTGGCCAGCGCGGACGAGCGGCGGCGCAGCGCTCCATACGTGAGGACGTCCGTCCCGCGGCATGCGGCCACGGCGTCGGGCTCGCGCTCCGCCCACGCGTCGATGAGACGGAACACGGGGGTGAAGGGCGCAGCCACCTCCGCCCCCGTTCCCAGCGCCAGCAGCGCGCGGCGCTCGGACTCGGACACCAGGGGCAGCGCCTCCAGCGGGGCGTCCGGGTGCGCGAGCACGCCCTCCAGCAGCGCCTCGAGGTGCCCGGCCATCCGCGCCACCGTCTCCGCCTCGAAGAGGCTCGTGCGGTACCGGAGCACGCAGGCCAGGCCTCCGGACATCTGGCACACCATGAGCGACAAGTCGTCCACGCCGGACTGCTGCGGGATGCTGTAGGGCTCCGCAGGCAGGCCGCCGAAGTCGAGCGGCCCGTCCGGCGCGAAGGGGAAGCAGAGGCGCAGCGCCCCCGGCTGCTGCGGAACGAACGACACCTGGAAGAGCGGCGCGCGCGACGGGTCCCTTCGGGGACTCAGCCGCTCCACGAGCCACGGAAAGGGCTGGTGCTGGTGAGCGAGCGCCTCGGACATCGTCCTCCGCGCCTGGGCCAGCAGCTCGCGGAAAGGCAGGTCCGCCCGGAGGCGCGCGCGCAGGGGGACCAGGTTGACGAAGTGCCCCACCGTCCGTGCGAAGCCGGGAGCCCGGCCCGCCGTGGGCGTTCCCACCACGAAGTCCTCCTGGCCGGTGTAGCGGAACAGCAGGGCCTGGAAGGCCGCCAGCACCACCGTCTGCAGCACGGTGCGCTCGCCCCGGGCCAGCACCTTCAGCCGCGACACCAACTCCGGCGGAAGGAAGAAGGCGTGCGCCGCACCCTCGAAGTCCCGCGCGGCGGGCCGCGGCCGGTCCAGCGGCAGTTCCAGCGCGGGTGGCGCGCCGTCAAGCTGCTGGGACCAGTACCGCCAGAGCCGCTCCTGCTCCGGCCCGGACAGCAGCGCCTCCTGCTGGCGGAGGGCCTCCACGTACGAAGGAGCATTGGCCGGGGGCAGCGCCCTCCCCTCACGGATGGCGGAGTAGAGCCGGGGCAGTTCATCGTAGAGGAAGATGAGCGAGGCACCATCCACCGCCACGTGGTGGAAGGTGAGCAGCAGGACATGCTCCCGCTCGGAGCGGCTGAACAGCGCACCCCGGCAGAGCGGGCCACGCTCCAAATCGAATGGCCGCTCATGCGCGCCGCGGACCTCCGCCAGCAGCGCGTCATCGGACGCGAGGCCCACCTCCGTGCGGACCAGCGGACACGGGAGCGTCGCGGCCTCGCGCTGCCGCAGGCCCTCCGGCGTGAGCACGTACGTGGTGCGCAGCATGGGATGGCGGTCCACCATCGCCTGGAGCGCACGCGCCAGGGCTTCGAGGTCTGGCGCCTCGCGGAGGCGCAGGGCGAACGAGAGGTGGTACGAGCTGATGCCCGGGTGGGTCACCTGGTCGAACCACAGCGCGCGCTGACCGGGCGAAACGGGATGCAGCATCACGTCCCGCCCATGTTCCGGCGGGGGGAAGGCCACAGAAGTCATGGATGAGTCTCGAGCAGTGGTGGGTTTCCGGCCTGCTCTGCATACGGGGCCGCTTTCGATTCCTGGCTGTGTCCGCCCACTCCCGGCGCGCGAGCCGCGGCGCGCGCGGACGCCGTGGGGAGGCCCCCGGATTGACGGCCGCCGGCCCTGGCGGCCATAGTCCCGGGTGAATGTCTCTCCCGCTCACCACGACTGGCGCTCAGTGCTGCTGCTGCTGCCGCGTGGCGTGTGCCTGCTGTCTGGCGGGCCCCGAGCACTGGGAGAGCGCGTAGAGCGTCCCTGAAATCTCTCCCGTGTCGCTCGCGCGGCCCGCCCTCCAACGAGGTGCCGGGCCGCTTCCATTTTCACGTGCCGTCGTTCCCAACCACCCGGAGGCAGACCCCATGAAGGCAGCCAACATCCTGCAGACCATCGGCAACACCCCGCATGTGCGGCTCAACCGCCTGTTCCCCTCGCGCGTGGAGGTCTGGGCGAAGCTGGAGCGCGCCAACCCGGGCGGCAGCATCAAGGACCGCATCGCCCTGTCGATGATTGAGGACGCCGAGGCCCGCGGCGTGCTCACCAAGGACAGCGTCATCATCGAGCCGACCTCGGGCAACACGGGCATCGGCCTGGCCATGGTGGCGGCGGTGAAGGGCTACCCGCTCACCCTCGTCATGCCCGAGTCGATGAGCATCGAGCGCCGCCGCCTCATGGCCGCCTACGGCGCGAAGCTGGAGCTCACCCCGCGCGCGCAGGGCATGAAGGGCGCCATCGCCCGGGCGCAGGAACTGGTGGCGCAGACGCCCCACGCGTGGATGCCGCAGCAGTTCGAGAACGCCGCCAACGTGGAGGTCCACAAGCGCACCACCGCGAAGGAAATCCTCCAGGACTTCCCCGAGGGCATCGACTACCTGATTACCGGCGTGGGCACCGGAGGCCACATCACCGGCGTGGCCGAGGTGCTCAAGGACCGCTTCCCCCGCCTGAAGGTGTTCGCGGTGGAGCCGGTGAAGTCCCCCGTGCTCAGCGGCGGCCAGCCGGGCCCGCACCCCATCCAGGGCATCGGCGCGGGCTTCATCCCGAAGGTGCTTCGCACCGAATTGCTCGACGGCATCATCCCGATTCCCGAGGAGGAGGCCTTCGACTTCGCGCGCCGGGCCGCGAAGGAGGAGGGCATCTTCCTCGGCATCTCCTCGGGCGCGTCGCTCGCGGCCGTGCAGCGCAAGCTGGCGGAGATTCCGGACGGCAGCCGCGTGCTGACGTTCAACTACGACACCGGCGAGCGCTACCTCTCCATCGAAGCGCTGTTCGTCTGACAGCTGACATTGACGCCCTGCGTGCCCGGGGGCACCTCCCGGGCGCGGCAGCCACGGGGCGAAACAATTACCCTCAGACGGAAATTCGAGACAAACAGGACATATTGGCTTTTCACTAGAGGTATGTCTTCCTTCGCCGCCAGTCGCTCCCCGTCGTGGGGGGCGGCCCACCCCGCAGCGCAGGAGCACGACATGTCCTCAGGTTTCTACGGAAGGCGTCTGTTTCAGGCGGTGTTCGTGATGGGGGCCCTCACGGGTCCGGCGGCACTGGCCGCGGCGGAGGAGGCCGGCGAGGCGCGCAACTTCGACGCCCGTGACGCGTACAACGCGCAGGCCCGCTTTGGCTTCTCCCTGGCGCAGCAGTCCTCCATCGCGGCGCTGCGCCAGAGCGTCCCGGAGCTGCTGGTGGAGACCGACGAGTCGCGCGGCGTGGTGCGCTCGCTCACCAACCCCGTGGGCGCGCTCACCGGGCCGAGCAGCGGCGATGCGCTGGCCATCGGCCTGGACTTCGTCCAGAAGCACCGCGAGGCGTTCGGGCTGGAGCTGAGCGACCTGGCCAACCTGGAGGTGACGGACCGCGTCTACTCGAGGGAGACCGGATTCACCAACCTGTACCTGCGCCAGACGCACAAGGGCCTGCCGCTCTACAACGCGCAACTCCAGATCAACGTAGACGGGGAAGGCCGCGTGCTCGGCGTGCACAGCGACTTCCTGCCCTCGGTGGACACGGCCCTCGCGAGCGTGGAGCCGCGGCTGGGCGCGGGCGAGGCGGTGGCGAGCCTGGCGAAGCACCTGGGCGTGTCGCTGCGGCAGACACCCCGGGCGCTGAACGCCGAGGCGGGCGCGCGGCAGCGCACGCGCGTGGACGTGGAGGGCCTGTCGAGCGAGCCCATCGACGCGGAGCTGGCGGTGCTGCCGGTGCGCCGCGGCGAGGCGCGCCTGGTGTGGCGCTTCCAGGTCCACACCCCGGACCAGCAGCACGACTATGACGTGACGGTGGACGCGCACACCGGCGAGGTGTGGACGCGCTTCGACTGGGTGGCCTCCGACTCCTACAAGGTCTACCCCGTCCCCGTGGAGAGCCCCAACCACACCTCCCCGCTGCCGCCCTCGGACGGGCGCGTGACGGTGCTCAACCCCGCCAACTCGCTGGCCTCGCCCTACGGCTGGCATGACACCAACGGCGTGGCCGGGGCCGAGTACACCATCCCCCGCGGCAACAACGTCCACGCGTACGAGGACACCAACGCCGACGGCCTGCCGCCCGCGACGCAGCCGGCCTGCGGCGCCACGCTCAACTGCGTCTTCACCCTCAACCTCTCCGGCGCGCCGTCCACGTACATCTCCGCGGCCGTCACCAACCTGTTCTACTGGAACAACATCATCCACGACGTCACGTACCAGTACGGGTTCACCGAGGCGGCCGGCAACTTCCAGGTGAACAACTACGGCCGTGGCGGCGTGGGCAACGACGACGTGCGCGCCGAGGCGCAGGACGGCGGCGGCACCAACAACGCCAACTTCTCCACCCCGGCGGACGGCTCGCGCCCGCGCATGCAGATGTACATCTGGACGGCGCCCACCCCGGACAAGGACGGAGACCTGGACTCGGGCATCATCACCCACGAGTACGGCCACGGCATCTCCAACCGCCTGGTGGGCGGCCCCAGCAACGTGTCCTGCCTCGCCAACCGGCAGCAGCCGGGCGAGGGCATCAGCGACTTCTTCTCGCTCTGGTTCACCGCGCGGCCGACGGACACCGGCCCCATGGGCCGCGGCGTGGGCACGTACGCGCTGAACCAGCCCACCACCGGCGTGGGCATCCGCACCCAGCGCTACAGCACGGACCCGGCCGTCAACACGTGGACCTACGCCAGCATCAACGGCATGGCCGTGCCGCACGGCGTGGGCTCGGTGTTCGCCCAGGCGATGTGGGAGGCCTACTGGGCGCTCGTCAACGCGCACGGCTTCAGCAGCAACCTCTACGCGGCGACGGGCGGCGCGGGCAACCAGCGCTTCATGCAGTACTTCATCCAGGGCATGAAGAACACGCCGTGCAGCCCCACCTTCACCCAGGTGCGTGACGGCATCATCGCGGCCGCCACCTCCATCAACGGCGGTGTGGACGTCTGCCGCCTGTGGACCGCGTTCGCCGCCTTCGGCCTCGGCACCAACGCCGTCTCCGGCGGCTCCGCCAGCACCACGCCGACCAACGGCTTCGCGGTGCCGGCCTCCTGCGTGGCCCTCACCGGCGACGCCGAGCCCCGCCAGTAGCCTGACGGCGCCCCGGCGCCGAGACGACATGGGAGGGCCGGGTGGCGTCAATGGGAGCCGCCCGGCCCTCTTCTACTTCCGCGGCCGCATCCGGAACGCCACGAACGAGGCCACGTCGTTGAAGGCGAAGTACGGATTCTTCTTCCGGACCTCGGCCATGGACGTCACCGGCACGTCCGCGTAGTCATGCCCCGGCCACAGCTTCGCGGTGTCCGGCACCTTCAGCAGCACCTGGGACAGCGAGCGGTACATGTCCTCCGGGTTGCCGCCGTTCATGTCGCACCGGCCGCAGCCGTTGATGAACACCGTGTCCCCGGACACCAGCGCGTCGCCCGCCAGCAGGCAGTGGGAGCCCGGCGTGTGCCCCGGCGTGTGCAGCGCCTGGAACGACGCCTGCCCCACCTTCACCGCGTCCCCCGGCCCCACCGGGCGCAGCGCGCCACCCAGGTCGCGCAGCTCCGCGGAGAACTGGACCTCCTCGCGCTGCGCGTACACGGGGATGTCGTGGCGCGACAGCAACTCCGGCAGCCCGTTGATGTGGTCGAAGTGGCAGTGCGACACGAAGGCCCCCACCAGCCGCTTCCCCTCCGCCTTCACCGTCCGCTCGATGGCGTCCACGTCCCACGCCGGGTCCACCACCAGCACCTCGTCCGAGTACGCCGGGCCCACCAGGTAGACGAAGTTGTCCATGGGCCCGAGCTTGAGCTGCCGCACGTACGGATTGAGCATCCGCCGACTCCTCCTGTGACTGTCTGTCCCACCCACTCTAACGGCGGGACTTGAAGCCGCGGGCCCCTTCCCACTTGAATACGCCCGCCCCGGCCCCGAGGAGGTCCGCACCGTGAAGCGCCCGCTGCCGCTGCTCGTCTGCACCCTGCTCGCCGGCACCAGCTTCGCCGCGAAGGAGAAGCCCACCTTCCGCTACACCGCCCCGCCGGACGGAGAGCGTCCCGTCATCGTCGACGCCACCATCGGCCCCCAGGGGAGCGACTTCGCCATGCGCCTGCGCTTCGACCGGGAGCCCTGGGGAGAGGCCTGCAAGAGCCGCTGCGCCAACGCCACCCTCCTGCTCGACACCGACGCCAGCAAGCAGACGGGCCTTCGCCTGCCCCATGACGCGGCGGCCAACGGGGCCGACCTGGCCATCATCATCCAGGGCGTCCGCGAGTACGCCGAGGAGGAGGGCGCGCCCTCGAAGGCCTCGCTGCGCGTGAAGGTGCGCCAGCTCGGCGGCGACGCGCGCTCCGTGGACGAAGGCGAGCTGCTCGCCGAGCTCAACCACCGGCAGGACACCGAGCGGCTCCAGGTGGACGAGAAGACCGTGTACCTCCTCGTGGACGCCACCAGCGCCACCCTCCCCTCCGCACGCAAGGTGCGTGTCATCTATCACCCGCCGGGCGCCAAGGCCGTCGAGGCCACCATCCCCGGGATGATTGGCGGCACCGGCGGCAGGGGCGTCCGCCTCTTCAAGGGCGGCAACTGGGGCCGCGCCCGTGATGCCGACCCCGGCAAGGCCCGCCCCGCCGGCGACAACGGGTAGTCCGCTCCCACCCACACCCACCGTCCCGTCTCCACGGCGGCCACCCAGGCCCACAACCTCGGAATTTCGCGGGGTTGGCAGGGTGTTCATCTGGGGCGCAGAACTGGACGGACGTATAGGTGAGAGTCCGCTGAGAGTGCGCAACCCCCCGAATTCGTTCCCAATGTCAGGGGGCCATGGTAGTCCCGCCGCCCTGTTACATCCCCCGGACCCGGAAGTGAGGAGTGCGCGGGCCGCGCGCCGCGTTCGGGTACGAGGCGTTCTCACCTGGATTGATGACCATGCTCGCAGAAGCCGAAACGAAGACGCGAAAGAAGCAGGGAGGCTCGGGCGGTGGCGGCGGCGGTAGCGCCGCGGCCGGCGGTGGAGGGGGAGAGAACGGCGTCCCGGCGTCCCTGGCTGACGAGGCGCGTCGCCGGTACATCAACTACGCCCTGTCCGTCATCACCTCGCGCGCCCTGCCGGACGTGCGGGACGGCCTCAAGCCGGTTCAGCGCCGCATCCTCTACGGCATGTGGAACGACCTGAACCTGTCGTTCGACTCCAAGTACCAGAAGTGCGCCCAGGTCGTCGGCGCCATCATGGGCCGCTACCACCCGCACGGCGACGCGTCCATCTACGACGCCCTCGTGCGCATGGCGCAGGACTTCTCGCTGCGCTACCCGCTGGTGGACGGCCACGGCAACTTCGGCTCGCTGGACGGCGACGCCGCGGCGGCCTACCGCTACACCGAGTGCCGCCTGGAGAAGCTCGCCACCGAGCTCTTGTCCGAGCTCGAGCGGAAGACGGTGGACTTCCGGCCCACCTACGACGGCACCCGCAACGAGCCCATCGTCATCCCCTCGCGCGTGCCGCAGCTCCTGATGAACGGCACCACGGGCATCGCGGTGGGCATGGCCACCAACATCCCCCCGCACCACCTGGGCGAGCTGGTGGACGCGCTGGTGGCGCTCATCGAGAACCCGCAGCTCGTCACCAAGGACCTGCTCAAGTACGTCAAGGGGCCGGACTTCCCCACCGGCGGGCAGATTCTGAACGACAAGAAGGAGCTGCGCGAAATCTACGAGACGGGCCAGGGCAGCATCCGCATCCGTGGCGAGTGGGACACGGAGGACCTGAAGCGCGGCGGCCAGCAGATCATCGTCAAGTCCATCCCCTACACGGTGAACAAGTCCACCCTGGTGGCCAAGATTGGCGACCTGGTGCGCGAGCGGAAGCTGCCGCTCATCGTCGACGTGCGCGACGAGTCCACCAAGGACGTGCGCATCGTGCTGGAGCTGAAGAAGGACGCCAACCCCGAGCTGGTGATGGCGTACCTCTACAAGCACACCCCGCTGCAGACGAACTTCGGCGTCAACCTCACCTGCCTCGTCCCCAGCGAGGACAACCCCGAGGTGGGCACCCCGCGCCGGCTGGACCTCAAGAGCATCCTCCAGTACTTCCTCGACTTCCGCTTCGAGGTCGTCACCCGCCGCTTCCAGCACGAACTGGGCGAGCTGCAGAAGCGCGTCCACATCCTCGAGGGCTTCGAGAAGGCCTACGACGCGCTGGATGAAATCATCCGCATCATCCGCCAGTCCGAGGGCAAGCAGGACGCCGCCAAGAAGCTGATGGCGCGCTTCAAGATGGACGAAATCCAGGTGGACGCCATCCTGGAGATGAAGCTGTACAAGCTGGCCCGCCTGGAAATCCTGGTCGTCGAGAAGGAGCTCAAGGAGAAGCGCGCGGAAATCAAGCGCATCGAGGGCATCCTCAAGGACAAGAAGAAGGTCTGGGCCACCGTCAAGGACGAGCTGGGGCAGGTCAAGGCTGCGTACAGCGACAAGCGCCGCACCCGCATCGGTGGCGTCGGCTCCGAGGAGGTGGAGTTCAGCGCCGAGGCCTTCATCGCGGACGAGGACGCCCACGTCGTCATCACCCGCGACGGCTGGGTGAAGCGCGTGCGCGAGGTGAAGGACCCGGCCTCCACGCGCCTGCGCGAGGGCGACGCCGTCATGGCGGTGCTGGCCGGCAGCCTGAAGGCCAACCTGGTGCTGTTCAGCAACTTCGGCACCGCGTACGTCACCCGCTTCAACGACGTGCCCGCCTCCACGGGCTACGGCGAGCCGGTGCAGAAGTTCTTCAAGTTCGACGACGGCGAGCGCGTGGTGGCCGCCCTGTCGCTGGACGCGCGGCTGCACCGCCCGGAGAAGCTGCTGGGCGTGACGAAGCACGGCCTGGGCATGCGCTTCCTGCTGGAGCCGCACCTGGAGGTCTCCACGCGCGCCGGCCGCCGCTACGCCAAGACGGGCGAGGGCGACGAAATCATCGGCGTGCAGCCGGTGGGCGAGAAGGACCTGCTGGCGGTGCTGTCCAAGAAGACCAACGCCCTGGTGTGCAAGGTGGCGGAGGTCAACGAGCTGGCCGGCCCGGGCAAGGGTGTCACCGTCCTCAAGCTGGACGAGGGTGACCAGGTGGTGGACTTCCTCGCCGTCCCGCCGAGCAACAAGGACGCGAAGCTGGAGTTCGAGACGCAGAAGGGCCGCAAGCTGCACCTGTCCCCGGCGAAGTACGAGGTGACGGGCCGCGGCGGCAAGGGCCACGAGATGTCCAAGAAGGACGCGGTGGAGGATGTGGTTCGGCCCATCGTCTTCATCCCGCTGCCGGAGAAGAAGGAGTAGCCAGAGGACGCCATGGCGACGAAGAAGGAAAGCTACACAGGCGCGGACATCCAGGTCCTCGAGGGCCTGGAGCCGGTGCGCAAGCGCCCGGCGATGTACATCGGCGGCACCGACAGCACGGGCTATCACCACCTGCTGTGGGAAATCCTCGACAACTCGGTGGACGAGGTCATCAACGGCTTCGCGACCACCGTCGAGGTGACGCTCCACAAGGATGGGCGCAGCATCACCGTGGTGGACAACGGGCGCGGCATCCCCGTGGACATCATGCCCAAGCACAAGAAGCCGGCCGTGGAGGTCATCCTCACCACGCTGCACGCGGGCGGCAAGTTCGAGCAGGGCAACTACATCCACTCGGGCGGTCTGCACGGCGTGGGCAGCTCGGTGGTGAACGCGCTGGCCCGCAAGCTCGTCGTGGAAATCAAGCGCGACGGCAAGAAGCACGTGCAGACGTACGGGCGCGGCAAGGCCACCAGCACGCTGAAGGTGGACGGCCCCGCGCGCGGCACGGGCACGTCCGTCACCTTCGAGCCGGACCCGGAGATTTTCGGCGAGAAGCTGAAGTTCGACGCGGAGCTGGTGCGCGAGCGGCTGGAGGCCAAGAGCTACCTGCACAAGGGGATGACCGTCATCTGGAAGGACGAGACGGCCACTCCGCACACCTCGGTGACGTACAAGCACGACGGCGGCATCGCCGAGTACCTCACCAAGGTGGTGTCCGAGCGGAACAAGCCGCTGGTGCCGGCGGGCAGCGCCACCACGTTCTACCACTCGCGTGACAACGGGGTGCGCCTGGAGGCCGCGCTGGCGTGGACGGAGGCCACGGACGAGCACATCCGCTCGTACGTCAACGGCATCCCCACCAACCTGGGCGGCACGCACGAGGCGGGCCTGCGCGGCGCCGTCGTCAAGGCGGTGCGCAACTACATCGAGACGCACGACCTGACGCCCAAGGGCGTGACGCTCACCGCGGAGGACATCCGCGAGGGCATGGTCGCCATCCTCTCCACGTACGTGGTGGAGCCGCAGTTCCAGGGCCAGACGAAGGGGCGCCTCAACAACCCCGAGGTGACGGCCCAGGTGGACGGCGTGCTGCGTCCGGCGCTGGAGAAGTGGCTCAACGACAACAAGTCCATCGCCGAGGCGGTGGTGGCCCGCATCATCCTGGCCGCGCGGGCGCGCGAGGCCAGCCGGGCCGCCTCCCAGGCGGTCAGCCGCAAGACGGCCGTCAGCCACCGGCTCAACCTGCCGGGCAAGCTGGCGGACTGCGCCTCCACCGACCCGGGGCTGAGCGAGCTGTTCATCGTCGAGGGTGACTCCGCAGGCGGCTCCGCGAAGCAGGGCCGCGACAGGCGCACCCAGGCCATCCTCCCGCTGCGCGGCAAGGTGCTCAACGCGGAGCAGGCGTCCACGGACAAGGTGACGACGAACAAGGAGCTGCAGGACATCGTCTCCGCGCTGGGCTGCGGCATCGGCTCGGACTTCGACATCTCCAAGCTCCGCTACGGCCGCGTCTTCCTGCTGATGGACGCGGACAGCGACGGCCACCACATCGCCACGCTGCTCCTGACGTTCTTCTACCGGCACCTGCGCCCCCTCATCGAGAAGGGCGCCATCCACATCGCCCAGCCGCCCCTCTACCGTGTCGACATCGGCAAGGAGACGTACTGGGCGCTGGACGAGGCGGACCGGGACCGCATCATCCGGGAGAAGGCCAAGGGCAACGCCAAGCCCAACATCATGCGCTTCAAGGGCCTCGGCGAGATGACGGCGGACGAGCTGAAGGAGACGACGCTGGACCCGAAAAACCGGCTCAGCCTGCGCGTCACCATCGACAACCCCATCGAGACGGACCGGCTCATCAATGACTTGATGGGCAAGGACGTGAGCGCCCGCTTCAAGTTCATCATGGAGCGCGCGGGCGAGGTCCAGGACCTGGACGTCTAGCCCCCCCCTGCCCCACCGGAAACGGGCCCGCGCACCCTGGGCGCGGGTCCCTTCCACCCCGGCGGGGTCCCCCGGGACGGGCGGGACTTGTGAGAGAGCCCCCCTGCTCGGATAGCATCCGGCGCCGTGAACTCGCTCCGCCGAATCGCCCTGCTCCTCGCGCTGCTGCTGGCCGTCCTTCCCGCGCACGCCCAGACCACCCGGAAGAAGGCCACCCGCAAGAAGGCGGCCGTCACCAAGGTGGTGAAGAAGAAGAAGGCGCCCAAGACCAAGAAGAAGGCGCCGCCCGTGGAGGACACGGAGACGGCGGGCACGGGAGACGTCTCGTCCCCCGAGCCCATGGTCTTCGGAGAGCCCGACTCCAAGCCCCAGCCCGCCGACACGCCGGTGGCGCCGCTGGAGAAGCCCGCCGCCCCCGCCGTGGCGACGCCCGCGACGACGCCCGCCCCCACGACGCCCGCGCCGGAGACGCCCGCCCCCACTCCCACTCCCGCCCTGGTGAAGCAGACCCCGGCGCCCGCGGTGACGGCGTCCGGAACGGTGGCCCTGTTCGCGGTGGCGCGCGTGCCCAACGCGGACAACGCGGCGGTGAAGCTGGAGGGCGAGCTGCTGGGCCACCTGCGCGCTCGCGGCGACGTGGAGCTGGTGGACCTGGGCGCGGCCTTCCCGCCGCCGGCGCCCGGCTCGCTGGCCCGCGCGGACGCCCTCTTCGAGGAGGGCCGCACCGCCTATGACAACCTGGACCCCGAGGCCGCCGAGGCGAAGTTCCGCGCGGCGGCGGAGGCCTACACGCAGTCTCCGGCGGAGCTGAGCCCGGAGCGGCTGGCGCAGGCGTACATCTTCCTGGGCGCCTCGCGGCACCTCAACGGCAACGTGGACGGCGCGAAGGAGGCCTTCGTGCTCGCCGCGGAGGCCGACCGCTCCAGTCGGCCGGACGCGACGCTGTTCAGCCAGGACGTGGCCAAGCTGTACGACGAGGCGCGCGCCGCCGTGGCCGCCCGCCCCGTGGGCACGCTGGTGGTGACGTCCCAGCCGGCCGGCGCCCAGGTGACGGTGAACGGCCGCGAGCTGGGCGTCACCCCGCTCAAGGGCGTGGAGGTGCCCGCCGGCCACCACCCCGTGGTGGTGTCGATGCCCGGTTATGCGCCCTTCGCGAAGTACACGGAGGTGAAGTCCTCCGCGAGCGCCGAGGTGAAGGCGGAGCTGGAGCCCACCCCGGGCCTGGCCGCCATCCGCGGTGCCGCCACCACGGCGTCCACGGAGCGGGCCTTCGACCAGGACGAGCCCCCGGCCGAGGCGCGCGCCATCGGCGAGCGGCTGGGCGCCCGCTACGTGGTGCTGGCCGCGGTGTGGCGCGACAAGAAGGGCCGCGCCGAGGCGGAGCTGCAGGCGTGGGACCTGCGCTCCAAGGCGCGGCTGCGCGGCGTGGAAATCGAGCTGACGCCGAACAGCAAGCACGGCCCGGCCGCCGCGGCGGACCAGGTGCGCGGCTTCGTCAACGGCGCCACGGCGCCCCGCGTCGCGGAGAGTGGCCGCTCGGGCGACTCGCTCATCAAGCGGCCCTGGTTCTGGGCGGTGGTGGGCGGCGCGGCGGCGGTGACGGCCGGCGCCATCTACGTGGCCACGTCGGACAGCGGCGCCCGCCCCTTCAACCCGGTGTCCGGCGGCATCGGGTTCTGAGGCGTCCCGCCCCCCCTCCCCGTCGAGGTCACTCCATGAAAGCGCTCGTCCTCGCCCTCCTCCCCGCGCTGGCCCTGGCGGCCCCGCCTCCGGCGCGGCGCATCTCCAGCCTCGTGGTGCCCATGGACCCGGCCGCGGAGACCGGGAGCGTGCAGATGGAGGGCTACATGAACGCGGCCCTGGGGCACTTCGACGGCTTCAGCGTGCGCAAGCCCGAGGAGCTGTTCGGGATGCCGGAGGACACGGCGGCCAAGGCGTCGCTGGACCGGGGGCGCAAGGGCTACTCGGAGAGCGTCGCCGCCTTCGACAAGAAGGAGTACGAGGAGGCGGAGCGCAAGGTGCGCGCCGCCCTCAAGGAACTGGAGTCCTCGGCGGGCGCCATGCGCGGGTGCTCGCCCTTGTGCGAGTCGCTGGCCCTCTACTCCGCGCTGCTGCACCTGCGCGGGGACGTGGAGGAGGCGAAGCTGGCGCTGATGGACCTCATCGCGCTCAACCCCACCTTCGAGCTGGACCCCAAGCGCTTCAGCCGGGACTTCCTCGCCCTGCGCGTGCAGGTGGCCACCGGCCGCACCTCGCAGCTTCGCGGCGGCGCCACGGTGAAGTCGCGGCCGGCGGGCGCGCGCGTCTACGTGGACGGGGAGATGGTGGGCTACACGCCGGTGACACTGCCGGCGCTGCCCATTGGCAAGCACCTGGTGCGGCTGGAGCGCCCCGGCTTCCGCCAGCACGGGCTGCTGCTGGAGGTGACGCCGGACGACGTGGAGTCGAGCACGGACCTGGTGCCCACCGCCGCGTACAAGGCCTATGACGCGCAGCTCGACAGGGTGGCCGGCGAGGTGATTCGCGGCGGGTCGAAGTCCTCCGGGGTGACGGCCATGGGCCAGTCGCTGGGGCTGGAGCGGGCCATGGTGGGCACCGTGAAGACACTGGAGAACGGCTCGGAGCTGCACCTGGGTTACTACGACATCAAGAGCGGCAAGAAGCTGGGAGGCCGCCGCGTGGTGCTCCAGGGCGACGAGTTTGGCCAGCTCAAGCAGGAGATGGAGCGGATGGTGAACCAGCTGGTGAACACGAGCGGCGAGAAGGTGTCGCGCAGCTCGGACCCGCTGGACAACCGCGGCGGCACCGAGGACTGGAGCGCGGAGGACCGGGGCGGCCGCACCAAGGCGGCGGAGAAGAAGAAGGACGTGGACGACCCGCTGGACGCGGTGTCCGGAACCGAGGATTGGTGACGCGAGGCGCTTGTCCCGGGGCGCGCGGCGCCTAGAGTCCCGGGGCGTATGCGCCTCTTCGCCCTCCTGCTCCTGCCGTCCCTCGCGCTCGCCCAGACGGGCGCCATCGTCCAGCCCCCCGTGCCCTCGCGAGGGGTGACGCTGCCGCCCACCGGCGCGGCCCTGGTGGACGAGGCCACCGCCCTCTCCCTCAACCCCGCGGGCCTGGGCTACCTGGGCGGCAGCCAGCTCTTCTACCTGCACGAGCGCAACCTCGCGCGCGACGGGGTGGGTGACGGCGTCTTCCTGGCCACGCGTTTCCTGGGCCTGGGCGCCGGCGCGTCCATGGAGTGGATTCGCGGCCGCGCGGAGCCGGACTACCGCAGGACGTCGCTGGGCCTGTCGCTGGGCTCGCGCACGCTGCAGCTCGGCGGCGCATGGCACGACTTCAGCTCGGACGACGGCGACATCGATGATTTGTCCAGCTTCGACCTGGGCCTCACCGCGCGGCCGGCGCGCGCGCTGTCGCTGGCGGCGGTGGTGCGCGACATCAACGCGCCCGACGAGGGGGACGTGGAGCTGAAGCGGAAGTACAACCTGGGCCTGGGCGTGCGGCCGCTGGATGAGCGCTACACGCTGGGCGTGGACTGGCTCTTCTCGGAAGGGGACTTCCGGCGCGGGCAGGCCACGTACACGCTGAACGCGGAGGTGATTCCGGGCCTGCGGCTGGGCGCGGGCGTGTCCCACGGCTTCACCGAAGGGGTGCCGCTGGCGCTCCAGCTGGGGCTGACGGTGGACACGTCGAACGTGGGCCTCACCTACGCGGCGGGCGGCGCGGAGGATGGCACGGACCACGTGGTGGCGCTGCGCCTGTCCAGCGAGAGCTACCGCGCCCTGCGCCCGCCCGGCGGCGTGGTGACGATGCTGGACCTCAACGACATGCTGGCCGGCGGCACCAGCCCGCTGCTGACGCTGCTGGGAGCGAGGGATACGGACCCGTACCTGCGGCTGTCGCGCTGGCTGGACCTGGCCGCGAAGGACGAGCGGCTGTCCGGCGTGCTGCTGAAGATGGAGGGCCTGCCCGGGGTGGACTGGGGCAAGGCGGAGGAGCTGCGCCAGGCGGTGCTGAAGCTGCGCGCCTCCGGCAAGCGGGTGATGGCGGTGCTGCTGTCAGCGGATGACCGGGGCTACTTCGTGGCCTCGGCGGCGGACCGGGTCTACGCGGTGCCGGAGGCGATGCTGCCCATCAACGGGCTCACCGCCCACCTGCAGACGCTGGGCGGGACGATGCAGAAGCTGGGCGTGCACTGGGACGTGGCGCGCGTGGGCCAGTACAAGGCGGCCACCGAGCAGGTGGCCTCCACCGAGCCCAGCGAGCCGTGGCGGGAGTCCGTGAATGCGTACCTGGACGCGCAGGTGGCCTGGTACGAGAAGGGCGTGGCGGCGTCGCGCAAGCAGCCACCGGAGCGGCTGCGGGAGCTGTGGGCCACGGGCCTGGCCAACGCGAAGCAGGCCCACGCGCTGGGCTTCCTGGACGGCGTCATCCTCCCCACGGAGCTGGACGCGAAGGTGCGGGAGCTGGTGCCGGGGGGCCGCTTCAGCACCACCTACGCGCCCCGGGACGAGCGCGAGGGACGCTGGGGCAGCCGGCGCCGCATCGCCGTGGTGCCGGTGATTGGCACCATCTCCGGAGGCCGCAGCCGGGAGGACCCGCTGGGCTTCAGCCAGATTGCCGGCGCCGAGACGGTCATCCGCGCGCTGGAGCGGGCCCGGGATGACGCGTCCGTGGTGGCCATCGTCGTGCGCGTGGACTCGGGCGGTGGTGACGTGCTGGCCTCGCACCTGATGTACCAGGCGGTGCTGGAGGCGGCGCAGCACAAGCCCGTCATCGCCTCCATGGGGGACTTCGCGGCGTCCGGCGGCTACTACGCCGCCATGGGCGCGCACGAGGTGCTCGCCCTGGCCCCCACGATTACCGGCAGCATCGGCGTCTACTACATCAAGCCCGCCCTCCAGGGGCTGCTGGGGGAGAAGCTGGGCGTCTACCAGGAGAGCCTCACCCGGGCGCCGCTGGCGGACATGTTCGACACGTGGCGCCCGTGGACGCCCGAGGAGCAGGCCGCGGCGCAGGCATGGGCGGATGCCTCGTACGACCTCTTCATCACCGAGGTGGCCGCCCGGCGGAAGCTGGACAAGGCGAAGGTGGACGCGGTGGCGCGGGGCCGGGTGTGGAGCGGCCAGGACGCGCTGGCGCGGGGGCTGGTGGACCGGCTGGGCGGCCTGCAGGACGCGGTGGAGGCCGCGCGGACGCGGGCCGGCGTGCCCGCCGACGAGGACCTGGACGTGGTGGTGATGGGCGAGGCGCGGGGCTTCTTCTCCGGGCTGGGCGGGGAGCCGGGCGTGCGGGCGGCGCTCGCCCTGCTGCCGGAGCCCCCGCCGGCCATCCCCGAGCCCCTCCGGGCGCTGGCGCGTGGCGCCGGACTGGACCTGGAGCGGCTGCGCCCGGGGATGAAGGCGATGATGCCCTTCACCCTCACCGTGGAGTGAGGTCCACCGCCCAACAGGGGGTGAAAAAACCGGCGGCGCCGCCCCCGGCCTCTGTTAGTGTTACCCATGCACCCCGGACGGCCACCGGGCCGCCAGGGTGCTCCAGGGACCGGCGGTTCGGCCTGCTCGTTTCAAGGCCCCGCGTCCGGCACCCTGTCCCACAGCCTGAGTCACCCCGCGTCCCCGCCCTCCCTTCGGGACGGCCTGAATGGGACGCGCGCAGTCTGGAAACCTCATGAGCGAAAATTCCGAGAACCGCGACCCTCGTGATGCCCCCCCGATGCCCATGGCCGCCCGCCCGGCGCCTCCGCCCGAAGCGGATGACGACGGCGGCGACGAGGGCGACGACGAGGGCCCCGACGAAGGCGAGGCGGGCGCGGGAGGCGCCGTCCAGGGCGGCGCCCCCGGGCAGCCCGGGCAGGCGGGCGGGCGCCGCCGCCGCCGCCGCCGCCGTCGTCGTGGCGCACAGGTCCTCTTCACCCCGGAGGGTCAGGCCTACCGGATGCAGGCGGGGCCGGATGGCCAGCAGGTGCAGGTGTTCCTGACGCCGCAGGAGCTGGAGCAGTACCGGCAGCGCCAGGCCCAGCAGCAGCAACAGCAGCAGCAGGGCGGCCAGCCGCCGCAGCAGCAACACCACCATCAGCACCGCCAGCAGCACGGCGGCCAGCAGCAGCGGGACGTCGCGGCGCAGGCCAACCTGGCGCCCGTGGAGGGCGTGCTGGACACGGAGGCCAAGGGCCCCAACGCCTTCCTCCGGCAGCTCAAGCGCAACCTGCTGGCGGCGCCGGATGACCCGGAGCTGCCGAAGAACCTGGTGCAGAAGCTGCGCCTGCGGCAGGGCCAGTACCTCACCGCCTTCGCGCAGATGCGCGGCAACAAGGGCATCATCCAGAAGGTGGACACCGTGGACGGCCGCCCGCTGGACGGCGCGCCCCGGCTGCCCCACTTCGCGGACCTGACGTCGGTGGACCCCACCGAGCGGCTCAAGCTGGAGCACGGCCACAAGGAGATGGTGACGCGGGTGCTGGACCTGATTGCCCCCATCGGCAAGGGCCAGCGCGCGCTCATCGTCGCCCCGCCCAAGACGGGGAAGACCATCATGCTCCAGCGCATCGCGCAGGCCATCCTCACCAACCACCCCGAGTGTCACGTCATGGTGGTGCTCATCGACGAGCGCCCCGAGGAAGTGACGGACATGCGCCGCAGCATCAAGGCGGAGGTGCTGGCGTCCAGCTCGGACCGGCCCACGGGGGACCACCTCAAGGTGGCGGAGCTCGCCCTGGAGCGCGCCCGCCGGCTGGTGGAGTCCGGCAAGGACGTGGTGATTCTGCTCGACTCGATTACCCGCCTCGCCCGCGCCTTCAACAAGGAGGTCGACAACTCCGGCCGCACGCTGTCGGGCGGCGTGGACAGCCGCGCCCTGGAGCGCCCCAAGCGCATCTTCGGCGCCGCGCGCGCCACGGAGGAGGCCGGCTCGCTGACCATCATCGGCACGGCGCTCATCGACACCGGCAGCCGCATGGACGAGGTCATCTTCGAGGAGTTCAAGGGCACCGGTAACTCGGAAGTCACGCTGGACCGGCTGCTCGCGGAAAAGCGTGTCTTCCCCGCCATCAACATCGCCCAGTCCGGCACGCGCAAGGAGGAGAAGCTCTTCACGCTGCGCGAGTACGAGAAGGTGAAGAAGCTGCGGCAGATGCTCTTCGCCGTGAAGCCGGTGGAGGCGATGGAGGCGCTCGTCAAGCGGCTGTCGCGCTACACGTACAACGACGAGTTCCTCGACGAGCTGTAGTCCTCCCCACGGGGGGTGGTGCGGCGGGCCCGGGTTTGCGTAAGGTGGCGTCATGATTCAGGGCTCGGGCCGCTGCCACTACCACCCGGAGCGCGCCGGCCTCGGCGTCTGCGTGGAGTGCCGGCGCGTCATCTGCCGGGAGTGCACCACGCAGTTCGAGGGCATCAACCGCTGCGCGAGCTGCCTGGACAAGCGCCTCAAGGCGCTGGAGGGCCCGGGTGAGCGGCGGGAGTGGACGGTGGGGAACGTGATGCTGGCGTTGGTGGGGATGGCGCTCGTCTGGGGTGCCATCCTGCTGGTGGCCCAGGTGGCGGCGAGCTAGCGCATGGCCGTCTCCGCGCTCGAGCTGCGCCCCCGGGGCGCGGTGGCCTTGATGGACGCGGCGTTGCGGCTGTGCTCGCGCAATGCCGGCGTGTGGGCCCTCACCCTGCCCGGCGGCACGGCCGTCGTCGCCGCGGCGCTGTACCTGGCGGAAGCCGTGCGCATGGGCCGGCCGCTGGCGCTGCCCTCGCTGGCGCTGACCCTGGCGTGGTTCCTCCGGGGGCTGTGCCAGGGCGCGGCCTGCCACCACGTGCAGGAAGTACTGCTGGGCACGCGGGGCGAGCCCTCCGCGTGGGGCTCGCTGAAGGCCGCGCTGGGCCGAGCGCCCGGCCTCTTCATCGCCGTGGCGTACCTCTTCACGTTCAACGTGCTGATGCTGACGCTGACGCTGGGCATCGGCTTCTTCGTGCTGTCCGCGCAGGGCGTGGGCTACGCGGCGGTGATGCAGGGCAAGGGCAGCCCCCTGCGGCTGTATGGAATGTGCTCACGGCTGCTGGGCCCGGCGCGCGGAACCGCCACGGCGGTGCGCTTCCTCATGGGCGTGCAACTGCTGGGCTTCTTCAACCTGCACATCGCCATCAACTTCGCGCTGTTCCTCGGGCGGAAGCTGGTGGGCATCGACTTGACGTTCGCCGAGCGCTTCGCGTCGCTGGACACCCCGCCCTGGGTGCTGTTCCTGGCGGTGACGACGTTCGCCCTCTTCGAGCCGGTGCGCGCCGCCGTGGCCACGCTGCTGCTGGTGGACGGACGCGTGCGGCAGGAGGGGCTGGACTTGCTGGCCGCCGTGCAGCAGCTCCCCGCGAGGAGCACGGGCCGGCCGCTGGGTGCGCCGGGCTCCCGGAGCGCCGCGGGGCTGGCGCTGGTGCTCGGCCTGGGCCTGCTGGCGGCGAGCCCGGCGCAGGCGCGGGAGGAGACGCGGGCCCGCGTCCTCGTGGCGCAGAGCGACTTCGAAGATACGCTGGGAGACTCGGCGGAGACTCCCGAGGCCGGAGATGCGCAGGACGACTCGGCGCCGCCGCAGGACGAGGCGGCCGAGGACCTGGAGGCCATCGAGGCCGGAGACGTGCCGCACGACACGGTGCTGGCGGAGGACGAGGAGACCGGGAACCTGGCAGTCCCCGAGGACGCGCCGGCCCCCACTGTGGCGGCCCCTCGCGGACTTCCTCCGAAGGACGCGAACGCGCCGGTCGCCTCGGGCCGTGACGCCGTGAAGCGGCTGGGCGCGGTGGCGGAGGCATGCGAGGGCACCGGCCCCGGCGAGGACAACCGCTTCGAGTCGGTGAGCGCGCTGGGCCCCACGGAGGCGGGCAAGCTGGACCGCTGGGTGCGCACCGTGGAGCGGCAGGCGTGGGACGACGAGGACTGTGACTCGGCGCTGGCGACGCTGGAGCAGGGCCTCACGCAGACCACCGAGACTGTCAGCGCCCAGGCTCGGGCGGATGCCCGGGCCGCCTCGGCGCGCGCGACGGACATCCTGGCGCGGCCGGAGTTCGCGGTGGCGCCGCCCAGGGCGGAGACCACCGACGAGCCCAAGCCTCCCGCGGAGCCTCCGGGCTGGTGGCGGCGCTTCATCGACTGGCTGGGCGAGCTGCTCAAGAAGCTCTTCCAGCGAGACCCGGCACCGCCTCCGCGGGACCTGAAGCCCCCGCTCGTCAGCGGAGGTGACGTGGCCAACGTGCTGGTGGTGCTGCTCGTCACCCTGACGCTGGGGGTGCTGGGCGCGCTGCTCCTGAGGTACTTCCGGAAGGACGCGAAGGGCGCGGCCGGCGCGGGGCTGGAGGTGTCCACGGTGCACGCCGCGACGCTGGCGGGCGACCCGGCGCATGCGCTGTCCCGTCCGCCCGAGGGCTGGGCCCACCTGGCCGACGAGCTGGCCGCCCGGGGCGAGTACCGCGAGGCGGTGCGCAGCCTGTACCTCGCGCTGCTGTCGCGGCTGCACCGCGACGGCGCCATCCTCTACGACGTGACGCTGAGCAACTGGGACTACCTGCGCCAGTTCCGCGGCCGCGCGGAATGGAAGTCCCCTTTCCGTGAGCTGACGCGGCGCTTCGACTTCGCGTGGTACGGCAACGTGCCGGTGGGCGCGGAGGGCTACCGGGAGTTCCGCGCCCTCACCGAGCCGCTGCTGGCCGCGCCCGCGCGACCGGAGGCCGCCGGTGCGTGACCGTTTCCCGCTGCTGGTGGTCGGCGGACTGGTGCTCACCGTCGTGCTCGGCACCTTCCTGGTGCAAGGCGCCAGGCGCGGAGAGTTCGCCGACACGCTGTCCACGTATCGCGCCCAGGAGGACGGCGCGCGCGCCCTCTTCCTGCTGGCCCAGGAGAGCGGCCTGCCCGTGAGCCGCCGCATGGCGGACCTGCGCGTCCTCTCCGGCCCCGGGACGCCGGTGCTGCTCGCGGTGGAGGTGGAGGGCGCGTACGAGGAGGACCCGGACCAGACCCGCCTGGCCGCCGAGCCCGATGCCGGGCTGGAAGACGAGAACGTGCCGCGCACCGGCTTCAACGCCTTCCGCGCCGCCGCGCTGGACGACGATGAGCACGAGAAGCTGCTGGAGCACGTGCGCGGCGGCGGCACGCTGGTGTACGTGCCGTGGGGCTCGCGGGAGAACCCGCTGCTGGATGCCCTGGCGGTGAAGCTCGTCAAGGCGGACACCACCCTGCCCATGCGCACGCTGGTGCCCCCGCTGCCCACCCCGTACACGCTGGGCGTGGAGCGGGTGGAGGCCAGGGTGCAGGCGTACCTGACGCTGCCCGCGGGCGCGGTGCCGGTGCTGGAGGATGACCGGCTGGGCCAGGTGGTGGCGGCGGTGGTGCCCCACGGCCTGGGCCGGGTGCTGGTGGTGGGCGCGCCGGAGCTGGCCATGAACCGTGCGCTGGCCCGCGCGGACAACGCCCAGTTCTGGCTGAGCGCGCTGGCCGCGCTGGGTCCGGGCCCCTACGAGTTCGACGAGTTCCACCACGGCTTCACCGACGAGCGCTCGGTGGTGGACTTCGCGCGGCGCTACGGCCTGCACTTCGCGGTGGCGCAGTTGCTGCTCGGCGTGGTGCTGTGGTCCGTGTCGCTCCGGCGCTTCGGCCGCCCGCGCCCGCCGCCCGAGTCCGCCCGCGTGGGCGCCACCGACGCCCTCTTCGCCATGGGCCGCCTGTACCGCGAGGGCCGGCACCACGCCTTCGCCGCCAACCTCATCGCCCGGGGCGTCACCCAGGAGCTGGCCCTGCATGCCGGCCTGCCTCCGCACTCCCCCGCCAACACCGTGGCGGATGGGCTGCGGGAGCGTGGCCGCGCGGACCTCGCCCGGGGACTCAAGGCCGTGGCCGCCCAGGCGGACACGGTGGGCAGCGACAAGGACCTCCAGCAGCTCGCCGCCAGCGCGGCCGGGCTGCGGCAACGCCTCCACTCCGCCGGCACCGGCCGGCGCAACCCTCCCGGAACGACATGAGCGTCACCGATACCGCCCCTACCTTCGCCTCGAACGGCACCGCCGTGCAGGCCGCCCACGCCATCCGCGAGGGCGTGCTGTACGAGGTGCGCAAGGCCGTGGTCGGCCAGGACGAGGCCCTGGAGCTGATGCTCTGCGGCCTCATCGCCGGCGGCCACGTGCTGCTGGAGGGCGTGCCCGGCGTGGCCAAGACGCTGATGGCCAAGGCCCTGTCGCGCAGCATCGGCGCGGACTTCAAGCGCATCCAGTTCACCCCGGACCTGATGCCCGCGGACATCCTCGGCACCAGCGTCTTCGACCTGAAGTCGCAGGCCTTCGTGCTGGTGCGCGGCCCCATCTTCACGGACCTGCTGCTGGCGGACGAAATCAACCGAGCCCCCGCCAAGACGCAGTCCGCGCTGCTGGAGGCCATGCAGGAGCGCGGCGTGTCGCTGGAGGGACGCAACCTGGCGCTGTCCCCGCTCTTCACGGTGTTCGCCACGCAGAACCCCGTGGAGTCCGAGGGCACCTACCCGCTCCCCGAGGCGCAGCTCGACCGCTTCCTGCTGAAGATTGAGGTGGGCTACCCGGCGCCGGAGGAGGAGGACGCGATTCTGGCCTCGGTGCACCGCGGCTTCGACTCGGGTGACCTGGCGCGCGCGGGTGTCAACGCGGCGGTGACGAAGGACGGCCTGCTGGCGGCGCGGACGGCGCTCAACGAGGTGACGGTGGAGCCGCCGGTGCTGGGCTACGTCCGCAAGCTGGTGGCGGCCACGCGCACGTCCAGCCGCATCCGCCTGGGCGCGGGCCCTCGCGCGGGCGTGCACCTGCTCCTGGCGGCCAAGGCGCTGGCGGCGCTGCGCGGGCGCGGCTTCGTCACGCCGGACGACGTGCGCTTCCTGGCCGGACCGGTGCTGAAGCACCGCCTGCTGCTGTCGCCGGACGCGGAGCTGGACGGGGCCACGCCCTCGGACGTGCTGCGCGAGGTGGTGCAGGGGGTGGAGGTCCCGCGTTGATTCCCACCGCGCGCCTCTGGGTGCTGCTGGCGCTGCTGGCGCTGCCGATGATGGCCGCGGGCTTCGTCCCGTCCATCGGCGGCGCCGTGCTGGCGCTGGACGCGCTGGCGCTGGCGCTGGCGGCGCTGGACGTCATCTCCGCCCGGAGGGTGCGGCTGGAGGTGCGCCGGGTGCTGCCGCAGCGGCTCAACGTCGGTGTGCCCAACAAGGTGGAGGTGCGGCTGGTGCACCGGGGCGCGGGCACGGTGGACGTGCGGGTGAAGGACGACGTGCCGGAGTCCTTCACCGCGACTCCGGACGAGGCCCCCCTGGAGCTGCCGCCGGACAGCGAGGCGCGCTGGGTGTACCGGGTGACGCCCGCGAAGCGGGGCCGCTTCGACTTCGGGGACGTGCACGTGCGGGTGCGCGGGCCGCTGGGGCTCGTCTTCCACGAGCGCGTGTTCCCCGCCGCCACGTCCATCTCCGTGTACCCGGACCTGCGAGGGGCCAGCCGGCTGCTGCTGTCGGGCGCGGCGCTCGATTTGGTCAACCTGGGCCTGCGCCAGCTCCGGCGCGATGGGCGCGGCAGCGAGTTCGCCCGGCTGCGCGACTACGCCCAGGGCGACAGCGTGCGCGACGTGGACTGGAAGGCCACCGCGCGGCGCAACCGGCCGGTGACGCGGGTGATGGAGTCCGAGCGCTCGCAGTCCATCCTCATCTGCGTGGACGCGGGCCGCTCCATGGCCGCGCAGGTGGACGGCCTCACCAAGCTGGACCACGCGGTGAACGCGGCCCTGTTCCTGGCCTTCGTGGCGGTGCGCAATGGCGACAGGGTGGGGCTGGCCGTCTTCGCGGACGGCGTGAAGACGTACCTGCCTCCGGCGGCCGGGCGCGGGCAGTACCGGAAGATGGTGGACGCGCTCTACTCCACCACGCCCAGCCTCACGTACGTGGACTACCTGGCGCTCTTCAAGGAGCTGAACGTCCGCCTCACGCGGCGCAGCCTGCTGTGCGTCTTCACCGACTTCCTCGACGAGGAGCAGGCCTCCACCATGGTGGCCCCCCTGCACCGGCTGGCGCGGCGGCATGTGCCCCTGTGTCTGTCGGTGAAGGACACCGCGTTGCAGAAGCTGCTGCGCACGCAACCGCCCGGCCCTGAGGAGGCGTTCCAGCAGGCGGTGGCCTCCGAGCTGCTCATGGACCGCGAGGTGCTCAAGGCCCGGGTGAGCCAGGGCGGCGTGCAGATGATGGACGTGCAGCCGGATGAATTGAGCCTCGCGGCCGTCAACCGCTATCTGGACATCAAGGCGCGCGGCGTGCTGTAGCTGCACGTCCATGAGCCACCTCTTCCAGGCTGCGGACCTCACCGCCGAGCACGTGCCCGACGCTGACGTGGAGCTGTTCCAGCCCCTGCTGGAGCGCTGCGAGGACTTCTTCCAGCGCTGCTATGGCAGGCCGGCGCTGCCCGACGAGGCGAAGGTGATGCCCTCGGAGCGTCCGCCGACGGCGGGAGGCGGCCACCTGACGGCGCTGAGGGACTCGGGCGGGAAGCTGGTGGGCATCCTGGAGTCCGTGTTCGACTTCCCCGCCCCGGCGGAGTGGTACCTGGGGCTGATGCTGCTGGCGCCCGAGGTGCGAGGGCACGGGCGCGGCGAGGCCGTCATCCGGGCGTATGAGGCGTGGCTGCGCGGACAGGGCGCGCTGCTGCTGCGGCTCGGTGTGGCGGAGCAGAACCCGGATGCGCTGCGCTTTTGGACGCGCATGGGCTTCCGCGAGGAACTGTGGGTGGGGCCCATCAAGCAGGGCGTGCTCGAGTACCGCGTGCTGCGGATGTCGAAGCCCCTGGCGTGAGCCACCCGACGAAGCGCGTCTCCGGCACGTTGCCGCGCACGCGGTGCAGGCCGCGTTTGAAGAAGGCGTAGACGCGGAAGAAGCGCTCCAGCCCGGCGCGCTCTGCGGCGCTCATGGGCCCGGCGCTGCACACCACCTTCGGGTCTCCCCTGCCCTCGTCGATGAAGCCGAGCACGCCCACCACGGGCACGCGCACCCGCTGCCCGCGTGGCAGCCGGGCCCCCAGCACCACCGCGTCGAGCGGGTCGCCGTCATCCGACACCAGGCCCGGGATGCTGCCGTAGTTATACGGGCACGGCAGCGGCGACACGAAGTCCACCGTCCCATCCGCGCGCCGCTTCACGAAGGAGAAGCGGGGGCACTCGATGAGGACCTCCGGCTCGGAGGGCAGCGGAGGAAGGTCAAGCCGTCGGGACACGCCCGCTCCCGTCGTCATCCGCGGCCACACCGCCACCGCGCAGCCAGTCCGACAGCAGGTACGCGTACACGCCCGCGCCCACGGTGAGCGCGAACGTCACCTTGAACAGCACCGACAGCTTCGGCGGGTGGATTTGCGACACGGTGCCCTCGATGAAGCCCGCCAGCACGAACAGGGCGAGCGTGCCGAACAGCAGCTTCACCGCCGTCACAGCCTCCTTCCGCAGGGCCTGTCCACGGGGCAGCCCCCGGGGAGCCACCATTCCACGCGCAATCACCAGCCCCGCGGCGCCCGCGATGCAGATGGCCGTTATCTCCGGAATGCCATGCGGAAGAATCCACGCCCAGAACCAGCCCGCCAGGCCCTTCGCCGCGTACACCTGCGCCAGCGCGCCCAGGAACAGGCCGTTGACGAACAGCATCACCGCCGTGCCCAGCCCCATCGTGATTCCCAGCGCGAACGCCAGGAAGGCCACCTGGATGTTGTGGGTGAAGAGGAACGAGGAGAACTCGGCCTGCTGCCCCGCCGTCATCCCATCTCCCGCCGCCTCGTCCGCGGCGCGCTTCACGGGGTCCAGCTCCAGGTGCTCGGCGGGCACCAGGTAGTGCGCGGCGTCCGGGTCCACCAGCATCCCCAGGTAGCCGAAGCCCACGCCCGCCAGCAGCATCAGCAGGGAGGCCACGTACATGCGCCACTCGCGGCGCATCAGGGCGGGGAAGCCCCGGGCGACGAAGCCCCACACGTCCGCCAGCCGCGGCCGGCGCCCCGGGTAGGTCAGCGCATAGGCCCGGCCCACCAAATCGTTGAGGTAGGCGCTCACGTCCGCCGAGCCGCTGCGCGCGCGCACCCACAGCAGGTCGCTGGAGACGGCCCGGTACAGCTTGCCCAGCGTCCGCGCCTCCTCCAGGCTCAAGCCCCGCAGGCCGTGGGACTCGGACCGGTCCAGCAGCGACTCCAGTTGCTCCCAGCGCGGCCGGCGCGACTCGATGAACTCCGCCATCTCCATGGCCAGACATTCTAGCCCAGGCGCGAGCCCCCCTCCCTGCCCTCGGAAGCGGCGTTGTGGGAAAACAGGGCGCATGACGTGTCGGACGGTGGTCCTGGGGTGGGTGCTGGCCGTGCTGTCGGGGTGCAGCGGCATGCGCGCCCTGTGTCCCCTGGAGGGAGGCCACCCCTGGGTGGAGGTGCGCAGCCCGCACTTCAGCGTCCGCACGAACCTGGACACGGAGACCGCCGAGGAGGCGACGCGGGAGCTGGAGCTGCTGCGGCAGGGCCTGCTCCAGGCCTGGAGCGGAAGCTTCGACCCGCCGGGCACGGTGGAGGTCATCGTCCTGCGCAACCAGCACGCGCTGGAGGAGTTCACCAGCGTCCGCCTGGCGGGCTTCTCCGCCTCCACCTCCGACGGCCCGGTGCTGGTGCTGGCCGGCAACGCCTACGCGCTCAGCGAGGACCCGGCGGACCCGGGCACCCAGGCGCACGAGCTGACGCACTACCTGTCGGAGTTCGCGCTGGTGCGCCAGCCACGCTGGCTGTCCGAGGGGCTGGCGGCCTGGCTGGAGTCCATCCGCCTCCGGCCGGAGCAGCAGCAGGTCATCCTCGGAGGGCTGCACGTCCCCTTCTACAGCCACGTGCGCCGCAGCGGCTGGCGCACCCTGGACGAGCTGTGGGAGTGGGACGGCAAGGGACTGCTCAGCACCGCCGAGTCGCGGCAGTACTACGCGTCCTCCTGGCTGTGGGTGCACTTCTTCATCAGCCGGCACGGCGAGCGCTTCGAGGACTTCCAGACGCGGCTCATGCGCGGCGAGGAGCCCCGCCAGGCCTGGGAGGAGTCCTTCCGCGGCGTGGAGGACCTGGCCGGGCAGCTCCACGGCTACGTCCACGGCGGGCCCCACGTCACCTACCCCACCATCATCGCCCCGCTGCCCCCCATCACCAGCCCCGTGCACACACGGCCCATGGAGGCCTCGGAGGTGCACGTCATCCGCGCCCAGCTCTTCCTGATTACCCCCGGGGCCACGCCGCCCGAGGAGCGGCTCGAGAAGGCCGAGCGGGAGATGGCCCAGGCGCTGAGGGAGAACCCGGGCAACGTCACCGCCAACCTGCTCCGCATCCGCTCCACGGTGGACCCGTACCGCCGGCTGGAGCTCGCACGGCAGCTGGTGGAGCGGCACCCGGACAGCGGGCAGGCCTGGGACGCGCTGGCCCAGGCGCTGGACGCCGCGGGCAACACCTCCGAGGAGCAGGAGGCCGCGCGGCTGCGCGCGGTGGAGCTGCAGCCGGACAGCGTGAGCGCGCAGAACGGCCTGGCCGGGTTCTACGCGCGCACCTCGCAGCCGGAGAAGGGGCTGGACGCGGCCCGGCGTGCCCTGGCGCTGGCCCCGGGCAACCCGGCGGTGCTCGACACCTGGTCCACCATCCTCTTCCAGCTCGGCCGCTGCCAGGAGGCGCTCTCCGCGCAGCAGCTCGCGGCGGACATGCTCCACGAGAGCACGCCCGAGCGGCTGCGGCGCACCGTCCACGACGCGCTGGCCCGCTACGAGGCCGTCTGCGGCACGGCCTCCACTCCGCCCCCCACGGCCCCCTGAGCGGGTGCCCTGAAACGGCGAAGCGCCGGTGGACTCACGAGGGAGTCCATCCGGCGCCTTGCGTGAAGCGCGAGGGAGCGGCCTACTTCAGCTGCTTCTCCAGCGGCTTCTTCTCGCTGGACTCCTTGCCCTTCGTCCACTCCACCACCGGCGTCTGCCAGGCCATGCCCGTCTCGGTGGGCTCGGGGTCCAGCTTCTCGAACTCGAAGCCGTCACCGCCGAAGTAGAGGTACTCCACCGTGGCCACGGTGTACTCCTTCTTCGGGTCCAGGGCCTTGCCCTTGGCGTCCTTGAACTTGTCCTTCCCGGCGGCGGTGAAGCCGGCGACGAGCGCGTTGGGGTTGGCGAGCTGCTTGGCCAGGTCCTCGCCCTTGACGTTCACCACCAGGAGCGTGTTCTCGAAGGGCATCACCGAGTAGATGCTGCCGCGCGTGACGGCGCCGGCCGGCAGGTCTCCACGGATGCCGCCCTTGTTGAGGATGGCCCCGTCCGTGCCGAGCACCTCGCGCACCGCGCCCGCCACCCACTTCGCCATCTGCGGGGAGGCCTGGGGAATGCCCGCCTTGGTGAAGCCGATCTGCTGGCCCAGCACCTCGTCGAGCTGCGCCTTCCACTTGGCCACGAGCTGCGCCGTCTCCGCGTCCGGCGTGCCGCCCGACACCTCGACGAGCTTCGTGTCCAGCTCCGTCACCTTCTCGCCCGCCGGCTTCGCCGGGTCGAACTTGAGGTGCGCGCGCAGGTACTTGCCGAAGCCGCGGTCCAGCGACACGAAGGCGGTGCCGCCCTCCTTCACGTCCACCGGCTGCGGGCAGCGGCCACCGGCCACCAGCGCCAGCTTCCAGTCGGCGTGCTTCGCCACCACCGGCTGCAGCTCGGTGACGCACGTGTCGGCCAGCACCACCACCACGTCCGCACCGGCCTTGCGGGCCTCGGGAACGGCGAGGTCGAGGGCCTCCTCGTAGCCCGTCACCTCCAGGCCCTCGGCGCGGCCGGCCATGGCCGTGCGCACCGTCTTCTCCGAGGCCAGGCCCACCACGCCCACCTTGAGCCCGCGGCGCTCGAACACCTGGAACGGGGGAAGGGACAGGTCGCCCGCCAGCGCCGGGTCCTTCACCTTGAGGTTGGCGGCGAGGAACGGGAAGCCGCCCGCGGCGCGGTTCTTGAGGAAGGCCTCCTTGCCGAAGGCCAGCTCGTGGTTGCCCATGGCGGAGGCCGCGAAGCCCATGCGGCCCATGACCTCGGCGGTGGGCGTGCCCAGGAAGAAGGAGGAGATGGCCGGGCCGTTCCAGTGGTCACCGGTGGCGAGCGCCAGCGTGCCGGAGTCGGCGCAGGTGGCCTGGCCGTCCTTCACCGGGCCGGGACAGTGCTTCTCCTCCGAAGCCCAGTGGCCGAGCAGCTCCGCCGCGCCGCCCTTGCCCTCGGTGGGCAGGAGCTGGCCGAAGGCGCCGCCGGTGACGAGCAACGTCACCTCGCTGGGGACGGCCGGAGCCACGGGCGCCTTGGCGGCCGCGGGCTGCTCCACCGGAGCGGGCGGAGGCGTGGGGTTGCTCTTCTCACAGCCGGTGAGGGCGCCGAGAGCGAGGACCAGCACGCCGGACAGCCGCGGCTGGCGGAGGGGACGCGGGAAGAAGCGGGGAAGGTTCGTTCGCACAGCCGCGCCTTTAGCACAACTCGGCTCGTGCTACGGTGACCCCGTGTCGGACCGCGACGGTGAGCAAGGCCCGTCCTCACCGGAGGACCGGGGTGGCAGGCCCGCGAAGCGGGGATTCGCTGACCGTGGCGAGAGCCTGGCCGGGGAACTCTGGAAAGAGGTGAGAGGGGGTGCGGAACACTTCCACCTTCGGGGCCGGCAGCGGCCTCCGGGGCGGGTCCGGCAGTTCTTCCACGGGCTGAGCCTTCCGTTCCACCTGGCGCGGGCGCTGCTGGCGGACACGGTGGCGCGGAAGCTCTACATTCGCGTGGGCCTGTACCAGACGGTGGCGGCCCTCGCCCTGGCCCTGGGCTGGATGAGCTGCGGCCACGAGGCCGTGGAGGAGGCGGACCGGCGGCAGACACGCACGGAGGACGTGCGGCGGGCGGAGGAGCTCCGGGAAGCGGCGGCCGCGGCGGCCCGGCACCTGCGCGAGGCCGAGGCCCGGGCGGCTCGACGCACGAAGGAGGCGGGCGTCGCCCTCCGGCAGCCAGGCGCGGGGCGGCAGGATGACGGGGCCGCGCCCTCGATGGCGGCGGACGCGGGTGGAGCGCCCCCGCGGATGACGGCCGCGCACGCGGCGGATGGCGGCACCGCGACGGAGGGCACGGCAGACGCGAGCGGAGGACGCCAGCGGACGACGGCCGCGCACGCGGCGGATGGCGGCACCACGATGGGCCGCCCCCGGAAACGGACGCTGGCCGAGGCCGAGGCGCGGCTCGACCAGCGGGTTCGCGAGGTGGAGGCGGCGGCGCAGGGGCTCGACGCGGGCTCCTCCCTCGCGCAGGCCATCGCCGCGCTGATGTTCGAGGCGGTCCACCTGGAAGACGGCGACGGCGGCACGGCCGTGACCGAGGAGGGCGATGCTCCCCGGAGAGCGCCCAGGGTGAAGCTCCAGGTGGGAGACGCCACCTTGACGGGGCAGGACATCTCCCTGGAGGGCCTCGCCTTCTGGGCGGCGCTGTTCGCGGCGCTCCAGTTCTCGCAATGGGTGGTCATCGCGCTGTCGCGGGAGTACCACGACGTCATCGCCCGCGAGGCCAGCCTGCTCACCGGGGTGGAGCCGGAGGACGAGCCCATCGTGCCGCGCGTGCACGTCGACCTCGCGTGGCTCCGCAAGAAGGTGAAGCGGCGCTGGCGGGCGATGCTGCTGTTCGCGGTGGGCTTCCCGGCCCTGCTCGTCCTCTCGGCGCCCGTCCTGTGCAACAGCGCCGTGCTCTCCGCGCTGAGCACGGCCTGGGGCGCGTACTGGCTGGTGGTCTTCACGGCCGCCAAGAGCGCGCGTGCCTGGGAAGCTCCCGCCTCGCCGCATCCCCCGTGGTTCCTGCGCACCTGGACCTGGCTCACCACGCGGGTGCCCGGACTGCGCTGGGGCGTACTGCAGCGTTACGGCGCGTTCTGGGCGCGCCGCACCCAGGAGGTCCTCGCACCGGTGGCCACGGTGGAGCGCCATCCCTGGGCCTTCGCGGGGCTGGCGGTGGTCCGCTTCATCGGCACCTTCCCGCCGATGAAGTTCTTCATCCGGCCGCTCATCCCCGTCGCCTCCGCGCACCTGCTCGCGGAGGAGGCCGCCGCCAGGGCCGCCCTCAACCCTCCCCCGGAGAAGCCCATGATTCCGGCGGGTGAGACGGGAGCCTGAAGCGCCTCACTCGCCGCGAGAGCGCTCCCGGGCCGCCTCGATGACCTCATTCGTCTCGCTGGGCTCGGGGACCGGGCCCGAGGGCAGCATCGGCGCCTCGATGGGCTGCGGGGCGGTCATCTCCAGGCGCTCCCCCGTCTCGCGCGAGTCGGGCAGGGCGATGAGCTTCTGGAGCTGGAGGCCCACCGCGCGGAAGAAGCCGGTGAGCAGTTCCGGGCGGTCCGCGAGCAGGTCGAGGAAGTCGCGCCGGTCGATGATGAGCACGCGCGTGTCCACCGCGGCCACCATGTCCGTGGGACGGGGCGCGCCGTCCAGGAGGCTGATTTCTCCGAAGGCCTGCTTGCCCTGGAAGCGCAGCACGTGCTCGCCGTCGTAGAAGGCGTCCACCGCGCCCTCGACGATGACGTAGAGCGCGTCGCCCGGGTCGCCCTGCGCGTAGATGCGCTCGCCGGCCTTGTAGGAGGCCTCGCGCGCCACGGCGGCGATGGCCGCCAGGTCGTCCACGTCGCTCTGGGAGAAGACGCTCACGCCCTCCAGCGCGAACATCCGTTGGACAGTCCTGTCGCTCAAGTCACCCTCCTGCGGGAGCACGTTCAGCCCGTTCACCCGCGCCACGTGGCGGGCGCACGCGCGCAGCACCACGTCCTCGCTCTGCACCAGCGCCGCCAGCCGCCGCCACAGGCGGCCCGGCGCTCCGGGAGGCAGCTCGCGGTGGTGGGCCTCCACCTGCTCCATCACCAGCTCCCGCTCCTCTTCCGAGGCCAGGTTCTCCAGCAGCTCCAGCGCCAGCGCCCGCCGCCGCGCGTCCTTGCCCACCAGGTTGTAGTGGATGCCGCGCATCACCTGGGACGGGTGCAGCAGGCCCAGCAGGAAGAAGGACAGCTCCAGCGCCTGGTCCAGCCGGTCTCCCACCGCGCGGGTGAGCAGCGAGTCGTCCCCCAGCGCCGCGCGCACGTCGCGGAAGGCGCCCACCAGCGAGCGGTACACCTCGCGCCTGCGCCCCACCGCCTCGCGCACGCGCTCCACGTCCACCGGGTGCTCGGGGTGCTCGTCGCGCAGGCGCGACAGCTGCGCGCCGATGCGGAAGTGCAGCGAGGCGTCGTCTCGCACGTTGGAGAAGAGCAGCGCGTCCAGCGCCGCCGGCGTGCCGATGCCGCGCAGCACGCGGGGAAGCTGCAGGCGCATGGCCAGCGGCGCGCCCTTGTTGTTGAGCTGCTCCTCCACCAGCGGCGTCACCGCGTCCCCGAGCGCCACCAGCGCCTCGCGCGCCGTCTTGCGCTCCTCGCGCCAGGTAAGGAAGGGCAGCAGGCGCGGCGCCAGCTCCACGTAGCCGCCCTCGCCCACCGCGGCCAGCGCCACGCGCCGCACGGTGGGGTCCGTGTCCTCCAGGTACCGCGCCAGCGGCCCCGCGAAGCGCGTGTCCTGGAGCCGCCCCAACAGCCGCGCCACCTCGCGCCGCTCCGCCTCCGGCGCCCCCTCGCCCCGGGCCAGCAGGGCCTGCAGGGCCGCCAGCGCCGCGGCGCTCCCCGTCGACTTCAGGAGCGCGCCAATGGCCGCGCACCGCAGCCCCACGTCCGGGTGGCCGAGCAGCGCCGGCAGCAGCCGCTCGGCCCGCTCCGGCGACAGCCGCGCCAGCGCCCACACGGCCTGGTCCCGGGGCCTCCGGGGGCCCTCCTCCACCAGCCGCTCCAGCACCGGCGCCAGCTCGTGCGCCTCCAGCGCCAGGGCCAGGGACACGCCGCGCTCCAGCACGCGCTCATGCGGGTGGCGCAGCAGCGCCGGCAGGTACGGCCGCAGCGGCACGTCCGCCTGCTGCATCATGTCCACCGCGCGCAGCACCCGCTCCGGCGCGGGCGCGGCCAGCGCCTCCGCCAGGAGCCGCTGCTCCTCCTCACCCTCCAGCTCCACCTCCTCCTCTTCCGGCGCCCCCACCTGCTCGCCCAGCGCCGCCAGGTAGGCCGGCTTGAGCCGCACCAGCAGCACCCCCAGCGCGGCGCACATGCCCACCACCGCCACCGCCATGGTGACGCCGTTGGCCCCGCGCCCCGCGCCGATGAGCAGGAGGCCCGCCACCACCACGCCGCCCTTGCGCAACAGCCCGTCCACCGACGCGCGCAGCCCCTCGCGCTGGTCGTCCGGCACCGCCGCGTACAGCAGCTGGATGCCCACCGGGAGGATGGAGTAGCTCACCGCCGTCTCCACCAGCCGCAGCAGGTGCACCGGCCACAGCGAGGGCGTGACGAGCGTCGCGCCCGCCAGCGGCGCCAGCACCAGCGGCACCAGCGCCACGTAGCGCAGAAGCCCCAGCCGCTTCAGCAGCCGCTGCGCCAGCAGCAGCTGGAAGGCCACGCAGAACAGGCCAATCCACAGCTGCAGCGAGCCGAAGAGCGCCGCCAGCGCGTCCTCGCTCATGGTGCCCTCCAGCCGCAGCCGGAAGAGGTAGTCCACGAAGGAGGACAGCACCGCGAAGGCGATGCCCAGCGCCGCCAGCACCTGCGCGTAGGGGCTCTCCGCCAGGTAGCTCCACCCCATGAAGGACGCCGAGGCGCGCGGGCGCGGCGGCGGTGGCGGCGCGCCCTTGTAGAGGTGGTGGAAGATGGCGCCCGCGGCCAGCAGGCCCAGCGCCCCGCTCACCACCATGGCCGGTGTGCCCAGCTTCTCGGCGAGCCCCTGCACCAGGAGCCCGCCGACGATGCCGCCGCCCATGGCGAAGCCGTTGAGCGCGGTGAAGGCCCTTCGCGCCTCGCGCGCGTCGAACGCGGACGCCATCCGCCCCCAGAAGCGGAAGGACACGTACGTGGAGAAGGTGTCCGCGAAGAGGTACAGCGCCAGCGCCGGCATCCGCTGCCCCGCGGACAGCGCCGCCGCCAGCCCCAGCGTCACCACCCCGCCCAGTCCCGTCAGCACCCCCGGCGACTCCAGCGGCGAGCCGGGCCTCGAGCGAGGCAGCACCGTCAGCGCCGCCGTCATCAGCGCGCCCATCAGGTACAGGTAGGGCAACGCCTGCGACTCGAAGCGCGACAGCACCAGCGCGTTCGCCGTCGTCTTGAGCTGCGTCACCCCCGCGATGAGGGCGAACTGGAAGGCGGCCGCCGGCCAGAGTCGGCGGTTCCAGGATGAGGAGTCGGTGGCGGCCACGGTGGAAGGCGTCGGAGACTACCCTACCCCCCGGACAGCCACGAATAACCCTGACGCACTCCGGCATGCCCGCCTGCCCTCCGCCCTCCCCCGGACACTCCCGGAACGCTGCCACCCGAATTCCGCCACGCCACTGAAATCGTTGGAGCCGCGAGGAAGTCCCGTCGAGGGCCGCCCGGCCGCCCCCGGTGGGGCTAGACTGCCGGCGTGACGACCGCCACCGACACGCTGCTGGACGGCACCCACACGGTGCTCACCCCGGAGTACGTGGAGTTCCGCTTCACCCTCGCGGGCATCTACTCGCGTTTCCTGGCGTGGCTCCTGGACGGCCTCATCGTCGGCGGCATCTCCATGGCCATCATGATGGGGCTCGGCGTCGTCTCGCTGGCCTTCGAGGGCTTCGGCAGCGCGCTGGGCATCGTCGTCTTCTTCCTGGTGGAGTGGGGCTACTCCATCGCCCTGGAGACGGCGTGGAGCGGGCAGACGGTGGGCAAGCGCGCGCTCTCCCTGCGTGTCATCCAGGAGAGCGGCGTGCGCATCGGCTTCTACCACGCGGCGCTGCGCAACCTGGCGCGGCCCGTGGACCGGCTGCCCCTCTTCTACCTGGTGGGTGGGCTCTCCGCGCTCGTCTCCGGCTCCCACCAGCGGCTGGGAGACATGCTCGCGGGCACCATCGTCGTGCGCGAGCGCCGCCTCCGCGTGCCGTCCGCCCTGGGCGCCAGCGGCGAGGAGGGACTGTTGGCGGATCCGCTCTTCGTGTCGCGGGTGAAGCGGCTGTCCACCGAGGAGCGGGAGCTGGTGCTGTCCGCGGCCATGCGCCGCGAGGAGCTGCGCATGGAGGCCCGGCTGCGGCTGTTCTCCGCGCTGGGCGCGCGGCTCCAGGACGCGCTGGCCATGGAGAAGCCCGCCCACCTCTCGGACGAGAAGTGGACGCTGCTGGTGGCCGCCGCCCTGGTGCCGCGCCCGGACGCGCGCGCTCCCGCGCCTCGCGCCCGGGTCCTGGGGTGAGGCCTAGAAGTACGCCGCCGCGCCGGCCGACAGCGCCAGGGACGTCTGCACCTTCTCGTTGAGCGCCAGGTAGAAGTTGTACTGGGCGCGGAGGCCCAGGCTCACCGAGTCCGACGTGAAGAAGTCCACGCCCACGTTGGGGCCCACGCCCACGAGGTTGTTCACGCTCTCCTTGAAGATGGCCAGGTAGCTGATGTCCGTCCCGACGTACGGGCGGATGGACTCCTCGGAGAAGAGGTAGCGGATGCCGAGGGACGGCGCGAGGCCCACCACCCGCTCGTTGTTTTCCGCCGTGGTGTCCTGCGGCAGGGCGATCTTCGACAGCGACACCACCTCGAAGCCGTTCTCGATGTAGAGGCTGGCGTCGATGCCGAGGAAGAACGCCCGGTCCAGGCCGGCGGTCCGGTGGAAGTCCATGTAGCCCAGCGACAGGCCCAGGCTGCGGTTGGCGAACTGGGCGTGCGCGGGGGCGGCCCCGAGAAGGGCCAGGGTGAATGCAACGGTGCAGAGCAGGGTACGCATGGGCCGCAACTCTACCGGTGCGGGCCCCGGAAAACAGCCCCGGAGCCGCCCCCTCGGGGCGTTGCCTCGGGTGCGCCCGCTCTCCTACACTCGGCCGGCCATGCGTCCGAGCCGACTCGCACTCGCCACCGCGCTGTCCCTGATCTCCACCCTTCCCCTCGCGGCCTGCGTCACCACCCCGCCGCCCCATGAGCGCGCCCTCATCAACAACGAGCTCTGCGCCCAGGAGCTCTCCAAGGGGGAGCTGGTGCGCGCGGAGACCTACTGCGACCTGGGCCTGGAGTTCTCCCCCCAGTACGCGGACCTGTGGGCCAACAAGGGCATCATCGCCATGTACAGCGGCCGCAAGGACGACGCCAAGAAGCACTTCATCAAGGCGCTCCGCTACAACCAGGAGCACCTGCAGGCGTACCAGAACCTCGGCATCATCTATACCGAGGAGGGCGCGTACGGAAAGGCGCACGACAACCTCCGCCGCGCCCTGAAGGTCAACCCGGACAACATGGAGACGCGCTACAGCCTCGCCTTCGTCCTGATGAAGATGAAGAGGACTACGGAGGCAAAGAAGGAGCTGCGCACCCTGCTCGCGGTGAATCCCGGCCTGTCAGACGCCCACCACACCCTGGGCATCATCGCCTACTCGGAGAACGAGTTCGACCAGGCGGTGGAGCACCTCACCCAGGCGGTGCAGCTCACCCCGGACGCCCCCCACAAGTGGCACGACCTGGGCACCGCGCTGATGGAGCTCAGCCGCTTCGCCGAGGCCCGTGAGGCCTTCGCCAACTGCACGCGCCTGGAGCCCAGCAACAGCAGCTGCATCAACAACCTCTCCCTCGCCCAGCGCAAGGCGGCTCTCACCGACGCCGCCTTCAAGGAACTGAAGGACACCCAGCAGGCGGAGAACTCCGCCCCCGCCCTCTACATGCTCGCCCGCCAGTACCGCGAGAAGGGCCTGCTCGCCGAGGAGGAGGGCACGTACCGCAAGTGCGTCAAGCTGGACGGGAAGTTCGCCCCCTGTCACTACGGCCTCTTCCAGATCTTCTCCGAAGCCCACAAGCGCGAGCATGCCGAGGTGGCCTGCAAGAACTTCCTGAAGTATGGGACCTCCGAGGAATTCCCTACCGAGTACCAGACGTGCGAGAAGTACCTCAGCGACGCCACCTTCTGAAGCTCCGCCTCCCTCCGTCCGTGCACCCTCCGAGATGAGCGTCCGTCTGACTGTCACGCAGCGCAGCGAGGCAGGCGCCGCCCCGAGCACCGAGGTCGTCCTCGACGAGGCGGTCATCACCCTGGGCCGGGACAAGGCCTGCCAGGTGGTGCTGCCCCAGCAGGCGGTGTCGCGCAACCACGCGCGTATCTGCCAGGAAGGCACCCTCTTCTTCCTGGAGGACCTGGGCAGTGCCTATGGCACCCAGGTCAACGGCAAGCCGCTGCCCAAGGGCGAGAAGCGGCTGCTCCGCAACGGCGACGTCATCGCCATTGCCCAGTACGACGTGAAGTTCGACCGCATCACCGAGCTGAACGCCGACGTCAACTCGGAGAAGACGTCCTTCATCGCCCGCGGCATGGTGAAGGACGCCATGCGCGGGCTCGCGTCCAGCGAGGAGCGCTACCTGCGCTTCATGAATGGCCCGCGCGAGGGCGAGCGCATCGAGATTGGCGACGCCATGGAGCTCGTCTTCGGGCGCGACGAGCACGAGGCGGACATCGTCCTCAAGGACGACCTGGTCTCCCGCAAGCACGCGAAGATTCGCCGTGACTGGTCCGGCACCCACGTGGAGGACCTGGGCAGCCGCAACGGCATCAAGGTCAACAAGAAGCGGGTGAACCGCAAGGCCCTCAAGGACAGCGACGAGCTGGAGGTGGGCGGCATCCGCTTCCTCTATGTGGACCCGTCCGAGCCCGCGGAAGAGTCCGTCCAGCTGTCCACGGAAGTAAAGGCCCCGCCGCCGCCCTCCCCCTCGCGCGCCCCCGCGGTGTCGCGCCGGGAGGTGAAGGCGGTGGAGGAGCCCCCCGCCGAGCCCGAGCCGGAGGCGCCTGCCGCCGAGGAGCCTGCCCCCTCGGAGCCCGCGGACGCCGCCTCCGCCGCCGAGGAGCCCTCACCGGACGCCGACGCCTCTCCGTCCGAGGAGCCCGTCTCCCCGTCCGCGGAGGTCTCCGTCCCCGACGAGGAAGGCGGCGGCGCGGTCTCCGCCTTCAAGGACAAGAAGAAGCTCGTCCCGCTCGTGGTGATGGGCGTGGTGGGGCTGCTCTTCCTGGTGCTGATGATTGCCGTGCTCGCCGGCGCCTGAGCCCGAGCCCCGCCAGGCCCTGAACGCAAGCGGGCCCGCGTCCCCAACGCATGGGGAGCGGGCCCTGGCTGACTCCCCGGTGGGGAGTGACGGCTACTTCTTCGCGGGGGCCGGCGCGGCCTTGGCCTGCTCCGCCTGCATCTTGAGCGCGAGCAGGGTGCCATGCGCGCGCTGCGTGGAGCGGCGCTTCAGCGCGGGGTCGGCCTCGATGGCCCGGCTCAGGTCCTTCAGGCCCTCGGGAACCTGTCCCCGGCGCAGGTGGATTTCCCCACGCCCCACCAGCGCGTCCACGTTGGTGCTGTTGAGGAGGAGGGCCTGGTCGTACACGCGGAACGCGTCATCCATGCGCTCCAGCGTCATGTACGTCGCGCCGAGCTGCGTGAGGAACACCGTGTCCTGGGGCGCGGCGGCCACCAGGCCCTCGAAGATTTCGAGGGCCAGCGGCGCCTTGCCGGCCTCCAGCATCTTGTGCCCCGTCTGGGCAATGGCCATGAGCTGCGCGTGCGTCAGCCCCAGGAATCTTCCCAGGGGGACCTCCCCTCGAATCAGCCGCTCTCCCGCGACTTCAGGGATGTTCACCTCAGGCTGCTGGCTCTCGGGATTGCTGCTCACGGCCACCTCACGCAGGGGCCCCTTCAGGGCCCCCACCCATCGGGTCCAGGTCAGACGAAGAAGTTACGGCGGCTGACCATATCATTCAGCTTGTTGATCTCATCCAGCGCCCGGAACATGTGCTTCACGGCCCGGAACGCGTGCTGGATGCCGTCGCGGTGCTGCTTCTTGTCGTACTTGTTGAAGATGTCGTCGCGGCCGCGGAACGGGTTGAAGCCGTGCGAGCGCGTCTCCTTCGCCGTGTCGAACAGCTCCTGCACCGCCTTGGAGATGCGGTCCATGAAGTCGTCGCGCTGAGCGGGGCTCGGCTTGCCGGACGTCCACACCTCGTTCTTGGTGCCGTCCACGGCGTGGTTGCCGTGCTGCAGCAGGTTGCCGAGCTTGAAGGTCTCACCGCCGTTGTTGTCGCCGATGACCTCACGGCCCTTGAAGGACCAGTCATCCGTCTCCTTGCCCATGTGGAGGATGTCCTGGTTCTTCGTCTTGAAGCCGACCTTCGTCTCGTAGCCGTCCTTCTCGATCTTGGCGCTGACCTTGCCCTTGCCCTTGTCGATGTCCGACACGGTGACGTGGTCATGGCCGTTGGTGATGTCCAGCTGGCCGGTGACGGTCATCCCGCTGTTGCCCCAGGGCTTGGTCGTCACGTGGATCTCCGTGCCGTCCGGGAGCGAGAAGGTCGTGTTGCGCTTGAAGTCGAACTTGCCGCCGTCGCTCTCGTCGACGTGCGGGTCACCCCACACGCGGGTGCTCTTGCCGTCCGGACCGGAGATCTTCCACTCGAACTGGCCCAGCTGCTCGATCTTGTAGCCGCCCGGCGTGGTGATGGTGCCGGTGCCGGAGTCCACCTTCAGCTTGTCCTTGGGCTTGAAGTAGTCCGAGTAGTCCGGCCACTCGCTGGGGAAGCAGCCGTTGGTGCCGGAGGAGGAGGCGCTGCTCTGCGAGCCGCTCGCCTGCGACGGGGTGCCGCAGAAGGAGCTGCTGCTGGTGCCGCTGGACTGCTCCAGGGACTTCAGCTTCGCCACCGCCGAATTGATCTCCGCCAGGCAGTGGTCCACCGTGGAGTCGATGAGCTTCTTGTTCTTCGCAAGCTCCGTCTCGCTCAACCCCGGCGCGGTGGTGATGCTGATGCGGGCGTTGATGTTCAGCTGGCTGATCCCGGACGACATGGTGCCTCCCTGAATTCGTTAGGTGCGCGTCGAAAGCGCTTGCTGCTTCATCAGGATTATCGGGGCCCCCACCCGCGAGTTGCGTCTCATGGAAGGTTTCCGCACACAGTCAGAATCGCCCCGGGTAGGGGCTGAACCTACCGGGTGGAGATGCGGGCCACGGGCTGGATGTTCAGCTCGGGGGACAGCTCCTGGTAGCTGAGAATGGAGAACGAGGGGGTGAACTCGTACTCCAGCAGCTTCCGGACGTAGCGGCGGATGTCCATGGCGGTGAGGATGACGGGGCGCTGGGCGCTGGGCGGCAGGTGGCCACACTCGGAGCGCACGGCCTGGACGATTTCCTGGGCCAGCTCCGGCTCGAGCGCCAGGTGCGCGCCCGCCGAGGTGCGCTTGATGGAGCCGCGGATGGCCTCCTCGATGTTGGGGTCCAGCAGGTACACCACCAGGGTGCCGGTGCCGCGCGCGTACTTGTGGGAGATGTAGCGGCGCTGCGCGGCGCGCACGTGCTCGGTGAGCATGACGTTGTCCGCCTCCACCTGCCCGTACTCGGCCAGGGCCTGGAGGATGCCGCGCAAATCCCGGATGGAGATCTCCTCCTCCACCAGGCGCTGCAGGATGTCCGTCAGCTTGAGCACGTTGACGACCTTCGGCACCACCTCCTTGACGATGGCGGGGAAGGCCTTCTCGAGCTGCTCCAGCATCGTCTGCGTCTCCTGCACGCCGACGAACTCACGGGCGTTGCGCCGCAGCACGGCGGCCATGTGCAGGATGATGTAGCCGGGCACGTCCCACGTCGTCAGGCCCGCGGCCTCGAGCGTATCGCGGTGCTGCTCGGGCACCCACGCGGCCGGCTGGCGGGTGGCGGGGTTGACGGCCTCGAAGCCCTGGATGTTCATCAGCTTGAGGCGGTCCACCGTGTCGTTGACGAGGATGTGCCCCAGCGTGGCCTGGCCGGTGACGACGGGCACCTCGTTGATTTGAATCTGATATGCGCCCGGCGGCAGGGAGCCGTTGCCACGCGCGCGCACGCCGGGGAAGCGCACGCCCAGCTCCACGAAGAGGCCGTCGCGCATGAAGGGGATGAGCTCGAAGAGGAACTTCCCGTTGTCCTGGCGCGAGTCCACGTAGGGCACCAGCGCGTCGGACACCTCCAGGACGATGGGCGTCACGACGGGGATGAACAGCTCGGAGTCCGGGTTCATCGGCTCCTTGGGCGGAGGCTCGGTCGCCACCGGCGTGCCGTTGTCCGTCTCCAGGGCCGGGCCCGCCTCCTCCACCAGCTCCGCCTGCTTCTGCTTCTTGAGCATCGTCCAGGCGGCGAAGCCCGCGCCCGCGCCCAGCAGGAAGAAGGGAATCTTGGGCAGACCGGGGATGAGGCCGAGCACCACGAGCATGCCCGAGGCGATGGCGATGGCCTTCGGGTAGGCGGTGAGCTGGCTGCCCATGTCCATGCCCAGGTGGGCGCCCTCCTCCTCGCCGCCCACGCGCGTCACGATGATGCCCGCGCAGGTGGACACGAGGATGGCGGGAATCATGCCCACCAGGCCGTCACCGATGGTCAGCAGCGTGTACTTCTGCGCCGCGTCGCCCGCCGACATGCCCTTCTGCGTCACGCCGATGATGAGGCCACCGACGATGTTGACGACGGTGATGATGATGCTGGCGATGGCGTCGCCCTTCACGAACTTCATGGCGCCGTCCATGGCGCCGAAGAGCTGGCTCTCGCGCTCCAAATCCCGGCGCTTCTTCTTGCCCTGGTCCTGGTCGATGGAGCCCGCGCGCAGGTCCGCGTCGATGGACATCTGCTTGCCCGGCATCGCGTCCAGGGTGAAGCGCGCGGCCACTTCCGCGACACGCTCCGAGCCCTTGGAGATGACGATGAAGTTCACGATGACGAGGATGATGAAGAGGATGGCGCCGACGACGAAGTTGCCCTGCACCACGAAGTTGCCGAACGCCACCACCACCTCGCCCGGGTCGCCGGTGAGGAGGATGAGGCGCGTGGTGGAGATGGTCAGCGCCAGCCGGAACATCGTGGTGATGAGCAGCAACGTCGGGAACACCGACAGATGCAGCGCCGCTGGCACGTAGAGCGACACCAGCAGCAGCACCACCGAGATACTGATGTTCAGCGTCAGCAGGATGTCCAGCAGCAGCGTCGGCAGCGGGACGATCATCATTCCGACGATGGCCACGACGACGATGGCCAGGACGATGTCGGAATACTTGTTCAGGAAGCTGTTCGGATTGGAGGCGGACATCAGCGGGGAGCCATCCTAGTCCGTGCCCGGCCCCAAGCCCAAGGGGGCCGCCTCCGGCCAGCGGATTGTGGGGAAAAGCCCTCAGCGCCCGCCGGACTCGGGCTCGGAGACGCCGTGCGCCTCCTCGGCGCTCTCCAGCGCCGCGGCGGCCAGCATCCGGGCCCGGGCGCTCAGCGGGTCCTTCCCCTCCGGGTCCAGGCTCACGGCATGATTGAAGTCCCGGGCGGCCTCCAGCACCTTGCCCTGGCGCAGGTGGACCTCGCCCCGGTTGACGAAGGGGGTGAGGTCGGACGGGTCCAGCTCGATGGCGCGGTTGAAGTACGCCTCGGCCTGGTCCAGGTCCTCCAGCGCCAGGTGGCAGGCGCCGAGCGCCGTCTGGAAGTAGGCCTCGGCCGGGTCCATGGCCGCCAGCTTCTGGAAGATGGCCAGCGACTCCTGGAACTGGCCGTTCTGGAAGAGGTTGAAGCCGTCCGTGGCCCGCTCGAGCATCTCCGGGCCTGACAGCGGCTTCCCTTCGTCGTTGGAGACCGGCGCCTTGGCTTGGGTCGTCATCGTGGACACATCCCCGGGGCGAGAGCGAAAGCGGCGTGGAGTCTAGCCCGGCTCCAGCGGGCCCACCAGCCGGGGGCCACCCTTCCGTGAAGGAGGCGCCCCGCCAGCCGGTGGACCGGGTGACCGCGGAACTACTTGTCGAAGGAGTCGGTGCCCTCGCGAAGCTGCTCGAGGCGCTCCTGCATCTGCTTCAGGGCCATGTCCACCACGCCCTTGCTCACCACGGCGGAGGACAGCTGCGCCTTGAAGCGCGCGTCCATGTGCTCCTTGATCTCCTTGGGCGTCGCGGTGGGGTTCTTCGCGATGAACGCCTCGATGTCCGCCTCCAGCTTCTTGCCCAGCTTCTGGACCGTGCTGTTGCCCAGGAAGCCCAGGAACGTCTTGTTCTTGGCGATGTGGTCCAGGGCGATGGCCTGGGCGTAGTCCTGCGTCTGCTGGGCCGACAGGTCCTTGTCCTGGGGCTTCTTGGCGATCTCCGCGATGAGGTCCTGCGCCGCCTTCACCTGGGGGTCGACGGCCGTCTCGGCGGCGGCGGTCTGCTTCGGGGCGGGAGCCGGCGCGCGCGGGCCGCCAACACCAGAGGTAGAAGCCATGAGTGTTCTCCGAAAAGTGGGTTCAGACGGATTCTCGCACGGCAATGGCGAAAGTTTCCGACAGATGCCAGACGCTTGCCAACCGGCGGCGGGAAATGAAACGGCCTCGCCACCGCCCGGACGGGGGCGGATGCGAGGCCGGAAAATGAACCGGCCCCGCATCCGTCCGGGAAGGACAGGTGCGAGGCCGGGGAGAAGCAGGGCCGCGGGAAACAGCGGCCGGCTCCTTCTTACTTCATGTTCTGGAGGACGGACTGCGCCATGTCGTCCAGCTTCTTCATCATGTTGGTGATCAGCTGGACCACCTGAGCTTCACGCTGCATCTGCTGCTGCGCCTTCAGGAAGTCCTTCTGGTCCTCGGGGGCCGCGGCGATCATCGCCTCGGAGGAGGAAGAGCCCTTCATGATGTTGTTGACGGCGCTGTTGAAGACGTTCGAGATCGACATGGCGTTCTCCTGTGATTTGGATGGGTTGTTGCTGCGAAGTGGTGTGCAGCGGCGGCTACAAAAGGATTATCGGGGGGAGGGCTCCGGAGTTTCCTGCGAATTATCCGAGATCATTTTCCCGGCATTTCGCGGGGCCCCCGGAGGGCCCCCCCGAGGGAGACCTAGCCCTTGAGCTTGCCCAGGGAGGGGTTCTTCATCCACGCCTTGAAGGACTCGAGGTTCTGCTGCTCCTGCTTCGGATCGGCCGGGGCCGGCACGCTCGCCTCGGGGTTGAGGGCCAGGCGCGCCTTGGAGGCACCCTCGAAGCCGTCCTTGACCTTGGGGGCGCCCGCGGAGGCGGGGGCGGCGGCGGGAGCGGCGGCCGCGGAGGAGGCCGCGGGCGGCGTGTACGCCATCTTCGCGTGCAGCTCCGGGTTCATCTCCTTCACCGCGTTCTGCACCGTCACGCCGTAGGTGCTCAGGCGGGTCTGCAGGTAGTCCACCACCATGCCCAGCACGGGGGGCACCGGGAGGATGGGGTCCTTCATGAAGCGGTTGAGGGCGCCGGAGACGTCACCGTAGAGGGCCTCGTCGAAGGGCGAGCCCGGCTGGGTGGACGTCACCAGCGTCTTCATGGTCCGCACCACCTGCTGGAAGGTGCCGGTGGCCGTCTTGGACTGGACCTCGAGCTCCGCCAGCAGCTTGTCGCGCTTGGCGATGACTTCGGGGGGCTCGGGAGGAAGCGGGCGGCGCTCCTTCTTGGGGTTCTGGGTGCTCATATCTCTCCACCTCTCCATTGAATTGGGGTGAACGGTTCGAGCTTAGCAGACAGTTCTTGACTCACACAGTGCGTGGGCCGTGACAGGAAGGCCACGGGTGTACGGCCGGCAACGGCCCCCGGGGCGCCCCCCACTCCATGGCCCCCGGAGAGGGGGCCCGGCGCCCTCAGCGGTAGCCCAGGGCCTTCAGCATGGCGCCGGCCTTGCGGACCACGGCGTCGTCCCCGGGCGTCATGGCGGCGGCCCGGCGCAGGTCTTCGATGGCCTGGGGCTTCTGGCCGAGCGCGAGCTTCACCTCGGCGCGGCCGACGTAGACGGACGGGTCCTGGGGGGACAGCTTGGCGGCCACGTCGAAGGCGGCGAGCGCGCCCTGCCCATTGCCGGCGGCCATCTCCACCACGCCCAGCGCCTTGGCGAAGTACGAGTCCGTGGGGTTCACCGCGTACAGCCCCTGGAAGAGCGTGCGCGCCTCGCTGACGCGGCCCTGGTAGAAGAAGAAGTAGGCCGTCTTGGCGATGGCGTACAGCTCCTCGTCCGAGTAGCCGCGCACGTCGCGCAGGGTGGCCTTGCCTTCCGCCCAGCGCTGCAGGAGGGCGGTGAGCTTCGCCTCGTCCTGCGGGTCCTCCGGATCCAGCACGGACATGGCGCTAGTAGCCCTCGTCCTTCTGCTCCGCCCACATGCGGCGGATGATCTCCTTCGTCTCCTCGTTGACCTGATCCACCAGGGTGAGCATGGCGGACTCGCGCTGGAGCAGCGCCTTGAGGCGCTCCAGGCGCTCCGGCGGCGCGTTCACCCGGGACAGGCCCCGCTCCAGCATGCGGCGCTGGTCCTCCTCCCCGCGGCCGGCGACGCTGGCCAGGTGGGGGCGGTCGCTGAAGCCCTCCAGGTCCGCGTCGTGCCCGCCGGGGTGCGGGGGCAGCGGCAGGCGCAGCTCCTCCGAGGAGTGCGCCGGGCCGATGAAGTCCAGCAACGCGGCCGAGGCGAGGGCCGGGTTCTTGGGATTGCCCGCCTTGCGGAGCTTCTTGCGGTCGACCTGGGACGGGTCGACGAGCCGCTCGCGGACGCTTCGGGGTCCCCCCCACGGCCAGGCCGGCGCCTTGGGGGGCTGATTGTTGATTCTGGACATCGTGATTCCGAACCTCACTCCAGATGGGTGGGGGCCGTCCAGCCCCCCTAGCGCTTCCCGTTGGCGGCCGCCTGCTCGCGCTGCAGCTCGTAGACGAAATTGAGGACCTCGGCGACGGCGTCGTACAGCTCCTCCGGCACCTCCTGCCCCACCTCCACGCGGTACAGCGCGTTGGCCAGGTTGACGTTGCGCATGAAGGGGATGTTGTGCTCCCGGGCGATGGCGCGAATCTTCTCCGCCTTGAGCCGCATCCCCTTGGCGACCACGCGCGGGGCGCCGTCCTTGTCCTTGTCGTACTTCAGCGCGATGGCGATCTCGGCCTCGTCGTCACTCATGGGCTGCTCCGCTGTGCACGCATGATAGCCGCTCCCCTGCCCTTCAGGCGCGGGCGCCGCCCGGGGCGGCCGGGGCCTGCTTCAGCCCGTAGACGAAGTTGAGGACCTCGGCGACGGCGTCGTACAGCTCCTCCGGAATCTCGTGCCCCACCTCCACCCGCAGCAAGGCGTGGGCCAGGGGCACGTTGCGCAGCGTGGGCACGTCCGTCTCGCGGGCAATGGCCTTGATGCGCTCCGCCTTGTGGTCGATTCCGCGGGCCAGCACCCGGGGCGCGCCGTCCTTCTCGCGGTCGTACTTCAGCGCCACCGCGACGTGGTCCGGGTTGGTGACGATGACGTCCGCCTCGCGCACGGCCTCCATCTGCGCGCCCTCCATGATTTCCTGGTGGAGTTCCTTGCGCTTGGCCTTGTGGTGCGGGTCACCCTCGCTCTCCTTGTACTCCTTCTTCACCTCCTCCTTCGTCATCATCATGTCCTTCATGAAGGACTTGCGCTGCCACCACACGTCGAAGATGGCGAAGACGACGAAGAGGAGCGCCACCCGGCTGGCCACGCGCGTCACCAGCTCCCCCATGATGGTCATGATGCCGCGCGTGTCCTGGCGGATGGTCTCCACCACCAGGGGCATCGCGTCGCGCACCACGCCGTAGACGACGTAGGCGGTGACGGAAATCTTGATGAGGTTCTTCAGCAGGTCCACCAACGCCTTCTTGGAGAACATGTTCTTCAACCCCGAGAGGGGGTTGAGCTTCTCCAGCTTCGGCATCAGCGGGTCCATGGTGAAGAGCGTGCCCACCTGGACGTATTCCAGCAGCCCGCCCATCAGCGCTCCGCCCGCCAGCACCGGCAGCGACACCAGCAGCAGCGTGCGCACCGCGAGATAGAGCGCCTGCCCGGTGACGACGTCCAGGTTCTCCGGATGCGCCACGTGGTCGAAGGTGAACTGGAAGAGGCTGGAGATTTCGTGCTCCAGCGAGTCCCACGTCCCCTTGACGGCGGCCAGGCCCACGAGCAGCACGCCCATGCCACTCAGGTCCTTGCTCTTCCAGACCTGGCCCTTCCTGCGCGCGTCGTCGAGCTTCTTCTGCGACGGCTCTTCTGTTTTTTCTCCGCTCTCGTCCGACATCGCGCGTGTCCGGGGGGAAGCAGGTCAGGTCAGCAGCCGCAGGGCCGCGTGGAGCATGCCCAGCATCCCCTTCAGCTCGTCCTGCATGCGCTGCACCAGCGCGCTGATGACGAGGAAGGCGATGAGCACGCTCACCAGCGGCTTGATGGACATGGAGATGAAGAACACCTGAATCTGCGGCGCCACGCGGTTGATGGCGCCCAGGGCCACGTCCGTGAGGAAGGTGGCCAGCATGGCGGGCGCGGCCAGCGCCAGGCTCACCCGCAGCAGGTCCGCGAACACGCGGATGACCAGGTCGAAGAAGGGCCACGCGCCGCTGGCGAAGCGGGGAAAGCCGTCCAGGGGAATGGCGACGAGGCTGTCACCCAGCGCCTCGATGACCAGGTGGTGTCCGTCCAGGGTGAGGAACAGCACCACCGCGAGCTGGACCTTCAGGTTGGAGAAGAGCGACACCTGCTGGCCCAGCTGGGGCACGTAGAGCTGAGCGTTGTTGCTGCCGGCCATGGTGTCCACCAGGGTGCCGGCCACGCGCGCCGCCTCGAAGACGACGTTGACCACGAAGGCCAGCGAGAAGCCGATGAAGACCTCCTTCGCCATCAGCGCGATGTAGGGCAGCGCGCTCAGCGGAATCGTCTTCACGGCGTCCTGGACGACCGGGAAGAGGACGATGGAGAGCGTCAGCCCCACGCCCATCTTCAGCTCGGTGGGGACGACCTCGCCGCCCAGGAACGGGCTGAAGATGAGCACCGGCATGACCCGGCACATCAGCAGCGCCACCGTGAAGATGACGGCCGAGACGTTGGCCCTCGAGGCCAGCTCGTTGACGAGGTCCGCGACGTTCATCGAATGAGGGCGGGGAACCTGTCGAAGACGTGGAAGGTGAAGCGCACGAGCTGGCTGCCAATCCACGGGCCTGTCAGCGCCAGCACGCCGAAGACGATGACGACCTTGGGCGCGAAGGTGAGCGTCTGCTCCTGGATTTGCGTGGTGGCCTGGAACAGGGAGATGAGGAAACCCACCAGCAGGCTCGTGAGGACCGGCGGCGCCGACACCACGAGCACCAGGAACAGCGCCTCCTGGGTGATGAACGTGAGCTGATTCATGGGGCGCCTTCCTACAGGTAGCCGACGACCAGGCCCTTGGCGATGAGGTACCAGCCGTCCACGAGCACGAACAGCAGCAGCTTGAAGGGCATGGAGATGGTGGTGGGCGACAGCATGTGCATGCCCAGCGCCAGCAGGATGTTGGCCACCACCATGTCGATGACGATGAAGGGCACGAAGAGGAGGAAGCCTATCTGGAAGGCCTCCTTCAATTCGGACACCACGAAGGCGGGGATGATGACCATGAAGTCGGTGTTCTCCACCGCGTCACGGTCCTCGCCCTTCCGCATCTTCTTGGCGAGGTTGTAGAAGAGGGCACGGTCCTTGTTCGTGACCTTCTTCATCAGCCATTCGCGCAGCGGCTCCTTGGACTTGTTGGCCGCGCCGAGCAGCGAGCCCACCGTCTCCGAGGAGAAGACGCCCGGCCCCTTGGCCCAGATGTCCACGCCCGCCGCCCGGTACATCTCCTGCCCCACGGGGGCCATGATGTAGACGGTGAGGATGACGGCCAGGCCGGTGATGACCTGGGTGGGCGGAATCTGCTGGGTGCCCAGCGCCGAGCGGACGATGGAGAGCACCACCGAAATCTTCACGAAGCTCGTCACCATCATCAGCGCGAAGGGCACCAGGCCCATGGCGGCGAGCGCGAGGATGAGGATGAGCGGGCGCGAGGTGAACGAGTCGCTGCTCACCGCCTCGTTGACCACCGCGTCCGGAATGGGCGGTGCACCGCCCTTCTTCTTCTGGGCGAGCGCGATGAACGGGTGGAGCGAGACCGCGGCCGCGAACAGCCAGGGCGGGATGCGCGGAAGGGAGGGGCGGGCGGAGAGCGGGGTGTTCACGGGAAGGTCGTCAGGCGCCGGGAGGCTGGGAGGGCGAGCCGCCGGAGCGGCGGGAGAGGAGCTTCTGGAGGAAGGGGCTCAGGGGGACCACGTTCGTCTCGGGGCGCTGGGCGCGGATGCGCTCCACCGCCGCTGAATCCAGCTTCGACAGCAGTTGCAGGCCGGCCTCGCCGCCCCCCACCAGGAGGTACTCGTCCGCGGCCTTCACCACGAAGAGGCTGCGGCGCTGATCCAACGGCAGCCGCTCCACCACGGACACCAGCGGCTGGCGGCCCGAGGCCACCGCCTGCAGGCCCATCAGCCGGCGCAGCCCCACGTTCAGCGTAAGGTAGATGGACGCCACCACCGCGCCCAGCACCAGCAGCGTGCGCAGGAGCGTCCAGCCCAGGCTCTCCTGCTCCTCCCCTGCCCCCGGAGCCGCCTCGAGCGTGGGGTCGTCCCACTTGCTGTCGGCCCCGAGGGACGGCTCGTCCTTCACGCCGGGAGCGGAGGTTGCGTCCACCTTCGCGGACGGGACCTCGCCCTGCGCGGGCGCGGTGGCCACCGCGGGGGACGTGGCGGCGGATTCGGCCTCCGCGGACGGAGCGGCGGAGGTGGAAGAAGCGCGAGGAGGCGTGGGCGCGGCCTCCGCGGGGGTTCCCGTCGCGGAGGACGCCTGCGCCGGCGCTCCACCCGGAGAGCCGGGCGCGGACGGAGCCTGCGCCAGGGCGGCGGGCGGCGTGAGCACCAGCGCGGCACCGAGCAACAGGCGCATGAAGGGGGAGCGGAGGACTGCCATGGCTGGGGGGCGAGGCTAGTTCATTGGACGGAGGACCGCCACGGGCCCCGCTCGGCCGCCTGCTCCAGCCCCGCCACGGGCCTCAGCCCGCCAGATTGATGATGCGAACGCCGAGCTGGCCCTCCACCTCCACCAGTTCGCCGCGGGCCACCACCTTGCCGTTGACCGACAGCTCCACCGGCTCGCCCGGGCCCCGGTTCAGCTCGAGGACCTGGCCGGCCCGCATCCCCACCACCTGCTGCGCGGTGACGGGCACGCGCGCCAGCTCCACGGCGATCTGCAACGGCACGTCGCCGAGCAGGTCGCTCCCGTCCTTGTTCACGTCGTCCAAGGCCGCCCCTTCCAGTTCCGGAGGCACATCCAGCTCCGGGTTGGTGAAGTCCTCTTCCTCGTCCTGGCCCGAGCCTTCCTCGGAGGCCGAGCGCGGATTGCCCGGCTCCCCCAGGACGATGTCGGTGATGCGCGCCCGGTAGCGCCCATCCTCGATGAATACCTCCGCCTCCGCGCGGCCCGCCCGCCCCGAGCCCACCCGGAGCTGCGCCGTCCCGGGCTCGCCCCGGTCCGGCCTCGCCGACAGCGCGTCCAACAGCAGCACGTCCTTCACCCGGAGGCTGGCCAGGTCCTGGGCGGAAATCTCGGCCGTGCCAATCTCCGCCCGCAACCAGCTGCGCACCGTGGACAGCCGCCCGGCGTTCGCCTCCATGTCCGCCTTCAGGCGGGCGCGCCGCTGGGCGCTCTCCACCGCCGGCTCCGCCGCCTCCAGCACCGCCGAGGGCACCACCAGCCGCACCATGCCGCCATGCGGCCCCAGCGTCGCGTGGAGGTGCACGGCCAGCATGGGCCCGTCGTCTCCCAGGCGCGCGGACACCTCGTCCACGCCCCGGGCCACGCCGTCCAGCCTCGGGCGGGGCACCGCGTCCTGCAGGCCCGGCACCAGGACCTTGAGGGCCTCGAGGACGACGTAGCCCATCACGCCCTCCTCGATGTCCGTCAGCGGCCGCAGGCCCACCATCTCCCCCGCGCCGCCCAGCAGCAGGTCCACCGCCGCGTGCGCCAGCGCCAGCTCCACCTCCAGCACCGCCCGGCCCTGGAGCGCGCCCGGGGCCAGCACCGCCAGGAACGTGGGGTCCCCCAGGAAGCGCCGCAACTCCGCCATGGGCCGCACCTGCACCGACTCCAGCGACAGGTGCACCGGCGCGTCGAACAGCTCCTTGAGGCGCGTGGCCACCGCCGCCAACGTGCCGTCCGCCGGCGTCAGCCAGCGCAGGCGCTGCGCCAGCAGCCCCTGTGCCCGGGACACCTTCTCCAGGTTCCTGAACGTGAAGGGACGCCAGGGGCGCTCCGGCCGCGCGGGCCACGCCTGACGCTCCTGGCGCTCGGGACGCTCCTGGCGCTCGGGACGCTCCTGGCGCTCGGGACGCTCCTGGCGCTCGGGACGCTCCGGCCGTTCCTGGCGCTCGGGGCGCTCCGGCCGGATGCGCAGCTCGCGGAGGTCCACGAGCATCGTCCGCTCGTGTGGGGCCGGGCCCTCGTCGTCGGGCTCGACGCTCATGTCTTGGCCTCGAACTTCAGGTCCTCGAGCCTCAGGCCACGGCCACCCAGCGCGGTACGCAGGCCCTCACTGTGCTCCTCGAGCTGCTTCAACACCTCGCGGTTGGAGCCGCTGAAGGTGGCGGAAATCTTCCCGTTCCTCGCGCTGACCTTGATGGACAGGCCGCTGAGCACGTCGCCGCGCAAATCAATCTGGAACTCCGCGTTGCCGGCGGCGTTGGTGCCCACCCGGATGCGGTCGACAATCTTCTGCGCAATCTCGCTGGCCAGGGCGCGCAGCCGCTCGGAGCCCGCGGTGTCCTTGGGCTTGGCCACCGGCACCGGCGCCATCAGCGCGGGGTTGAAGCGGAAACCCGGGGCCATCTCCGCCCCGCCCTCCTTCTTGTCCTTCCCTCCCCCACCGCCGCTGCCCTTGCCGCCGCCCGCGTCGGCATCCGCCCGGATGGCGGCGCCCCGGTCCGCGTTGACCTGCCCGAGCGAGGACTCCGCCTTGCTCAGGTCCTTGTCACGGGTCTCCGACGTGCGGCGGTCCTCCTTCGAATCCGTCACGCGGGACTGGGCCCGGGCCTCGGTCGCACCCGCGTCCGCGCGCCGGCTCGTCTGGGCGGCGGCCTGCTGGCCACCGGTGGACGGCTCCTGGAGGCGCTCGCCGAAGGTCTTCCCCTGCTGGGTCGCCTTGGCCAGCACCGCGCGGGCCAGCCCGCCCTGCGGAGGGGCCGGTGTCTGTGGCGCGCCCGGGGGCGTCGACTGGGGCTGCGCCTGCTGCATCAGCTTCTGGAAGGCGCTCGCTCCCTCCTGGCGCTTCTTGGCCTGGCCCTCGGCGAGCTTCTTCTCCTGCATGATGCGCTCGGCCAGGCGCGCTGCTTCGCGGTCGTCGTCGACTCGGCTCATGACGTCTTTCCCGAGGGATGGGGTGGCGGCAGGTTACTTGCGCTGCCGAGCCAGGAACAAGGCGTTGCCAATCTCCTCCTGGTTCAGCTCCTCGCGCTGCTGGCGCTCGTACTTCACCTGCTTCAGCCAGTTCTCCTTGTGCTTCTCGATGGCCTTCAGCTCCTTGGCCGCCTCCGCCATCTCCCGGCGGCGCTGCTCCACGAGGCGCTCGGCCACCTTCACCGCTTCCTTCTGGCGCTCCACGTCCAGCGCCACCTGCGCCTCCTCGTCCTTCAGGCGCTCCTCGAAGCGGTTCATCATGTTCATGCCGTTGATGCCGGCGCCCTTGGCCATGACCTCCTTGAGGTAGGCGGCCACCTTCTCCTTGCGCTCACGCTTGCGCCGCTCCAGCTCGTTCACGAGCCGCTGGAGCTCCGCCTTCTCCTTCTCCACGGCCTTGACGGCGGCGGAGAACGCCTGCTCCGCCTCCTCCTTGGCGCGGGCGCGCATGTCCTGCAGGGCTTGCAACCGGTACGGGGGCATGGTGCCCCCATCCTACCGGCGGATTTCCCTCCGCGCACCCCCGGCCTGGGGCGGGGGCCTCAGTCCTCGAACAGGGCGATGAGCTGCGACACCGTGTCCTCGAAGCTGGAGTTGGAGTGGGTGTCCTGCTTGAGGAAGTCGATGATGGCGTCGTACTTGTCGATGGCCCGGTCCGTGCGCGGGTCCGTGCCGTACTGGTAGGCGCCCAGGAGGATGAGGTCGCGCTGCTTCTCGTACGTGGAGAGCAGCTCGCGGAGCTGGCCGGCGGCCTTCTTGTGCTCCTTGCTGACGATGCCGCTCATCACACGGCTGAGGCTGGCCAGCACGTCCATGGCGGGCCACTGGTTTCGCTCGCCGAGGGCGCGGTTGAGGATGAAGTGGCCGTCGAGAATACCGCGGACCTCGTCCGCGATGGGCTCCTCCATGTCACCGCCGGCCACGAGGCAGGTGTAGATGGCGGTGCACTTGCCCTTCGCCGAGTTGCCCGTGCGCTCCAGGATGCGGGGCAGCATGGAGAACACGCTCGGCGGGTAGCCCTGGCGGGCCGGAGGCTCACCGACGGCGAGGCCAATCTCACGCTGGGCGCGGGCCAAGCGCGTCACCGTGTCCAGCATGAAGAGCACGTTGCCGCCGCGCTCCCGGAAGTACTCGGCGATGGCCGTGGCCACGTAGGCGGCGCGCAGGCGCACGAGGCTGGGCTGGTCCGAGGTGGCGCACACCAGCACGGAGCGCTTCATGCCCTCCTCGCCCATGGCGTCCTCGATGAACTCGCGCACCTCGCGGCCACGCTCGCCGATGAGGGCCACCACGCACAGGTCGGCCTGGGTGTTGCGCGCTATCTGTCCCATCAGCGTGGACTTGCCCACGCCCGAGCCGGCGAAGAGGCCCACGCGCTGGCCCTCGCCCACGGTGAGCAGCCCGTCGATGCAGCGCACGCCCAGGGGCAGCGGCCGCTCGATGCGCTGGCGGGTGAAGGGGTCCGGGCAGTCGCGGTCCACGGACCAGTCGACGAGGCCCGCGTCCTCCGGCAGCGGGCTGCCGTCCATCGGCTCGCCGATGCCGTTGAGCACCCGGCCCAGCAGCGCGTCCCCGCACTTGATGGTCAACGGCTTGCCGGCGGGGACGACCTCGCTGTCCGGGCCGATGCCGACGAGCTCGCCCAGGGGCATGAGCATGACGTCATCGCCCTGGAAGCCCACCACCTCGGCCTTCACGGCGCCGCGGTTGCGGCTCTTGATGTAGACCAGCTCGCCCACGCGCACGTTGGGCACGCTCGCCTTGATGATGAGGCCGGTCAGCTCGGTGACGCGGCCGCGGACGCGCACGAGCTGCGCTTCCTTGATGAGGTCGTAGTAGCGCGACAGGTCGATGGCCATGTGTGCCTCCCTGGCGCCTCAGGCCGGCCCTTCCTTCCGGCCGTTCGGGTCCGGAAGGAGGACGTTCTGGAGCATCTCGAGCTGGGTGGGGAGCTGCGCGTCCACCGTGCCGAACTCCGTCTGGACGATGCAGCCCACCGGCGCCACGTCCGGGTCCTCCCGGATGGCCAGGTCCACCGCCCGGCCGATGAGCTCCATGAGGACCGGCTTCTTGGCGCGCAGCACCGCCGCCGTCTTCGGGTGCACCCGCAGCACCATGGACCGGGCGCTGCGCAGGTTTTCAATGGCGGACGCGCACAGCTCCACCATCAGGTCCGGGTCCTTCTCCAGGCTCCGGCCGATGATCTTCTCCGCCATCCGCAGCGACAGCTCGATGACGTCCCGCTCGTGGTTGCCGAGCAGCTCTCCCGCCTGCATCTTCGCGCGGAGGATGATTTCGGTGGCCTGCGCGAGGCCCTCCTGCCGGCCCTGCTCCCGCGCCTTCGCCAGCAGCTCCTCACGCTCGCGCTGGGCGTCGGCGAGGATGCGCTCCTTCTCGCGATGCGCGTCCTCGAGGATGGACTGGGCGCCCTGGCGGGCCTCGAAGACCTCGGCGTTCATCACGCCGGCGCGGGGCGGGCGCAGCACGGGCCGCTCCGCCGCGAAGCCCGGCTCCGCGCTCCCGTCGCCTTTGATCACCTTGCCGATAGCCATGGGGTGCTCCTTGGGTCCCCGATGCTAGCGCGTTCCGCCCCTGGGTCCACGTCCGCCCGAGCCCGGAGGCACCACCGGGCGGTCGATTCCGGACGTGGACCGGGGCCGGCGCTGCACCGACGTGCCCTCGGTCAGGGCCGCCTGACCGGGGGACGTGGTCGCCCGCCCGGGCAGCACCCGGGGAGGCCGCTCCGGCGCCGGCTCCTCCGGCGCGCCCCGGCTCCCACCCCGAGGGGCGCCTGAGCCCCGGGAGCGGAACACCCGGGAGCCGTCCGGGTCCCCGCTGGACTCGGCACCGGGCTCCACGCCAGGGCGCCTCCGGGAGACACGAGGAGGCTCCTCGGGCGGCCGCCGCACCCGGGACGGCTCTCCCGGCGCGACGCGGGAGCGCTCCCGGCCGGGCTCCGGGTTCGTCTCCGGCTCCTGGCGGGGGGCACCGCGCTGGCCCAGGCGCGAGGGCGGCGGGCCGATCCGGGCCCCGTCCGGATCCGCCCGCACGGGCCGTGACGGCCGGGGCTCGGGCGCTCCGGGCTCGCGGCGGGCGCCGGCAGGGGTGGCAATGGAGGATTCGCGGCGGGGCGGCACCCGGTGCACGGCGGAGCCGCCCGGGTCTGCCGGGGTCCTCGCCGCGGGCCCGCGGCTGGACATCGCCCCCGCGTTCCGGGCCGCGCGCTCGGCCATGGGGTCCCTCCGCGCGGCGCCGGACACCGCGGGCACCTGGCGGGAGGGGGCCGGGCCCTGCATGGACGGACGCGGCTTCGGCCCGGACACGGCGGGGCCCTGCATGGACGCGCGAGGCGCCTGGGACGAGGGCGCGTCCCGGGAAGGCGCGCCGGCCGCCTTGCGCGCCCCCGGCGGCGGCGGGAGCACCGCGGACTGACGCGGCGGGGGCTGGGACGCAAGACGCACCGGGCGCTCGATGAGGCCCCGCGTGGCCAGGCGCTCCAGGTCCATGACGATGTCGGTGCGGCCGCCGTCGCCCCGGGCGGTGGGGCGGATGCGCTCCTCCCGGACCCACTTCGCCAGCAGGCTGCCGAACTCGCCGCGGTACTTCTCCAGCATGCGCGCGGCGAACTCCGGCGACTGCGCCACGCACGCGCGCGCCAGCCGCTGGACGCCCGCGCTCCGGATGGCGGCCGCCAGGCTCGTCAGTCCCTCATGCACCGTCAGCGCCGCGCGCGCGTCTTCCTCGGGCAGCTTGCGCGGGGCATTGGCCGCCACCGACTTGGTGGCCAGCAGCTTCAGGTCCGGCGGCAGCGGCTCGATGAGCGCGTCGCGCTCCCCGTCCGGCAGGCCCGCCATCGCCGGCCCCAGCACGCGCGCGCCCAGCCGATCACACACGGTGAGGATTTCGCGCTGCTGGAGCTGGAGCACGTCGGAGAACTTGAAGCCCGCGGCCTGCTGCCCGGCCTCGCGCGCCAGCGCCTCCTCCAGCTTCCACCGGACGATGTCCAGCACCTGCGGACGGACCTCGCGCGTCAGCTTCACGCGCGGGGGCGGCAGGTGGGCGCGCACCGCGTCCGCCAGCGTGCCCGGCAGCGCGCGCAGCACCACCTCCACCAGCGCCCCGCGCTCGCGCTGCAGCAGCGCGGCCAGCCGCTCCGGCTCCGCGCTCCAGAGCTGCCCACGCCGGTCCTTGAGGAAGCGCTTGATTTCCTGCACCACCGCGGGGATGCGCTTCTCCCGCGGAATCTGGAGGATTTCCTGCGCGCGGTGGCGCAGCAGCGCGCCCTCCTCTTCCGGGAGGTGCTCCAGCGCCGCGAGGCTGTCCTGACCGCCGAAGGTGACGGCCGTCAGGAGCATCATGCTCTGGCGCTTGTTGAGCGAGGTGAAGAACGAGTCCAAACGTCACCTCGCGGGCTCACGGCCGCCCGCGCTGGGAGGAGGAAGGAAGCCCCGCCGCAAGGGGCAACGGCGTCAGGCCTCCGGAGGCCGGGCGCGGGGACGGCCCCCGGCGCGGGCCGCGGGAGCGCTGCTGGAGCCCCCGCGCATGAACGTCCACACCGTCAGGCCCATCATCACCAGCACCAGCGCGAAGGCGCCGCCGAGCATCACCTTGAACTGGCCCGCGCTGGACGCCGTCATCCGCAGCCCCAGCACGTCCTGCAGCCGGCTCTCCGAGTCCGTCTCCGCCGTGGGCAGCATCGCCTGCGTCATCAGCACCGTCACCGCGTCCGGCTTCAACTCCGGCACCGAGGTGGCGGCGAAGCGCTTCACCATCTCTTCCGTGATGGGCGGCTTGTTGCCCTCGAGCGGCCGGTACTTGATGAACACCGACGCGGACGGCATCGGCTTGTTCTCCGGCTGCGTCAGGTCGTTGTTCTCCGGAATCATCACGATGGCGCGCGCCTCCAGCACGCCGTCGATCTGATTGAGCGCGTTGGACACCTCGCCGCCCAGCGCCTTGAGGAGCATCGCGCGCTCCTCGGTGGCGGTGGGCACCATGCTGCCCTTGGCGAAGTGGGCCAGGCCCTTCTCCACCGGGCGCGGCAGCGAGTTGCGCTTGAGCAGCTCCGCGGCCTGGGCGGCGTCCGCCTTGGGCACGGTAATCATGAACCGCACCTCGTTGCCGCCCTCCTCCTTCTCCTTCTTGGCGTTGATGCCGTTCTTGCTGAGCAGGACGTAGATTTCGTTGGCGTCCGCTTCGGTCAGCTCGTGCTGGAGCTCGATGTGGCAGCCCGTCACGAGGACGAGGGCGAGGAGCGGGGCGACAAACGCGTGCGGTCGGCGAATCATGGGCGGGGCGAGCTTACTAGGCCCCCGGAAAACGCGGAAGGGCGCCCCCTCCCCCAAGAGGGAGGGACCGCCCTTCACCGGCGCCACCGGGGTGCGGTGGGAATGCCTAGACCTGCGTCTTGACGACGTCCTTGAGGCCGGTGGTGGCCTTCTCCACCACCTTGCTCGTCAGGTCCAGCTGCTGCGTGTACTGGTACATGGACGCCTGGAGCGACAGCAGCTCCGCGTTGGAGAACTGCTTCCCGCTGGAGGCCTGGGCGATGATCTTCTCCAGGTTGCCCTGGCCCTTCTCCAGGTCGCCAATCACCTGCGTCATCATGTCGCCGGCCTTGGACGACTTCGCCGTCTCGGCCTTGGCGGCCACGGGCTCGGCGCCCTTCGCCGTCAGCGGCTCCTGGCCGGCGGCGCTCACCTTGTTGAGGGCGGCCTTCTCCGTCTTGTTGACGGTCTCCACCTGGCGCACGGCCTCCGTGCGCTGGGTGGCCTGGGCCTTGTTCACGCCCTGGGTGGCGTCCACCTGGCCCGCGCCCTGCGCCTTGTCAGCGAGAACTCCGTCGAACTTCGACGCGCCCTGCTTGTTCGTCTGCTGAGCGCCCTGCTCCTGGAGTTTTTGCTGCGCCACCTGCGCCGCGGAGACCCCGGTCATCGGACCCGCCATGTGAGACCCTCCTTGCATCCGTCGGAGTCGGAGGCAGTGCCTCCTCCTCGTTCAAGAGTTCCTTGAGCCGGTCGATTGCGCGCGCATGCAGCCGCGACGCCCAGCTCTTCGACTGCCCTATTTCCGCCCCCGCCTCCTCCAGCGTCCTGCCCTGGAAGTAGTAGCCCTGAAGGAGCTTCTTCTCCTTCTCCGGGAGCTTCTCTATCGCCGCCCGCACCCGCGTCTTCAACTGCTCCAGCTCCAGCCGGACGTCCACCGGCAGGGACTCGTCGGTGTAGCCCTGCGCGTCCGCCCCTTCCAGGCTCGTGGCGAACACCATGGCGAGCCCGGCCACCGCATCCGAGATGTCATTGACATCATCGTCGAATGAGCTGCCCCGGTTGCTTGTCCCCGACTCCCTGTCGGAGAGATTGCCCAGGTACGCCGCCGCCCGCTCCCCCGCGAAGGCGGTGCGGGCATCCGAGCCCCGCAACACCCCCATCTTCCTCAGCCCGTCGAAGATGGCGCCCTTGATGCGGTAGTGGGCGAAGGTGAGGAAGTTGGCCCCGACCTTCGGGTCGAACCGCTCGGCGGCCTCCAGCAGGCCTATCTGTCCGTACGCGACCAGCTCATCCAGCTCGAGCTGGGCGTTGAACTGCTTGCGCACGGTCGCCGCCAGCGACCGCACGTAGGGGCCGTACTTCTCGAGGATGACCTTCCTGTCGTCGCCCAGAGCCAAGCGCCGCTCACTCGGCCTTCGACCAAAGCCGCTCGAGAACCTGGTTCAGCCGCGGATCATCCTGCAGCGCGTCGGAGATCTTGCTGGTGAGGGAGGTGGACTTCATGCGGAGCTTCTCCTTCAGGATTTCGGCGACCAGCGCCTTGGTCGCCTCCTCCTTGCTCTTGAAGCCCCCGTTCTTGAGCTGCCGGGCAATGGCCACCGCCTGGGCGGCGACCGGGTCCGCAGCCTGGGGGCCCTGGACGTTGCTGGAGCCTACCAGACCCGAGGGCCCGACGAGAGACTCCGCCTTGTCCACCTTGCCGCCAAAGCTCGCACCCGCGGCCGGCGCGGAGCCGGACGCACCTTTCGCGCCACCGGCGCGGCCCTTTCCACCCCCTCGTCCCACACCACCGACAGCCATCGCCTTCTCCTCCGTCCTACTTCTTCGCCGGAGGCAGGACACCCGCCTCCTTCGCCTGCAGGAGCGCCTGGGCCAGCCGGGCCGCGTCGCTGTCCGGCTCCAGGTCCATCGCGGCCTTCAGCTCCTTGAGCGCCTCCACCACCTTGCCCATGAAGAGCAGCGCCTCGCCCGCGTGGGCACGAGGCAGCGCGGACTGGGGCGCCAGCCGCTGCGCGGAGCGGTAGGCCTGCAGCGCCTTGTCGTGACGGCCCTGGGCGAACTCCACCGCGCCCAGTCCGAGCTGCGGCACCTCGCTCTTGGGCATCAGCGCCGCGGCTCCGGTGAAGATCTCCTTCGCCTTGTCGAAGTGCCCCATGTCCAGCCACAGGTAGCCGGCCTCCAGCAGCACCATGGCCTGCTGGCGCCCGAGGGGGACGAGGCTGTTCGAGATCTCCGAGGTCTCCGCCATGGACTTCGCTCTTCCTTTCCGCGTCCGCCGAGAAGGCGGGCGGCGCCGCCCACCTCCCCTTCGGCCTGGTGCCGCCCGCGATTAGCGGACGTTGCTGATGGAGTTCTTGATCGTATCGTGCCGCGACTTCATCACGTTGGAAATCGCGGTGAAGGTCTGCGACTCCTGCTGGATGGCCGCCTGCAGGTTGAGCAGCTTGGAGTTCTCCTCGGCCATCTTGGTCAGCGAGAAGCTGCCGTTGACGGTGTCCGTCGGGCTGGCGTTGGCGCCGGTGCCCGCCGTCGGCGTGCCCACGATGCTGCCGCCCACGCCGCCGCCCACGGAGACGCCGACCGAGCCGGACACCATCGAACCCGTGCCGCCGCCCATCGGCGCCACCGCCGTGCCCATGACACCGGCGTACGGCGCGCCGGCCATGCCGGAGCCGCTGGTGCTGGAGAAGGTGTGCATCGAGGAGACCGCGGCGGAGACGATCTGCCCGCCCGGAATCATGCCCGCCACCGCGCCCACGCCCGCGCCCACCGCGCCCGCGGCGTTGTTCAGGCCGCTCTGCAGCCGCGCGCCAAAGCCGGTGTTCGGAGTCTGCCGAGCCGTCGTCAGGTTCGTCGAGAGACGCGTCGTCGGGCCCATCATGTTGTCGATCTTCGCCATTGCTTCCTCCAGGCGCTGCTGCCAGCGAAAAGGTCAGAGATCCCCGATGTTCCGGATGCTCTCCTTCGTATTATCGGCCGTTGGGGCCCGGGGTTGCCTGATCCAGGCAAAAAAGCCGGACCGCCCCCAAAACCCCTGTTATTTCCGGCCCTTGGCGCCCTTCGCCTCGGCGACGAGCCGCTCGCGGGTCTCCACCAGCAGCTCCAGCAGCTCCTCGGCGCGGCTGATCGCCGCCTGGGCCTTCTTGCCCTGCTCCACCTTGGGGCCCTTGAGGTCGGCGAGGCCCGCCTTCACCGGGGCGAAGAGGGCGCGCACCTCTTCCGCCGGGGTCGCCTCGAGGAGGGACTCGACGGCGGGATAGGAGGGCGCGGGCAGCTCCTGGGCCGGGGCGGACGTGGACGGCTTGGCGGACGGGGGCATTGCGGCGAAGGTCTCCTGTCGGGCCACCGGCCGGACGGCCGGTGGGCGCTGGACTCGTGACGGTAGGGGAAAAGCCCCACCGCCTTCAAGCCACCCGCTTCTTCCGCTGGGGACGGCACCCCACGTCCCACCGGCCGAGGAGGGAACGGGCGCTCCAGAGGACTGCCCAGCAAGCCCTGTTCGCTTCCACGAGCGCACCTAGCTTTTCCGCAACGGAGCGGCGCCGCACGCCCTCCGCCGCACTCACACAGGAGAATCCCATGAAGAAGCTGGTTGGAGTTTTCGCGACCATCGCGCTGCTCGGCTCGGGCGCCGCCTTCGCGGAGGACGACAAGAGCAAGCAGCAGCAGCAGGAGCCGTCCTCCGCGCAGGGTGGCGCCGGCACCGCGGGTAGCGGAAGCATGCAGAACGAGCCCGCCATGGGCGGCTCCGGCTCCACCATGGGCGGCCAGAGCGCCATGGGCCAGAAGGAGCTGACAGGCAAGGTGGTCAAGGCCGACAACAAGATGGTCTACGTGGACCACATGGGCGTGGTGGTGCCGCTCAAGGTCGACAAGAGCACCCAGTTCACCGACCCGGCCCTCAAGCGCGCCAAGGACCTGCAGCCGGGCCAGGAGATCCGCGCCAGCTACGAGGTGAAGGAGACGGACAACGTCGCCAAGAGCATCTCCATGTCCGGCACCGGGGGCACCGGTGACGTGATGACGCCCGACTCCTCCATCAACCAGGGCGGCACCGGCCTCGAGGAGGACAAGAGCATGGACGACACCGGCGGCTCCGGCGACACGGGCACCATGAACCCGGACACCAGCTCCAGCCCCTCGCCCTGAAGTGCCACTCCAGAGGGGAACCCCAGGGCCCACGGCCACTTCCGGCCGCGGGCCCCTTCCCTTTCTCCGTGTTCAGTTCATTCAGTCTTGACTGAATGAACTGAACACACTACATGCCGCCGCACCCTCCAGGCCCGGGCCCGCGTGCGCGAGGCCCCGGCGGAGGAGACGGAGGCCGGCATGACGGAGCTGGGCGACGCGGAGCATCGCTTCATCGAGGCGATGGCTCTGCACTTCGAGCGGCAGGGCGGCACGCGCATCGGCGGGCGCATCCACGCGCTGCTGATGCTGGCGGACGAGCCGCTGTCGCTCAAACGCATCGCCGAGCTGCTCAAGGTGAGCGCCGCCTCCGTGTCCACCAACATCCGCGCCTGCACCTCCATGGGGCTGGTGGAGCCGGTCAGCGTGCCCGGCGACCGGCAGCACTACTACGTCATCAGCACCGAGGGCTGGGAGAGCCGGCTGCGCACCGCGGAGGAGGCGATGAAGGCCTTCGTCCGGCTGTGCCGCGGCGCCCTCGCCTCTCCGCGGCTCGCCGACAAGGCCCACCTGCGCGAGGCCGCGGACTTCTGTGACTTCTACCTGGCCGAGATGGCCGGCATCGCCGAGCGGTGGCGCGACGCTCGAAAGCTTCGAAAGGACGCTCCGCATGAACCCCGCAGCGAAGTCCCCCATCGTCTCCATCACGAACGTGACCAAGGACTACACCCTGGGAAAGGTGGTCGTCCCCGCGCTTCGAGGCGTTGACCTCCAGGTGCACCCCGGTGAGTTCATCTCCATCGCCGGGCCGTCCGGCAGCGGCAAGACGACGCTGCTCAACCTCATCGGCTGCGTGGACACCGCCACCACCGGCGTGGTGAGCGTGGCCGGCCAGGACACCAAGCTGCTCAGCGAGCGCCAGCTCACCCACCTGCGCCTGCACACCATCGGCTTCATCTTCCAGAGCTTCAACCTGGTGTCGGTGCTCACCGTCTTCCAGAACGTGGAGTTCCCGCTGCTGCTCCAGCGCAAGCTGGACAAGGCCCAGCGCCGGGAGCGGGTGATGCAGCTGCTGGAGCAGGTGGGCCTGGCGAACCACGCGAAGCACCGGCCCAACGAGCTGTCCGGCGGCCAGCGCCAGCGCGTGGCGGTGGCCCGCGCGCTCGTCACCCGGCCCCAGCTGGTGCTGGCGGACGAGCCCACCGCGAACCTCGATTCCGTCACGGGCCAGCACATCATCGACCTGATGAAGGAGCTCAACCAGAAGGAGGGCACCACCTTCATCTTCTCCACCCACGACGCCAAGGTGATGAACCACGCGAATGCCGTGTGGCGCCTGGCCGACGGGAAGATTCTGGACCGCCTGAGCGCCTCCGAGGCGCAGCGGGCCATGGCCTCGGGGAGTCACTGACATGGGGGGACATTTCCGTCTGCTGATGCAGGTGGCGTTCCGCAACCTGTTCACCAGCAAGATCAACCTGCTCATCGGCGGCATCATCTTCTTCGGCACCCTGCTGGTGGTGGTGGGCGGCGCGCTGCTGGACAGCATGGACAGCGCCATGAGCCGCAGCATCATCGGCAGCGTGGCCGGGCACCTGCAGGTCTACTCGGACGAGTCCAAGGACGAGCTGGGCCTCTTCGGACAGATGGGTGGCGAGCCGGACCTGGCGGCGGTGGATGACTTCAGCCGCATCAAGCCGGTGCTGGAGAAGCACCCCAACGTGAAGACGTTGGTGCCCATGGGCACCAACGGCGCGCTCATCACCTCCGGCAACACGGTGGACCTGACGCTGGCCCGCCTGAGGGACCTCTACAAGAAGCGCGCGGAGGGCGGCGAGACGCCCGGCCTCCGGGAGAACATCGACAGCCTCAAGTCCCACGTGCGGCAGATGGTGGCGCTCATGGAGGAGGAGATGGCCAGGAGCCAGGCCCTCCTCAGCGAGACGGCCCGCACGCCGGAGGAGAAGGAGGCCATTGCCCGCGCCCGCTCGGAGGAGTTCTGGAACGGCTTCGAGGCGGACCCGTTCGACTCGCTGGAGTTCCTGGAGAACCGCATCGCCCCGCAGATTCCGGACGGGGACATGCTCTACATCCGCTACGCGGGCACGGACCTGGACGCCTTCCAGCGCACCTTCGACCGCATGGAGGTGGTGGACGGGCAGCCGGTGCCGTCCGGCCAGCGCGGCATGCTGCTGTCCAAGTTCTTCTACGAGGAGTACCTCAAGCTGAAGACGGCGCGGCGGCTGGACCTCATCAAGCAGGAGCGCGACGTCAACAAGAAGACCATCGCCACGGACCCGCAGATGCAGCGCTGGGTGAAGGAGAACCAGACGCAGACGCGCGAGCTGCTCTTCCAGCTGGACCCCATCAAGACGCGCCTGGCGGTGGAGCGCCTCCAGAAGGTGCTGGGCAGCCAGGAGCCGAAGCTGGAGAAGCTGCTGTCCGACTTCCTCGCCACGGATGACGCCAACTTCGACACCCGCTACGCGCAGTTCTACGCGGAGCTGGCGCCGCTCCTGGAGCTCTACCGCATCCGCCTGGGTGACAGCCTCACCATCACCGCCTTCACGCGCAGCGGCTACGTGCAGAGCGTCAACGTGAAGATCTACGGCACCTACCAGTTCAAGGGCCTGGAGAAGTCCGCGCTGGCCGGCGCCCTCAACCTGATGGACCTGATGTCCTTCCGGGACTTGTACGGCTACCTCACCGCGGACAAGAAGGCGGAGATCGCCGACCTGCAGAAGCAGAGCGGCGTGAAGGCGGTGGCGCGGGAGAACGCGGAGGACGCGCTCTTCGGCGAGGACAGCGGCAACTCGCTGGTGGCCGAGGCCACCCCGGGCCTCATCAACGAGCAGGAGGCCTTCAACGGGGCCATGGACTCACTGCGCCGGGACGACCTGGCGAAGCGCGTCTACTCGCAGTCCGAAATCGAGCAGGGCGTGGTGCTCAGCGCGGCGGTGATGCTGAAGGACCCGGAGCAACTCCAGCAGACCCTGGCGGAACTGCGGCAGTCGGCGCAGGACGCCGGGCTGAAGCTGCGGGTGGTGTCCTGGCAGCAGGCGGCGGGCATCATCGGCCAGTTCGTGCTGATGGCGAAGCTGGTCCTCTACTTCGCGGTCTTCATCATCTTCGTGGTGGCGCTGGTCATCATCAACAACGCGATGATGATGGCCACGCTGCAGCGGGTGCGCGAGGTGGGCACCATGCGGGCCATTGGAGCGCAGCGCTCCTTCGTGCTGGGCATGGTGCTGGTGGAGACGCTGCTCCTGGGCCTCGTCTTCGGCGCGGGCGGCGCGCTGGTGGGCAGCGGCATCATGGCGGCCCTGGGCAGCGCGGGCATCCCCGCGGGCAACGAGGCGCTGTACTTCTTCTTCTCCGGCCCCCGGCTCTACCCCACCCTGAGCGCGGGAAATCTGATTGCCGCGTTCGTCATCGTGCTCGTGGTGTCCTCCATTTCCACCCTCTACCCGGCGTTCCTCGCGACGCGGGTCTCGCCCCTCAAGGCGATGCAGACGGACGAGTAAGGTCATGCTCCAGCTCTTCCTCATCGCATTCCGCAACCTCGGCACCCACCGCCGCCGCACGCTGCTGCTCGGCGGGGCCATTGCCGGCGTCACCGCGCTGCTCGTCGTCCTGATGGGGCTGTCCACCGGGATGAAGGACACGATGCTGCGCTCGGCCACCACGCTGGCCACCGGCCACGTCAACGTGGGCGGCTTCTACAAGGTCACCGCGGGCCAGTCCGCGCCGGTGGTGACGGGCTACCCGAAAATCATCGAGCAGGTCCGCAAGGACGTGCCGGAGCTGGACTACGTCGTCCAGCGCGGGCGCGGCTGGGTGAAGGTGGTCAGCGAGGTGGCCTCCGCGCAGGTGGGCCTGGGCGGCATCGACGTGGAGGCCGAGCCCGGCATCCGCAAGGTGCTCCAGATGAAGGAGGGCTCACTGGACGGGCTGAAGGAGCCCGACACGGTGCTGCTCTTCGAGAAGCAGGCGAAGCGGCTGGAGGTCAAGGTGGGTGACACCGTGACGCTCTCCGCGCCCACCATGCGCGGCACCAACAACACGGTGGACGTGCGGGTGGCCGCCATCGCCGCCAACGTGGGACTGATGAGCGACTTCAACATCTTCGTCCCCAACTCCACCCTGCGCTCGCTCTACCAGCTCAAGGACGACACCACCGGCGCCATCTACCTGTACCTGAAGGACGTGTCCCAGGTGCCGGCGGTGCAGGCGCGGCTGCGCCAGACGCTGGCGGCGGCCGGCCACGAGGTCATGGACAACGACCCCCGCGCGTTCTGGATGAAGTTCGAGGTGGTCAACCGCGAGGGGTGGACGGGCCAGAAGCTGGACATCACCAACTGGGAGGACGAAATCTCGTTCATCAACTGGACGCTCACCGCGCTCAACGGCCTCACCGGCGTCCTCATCTTCGTCCTGCTGGTCATCATCTGCGTGGGCATCATGAACACGCTGTGGATCGCCATCCGGGAGCGCACGCGGGAGATTGGCACGCTGCGCGCCATCGGCATGCAGCGCACGCGGGTGCTGGCGATGTTCGTCTTCGAGGCGCTGACGCTGGGCCTGCTGGGAACCCTGGCGGGCGCCCTCTTCGGGCTGGTGGTGTGCCTGTCCATCAACGCCGCGGACGTGGCCGTCCCGGAGGTGGTGGCGGTGTTCATCATGTCGGAGAAGCTGAACCTGGCGGTCAACCCCGGCTCCGTGGTGGGCGCCATGCTGTTCATCACCGCCTGCACCACGGCGATTTCGCTGATTCCCTCCTTCCTCGCCGCGCGGATGAAGCCCGTCACGGCGATGCACCACATCGGGTGATTCTCCATGGGTCTCAAGAACGTGCTGTCCGCCGCGGTGCTCGCCGTGGCCATGCTGTCCGCCCCGGCCGCCCTGGCGATGGAAACGGCCGAGATGGTGAAGCTGCTGGCCACCATCGACGACCGGCAGCGCAACGGCGGTGACTACAAGGCGCTCGTCTATCTGGAGCAGAAGGAGAAGGACAAGACGGACACCGTGCGCGAGGCGTTCGTCTACCGGCGCGACGCGGACGACAAGCTGATGATTCTCTTCAGCCGTCCGAAGGCGGAGGCCGGCAAGGGTTACCTCCGGCTGGACAAGAACCTCTGGAGCTACGACCCCAACGTGGGCAAGTGGGAGCGGCGCACGGAGCGCGAGCGCATCGCCGGCACCGACAGCCGCCGCGCCGACTTCGACGAGTCCCGCCTGGCCGAGGAGTACGACCCCTCCTTCGAGGGTGAAGGCAAGCTGGGCAAGTACACGACATTCATGCTGACCCTCAAGGCGAAGCCGGGCATGGACGTGGCCTTCCCCGTCATCAAGCTCTGGGTGGACAAGGACACGACCAACGTCCTCAAGCGCGAGGAGTACGCGCTGTCCGGCCGGAAGATGCGCACGGCGCTCTACCCGCGCTGGAAGAAGCTCTTCAGCGAGTCCAAGGGCGCCGACGTCTGGTACCCCGAGGAGATCCGCTTCTACGACGAGGTGGAGAAGGCGAACTCCACCACCGTGCTCATCAAGTCCATCGACCTGCGCGCCCTGGAAGCCAACCTCTTCACCAAGGCGTGGCTCGAGAGCAAGAGCCGATGACTCCGCGCAACCTCACCCTGGCCGCGGCGCTGTCCGCGGCCCTCGCCGGGGCGCCCGCCCTCGGCCAGTCCGCCCCGTCAGGTGACCGGCCCGACGAGAACGCCCTCTTCGGCGGTGAGCCGGAGAAGCCCGCCGAGGCGGCTCCTCCGCCCTCCTCCGAGAGCCAGCCGCAGGCGGACCGTCCGAGCGAGGATGCCCTCTTCGGCGGTGATGCCCCCGGGACGGAGTCGTCCGGCGCCTCTGGAGCCGCGGAGCGGCAGCCTCCGTTGACCGAGGCCTCCAAGGACGGGAGCGACCGCGACTCGGAGGCGCTGTCCGGCCCGGCGACGCGCAGCGCGTTCGACTCCGACGAGGCCGTGGATGACCCGCTGAAGATTGGTGGCCAGTTCTACCTTCGCGCCAGCGTGGCGGCGAACGAGGGGGTGTCCTTCGGCAACACCTCGTTCGCCGCGCCCACGCTGGTGGACGGCTACTTCGACGCGCGCCCCACGGACCGGATACGCGGCTACGTGGTGGGGCGGCTGAGCTACGACCCCACCCTCACCTCCGAGCCCGCCGAGGGCGCGCCGGCGAACCCGCGCGTCCTGCTGGACCAGGCGTGGCTGCGCTTCGACCTCGAGCGCACGGTGTTCTTCACCGTGGGCAAGCAGCACGTGAAGTGGGGCACGGGGCAGATCTGGAACCCCACCGACTTCCTGTCCCCCCAGCGGCGCGACCCGCTGGCCTTCGTGGACCTGCGCACCGGCGTGTCCATGCTGAAGGTGCACGTGCCCTGGGAGGCCCGGAACTGGAACTTCTACGCCATCGCCGTGATGGACGACCTGGGCACCGACGCGGGCGCCATCACGGACCCGAACGGGGGCAACACCCGCGCCGGAGGCAGCGAGCCCGTCAACCGCATCAGCCGCATTGGCGGCGCGCTGCGCGGCGAGGTGGTGGTGGGCCCCGCGGAAATCGGCGCCAGCGCCGTGGCGCAGCGTGGCCGGAAGCCCCGCTTCGGCCTGGACCTGTCCTCCGCCCTGGGCCCCATCGACGTCTATGGCGAGGTGGCCTTGAAGGAGGGCACGGACCGGCCCCTGTACCGGCTGCCCGAGGGCATCACGTTCGAGGAAATCCTCCAGAACATCCAGAACGGCATCCCGGTGGAGTCGTACATCCCCGCGGGCCTCACGCCCCAGGCGACGGCCGGCGCGAACTACAGCTTCGGGTACGGCGAGAACGACATCGCCATCGTGGGCGTGGAGTACTTCTACAACTCCACGGGCTACACGAGCTCCTTCGGCTACCCGTACCTGCTCAGCCAGGGCGCCCTCCAACCGCTCTACACGGGCCGCCACTACGGCGCCGCGTACGTCTTCCTGGACCGGCCCGGCTCGCTGGAGCGCACGTCCTTCAACCTCTTCACGCTGGGCAACCTGTCCGACCGGTCCTTCGTGAGCCGGCTCAACATGACGCACCGGGCACTCACGTACCTCACCGTGGAGGCGTACGGCGCCGTTCACTATGGCCGCATGGGCGGAGAGTTCCGGCTCGGCTTCTCGACACCGGAAATCCCCCTCAGCCCGACGGAGAGAATCCCCGCGATGACCGTGGCCGCACCCACCTTCGAGCTGGGTGCCGGCCTGCGCATCAGCCTCTGACACAGGCACGGGTCTCCGCGTCCAAGGGCCGCGTCTCCTTCACGGGGACGCGGCCCTTCGCGTTTCGGGCGCGTGGGCCCGGCTGCCCGCGTGTCCCCCGGCGGAGCGTCCCTCCCCGCCGTCATCCCGCTCTTCACATCGGCCATTCGCGGGCCCTGCCTCTGGGCGCCACGGAGCACCTCCGTCGCGCCCAACCGCGAAAGGAAACGACGAACGATGTGGTCCTTTGAGCACTCCGAGGAGACGAAGGCGAAGAGCAGTGACGTGTGGCGGCTGTACAGCGATGTCTCCACCTGGCCCCGCTGGGACCATGGCGTCGAGTGGGTGAAGCTGGAGGGCCCCTTCACCCAGGGCACCCGGGGACGGATGAAGCCCCTCGGCGGCGAGCCTGTCGGCATCCATCTGACCGAGGCCGTCGAGAACGAGCGCTTCAGCGACGAGACCACCCTGCCCCAGGCCGTGATGCGGTTCGAGCACACGCTGACCCGGGGCCGCGGTGGCAAGACGCGCATCACCCACCGGGTCGTCATCGATGGGCCCCTCGCGGAGCTCTACGTGGACGGCTTCGGCAAGAAGGTCGCCACGGGACTCCCGCTGAGCGTCAAGGCGCTCGCCCGTCTCGCCGAGCAGCCGTAGCCGCGGACCTCCGCCTCCCACACCCCTTCAGGACATTCATGCAAGACACCATCCAGGGACCTCCGTATCCCAACAAGTGCCGTCTGCCCTTCTTCCTCTACCCGCCCGCCATGTGGAGCAACCCGGAGGGCTCCGCGTTCTGCGAGCGGCTGGCGCTCGATGAGTCCGCGGGCGACTACGTCGTCTACGTCTCGGTGCCGTTCTGCCGGGTGCGCTGCAAGGCCTGCCCCTACTTCGTCCGCGTGCTCTCCCCGGAGGACAAGGAGGGCGAGGAGGAGCGCTACCTCAACGCGCTCATCGCCGACATCCGGCGCTGGGGCAGCTACCCGCGCTGGCGCGACGGCCGCGCGCGCGCCGTCTACATCGGCGGCGGCACCGGCTCCATCCTGAAGACCTCCAGCCTGAAGCGGCTGGTGGACGCCATCGCGGAGAGCTTTCCCCTCACGCCCGGCTGCGGCATCACCCTGGAGGGGAACGCGCGCGACTTCACCGAGGACAAGCTGGACTACGTCGCCAGCTCCCGCATCAACCGCGTGAGCCTCGGCGTCCAGTCCTTCGACGAGAAGGTGCTGCGCATCGTCGGCTCTCCCCACGCCGCCCAGGAGAGCATCACCGTCATCCAGGGGCTCCAGAAGCGAGGCTTCAAGAACATCTCGCTGGACCTCATGTACAACATGCCGCTCCACACCATCACCGAGTGGAAGCGCGACCTCGAGACGCTCAAGCAGCTCGATGTGAAGCACTTCACCGTCTACCTGTACCGCATCCACGAGGGCACGGCGCAGGAGCAGATGATCAAGTCGGGGCGGCTGCCTCCCGTGAGAGACCCCGACTCTCCGGAGGTGCTGGAGATGCGGCGCGAGGCGAGCCGCGTCGCCGCCGAGCTCGGCTACCGCGAGTACATGTTCGACCACTTCGCGCAGCCCGGCTTCGAGAGCGAGTACATGCTCTGGTCCTGGCGCGAGGCGGACAAGGATGCGCTCGCCATCGGCCCGGGCGCCTATAGCTACATCAATGGCTATCGCGTCGGCACCGACAAGGACGTCGCGGGCTACATCAAGGCCGTGGAGAAGGGCGAGCACCTCCTCTCCACCATCTCCGAGAAGATGGGCGAGCGGGGCCGCCGCGAGCGCTACGTCATCTTCTCGCTCGAGTTCTTCCACATCGACTTCGCCCACTACCGGAAGAACTTCGGCACCGCGTTCATGGAGGACTTCTCCGACATCGCGCACAGGCTGAAGCACAAGGGACTGGTGGAGCTGCACCCGGACCGGATGGAGCTGACCGGGCTGGGCAAGGAGTGGCGCGCCAACGTGCTGCTCGAGTTCATGAACCCCGCGTACTGGAAGGACGAGGGGGCCCTGTCCGAGCGCAACTGGTCCATGAACACCGTGATGGTGCAGATCGCCGCCTCGGACCGCCGGAAGTGGCTGGGGCTCGACTGAATGAGGGGGAACCACATGCACTACCAGAACATCGTCAACGCGTTGCGGGAGCTGGACATCGACACGGGCGCTCTCTCGCTGGACTCCCGGCTCGAAGCGGACCTCGGGCTCGACTCGCAGGAAATCGTGGAGCTGCGGGCCGCGCTCGACCAGCGCTATCGCATCCAGCTTCCGGAGCGCGAGCTGCGCAAGACCTCCACCCTCCGGGACCTCATCGGCTGGCTGGAGAAGCTCGCCCCCAAGGAGGATGACCCGGAGCGGGAGTACTCCTGCGAGGCGCGCGCGGTCATCCAGCGCCCTCGTGGTGACGTCTATGAAGCCCTCTTCCGGCTGGAGGACTGGCCGCGGCACCTGCCCCACGTGCTCGGGGTCAACGTGCTCTACGACGACGGGCGCTACCAGGAGTTCACCATGCGCGTCGCCTCGAAGACGAGCCCGCTGGAGGTCCGCTCGGTGCGCGACTGCGATGGAGCGGCGCGTATCGACTTCTTCCAGCCCCAGCCCCCGCCCTACCTCCGCCACCACTCGGGGGGCTGGCGCTTCGAGGAGCGCGCCGACGGCTCCACCGAGGTGCACACCTTCCACCGCTGGCGGCTGAACCCCGGCGTCGCGCGAGAGCTCTTCCCCCACACCGGCGTGCCCGTCGAGGAGCAGGTGCGGGACGTGCTCCTGGAGCATGCGCGGCTCGCGCTCTCCCTGTGGAAGAGCCACCTGGAGTCCCAGCGGAGGTGCGCATGAGCACGAAGTCCCATCGAACCGGGCGGTTCAGCACCTACGTGCGCGGCATCCGCATCGAGCGTGGGCCGGCGGAGGTCGCCGGCTTCCTGCGGGAGGTGTCCAACCTGCCACGCTGGACCCGCTTCTTCCTCCACGTCGGCGAGCTCCAGGGCCACGGCTACGCCGTCGAGACGCTGATGGGCCCCGCGACCACGTGGATTCACGAGTACCAGTCCGAGGACACCCACCAGCTCGAGATTGTCAGCATCATCCGCGGTGCCCGGGAGACCGCCACCCTCGACCTCTACGCGCAGGGGGAAGGGACGATGGTCCGCTTCCACCTGAGGCTGCCGTCGAAGTGGGACGCGCAGCGGGTGACCCGGCAGCTCGGGCAGCTCGACGACGAGCTGCGCACCCTCAAGCGGCTCGTGGAGTCCCATCAACCTTCAGCCCAGCCACGCCTGGCAGGTGTTCGATGAAGAGACAGACCCGCGTCGTCATCACGGGCATGGGGACCCTCAATCCCCTGGGACACTCCGTCCCCGAGTACTGGAGCAACAGCCTGGCGGGCAGGTCGGGCATCAGGCCCATCACCGAGTTCGCCGTTCCCGCCGGCCGCAGCCGGATTGCCGGCATCGTCCAGGACTTCCCGACGCCTCCGGGGCCGGGGGACCGCGGCCTGATGCTGGCACGGGCCGCCGCCCGGGAGGCCGTGCGGAATGCGGCCCTGCCCCTGGCGCGCACGCCCGCGGAGGGCTCGCGCCGGGCCGTCTTCCTCGCGACGGCCATTGCCCAGATTGGCTCCATGGAACGAGCCTTCGTCCAGCAGAGCCGGGGAGGCACGAAGCCACTCGAGCCGCTCCGGGAGCCGGTGAGAAGCTCCGCGCTGCTGCGCACCTTCCACTTCAACACCGTGGCGTCCTCCCTGGCGAAGGAGCACGGCTTCCAGGGGGCCTGCGTCACCGTCCCCACGGGCTGCACCGGTGGGCTGGACGCCATCGGCATGGCCATGGATGCCATTCGCGCGGGACAGGCCGACGTCGCCCTCACCGGAGCGACCGAGGCCCCCATCACCCCGCTCGTCGTGGCGGCCTTCGGGACGATTGGCGCCACGTCCCTGCGCAACGACGACCCGGCGGGAGCGAGCCGGCCCTTCGACGTCGAGCGCGACGGCTTCGTCCTCGCGGAGGGCGCGGGCGTGCTGGTGCTGGAGTCGCTCGAGCACGCCGTGGGCCGGGGCGCTCCCATCCTCGCCGAGCTCGTCGGTTACGGCAGCGTCAACAACTGCCATCACATGACGGACATCCCCGAGGACGGTGCCCGCATCGCGAGGTCCGCCGAACTGGCCCTCGCGGACGCGGGGCTGACGCCAGGGGACATCGACATGATCAACGCCCACGGTTCCTCCACGCCGCAGAATGACGTGGCCGAGGCCAACGCCTACTGGAGCCTCTTCGGCCCACGGGCGGAGACGCTCCCGGTCACCTCGAACAAGTCGCAGATCGGCCATCCCCTCTCCGCGTCGAACAGCATCGAGGTCATCTCGTCGGTGCTGTCCATCCGGGAGGGCACCATCCCGCCCACGCTCAACCTCCACCGCAAGGACAGCCGCTGCCGGCTGGACGTGGTGGCCCACGAGCCGCGGCAGCACGCCGTGCGGCGGGTGCTGAAGACGAGCAGTGGCTTCTCCGGAATCCACTCGAGCCTGGTCGTCCAACGCTATTCCGGGGAGGCGAGCCCATGAGCGCGCGGAACCGCTGTGTCATCACGGGGCTGGGGCTGGCCACGCCCGCCGGCTGCAACCCCGAGTCCTACTGGAACACCCTGTCGCACGGACAGCCGCTGTTCAGGGTCCACGACGTCTTCGGCACCGGAGACTCCGGGCTTCCCGTCTCGCGGGTGGAGGAGCAGGGCTTCGAGCCGGGAGTCTCCCGCCGTCAGGCGAAGAAGCTGGACCGCTTCACCCTGCTCGCGATGGCCGCCGTGCGGGGCGCGCTGCGGGATGCGCGGCTGTCCGCCGCGGAGCTGTCGCGCGAGACGCTGGGCATGGTGATTGGCAACTCGCTGGGTGGGTGGGCCTTCGTCGAGCCGATGATGTACGGCCTGTACTCGCGAGGGATGGAGAGCATCAACTCCTACGTCGCCACCGCCTGGTTCCCCGCGGCCGCGCAGGGGGAGGTCTCCATCCAGCTCGGGATTCGCGGCTACAGCAAGACGGTGTCGGCGGACCGAGTGAGCGCGGGCGTGGCCGTCATCCAAGCCGCCCGGTGCCTCGAAGCGGGGCGCCTGGAGGCCGTGCTCGCGGGTGGCGCCGAGGCGCCGCTCACCCCGCTGGTCCTCAATGCCTACCTCCAGGCCGGCGGTGGCGATGGTGAGCCCCTCGGCGAGGGCGCCGCGTTCCTGGTGATGGAGAAGCAGGCGCAGGCGCGAGCGAGGGGAGCGCGGGAGTACGCGGAGGTGCTGGGAGTGGGCCAGGCCGCCAGCCTCCACGAGTCCATGCGGGCCTGCCTGGATGCAGCCGGCGTGGCACCGGCCGGAGTCGATGCCGTCCTGGTCGCCGGCCCGCCGTCGGAGACGGAGGAGCAGGCGGCGCTCCGGGAACTCTTCGGAGGCCGCTCCAGCCTCCGCGTCACCTCGCCGAGGACGCTGTACGGGGACACCGTCGCCGCGAGCATGGCGATGGACGTGGCGAGCGCCTGCCTGTGTCTGGAGCGCCAGGCCCTCCTCCCCTCCTCGGCCGCATGGGAAGAGGCGTCGGCCTATCACCCCTTCCAGCCCGTGGTGGGCACCGCCTGGCCCGCGCGGCTGCGCAAGGTGCTCGTCAATGGCCGGGACAGCGAGGGACGGGGTGTCTCCATCCTGCTGGGCAAGCCCTCGCGGCGCTCGGTGCGGATGACGGTTTCGGGAGGCGTGGATGCCCGTGCCTGAGCTGGAATTGCTGAAGGTGGTGGCGGCGCAGTGGGCTTCGCAGTCCATCTACGCGGCGGTGAAGCTGGGCGTCATCGACACCCTGGAGCGCGCGGGAGGCACCTGCGACGGAGCCGAGCTGGCGCGCCGGAGCGAGGTGCGGGAGGAGCCACTCAACAGGGTCCTCCGCGCGCTGGTGAAGCTGAAGCTGCTGGAGGAGCCTCACCCGGCGCGCTTCCGGCTGACCGGGCTGGGGCGCTGCCTGCGCACCGGCGCGCCGGGAGCGCTGGCGAGCTGGGCCCTGCTCTGGGGCGGGGAGTTCCAGCGCTCGTGGTGCAACCTGCTGCCGGCGCTGCGCACCGGGGAGACCGCCTTCGACCAGGTCCATGGCATGGGACTCTTCGAGTACCTCCAGACCCGGCCGGAGCGGGCGCGCCTCTTCGACTCGGCGATGACGGGGCTCGCCGGGTTCCTCTACGCCCAGGTCCCCCAGGCGTATGACTTCTCCGGGTACGGCACCATCGTCGATGTCGGGGGAGGACACGGGCACCTGCTGGCGAGCATCCTGCGGCAGGCCCCCAAGGCCCGTGGCGTGCTCTTCGACCAGCCACAGGTCGTCGGGTCCGCGGGAGACGTCCTCCGCCAGGCGGGCGTGGCCGGGCGCTGCGAGAAGGTCGGCGGCGACTTCTTCTCGGCGGTCCCCGGCGGGGGCGACCTGTACGTGTTGTCGAACATCCTCCACGACTGGGACAACACGCGGGCCGAGCACATCCTCCGCAACTGCCGGCGCGCCATGGTCCCCTCGGGGCGCCTGCTGCTCGTGGAGATGATGCTGTCCTCGGAGCACGAGCCCGACCTCGCGCGGATGACGGACCTCAACATGCTCACGCTGACGGGGGGCAAGGAGCGGACCGAAGCGGAGTTCGTCGCGCTGCTGGCCCGCGCGGGCTTCCGGCTGAGCTCGGTGCGGCCCCTGCAACCCATGACCTGCCTCATCGAGGCCGTGCCCACATGAGAGACGGAAACATGTTGGAAGAGTCGATACGGATTCAGGGGGACGTGCGGCGGGTGTACGGGGCCTTCGCCGACCTCGCCGGATGGAAGGCCATCCTGCCGGACGTGCTCGACGTCCAGGTGCTCTACGACGACGGGCGGCACCAGGAGTTCCTCATGACGGTGTCCAGGCCGGCGGGGCCGGAGACCGTGCGGGGCATCCGCTTCTGCGAGCCACCCCATCGGATTGCCCTGTTCCAGCCCCAGCCCCCACCCGGCTTCCAGCGCATGGTGGGCGTGTGGACATTCGATGAGGAGCCCGGAGCCACCCGCGTGAAGGCGGAGCGGTGGTTCGAGCCGAGCGACCCGGCCACCTCCCGGGAGGCACTGGCCTCCCGGCTGCGCGGCCACCTGAAGGCCAACCTGGAGCTCTTCCGGAAGACGCTGGAGGGGCACTCATGATGAAGCTCAGCGTCTCGCTCGCCGTCGCCGGCACCGCGGCGGAGGCGTGCGAGCGATTCTGGAAGCTCGACAGCCTTCGCCAGGGCTGGCCCGCCATCCAGGAGGTCTCCGTCCGCTATGACGACACGGTCCTCCAGGAAGCGGACATGGTGGTCGAGCGGGAAGGACGCCTGGAGCGCATCCGAATCATCCGGCTGCGGAGGGGAACGGACATCGAGTTCTTCAACCCCGTGCCGCCTCCCATGCTGCGGCTGCACCGGGGCGCCTGGCGGTTCGCCAGCGCCGGCAGGGCCAGGTGCCTCATCACCGCCGAGCGGGAGTTCGTCCTCGCCGGGAGGGACGGCGAGCCGGAGGAGCAGTTCCAGTCACGGACCCGGTCCTTCCACGAGGCACTGGAGGCGCGCCTGCGCTCGCTCCTGGAGAGCGTCGGCCGTCAACACCTGACACGAGCAGAGGGCGCATGAGCGGAAAGAGCCATGAGGTGATTGTCATTGGCGCGGGCGCCGCGGGAGCCACGGTGGCCAACCTGCTGGCGGCGGAAGGGCGGGACGTGCTCCTGCTGGAGCGTGCACACGGCGAGGCGCCCCACCTTCCGGAGACGAGCTACGGCCTGCGGCGCGAGTTGCTGTGCCGGCTGGGCGTGGAGGCACAGGTGGAGCAGGTGCTCGAGCCGCCACCGCCCGTGCGCCTGCTCTCCGTCGCGACCGGAGCGAGCTGCGAGCTGCGGGTGGACCCCGGCCGGACGGAGGACCTCCAGGGCAGGAGCCTGAACCGCACCGGCTTCGATGCGCTCCTGCGAGAGGCGGCGCGCTCACGGGGCGCGGCACTGCGGACCTGCTCCGAGGTGAGGGCTCCGCTGCTGGAGGAGGGCCGGGTCGTCGGGGTGCGCTATGAGTCGGAGGGCCGTGCCATCAAGCTCCAGGCACGCGTGGTGGTGGATGCGAGCGGGAAGAGCGCCCTGCTGGGACATGCGCTCGGACTGAGACAGCCGCTCCGGAAGCTGGACCCCCGCCGGGCCGTCTTCTCCCACTTCCAGGGAGCGGCGATGGAGGCGCTCACCGAAGCGGCGCCGATGACCCTCGCCCTCATCGAGGGGGGCTACATCCTCGTGGCCCGGATGCCGGGTGGCCGAGTGAGCGTCGTGGCCGTGCTGGGGGAGCGGGCGGCGGCTTCGTTCGGCGAGTCGCATGAGTCCGTCTTCCTGGGAGCCGTGCTCCAGTGGGGCGCGCTGAGGGCCGCGGTGGAGCGTTCGCGGCAGGTCCTCCCCTTCCTGCCCGTGATGAACCAGGCCTTCGAGAGCACACGCGCGGCCGGTGAGGGCTACGTGCTTGTCGGCGAGGCCGCCTTCTTCTGTGACCCCTTCTTCTCCGGAGGTGTCTCCCTGGCCATGGACGGAGCGGAGCTCGCGGCCGGGCTGGTGTCGCGGCTCCTGGAGGGCGGGGGGCGCCCCGAGTCGCTGTACGCGGAGTACGAAGCGCGGCTGCGGGTGCTGGTCCGGCGGCGTGAGCAGGAGCCTCGGGACTGGCTCGATGCCTCGTCCCTGTCTGCGCTGGCCGTGGCGGGCGCCGACCCGCACCTCCCGTGGAGTACCTCGCGGCTGCTGCTGGGAGCGCTGGCGGGCGCGGGCGCGCTGCCGGGCGCGGCGAATCGCACGGACGCGCTCTCCGCGGCGTCGCGGAAGGCCTTCTCCGAGGTCTGAACCTCCGGGTGCTTCGATGGACCTGATCGACCTCAGCGTCACCCTGGAGTTCACCGAGTCCGAGCCGGCCCCCGTGGAAATCGACTACGTCGACCATGCGCGGGGAGCGGACATCCTCGGCAGGCCCGCGGGAATAGACCGGAGGGCCTTTCCGGATGGGCTGGGCCTGTCCCTGGAGTACGTCCGGCTGACGAGCCATTCCGGCACGCATGTGGATGCACCGGCGCACTATGGCCCCCTGTGCGAGGGCCGCCGTGCGAGGACCATCGAGGAGCTGCCGCTCGAATGGTTCTTCGGGCCGGGAGTGGTCCTGGACTGCGTCGGGGGCGTCGAGGACGGCCCCGTCACCCGCGCGGAGCTGGAGGCGCAGCTCGGCCGCATCGGCTACACGCTCGCGCCGCTCGACATCGTCCTGCTGCGGACCGGGGCAGACCGGCTCTGGGGCTCCGGCCGGTACTTCACCGACTTCCGTGGCGTCAGCCGCGAAGCGACGTCCTGGCTCGTCGAGCAGGGAATCAAGGTCATCGGAGTCGACAGCTTTGGCTTCGACCCGCCGTTCGCGCGGATGCTGGAGGACTACCAGCGCACGGGGGATGCCAGGACGCTCTGGCCCGCGCATGTCTACGGGCGCGAGCGGGAGTATTGCCAGATTGAGCGGCTCGCCAACCTGGGCGCCGTTCCGGTGACGCATGGCTTCCAGGTCGCGTGCTTCCCGGTGAAGCTCCGGCGAGCGGGCGCCGGCTGGAGCCGGGTCGTGGCCATGGTGCCCTCGTGACGGAAGGTGGCCGCGTTCATCCGCCGGCCCTGGCCATGGTCAGCAGGAAGCCCGCCTGGAGCCGCCACCAGCCGATGGTCTCGAAGGGGCCCTCCCCCGCCGCCAGCGCCAGCGTGAAGCGAGCCGTTCCATCGGGCAGGGGCTCCACGGAGACTTCCTGGAAGTCCACATAGCGTTGCACCCGGGGAGAGAGCGCCTTGTACAGCGCTTCCTTGAGGGAGAAGTGGAGCAGGACGGAGCGCGAGCGGTCCTCGGGCGCGAGCCGTTCCAGGTGGTGGCGCTCCCCGGGGGTGAGGACGACGCTGGAGATGTCGGTGCGTCGAGGGCGCGGCAGCTCGAGGTCCACTCCCACGTGGAATCCTTCATCCCTTGCGGCGAGCCCCACGGCATGGAGCCCCTTATGGCTGATGGACCCCACGACGTGGGGAGGCAGTGCTGGCGCGCCCATCTGGGAGATGGCCAGACAGGGCGCGTCCACGCCCAGGCGTCGCAAGGCGAGGCGCAGCGCGATGCGTCCGCTCGCGAATGAGGTGAGGCGTATGGGCGACAGGGTGCTGGCGATGGTCTGCTCCTCGGGGGGCAGGGCGTGCAACAACTCCGCGGGTCGCGAGGCCGCGTCGCGCGTGAGGTGGAGGCAGATGCACTCTCCGGCGGGCAGCGTCCCTTCAAAGTCGATCTCGAAGACGGACACGGACGGCTCCTTGAGGATGCGCGCACTTCACTCAAGTGACGGTCCGCCCTCCTCGTTGCCTTCGGGTTGCGCCTGGCGGGCGGGTGAGCCGGCGGCCCGACGGGCGGAGCGCCGCCCGGTGTGGTGTCTGGATGTTCCCTGGTGGGCACCTTTCAGGCATGCGCCGTCTGTGGATTGCACTCGTTGCTGGATTGAGCCTGGGTCAGACGCAGGACGAGACGCCCGTGCCGACTCCGCAGGACCCGACCATCCGCGACCCCGCCGCGGAAGCGCTGGAAGATGCCTATGAGCAGGCGGTCGAGGATGCGGAAGGCGCGCGGCCTCCTCCCGGCTACGTCTTCCAGCAGCCGCTCTCTGGAGGGGCGCCGCCCATCATCCTGGGGCCGGCCCTCCCTGATGGCTCTGCCCCTGTCACCACGGGAGAGGTCTCCAGACAACAAGCGTCCGAGGTGTACCAACCCATCCCTTCACCGCTGGAGGAACTGAGGCAGGAGGAGGCGGCGCAGGAGGCCGCGGCGGCCGAGACCTCGCCCGGTGCGGAGGAAACACAGCCCGGCGCCACCGGAACTGGCGCGACGCCCCCGGCGACAGGCACCCAGGCCGGAGCGGCCACGGGCACGACGGACCAGGATGCGACCGGTGGCGCGGGAGCGGCGGGTACGGTGGGAGCACCGGGTCAGGCCCCGACTGGCGGCACGAGCGCAACGGGTACGACTGGGGCAACGGGCCAGGATATCACCGGGGGCACGGGCGCAGCGGGTGCGACTGGAGCATCGGGCCAGGACGCAACCGGGGGCACGGGCGCAGCGGGTGCGACTGGAGCATCGGGCCAGAACGCAACCGGGGGCACGGGCGCAGCGGGTACAACTGGGGCAACAGGCCAGGATGCGACTGATGGCACGGGCGCAGCGGCTACAACTGGGGCAACAGGCCAGGACGCAACCGGGGGCGCAGGGGACGCAGGTACGACTGGGGCAACGGGACAGGGCGCGACCGGGGGCGCAGGGGACGCGGGTACGACTGGGGCAACGGGCCAGGGCGCGACCGGGGACGCAGGTACGGCTGGCGGCGCGGGAGCCACAGGTGCGGCTGGAGCTCCGGGCCAGGATGCGACTGGTGGCGCGGGCGCAGCGGGCGCGGAACCGGGCCTGGGCGGAGCGCCAGAGCAGGATGCCACGGGCGAAGCCGGCACCGGAGCCACGCAGCCCGCTCCCACCCAGCAGGAGCTGGCCGAGCTCCGTGAGCGCGTGCAGGGACTCGAGGCCGAGCTCGAGGCGCGCGACAAGGAGCGCGCCCTGCACGACCGGGCCGTGGAGCAGCACGTGGACACCTTCGGGCAGCGCGCCGTCGACGTGGAGCGGGGCCGCCAGCAGCGCCTCACCCAGATCCAGACCGCCGGACAGTGGATGCTCGCGGCGGACACGGCCCTCGAAACCGGCGAGCTGGACGTGGACAACGCGCTCAGCCTCGCGGACCGCGCCTTCTCCAACGTGCGCGCCAGCGCCGCCCGGGACGGCCAGGGCAGCGTCGTCGTCCACGCGGAGCGCGCCCGCGCCCTCATCGGCTACGCCCGGGATGCCGCCAACAACCGCGACATCTACGGCGCCCGTGTCGCCCTCCAGGATGCGGGGCTGGAGCTGAGGCTCACCCGCGAGGCCAACCTGGCGCGCGAGGGCACCGGCAACGTCCTCCTCAACCCGTGAAGAACGGCGTCGCCCCCGCGTCGCCCGGCGGTCTACTCCGTCTCGCGGAAGACCATCAGCCCGCGATACGTGTCCGTCGCGTAGATGTAGCCGTCGCCCGGCACGCGGACGTTGTTCAGCCCGTCGAAGAAGGTGAGGCCGCGTCCCGGGTCCAACTCACGCCACGTGTTGAAGTAGCCCACCTGCTGGGGCGCGCCGGGCACGGAGACGTCCAGCACCCGCAGGCCGTCCTGGTAGTAGGCCACGTACAGCTTCGTGCCCGACAGCGCCACCGAGCGGATGGACACCTCCGGCCGCATCCGGAACTCGCCCACCTGGTCCACGCCGACGTTGGGCGCCGTCACGTTCAGCACGCTCAGGTGCGCGCCCCAGTCCTCGCCCGCGTCGAAGGCCAGCGTCCGGTTGCCCACCACGCCCACCGCCGTGCTGCGAGAGGTGGCGCTCCCGAACCGCCCCAGGAACTCGGGCGCCGACGGCTTGGCGAGGTCCACCACCGCCAGCCCGAAGGTCCAGTGGCTGATGTACATCCGCCCGTTCAGGGCCGTCACGTCCAGGGGACGCTCGCCCAGCGCGGGAGCGCTGCTCTTGATGGTGTAGCGAGTGACGAGCTTCGGCGCGGTGGGCTGGGTGATGTCGTAGATGAGCACCTCCGCGTTCGGGGACGGCGACGCCGCGAGCAGCAGGTTGCCGTCGATGGCCAGCCCGGTGACCTCCACGGCCTGCTCCGGGATGGAGCGGACGCGCGCGGGCACCAGCGGGTCCGTCAGGTCGAACACCGCGATGCCGCTGTTTCGGGTGGCCACGTAGAGCGTCTGGCCGTGGACCAGCACGTCCGAGAAGAAGTCGTTGGAGGGCTTGACTCCCTCTCCCGCTCTCTTCGGCTGGGTGGGGTTGCTCACGTCGAAGATGAAGAGGCCCTCGCTGCCGGCGGTGACATAGGCCCGGCCCCCCGCCACCGCCAGCTCCGTGGCGGAGCCGCGAGGCAGCGCCACCTCTCCGGCGAGCTCCACCTTGGAGGACTCCTCCTCACCGGCCCGGCGCGTTACCCGCACCGCCTCGAAGGTGCCCCGCAGGTCCATGGCCCCGTCACGGCAGCGACGGAAGACCCCCGCCATCTCCGTCGGGCTCTTGGCCGAGCACCCCGCGACGACGAAGCGCAAGGGGTATCCATCCGCGTCCGTCAGGTCGCTGGCCATGAAGAAGGTGTCCGCCGAGACCTGGCGCTCCGTCACGCTGAAGCCGAGCAACGTCGCCCCGCTGGCCTCGCTCGACGACAGCTTCATGGAGCTGGCGGAGCCGCTGTTGTCGTTCAGCAGAACGTTGAGGTGCCACACCCCCTCGGGTTGCACGGCGGCGAGGGTGGAACGCTGACAGGCTGACAGGTCGATGGCTTCGAGCTGACACTCGGCCTTGGGTCCGGAGGTATCATCCTTGCCGCAGCCCAGGGTGAGGAACAGGGTGGAGGAGAGTGCAAGAAGGCGTCTCATGCCCCCATCCATATCATTGGGCGCCAGCACCCGATGAACCCCCCATTTCCCGCCCGGGCCGGCGCGGGTGAGACTCCCGACGTCGGGCAAGTAAACGGAAAGAAATAATCCAGGCCCTTGTATACCCAAGCCCCTGAGAGGGAGCCTCTCAGGTTGCCGCCACCCCGCCTGTTTCCCTCTCGAAGAGGTGCCCCCCTGTGAACCTCCGCCCCATCGCAGCCGCCATCCTGGCCCTGCTCGTGCCCGGGCTGGCGCTCGCCCAGTTCTACGTCGTGCCGAGACGTCCCGGAAAATCACCGGTGAACAGCTACGAGTTCCAGTGGCGGCACGTGGACATCCTCGTGGGCCCGGCCGCGGAGGGCCTGGCCCCGCCGCCGGACAGGACGGCGCACGACCAGCCGCCTGGGACGCAGGGAGGCGCCAATCCGGATGCCCCCACCACGTCCCCGGAGACGGGTGATACGAACCAGCAGCCCTCCGGCCCCAGCGAGGAGACGGAAGGCCCTGCCGCCCCCGAAGCCCTGGTGGGAATTCCGCCCACCAGCAACCCTCCGCCCCCGCTGGTGGTGGAGGCGGCGGACGGCGGCGTACCTCCCAGCGGACTGGCGGGCACCCCGGGAGGCGAGGACGGCGGCACCGGGGTCGCCACGGGCGCGGCGGACGGCGGCCTGGCCGACGGCGGCGCGCTGGCGATTTCGGGCCCGGGCGGACCCGACGGCGGCTTCAACTACACCTACGCGAAGACGCTGGGGGCGAAGACGGGCGGCGTGCGCTTCTACTTCTACGAGCGTGAGCGCGTGGTGGCCGAGCGGGCCGCGCCCCTCATCGAAGAGGCGTACCGCTACCTCGTGGACCAGTTCCACTACGTCCCCACGCAGACGTTCCCGTACATCCTCTACAGCAGCTACCAGGAGTTCCTGCAAACCAACCTCTTCCAGGTGTCCGAGGGCACGCTGGGCCTCACCAGCACGGGAGAGGACCTGAAGCTGACGCTGCCGTACCTGGGTGACCACCGGCTCTTCGAGGAGATCAGCACCCACGAACTGGCGCACCAGTTCACCATCCAGAAGGTGCGCACCGTGGCCGAGCAGGCGAAGGTGTTCGGAGATCCGCTCCAGGCCATTCCCCTGTGGTTCATCGAAGGCGCGGCCGAGTTCTACGCCAAGCGCGGCATGGACCCCGAGGCGGAGATGCTGGTGAGGGACCTGCTGGTGAACCCGGACCTGTACCGGGGCTATGCGTTCCTCGACTTCTTCTCGCCCGGGCCATACGGCTACCTGTGGATCTACAAGGTGGGCCAGGTGCGCGTGACGTTCCTGGAGGAGGAGTACGGCAAGGGCTTCACCCAGCGCGTGCTGGAGGAGTCGCCCCGGCTGGTGGGCGGCTCTCGCGACTCGCCGTCGCTGAAGTTCGAGGAACTGCTGGAGCGGCTGACGGGGGACGACCCGAAGCGGCTGGCGGAGCGGTTCGAGAACTGGCTGAAGCGCCGGGCCTACAAGACGTACCTGGGCTCGGAGCAGGCGGAGCCGGTGATGGATTTACTGGACAAGGGACCCGGCTACGTCACCGCCATGACCAGCTCGCCGGACGGGCACGTGCTGGCGCTGCGCACGATTGTCCCGGAGACGGGCGAGAGCCGGCTGTACATGATGGACCCGCGGGCGCCGGAAAAGACGGTGCGGGTGGCGGGTGACGGCGTGCCGGGCGTGGAGTCGCTGCACCCCATCTCCGGGCGCAGCTTCGCGTTGACGGGGAACAAGCTGGCCTTCATCGCGGAGACGGTCGGGCGCGACGTCATCTACGTCCAGGACTACGAGCACGTGGTGGAGAAGCGCGCGACGGACGTGCTGGTGCGCCGCACGCCCATCCGCACCGGCATCGACCGGGAGGTGGGCACCACGGTGAGGCTGGGCCTGGGCCGCCGCGTGGCGTACCGCGTCGACAAGCACGACCTGCTGGCGGCGTACTCGCCGGCCTTCTCTCCGGACGGACGGTGGGTGGCCTTCATCGGCATCAACGACGCGGGCCTGCGGGACGTGTACGCCATCGACACGCAGGCGGGCCCGGACACCCAGCCCCTGCGGCTCACCGACGACGTGTTCGCCGAGCGGCACGTGACGTGGGGGCCGGCCGGCATCGTCTTCTCGTCGGACGCCACGTCGCACCGCAAGTACAACCTCTTCCGGGTGCGGCTGGACGCGCCCCGCCAGGTGGAGCGCATCACCAGCGAGGACCGGGACCACGCGGACCCGGTGGCACTGCCGGACGGCCGGGTGTTCTTCACGGCCTTCAACAACAGCAGCTCGGACCTGCACGAGCTGCTGACGGACGGCCGCATCGTCCGGCGCACGGACCTGACGACGGGCGTCTTCGAGCCGGGCCCCGGCCCCGAGGGCAGCCTGTGGATGCTGTTCCACACGTCCGGCGAGCGGAGGCCCGCGGTGCTGCGGCCGCCGCGCATGCTGGCGGTGGACGTGCCGACGGAGCCCGCGCCCGAGCCGCCGGGCCCGCTGGCGGTGCGGCCGCTGACGGACGCGCAGGTCTACGAGCCCTTCACGAAGCAGAACATCGAGCTCGGTCCCATCTTCGGCTTCGCGGGCGCGGGCGGCGGCGGCTTCGTGGGCCAGCTCTTCGCGGCGGCCAGCGACCGCATGAGGGACCACCAGTTCCTGCTCACCCTGTCGGTGTACGGCAGCTTCGACCTGACGGACGGCTACCTGCTGTACATCAACGACCAGAGCCGGGTGACGTGGGGCGGCGGTCCCTTCCAGTCGCTGCGCTTCCGGGTGGACCGCACCTTCGAGGACCTGGAGGTGGGCTCGAACACGTTCTTCACGTCGGGCGAGCGGTACTTCGGCGTGCTGGGCAGCGTGCGCTACCCGCTGAGCACCTTCTTCTACCTGCAAGGTGACCTCAGCCTCGGCGGGACGAAGTACTTCCTGGACGACCCCACCGAGTTCTACCTGTTCTTCCCGGAGCGCAACGAGGCCGGCGCGGAGCTCCTGTCCGTGTGGAACGCGCAGAACGGGGACATCCGCTTCCAGACGGAGGTCAGCGGGCAGGTTGGCTACGACAGCCTGAAGTACCACTACGCCACCGGCCCGCTGGCGGGCAGCTCCGCGCTGCTGGAGATGACGGTGGGCGTGCAGCCGTTCGAGGGCGAGACGTACAGCAACATCCGCCTGGACGCCGAGCGCTACTTCCCCATCTACGGCCGCTCTCACATCTTCCTGCGCGGCGGCACGGGCACCACGCTGGGGGGCCGGTACGCGCGCTCCTACTTCCTGTCCTCGTTCGACACGCTGCGCGGAGTGAATTTCGGAGACGAGCGGTGGCTGCTGGGCCGCCACTTCGCCTACTCCACGCTGGAGCTGCAGCTTCCGCTCAACGACATCGTCCGGGTGGCCTTCCTCAGCGACCTGGAGGCGGTGGCGGGCCTGGACCTGGGCGCCGTGGGAGAGAACAGTCAGGACTTCTGGGACCACCGCGTGCTGGACGCCGCCTTCGGCGTCAACGTGGCGCTGGGGCCCCTGCTGATGCGGCTGCACTTCGCGAGGCCCATCGACATCGGCGCGGAGGCCGGCAAGCCGGACCCGGGCTGGGTGACGAACTTCTCGCTGGGCATCGCCGGCCTCAACGGCTTCTTCGACCAGGCCAACACCGGGAAGAAGAGCGGCGCCGCGCCCACGCCCCAGTCACCGGCGCTGATGCCGGCGCTCGGCGGCGGATACACCGGGCCGCGGCACTGAGGAGACACCGGGAGGCGGGACGCGAGGTGCGCCCGCCTTCAGGACTGCGCGGCGACGAGGGCGGCGTTGGCCCTGGCCAGCGGCCCCCCGTCATTGGGGATGCGCTCAAAGTCGCCGCGCAGCGCCTTGATGGCGAACTTCTCCAGGTCGATTTCCCGGCGCGTGCGCACGCCCAGCACGCGCAGCAGCTCGGCCATGGGCCCATAGCCGAACAGCCCCTGCTGGAGGAGCAGGCCGGTGGCCACCGCGCTGAGCACGCGCCAGCCGCCGCCGTCCCGCCGGCCCAGCAGCAGGCCGAGCGCCGAGGCCACCGAGGCCCCCACGGAGAGGGCCCGGTTGATGTCCCACTCTCGCTCCAGACGCTGGAGGTAGCGGCTCATCTCCGCCCGGTCGGCCCTCTCCGCCATGCACCGCACGCAGGCCTCCACGTGCTCGTCGATGCGCCGGTTCACCAGCAGCGGCGTATGGCTGCGAACGGAATCCGAGGACGTCTGGTTCCAGGTCTCCATGCGGCTGTCTCCCCTGACACGGCACTCCCTGCTTCCCCGTGAAGCTAGGACTGACGCTCCGGGCCGTGCACCGCGCGAGGGGAAGAAGCCAGGGCCGCCCCGCCCGGACGCCTGCTCCATTCAAGGCGAGCACGGGCACCCTGCCCTGCCGTCCGGGGCGAGCAGGCGGCCCCACCCTGGGTAATCCGTTTCCCTTCGCGGGTACGGCGGCGGCCGCGCCGGGGCCCGGGGTGTCCACTCTCCACCCGCGTGGGCCCTCCAACCCGTGGGGCATGCCCCTTGCTCACCGCGGGCGGGATGAATCACACACGACTGCTGCTCTGCCTTTCCCTGCTGTGTCTGACGGCCTGTGGGGCCGGGACGGAGGGCCCGCCCACCGGTGTGCCGGGCCCCCCGGGCAACGAGGCTCCGCAGACGACGCCCGATAGCGGGGTGCCGCCGGACGAAACGAACCCGCTGCCCGACTCGGGTTCCCGGCCCGACGGGGGCACGGAGGAACCGCCGCCACCTCCTCCTCCGCCACCTCCTCCGCCGCCGGTACCGGAGCCGCTGCTGGCCTTCAAGCTGCCGCCCGTGCAGACCTCCGTGCAGGAATACGCGCTCGTCATCCCCGAGGAGGCGATGAGGAGGTTCGAGGCGGACGTGTGGACGCCCGAGCAGGACGCGCTCTTCAAGGCGAACGGGATGACCTACCGGGTGAAGGTCCGGCTGCGCGGCGCCTCCGCGCGCTCCTTCCCGAAGAAGAGCTGGAACGTGAGCTTCGAGGACGGAGTGCGCTTCGAGGGCCGCACCTCGCTCAACCTCGTGGCCGAGTACGCGGACGCCACGATGCTGGCGGAGAAGCTCTCCTATGACCTGCTGGAGGCCATGCGCGTGCCGGCGTCGAAGGCGAAGTTCGTGCGGCTCCAGGTGAATGGCGCCTACCAGGGCGTGTTCCTGGACATCGAGCAGGTGAACAAGTCCTTCCTCAAGGCGCACGACTTCGCGGACGGCGACGCGACCATCTACCGCTGCGGCTGGAAGGACTGCGAGTTCAAGACGTGGAAGGTGCCCTACCAGGGCCGGTGGCTGAAGAAGACCAACGAGACGCAGCCGGACGACAAGCTCTGGGAGATGCTGGGCATCATCAACCACACGCCCGAGCCGCAGCTCGCCGCCGCGCTGGAGAAGAACCTCCAGCTCGAGCACTACCTGCGCTCCATGGTGCTGGACGTGCTGATGTCCAACAACTTCGTGGAGGACTCGGAGAGCTACTTCATCTACGACCGGGCGGCGGCGAAGTGGTCCTATGTCGCGTGGGACCTGAACAACGTGGACGCACGCTGGTGGTACCCCATCGCCGTGGAGGACATGCGGACGAGCAGCAGCAACATGCGGCACCCGCTGTTCAACTTCACCCTGACGGATGCGTGGGTGGAGAAGATGTACCTGCAGCGCAAGAGCGAGCCGGCCTACCCGGGCTACCTGCCGGTGTTCTCCAACCTCGGCACGCGCGTGCTGATGAACCCCGTGCTGCGCGAGCGGCTGGAGGCGCGGCTGGACAAGGCGCTGGACGAGCTCTTCAAGAGCACGGAGATGGACGCGTACATCGACAAATTGCACGCGCTCATCGACCCGCACATGCGCGCTGACCCGTACATGAGCTACGAGCGCTTCAAGGCGGGCCGCGACTACATGAAGCGGTTCGTGAAGGAGCGCCGCGCCTTCATCCTGGCGGAGCTGGAGCGTCACGCGGCGAAGAAGCCGGCGCTCGTGTTCGAGGCGTTCGACCCGCGCGAGGGCTGGGTGGAGGTGGGCAACCGGACGTCGGCGGCGGTGTCGCTGAAGGGCATGGTGCTGACCACCAACCTGCGGGTGAGCCTGGCGCACAGCGACCATGCGCCAACGCAGGTGAGCAACCCCGTGGGCGCGGTGCTGCCGGACGTGACGGTGGCCCCGGGCGAGCGGGTGCGCCTGCGCGCCGCGGAGCTGGGCATCCAGCTCCCCGCCAGGGGGGAGCTTGGCCTGTTCGACGGCAAGTCCGTGGTGGGCGTGAAGGACCTGCTCTTCTACGGCGAGCTGCCCGCGGGCAAGCGCTACGAGCGCGGGACGAAGGGGTGGGAGGTGAAGTGAAGCCGGGCCTCCCGCGGCGCGGGGCCGGGTAGACTGCGGACCATGCGACACGGCGGGTGGCATGTTAACTGTCGAGGGGGAGACCCAGGATGAGTGAGGCGGAGCAGGATACGGCGGTGGTGCTCTTCGACGGCGTCTGCAACCTCTGCAATGGGGCCGTGAACTTCATCATCGACCGGGACCCCTCGGCGCGCTTCCGCTTCGCGGCGCTCCAGTCCACCCAGGCCGCGGCGCTGCTCGCCCCCCTGGGCCGCGTGCCGGAAGCCGAGCCCCAGAGCTTCATCCTCGTCGAGAACGGGCGCGTATATGAGCGCTCCAGCGCGGCCCTGCGCGTGGCCCGGAAGCTGCCCGGCGCGTGGAAGCTGCTCTACGCCTTCGTCGTCATCCCCTCGCCCATCCGCGACGCCGTCTACCGCTTCATCGCGCGCAACCGCTACCGCTGGTTCGGCAAGGCGGAAGCGTGCCGCATGCCCACGCCGGAGCTGCGCGCGCGGTTCCTCTGATTCACCGCCGCTCGCGCACCACCAGCGTCCGCTTCGCGGTGAGGCCCCGGTCGTCGGTGACGAGGATTTCGTGAGCCCCTACCGAAGGCGTCCACCACACGCGCTCGTCCGCGCGCGCCGTGCCCAGCAGCGCCCCGTCCACGAACCACGTCAGCGCCCGCTCGTGTGACGCCTCCGCCTCCAGCGGTATCTCCTGCTGCTCCGCGGGTACGCCCGGAATCAGCATGGACACCTGCCCGTCCGCCGGAGAGACAATCATCGGCGCCGCACGCTCACCACCGGGCTCGCAGCCGGGCGCGGCCGAGGGCGGCTCCGGCAGGCGGCGGTGCTGCTCCTCCAGCCAGCGGCGGATGGTGGCGGGCCACGAGAGGTACACCCGCGACTCCGTCTTCCGCCCCGCCCGGCACGTGGGCCCCACCGCCAGCCCCGAGGCCACGTCCACCTCCACACGCTGGTGATACGGGCAGCGCCCCGTGGGCACCGCCGCGCGCCGCGCATACACCCACTTGCGCTGCTCGCACGCGTCCGTCGGCAGGTGCCCCGAGTACGCGCACACCTCCACGCGCATCAGGTCCTCCGGCGGCGCATCCTCCTCCGCCGGAAGCGCGCGTCCTCGCGGCCCCACGCCTTCGAGGATGTCGAACAGCAGCGGCCCGGCCGCGTCCGCCCCCACCAGGTGCACGCTGGGCGAGTGGTCGAAGTTCCCCAGCCACACCACCGCCGTGTGCCGGGGCCCCGAGCCCGCGGCCCACGCGTCACGGTGCCCGAAGCTCGTCCCCGTCTTCCAGTGCACCCGCGCCGGCATCCCCGTCAGCCGCCGGCGCTCCGGGAAGTCCGGCCGGTCTCTCAGCGCCAGCGCCTTGCGAGTCAGCCACGCCGCCCCCGGGGACAGCACCTCCGCCGGCTTCCCCGCCGGCTTGCCGTCCTCCAGCAGCCGGAGCGACGGCGCACGGCCATCCTCCGCCAGCGCCAGGTACACACCCGCCAGTTCCAGCGGCGTCAGCTCGATGCCGCCCACCGCCGCGGACAGGCCGTAGTAGCCCGGCTCGTTCACCAGGCTGGTGACACCCGCCGCGCGCAGCGTGCCCAGGAAGCGCTCCACGCCCACGCGCTCCAGCAGCCGCACGAAGGGCATGTTGAGAGACTGTGACAGCGCGTACTCCAAGCGCACCAGCCCCTGGAAGCGGCCGTCGAAGTTGCGCGGCGCATAGCCGCCGTACGCCGTGGGTACGTCCGCCACGAGCTGCTCCGGCCCCACCATGCCCAGGTCGATACCCATGGCGTACAGCAGCGGCTTGAGCGCCGAGCCCGGCGAGCGCGGCGTGGCGAAGCCGACAATCTGCCCGCCGTGCGCCGCGTCGAAGAAGTCGAAGTTGCCCACCAGCGCGAGCACCGCCGCGCTGTCACGCTCCACCACCACCGCCGTCCCGTTGTGGATGCCGCGAGAGGCCAGCCCGCCCGCCGCGTCGCGCATCAGCCGCTCCACCATCCGCTGCGTGCCCGCGTCCAGCGTGGTGCGAAGCCTCGACAGTGCCGGGTGCTGCGTCCGCAGCCACACCGCGGCGTGTGGCGCTTCGCGGGGGAAGGACCTCAGCCCCACGGGCACCGGCGTGGCGCGCACCTCGGCCAGCACCGCCTCCGGCGACACCGTGGCCTCCGCCGGGCCCCGTGGCAGGGCGTCGTCCTCCAGCAACCGCCGCGCCACCCCATCCCGCGCCGCCTTCAGCCGCGCTGCATTCTCAGGCGAGGGAAAGCGACGGTTGGGGTTCTGCGGCACGGCCAGCAGCGTGGAGATTTCCGCCGGGCTCAGGTGTGACGCCGTGTGGCCGAAGTACGCCAGTGCCGCCGCCTCCACGCCCTCCACGTTGCGCCCATAGGGGACGAACTGGAGGTACGCCGAGAGCACCTCCTGTTTGGTCAACCGCAGCTCCAACTGCACCGCGCGGAAGGACTCGATGAGCTTCGACGTGAAGGTGCGCGGCCGGGGCTCCAGCACGCGCACCAACTGCATGGTGAGCGTGGATGCGCCCGACACCCGTCGCCCCCGCGCCACGTTGCGCACGGCGGCCCGCGCCACGGCGAGCGGGTCCACGCCCGGGTGGAGGAAGAAGCGCTTGTCCTCCAACGCCAGCAGCGCCCGCAAATAGGCAGGGTCCACGCGCTCCGGCGCCGTGGGGATGCGCCACCGCTCGTCCGGCGCGAGGAAGACGTGGGCGGGCGTGCCGTCCCGGTACTCCATCACCACCGAGGCCGGTGCGGAGAGACGGGCCGGCAGCGGCAACCACCACGCCGCCGCCACACCCGCTGCCCCAAGGACGAGGAGTCCCACGGTGACAAGGGCCAGCCTGCGGACGATGCGGCGGACACGGCTCATGGGCTGGTGGCTCCAGGTCCTGGGGCGCGCCCGGCTAGAGCAGGTTGTCCTTCCACGGGCCGGACACCTGCACCGTGCCGCCCGCCTCGCGAGCCCACATGCGCGGGTCGTACATGGCCTCCGCCTCCGCCGTCGGCAGCGTGAAGGAGCCCGCCGTCACCGCGCGCACCGCGTAGACCACCTTCTTCGACTCGCGCGCGTTCAGGCTGCCGAAGACCTCCATGCGGTCATCGCGGATGTTCACGTAGTCCGCCGCCCACAGCGCGTCGGCCTCCACCCAGGATGCGCCGCCGCCCCGGCCCAGCCGCGCGTTCTCGATTTCCCAGCCCGCCGGCAGCCGGTCCACCAGGGCGATGTTCTGCACGCGCTCGGAGGTGGTGTTGGTGATTTCCAGCTCCACGTAGACCAGGTCCGCGAGCGCCAGCGGCGCTCCACGCACGTCCAGCGACGTGCCGTCCAGCTTCCGCCATGTGCGGGACACCGTGAGGCCCTGGCCGCCCGTCCTCGCCTGCCCGTCCGAGCGCACGCCCTCGCTGCTGAGGATGAGGTACAGCTTCCCCTCGTCCTTGGACTTCACCTCCAGTTGGAGCCCCTTGCGCTCACTGGCGCGGGCCAGCGCCCACGTGCGGTCCGACGCGCGCGCCTCCTTCTCCTGCGTGGGCGCCACCACCTTGCCGTCCGCCGTCAGCACCGGCGGCGAGAAGTTGGAGGACGCGCCCTGGAGCCGCTTGCCCAGGCCGGTGATGCCCCACACCAGCTCCTGCGTCGTGTACCAGCCGCTGGGCTGCGCCTGGAGCGCCTCGGCCACCATGCGCGCCAGCGGCTCGCCCGCGGGGTCATTGCCGAACAGGTCCTGGAAGGTGCTCAGCATGAAGCCCCGGCGCCGCCGGTCCGAGTAGAAGGACCAGTTGTTCTTCCGCTCGTCGGTGACGGGCGACAGGTCCGGGCTGCGCAGCTCCTTCTCGTAGCGGCGGTCACCAGCCAGCCACAGCGCGGCCTTGAGCATGTAGTCCTGCTCGCGCTCCTCTCCCGAGAGCGTGCCCCGCTTCGCGCGCTCGGCCAGGGTGTCCACCATCTTCTGCACGCGTGCCTTGCGCCCCTTGCCGCCCAGCGCGAGCACGTAGTGCATGTACGCCTCGGAGCTCTCGCTGTAGCCGCCGTGGCGCTGGGTGCGGCCCTCGGCGTTGTTCAGCTCGTTGCCCATCCACGTGAGGGCGTCGTCCAGCCGGTCCTGCGGCACGGGGTACTTCAGCTTCTGCGCGTCCAGCAGCAGGTGCGTGGCGTAGGCCGTGCCCCAATCCACCGGCGTCGTCTGGCCCGGCCAGTAGGCGAAACCGCCCGACGGCGTCTGCATGGAGAGGACGCGGTTGATGCCCGCCAGCACCATGTCCCCCACGTCCCTGCCCTTCGTGAGGGTGGGGTCCACGTCGTCCAGCAGCTCCGACACGAACAGCAGCGGCCGGGTGGAGGACGTCGTCTGCTCCACGCACCCGTACGGGTACTGCACGAGGTACGAGAGGTGCTGGAGCGACTGCGCATACGGGTTGGCCGTCACCCAGAACGTGGAGCGCTCCGTGGTGGGCACCCAGCCCTGGAGGTACTTCGAGACGTCCGTCGTCCCCTGCGCCAGCTCGATGCGCTGCACGCGCCGCTCGCGCGGGCCGGCGGGCGACAGCGGTACGTCCAGCGACTCGAACGAGGTGTACCCGCCGCCCTCCACCGTCACCGTCATCCGCGCCGCCCCCACCGCCTGCACCGCCTTCGCCTGGAAGACGAAGGTGGAGGACTTCCCGTCCTCCAGCCGGACGCGGCCCTCGTTCTTCCCCAGCAACTGCACGGGCGAGCCGGCCGCCGCGGGCTGCGCCAGCCCGGGAACCGGGAGCGACTCGGTGGCCAGCGTCACCTTCACGTCCTGCGCCTTGCCGGACAGGTTGGTGACGAAGACGGGCACCTGGATTTCATCGTTCTGCGTGAGGAAGCGCGGCAGCGTGGCCTGGAGCACCAGCGGGTCGCGGACCAGCACCTGCGCGCTGGCGCGGCCCACGCGCTGAGGCCCCACCGTCACCGCCATCACCCGCACCGCGCCACGGTACTGGGGCAGCTTGAAGGGCACGCGCAGCTTGCCGTTGGCCGGCACCGGCACCAGCCCGCTCCACAGCGCCACGGGCTTGACGGGCTGCACGCGGCCGGCGGCGCTCCCCTCGCCGTCACCACCCGTGGAGCGCGAGTTGCCCCCCGGAGGCACCAGCAGCGTCCAGCCGATGGTCTCATACGTGTCCACGCCCAGCGCGCGCTTGGTGAAGAGCTGCTTCAGCGGGTCAGGGCTCTGGAAGCGCGTGAGGGAGAGGATGCCCTCGTCCACCACCGCCACCGTGGCGAAGGTGGGCCCCTCCAGCGCGCCCAGCTCCAGGTCCACCGTGAGGGTGTCGTTGGAGCGCACCTCCTTGGGCACGTTCATCGTCACCGCCTGCGTGTAGTCCACCGGCTCCAGCGGCACGCTGGCCACGCCGAAGGCGCGGTCCGGCATGAAGGCCTCGGCCGACTCCAGGTGCGGGTCCTTCACCAGGAAGGCGCTCACGTAGACGTTGGGCGCGAAGCCCGACGGCGTGAAGCTCCACGTCACCTCACCGGGCTCCACGGCCTTCCACTCGGCGGCGAGCACGCGGTCCGTCTCCGCGGTGAGCAGCATCCGGCCCTTGTACGGGGCCTTCAGCTTCACCGCGACGGCCTGGCCCACGCGCGCCTTCGCCGGCAGCGCCACGTCCAGCGACGTCGGCTTGAGCGGGCGCGGCGTCTGGTCCACGCGCGAGTCCTCGCCCCACCAGTAGTAGCGGCCCTCGCCCTCCAGCTCGAGGTCGGTCTGCGTCGCGCCCGCCCTCACCCGCACCAGGTAGCCCGCGGCGTCCGCGCCCGGCGTCACCTCCACCGTGAAGCGGCCGTCCTTCACCGCCACCGTGGTGCGCCCCTCGCGCAGCGGGCGCAGGTAGCGCTGGTAGCGCTCGTAGCCCTCCGACTCGTCGTAGTAGTAGCCGTACTCCTCCTCCAGGCGGACGTACTCCACGTCCACGGACTTCGGAGCCTTGCCTCCGGCCGCGAGCAGCTTCCCGTCCCAGTCCACCACCACGCCATTCACCGTGAAGGGCTTGCCGGCCTTCACCTTGCGCGTGGTGGCCTGGAGGCCCACGTAGTACGGCTCGGGGTGCACCAGCGCGGTGGCGTCGCCCACCGTGGAGCGGCCGCTGCCGGACTCGAAGACGCTGGCCAGCGCCGTCAGCTTCGCCGCGCCCCGGAAGCCGCCCGTGGACGCCTGCGCCGGGCAGCGCAGCAGCGCCTGGCCCTTCTCGTCCAGCGTGCCCTTCACCTGTCCCAGCGTGACGGGCCGGGGCTCCTTGCCGTCCTGGCGCCACACGCCGTAGGCGTACTGCGCGTTCTCCTTCGGCTTGAACTCGGAGGGCACCAGCCGGCACGTCAGCTCCACCGGGCTGCCCTCGGCCGAGCCGCCGAAGAGGTAGGCCGCCTCCACCGCGACGGGCACCTCCTCGCCCTGCACGTAGCCTTCCTTCTCCGCGCGCGCCGTCACCTTCATGCGCTCGGGGACGAACTCCTCCACGCTGAGGCTGTAGGTGGCCACGTCGCGGTCCGCCACCTTCAGCGTCACGCGGTAGCTGCCGGTGTCCTGGAAGGCCTCGAAGGGCACGTCCAGCGCCACCGCGCCCGCCTCGTTCGTCTTCAGCGGCACCTTGCGCAGCTCGCGCTCACGCGGGTCCATCACCACCAGCTCCACCGGCATGCCCGCGGGCGGTGCCTTGTCGTCCTGCCCGCGCAGCACCGCGGCCACGTGCGCGGTGTCGCCGGGGCGGTACACGCCACGGTCCGACCAGAGGGAGGCGCGGTACGGCTTCTCCGCGCGGTACGGCTCGCCCTGCACGTCCGAGTTGGCGATCTCCGTCTTCAGCTCGCTGTACTTGAGGTACGTCAATTCCTCGCCGTCACGGGCGATGAGGGCGAAGGGCTCGCTGGGGTCCACGTCGGCCGGAGGCACCTTCAGCCGGCAGCCGTCCGTCCCCACCGTGGTGCAGCGGGCCACCGCCTGGCCGCTCTTCTTCACCAGCGTCACCTCCACGCCGGACAGCGGCTCGGTGCTCTCCATGCCCAGCGCCCAGACCCACACCTCACCCCTGTCGTTGGAGCCGCGCTCCGGCCCGCCGCGCTTGGCCACGAGGCTCAGGTTGGTGAGGAGGATGCGGGAGGCGGCCTGCCAGCGGTCCTTCCGCGCGGAGAGCTCCACCAGGCCCTTGGTGGTGGCGGGCACGAGGCTGGCCACGTCCACGTAGGTGGTGGTGAGGGTGTCCGGCGGGGACTTCAGGGGCAGCACGCGCTTCGCAATCACGTTGGAGGTGCGCTCGTCGGCGGTCTCCGTGCGGTCGTCACTCATCCAGAAGACGAGGTTCTCCGGCGGCACGTGGCGGACGGTGAGCTCCACCGAGTCCAGGTTGAGGTGCTGCAAGGGCAGGTTGCGCCACGCGCTGCGCGGCAGGTAGCGGCCGGAGGTGGCGAAGGAGACCTGCGGCTGGCGCGCGGGCACGGAGAAGGCGTGCACGTAGGGAGACAGCAGCGTGCCGCCACCCACCGAGGGCGTGCCGGCGTCGATGCGCAGCGAGGCGGGCCCGCGCTTGAAGTCACCGAAGATGCGGAAGCCCCGGCGGGACGGCGCGATGGAGAACTTCACCGGCGGCGTCAGGTGGATGGCGTCCGCCGCCACGCTGTCATCCAACACACAGCCCTTGTTGCGGTCATCCCAGTAGTACTCGTCGTACTCCCCGGCGTCGTGCGGGCTGGCGGGAGCGCCGGCCTCCACGTCACGGCAGTTCACCTCCAGGTAGTGGCCGGTGGAGCCCTCCCGCAGGGAGACATGGGTGATGTCCAGCCGCTTGCCGGCGCGCAGCTCGAAGGAAGCCTCTCCGGCGGGAGCCGTGGCCTCCGTGCGGCCCGCGGCGGTCAGCCCCGCCTGGAGGGCGAAGCGCACGGTGGCGGCGGGCTTGAGGCGCGGGTGGGCGAGCTGCGCGGTGAGGACGTTGCGCGCGCTGGGGACGGTGCGCCACTTCACGTCGGAGATGGGCTGGCCCTCCACCTGGAAGGTGCCCCGCGAGCGCACGGCATTGAGGTCCACCGGGCCGGAGAAGACGGCGTCCACCTCCACGCGCCCCTTGAGCAGGTCCAACTGCCGGGGCGCGAGGCGGACGAAGCGGAAGGCCGGGGTGGTGAAGCGGTGCGTCCACGCCCCCGCGGAGGCCGGCCTCACCACGCCCGCCTCCGTCTCCAGCGACTCCAGGATGACGGTGTACTGCGTGCCGAAGTCGAAGCCCTGGGCCGACGGGGTGAAGGCGAGCGTGGACTGGGAGCGCCAGGACAGGCTTCCGGGCACGTGCGGGGTGATGGTGAGGACGGTGCCCTTCTTCACCTCGCCGTCCGGGGGGACCACCGGGCGGGGGAACTCGATGACGATGCCCTCGGGGACGGTGCCCTCGGCGGCGAGCTCGTGGATGACGGGCGTCAGCGCCTCGGGCGTGGGCGGTGCGGAGGCCGTGGTGGTGCCCGCATCCGTGACGGCGGAGGGGGCCGTCGTGGCGACCGGCTGCGAGGGAGCGGGGGGCGTCGCGGGCTTTGGCTCCTGCTTGCAACCCGCGAGCGTGGCGCCCACCCACAGCGCCGCGAGGAGCCAGCGCGCGCGGCTGGCGCGAGGTGCCCTGTGCGTGACGACGGACTGCGAACCCATGGTTCCTCCGGAAGGTGCCAGCTGTATTTCATGCGGCGTGCCGGGGCTGCGCATGCCGCGTGAGGGAGGACCGTGGTCGACTGCCCGCGGCTTGGACGCGCCCCCCATGCGTCACCGGGCCCACAGGGTGTCCGGGAGGCCACACCCCTCGTGGCACCGGGCTCCCCGCGAAGACGTCGATGGCGGCAGGCTATAGGGGGCGCGGGGAGACGGGAAGGCGTTAATGTGCGCGGCCCATGGTGCTGCCCGTCCGTTTCGTCCTCATGCGCCCGCGCAACGCGGAGAACCTCGGTGCCGCGGCCCGGGCACTGAAGAACTGCGGCCTGTCCGACTGGGTCTGGGTGACGCCGGAGGTGGAGGACCTGGGCCCGGCGCGAAGGCTGGCCGTCCACGCAGAGGATGTGCTGGACGCGGCCCGGCGCGCGAGCACGCTCGAGGAGGCCGTGGCCGACTGCGTCTGGGTGGTGGGCACCAGCTCGCGGAAGGTGGAGGGCAAGCGCCGGCTCTCCCCACGCGCCGTGGGCGAGGAGCTGGTCGCCCGCGCGCCGCAGGGGCCCGTGGCGCTGGTGTTCGGAGACGAGCGCAGCGGGCTCACCAACGCGGAGGTGGAGCGCTGCCATGACCTGTCCGCAGTGCCCACCGCGCCCGAGCAGCCCTCCATCAACCTGGCCCAGGCCGTGCTGCTGTACGCCTACGAGGTGCGCGTGGCGACGCTGGCGGCCAGCGCGCCGCCACCGGGTCCCCTGCCCGCCGCGGCCACGGACGCGGAGCTGGCGCAGGTGGAGTCCGCGCTCGACACCATGCTGGGTGCCGGCGGGTTCCTGGTGGATGAGCAGCCGGGGCGTACAGCGCTGAGGGACTTGTTCGCGCCGCTGCGCCGCTCACGGCTGACCCGGAAGGAAGCGCGGCTGTGGCTGGCCGCGCTCCACACCGTCCGCAAGAAGCTGACTTCGGGTTAGCCAGCCTGGGTGGACCAACAACGGCCTGGAGAACCCCTTCGAGAGGGTCGGCAAGCGCAAGTTGATGGCCACCTTCGACGCCGAGCACCTCTCCTCCGAAGGGAGCCACCTCGTTCCGCCCCAGCAACATGACGTTCCCATCAGCCCGAGTTCATGAGCTGTCAGGCCCTTCAAGTAACTTCGGGATGGCCCTGCTGAAGCAAGCCAACGCCAGGAGGAATCTCCATTGAATCTGCGCTCGACGACTGTGCTGGTCGCGATTCTCGCTGGGTGCTCTACAACTCACGGGACGGGCGGGTCTGGTTTCGAGCCATCACCAGGGGTCAACCCCGCGACGAAGAAAGAGCTGCCCTGGATTCCAGTGCTCGGCGGACGAATGAAGACGACCCTCTTCTACGACCCCTGGCAGTGCAGGTAGGAGTTCATGCGAACGTGCCAGCGGGAGTGCGCCCGGGTCATGGGCTGCATGTGGCTGGCCGACATCAAGCTGGATTGGGAAGGGCGCCTCGTCGTCCCACCGCTCCCCGTTAAAGCCGGTAGCCGCTACGGCATCTTTCACTGCTGCTGCGATTATCCCAAGCTGTCGCCGGACAAGAAGGAGGATGAGCGTAGGAGATGGGAGAACTTCCGGACATCCTTCCGGAGGGACTGGAGCAAGAGGTTCGGCGACTGGCCTGAAGAAGAGGGCGTGGCCTGGCCCGGGCACCACATCCGGGACCTTCATCACGGTGGCGATCCAGTGGACCCCAGCAACATCATCCCCGTTGAGCCGAGGGTGCATACCGTCTTCAACAAGGCGTACCCCGCCTGCTACGGCGGTCAGGCTCCCTGGAATACAGTAGGGCCCAACCTGCCCTACTCGGACAACTGACGATGGCCACGCCCGTAAGCAGCCTGCTCGAAGAGGTCTCCCGCGAGCACTTTCCGCATCCGCCCGCCACCCCCGAAGAAATCAATGCGTTCGAGCACCGGATGGGCTGGAAGCTGGACCCGGACCTGCGCGCGTTCTACCTGCACTGCAATGGGGCGGAGCTGATTGAGCGGCTGCCGGATACCCCCTACCGTATCCTCCCGCTATCGAAGATCGTTCGGGCACGGGTAGCTATCTACAGCGAGGACGACAACAAGTGGGGTCCGGCTTCGGTGTACGCGCTCTGCGACGTGCAGGACGGCAACTACGTGCTTGTGGACGTGGCCCGACAGGAGAATGGTCGCTACCCCCTGTTCGATGGTGACCACGAGGCGTGGCCGGACCCGGCCTACTGCAAGCAGGTCGCCAGTTCCTTCTCGGAGTTCCTGGAGCAGGTGCTGCGCACCCGCCGCAGCCTCTACTGGCTGGGGAAGTGAAACCTCCACCAAGCCCTCCTTCAAGTGTCCACCTCCCCGCCCTGGGAGCGGCCCTGGGCTGACGAATGGCCCCTTGGTGGATTCCTCCCGGCCGACCTACCAGCGCCCCTAGACAGTGCGCGGAGTCCGCGGCCCCTGACCGCCCGTCCCCGGCGTGCCAGGGCCGGAAGGCGGTCCGCGGCGTCGGCGGGAAATCCGCACCGCGCTCCATGCGAAGACGAGCGCCGCCGCCACGAGCAGCACCACCCAGTACCAGAACAGCGGGCTGCGGGAGGGCTCCTGCTCGATGGGGCCCTGCATGGGCGTCTGGGCGAAGGCCAGTACCGGCGTGAGCAACGGAGCCAGTGTCGTGCGCATGGTCACCTCTCCCTGGGAACGTCGTCATCCCGGGAGATGTCCACAAGCGCACTACCCTCTGGGCCGGGCATGGAGCGTGCGCCCGCCCGGCGCCCCGCCCCGCGCTACTTCGCGGGCTTCGCGCCCGTCAACCGGGACAGGAGCTTCGGGTCGTCCGGGAGCAGGCCCGCCTTCGGCAGCCGGGTGACCAGCTCCCGCCAGCGAGGGTCCGCCTTGTACGTGCGCTGGAGGAGCGGCAGGGCCTCGTCCACGCGGCCCACTCCCACCAGGGAGATGGCGTGCCAGAACACCATCTCCGCGTTCCCGGGCGCGAGCTTCTCCGCCGCCGAGTACGCCTCGAGGGCGCCGTCCGTGTCCTTGCGCTCGATGGCGAGGTCACCCTCGTTCATGAAGTTGTAGGCGCGCTGGAGGGTGACGAGCCGGCGCAGTTCCTTGAGGGGCTCCGGAGCATCGTCCACGCGCAGGTCGAACCGGCGGTCCTGCCACGGGCGGCCCGAGGGCTTCGCGGCCACGACGATGAGGGCGGCGGATTGCTTTCCGCGGATGTCGCCCCCCTGCGCCTCGGCGGCCTCGAGCGCGGCGAGCATTCGCTCGGCCAGGTCGCCCTTCGACTCGCGGAAGGCCTTCGCCATGGCGGGCCACACGGTGTCGCGCTCCATCATGTTGGCCTGGACGGAGAAGCCCTCACCGGCGGCGTGGCCGGCGGCGGCGATGCAGTTCTCCCCCGTGTGGGCGGCGGCGCGGCCCTGGGCATCAATCATCGCCACCTGCCGCACGCCGCTGGCGTGGTCCGCCGCGAGCAACCCCTTCAGCGCGTCCGGGGCGGCGCGGCCCGCGCGCATCAATTCGAGGCCCAGCTTCCCGTAGGACGGGTCCACGAAGGACTGGGTGGCGACGGCGCCCACGCCGGCCTCGGCCCACGGGACGGTGGAGCCCACGGAGAACCAGTGGGACTGCACGGCCACGCCCATCTCCCCCGTCGCCGGGTCACGGGCGACGATGGAGTAGGTGTGCACGGGGCGGCGGGGAACCGGAGCCGGCTCGGCGGCCAGGGCGGGGAGCGCGAGCAGGACGAGGCAGGCGGCAAGACGCAGCATGAGGATGAGACCTCCCAGCGAGGGGCCTGGAGGGTGAGCGACCCGGCGTGCGGCCGCAAGGCCCGGGGCGTCACGGGCCGGAAGTGTCCCTACCTTCCCCGGGTAGCCGGAGGCCGGCACCCCCTTTGAGGAGGACGCGCATGGACCACATGCCCTACGAGTCGATGGAGATTGGCGGCGAGGAGCCCGGCCGCGGCACGAAGCGCGAGGCGCCTCCGGAGAACGAGCCGAAGCGCACGCCGAAGACGGCCGAGGGCGGAGGGCTGGACAAGGAGCGCCGGGTGCCCCAGGGCGAGCCCGGGAAGACGCCCGGCTCCGCCGAGGGCGAGGACCCGAGCCGGCCTCCGCGCAAGTAGCCCCCTCCTGTCACAAGCGCTGTCCCGCCCGGCCCGGACGGGTACAGTGCCGCGCCATGTCCCACAAGCCCGAGAAGCCGAAGACACCGCAGCACAAGCGCTGGGAGGGCAAGGAGAAGCCGGACTGGCTGTCGCGCGCGCTGGCCCGCGCGGGCGTGTTCCCCCAGGAAGAGGCGGAGACGGCCATCCGCGCCGGCCGCGTCACCATCAACGGCCGCGTGGCGAAGATGCCGCTCGCCCCGGTGCCCCCGGGCGCCGTCGTGAAGGTGGACGGAAAGCCCGTGCCGGTGGGCGCGCCGCCCACGCGCGTGCTGGCCTTCCACAAGCCCGCGGGCGTGCTGACCTCCACCGAGCGCCAGCACCGCACCGGCACCGTCTTCGAGGTGCTGCTGCCCCAGCTCCCGCCGGAGCTGGCCGGCTACTCATGGCATGCCGTGGGCCGCCTGGACGTGGACTCCACCGGCCTGCTGCTCTTCACCAATGACGACAAGCTGGTGGCCCACGCCACGTCCCCGGACACGCGCCTGCCCAAGCGCTACGTGGCCAGGGTGTTCAGCACCGCGGACGACGCGCGCGTGGAGCCCCTGCGCAGGGGCATGACGCTGGACGACGGGCCGGCGCGCCCCGCGAAGGTCGTGGTCCGCGACGAGCACACCGTGGAGGTGACGCTCACCGAGGGCCGCCACCACCAGGTGAAGCGGATGCTCGGCGCCGTGGGCCTGCCCGTGCGCGCGCTCCACCGCGAGGCCGTGGGCGGCATCGAGCTGGACATCCCCGAGGGCACCTTCCGGCTCCTCGGCGACGAGGAGGTCCGCGAGGGGCTGCGGTACGAGGGACGCGGCGCCGCGACACCGGGCCACCCGGAGTGACTTCAAAGCCCTCGCGGGCTCGTCTAGCGTCGCCCCCATGGCGGACTTCGACCTGGTGGTGATTGGCTCCGGCCCCGCCGGAGAGTGGGGCGCGGTGCGGGCGGCGCTGGCGGGCAAGCGCGTGGTGGTGGTGGAGCGTGAGCCGGTCCCCGGCGGCACGGCGGCCAACACCGGCACCATTCCCTCCAAGACGCTGCGCGAGACGGCGCTCCACCTGTCCGGCTTCAAGGCCCGTGGCCTCTACAGCGTGGAGACCACGCTGCGCCACGAGGCCACCGTGTCCGACTTCCTCTACCGCGAGCGCCGCGTGAAGGGCATCGAGCGCGAGCGCATCCTCCGCAACCTCGCCCGCCACGGCGTGGAAATCGTCCAGGGCACCGGCTCGCTGGTGGACGCCCACACGGTGGCGGTGCGCCGGGAGGGCGCGCCGGAGCGGCGGCTCACCGGCTCCGTCATCCTGGTGGCCACCGGCTCGTCCCCCTACCGGCCGCCGCTGTACCCCTTCGGCGACCCGCGCGTGCACGACTCGGACGAGGTGCTGGACCTCGGCCAGCTCCCGCGCTCGCTGGTGGTGGTGGGTGGCGGCGTCATCGGCTGCGAGTACGCGTGCATGTTCGCCGCGCTGGGCATCCCCGTGACGCTGGTGGAGGTGAAGCCGGAGCTGCTGCCCTTCCTCGACGACGAGATGTCCGCGCTGCTCGGCCGGCGCATGGAGGCGCTCGGTGTCCAGCTCCGCTTCGGCCAGACGGTGGAGAAGGTGGACGCGCCCCCGGCCCCGGATGCGCCCGTGCGGATGACGCTCTCCTCCGGCGAGGTGCTGGAGACGGACCAGGTGCTGGTGGCCTCCGGCCGCTCGGCCAATACGAAGGGCCTGGGGCTGGAGGCGCTCGGCGTGAAGGTGGGCTCGCGCGGCCAGGTGGAGGTGGGCCCCACGTTCCAGACGGCGGTGCCCCACCTCTACGCGGTGGGAGACGTCATCGGCTTCCCCGCGCTGGCCTCCACCTCCATGGACCAGGCCCGCATCGCCGTGGAGCACGCCTTCGGCCTGGGCACCACGCGCACCCTGGCGCCGGTGCTGCCGTACGGCATCTACACCATCCCCGAGGTCTCCATGGCCGGCGAGACGGAGGAGTCCCTGCGCAAGCAGCAGGTGCCCTACGTCGCCGGCCGCGCCACCTTCGCCAGCAACCCGCGCGGTCAAATCATCGGTGACACGCACGGCCTGCTGAAGCTGCTCTTCCACCGGGAGAGCCTCAAGGTGCTCGGCGTCCACGTCCTGGGCGAGCAGGCCTCGGAGCTGGTGCACGTGGGCCTCACGGCGATGCTCACCAGCGCCACCGCGCACCTCTTCGTGGAGACGTGCTTCAACTACCCCACGCTGTCGGAGGCCTACAAGACGGCCACCTTCGACGCGCTGGCTCAGCTCAACGCGCGCCTTTGAGGCTCCCCACCGTGAGGCCCGCCGCCGTCGGCGCCACGCGGTGGATGTTGTCCGCCGAGGCCCGCGCCAGGGACGGTGCCCCATCCGTGGGCTGCGCCGGGGCCGGAGCCGCCGCGCGGGCCCCGGCGCCCCCCAGGAGCTCCCGGATGCGCTGCCAGCGGACCTTCTCCTCCGCCATCAGCCGCGTCAGCTCCTCGCGGGCCGCGGCGTCCTGCAGCCCGGAGGCGGCGGCCGCCACCTTGTCGAGGAACGGCAGCAGGTAGCCGAAGTCCCTCTCGAAGGCGCCGGCGTCGGCGGGGGAGCCAGGTTTCTTCGCCATGTCCGTCCTCCTCATGGGGGCGCCGCGGGACGGCGGCACCCTAGCCCATTTCAGCCGTGGTACACGCGCGAGGCGACAATCCGCCCGCCGCGCACCTCCAGCACCTCCGCCACCGGCATGGGGGCCTCACCGGGCGCGTGGCGCAGGTACTCCATGAAGACGCGGGTGTCGTCCGCCGTGAGGGCCGTCTCCTCGTAGCGCAGGCCCGGCAGCCGGGCGATGGCCTCCCGCCACCACTTCGCCAGCGCCGGCCGGCCGATCAGCCGCCCCCCCGTCTCCGGGTGGAGCACCCGAATCTTCGGGGAGGTGTGGGTGCAATCCTCGGCATAGAGTGCCACCAGGGCGTCCACGTCGTGGGTGTTGAAAGCGTGCAGCCAGGCTCGGGCCAAGGAGAAGTTTTCGCTCGCACTCATGGTTAGGAGACCCCCGAAAGGGTAGGACGCCGTTTTTGTAGGCATAGGTGGGAGCAGGCAGCCCACCGTCATGTGGATTTGGCTGGAAACTCAGTCCCGTGGGAAGTAAGGGCCCCGCCTGCTCTGTTCCCTCAGGCACTTTTCAATCAAGAAGGACCGGATCGTGGCCGCCAACGCACCCATCGAGAAGATTCGTAACATTGGTATCTCCGCCCATATCGACTCGGGCAAGACGACGCTCTCTGAGCGCATCCTCTTCTATACGGGCAAGATCCACGAGATCCACGAGGTCCGCGGCAAGGACGGCGTGGGCGCGGTGATGGACTCGATGGACCTGGAGCGTGAGAAGGGCATCACCATCCAGTCCGCCGCCACGTACGCGATGTGGGGCGACCACAACATCAACCTCATCGACACCCCGGGACACGTGGACTTCACCATCGAGGTGGAGCGCTCCCTGCGCGTCCTCGACGGCGCCATCCTGGTGCTCTGCTCCGTGTCCGGCGTGCAGTCCCAGTCCATCACCGTGGACCGGCAGATGAAGCGCTACCGCGTTCCGCGCATCGCGTTCGTCAACAAGATGGACCGCGCCGGCGCGAACTATGACCGCGTGGCCGCCCAGCTGAAGGAGAAGCTGAACCACCACCCGGTGAAGATGCAGCTGCCCATTGGCGCCGAGGACCGCTTCAAGGGCCTGGTCGACCTCATCACCATGAAGGCGTACTACTTCGACGGTGAGAGCGGAGAGACCGTCCGCGAGGAGGAGATTCCCGCGGAGCTGGTCGATGAGGCCAAGTCGCGCCGCCAGCAGATGATCGAGCTCGTGGCCGAGGTGGACGACGAGCTGGGCGAGCTGTTCCTGTCCGACGCTCCCATCCCGAACGACGTCATCCTCGCCGCCATCCGCCGGGCCACCATCGCCCTGAAGATGACGCCGGTGATGTGCGGCTCCGCCTACAAGAACAAGGGCGTGCAGCTGCTCCTCAACGCCGTCTGCAACTTCCTCCCCAACCCCAAGGAGGCGGTGAACGAGGCGCTGGACCAGAAGAACAACGAGGCGAAGGTCGTCCTCGAGTCCGACCCGAACAAGCCCTTCGTCGGTCTGGCGTTCAAGCTGGAGGACGGCCGCTACGGCCAGCTCACCTACATGCGCGTCTACCAGGGCCGCGTGACGAAGGGTGACTTCATCGTCAACCAGTCGAACCAGAAGAAGGTCAAGGTTCCTCGCATCGTGCGCATGCACGCCAGCGAGATGCACGACATCAACGATGCCACCGCCGGCGACATCGTCGCGCTGTTCGGCATCGAGTGCGCCTCCGGCGACACGTTCACCGACGGCACCGTGAACTACACGATGACGTCCATGCACGTGCCGGACGCGGTGATCGCGCTCGCCGTGGCCCCGAAGGACCGCTCCGCGCTGGCCAACTTCTCCAAGGCCCTCAACCGCTTCACGAAGGAGGACCCCACCTTCCGCGTGCAGCGTGACGAGGAGTCCGGGCAGACCATCATCCGCGGCATGGGTGAGCTGCACCTGGAGATCTACATCGAGCGCATGAAGCGCGAGTACAACTGCGAGGTCGTGGCGGGCAAGCCGCAGGTGGCGTACCGCGAGACCATCAGCCAGAAGGGCGAGTTCGCCTACACGCACAAGAAGCAGACCGGTGGTTCCGGTCAGTTCGCGCGCGTGTGCGGCTACCTCGAGCCGCTGCCGTCGGACGCGGTGCAGCAGTACGAGTTCGTGGATGACATCGTCGGCGGCTCCATCCCCCGCGAGTTCATCCCGGCCTGCGACAAGGGCTTCCAGGAGGCCATCAAGAAGGGCAGCCTCATCGGCTTCCCCGTCGTGGGCGTGCGCGTGGTCATCAACGACGGCGCCTTCCACGCGGTGGACTCGTCCGAAATGGCGTTCAAGACGGCCGCCATCATGGGCTTCCGCGAGGGCTACGCCGCCGCCAAGCCGGTCATCCTCGAGCCCATCATGAAGGTGGAGGTCCAGGCGCCCGAGGAGTTCCAGGGCTCCGTGGTGGGTCAGCTCAACCAGCGCCGCGGCACCATCCTCTCCACGGAGACCGCCGAGGGCTACGTGACGGCGGTGGCCGAGGTGCCGCTGAACACCATGTTCGGCTACTCCACGGACCTGCGCTCCGCCACCCAGGGCAAGGGTGAGTACACGATGGAGTTCGCGAAGTACTCGCCGGTGCCGCGCAACGAGTCCGAGGCCCTGATGGCCGCGTACAAGGAGAAGCAGGCCGCGGAGCAGGCGGCCCGCAAGTAGTCCACGCATCCGCCGCACTCTGGCGGTAAGGAAGGCGCTCCTCTTCAGTGAGGGGCGCCTTTCGCCTTTTCGGGAGTCCACACCGTGACGCTGCTTCGTGCCGCCAACGTCCAGCTCAGCTTCGGCAGCAGGACTGTCTTCCAGGGCCTCACCTTCACCATCGAAGAGGGCGAGCGCGTGGGCCTGGTGGGCGTCAACGGCTCCGGCAAGTCGTCGCTGATGAAGATTCTCGCCGGCGCCGCCAGGGCGGACACGGGTGAGCTGCAGCTCCGCCGTGGCGCCCGCGTCACCTACCTGCCCCAGGAGCCGGAGTTCCCCGAGGGCGCCACCGTGGCCTCGGAGCTGTCCGTGTCCCAGGGCCCGCTGAAGGAGGCGCTGGCCGCGCACGCCGAGCTGGCGAAGCGGCTGGAGTCCGCCCCCCCGGACGCGCACGACAAGCTGCTGGAGCAGATGGCCGCGCTGAGCGACCGGATTGAACAGATGGGCGGCTGGGACACCGAGCACCACGCCAAGACGCTGCTGGACAGGCTGGGCGTGAAGGACTGGGACCGGCCGGTGGCGCAGCTGTCCGGCGGCCTCCGCAAGCGGGTGGCCATTGCCCGGGCGCTGCTGACGCGGCCGGACCTGCTGCTCCTGGACGAGCCCACCAACCACCTGGACGCGGACACGGTGGACTGGCTGGAGGAGGAGCTGGACAAGCTGCCCGGGGCGCTGCTGCTCGTCACGCACGACCGGTACTTCCTGGACGGGCTGGTGGACCGCATCGTCGAAATCCAGCCCGGCGAGGGCCTGACGTCGTACCCCGGCAACTACCAGGCCTACCTGGAGCAGAAGCTGGTGGCCCAGGAGAACGCGGCGCTGGCGCAGCACAAGCGCGAGCGCTGGATTGCGCAGGAGGTGGCCTGGCTGCGCAGGGGCCCCGAGGCACGCCGCACCAAGAGCAAGGCGCGAATCGACCGGGCGCAGAAGCTGATGGCGGAGAAGGGCTTCCAGCGGCCCAAGGTGGCGGACCTGCGCGTGGCGGCGGCGCCCCGGCTGGGGCACACCGTCATCGAGGCGGAGGGGCTCCAGAAGTCCTTCGGAGACAGGAAGGTACTGGACGGCGTGGACTTCCGGCTCCAGCGCGGCGAGCGCGTGGGCCTGGTGGGGCCCAACGGCGTGGGCAAGACGACCTTCCTGCGCGTGCTGCTGGGCGAGACGCCCCCGGACGGCGGCAAGCTCGTCATCGGGAAGAACACGAAGGTGGCGTACTACGACCAGCAGCGCGCGCAGCTGGACCTGGAGTCCACGGTGTACGACGCGGCCTCACAGGGCGAGGACCAGGTCATCCTGGGCGACCAGAAGGTGGCCCTGCGCGACTACCTGGACGACCTGCTCTTCCCCGTGCCCATGCAGCGCATGAAGGTGAAGGCGCTGTCGGGCGGAGAGCGCAACCGGCTGCTGCTGGCGCGCCTGTTCCTGGAGGGCGCCAACGTGCTGGTGCTGGACGAGCCCACCAACGACCTGGACATCGTCACGCTCAACATCCTGGAGCGGCTGCTGCTGGACTTCGGCGGCAGCACGCTGCTCGTCACGCACGACCGGTACTTCCTGGACAAGGTGGCCACCAGCATCCTCACCTTCGAGGGCAACGGCCGTGTCGTCCGGTACGAGGGCAACTACGCGATGTACCGGCGGCTGAAGGAGCAGGCAGAGGCGCAGGCGGCCGCGGCGGCCCCGGCCGCGAAGCCCGCGCCGAAGAAGGAGGAGCCGCCTGCCGCCCCGAAGGCGGCACGCAAGCCGGGGAAGCTCTCCTACAAGGAGCAGCGCGAGCTGGACGGCATGGAGGCCGCGATTGAAGCGGCCGAGACGAAGAAGGCGGCGCTGGAGGCCCAGCTCGCCGACCCGGCGGTGTACAGCAACGGCCCCAAGGTGGCGGAGGTCAACAAGGAGCTGGAGGCCACCGCCGCGGAGGTGGACCGGCTGTACGCCCGGTGGCAGGAGCTGCAGGACCTGGCGGCGGGCGGCGCGGCGTAGGCGCGGCGGCCCCCCGCCCCGCCCGCGCCTTCAGTCGTACTTGAGGGCGATGATGGGGTCCACGCGCGAGGCGCGCAGCGCCGGCACCCACGTGGCCACCAGGCCCACGCCCAGCAGCAGCAGCGGCGCGGCACAGAAGGCCAGCGGGTCCAGCGCGCTCACCCCGTGCACCATGCCCTCCACCACCCGCGTCAGCCCCCACGCCCCCATCACGCCCAGCGCCACGCCGAGCCCCACCGAGCCCAGGCCCTGGAGCAGCACCAACCGCACCACCTCGCCGCGCGGGGCCCCCAGCGCCAGCCGCACGCCCATCTCCCGCGTGCGCTGGCTCACCAGGTAGGACAGCACGCCGTAGATGCCCACCGCCGCCAGCACCAGGGCGAGCGCCGCCATCAGCCCCAGCAGCACCATGTTGAAGCGGTCCGAGCCCAGCGAGCGCTCCACGTGGTCCTCCAGCTTCAACGTCTCCATCACCGGCTGCTGCGCGTCCACCGCCCACAGCTCGCGCTGCACGGAGCTGACCAGCGACGCGTGCGGGCTGGCGGCGCGCACCAGGAGGTTCTGCGGCAGCATGCGCACCAGCATGGCATTCAGGTTCGGCGACACCTGCCCCAGGCTGACGTAGAGGACCACGGGGGTGTCCTCGGCGAGCCCGTTCTCCCGCACGTCCTTCACCACCCCCACCACCGTGCGCGGCACGTTGTCCCGGATGGCGGGCACCGAGTGGGCCACACGCAGGCGCTGGCCGATGGGGTCCTCGCCCGGCCAGTACTTGCGCGCCGCCGTCTCGTTGATGACCACCACCGGCTCGGCGCCCGCCACGTCCGTCGCCGCGAGCAGCCGGCCTCGCACCAGGCCGATGCCCAGCGCCTGGAAGTAGCCGGCCGACACCGGGCGGAACTGGCCTCCCCCCACGCCGGGCCCGTCCTGCCGGCCCTCGTACCTGCCCTCGATTGCGAACTCCATGCTGGGGCCGAGCCCCATGGGCAGCGCGGACGCGAAGCCCACCGCCTCCACCCCCGGCACCGCCGCCACCCGCTCCACCACCTGGTTCGCGAAGCGCTCCAGGGCGGAGGGGTCCGCGTAGCGCGCCTCCGGCAGCGACAGGCGCAACGCGTGGACATTGCGCGGGTCGAAGCCCGGGGCCGTGTCGTTGAGCGCCGCGAAGCCACGGATGAGCAGCGCCGCGCCCACCAGCAGCACCACCGCCAGCGCCACCTGCCCCACCACCAGCAGCCGCCGCGTGCGCCCCCCACCGGGACCGGAGGTGGCCCGCTGCGCGCCCTCCCGCAGCGCCCCTTGCAGGTCCGGCCGCGACGCCTGCCACGCCGGCAGCAGCCCGAACAGCAGGCCCGTCAGCAGCGACGCGCCCAGGGTGAAGGCCAGCACCGCGCCGCTGACCTCCACCTCCGCGCCGGCCAGCCCCGCCCACGGCATCCCCGGCAGCGTCTCGGGGGCCATGGCCAGCAGCGCCGGCAGCACGGCCGTGGCCAGCGCCAGCCCCAGCCCGCCGCCCGCGAGGGACAGCAGCAGGCTCTCCGTGAGGAGCTGCCGCACCAGCCGCCCCGGCGCCGCCCCCAGGGCCGCGCGCACCACCAGCTCCCGCTGCCGCGCCGCCGCCCTCGCGAGCTGCAGGTTCGCCAGGTTGACGCAGGCGATGAGCAGCACCAGCGCCACCGCGCCCAGCAGCACCCAGAGCGCCAGCCGCAGGTCCCCCGCGAGGAACGCGCGCAGCTCCCGCGCCACGAAGGACTCCTGCGCCTCCATGAGGAGCGGCTTCTCGTCGCGCATGCGGCGGCTCAGCGCCGAGAGGTTCGCCTCCACCGCGCCGGACGTGACGCCCGCCTTCAGGCGCCCTGTCACCAGGAGATAGTTGGAGTTGTCCTCGTTGGCGAGGTCCAGCTGCAGGGGCGACCAGAGCTGCACGTTGTCCGGGTAGCGGAAGCCCGCGGGCGCCACGCCCACCACCGTGTAGGGTTTGTCATTGAGCGTCAGGGATTTGCCGACGACGTCCGGAGCGCCCCCGAAGCGCCGCTGCCAGAAGCCATGGCTGATGACCACCACGGGCGCGCCGCCCGGCACGTCCTCCTCCGGAAGGAAGCCGCGTCCCAGCTCCGGCCGCACGCCGAACGTGTCGAAGAAGCTCCCCGTCACCCGGATGCCGGCCAGCCGCTCCGGAAGCCCCTCCCCCACCAGGTTGAAGCCACTGGGGAGCACCTCGTAGGCCGTCACGTGGGAGAAGACCGGGGCCTGGCCGGACGACAACCACGAATAGTGCGCGACGGCCTGCGAGGGCCCCTCCCCCTTCGGGTCCCTCCGGAGGACCTGCACCAGTTGGTGCGAGTCCGGATAGGGCAGCGGGCGCAGCAGCACCCCATACACGACGCTGAAGATGGCGGTATTCGCCCCGATGGCCAGGGCGAGCGTCAGCACGGAGACGAGCGTGAAGCCCCGGCTCTTGAGCAACAGCCGGACGGCGAAGCGGAGGTCATCGACCAGGACGGACACGGAGCACCCCTTGCGGTGTCCGGCCTACGAACGGCCCCCCACCCCATTGCACGATTCCAAGCCCGCTCCGGCGAAAATGGCTTTTACCGCAAAACGCGGAGAGTCCGAATGCTTCGCACGTCAAGGTCTTCACTCGCATGCGCCGCGATACTTTCCCCGTGTGAGTGAAATCCGGTTGCGCTTGCGCCCCTTGTCCGGCCGTGCGACTGGTTCCCCCTTTTCGGGGCCGCATTCGAGCTGTCATTCATTGAAGGAGTCGCCGTGCTGTTCCGCCCTCCGCGCGCCCTGCTCTCCGCCGTGTCCTCACTGGCCCTGCTCCTCGGCTCCACCGCGGCGGAGGCCCAGGCGCACCGGCTGCCCACTTTCAACCTCCAGCGCCTGAAGCTGGACCCGGCGGCGCTCGGCTCGCTGATGGTCGGCACCGGCCGCACGCTGCCCCAGGGCACGCTGCGCGTGGCGGTGCAGGGCCATTACGAGTCGCTGCCCTTCATCTTCCAGACGCGCTGGGAGCCGGGCGGTTCGACCGGGTTGGTGGAGAACCGCTTCACCATGGACGTGACGGCCGCCTACGGCGTGCTGCCCTGGCTCGAGGTGGCCGCGGAGGTGCCCTACATCGTCCAGCAGGGCGGAGAGCCCCACATGGACGTCCCCCCTCCCACGGGCGCGGGAATGGGGACGCCGTGGCTGGGCCTGCGCACGGCGCTCCTGCGTCAGGACTTCGGCCTCCAGGTGGCGGCGGACGTCAGCGCGGCGCTGCCGGTGGGCAGCCAGGAATTGCTGGCGCGTGACGACTACGCCGTCCATCCCCGCCTGCAGTTCGGCTTCCTCGCCGAGACCTGGCAGGTGGGCGCCGAGGCCGGGGTCCTGCTGCGCAAGAGGCAGGACCTGGGCGCGATTTCGGGCGATGCGAAGGACGTCATCGGCAACGAGCTGCGGCTGGCGGGCACGGTGACGTCCCGGGCCGGCGACTCGACGCGCGGCGAGGTGAGCGCGCTGGTGGGCGTCCCGCTGCAAGGGGGGCGCGTGGGCGCCGAGCTGCTGCTGGCCATCCGCAAGCACGCCCTGTCCTGGCTGGACCTCTACGTCATGGGCGGCCCGGGCGTGGGCGCGGGCATGGACACGCCCACCTTCCGCTTCGTCGGCGGCGCGTCGTTCTCCACCTCCAAGGTGGACTGAGGCGGTACCGGTGGCGCCTCGCGCTCCCCTTCTCGGGGATTGAAGCGAGGCGCCCACCCTTCCCGAGCCTACTTGGGCATCACTCCGAAGGCCTTCGCCATGGCGATGCCGATGCCCAGCAGGCTCTCTCCGGCGATGAAGCCCGAGGACACCGGCAGCACCGTGTCCTCCGCCAGCTTCGGCTTCACGCGGCGCAGCACCTCGGCAATGGCCGCACCGATGAAGAAGGCGATGGAGCTGGAGCCGGGGATGACGATGGCCAGGCCGAAGCCCGCGGCGGACGGCACATAGGCCTTCGCCTTCGCCGGGGCCCACTTCTCCAGCAGCACCAGCATGATGCCGAGCGACGCGCCACACAGCGCGCCCAGACGGGCGGTGGGGTGCAGCGCCGAGACGCCCGTGGCCAGCAGCTTGGACACGCCGGCCCACACCATGGACGCGGGCGCGGGGAACTCCTCGGTGCCCAGCATGTCCGCGCTGGGCACCAGGATGTTGAACACGGGCACCACCACCGCCGCGCCCGCCACCACGCCGAAGAGCTGCGCGATGAACTGCTGGCGCGGGTTGGCGCCCAGGAGCCAGCCGGACTTCAGGTCCGTCAGCAGGTCCGCCGAGTGCAGCCCCACGCCGCCGGTGGCGTTGGCGCTCATCACGTTGGCGGGGATGTTGCCCGGAGCGAGGCCTCCGAAGATGAGCTGCGTGACGGGGCCCAGCGCCTTGGTGGGCGTGGTGTCCGTCTCACCCGTCACCCGGCTGGCGATGACGCCCATGACGACGGCCAGCGGCATGGCCAGCACGCCCGCCCACCACGGAATCTGGAAGAGGTAGGCCATGAGGAAGACGGCCACCGGCCCCAGCACCGCGAAGCCCAGCGGGAACCAGGACGGCGGGCACTCGATGCCGGCCAGCGGGTCCTCCTCCTCCTGCCTCTTGCCCTTGCCCCCGAAGAGGCCGGACAGCGCCTTGAAGGAGCGCGCCACGCTGCGCCACTGGAAGGCGAAGGAGAGGAGGCCCGACGACACCAGCAGCGCCGAGCCCGTCCACACCGTCCAGCTATTGATGGCCCGGTACGTCACCTCGGGGATGACGCCCCGGCTGACCATCTCCGGCGCGAGGAAGCCGTACGTGAGCACCGCTCCCAGCAGCATGGACCAGCCCGTCTTGAAGCTCACCAGCGCACCGGCGCCCACCAACAGCAGGCTGAAGTCGAAGGACAGCGACCACGCCGAGGCCTTCTTGCCCAGAATCGTGAAGGGCAGGCTGGCCTTCTCCGGGATGTTGGTGAGCCAGGTGAAGCGCGCGTCGCGGAATATCACCAACAGCGAGCCGATGAGCCCCGCCGCGCCCAGCAACCGCGACTTGCGGCGCGCCACCTCGCCATGGCCGTGCAGCGCGCGGATGGTCTCCGCGGTGGCCGTGCCGGTGGGGAACGGCAGCGCCTCCACGTTGATGAGCTGGCGCTTGATGGGAATGGCGGCGAAGACGCCCAGCGCGGAGATGACCGCGAACCACACCACCAGCCAGCCCGAGGGAGGAAGGGTGCCGGTGAGCATCAGCAGCGCCGGCACCGCCGCCATGTTGCCACCACCCGTCATGTAGCCGGCGGCCGAGGCCACCGAGCCCATGGCGTTGTTCTCCAGGTCGGTGAAGTCCTGCTTCAGCAGCCGCAGCGAGCGCAGCGTGCCGAACACCGCGAAGGCGAGGATGCAGGCCGTAATCGTGACGCCCAGGCTCCAGCCCGTCTTGAGGATGACGTAGAGGTTGGAGAGGCACATCACCGCGCCGATGAGCATGCCGGAGATGACGGCGCGCGGGGTGAGCTGGCGGACGCCGCCCTGGTAGACGTGCTCGAGCCAGTAGCGCTCCGGGTCCTTCTCCGCGGACGCACCCGTGTCGCCGGGCGGCGTGTCGGACGGGTGGATGCGCGGCTCGCTCGGCGAGGGGGACGGGGACGGGGAGGAATGACTCATTGGGGCGGCAAGGATAGTGCACCGCCCCCGGCTCGTGAAATGCCCGTTCCACCCGGCAGGTGGAGTGTTTCCGCCCCCACCCCCGGAGTGGCCGCGCTGCGTCAGCGCGTGTCAGCCGTGGTGGTGGCCGCCGGGCCCGTGGACATGGCCGTGGGTGAGCTCCTCGTTCGTCGCGGCGCGAACCTCCTTCACGGTGACGTCGAAGTGCAGCGTCTTGCCGGCGAGCGGGTGGTTGAGGTCGACGACGACGGCGTCCTGCTGCACCTCCTGGATGCGCAGGGGGATGTCGCCCTGCTCCGTCCGGGCCATCAGCGTCTGGCCGGGCTGCGGCGTGAAGCCGGGAGGCAGCATGGAGCGCGGCACGGTGCGCACGCCCTCGGGGTCGTGCTCGCCATAGCCCTGGCCCGGCGCCACCACCACCTGCTTGCTCTCACCGGTGGACATCCCCTCCAGGGCGCCCTCCAGGCCCGGAACAATCTGCCGGTGCCCGTGCAGGTAGGCGAGCGGCTGTTCAGGCGCGCTCTGGTCGATGACCTGACCATCACCCAGGTGCAGCCGGTACTCCAGCGAGACGACGGAATCCTTGCCAACCCTCATGGGAGGCTCCTTGAAAGGGTGCTGCGATGGGACTGCTGCTGCGGGAAAGGATGGGCCACGAAATGCCCCGTGTCAGGACGCGGTGGGGTCCACCGCTTCCCCTCCGGCCGAGCGCACGGGCGGCTCCCCGCGCGCCACGTACACCGCGGCGGCCAGGTCCCCCGTGACGTTGAGGGTGGTGCGGCACATGTCGAGGAAGCGGTCCACTCCGAGGATGAGGCCCAGGCCCTCCACCGGAATCTTGAACATGCCCAGAATCATCGCGATGACGGGGATGGAGCCCGCGGGCACGCCGGCGGTGCCGATGCCCGCCAGGATGCAGATGAACATGATGAGCCCCTGGTCCGAGAGGCTGAGCGGCACGCCGTAGACCTGGGCGAGGAAGAGCACGGTGACGCCCTCGAAGAGGGCCGTGCCGTTCTGGTTCATCGCCGAGCCGGCCGTGAGGACGAAGCGGGACACGTTGCGCGGCAGCTTCAGGTTCTCCTCCGCCACCTTGAGGGCCGTGGGCAGCGTGGCGCTGGAGGAGGCCGTGGAGAAGGCCGTCGCCATGACCAGCCGGATGTCGCGGAAGAACTGGACGGGATTGCGGCCGCCCAGGAAGCGCACGGACAACGAGTAGACGATGAACATGTGCACGCCGAGCGCCAGCAGCACCGTGGCCACGTAGGCGGCGAGCTGCGTGAGGATGCCCAGGCCCAGCCGCGCCGTCATGGCGTACAGCAGCGCGGCCACGCCGTAGGGCGCCAGCCGCAGCACGCCGTCGATGAGCTTCATCATCACGTCGTAGAGGCCCTGGATGGCCTCGCGCAGCCGCTGGGCGGGCTCGCCCGGGGTGAGCGCCACGCCCATGCCGAAGATGAGCGAGAAGACGATGAGGCCGATGAAGTCCCCCTCCGCGGCGGCCTTGAGGGGGTTGGTGGGCACCATGGAGACGAGCACCGAGCCGAACGACGTCTCCCCCGGCGCCGGGGCGGCCTTCACCTGGGTGCCTCCCCGGGCCAGGGCGCGGGCCTCGTCGCTGAGGCCCGTACCGGGCTGCATGGCGTTGACGAGCAGCAGGCCGATGAGGACGGAGATGGTGGAGAAGACGACGGTGTAGCCCAGCGTGCGCAGGCCCAGGCGCCCCACCTGCTTCAGGTCCAGCTCCGCCACACCCATGACGAGCGCGGAGAAGAGCATCGGCACCACGAGCATGAGGAGCAGGCGGATGAAGATCTGCCCCACGGGGGCGGCCACGTTGTCCACGGTGAACGGCAGCCAGGGCGCGTGCTGGGCGATGACCTCGGCGGAGAGGGGCGCACCCTCGCCAACCGCGCTCCGGGCAATGGCGGCGGCGACGCCGTTGGCGGTGAGGCCCGCCACCGCGCCGACGGTAATGCCGATGAGCATCTTCTGGTGCGCCTTCATCCGGGGGTCTCCGCGCCCTCCTGGCCGGAGGGGAATGGGCCGCGCAGCCTACCGGCAAAGGAAGGTGGCGCCCACCCTCACTGTGGGACAATGCTGGGTCCCCGATTGGAAACGCTCGTCCAGCTCACCGAAGCCGCCGTGCCCGCTCCCCTCTTCCGCCGTCTGCTGCGGCGCGTGGGTGCCCTGGGCACCGAGCGCCTGCGTCAGACGTACCAGACGACCTTCTGGTACGACTTCGGCCCGCCGGCCAACGTGGTGGAGGAGGTCATCCTCGCGCTGCGGCCCGGAGTCGTCGGGAAGCGGCGCATCGCCGGCGTGGAGTGGTGGCTGTCGCGCATGGACCCCACGGACGTGCGCGTGGACTTCCACCAGGACCGGGACGAGAAGCTCGCGCTGCGCACGGGGAAGCTGGTGCACCCGCGCATCTCCTCCGTGTTGTTCCTCAACCGGGTGCGCGGCGGGGCGCTGGTGGTGACGCGGGAGATGCCGGACCCGGAGAACCCCTCGCTGGCGCCGTCGCGGCTGGACACGGCGGACCTGGTGGCGCCGCGGCCCAACCGGCTGGTGCTGTTCGACGGGACGCTGACGCACGGCGTGCTGGACGCGGAGAACCGCATCCCTGACGGGCGGCTGCCAGGGCGCGCGAGGCAACGGCGCACGCTGGCGATGAACTGGTGGGGGCACCGGCCCACGGACGTTCCGGCGTGGGCGGAGACGCGCTTCTACCGGGCGCTGGCCCGCTGAGCTTCCTCGGCCGCCGTCTCGCGGAGGCGGCGGGTGACGCGCTCGGCCCACTCGGGCTCGATTTCCAGGCAGGCCGGGCGGCGGCCGAGCCGGAGCGCGGCGGAGGGCATGGAGCCGCTGCCGGCGAACGGGTCCAGCACCGTGTCACCGGGACGGCTGTACGTGCGCACGAGCGGCTCGAGGACGGAGAAGGGCTTGTGGTGCGGATGGCGGCCCCAGCGGGAGGCCTCGCCGTCATCGTCATAGCCGCCGACGACGGCCCAGACGGTGGGCAGGTCCCCCGGGGCGAGCGGCGGCGCGGGCGTGCGGGCGATGACGAGGGCGACCTCGTAGACACGGAGCGTCTGCTCGTTGGCGTTCTTGTCGGTGGTGCGCTTGCCCCAGACGTACTCGCCGCGCAGGTGCGGGTAGCCGAGGCCGCGGGCGGCGGAGAGGATGGGCTCCTTGCCGAGCAGGTTGGTCCAGATGACGAGGGGCGCGTCGGGGGTGAGGTGCGCGACGGCGCGGGACAGCCAGGCATCGGAGAAGGCGCGGTAGTCGCGCACCGTCTCGAAGCGGACGATGGGGTTCTGGTCGATTTTCTTGTGGGCCCGAGGGTCCCTGAGGTCGCCCCCCTTCCGGCGCCGGGTGAGGAGGCAGTACGGCGGGTCCGTGTGGAGCAGGGACGCGCGGGTGTCGCCGAGGGCGGCGCGGTAGCCATCCGGCTCGCGCGCGTCGGCGTTGATGCAGCGAAGGGAGTCGGGCGAGGGAAGAGAGGTCATCGGCCGGGGCGGCACCCTACACGGCGGGGCGCGGGGCTCAAGTCGCGGGTGCGGGGGATTCGCGAGTCACGGAGAGGATGTCGCCGACCGGCACCCGGGCGTGCGAGCGGAAGATGGCGAAGTCGTCCCCCCGCTCGGTGACGACGTCGACCACCTGGTCGATGAAGGTATCGCCCGCGCGGAGCTCCACGGCGACAGGGCGGCGCCGGAGGACGGCCTCCTCGAGCACGTCGATGAAGTCGCAGCGGCCCACGTCGTCCTGGCACATCCGGGTCATGGCTTGCCTGCCTCCTCGTACCCGCGCTGGAGGCGGGCGCGGGGGAGTGTAACGGCGGGCGGGCGGCGGGGCGCGGTTGGATGGAGGGCCCCGCGGAGTGGGGCTCGGCTACCGTACGAGGGAGCTCGTGGGAGGGAGGGCCAGATGAGGCTGCGTCCGCGTACCGTGGTGGCCGTGGGGCTGCTGTTCACCGTGGGGTGTGGGGCGGGAAGCCCGGCCCGGCGCGGGTCGACGGGACACTATGCGCAGCAGTCGCTGGACTCGGCGTCCGCTGCGTGCCAGCGGCACCCTGCCTACTGCGCCACCGTGCCCGGGGAGGAAACTGTCGTCCCGCTCCAGGTTCGCGCGGTCCAAGTGGCGGCCGCGGGCA
>NZ_JAIQDG010000070.1 GCF_020037125.1 Myxococcus sp. RHSTA-1-4
CCCCCACTCCTGTCCAACCCACCCGGTAACTCCGCGTAACTCCTACCCCAAACTGCCAGGAAGATGCGATCGCCCTGGCGCTGAGCAGGCGCGGCGCGACGAAAGTCGGAGCGGGCTGTCAACATGCGCGGGCCCTGGATGACCCAGGGTCCCCGGTGCCCGGCTCCGTGCCTGGGCTCGCGAGAGGAACCTCCCCCATGACGAAGACACCCCGCACCACCGCTTCCGCCCCTCGCCGGCGCGCCCTGCTGGCCGTGCTGGCCGGGCTCGTCCTCGGCTTCACCTCCACGCCCGCCCTGGCCGCGGACGAGGTACGTCTGCTCAGGGCCCACAGCAGCGTGGGCAGCCGCTACGGCATGGTCTGGCAGGACGTCACCTACACCCTGGTGGTGAAGAACCTGGCCTACGAGAAGTTCGTCTACGTCCACCAGAAGGAGCCGGACGGCACCTGGGTGGACCTGCCCGGCTCCTACGTGGGCCCCGCCGGCAACGGCTTCGAAATCTGGAAGGTCACGAAGCAGTACGCCAGCTACGGCACGGACCCGCAGCCGACCCGCGACCTGGAGTTCGTTCCGCGCTTCGTGGTGGGCGGCACGTCGTACTGGGACAACAACGGCGGCGCCAACTACCACCTCGGCCGGAACGACGGCCCCCTGCTCAACGGAACCCACGTCCTGGTGGACGCCAGCTACTGGCGCGACAACGGCGACCTGGACGTCAGCATCGACGTGCAGAACCTCGCCTATTCCAAGAACGTGACGGTGGTCTACACCACGGACGGCTGGGCCACCTCGCACGAGGCACCCGCGCAGTACGTCAGCGGCTACACCTACGGTTACTCCTACATCTCCAGCCCCAACGCCAAGGGCGTGGAGCGCTGGCAGGCCCACATCCCGGCCATCTCCGGCAACGTGCTGCTCTTCTACGTCCGCTACGAGGTGAACGGGCAGACGTACTGGGACAGCAACTTCGGCTACAACTACCAGCACACCCGCCCCACCCCGTAGTCACGGGTAGGAGAAACCCGGGGGCGCGGCGGCCCGCCCGGCCGGCGGACAGACCTCCGGGCCCCTGCCCTCGACACGTCCATTTCCATGGTTATGGGGAAGGCGACGCTCGCGCCCCACGGGGCGCCCGGAGGCCTTTTCCACATGACGGTCGAGAATTCCCCCCAGCGGGAAACCCATGCCTTCCAGGCTGAAATCAATCAGCTCCTCAGCCTGGTCATCAACTCGCTCTACAGCCACAAGGAGATCTTCCTCCGCGAGCTGGTGTCGAATGCGTCCGACGCGCTCGACAAGCTGCGCTTCCGCTCCATTACGGAGCCCGAGCTGCTGGCGGACGACCCGGCGTTGGAGCTGCGGGTCATCCCCGACGCGGAGAAGGGCACCCTCACCATCGAGGACACCGGCATCGGCATGACGCATGACGAGCTGGTGAAGAACCTGGGCACCATCGCCCACTCCGGCTCGCGCGAGTTCCTGGAGGCCCTGTCCCAGCGCGGGCAGAAGGACATGCAGCTCATCGGCCAGTTCGGCGTGGGCTTCTACAGCGCGTACCTCGTGGCGGACCGGGTGGAGGTGGTCAGCCGCGCTCCCGGCAAGGACCAGCCGGCGTGGAAGTGGACGTCGGAGGCCAAGGGCTCCTTCACCGTGGAGCCCGCCGAGCGCGCGACGCGCGGCACGGCCGTCACCCTCCACCTCAAGGAGGACCAGAAGGAGTTCCTCGAGGAGTACCGGCTGCGCACGCTGATTACGCAGTACTCGGACTACGTGGGCCACCCCATCAAGCTCCAGGTGAAGAAGACCACCGGGACGGGGGACGACGCGAAGACGGAGACGGCCCTGGAGGTGGTCAACAAGGCCAGCGCCCTGTGGCAGCGCTCGAAGTCCGAAATCACGGACGAGCAGTACCAGGAGTTCTACAAGCACCTGACGCATGACTGGGAAGCGCCGCTGGCGTGGACGCACTTCCGCACGGATGGCCACCAGCAGTTCACCGGCCTGCTCTTCGTGCCCAAGCACCCGCCGTTCGATTTGAACGCCCAGCAGCAGCGCGGGGTGCGGCTGTTCGTCAAGCGCGTCTTCATCATGGACCGCTGCGAGGAGCTGGTGCCGCAGTGGCTGCGCTTCGTGCGCGGCGTCATCGACTCGGACGACCTGCCGCTGAACGTGTCGCGCGAGCTGTTGCAGGACTCGCAGGTGGTGCGCGCCATCCGCAAGCACGTGGTGAAGAAGTCGCTGGAGCTGCTGGAGAAGCTGGCCAAGGACAAGCCGGAGGACTACCGCGAGTTCTGGAAGTCGTTCGGCACGGTGGTGAAGGAGGGCCTGGCCATCGAGTCCGAGAACAAGGACAAGATTGGCGGCCTCCTGCGCTACGAGAGCTCGCGCGAGGAGGGGCTCACCTCGCTGGCGGACTACGTGTCGCGGATGAAGGAGGGCCAGGAGGCCATCTATTACATCTACGGCGAGTCCCGGCAGGCGGTGGCGGACAGCCCGCACCTGGAGGCGCTGAAGCAGCGCGGCTTCGAGGTCCTCTACATGACGGACCCGGTGGACGAGTGGGCCGCGCAGGGCCTGCGCGAGTTCCAGGGCAAGCCGCTGGTGTCCGCGCTCCAGGCGGACCTGAAGCTGCAGTCCACGGACGAGCAGAAGAAGGAGCAGGAGCAGCACGCGCAAGGACTGAAGTCGCTCACCGAGCGGATGAAGGACGTGCTCAAGGACTCGGTGCGCGAGGTGCGCGTGTCGGACCGGCTGACGGACTCGCCGGTGTGCCTCGTGGTGCCGGAGGGCGGCTCGCCGGCCTACCTGGAGCGGCTGCTCGCGCAGCGCGGCAAGGGCATGGGCATGCCGCGCGTGAAGCGCATCATGGAGGTGAACCCGAGCCACCCCGTCATCACCCACCTGAAGGCCGTGCACGAGCGGCAGCCGGACGCGGCGCAGGTGACGGAGTGGATTGAATTGCTGCACGACCAGGCGCTGCTCACCGAGGGCAGCACCATCTCCGACCCGAACCGCTTCGCGCGGCGGATGACGGGGCTGCTGACGCAGGTGGCCGCCCAGGCCGCGCAGGGCCCCACCAACGCGGCCGTGGCCCAGGCCCCGGTGCAGGAGCCCGCGGCCCCGCAGCCGCCCGCGTCCACGCAGGCGAGCTGACGCGGAGGTGAGCCGGAGCGGCGCCGCGAGGCCTCGCTCCGGCTTCAGCGCGTCCCCCCGCGCACGCGAGCGCGCGGATGCGGAGATGAGCCGGAGCGGCGCCGCGCGGCCTCGCTCCGGCTTCAGCGCTTCCCCCCGCGCACGCGAGCGCGCGGATGCGGAGATGAGCCGGAGCGGCGCCTTGCGGCCTCGCTCCGGCTTCCGGACTTCACCCGCCCGCGCGGCCTCGCTTCGCCCGCCGCCTCAGACGGCCGGCGGGCTGATGGCGGACTGGGGCTCCACGGCCGCCGCCCGGCGCGTGCGGCGGAACTTCAGGCCGACGAGGGGCCGCAGGAAGGGTACCTGGAAGAAGACCTCCGTCAGCGCCCACGTGCCCAGAATGGTCGACACCAGCACGAGCGTGAAGCTCGTCCACCCGCCCAGCGGCAGCTTCAGCAGCGGGTAGGCCATCACCACCAGCACCATCTCGTGGAGGATGTAGAACGGGAAGGCCCTGTCTCGGGCGTACTTCAGCCAGGCGCTCGTCGTGGTGACCAGCGTGCGGGCCCAGGCGAGCGCCGCGAGCATGAAGCACCACCCGGCCAGGAAAATGAGCAGGGTGTGCGGCACCCGCGACAACTGGAAGGGAAGGAAGAACGCCACGCCGCAGGTGACGGCCGCCGACACCGTCAGCACCTTGCGCTTCTCCACCAGGTGCTCCCACAGGCGCGGGCTGCGCCCGAAGAAGTTCCCGATGATGAAGAACAGCAGCAGGTGGTTGAACAGCCAGTAGTCATTCACCAGCGCCATCGTCGGCGGGTAGTCGTACAGCCACAGGCGGTTGAGCGCGGGCGGCAGGAACAGCAGCCACAGGTTCACCCCTCGCAGCAGCCACGCCTCCACCCGGGCGCAGAAGCGCTCACCGCTGGCGCTGCGCAGCCACGCGTACAGCGGCAGCAGCACGACGTTGTAGAGGAACAGGTAGCAGAGCAGCCAGAGGTGGTGCCAGCTCAGGCTGCCCGCGGGCCACGGCACGAACTCGAGGACGGACGGCCAGAACTCCAGGTAGCTGCCCTGGAAGCGCCCCTGGATGAGCCGCTCGATGTAGATCTGCGGCGGGGTGATGAAGAAGATGCCGAACACCAGCGGAATCAGCAGCCGCTTCGCGCGGTCTCCCAAGAGCCCCGCCACCGTGCGCTGGCGGAACGCGTAGGCGGTGGCCACGCCGGAGATGAGCAGCAGCATCGGCAGCCGCACCTGCCCCGCGGCGAGGATGGGCCCCTTCAGCGACGTCAGCTCGATGGGGCTCTTCACGATCCACTTGAAGGGCCCGTAGATGAGCCCCACGTGGTGGACGTGCACCAGGATGATGGCGACGAAGCGAATCCAGTCCAGGTCGGGACGGTAGTGGGCGGCGGGAGGCGGCGGGGAGTCGCTCATGATGAAAGGTCCGGAAGGAGGCGCCCCGGAGCCTAGCCGGGACTGGTGCCGGACCTGTAGTCCCCTCAGCCCGGGCGGACGCCCAGGCCGGGCGCCAGCGTGGCCACCAGTGCCTGCATGTCCACGACGCCCTGGTCCTCCATCCACGCCGCCGCCAGTTCCAGGTGCGCCACGCCATCGGGCCCATCCGTCAGCTCGCCCAGCGCATACCGGGTGACCTCCCGATGGAGCGCCATGTCCGCCCGACTGAAGCCCACCAGGGCCTGGGCGAGCAGCGTCCGCGCCGTGTCCCCATCTCCCTCCAGCCGGGCCACGCCCGCGCGCACCAGCGCGGAGAGGGGCGCCGCCATCGGCAGGTGCTCCCGGCCAATGCGCCGGGCCTGGGCGCGCGCATCCGCCAGCAACGCCCGCCGCGTCCAGCGTGCCTCGACTCCCACGGGGGGCGGCTGACGCTCCTCGAGCTGCTCCGCCGCGGCCAGCGCCGCGCGCGCCCGGGCGTGCCGGACATGCGCGTCGTAGAAGCGCAGTGACGGGGTGGCGCGGTACAGGCCGGCCCACCGGGCCTGCACCTCCCGCCACGCCCTCCACGGACGGCCCTCGTACAGCGCCGTGTGGACGTGGGCCAGCAGCAGGCAGTAGCTCGCGCGCTGGGCGTGCGCCACGCGGGTGGCGTCATTCCAGTCCTCCCCGCCCGCGGAGCCCCGCGCCAGTGACTCCAGCGCCCGCTCCGCGAGCCGCCACGCGCGGGGGCCCTGGCCGCGCGTGAGCCAGGGCAGGAGGCAGTCCCCCAGGCAGCTCTCGATGATTCCGAAGATGTCCCCGCGCTGCGTGGAGTCCTCGAGGAACCGCTCCAGCCGCTCGCCGAGCCGCCGCAGCTCGCCGCGCATGGCCAGCGCGCCATGGTGGTGGGCAGCGAGCATGTCCAGCTCCCAGACGACGCCGGTACAGCGCCGCCGCAGGACGGCCTCACCGCGCTCGCACACCCGCACCGTCTCGCGCCACTGGCCGTGGGTGAAGGCCCGGGAGGCCTGGGCCAGCAGCGACCAGCCCTCGTCGCGCGCATCCGCCGTCCAGCGGGCCAGCCGCTCCACCTGGCCGAGCAGCTTCAGGCAATGCCTGTCCATCCAGCCGCCCTTGAGGTGCGCTTCCATGGCGGCCTCGAAGGCGAGCGCCCGGCACACGGAGGATGCCTCCCCCACCTCCAGGACACGCCGCAGGTACCTCATGCGGAACGCGTCCGCGAGCACGGCGTCCACCTGCGCGAAGCTGGTGGCCGCGGTCCACAGCGCCTCCAGCCTCGGCCGCTCCTCGGGAGGCACCTGGCTGCGCGCGCGGGGCTCCGGCTCCCGGTGCGACTTGAGGAAGCGGAGCCGGTACCAGGCGGCGGACACCAGCGCCTGCCGCCGGGTGCGAGGCACGGGAACGCCCTCCTCCTCCAGCACCGCGCGCAACAACCGCCAGCCCTCCTCCACCCTGCCGCACTGGATGGACTGCTCCGCGGCGCGGCGACGCAGGGTGCGCACCCTCCCGGCCTCCGCGCCGCCGAGCGCCTCCGCCGCCTCCAGGTAGCGCGCCGCCGCGTCCACCCGGCGGCCCAGGTTGGCGAGCACGTCGCCCAGCCGCTCCAGCAGCCCCGGCCGGTCCGCGCTGTCTCCCAGCAACGCGAGGCCCTGCTCATAGAGCCGCGCGGCGTGGTCGAAGGCCAGTGCGTGGGCGGCGCGGCCGGCCGCGCGCACCGCGTAGCCCCCCGCGCGCTTCCGCTCGCCCGCGCCCAGCCACTGGGCCACCAGCAGCTCCAGGTTCTCCGAGCCGGCGCGCTCCAGCGCCTCGGCGAGTCCCCGGTGCCGCCGCGCGCGAGCCCCGTCCCTGAGCCCGGCGAGCGCCGCCTCGCGCGTGCAGTCGTGGTACGGGGTCACGGTCTCCGCACGCTCCCCGCACGTGAGCCGGAGCAGCGACGCATCACACAGCTCGGAGACCAGGGGCCGGCCTCCCGGGTCCAGACCGGCCGCGTCCAGCAGCACGTCGCGGGGAACGGGCACCCCCGCCACCGCGGCCAGCTCCACCAGCGTGCGCTGCACGGGAGGAAGCGCGCGCAGGCGCTCGGACAGCAGCCGGTGGATGTCCAGGGGCGTCCCGACGTCCATGGCCTCGCCCTGGCTGGCGAGGGACGCGAGGTACCGGGCCGCCTCGCCCACCACGAACGGGCAGCCGCCGGTCTGCGTGGCGAGCGAGCGCATCACGTCCGCGCTCACGCGCGTGCCCTCCAGCAACTGCCGCGCGAGCACCCGCACCTCTCCCGCGGCGAGCGGCCCCAGGGGAAGCATCCGGACGCGCGCCGGGGGCGTGTTCAGCCCGCTGCCCGGGCGTGAGCAGCCGCCATCTCCGCTCCGGTAGGTGAGCACGAGGAGGAGCGCGGGCGGCTCCGGGTCTCTCAGGAGCTGCTCCAGGAGCCGCGCCGAGTCGGTGTCCCCCCAGTGCGCGTCGTCAATCCACACCACCAGCGGGCCCCGGTACGCGAGACGGGTGAGCAGCTCGCGGAGGGCCTCGATGCCCAGCCTGCGCAGCTCGACATCCGCCGGCAGCGCGGTAGGAACCGGGGCGCCGTGGAGCGCGGACACCCGGCCCAGCACGGGGAACAGGCGCACGAGCGCGTGCGCCTGCTCCGGGACGAGCGGCGCCACATCCTCCCCCCGGAGCGTGGAGAGGTGCGCGGCCAGCGCGTCGATGATGGGGTCCAGCGACGGATAGGCCACCACCTCCCGCGGATGGCAGCGGCCCCGGAGGACGAGCAGCTCGCCCTGCCGCCGGAGGAACTCGCGCACCAGCGTGGACTTGCCGATGCCGGAGGGGCCGTGGACGTGGACGGTGAGCTGCTGGCCCCGCCGCGTGACGCGCCGGAGCGCATCATCCAGGACCGCCAGCTCGGCGGCCCGGCCCACGAAGGACGACTTCGGGGGCACGAAGAGCGGCTCGTCGCGCCACGGGCCGTTGTCCCCTGCGGCCCCCGTCGGCAGCAGCCGGGCCAGCAGGGCGTCCGCATCCGGCCGCTCCCCGGGCGTGAGGGACAGCAGCGCCATCGCCAGCTCGGCCAGGTCGTCCGGCGCGCCGGGGACGAGCGTCCTCGGGTCGGGCGGTGGCTCGGCGCGCCTGCGCTGGAGGAGCAGCTCCGCATCCCCCGTCAGGAAGTAGGCCGTCTCGTCCCGGAAGGGACGGTAGCCGGTGAGCGCCTCGTACAGCACGAGCCCCACGGCATACAGGTCGGAGGCCGGGGTGAGCGGCCCGCCCCGGAGCTGCTCGGGGGCCATGTACGGCAGCGTCCCGGCGGCGGAGCCGTCCCTCAAGGGGAGCCGCTCCTGGAGCTCCGTGGCCAGCCCGAAGTCGACGATGACGACGCGCCCCTCGGGCGAGACGAGCACGTTGGAGGGCTTGATGTCGCGATGGACGAGCCCGGACGCATGGAGCGCGCGCAGGCCGCGGACGAGCTGCGCCAGCCCGGCACGCAGGCGCGCGGCGGCCTCGGGCGTCAGGGGGGAGAGCCCCGGCGGCACGGCGCCCGCCTCGCGCGGCCTGGGGCGCATCGCCGCCCTCCTGGACGGAGGGAGCTCCGGGCGGACCCAGCGCAGGAAGTCCACCCCGTCCACCAGCTCCATGCTGAAGCAGCAGAAGTCCTCGCCGACGATGAGGTCATGGAGCTGGACGAGGTTGGGGTGGCTGAGCCCGGCGCGGGAGCGGAACTCCCGCTTGAGGGCATGGAGCGAGGACGGTCCCGCCTGCCGCATCACCTTGAGCGCCACGTCGCGCCGCAGCTCGCGGTCATGCACGCGGTAGACGGTGCCCATCCCGCCCTCCCCCATGCGTCCCAGCAACCGGAAGCGCGTGCTCCGCGCGAAGGGCCGCAGGTTGGGAGGCAGCCCCGCTCCCGCCGTCGAATCTTCCTTCATTCCCCCTCGTCTCCTCGGATGGCTCACCGTGGAGAAAGAGGGCAACGCCGCGCCGGATGTGAACGCGGCTCAGGCGGAGGTGGAGGACTCACGGGAGAGCAGCTCGGCCTCGCGCGCGAGCACGCGGAGCCGGGCCTTGATGCGCTGGAACTGCTGGCGGAGCACGGCCGCCCGGCGGGCGAGGGCCTCGGGCGTCGCCGGCTCGTCCGGCTCCGAGAGCTGCCGCGCCACGTCCGTCCAGGACATCCGCCGGTCGATTCTCAGCTCCAGGAGGACCTGCTCGCGAGGCTCCAGGCGCGAGCGCAGGGCCCGGATGCGCTCCTTCACGTCGGTGCGGAGCCAGGGCTGCGTGCGGGACCACTCGTGCTGGGGCTGCTGGGAGAAGGCGCCATGGCTCACCGGCACCTCGCGCCCGGCGGGTGCGGCGGCGAGCCGGTAGGCGACGTTGCGCGCCACGCGGTGGGCCCACGTCCGGAAGGAGCTCTCCCAGCGGAAGGCGGGCAGGTCCATCAGCAGCGCCTCGCTGAAGATGGCGTAGGCCTCCCGGGCCCGCTCCGTGTCCCGCAGGAGGGAGGCCAGCAACCGCATGAGCTCCGCCCCGTAGCCGGACAGGGCCACCTCCACGGCGCGCCCCACGTCCCCCTGCTCGCAGAGCTCACGGATTCGCTGCTCCAGGACCTCTCGCCGCTCGGGCTGCTCCATGTCGACCCCCACTTCGAATCTGACAACCCCACCCGCGACTGGCGAGGGCGCGAGGAGGCCGCCCTTCACATCCACGCGGCCCCTGCGCTCCCAGGTGGACAGCGCGCCGCGCGAACGTGATGCGCGGTCCGGTCCTCGACGCGAGGCGGCGGAGAGGCCCTGGCCCGTGCGCCCGGCGGCGGTCTCCGTGCGGACCGCGCTGGGTATCCGCCGACTCAGTTCCGGCGAGGCCCAGCCGCCCGCTCAGGCATCGGATATCCTCCAGGCCATCTGGAAATGGAGCTCCCCGACATGAAGCGAGTGGTGCTTGGACTGATGGCGGCCGTCGTGCTGGCCGCGTGCGCGGGTCACGAGAAGGCGGGAGACCGCGCCGCCGCGGTGGGTGACTGGAAGGGCGCGTACTCGGCATACCGCCAGGCGCTGGCGAACGACCCGGACAGTCCGGAGCTGAAGACGAAGTACGACGAGGCCCGTGGGCAGGCGCTCCAGGACGCGCGGAACCGCGCGCAGGCCTGCGCGCAGGTGGAGGACTGGGACTGCGCGCTCGCGGAGTCGGACTTCGCGCTCTCCGTCGACGGAGGCAACGCCGAGATTGCCTCCTTCCGCGCGCACGCCGCGACCCAGGTGGCGCTGCGGCAGCTCCAGCTCGCGACCGAGCAGGCGCAGCGCGGGCAGTTCGCGGAGGCCGCCGACCTGATGGGACGCGCCACGCAGCTCTCCCAGGCCCCCGAGGTCCGGAGCCGGGCCGAGGAGGTGCGGCGCCTCATCGTCACCACCGGGCGCGTCCGGGCGGACGGCTTCCGGAAGGAGCGCAACATCATCGCGGCCCACGAGCTGGCGCAGCTCGTCGCGAGCCTGGACGCCTCGCAGGCCGGCTGGGCCCAGGGCATCGCGGCCGAGCACGAGAAGTTCGTCACCGCGGAGTACGAGCGGCTGGCGCAGGAGGGGGACGCCGCCCGGGCGAGGCACGACTGGACGCTCGCGCAGGACCGCTATCGCGCGGCGCTGAACATGAAGCAGGGTGGGCGTGCGGCCCCGTTGGAGCAGTACGTCACCCACATGCTCCAGGCCGAGCGGCAGCTGTCGAATCGCGACTGGAATGGGGCCGCGAACGCCTACCGGGGCGCCGTGAACACCGGCCAGGATGACGGCCATGCGTCGCAGCAGCTCGACCGCGTGCAGCTCCGGCCGTACCGCATCGCCGTGCGCTCGGTGATGGTGTCGCCCACCCGGCCGGACGGCAATACCTGGGTCGGTGTGGCCAGCCCGCTGTTCAGCCGGCTCGCCCACCGGCTGACGCAGATGGCCGAGCGCCGGGGCCTGTCGGACGTGGTGCTGGAGATGGCCATGGCCATTCCCGACGAGAACCGGCCCCGGCTCCGCGTGGAGGCCGTGCTCCCGGACGGCCTGCACCTGACGACGCCGGCCCGCGGCGGCATCTACACCGGCTTCGACTCCGAGTTCGTCACCCTGTCCAACGCGTTCGACGAGCAGCGCGTCACCTTCCAGGTGTACGCGGACGGCCCGCGCGGCAGCGAGCTGGTGGGCTCGGTGGACGTGGCCGTGCGCGAGCTGGTGGAGCAGCGCGAGGTGTCCCTCCGGGGGCGCTCCATCCTCTCGCTGAAGCTGTCGGCGGCGGCCGGAGAGGGCCGCGAGCCGGGCTCGTTCCTGGGCATGGCGCGCGTGGTGCCCATGCCGCCGGGCCACCCGGCCACGCCCCCGCCGGGGCATGCCGCCACTCCGGCTCCGTGAGCAGACGCGCGAGCCCGCCCCTCTACGTGAAGCGGAGGGACGGGCCCGTGCTTTGGCGGCTCAACCGATGAGGTCGAAGTGGGACTGGAGCGTCTGTCCTGGCGTCGGCGGAGGCCAGGGCTCCCCCAGGACGACGACGTTCCACGCGTGACGCATCTGCCGCGCGGCACGCTCGGGAGGCATCTTCCCCACGGCCGTGCACAACCCGGGGCAGAGGAGGCTGCGGATGGGCCTGGCCGGGTTCGCCGCGTTGTGCGCCAGCACGGCCCGCAGCGTGGCCCGGAAGGCGAGCCAGGCATTCACCGTGTCGGGCACCGCCATGGGGATGCGCATCGTGGGAGCACTCACCAGCCAGGGTATCTCCGCGTGGCGCGTCTCGATGATGACCGCCGAGCCCACGGGCAACTCACCGTGGTGCTCCTTCCGGAGCAGCTCCCGCAGCCGCGCCTGGAGGTCCCAGCCGAAGAACTGGCTGTAGACCAGGTCGATGCCGCCATCCATGTAGCCGAAGCTGTTGGCCGGGCTGACGATGGCATCCGCGCGTTCCTCGAAGATGTCGCCGCCGGAGACCTCTACGCCTTCACAGTGGAGGAACGCCCGGCGCCAGGCCAACACCATGGCGGGATTCAGGTCGCGAAGCTTGAGGGTGAGCTGGGACATGAACCCGGCATCATACCCGCGCCTCCTCTCTGTACGACCGAGCCGCTTCACGATACGGAGGCGCCACCATGACGACTCCCTCATTCACCCTGGCGCGCACGAACACCGGCTACTTCGAGCCCCTGCTCGTGCTGGTCGGCGTGAAGGACACCTCTCCGGGCGAGCTGACTCGCGCCATCGACGTATGGACGTCGGTGCTGAAGCTGACGGGCAAGCAGTCCGTGCTTCGCGACGAGCAACTGGAAGACAGCGACCCATGGTTCGGCGTCGGGGTGAGGACCGCCGCCGGAGAGGTACTCGACGAGCGTGGGGTGTTCGACGCGCTGGGCCGCGCGGAGACCGCCCCCACCGAGGCCTTCGTACGCGCGCTCATCGCCTTCAACCGGGAGAACACCGACGCGCTCGAGGGCGGGCTCGCGACGCACGAAGAGCTCGAGACCGGGAGCGCCGCCGTGGAATGGCTCGTACGCCAGGACCTGGGACAGCTCGAGCTGTACCTGAAGTTCCTCGAGTCCATCGACCTCGAGCACACCGTCGAACAGGTGAGCGTGGTGCTGCGCCTCGCGGAGGTCTATTCAGCGAAGCAGCTCGCGCCGCTGGTGAAGTGGGCCGAGGAGAACGACGCGTCGCTCCTCAACGACTGGCTCGCGGACGAGCGCGCGTGGAAGGAGCGCTGAGCGCGGCCGCAGCGCCCCAAATCCAGCAGCACCGCCTCCGCCGCGCGCCGGCCGGAGCCCAGGGCCCCATCGAGGGACGCATTGTCCCCGGTAGTCTCCACAGACATTGTGAACGGCGACTCTCGTCAACCACCGCTCAACTCCTGCTTGTGGTCCTCGATTACTTCATTGAGGAGCGCTTGCTGGGTCTTGTCACGCGCACGGACCTCAACACCCGCTCTTGGGAGCAATGTCGAAGGCGCCCTGATAAGAGCGATTGCGCCACGTTCCGGGTGCTCGAGAGGAATGACCGCCGACGAGGCCCCAAGCTCGGTGAGCGAGAATCCCAAACGTGTGAAGAACTCGTAGGCCTTGGCCGGCGCCTCGCGATTCGGCCCAAGGTTGTAGTACTGCGTTTGCTTCCGAGGAACGGCCTCCAAGCTGACTCGGGCTACAATTACCGAGCGTAGCAAGTCGGAGAAGGTCGGGAAGGGCTGCGCAGCTGCAGCCTTGCCGCTCACCAGGTCCTCTTCGTGAATGCGGAGGAGCGCCGCGTCACGTCCGTCGGATGTCGGACGGGAGAGTTCGAAGAAGTCGTCCGGGTGGCGACCGTTGTAGTCGTCCTCGCCGATGGCGAACTTGAGGTAGCGGCGAGAGTCGGGCCGCTCCCGTTGAGGATCCTCAAGATCCTCGAGCAACACCGAGATTGAGGTCGTACCCCACATCAACCGCAAGCCGCCGGTTGCTGCGCCCATGCTCTCTAGGAACTCGCGATACACGCGAGGCAGTGTGTCGAGCCCTCCATGTGGCTTGGCCAGGGCAGCAATCTGGTCGGCCGTGGCCGGTTCGAAACCCTGAGTGCTGCCGGGTTTCCATCGCTCCATGAACGCGAGCAAGCCCGTCATCGACAAGGGAGGGGGAGCCTCGAGAAGCTTTGACCAGGTCATCCGCACGTCTGCGCCTCGATGTCACACCGGGCCATGAAAAGCGTGTCCTGACACGACTGGCAGGAAAGCACCGTTTTCTCCGACCTGCGTCGCATGTTGACACGCTCCTCGACAGACTCGCCGCCCTTTCCCTCATTGATAGCGGCGGCGCTTGGAGGCTTCCAAGCCCCCGGCCCCTTGCCATCAGCCCCCTCAACCTTACCCCTAGACGGAGAGTAGTTGACGGGGCCGCGATAGAACACCTCGAAGCTCAATTTCTTTGCTCGAGGGAATGAGAAATACATCTCGGTCATCGAGTTCGCGACGTGACCGCTCTTGCCGATGAGTTTAGCGCCCGCGCAGGTTCCAGGGAGGTTACTGTATCCATCCTCACCTCGGATGACGTTGTTCTCCGTGGTGTCCCACTGCTTGGCCATCTTGTCGATGGCATTGGCGTCTCCTACGGCGCACCTCGGGTTGATGGCCATGAAGTCCTCCAGCGTGGCGGCTTCCCCAATAACTGTGCAACCATAAGCCTCGGCGATGGCCTTGAACCCGACAGGTAACTCGCCACCCGATACTGCGGCGAATTTCTTACCATTGCGGCACACCATGACCCCAAACATGTACCCACTTGACTTCTCGCGACGATGATTCTCAAGCCCCCTGCGCTTCTCCTTAAGCAACTGGATTTGCGCCATCCGCGCATCCAGGGTCGTCTGCCTGGGTGGTGGATTTGGACCCTCAAGAAGGCGCTTGAGTTCGGCTTCCTTCGTTACAACATCCTGGTTGACCTTGGCCCATTCGGCCTCGCGCGCCTTGAGGTCGTTGAGAATCTTGTTGGCGATGTCGAAGCTCTCTTCTGGATGCTCCGGCACCGCGTGGCTGTCCGGGTCCTTCTGACAGATGATGCACGCCCCTTCGAAGTCGTCCCCGTAGGCGAATCCCGTCCCATTCTGCCCATTCGACATGAACGTGGTGTTGAACGAGTTGCCGTTGTGGAGGGTGACGTCGAGGAAGCGCACGACGCCCTTCCCCTCAATCTTCACGTCCACGCTGCCGCTGCCCCAGGCCATCTTCCCCTTGAACTTGGAGGAGATGAGGCCGCCCGCCGTTCCCGGCTCATCGCCGGAGCTGATGCTCAACTCGGAGTCGGTCAGCGCCACCGGGTGTCCATTGATGGTGACGCTCTTGCTGCCCTTGGTGAGCATGGAGTCCTGGGCCGAATTGACGAAGGGCGTGGGCACCGGCCCTCCCGGTGTCGGCACCTTGCAGACGTCCGGCGCGGCCGAGGTGTGCGTGTTACCGCTGCCCTTGTGCAGGATGGAGCGGCCGTTGGCGAAGACCTTGCTCATGGTTCCTCCTCATTACTGCGGAATCATCTCCACGACGCAGGCACCAATGCGCCCACCGTCGGCACTGCCATAGACGAGCGTCCTGCGTGCGCTGGCCTGCCGCCAGCGCGCCTGGTGCAGGGCCACGCCCAGCATGACGGGGCCCGCGCCGGCCCCGGCGTCCCCCAGTCCTTCACCCGCGACGTGCACGCGTAGGGGCTCGGGCATGAGGGAAACGTTGCGCAGGTAGGCGCGGGAGAATTCGGTGCCCCAGAAGGAGTCTCCAGGCTGACAGGCCAGGACGGCGTCCACGCGCCGCGAGCCCGTCACCGCGTTTCGCCGCAGGGCATGGAGGACTTCCGTCAGCCCATCGGCCAGGCTGGGGCCGCGCTGTGAGAAGGGCTTCGGCTCCACGGCGAGGGCCGTGCCCAGCAGGACGCCCGTGGCCTCCAGCTTGAGGGACTTGGGGGCGCCCGGCCGCGCCAGTGCGACGAAGCCCGCCGCCTCGCCCGGAATCCTCCCGTCCGGATTCCGGCGCCCCAGGTGCAGCCGCGCGCCCACCAGCGCCTTCAAGGAAGCAGTATCGGAGAGAGTCCACCGCGCCTACCAGGGCCAGCGCCCCAGCCCGGCCGGAGTGCAGGTCCTTCTGAGCCGTGGCCAGGGCTTCGAAGAAGGAGGCCCGCCCAGCCTCGTGCACCTGCACGACTTCCAGCCGTCCCTCCGTCTCGGCCAGCAGCGCCGCCACCAGCGCCTCTTGCTCCACTTGGGCGCCCAGCCCCGCCTCGGGCAATCCGAGGTACAGCGGCACTCGCCCTGGAGGCAGGGACTCCAGCAGTGGCCGCACCCCGGCGAGGGCCTGCCGGGCCAGCGCCGTCATGCGCTCGGTGCGAGTGAGGGAGTCGTCGAGGAGACTCAACCGCGAGGCCCGCATGGGCTCTGCTACCTCGTCCAGCACCTCCGTCAGGGTGAAGCGCACGAGGCCGGCGCGCAGCGACGCCAGCGTCATGTGCGCCGAGGTGCCCACGGGCGTGCAGAGGCCCAGTCCCACCACCCGCGCTCCACTCATGGCGCGTCCTCCCCGGGCAGCAAGAGCCGCACGGTACTCACCTCATGCGTGGCCAGCTGCCGGTGCGCCGGAAACGTCGCCCGCCAGGTGAGGACGAGCCGGCGCTCCTCTGGCTCCAGCAGCACCGTGTCCAGCACCATGCGCCGCCTCTCCCTCCGTCCGGCGAAGGTGCAGCGGGCCAGCAGCCTGTGCGTGGGGAGGGTGAAGGCCAGGGGCCCGTCGGGAGAGACGCCCTCCAGTACCACCGGCTCTCCGCCGCGCAGGTGAGTCGAAGCCCGCAGGCCCTCGGGAGCGGCGTGGAAGAAGCGCTCGTCGAAGTCCCGAGGCCAGAGTGGGGCGCGCTTCTCCACCCAGGCCGCGTCATACGTCCCCGCCCAGCCCAGGCGCGGTTGCCAGTGCCGCGCCACCGGGCCGAAACCGCTGGGCGGTGGCCTGTCCGCCCAGCCGCGCACGAGGGCCTCGGGCGCCTCGATGGAGGGCAGGGGCTTTTCCACCGCCTC
>NZ_JAIQDG010000071.1 GCF_020037125.1 Myxococcus sp. RHSTA-1-4
GACGAGACGTTCCTCCTCATCGCGCCCGTCTCCTTCGACGCTTCCACCCTGGAGCTGTGGGGGCCGCTGCTCCACGGCGCCCGGCTCGTTGTCTTCCCTCCGCACTCGCCTTCGGACCTGAAGGAGCTGGAGGCCGTGCTGGTGAAGCACGGTGTCACCACGCTGCACCTCACGGCGGGCCTGTTCACCCAGGTGGTGGACTCGCGCCCCGAGGCCTTGCGTCACGTGCGCCAGCTCCTCACCGGCGGTGACGTGGTGAGCGCGCCCCATGTGCGCCGGGTGGTGGAAGGAATGTCCATTCCGGTGACGGCCTGCTACGGCCCCACCGAGACCACCCTGTTCGCTTCGTGCCACCGGATGACGGACGCCGCCCACGTGGGCACCTCCGTCCCCATTGGCCGGCCCATCGGCAACACCCGGGTGTACGTGCTGGACGCCTCCGGCCAGCCGGTGCCCGTGGGTGCCCCGGGAGAGCTGTTCATTGGCGGCGACGGCGTGGCCCGTGGCTACGTGGAGCAACCCGCCCTCACCGCCGAGCGCTTCGTCCCAGACGCCTGCTCCGGCGTCCCCGGCGCCCGCCTCTACCGCACCGGCGACCTCGCCCGCTGGCGCGACGATGGCGTGCTGGAGTTCCTCGGCCGCGCGGATGCGCAGGTGAAGGTGCGCGGCTACCGCATCGAGCTGGCCGAAGTCGAAGCCGCCCTCCTCCAGCACCCCGCGGTGCGCGAGGCCGTGGTGCTCGCCCGTGAGGACTCGCCCGGCGGCAAGCGCCTCGTTGGTTATGTCGTGGCCACTCCGGCTGGCACCGGCTCCAGCGCGGCGCCGGCTCCCCGGGCTGCCTCCGCGTCCGATGGTGCCGCGAGCACCGGGCCAGGCGCCGCTTCAGCGGCGATGCGCTCCGCGTCCAGCGCCGCGCCCACCCCAGGCACCACGGCTGATTCGGAGGCCGCCGAGACCACCGCGCTGTCCACCACCCTGCGCGCCTTCCTCGCACAGCGGCTGCCCGAGTACATGGTCCCCTCGGCCATCGTCCTGCTGGACGCCTTCCCGCTGACCGCGAACGCCAAGGTGGACCGCAAGGCCCTGCCTGCTCCCGAGGCGCTGATGGCGCCGGCCGGAGCGTACGTGGCTCCGCGCACCCCGACGGAGGAACAGGTCGCGAGCCTCTTCGCCCAGGTGCTCGGCGTGGAGCGCGTGGGTGCCACCGACAGCTTCTTCGACCTGGGCGGCCACTCGCTGCTGGCCACTCGGGTGGCCTCTCGCGTGCGAAGCATCGCGGGCGTGGACCTGCCGCTGCGCGAGCTGTTCGAGTCGCCCACGGTGGCGGGGCTCGCCGCCCGTGTGGACGCCCTGGCACGCGATTCCGGGACCACCGCGCTGGCGCCGCCGCTGGTGCCCGTGCCTCGCACCGGCCCGCTGCCGCTGTCCTTCGCGCAGCAGCGCCTGTGGTTCCTCGACAGGCTGGAGCCGGGCAGCCCCTTCTACAACATGCCCTCCGTGCTCTGGCTGGACGGAGCGCTGGACGTCGGCGCGCTGGAGCGGAGCCTGACGGAGCTGGTCCGCCGCCACGAGGTGCTGCGCACGACCTTCGCGGACGGCCCGGTCCAGGTCATCCACCCGCCCCCGCACCTGTCCCTGCCGGTGGTGGACCTGTCCTCCCTGCCCGAGGCTTCGCGCGAGGACGAGGCCCGGCGCCTGGCGCGGGAGGAAGCGCGGCGTCCGTTCGACCTCACCCGGGGGCCTCTGCTGCGGGCCACCCTGCTGCGGCTCGGCGACACCCGGCACCTGCTGGTGCTGGTGCTGCACCACGTCGTCTCCGACGGCTGGTCCATGGACGTGCTGGTGCGCGAATCCGCGGCGCTCTACGCGGCCTTCCGTGAAGGCCGTGCCTCTCCGCTGCCCGAGCTGCCCGTGCAGTACGCGGACTACGCGGCGTGGCAGCGAGGCTGGCTCCAGGGTGACGCGCTGGAGTCCCAGCTCTCCTGGTGGCGCGAGCACCTCGCCGGGGCGCCTCCACTGCTGGAGCTGCCCACGGACTTCCCACGCCCGGCCACGCAGGGCTTCCGCGGCGCTTCCCACACCCGCGTGTTGCCACGCTCGCTCGCCGACTCACTTCAAGCGCTGAGCCGGCGCGAGGGCACCACGCTCTTCATGGCGCTGCTGGCGGGCTTCGAGGCCGTCCTCTCGCGCTACTCCGGGCAGGAGGACTTCGTCGTCGGTACGGACATCGCCAACCGCAATCGCGCGGAAACGGAGGGCCTCATCGGCTTCTTCATCAACCAGCTCGCCCTGCGCGCGCGGCTGGAGGGCGACCCGACGTTCCGCGAGCTGCTGGCGAGCGTGCGGCGGACCACGCTCGGCGCCTACGCGCACCAGGACCTTCCCTTCGAGGAGCTGGTCAAGGCGCTCAACCCCGAGCGTGACCAGGGGCACGCGCCCCTCTTCCAGGTGAAGCTGGTCCTGCAGAACCAGCCCGGAAGCCGGCTGGAGATGCCGGGGCTCACCCTGCGCACGGAAGCCGTGGCCGCGGGCACGTCGCGCCTGGACCTCACCCTCTCCGTGACGGAGACGGCCCGGGGACTGGAGTGCGAGTGCGAGTACCGCACGGACCTGTTCACGGCGGACACCATCGACCGGATGGTGCGTCACCTGGGCACGGTGCTGGAGGCCGCCGCCGCGCGGCCCGAGTCCCGCCTGTCCACCCTGCCCCTGCTCTCCGAGGACGAGCAGCGACAGGTGCTGGTGGAGTGGAACGCCACCGGGCACGGCTTCCCGCGCGAGTCGTGCGCGCACCACCTCTTCGAGGCCCAGGCGGCCCGCACACCAGACGCCATGGCCGTGCGTTTCGAAGGCCAGGCGCTCACGTACGCGCAGCTCGACGCGAAGGCCAACCGGCTGGCGCACCACCTGCGCGCGCTGGGGGTGCGGCAGGAAGTCCCGGTGGCGCTGTGTGTGGAGCGCTCGCTGGACCTGGTCGTGGCCATCCTCGGCATCCTCAAGGCCGGTGGTGCCTGGGTGCCCATGGATCCGGGCTACCCCGTCGAGCGCCTCACGTACATGCTGCGGGACTGCGCGGCGCCGGTGCTCGTCACCACCGAGGCCATCGCCGACACGCTCCCGTCCGGGGGTGAGCAACTCGTGCTGCTCGACGCGGACGCGCACCTGCTCGCGGCCTGGCCCGAGACACGTCCCGAGGCGCGCGTGTTCGCGGAGAGCCTCGCGTACATCATCTACACCTCGGGAAGCACGGGGCGGCCCAAGGGAACGCTCTTGCAGCACCGCGGCCTGTGCAACACGGCGCTGACCGCCGCGCGCGCCCACGGCTTCCGGCCGGACAGCCGCGTGCTCCAGTACGCGGCGTTCGGCTTCGATGCCTCGGTCGCGGAGATCTTCGGCGCCCTGCTGGCGGGGGCGACGCTGGTGCTGGCCCCCCGTGAGCGGCTGATGCCCGGTGCGCCGCTGCGCTCACTGCTGCGCGAGGAATCCATCACCGCCGTGACGCTGACGCCCTCCGTGCTGGCTCAGCTCGCGCCGGACGACTTCCCCTCGCTGGAGACGCTCATCTCCGCGGGCGAGGCGTGCACGCCGGAGCTGGTGGAGCGCTGGGGCAACCGGGTGCGGCTGCTCAACGCCTACGGCCCCACGGAAGTCACGGTCTGTGCCACCCTCTCCGAGCCGATGCGGCCTGGGCAGCGGCTCACCATCGGCAGGCCGTGGTCCAACGTGCGCGTGTACGTGCTGGACGCCGCGCTGCGGCCGCTTCCGGTGGGCGTGCCCGGCGAGCTGTGCGTGGACAGCGTGGGCCTCGCGCGTGGCTACCGCCACCAGGCGGACCTCACCGCGGAGCGCTTCGTTCCGAACCCGTTCAGTGACGTGCCGGGTGCGCGCCTGTACCGCACGGGAGACCGCGTGCGCTGGCTCGAGGACGGCACGCTGGAGTACCTGGGCCGCATCGACCTCCAGGTGAAGCTGCGTGGCTTCCGCATCGAGCTGGGAGAAGTCGAGACCGCCCTGGCCCAGCACCCGTCCGTGCGCGAGGCCGTGGCCGTGGTGCGCGAGGACGCGCCGGGCGACAAGCGCCTGGTGGCGTACGTCGTCGCCGAAGAGGGCGACGTGCTCGACACAGCGGCGCTGCGCGCGTTCCTCAAGCAGCGGCTGCCGGAGCACATGGTGCCCGCCGCCATCTCCGTGATGGAGGCGCTGCCCCTGACGCCGAATGGGAAGGTGGACCGCAAGGCGCTGCCCTCGCCGGACGCGGAGCGGACGGAGCAGGCCCCCGAGTACGTGGCGCCTCGCACCCCCATGGAGGCGCGGCTCGCCGCGCTCTGGGCGGAGTTGCTGCACGTCCCGCGCGTGGGCGTGCATGACGACTTCTTCGAGCTGGGCGGCCACTCCCTGCTGGCCACCCAGCTCACCACGCGCCTGCGCGACGCCTTCGGAATGGAGCTTCCGCTCCGCGAGCTCTTCGAGGCCCCCACCCTGGGTGCCTTCGCCCCGCGCGTGGAGCAGGCCACGCGGAGCCTCGCGCGGTCTGCGCCGAGCCCCGTGCCGCGCACCGGTCCGCTGCCGCTGTCCTTCGCGCAGCAGCGTCTGTGGTTCCTGGACCAGCTCATCCCGGGCGACGCGCAGTACAACCTGCCGGCGGCCCTGCGCTTCCAGGGCACGCTGGACGTCCCGGCCCTGGAGCGCGCCTTCGAGGAGCTGGTCCTCCGCCACGAGTCCCTGCGCACCACGTTCCAGGGAACCGCCGAGGGCGCCGTCCAGGTCATCCATCCCCCCACGGCCCTTCCCCTGACGCGGGTGGACCTGACTGACCTGCCCGAGGAGCGCCGCGAGGCCGAGGCCCTGCGCCTGGCCGGCGACGAGGCCCTGCGCCCCTTCGACCTGGGCCACGGCCCGCTGATGCGGGTCACCCTGCTCCGCCTGGGCGCCGAGGACCACGTGCTGCTGGTGACGACGCACCACATCGTCTCCGACGCCTGGTCCGTCGGCGTGCTCATCCGGGAGGTGGGCTCGTTGTACGCCGCGCTCGCCACGGGCACCCGTCCCCAGCTTCCGCCGCTCCCCATCCAGTACGCCGACTACGCCGTCTGGCAGCGCGGTTGGCTGAAGGATGAGGCGCTGGAGTCCCAGCTCTCCTACTGGCGCAACCAGCTCTCCGGGGCTCCGCACGCGCTCGAGCTGCCCACCGACAGGCCGCGCCCGGCCGTCCAGACGCACCGGGGTGCCTCCCTGCGCCTGCGGCTGTCCCGCGAGCTGCACGAGGCCCTGGAAGCCCTGGGCCAGCGCGAGGGTGCCACACCGTTCATGGTGCTGCTGGCCGCGTGGCAATGGGTGCTGTCCCGCCACTCCGGCCAGGAGGACATCTGCGTCGGCTCCCCCATCGCCGGCCGCACCCGGGCGGAGACGGAGGGGCTCATCGGCTTCTTCGTCAACACGCTGGTGCTGCGTACGCGGCTGTCCGGCGCCGACACGTTCCGGGCGTTGCTCGCCCGCGTGCGCGAGGAGGCGCTCGGGGCCTACGCCCACCAGGACGTGCCGTTCGAGAAGCTCGTCGAGGAGCTCAAGCCCGAGCGCGACCTGAGCCGCACGCCCCTCTTCCAGGTGATGCTCGCCTTGCAGAACACGCCCCAGCGGGACCTGGAGCTGCCCGGGCTGACGGCCCGGCTGTTCGGCGGGTCCGCCGAGGTGGCGCGGTTCGACCTGCTGCTGAACTTCGACCCGGAGCCGGATGGGCTCCTCGGCACCCTCATCTACAACGCGGACCTCTTCGACGCCGGCACCGCCGCCCGGCTGCTGAGCCACCTGCACACGTTGCTGCGCTCCGTGACGGCCCGGCCGGAGCAGCCCCTGGCCTCCCTGTCCCTGCTGTCGGAGGAAGAGCGCAGGCGGGTGCTGGTGGACTGGAACGCCACCTCGCGTGGCTACGACGCCGCCTGCATCCACCAGCAGTTCGAGTCCCAGGCCCTTCGCACTCCGGATGCGCCCGCCCTGTCCTTCGGGGACGAGCGCCTCACCTACCGGCAGCTCCTCCAGCGCGTGCTGCGGCTGTCGGCCCGCCTGCGGGCGCTGGGCGTCCGCCCGGACGTGCCCGTGGGGCTGTGCGTCCAGCGCTCCCCGGACATGGTCGCCGGCATGCTCGCCATCCTCCACGCGGGAGGGGCCTACCTCCCGCTGGACCCGGGCTACCCCGCGGAGCGCCTGGCCTACATGCTCCGGGACTCCGGCGCCGCCGTGCTCGTCACCCAGCGGCACCTCGCGGGCCTGCTGCCCACGGACGGAGTCCAGGTCCTTCCGCTCGAGGAGGCCCTGGACGGCGAGCCCGCCTCCGCTCCCGGCCCCGCCCGCGCGGAGAGCCTGGCCTACGTCATCTACACGTCCGGCAGCACCGGCCAGCCCAAGGGCGTCATGGTCCCCCACGGCACCGTCGCCAACTTCTTCGGCGCCATGGACGCACTGCCCGGCCTCGGCTCTCCGGGCACGTGGCTGGCCGTCACCAGCAACTCCTTCGACATCCACGTCCTGGAATTGCTGTGGACGCTGGCACGCGGCTTCCACGTCGTGCTCCATGACGAGCAGGCCGCCTCGCGCACGGGCACCGCGCTCCCCCTGCCCGAGGTGCTGCGGCGCCATCCCATCACCCACCTGCAGTGCACGCCCTCCTTCGCGCGCACCCTGGTGCTGGCCCCCGAGTCCGTCTCCGCGCTCGGAACGCTTCGCCACCTGCTCATCGGCGGAGAGGCGCTGCCCGGGCCCCTGGCGAAGCAGCTCCGCGAGGCCCTGCCGGCCGTGGCGCTCACCAACATGTACGGGCCGACGGAGACCACCGTCTGGTCCTCCACCCACGCCGTCACCGAGGAGGAGCCGCCGGCCACCGTCTCCATCGGCTCGCCCATCGCCAACACCCGCCTGTACGTGCTGGACGCGCATGGCCAGCCCGCCGTGCCCGGCGCGCCGGGGGAGCTGTACATCGCCGGCGAGGGCGTGGTGCGCGGCTACCTGGGCCGCCCCGGGCTCACCGCGGAGCGCTTCGTGCCCGACCCCTTCTCCGGCGTTCCGGGCGGGCGCATGTACCGCACCGGAGACCTGGCGCGCTGGCGCCGGGACGGCACGCTGGACTTCCTGGGCCGCGCCGACTTCCAGGTGAAGCTGCGCGGCTTCCGCATCGAGCCAGGCGAAGTCGAGGCCGCCCTGCTGGCCTTCGCGGGTGTGCGCGAGGCCGCGGCCCTGGTGCGCGAGGGCGCCCCGGGTGACGCGCGGCTGCTGGGCTACGTGTCCGCGGACGCCGGGCTGGACATGGACGCCCTGCGCGCGCACCTCCAGCGGCGGCTTCCCGACCACATGGTGCCCTCGGCGCTGCTGCGCCTGGACGCCCTGCCCCTCACCGCCAACGGCAAGCTGGACCGCCGGGCCCTGATGGCGCTCGACGCGCCCGTCTCCCGGCGCGAGTACGTGGCGCCTCGAGACGAGCTGGAGCAGCAGGTGGCGGACCTCTGGGCCGAGGTCCTCCGCGTGGAGCGCGTGGGCGTCCATGACAGCTTCTTCGAGCTGGGCGGGCACTCGCTGCTCGCCACCCAGCTCCTCACGCGCGTGCACTCCACCTTCCAGGTGCGGCTGCCCGTGCGTGGGCTCTTCGAACAACCCACCGTCGAGGGCATGACGCTGCTCCTGCTGGAGGCCCTGGCGGACAGCGTGGATGCCTCCGAGCTGGAGCAGATGGTCGACGCGCTCGACTCGTCAGGGAATCCCTCATGAAGCTGCTCCTCGTCCTGCTGCGCAAGTCGTCCAGGCTGGCCCTGCTCACGGTGCTCTTCGGGCTGCTGTCCGGCGCGTGCAGCACGTGGCTGGTCGCTCTCATCAACCAGGTGCTGGCCCGGGGGACCGAGGGTAGCCTGGAGGGCATCGCCCTGCCCTTCGCGGGCCTGGCGGTCGCGGGGCTGCTGACGCGCATGGGCTCGCAGCTCGCCCTCAACCGGCTCCAGCAGGGCATCCTGCTGGAGCTGCGCCTGTGGCTCAGCCGGCACCTGCTGTCCACGTCGCAGCGGAAGCTGGAGGAGGCCGGAGCCCACCGGATGCTGGGCTCGCTGATGCAGGACCTCCAGACCCTGAGCGCCGGAGTGATGGTGCTGCCGGAGCTCTTCATCGGCGGGGCCGTCGTCTTGAGCTGCCTCCTCTACCTGGGCTGGCTGTCCTGGCCGCTGTTCCTGGCCGTGCTGGGCCTGCTGGTGGTGGGGCAGCTCACGTACGCGCTGCCGGCGGGTGCCGCCAACCGGTACCAACAGGAGGCGCGAGAGCAGACGCACACGCTGCTCCGGCACTTCGTCGCCATGTTCAACGGGGGCAAGGAGCTGCGGCTCAACCGGAGCCGCCGCCGCGCCTTCTACGACCAGGACCTGGCCCCGTCCGCCCACGAGGTGCGCCGGTTGTTCCTGCGCAGCGACGACCTCTTCTCCATCGCGAGCAGCTGGGGCATGTCCCTCTACACGGCCACCATCGGCCTGCTGCTGCTGGTGGGACCTCGCTTCACCACCCTCTCGCAGGGCGAGCTCATCGGCGCGGTGCTCGTGGTGCTGTTCCTCCAGCAGCCCCTCAGCGTCATCACCAACCTGTTCCCCAGCGTGCGCCGGGCCGAGGTGGCCCTGGCCCAGATTGAAAAGCTGGGCCTGAGCCTGACCACCGAGCAGGGCACGGCGGGAACGGCGCTCCCGGAGGACACCCGCGAGCCACCACGGACCTTCGAGCGGCTCGAGCTGGTGGGAGTCACCCACGTCTACCGCAACGAGCGGGATGGGGAGCAGTTCACGCTCGGCCCCATCGACCTGTCGCTGCGGCGCGGGGAGCTGCTCTTCCTCGTGGGCGGCAACGGCAGCGGCAAGACGACGCTGGCCAAGGTGCTCTGCGGGCTCTACACGGCGGAGTCCGGGGAGCTCCGCGTGGACGGCAGGTCCGTCACCTCCGAGGGACTGGACGACTACCGCCAGCTCTTCTCCGCCGTCTTCTTCGACTTCTTCCTCTTCGAGCGGCTGCTGGGGCTGTCCTCGCCCGAGATGCTGCGGCAGGCCCGGGACTACCTGGAGCGGCTGCATCTGGACAAGAAGGTCCAGGTGAACGAGGCCGGCGCGCTGTCGACGGTGGCCCTCTCCCAGGGACAGCGTAAGCGGCTGGCGCTGATGGTGGCCTACCTGGAGGACCGCCCCGTCTACCTCTTCGACGAGTGGGCGGCGGACCAGGACCCCCAGTTCAAGGAAGTCTTCTACAAACAGCTCCTCCCGGACCTGAAGGCCCGAGGGAAGGCCGTGGTCGTCATCAGCCACGACGACCGCTACTTCCACCTGGCGGATCGCCTGGTGCGCATCGAGTCCGGCCAGCTCGTCAACCCCGACACGGCGCAGGCCCGGGGTGTGGTGGGCGCGTAGCAGCCTGGGTGAATCCTTCATGAGCGACATCAAGAAGAAGATCGCGGCGTTGAGCCCGGAGAAGCGCGCGCAGCTCGCGAAGCAGCTCCAGCAGAAGGCGGCGCGCAACGCTCCCCCCGCGCCAGCGCGAAGGGCGAGGGGTGAAGGGCCGCCGCCGCTGTCATATGCCCAGCAGCGCCTGTGGTTCCTCGAACAGCTCGAGCCCGGCACGTCCGCCTACAACATCCCCATGGCGCTGCGCCTGGAGGGGGCGCTGGACGTCACCGCCCTGGAGCGCGCCCTCACGGAGCTGGTGCGCCGCCACGAGGCGCTGCGCACCACCTTCCGCGACGAGGGCGGCACACCGGTCCAGGTCATCCACCCTCCAGCCCCCGTGCCCCTGCCCGTGGTGGATGTGAGCGGTGGCGAAGACGCCGAGGCCCGTGCGCTCCGCCTGGCCGCCGAGGAGAGCGCGCGTCCGTTCGACCTGGCCACCGGCCCGCTGATGCGCGCCGTCCTGCTGAAGCTGGGCGACACGCGGCACCTGCTGGTGCTGACGATGCACCACATCATCTCCGACGGCTGGTCCGTGGGCGTGATGGTGCGCGAGGTGGGGGTGCTCTACCCGGCCTTCCGCGCGGGACAGCCGTCGCCCCTGCCAGAGCTTCCCATGCAGTACGGCGACTACGCGGCATGGCAGCGCGAGTGGCTCCAGGGCGAGACGCTGGAGACGCAGCTCCAGTGGTGGAAGCAGCAGCTCGCCGGCGCGTCCGAGCTGGAGCTGCCCACCGACTTTCCCCGGCCCCGGCACTCCCGGCACATGGGAGGCCATGCGGAGCTGAGGCTGCCGCGCGAGCTGTCCCAGGCGTTGGCGGAGCTGTGCCGCCGGGAGGGCGCGACGCCCTTCATGGCGCTGCTGGCCGCCTTCCAGCTCGTGCTCGGCCGGTACTCCGGGCAGGACGACATCGTCGTGGGCTCCCCCACCGCCGGCCGAGAGAGCGCCGAGGTGGAGGGCCTGGTGGGCTTCTTCCTCAACACCCTGCTGGTGCGCACCCGGCTGTCCGGAGACCCCACGGTGCGCGAGCTGCTGGGCCGCGTCCGGCAGGGCGCGCTGGACGCGTTCGCCCACCAGCACGTCCCCTTCGAGCACCTCCAGCCGGCGCAGGGCGGGCGGGGGCAGCTCTTCCGCATCATGTTCCTGATGCAGAACCTGGGGCGGACGGAGCTGGCACTGCCCGGGCTGACGGTGCGCACCGTGGAGGTGGGGGAGCAGGCGGCGAAGTTCGACCTGACGCTCGCCTTCACCGAGGAGCCGGAGGGCTTCCGGGGCGCGCTGGAGTACGACGCCGAGCTGTTCGAGCCAGCCACCGCCGAGCGCCTGCTGAAGCACCTGCACCACGCCATCGCCGCCATGGTGGCGCGGCCGGAGGCGCGGCTGTCGCGGGTGTCGCTGCTCGGCGCGGACGAGCGGCACCGGCTGTTGGTGGAGTGGAGCGGACCTCGGGCGGACTTCCCCGACGGCACCACCGTGGACGCGCTCATCCGCGAGCAGGCCCGGCGCGCGCCGGATGCCGTGGCGGCCGTGGTGGATGGGCAGCGGCTGACGTACTCGGAGCTGGAGTCCCGGGCCTGGGGGCTGGCACGCCGGCTGCGGCGCGAGGGCGTGGGCACCGAGTCCATCGTCGGCCTGTGCGTGGAGCGCTCGCTGGAACTGGTGGTGGGTTTGGTGGGCATCCTCCACGCGGGCGGCGCATACCTCCCGCTGGACCCATCGCTGCCGCGTGAGCGATTGGCCTTCATGCTGGAGGACAGTGGGGCCCGGGTGCTGGTGACACAGCAACCGCTGCTGGCGCGCTTCCCCCGCCCGCCGGAGCGTGTGCTGCTGCTGGATGCGGAGCGGGAGGCACTGGACGCGGAGGGCGTCGAGCCGGTGGACAGCGGCGCCACCGCGCGGGGCGCGGCGTACGTCATCTACACCTCCGGCTCCACGGGACAGCCCAAGGGCGTGCTGGTGGAGCACCGCGGCGTGTGCAACCTGGTGGCGCACGAGGCGCGTGCGTACGAGGTGGGCCCCGGCACGCGGATGCTGCAGTTCGCGAACCTGGGCTTCGACATCTCCGTGGAGGAGATCTTCACCACGCTGTGCGCGGGCGGCACGCTGTACCTGGCGCCGCTGGAGCGGCTGATGCCGGGCGAGCCGCTGCACACGTTCCTGCGCGAGCAGGCCATCACCGCGGTGAGCCTCACGCCCGCGGCCCTGGCCGTCACGGAGGCCTCGGGGTTGCCGGCGCTGCGCACCGTCATCTCCGGCGGAGAGGCGTGCTCGGCGGACCTCGTCGTGCGCTGGAGTCCGGGCCGGCGCTTCCTCAACACCTACGGCCCCACCGAGGGCACGGTGGTGGCCACCCTCACGGCGTGCGAGCCGGACACGCGGGCACCGTCCATCGGCCGGCCGCTGGCCAACGTGGAGGCGTACGTCCTGGACGCGGGAATGGAGCCCGTCCCCGTGGGCGTGCCGGGAGAGCTGTACCTGGGCGGCGTGGGCGTGGCGCGCGGCTACCTGGGCCGGCCCGCGCTGACCGCCGAGCGCTTCGTGCCCCACCCCTTCAGCCGCGAGCCCGGAGCGCGCCTGTACCGCACGGGAGACCGGGTGAAGTGGCGCGCGAGCGGGGAGCTGGACTTCCTGGGCCGCGTGGACACGCAGGTGAAGGTCCGCGGCTTCCGCATCGAACTGGGCGAGGTCGAGGCCGCGCTGGCGGGACACCCCGCCGTGCGCGAAGCGGTGGTGGTGGTGCGCGAGGACGGCCCCACCGGCCGGAAGCTGGTGGGCTACGCGGTGCCGGCGCCGGGACAGGCGCTGGAAGTGGAGGCGCTGCGCCAGTTCCTCCGGGAGCGGCTGCCCGAGTACATGGTGCCAACCGCCCTGGTGCGGCTGGACGCACTGCCGCTGACGGCCAACGGGAAGGTGGACCGCAAGGCACTGCCCGCTCCGGATGCCTCGGCGGAGGCGCGCCGGGACTTCGTGGCCCCGCGCACGCCCACGGAGCAGGTGCTGGCCGAACAGTGGGCCCGGCTGCTGGGGGTGGCGCGGGTAGGCATCCACGACGGCTTCTTCGAACTGGGAGGACACTCACTCGTCGCCACCCAGGCCGTGGCCCGCATGCGCGGCCACTTCGGCGTCGACCTGCCGCTGCGCGTGCTCTTCGAGACGTCCTCCCTGGAAGAGCTGGCGAGGAAGGTGGATGAGGCCCTCGCATCGGGGCAGGCCTCCCGCGTGGCGCCCCCTCGCCCGGTGCAGCGAGACGCGGCGATGCCGCTGTCCTTCGCGCAGCAGCGGCTGTGGTTCCTCGATCAACTCCAGCCCGGTGCGGCCGCCTACAACATCCCGGTCGCGCTGCGGATGGAGGGGCCGCTGGATGTCGTGGCGCTGGAGCGCGCCTTCGCGGAGGTGGTGCGCCGCCATGAGGCCCTGCGCACCACATTCGGGGGTGAGGGTGGCACCGCCGTGCAGCTCATCCACCCGGCGAAGCCCTTCGTCCTGCCCGTGGTGGACCTGAGCGGGGCCGAGGACCGTGAGGACCAGGCGCTCCATCTGGCACAGCGGGAGCTCTCGCTGCCCTTCGACCTCGCCGCTGGACCTCTGCTGCGCGCCACCCTGCTGAAGCTGGGTGACACACGGCACATGCTGCTGCTGACGATGCACCACATCGTCTCGGACGGCTGGTCCATGGGCGTGCTGATTCGCGAGATGGCCGCGCTCTACGAGGCCTTCCATGCGGGTCAGCCCTCCCCCCTGCCCGAGCTGCCGCTGCAGTACGCCGACGTCGCCGTCTGGCAGCGCCAGTGGCTCCAGGGCGAAGCGCTGGA
>NZ_JAIQDG010000072.1 GCF_020037125.1 Myxococcus sp. RHSTA-1-4
GTGGCGCGAGGCTACCTGGGCCGCCCGGAGCTGACCGCCGAGCGCTTCGTGCCAGACGCCTTCAGCGGCGTGCCCGGCGCGCGGCTGTACCGCACGGGTGACCTGGTGCGATGGAAGACGGACGGCACGCTGGAGTACCAGGGCCGTGCCGACTTCCAGGTGAAGCTGCGCGGCTTCCGCATCGAGCTGGGTGAGGTGCAGTCCACCCTGGCCAGCCACCCCGAGGTGTACGGAGCCGCCGTCCTCGTGCGTGAGGACCGGCCCGGCGACAAGCGCCTCGTCGGTTACGTCGCGGCCCCGGAGTCCCTGGACATGGCCGCCCTGCGCGCCTTCCTCCAGCAGCGGCTGCCTGAATACATGGTGCCCTCCGCACTGGTCCGCCTGGATGCGCTGCCCCTCACGCCCAACGGCAAGGTGGACCGCGGGGCCCTGCCCGCTCCGGACCTGACGTCCGGCAATCAATACGTCGCACCGCGCACGCCCACCGAGGAGACCCTGGCGACGGTGTGGGCCGAGACGCTCGGCCTGGAGCGCGTGGGCGCCGAGGACAACTTCTTCGAGCTGGGCGGCCACTCCCTGCTCGCGACACGACTGGTCTCCCGGCTCCAGAAGGCCCTCGGGAGGCCCGTGCCGTTGGCCACCCTCGTCCAGCACCCCACCGTCGCGGCCCTGGCCGGAGCCCTGGACGCGCGGCGGGAGGCTCCCGCGTCCGCCTCCAACCTGGTGCGCCTCAAGCGGGGCCAGGAGGCGCGCCGGCCGCTGTTCCTCGTCCATGGCGGCGGCGGTGGCGTGGACGCCTACGCTGAGCTGGCCCGGCGGCTCCCCGCGGACCAGCCCCTCTACGCCTTCCGTGCGTCCGGACTGGACGACGGGGAGCCACCTCCCTCCTCCGTCGAGGCCCTGGCCGCGCACTACCTCCCCCAGCTCCGCGCGGCGCGGCCTCACGGCCCCTACCGGCTGGGGGGGTGGTCCTTCGGTGGGCTCGTGGCCCAGGAGCTGGCCCGCAGGCTCCAGGCCGAGGGTGAGACGGTGGAGCTGCTGGTGATGCTCGACACCCACGCGCCAGGCACCCGGGCCACTCCGGAGCCGGACGTCCTCGGGCAGCTCGCCACCTTCGGCGAGTTGCTCAACCTGCCCTGGCGGTCGCTCCCACTGGACGTGGAGAAGCTGAAGCAGCTCGACGGCCGGGAGCGGCTGGCGTGGCTGGTGGAGCAGCTCCGGCGCCTGCCCACGGGAGCGCCCGGCCTGGACCTGGACGAGACAGAGCGCCGCTTCCGCGTCTTCCAGCGGCTCAGCGAGGCCCAGCGCAACCACGTCCCGGGGCGATACTCCGGCCCGGTCGTGCTGCTCAAGGCCACCACCAGTATCGACGGACTCACACCTGCGGTGGACCTCGGATGGAGCGCCTGGCTCGACACGGAGCCGCGGGTGCTGGAGCTGCCAGGAGACCACTTCTCGATGATGCGGCCGCCGCACCTCGCCTCTGTCGCGGAGCGGCTTACCGCGCTGCTGCGGGCCCTGGATTCCGACGGAGCCTGAGCGCCTCACAGCTCCGAACGCGGGCCCCGAATTAGGGGCATCCCGCATTCTGGGGCTATTCTCGCTCTCACGGAGAACTTCTTCCTCACTGTTTTTTCCACCTCCCCGTTGGAGTTCGTCGTGACCGGACGGTGCGCCTCCGGGGAGCAGGAACCTTCATGGCGCTCACTCCCGAACAGAAGCGTGCACGGCTCGCCGAGCTGCTGCGCGACAAGAGCCGTCAGTCCCGTCGCGCACCGGTGTCCTTCGCGCAGGAGCGGATGTGGTTCCAGGAACGGCTGACTCCTGGCAGCGCCGTCTTCAACGTCCCCATCGCCGTGCGCTTGTCCGGCGAGCTGGACGTCAATGCCCTCCACCGCGCCCTCCAGACGCTGGTGCAGCGCCACGAAGCCCTGCGAACCCTCTTCGTCGAGCAGGACGGAAAGGTGCTCCAGCACATCGCGCCGGCCATGGAGGTCGCGCTGCCGGTGGTGGACGTGCGGGACGCGCCCGCCGCCGAGCGCGAGGCAGAGGCGTGGCGGCGCCTCCAGGCCGATGCGCAGCACCCCTTCGACGTGGAGAAGGGCCCGCTGCTGCGCACCGTGCTGTACCGCTGGGGTGAGCGCGAGCACCTGCTGCTGCTCGACGTGCACCACATCGTCTCCGACGGCTGGTCCCTGGGCGTGCTGGTGAAGGAACTGGGCGCGCTCTACCCCGCGCTCGCGGCGGGCCAGCCCTCGTCCCTGCCGCCCCTGCCCATGCAGTACGCGGACTTCGCCTCGTGGCAGCGCGACTTCCTGAGGGGCGAGACGCTGGACTCGCAGCTCGGCTACTGGCGGCAGCGGTTGGACGCCAACGCCGTGCTGGAGCTGCCCACGGACAAGCCCCGTCCGGCCATTGCAAGCACGCGCGGCGCGCGCCTCACGGTGGTGCTACCTCCCGCGCTGCTCCAGTCGTTGAAGGACCTGGCGCGCCGCGAGGGCCGCACCCTCTTCACGCTGCTGCTCGCCGCGTACCAGGTGCTGCTGTCGCGCTACAGCCGCCAGGAGGACGTCGTCGTCGGCACGCCCGTCGCGGGCCGCAACCGCTCCGAGCTGGAGGGCCTCATCGGCCTGTTCGTCAACACGCTCGCCCTTCGCACGGACCTGTCCGGGGACCCGTCCTTCCTGGAGCTGATGGGACGGGTGCATGAGGCGTCGCTGGGAGCCTTCGCGCACCAGGACGTGCCCTTCGAGAAGCTGGTGGAGGCGCTCCAGCCCGAGCGCAAGCTGAGCACCTCGCCGCTGTTCCAGGTGAGCTTCACCTTGCAGAACGCGCCGCTGCCCCCGCTTCAGGTGCCGGGGCTGACGCTGGAAGCACAGCCGGTGGACAGCGGCACCAGCCAGGTGGACCTGTCACTGCTGGCCACGGAGCTGCCGCAGGGCCTGCGCCTCGTCGCGCTCTACCGTACGGACCTCTTCGAGGCGCCGACGGTGACGCGGCTCCTGGGCCACTTCCAGGCGCTGCTGGAGGGCATCGCCGCGTCGCCGGAGCGGCGCCTGTCCGAGCTGCCGCTGATGGATGGGGCCGAGCGCCAGCGCGTGCTGGAGCAGTGGAACGGCAAGCCCGCGCCCTTTCCGGACGGCGCCACCGTGCACGAGCGCTTCGAGGCCCAGGCCCGGAGCACGCCCGACGCCACGGCCCTCCTCCAGGGCGATACGTCCCTCAGCTACCGCGAGCTGGACGCGCGCGCCAACCAGCTCGCGCATCACCTGCGCTCGCTGGGCGTCGGCACCGACACGCTCGTCGCGCTCCACCTGGAGCGCTCCATCGACCTCGTCGTCGCCATGCTCGGCGTGCTCAAGGCCGGCGGCGCCTTCGTCCCGATGGACCCCAGCTATCCCGCCGACCGCCTGGGCTACATGCTCACCGACTCGGCCGTCCCCGTCGTCGTCACCACGGAGGCGCTGGCGGACGAGCTGCCCTCGCGTGGTGAGCAGCTCGTGATGATGGATGCGGACGCGCCGCTGCTCGAGCGGCAGCCCCGGACACCTCCCGCGTCGGGAGCGATGGCGGGACACCTCGCCTACGTCATCTACACCTCCGGTAGCACCGGCCGTCCCAAGGGCGTCATGGTGACGCACCGGGGTGTGCCCAACCTGGTGCAGAGCCAGGTGGCCACACAGGGCCTGGGCCCCGGCACGCGCGTGCTCCAGTTCGCCTCGCCCAGCTTCGACGCCACGGCGTGGGAGGTCTTCACCGCGCTGCTGTCGGGCTCCACGCTGTGCCTGGCCTCGCGCGAGGAGCTGCTGCCCGGCCCCTCGCTCCAGTCCTTGCTGCGCGCGAGGCACGTCCATGTGGCCACCCTGCCCCCCACCGCGCTGGCCGTGCTGGAGCCCGAGGGGCTGGACGCATTGCGCACCCTCGTCTCCGCCGGCGAGGCGTGCTCCGCCGAGCTGGTGGCGAAGTGGGCCCCGGGGCGCCGCTTCATCAACGCCTACGGCCCCACCGAGGCCACCGTGTGCGCCACGCTGGCGCCCTGCGCGCCGGACGGGCAGAAGCCCTCCATCGGCCAGCCGCTGCACAACGTGCGCGTCTACGTGCTCGACGCGCAGCTGCGCCCGGTGCCGGCCGGTGTCCCCGGGGAGCTGTTCATCGGCGGCGTGGGCCTGGCACGCGGCTACCTGCGCCGCCCGGACCTCACCGCCGAGCGCTTCGTGCCGGACGCCTTCAGCGGCGAGCCCGGCGCGCGCCTGTACCGCTCGGGCGACCTCGTGCGCTGGAAGGCCGACGGCACCCTGGACTACCTGGGCCGCACCGACTTCCAGGTCAAGCTGCGTGGCTTCCGCATCGAGCCAGGTGAAGTCGAGTCCGCGCTGCGAGCCCACCCCTCCGTCGCCGAGGCCGTGGCCGTGGTGCGCGCGGACGGGCCTTCCGGCTCGCGGCTGGTCGCGTACGTCGTGCCCGCCTCGGAGGAGGCCGAGGGCACCGCGCCGGACACCCAGGGCCTGCGGGCCTTCCTCGCCGAGCGGCTGCCCGAGTTCATGGTGCCCGCGGCGCTGGTGGTGCTGAAGGCGCTGCCGCTGACGCCCAACGGCAAGGTGGACCGAAAGGCCCTGCCGGCACCGGAGGCGCGGCAGCGCGACGCCGGGGACTTCGCCGAGCCACGCACGCCCCAGGAGAAGGCCCTGGCCGCCGTCTGGTCCGAGCTGCTGGGCGTGCCCCGCGTCGGCCTGCACGACAACTTCTTCGAGCTGGGAGGCGACTCCATCCTCTCCATCCAGCTCGTCGCGCGTGCCCGTCAGGCGGGCCTGCACCTGGCCGCCAACCACATCTTCCAGCACCAGACGCTGGAGGCCCTGGCGCGCGTGGCGAAGAGCGAGGGCCACACCCGGGCCGAGCAGGGTCTGGTGACGGGCCCCGTGCCGCTGACGCCCATCCAGCGCGCCTTCTTCGAGCAGCCGCCCGCCCTCCCGCACCACTACAACCAGGCCGTCATCCTCGCCGCGCGAGGAGCCGTGGACGTGCCGTGCCTGGAGAAGGCGCTGCAAGCGCTGGTCGCGCACCACGACTCGCTGCGCCTGCGCCTCATGCGCGGGGAGGACGGCGCCTGGCGGCAGGAAATCGCCGGCCTGGGTGCGCCGGTGCGGCTGGTGCGGGTGGACCCGTCCTCCACGCCCGAGGCCGAGGCCACGCGCCTCCAGGGGAGCTTCGACCTGGCGGAGGGCCTGCTTCTTCGCGCCGCGCTGTTCCAGCATGGCGCCAATCGCGCGCCTCGGCTGCTGCTGGCCGTGCACCACCTCGCCATCGACGGCGTGTCGTGGCGCACGCTGCTGGAGGACCTGGCCACCGCCTATTCGCAGTTGCTGAGCGGCCAGACGCCGGCGCTTCCGCCCAAGACGACGTCCTTCAAGGACTGGGCGGAGCGGCTCCAGGCCTACGCCCGCTCCGAGGAGCTGGCGCGCGAGCTGCCCTACTGGCTGGAGCAGGGCCGCGCGCAGGTGCCCGCGCTCCCCGTGGACCTGCCCGGCGCGGCCAACACCCGGGCCTCCGCCCGCGTGGTGCAGGTGTCGCTGGAGGAGGAGGAGACGCGCCTGCTGTTGCAGGAGACGCCCGCCGCCTGGCGCGCGCAAATCCATGAGGTGCTGCTGGCCGCGCTGGCGGACAGCCTGACGCAGTGGACGGGCCAGCCGAAGCTGCGCGTGGAGCTGGAAGGCCACGGCCGCGAGGCCCTCTTCGAGGACGTGGACCTGTCCCGCACCGTGGGCTGGTTCACCGCCACCTACCCGGTGGTGCTGGACGTGTCCGGCGCCTCCACCCCGGGCGACCGGCTGCGCGCGGTGCGCGACTCGCTGCGGCGGCTGCCCCGTCGCGGCATCGGCCACGGCCTGCTGCGCTACCTCGCCGGCGACGGGGAGGCGCGCGCGCTCCGCGAGGCCCCCCGGGCGCAGGTGCTCTTCAACTACCTGGGCCAGTTCGACCAGGTCGGCGGCTCCCAGGCTTCCGGGGCGCTGCCCTTCGCCCCCACGCGCGAGCCCACCGGCGCGCTGTGGAGTCCCGAGGGCGAGCGCGGCCACCTGCTGGAGGTCAACGGCCATGTCTTCGAGGGCCGGCTGACGCTGGGCTGGACGTACAGCGAGGCCGTGCACCGCGCGGAGACAGTCCAGGCGCTGGCCGAGCGCTGCCTGTCCGCGCTGCGGCGGCTCATCTCCGGCCGCGCGTCCGCGGATGCGCGCCGCTACACGCCGTCCGACTTCCCGCTGGCGAAGCTGGAGCAGTCCGCGCTGGACCGGGTGCTGCCGGCGGGCCTCGCCGTGGAGGACCTGTATCCGCTGTCGCCGCTCCAGCAGGGCATGCTCTTCCACACGCTGGCGGAGCCCGGCTCGGGCGTCTACGTCTCACAGCTCGCCTGGACGTTCGGCGGCACGGTGGACCTCGACGTCTTCCGGCGCGCGTGGGAGGCCGCCGTCGCGCGCCACCCGCTGCTGCGCACCTCCTTCGTCTGGGACGGACTCGAGGAACCGTTGCAGGTGGTCCACCCGAGCGTGGCCCTGCCCTGGGAGGAGCACGACTGGCGGGGCGTGCCCGAAAGCGAGCAGCAGGCGCGCTTCGAAGCGCTGAGCGCCGGGGACCGCGCACGCGGGTTCGACCCGCTGCGGGCTCCGCTCACGCGCCTGACGGTGGTGCGCCTGGACGAGCACGTCCACCGCGTCCTCTGGACGCACCACCACCTGCTGATGGACGGCTGGAGCCTGGGCCTGCTCCTCCAGGGGCTGTTCTCGTCCTACGAGGAGCTTCGCGCCGGCCGCGCGCCCCAGCAGGGCGAGGCCCTGGCCTTCCGCGACTACGTCGCCTGGCTCCGGCGCCAGCCGCTGGAGCGCACGGAGGCGTACTGGCGCCAGGCGCTGCGCGGCTTCACCGCCCCCACGCCGCTGCCCGGCCTGCTTCCCGAGCGCGCCAGGGCCGTCCAATCGCGCGCGGAGCTGCGCGCGCCGCTGTCCGCCGAGGCCACCTCGGCGCTCCAGTCCTTCGTCCGCCAGCACCAGCTCACGCCCAACGCCGTGGTACAGGCCGCCTGGGCGCTGGTGCTCTCGCGCCACACGGGTGAGGACGACGTCGTCTTCGGAGCCACCGGCTCCGGCCGCTCCGCCGAGCTGCCGGGCATCGACCGCGCGGTGGGCCTGTTCATCAACACGCTGCCCGTGCGCACCCGAGTGGAAGAGGAGGCCCGGGTGCTCGCGTGGCTGAAGGGGCTCCACGCGCAGCAGGGCGAGCAGCGCCACCACGAGCATGCGCCGCTGGTGCGCATCCAGGGCTGGAGCGAAGTGCCCCGGGGCGCCCCGCTGTTCCAGTCGCTGTTCGTCTTCGAGAACTACCCCGTCGACGCGGCCGTGAAGTCGGCCCGCGCCGAGCTGGGCATCCGGGACGTCAGCGCGCTGGAGCAGACGGACATGCCGCTGGTGGCCATCATCGTCCCCGGCCCGAGGATGGAGCTGCGCCTGGCGTTCGACACGGCGCGCTTCGAGCCGGGCCGCCTGGAGCGGCTGCTGAAGCACTGGGCCCTGGCGGTGGAAGCGCTGGTGGCCCGGCCCGAGGCGCGGCTGGGTGAGCTGTCCCTCCTGTCCGAAGCGGAGCGGAAGCAGGTGCTGGAGGAGTGGAGCGCCACCGCCTCCGAGTACCCGCGCGACGCCACCCTGCCCGAGGTCTTCTCCCAGGTGGTGGCACGCTTCCCCGACAACATCGCCGTCGAGCTCGCGGGCTCCAAGCTCTCCTACCGCCAGCTCGATGAGCGCTCCAATCAGCTCGCCTGGCACCTGCGCGCACGGGGCGTCACCACCGACGCGTGCGTGGCCATCTCGGTGGAGCGCTCGCTGGAGCTCATTGTCTCCCTCGTCGCCATCCTCAAGGCCGGCGGCGCCTACGTCCCCCTGGACCCGAGCTACCCCCGCGAGCGTCTGGCGGGCATGGTGGAGGACACCTCTCCCCGGGTGCTCGTCACCACACGGGCGCTGTTGCCGAAGCTGCCCGCCGAGGGCCTCTCCACCGTACTGCTGGACGAGGCCGCGCTCTCCTCCGAGCCTACGCACGCGCCACCTCCCTCCGCCCTGCCCGACTCGCTGGCCTACGTCGACTTCACCTCCGGCTCCACCGGCAGGCCCAAGGGCGTTGGCACTCCGCACCGGGGCGTGCTGCGCACCCTCATCGGAGTGGACTACGCGCGCTTCGGCCCCGAGGAGGCCCTCCTCCACTTCGCTCCCATCTCCTTCGACGCCTCCACCTTCGAAATCTGGGGTGCGCTCCTTCACGGCGCTCGCCTGGTGGTGATGCCGCCCCAGGTGCCCTCTCTGGAGGAACTGGGCCACGTCATCCAGTCCTCCGGTGTCACCACCCTGTGGGCCACCGCCGGCCTGTTCACGCAACTGGTGGACAACCCGCCGCCGGGGCTCACCTCGGTGAAGCACGTCATGACGGGTGGCGATGTGGTGTCCCCGGCACACGTGCGCCGCGCGGTGGAGGCGCTGCACCTCCCCGTCTCCGCCTGCTACGGCCCCACCGAGACGACGGTCTTCGCCACCTCCTACCCGGTCACCCGGCCCGAGCAGGTGGGCATCTCCGTCCCCATCGGCAAGCCCATTGGTTGCACCCGTGTGTACGTGCTGGACGCGCACGGCCAGCCCGTGCCCGTGGGGGTCACCGGCGAGCTGTTCATCGGCGGCGACGGCCTGGCCCGTGGCTACCTTGGCAGGCCCGAGCTCACCGCGGAGAAGTTCATCCCCGATGCGTTCTCCGGCCTGCCGGGTGCCCGCCTCTACCGCACGGGCGACCGGGTCCGCTGGCGCGCGGACGGGGTGCTGGACTTCGTGGGCCGCGCCGACACGCAGGTGAAGGTGCGTGGCTTCCGCATCGAGCTGGCCGAGGTGGAAGTGGCCCTGCGGGCCTTCCCTGACGTGAGCCAGGCCGTGGCCCTGGTGCGTGAGGACGTCCCTGGCGACAAGCGACTGGTGGCCTACGTGGTGCCCGTGCCGCGGCCCCGTGCGGGAGAGCCGGCGGAAACCGCCCCGGCCTCCCGGCTGGACCTCTCCGAACTGCGCGCGTTCCTGGCGACGCGACTGCCCGAGTACATGGTGCCATCCGTCCTGGTGCGAATGGACGCCCTGCCCCTCACCGCCAACGCCAAGGTGGACCGCAAGGCCCTGCCCGCGCCGGACGCGGAGAGCCTGCGTGGCGACGCGCCCTTCATCGCACCTCGCACGCCGCATGAGGAGAAGGTGGCGGAGGCCTTCGCGACGGTGCTGGGCGTGCCGCGCGTGAGCGCCACCGACAACTTCTTCGCCCTCGGCGGCCACTCGCTGCTCGCCACCCGGGTGGCATCGCACCTGCGCGCGTCCCTGGGCGTGGAGCTGCCACTGCGGACGCTCTTCGAGTCGCCCACCGTCGAGACGCTCGCAGCCCACCTCGCACGGACCGGCGAGTCCGCGCGGGGCCACCAGGTCCCCGACATCGCCCCCGTGCCACGCACCGGACCGCTGCCGCTGTCCTTCGCGCAGCAGCGCCTGTGGCTGCTCGAGCAGCTCGAGCCAGGGAGCGCCACCTACAACATGCCGTCCTTCGTGCGCCTGGAGGGGCCGCTCGACGTGGACGCCCTGCGCCGCGCCCTGGACGCGCTGGTGGGGCGCCATGAGACCCTGCGCACCACGTTCATCCAGCAGGGCGAGCAGCCCGTGCAGGTCATCGCGCCCGGGGCCGCGCTGCCGCTGGAAGTCGAGGACCTCGGCGGACTGGAGTCCCAGGCCGCCCGCGCGGAGCTGGAGCGCCGCCTGCGGGAGGAAGTGTCGCGGCCCTTCAACCTCGCCACCGGCCCCCTGGTGCGCGCCCGGTTGCTGAAGCTCGGCCCCACCGAGCACGTGCTCGCCCTCAACATGCACCACATCGTCTCCGACGGCTGGTCGCTGGGCGTGCTCATCCGTGAGGTGGCCGCGCTCTACGACGCCTGCGCCCAGGGCCAGCCCTCGCCCCTGCCGCCGCTGCCCATCCAGTACGCGGACTACGCCGTCTGGCAGCGCGGGTGGCTGCGGGGGGCGGTGCTCGACGAGCAGCTCGGCTGGTGGCGCGAGCACCTCTCCGGCCTGTCCCCCCTGGAGCTGCCCAACGACAAGCCCCGCCCGCAGGTGCGGACCTTCCACGGCGCGCACGTCCCCGTGGCGCTCTCGCGCGTCACGTCCGAGCGGCTCGACGCACTCTGCCAGCGGGAGGGCCTCACGCCCTTCATGCCGCTGCTGGCGGCCTTCCAGGTGCTGCTGTCGCGCTACTCCGGCCAGCAGGACATCTCCGTCGGCTCGCCCATCGCCGGCCGCCGGAGCCGGGAGCTGGAGGGCCTCATCGGCTTCTTCGTCAACACGCTGGTGATGCGGACCCGGGTGGACGGCCGGTCTTCGTTCCTCCAGCTGCTCCGGCAGGTGAAGGAGACGGCCCTGGGCGCCTATGCGCACCAGGACGTGCCCTTCGAGCGGCTGGTGGAGGAGCTGCAGCCGGAGCGCGACATGAGCCGCAGCCCGCTGTTCCAGGCGATCTTCGCCCTCCAGAACCTGTCCCTGCCCTCGCTCCAGGTGCCGGGGATGGAGATGCAGCCGCTCGAGGTGGAGCACCCCACCATCAAGTTCGAGCTGGAGCTCAACCTCACGAAGTCGCCCGAGGGCTACCGGGGCGCGCTGAGCTACAACACCGGCCTGTTCGAGGGCGCCACCGCGCGGCGCCTGGCGGAGCACTTCCGCACGCTGGTGGAAGCCCTCATCTCCCGGCCCGAGGCCCCGCTGGCCTCCGCGTCGCTGCTGTCCGACACGGAACGGAGGCAGGTGCTGGTGGACTGG
>NZ_JAIQDG010000073.1 GCF_020037125.1 Myxococcus sp. RHSTA-1-4
CCCCGAACCCTACCTCTTATGCTGCCTCCTCCCTTGCCTGCTCCCCTCATCCGGCTCTCACCCCGGTGAACGGTTACCGGGAGCTGAGCCGAAGCCACAAGAGACGAGCCCATCGCCTGGGGCAGCGGTGAAGGCCAAACCGAAGAAGGAGCGCACGCTGCGACTGGATTGGGCCGGGCTGCTGCGCAGTGCGTCCGCGCTGGACGTGTTCGCCTGCGCTAAGTGTGGAGGCCGGCGTCGGGGGCTGGCGTACCTGACCGCCCCCACCGAGCTCGCGCCATTTTGGACGGTAATCCAGCGCCTTGAGCGCACTCGACACGGGGCGCCAGAAGGCCATCCTCAGTTCGGGCAGCGTCCAGCCAGCGGTTCAAGGGGGCGCACACATGGGGTCGTCGGCGCCTCCTGACACCAACCCCGGCCCCCTCGGTTCCCCGGCTCGCCGCCGCGTTATCCTGGTTTGCCCGTGAAAACCCGGGCGGCTAGTGTCCGCCGCCCACCATGCATACCCCTGTTCTTCGCGTCCCAGTGGCCCTGTGGCTGCTGTCCCTCGTCCTCGTGCTCCCAGGCTGTCAGGCCTCCTCCCGTGAGGCACCGGAGCCCGCCACCGGCGGCCCGGAAGCCTCCGAGTCCGCGCCCCAGCCGCTGTACGGGTTCAACAACTCCCTGCTCAACAACATCCACCCGCTCGGGGATGGCAGCCCCTCGGCCGGGGAAATCCTCGACTGGATGGAGACGGCGGAGGACCTCATCGAGTTCGCCGAGGAGTTCGGCCAGTGCGCCGCCGGCGGGTTCAATGAGCCGGGGTGCTCCGCGCGGGACCTGGTCTGGCGGGGCATCTGCTACCTCTTCGCCCAGCAGATGAGCGGCATGCTCATCTTCGACCCGGGCATCCCCTTCGAGGAGGTCTGCAACGGCGAGCCGCCGCTCAAGTGCTGCAAGTACGACCCCGCCACGCAGGAGTCCTGCCACTCCGCCTTCAACTCGGAGGCGCCCATCAACTGCGAGGGCAACTGGACGACGCCCAACGCCGAGTCCTACGGCCCGTGCATCCCGCGCAATGCCTACCCGGGCGACCCGGGCTGCTTCTGCAACTACATTCCCGTGTGCGTCGGCCCCACCGGCACCGTGTCGCAGCCCACCGGTAGCGCCCCGTGGCGCTACAACCAACTGGGTGTCTCGCTGGCGCAGTCCATCGAGAAGAACCTCATCCACTCGCAGCCCGGCCCCTTCATCGACTACGTCAGCTTCGTCGGCTTCCGCCCCCACCGCCGGGTGATGCTGGAGCTCGCGCCCTTCGCCAGACCCGACGAACTGCCCGAGGGCTACAACGTGGGCGACGCGTACCACGCCAACGACAATGACCCGGATGCGCGCTACCTGCGCGGCCTGGTGACGCTCGCCATCCAGCGCGTCTTCTCGGGCATTCCCAACCTCCAGAACCGGTGGAACCACGTCTCCGGGCGCCAGTGGACGGAGGCGGAGAAGACCGCGTACCTGTCCGGCGTCGCGGACCCGGACCTCACGCTGCGCCAGTGCGTGGGCGACTTCGGCCTGGCCATGCTCCAGAGCGCGCAGCCGGACGTGTACGCGCTGCTCTCGGTGCCCCTGGAGGGAGAGACGAATCCGGACTGCGCGCCGGGCTGGGTGGGCGGAGCCGCCATCGGCGCGGCGCCTTCCGTGACTGTCTCCGCGAGCACCTCGGGCGCCAGCGTCACCGTGGCTCCGGCCATCAGTGACCCGAACGCCAGCGACAACGCCCAGGGCTCCTACGCCGTGGAGGTGGACTGGGGCGACGGGCGCGTGCAGGGCTGGGCGTACGTCGCCGCGAACCCGGCCACGCAGGCGTATACGCATACCTACGCCGCCGCCGGCACATACTCCGTCAAGGTGAGCGTCATCAACACGTCGGGCCTGGTGGGCAGCGCCCTCACGCAAGTCACCGTGGCCGAGGGCTCCGGGCAGCCCGTGCCGCCCTCCATCCAGACGGTGCAGTTCGAGCTGGAGGCGGCGGTGAAGGCCAACACCCACGGCCGCGTGCGCGTGGACGTGTCGGCCACGGATGGCCAGGGCGAGAGCCACTCGCTGGGCTACCTCTGGGTGGAGCTGTCCGGTGCCTCGGGCACGCTGGTGACGGTGCCGCTCGATGAGGTGATGCCGCTGCGCGACCTCACGGACCTCGTCTCGCTGAAGCTGACGCCTGCCCACTACGACGGCTCCAGCGTCTCCTCGCGTGAGCTGATCCTGTCGGCCGTGAAGCTGCGGCCCCATGGGGCGCCGGGCGCCACCACCTATGCGCTGACGAACCGGGACGTGAAGGTGTACGCGGCCTCGTCCACCACGCCCACCGCGCCGGTGATGGAGGCGGGGACGGGCAAGCTGCGGCTGCCCGTGCAGAACGCGGACATCGTCATCACCGTGCCGAGCAGCACCACGCCGGACCCCAGCGCCGCGTACGGCTGCCGTCCCGTGGAGACGGAGACGCCGTTGATGCGCTCGGCCGGCGGTGGCTGCGAGGACATCGCCACCGGGCTGGTGTTCACCCAGCTTCCGGGGACGATGACGTGGCATGACGCCGTCTGGGACTCGGCGCTGGAGGGCAACGCGGCGCCGGACGCGGATGACCACGGCCGCGTCAATGACTACCCGGGCAACTACCCCGCCGCCGGGCCGGACGCCTCCACCGTGAATGCGTGCCACTCGCTCGTCCAGGGCGGGTACTCCGATTGGCGGCTGCCCACCGAGAATGAGCTGCTTGCCATCGCCGGGGTGGCCCGCGCGGGCACGTACCTGCCCTATGGCACGGCCGCCTACGCGTGGACCTCCACCAGCTACGATGCGGCCAACGCCGTGCTGCGGCACCTGGACTCCGCTTCACGGACCACCGCCGCGAAGGCCACCGCCCTGCACGCCACCGTGTGCGTGCGCAGCCCGCCTCCGCCCGCGGAGCACGGCTGCCGCGTGCCCGCCGATGGCACCACCGTCTTCACCTCCGGCCAGGGCGGGTGCCTCGACACGCGCCCGGGCGGGCTCGTCTGGAGCAAGGCCTCCGTGCTGCCGAAGAGCTGGAATGCCGCCGTCTGGGGCTCGGAGCTGGCGGGCAACTCGCCTCCGGACGCGTCCGACGGAGCGCGGGTGAATGACTACGCCGAGGCGATGGTTCCGGGCACTCCGGACAGCTCCACCGAGAACTACTGCCACTCGCTGGTGGAGGGCGGCCATGAGGACTGGCGCCTGCCCACCGTGGCGGAGCTGGTAGCCGTGAAGGGCGCGGCGCTGGCGGCGAAGTACTTCGCCTTCGACACCTCCGAGGCTGTCTGGAGCGCGAACACCGCCTCCACCACGACCTCGGCGACGGCCGTCACGCTGGTGGACACGCGGAGCCACACCACCAGCGCCAAGACGACGCTGCACCGGGTGGTCTGCGTGCGCACGCCGGCCACGGTGGTGGCCGCGGACCTGGCGCCCACGGCCTTCACCGCGCCCTCGGCGGTCTCCACCCGGGAGACGGTGGCCTTCACGTGGACGGTGGCCAACGGGGGCTCGCAGGAGGCCCCGGCGAGCTGGCGCGACGGCGTGTACCTGTCCACCGATGCCACCCTCAGCCGCGACGACCTGTTGGTGACGGACCAGGCGCGCGACGTGGCGCTGGCCGCGGGCGCGAGCTACTCGGCGAGCAAGTCGGTGGCCATGCCCGGTGTGCCCGCGGGCAGCTACTACTTCCTCTTCCGCACCGACAGCACGGCCACGAAGGTGGAGGTGGACGACGCGAACAACACCTGGACGGCCGTCGCGGTGAGCGTGACGACGCCGGACGTGGTGCCCACGGCCTTCACCGCGCCTTCGGTGGCGGACGTGCGCGAGGTCGTGACCTTCACCTGGACGGTGGCCAACGCGGGCACCGGCACCGCGCACCCGAGCTGGAACGACCAGGTGTACCTGTCCACCGACGAGGTGTACGGCATGGGTGACGTGCAGGTGCTGTCGCAGTCGCGCTCCACGGCGCTGGCGGCGGGAGAGAGCTACTCGGTGACGAAGACGGCGACGCTGCCCAACGTGGCGGCGGGGGACTACTTCCTCCTCTTCCGGACGGACAACGGCGCCGCGCTCTATGAGGCCGACGAGGCGAACAATGGCTGGGCGGCGATGCCCGTGACGCTGCTGGCCGGAGACCTGGTGGCCGCGGGCTTCACGGCTCCCGCCTCGGCCGACGTGCGCGAGTCCGTCTCCTTCACCTGGACCGTGCGCAACGACGGCACCGGGGACGCGCAGCCGAACTGGAACGATGCCATCTACCTCTCCACCGACGAGACGTACGGCACCGGGGACGTGCAGGTGCTCTCTGTGTCGCGCACCGCGGCGCTGGCACCGGGGGCGGGCTACTCCGTAACGCGGGCGGCGACGATGCCCAACGTGGCCGCCGGCAGCTACTTCCTGCTCTTCCGCGTGGACCACAACGCCGGGCTACTGGAGGCGGATGAGACGAACAACGGCTGGACGGCCGTGCCCGTGACGCTCTCGTCCGGAGACCTGGCGCCCACGGCCTTCACTGCTCCGGCCTCGGCGGACGTCCGGGAGACGGTGACCTTCACGTGGACGGTCCACAACAACGGGACGGGGGGCGCGCAGCCGAGCTGGAACGACAACGTCTTCCTCTCCACCGACGAGACCTACGGCACCGGGGACGTGCAGGTGACGTCCGTGAGCCGCGGCACGGCGGTGGCGCCGGGGGCGAGCTACTCGGTGACGAAGACGGCGACGCTGCCCAACGTGGCGGCGGGGAGCTACTTCTTCCTGTTCCGCACGGACCACAACGCCAACCTGCTGGAGGCGGACGAGACGAACAACGGCTGGACGGCGGTGCCCGTCACCGTCACCTCGGCCGACCTGGTGCCCGGCACCCTCACCGCGCCGGCCTCCGCCAATCCGGGCGCGTCCTTCACCGTGTCGTGGACCGTCACCAACGCCTCGGCCAGCGGGGATGCCCACCCGAGCTGGACCGACCAGCTCTACCTGTCCACGGACGCGACGTGCTGCACGGGTGACACCTCGCTGGGGACGGTGAACCGCAACACGGCCCTGGCTCCGGGGGCGAGCTACACCGCGTCTCGCACCGTCACCGTGCCCGCCACGCTGGCGCCGGGGAGCTACCAGCTCTTCCTCTCCGTCGACCGGAACGCGGCGCTGCAGGAGTCCGACGAGACGAACAACGTCATCTCCGTGCCCTTCACCGTCGGCCCCTGAGGCCCCGGGCTCCCGCCGCCATCCCGAACGAGGATGGCGGCGGTGGAGGCGGCGGGGATCGAACCCACGCCGGGCGGTGCGAAAACCCCAACAGGATCGCGCCCTTACCTCGTAACCGCCCGGAATGCTTGGGAGTCGATATCCCGCCGCGTCCCATCCCGTCCCCCCCTGTTCCAGCCCGTTCCGCAGGCTCACGCGACATAGACGCAACATGGCGGGAGCCCTCACGGGGGCGCGTGCCTAACCACCTTCAGCAAAGTCGGTTGAGCCAGCCTCCCACGAGGGGTCAACCGGTCTACCGCTCTGGCGAGTTCACCGACTTCACTGAGGGAGTCTAGTAGCGGTACGCCTTGCTCACGCCGCCAAGGTGATCACAGCAAATCGGGGTATCTCGATCCCTGGCCTGTCCGTAGCTGCAACAGCCTGCTAGCCGCAGGTCCAGGTCTCCACGTCGCCGCCGGGATCGGTTTGGTCGCAGCAAGACGGACTGTCCAGTGCGTAGCGGTAGCACCCAGTTATGCAGCTAGTCCGAAACTGGACGCCGACTCTTTCGCCCCGAACGTACACGCATTGGTAGTCGCTCGACGTGCCGCTGCACGCACCCAATTGCTTTCTCAGACAGGCTAAATCGTATTTCGTATTGGTATTGCAGACGGTGCTACTCTCCCGCGAATTCAGAACCAGCTCGTAGCACGTCGGCGTCTCGCTCTCAGTACCACACGCTGTCTCGCTCTCATTACCACACGCTGCCACGGCGAGCACCGCCGCTGTGATCGCAATCCACTTCATTTCCGCTCCCTCCTGGTTGGACGCCAGTGATTCACGAACGCAGATTACTTGGGGCAACGATGCAGGGCACGGGTGAAGACGTCTTCAGGGGCATCAGACGACGACGTTTCTGGGAGCACTACGGCCGAACCCCTTCACACGCCGGCCTGAGCCTTAACGGACTTCCCTGAAGCAGGTTAGCGCGTGCTGACCTCGTCCTGCGGCAGCCCGTGACGGCGGGGTCGACCTAGGCCCATTTCGACCATGGCCTCGCCGGCCACCTTCGCGACCTCCATCAGCTCGGCCGCCGCGCCCTCTTTGCCGAAGTGCCCGCCGAGCCATCCGCGCAGCTCCGTCGCTAGCTCCCCTGCCGTCTGGTAGCGCTTGGCGGGCGAGCGTTGAAGGAGCTTGCACAGCGGCAGGCGGAGGCTTTGGGGGAGCTTCTCCGTTACCGCTTCCACATCCGCCTGCGTGTACGTCGCCGCGCGCCAGATCGTCGTCTCGACAGCCGGGTCACAACCCGCCAGCCGGGCACGGGTGACGGCGCGCTCGACTCGGGCGAGCTGCCTTCGTGAAAGCGTCGCCTTCACCTCTGCCGAGATCCCGTCAGGCGCGTCGAGCAGGTTCTTCCCCGTGCACAGCTCCAGCATTACGAGCCCGAGCATGAAGAGATCCGAGCGAGCATCCACGCGACGACCTAGCAGCATCTCCGGTGAAGCGAAGTAGGCATCCCCCGGCAAGCGGGGCTTGGAGGAAACAACGCGACCGGGCAACCGGGAGAGTGCGAGGCCGAAGTCGGAGACCTGAACCCCGCCCTCCCAATCGACGAAAACGTGCTCCAGGTCGATCGCCCGGTGAACGATGCCGAGCGGGTTCCCCTTTTCGTCCTTCGCCCCGTGCGCGTGCTCAAGGGCGCTCGCGACCTGCTCGCCGACGTACAGCGTGAAGAACGGCGAGAACCACCGATCGCACTCCGAAACGATCGCGAGCAAATCGTCGAGCTTGTGCCCGACTGGGTGCTCGGTGATCACGTACCAAGCCGTTTCCGCCTTGTGCAGCCCATGAACGCGGAGGATCCCCGGGTGCTCAAGGTACGTGGAAAGCCGCACCTGCTCTTCTAGCTTCGCCCGTGCCCGGTAGACGCTCCGAGCCTCCATGCCGCTCGGCACCCCAACCGCCTTGAGCAGCACCTTCCCCCTCGGGTGGTTCCCCTCAAGCGTGCGGCGCCGCGCGACGAAGAGATTCAGCCCGTGGTGGGCCTCTCCCAAGTTCTCCCGGAACTCGTAGGCGTGCGTACCGTCGTTGAACAGAATCGCCCCCCTGGGGAGCTTGAACTCAATTGCCGGCATCCTCGATCCTCCCGCCACTCGCGCGGGCACCGGGCCAACGCGACGCAGGGGCACGTTACCCAAGGGATCAGGGCAATTGGAACTCCCTCACAGGGTGGGGTGTTAAGGAGCGGCCCGAACGAAAATCGGACCACCTACCCGACACGTCACCCTGCGGGAACGCTCAGGGCCACTTAGAAACAGGCTTGCCGGAGGCCAAGTTGGCGGTCTTCCCTGCCGTGTCCTTCAGCGCTTCGGCCGGTGCATCCACCACGAAGCACACGGGCAGCTCGTCCTTTCCAGGCAGCTTCACGCGTTCGTACTTCACGATCACCCGCCCGGGAGCCCCGCCGCGCGTCTTTTCAGGAATGAGATAAACCTTCCCCCCGAGGAACCGCGTGCCTGGGGGCGCGACCTGCAAATGCCGGGGGTCGGTCACGCCCTTCGGGACGACCCCCACCACGTCAGCGCCAGCGGGAAACCACGGGTCTTCCTCGCGCCCCTTCCGATCGTCGATCACGAGCTGAAACCGCTCGCCGCCGACATTCCACCCTAGCTCTTCGCTCATAGCCTCCTGCGCGCCCGCTGGGCACTCGAAAGGCTCCGGCCTGACCTGGACACCTGGACACCCCATCGCAAGGGCGGCGACGAGCGGGAGCCCTTTGCACACGCCCGGCAAGGGGGGCGCCTTTTGGCCGCGTTCGGCTCGCGCCTGTTTCGGGGCATCGGGTCGCTGGGTCTTCACGGAAACTTCCTCCTGAACGGCGGCAGGTGACGAGCCTGCGTCCCCCGAAACTATGGGGGCGGGGGCTGACATATCAGGCGAGACTGTCTTGGGGGATGCGGAAGGGGCACCAGGGGGCACAGGGCGCGCGGCGACGTGCGGCTCGGCGGTCGGCGCGGGCGCGTCCTGGGAAACGCTCCAGAGGGCTACGGCAGCGGCAAGCGCGACGACAGCGGCGCCAGCCGCGAGCCTCCCTAACTTGCGCGAGCGGGGCTTGACCGTCGCCGCCAACGTAACCGGCGTCTCACCTTCGACGGGCTCGGCCTGCCGCTGCTCCGAAGGTGGATGCACGGGCGCGGCGAAATCCTCTCCTGGATCCGCTTGAAGTTCCGCCAGCTCGCGCCGAAGCACTTCGGTATCGACGGGGCGCCGCTCGGGATCGCGGGACAGCATGGAGTCAACTAGGTCGCTGAGTGCTTCCGGCACGCGGGGGTTCACCTTCCTTGCCGGAAGCGGGGCGGCAATCGGGTGATTGAGAGTGAAGCGGTCGCGGCACTGAGTAGGTCGCGCATCGGTCAGCAGTTCGTAGAGCATCGCGCCCAACGCGAAGATTTCGTCGGCCACCTGGAAGGCGTATCGCGCCCGGTGCTCGTCTATGTGCTCCCGCAGGAACCTGAATTGCTCAGGCGCGCGAAAACGGTCTGTGCCGGGAGGCAACCCCTCATCAGTCAACTCGTCCGCGTGGCCGTGGGTCGCACAGCTATAGTCGATGATGACCGGCTCTCCGTCGCTCTTCCGAATCAGCACGTTTTCGAGCTTCAAGTCGCGGTGAAGAATGCCTTTGCTGTGCATGTAAGCCAGCGCCGAAGCGAGCTTCACGAACACGCTCAGAATCTCTCGCGCGGTTGGGTGCTTGCGTTCCTTCCATTCTCCGAGGGTCCAGCCGTCCACGTAATCCAGCACAAGGAACACGTTCCCTGTCTCCGCGTACCCGTACCCGCGAGGGCTGACGATGTTCGGATGGCTTAGCGTCAGCAGAATCGCCAGCTCACGCAGCACGCGGGCATGGGTTTTCTTTTCGTCCCCGCTGGCGTCGCGGTGTCGCGCGAGCTTGAGCGCATGTGGCCTGCCGTTCTTCTCCACAAGGTAGACGACAGCAAAACCGCCGTTACCTAGTTCCTTCACGACGTGCCATCCGTCAATCACCGTGCCGGAAGGCAGGCGGAGCAGGTTCAAAGTCATCGGTCGCCCTCCATAAAGCGAACATCCGGAATCACAAGGCTACGGCCACCCGAGCCGCGCACCTCCAACGTGAAGACCTCTCCCGCGTTCTTCGGTAGCGCGTCCACAACCGCGAGCACCCGCAGCGCCGCCCCCGGCGCAATTTCCCCGCCCCCCACGGTCACGACCCGAGCCCGAAGCGTGACGCCCCGCTTGCTCGTAAACGTCGCCTCACGCGGCGCCCATGGTTGCTGACCGGCTGCGTTCCAGATCATCACGTCCACGAGTGCCCACGCCTTCCCGCGATACGACCCGCCCGCCGATGACCGCAGACCCCGCGCTTCGTCGTTAGCCGGGCCAGCCGCGCCCGTTCTGACCCCATTCTCGTCGACGTAGCCCAGCAACACGAAGTCTTCCGGTCGGGGAGGGGCGCGCGGCGCATCGGCAGGGCACGGGCCGCTCGGCAGCTCGCGGCGTTCCACGTCGATCCGTGCGTCCGCTTCGGCCGGGTCGGTCACGAGTACAAACGCGGCCCGTGCCGGTGCGCGCCCGTCCGCGAAGAGAACCGTCAGCTCGTGGCGCTCGCCCGGGCGGAGATCCTCAACGGGCTGAACGATGATCGAGCGCTTGCCCACGTCGAGCACTCGAATCCGCGACCCGTCGCCCGGGCCCACCGCCGTGTCGACTGTGCGCGGCTGCTCGTCGACCGTTAGCGTGCTTTCAGCGATCATCGTCGGGAAGAACAACACCGTCGGAGCTGCCGCCTCGACGCGGACTTCGGGCAAGGGCTCGGCCGGGTTCCCGACGACAGCAACGGGCCGCTCTCGCTTCGTGCGTGGCGTGGCGGCATCGGCTCGCGGCGCAGCTCCCCCCAGCAGCACGAGCGCAAGGGCCAATCTAACGGGTTGCAGCAATGGTGCCTGACCTCCGAAGACGGGGCACGCTACCACCGCCTGCGATTGCGCAGGGGCACTGTCTCGCCCGCGGCGCCTAGCTCCGAGGGTCTAGCGGTACACCTTGCCGCCCCACAGGAACGCCCCGTCGACGAGCGGCACGGAGTAGGCGGCAACGCTCCCGGTGGGCAGCAGGTACGCGACGAGCAGCTCGTTTTCCCAGCTGCCCGGCTTCCCCTTCATCCAGTCGGGGTCGAGCGTGCGCCCCGCCCCGACAGCGATCGCGCGGCAATTGCCCTCGCGCCCCGCCCTGACGTGCATCCCCGGCCGGTGTGAGTGACCGAAGGCAATGGTCAGCCCCGGGGCGCCCCACTCGTCGGCCACCTTCGCGGCATGGTGCTTAGCACTACTGCGTCAGGGGTAGGCAGGGGGGAGCGGGCAAGTGAGGGCTGTGCGCCCTGGCCACTATTGCGTTGTC
>NZ_JAIQDG010000074.1 GCF_020037125.1 Myxococcus sp. RHSTA-1-4
CGAGCTGGGCGAAATCGAGTCCGCCCTGGAGGCCCTCCCCGGCGTCCGACGCGCCGTCGTGCTCGCTCGCGAGGACGTGCCCGGCAACCCGCGCCTCGTCGCCTACCTCGTCACCGACGAGGCCACCCCTGTCGACACGGCGGCGCTTCGCACCTCCCTCCTGCGCTCCCTGCCCGAGTACATGGTGCCCTCCGCCTTTGTCTTCCTGGAGGCACTGCCCCTCAACACCCACGGCAAGGTCGACCGCAACGCCCTGCCCGCGCCGGACGCCTCCGCCGCGAGTGCGGGCTACATCGCTCCGCGTACGCCCGCAGAGGAGACCGTGGCCGCCGTCTGGGCCGAGGTGCTCCACCTGGAGAAGGTCGGCGCCACCGACGACTTCTTCGCCCTCGGCGGCCACTCCCTGCTGGCCGTGCGCCTCATGTCGCGACTCCGGGAGCGCACCGGCGTCGCACTGCCCGTGTCGGCCCTCTTCCAGGGCTCCACGGTGGAGCGCCTCGCCCAGCGGCTGGAGCGGCGGGACGAAGGCTCCCGCTCCACCTCCAACCTGGTGCGGCTGGACGCGGGCACGGCCACGGGCCGGCCGCTCTTCCTCGTCCACGGCGGCGGCGGCGGCGTGCTGAGCTACACCGAGCTCGTCCGCCTGCTCGGCGCCGGCAGGCCCGTGTACGGCCTGTCCGCCTCCGGCCTGGACGGGGGCGAGCTGCCCGCGGCCTCCGTCGAGGTCCTCGCGCGGGACTACCTCGCGCAGCTGCGCGCCGTGCAGCCCCGGGGGCCCTACCTGCTCGGTGGCTGGTCCTTCGGCGGACTCGTGGCCTACGAGATGGCCCGGCTGCTCCAGGCGGAGGGCGAGCAGGTGGAGCTGCTGGCCCTTCTCGACAGCCACGCCCCCAGGAGCGAGCCGCTCCCCGAGCCGGACGCGCTCACGCAGCTCGCCGGCTTCGGCCGGGTGCTCGGCCTGTCGTGGCGGGACATACCGCTGGACATGGATGCGCTGCGGCGGATGGACGTCCGCGAGGCCCTGGCGCACGTGCTGGAGCAGGCGCGGCGCTCACCGGCCGGGGCGCTCGACCTGGACGTGGAAGCGGCCGAGCGCCTCTTCCGCGTCTACCAGCGGCTCAGTCAGGCCCAGCGCGCCTACGTGCCCGCTGGCACCTACACGGGCCCCACCGTGCTCTTCCGGGCCGCCACGCTCCCGGCCGGGATGCCCCGGACGGAGGACCTGGGCTGGCACGCATGGCTCACCGGCGCGTTGACGGTGTATGAAGTGCCGGGCGATCACTTCACCCTGCTGAGCGCGCCCAACGCCTCCCCCGTGGCGGAACGGCTCGCCAACCACCTGGACGCCCTGGAGCGCGACGCCTCATGACTCCCCCAGCCCCCTCCACATCGGGACACTCGATGCGGACCTTCTTCACCGTCTGGTTCGGGCAGCTCATCTCCGCGCTGGGCTCGGGCCTGACGACGTTCGCGCTCGGGGCGCACGTGTACGAGTCGTCCGGCTCCGTCACCAACTTCGCCCTCGTCGCCTTCTTCGGCACCCTGCCCATGGTGGTGCTGTCCCCCCTGGCCGGCGTCCTCGCGGACCGGTGGGACCGCCGGAGAATCATGCTGTGGGGAGACGTTGGCGCGGCCTTCAGCATCTTCCTCATCTGGCTGCTGTTCGCGGGCCAGGAGGCCGGGTACTGGACCATCCAGACCTGGTACTTCTACCTGCCCCTCTTCCTGGGCTCCGCCTGCTCCACGATGTGCTACCCGGCGTGGTCGGCGACGGTGCCGCTCCTCGTCCCCCGGTCGCACCTGGGCCGGGCCAGCGGTCTGTCGGAGCTGAGCGGCTCGCTGGCGCAGATTGTCGGCCCCATCCTCGCGAGCGCGCTGCTGGCCTCCATCGGCCTGCGCGGCATCCTCGTGCTGGACGCCGTCTCCTATCTCTTCGCCGTGGTGGTGATGGTCTTCGTCCGCTTCCCCGCGCCGCCCCGTGCCGCCGCGGCGCCGGGCGCCCCGCGCTCGCTGAAGTCGGACCTGGCGGAGGCCTGGAGCTTCATCCGTGAGCGCCCGGGCCTGCGCGGCCTGCTCATGTTCATCACCAGCATCGGCTTCGTCGTGGGCATGGTGATGCTGCTCATCAACCCGCTGGTGCTCGCCTTCACGGACGTCCAGTCGCTGGGACGCATCGCCACCTCCGCGGGAGTGGGCGGGCTGCTGGGCGGCATCGTCACCAGCGTGTGGGGAGGCCCCAAGCGCCGCATCGTGGGGCTCGTGGGCTTTCCCATCATCGCCGCGCTCGTCCTGCTGCTGGCGGCCCTTCCGCCCAACGTGCCCCTCATCGCGGGCGCCGCCGCCGTCTTCCTCTTCTGCTTCCCGCTCATCTCGTCCAGCAACCAGGTCATCTGGCAGACCAAGACGCCGCCCGCGCTGCAGGGGCGCGTGGCCTCGCTCCGGCGGGTGGTCTTCCAGAGCATCGGCCTGCTGGTGGCGCTCGTGGGCGGCGTCCTCGCGGACAAGGTCTTCGAGCCGGCGATGATGCCGGGCGGCGCGCTCGCCGCCACGGTGGGCGAGGTGATTGGCGTGGGCAAGGGGCGCGGCGTCGCCCTGATGTTCATCGTGCTGAGCCTGATGCTGCTGACGAGCGTGGCGGTGGTGTGGCTGTCCCCGCGCGTGCGCAACGTGGAGTCCGAGCTGCCGGACGTCCTGCCCTCTCACCCCAGGCCCATGCCCACGGCCGACGCCGCCACCGCGCAGACCGGCACCGCGGCCGAGCCGCGGCTGGCCTCCACCGGGAGCTCCGAGTCATGAACGCACTCAACCGATGGCTGCAGACGCTCCGCCGGCTACCGCCGGCCCTGGCCGCCGCCACACCGGGCCTGGGCCCCTGGCTCGCCCGCCGCCGCTGGCCCCGCGCGCAGGGCACCTTCCAGGTGGAGGGGCTGAACGGCTCCGTGGAAATCATCCGCGACACCTGGGGCGTGCCGCACATCTTCGCGAAGGACGAGCACGACCTGTTCTTCGCCCAGGGCTACGTGCACGCGCAGGACCGGCTGTGGCAGCTCGAGTTCGGCCGGCTCGTGAGCAACGGGCTGCTGGCCTCGGTGCTGGGCCCGCGCGTGGTGCCCATGGACCACCTGATGCGCACGCTGGGGCTGCGCCGCATGGCGGAGAAGAGCCTGCCGTCCGTGACGCAGGAGTCGCGCACCCTCCTGGAGGCCTACGCCGCCGGAGTGAATGCGCGCATCGCCCGCGAGCCGCTGCCCCTGGAGTTCACCATCCTGGGCCACACCCCGGGGAAGTGGACGCCGGTGGACACGCTGGTGCGCGGCAACATGCTGGCGCTCATGCTGGGCGGCAACTACCGCCTGGAGCTGCTGCGCGCGCGCCTGGTGGCCGAGGCCGGAGAGGAGGTCGCCGCGCTGCTGCTGCCCGTGCACGCGCCGCAGACGCCGCTCATCGTCCCCAAGGAGGCGAGGTACCCGGGCCTGCGCGGCGTGAAGGCGATGGAGGGGCTGGACGCCACGGACGCGGTGCTGGGAGACCCGAACATCGTCTCCGGCAGCAACAACTGGGTGGTGCACGGCCAGCGCACCGCCAGCGGCAAGCCGCTGCTCGCCAATGACGTCCACATCGGCCTGGGCCTGCCGTCGCAGTGGTACGAGAACGGCCTGCACGGCGGCCGGTTCAACCACGTGGGCTTCTCGCTGCCCGGCGTGCCCATGCTCGTCATCGGCCACAACGGCCAGGCCTCGTGGGGCATGTCCAACCTGGGACCGGACACCCAGGACTTCTACGTGGAGAAGCTGGACGACCCGAAGTCGCCCAAGCGCTACGAGTACAAGGGCGAGTGGCACGACCTGGAGGTGCTGCGCGAGGAGTTCCCCGTCCGGGGCGGTCCCCCGGCGGCGACGACCATCCGCAGCACGCGGCACGGCCCGCTGCTCAACCGGGTCATGAGCAGCCTGCTGGGCGACTCCGAGCCGATGGCGCTCCGGTGGGCCCACACCGACAGCAGGCCGCTCATCGACGCGCTGCTGGGGCTGAACCTGGCGAAGAGCTGGGAGGAGTTCCGCGCCGCGTGTGCCCTGTGGGAGAGCCCGGGGCAGAACTTCGTGTACGCGGACGTCAACGGCAACGTCGGCTACCAGTCCACGGGGCGCATCCCCATCCGCGCCGCGGGCCACCAGGGGACGGTGCCCGTGCCGGGGTGGACGGGCGAGTACGAGTGGCAGGGCTACATCCCCTTCGAGGACCTGCCCGCCTCCCTCAACCCGCCCGCGGGCTACGCTGCCACCGCCAACAACAAGATTACGTCCGACGACTACCCGTACGTCATCGCCCACAACTGGTTCCCGGGCTACCGCGCCCGGCGCATCACCGACCTGCTGGCGGAGGGCACGAAGCACACGGTGGAGGACATGAGCCGCATCCAGGCGGAGACGTACTCCATTCCCGCGGAGCTGCTGCGCCCGTACCTGCTGGCGGTGAAGCCCGCGGACGACGCGCAGGCCCAGGCCTTGAAGGAGCTGGCCGCGTGGGATTTGCGCTTCGAGGTGGACCGCGTCGGCGCCACCCTCTTCCAGGTCTGGTACATCCAGGTGCTGCGCGCCCTGCTGCGCCACAAGCTGGGGCCCAAGCTGGTGGAGCGCTACCTGGACAGCGACTACGAGCGCCACGGCAGCATGCACATGCCGCTGGTCATCGACCTGATGGGCAAGCCCGAGGACCCGTGGTGGGACGACCCGAAGACGTCCGAGCGGGAGACGCGGGACGACGTCCTGCGCCGCGCCCTGGGCGAGGCCCTGCGGTGGCTGGGTGAGCACCATGGGCAGGACCCGAAGGGGTGGGCGTGGGGCCGCGTCCACACGCTGACGTACCAGCACTCGACGCTCGGTGGGCCGGCCAGTCCTGGAATGCTGCGGCGCCTCGTGAACACCCGGACGCTGCCCGCGCGCGGCGACAACTACTCGGTGGACGGCGCCTCCTTCCTGTGGAGCCAGCCCTTCAAGGTCGTCCACGGCACGGCGCTGCGGATGATTGTCGACCTGGGAGACCTGTCGAAGTCCGTGGCCATCCACGCTCCCGGACAGACCGAGCACCTGTATCACCCGCATCGTGATGACCTGCTCGAGCTGAACCACCAGCTCCGCTACCACCCGTTGCTGCACACCCGACAGGCAGTGGAATCACACGCCCGGAACACGCTGACCCTGCAGCCGGCCGCGAAGCGCCCCTGACCTGAGCGCCAGCTTCGGGTAATACCGTCACGGCTCCCGCACTCTCATCTTCGATTCGTCGTACTTCGTGAGCGCGCGCAGGGAGACGCCGGCCGGCGACGGCCGTGCCGTGGCGTCGTGTGCGCGCTGGGAAAGGCAGTCTGGCCATGGCGCTCACCCCCGAACAGAAGCGCGCTCGGCTCGCCGAGCTGCTGCGTGACAAGGCCCGCCAGGCAAGGCGTGCTCCGGTGTCCTTCGCACAGGAGCGGATGTGGTTCACGGAGCGGCTCAACCCCGGGAGCGCCGCCCTCAACATCCCCACCGCCGTGCGCCTGTCCGGCGAAGTGGACGTCGAGGCCCTGCGCCGCGCGCTCCAGGAGCTGGTGCGGCGGCACGAAGCGCTGCGCACCACCTTCGTCGAGCAGGACGGGCAGGTGCTCCAGCACGTCGCACCCTCGCTGGAGGTCGCACTGCCCGTGCCGGACGCCCTGGACGAGGCGGACGCGTGGCACAGGCTTCATGCCGAGGCGAAGCAGCCCTTCGACCTGGAGAAGGGCCCGCTGCTGCGCACCGTGCTGTACCGCTGGGGTGAGCGCGAGCACCTGCTGCTCCTCAACGTGCACCACATCGTCTCCGACGGCTGGTCCCTGGGCGTGCTGGTGCGGGAGCTGGGCGCGCTCTACCCCGCGCTCGCGGCGGGCCGGGCCTCGCCGCTTCCGCCCCTGCCCATGCAGTACGCGGACTTCGCCGCGTGGCAGCGCGGCAATCTCCAGGGTGAGACGCTCGACTCGCAGCTCGGCTACTGGCGCCAGCGGTTGGATGCCAACGCCGTGCTGGAGCTGCCCACGGACAAGCCCCGGCCCTCCGTGGCCGGCACCGACGGTGCCCGCCTCACGGTGGTGCTGCCTCCCGCGCTGCTCCAATCGTTGAAGGACCTGGCGCGCCGTGAGGGCCGCACCCTCTTCACCCTGCTGCTGGCCGCGTACCAGGTGCTGCTGTCGCGCTACAGCCGCCAGGACGACGTCGTCGTGGGCTCGCCCGTCGCGGGCCGCAACCGCTCCGAGCTGGAGGGCCTCGTCGGCCTGTTCGTCAACACGCTCGCCCTTCGCACGGACCTGTCCGGGGACCCGTCCTTCCTGGAGCTGATGGGCCGGGTACACGAGATGTCGCTGGGGGCCTTCGCGCACCAGGACCTGCCCTTCGAGAAGCTGGTGGAGGCACTCCAGCCCGAGCGCAAGCTGAGCACCTCGCCGTTGTTCCAGGTGATGTTCACCTTGCAGAACGCGCCGCTGCCCCCGCTTCAGGTGCCGGGGCTGACGCTGGAAGCACAGCCCGTGGACAGCGGCACGGCCCAGGTGGACCTGATGCTGCTCGCCACCGAGCTGCCCCAGGGCCTGCGCCTCGCGGCCGTCTACCGCACGGACCTCTTCGAGGCGCCCACGGTGACACGGCTCCTGGGCCACTTCCAGACGCTGCTGGAGGGCATCGCCGCCCGGCCGGAGCGGCGCCTGTCCGAGCTGCCGCTGATGGACGAGGCCGAGCGCCGGCGCGTGCTGGCGGGCTGGAACGACACCGCGGTGGACTACCCGCGCGACGCCTGCATCCACCAGCTCTTCGAGCGGCAGGCCGCGCTCACGCCCGGCGCCGTCGCACTGGACTTCGAGGACCAGCGCCTCACCTACGCGCAGCTCGACACGCGCGCGAACCAGCTGGCGCACCACCTGCGCTCGCTGGGGGCCGGCCCCGAGTCGCTCGTCGGCGTGTGCCTGGAGCGCTCGCTGGAGATGGTGGTCGCCTTGATGGGCGTCCTCAAGTCCGGCACGGCCTACGTGCCGCTGGACCCGGCCTGGCCGCGCGAGCGCCTGGCATGGATGCTGGAGGACGCCTCCGCGCCGGTGCTCCTCACCCAGGAGCGCCTGCTGGGCGTCCTGCCGCCCCACTCCGCCCAGGTGCTGTGCCTGGACACGCAGTGGGCCGCCGTCGAGCACCAGCCCGGCACCCGGCCCGCGCCCCTGGCGGGCCCGGAGTCCCTGGCCTACGTCATCTTCACGTCCGGAAGCACCGGCCGCCCCAAGGGCGCGATGAATGCGCACCTGGGTGTCGTCAACCGGCTGCTGTGGATGCAGCAGGCGTACGGGCTGACGGCGGACGACACGGTGTTGCAGAAGACGCCGTTCAGCTTCGACGTCTCCGTGTGGGAGTTCTTCTGGCCGCTCATGACGGGCGCCCGGCTGGTGCTGGCGCGTCCCGGCGGCCACCAGGACCCGGCCTACCTGGTGCGGTTGATGGCCGAGCAGCGCATCACCACCGCCCACTTCGTGCCCTCCATGCTGCGCGCCTTCGTGGAGGAGCCGGGCCTGGAGGGACTGGTGGACCTGCGCCGCGTGGTGTGCAGCGGCGAGGCGCTGCCCGCGGACCTGGTGCTCAAGGCCCACGCACGCCTCCCTGCCGCCACCGTGCACAACCTCTACGGCCCCACCGAGGCCGCGGTGGACGTCACGTACTGGGAGTGCCCGCGCGGGGAGAGCCTGCGCTCCGTGCCCATTGGCCGGCCCGTGGCGAACACGCGCATCTACATCGTCGACGCGCATGGCCACCCGACACCCGCGGGCGTGACGGGCGAGCTGTACATCGGCGGCGTGCAGGTGGGGCGCGGCTACTGGCGCAGGCCCCAGCTCACCGCCGAGCGCTTCGTGCCGGACCCGTTCAGCGACACCCCGGGCGCACGCATGTACCGCACCGGAGACCTGGCGCGCTGGCTGCCGGACGGAGCGGTGGAGTACCTGGGCCGCGCCGACTTCCAGGTGAAGCTGCGTGGCTTCCGCATCGAGCTGGGTGAAATCGAGTCCGCCGTGCGCGCCTGCCCGGGGGTGGCCGACACCGTCGTGGTGGTCCGCGAGGACGGGGCCGCGGGCGCGCGGCTGGTGGCGTACGTCGTGGCCGCCGGGACGAGCCTGGACGTCACGGCCCTGGGCGCCGCGCTCGGGGAGCGGCTTCCCGCGTTCATGGTGCCCTCGGCCTTCGTGGTGCTGCCGGCCCTGCCCCTGTCGCCCAACGGCAAGGTGGACCGCAAGGCCCTGCCCGCACCAGAGCAGCCGGAGACGTCCCGCGAGTACGTCGCCCCGCGCACGCCCACCGAGGAGCTGGTGGCCGGCCTCTTCGCCCAGGTGCTCGGCGTGGAGCGCGTGGGCGCCAGGGACAGCTTCTTCGAGCTGGGCGGCCACTCCCTGCTGGCCACCCGGGTCGTCTCGCGCATCCGCGCGTCCTTCGGCGTGGAGGTGGCCCTTCGCGAGCTGTTCCAGGCCCCCACCGTCACCGCGCTCGCCGCGCGCATCGACGCCGCCGTGAGCGCGGGGGAGGTCGGGACGCAGCCGCCCATCGAACGCGTGCCGCGCACGGGGACGCTGCCCGTCTCCTTCTCGCAGCAGCGCCTGTGGTTCCTGGACCAGCTCGAGCCCGGCAGCCCGGCCTTCAACATGTCGTTCACGCTGGAGCTGACCGGGACGCTGGAGGCCGAGGCGCTGCGCCAGAGCCTGGAGGCCCTGGTCCATCGCCACGAGGCCCTGCGCACCACGTTCCACGGTGAGGCAGAGGGCCCGGTGCAGCGCATCTCCGCGCCCGCTCCGCTGGAGCTGCCCCTCGTCGACCTGAGCGGCCTGCCGCCCGGAGAGCGTCAGGCCGAGGCGCGGCGCCGGCTCAACACGGAGTCCCTGCGCCCCTTCCACCTCTCCACCGGCCCGCTGTTCCGGACCCTCCTGCTGAGGCTCGAGCCACGGGTGCACGTGCTGCTGCTCAACGTGCACCACATCGTCTCCGACGGCTGGTCGATGAGCATCCTGGTGCGGGAGCTGACCGCGCTCTATCCCGCCTTCGCCGCGGGGCGGCCTTCGCCCCTGCCGGAGCTGCCGCTCCAGTACGCGGACCATGCGGCGTGGCAGCGCCGGTGGCTGGATGACGCGGAGCTGGAGAAGCAGCTCTCCTGGTGGCGGCGACAGCTCGAGGGTGCGCCTCAGGACCTGGAGCTGCCCACCGACAGGCCGCGCACCCACCACGCCTCGCCACCGGGAGCCCTGGCGCCCGTCCTGCTCCCGCGCGAGCTGGCCGGAGCCCTGGAGTCCCTCTGCCAGCGCGAAGGCCTCACGCCCTTCATGCTCCTGCTGGCGGCGTTCCAGGTGCTGCTGTCGCGCTACTCCGGCCAGGACGACATCTCCATCGGCTCGCCCGTGGCGGGGCGCAACCGCGCCGAGCTGGAGGGCATCGTCGGGTATTTCCTCAACACGCTGGTGCTGCGCACCCGGTTGGACGGAGACCCGACAATGCGCGAGCTGTTGGGCCGCGTGCGTGAGACGGCCCTTGGCGCGTACGCCCACCAGCACGTCCCCTTCGAGCAGCTCCAGCCCATGCGCGACCTGCGCCAGGCCCCGCTGTTCCGGGTGATGTTCATCCTGCAGAACACGCCGCCCGCGGAGCTGGCCCTCCCGGGGCTGGTGATGCGCAGCGCCCCCATGGGTGACCACGTCGCCAGGTTCGACCTGACGCTGACGCTGACGCGCACGGCGGAGGGCTTCGAGGGAGCGCTGGACTACCGCGCCGACCTGTTCGATGCGACCACCGCCGAGCGCATGGTGCGGCACCTGCACACGCTCGTGGAGGCCGTGGTCGCCAGTCCCGAAAAGCACCTGTCCTCGCTCTCCCTGCTCTCGGGCGAGGAGCGCCAGCGGCTGCTCGTGGATTGGAGCGGCACCCGCGCGGACCTCCCCGACGCCTGCATCCACTCGTTGTTCGAGGCCCAGGTGTGCCGCACCCCGGACGCGCTGGCCGCCTCCTTCCAGGGGGAGCACCTCACGTACGCGCAGCTCGACCTGCGGGCCAACCAGCTCGCTCATGCGCTGCGCCGCCGGGGTGTCGGGCC
>NZ_JAIQDG010000075.1 GCF_020037125.1 Myxococcus sp. RHSTA-1-4
CTGGTGAGTGGCTCCACCTTCATCCACTTCGGCCCGGAGGAGACCTTCCTCCAGCTCGCTCCCATCTCCTTCGACGCTTCCACCCTGGAGCTGTGGGGCGCGCTGCTGCACGGCTCGCGCCTCGTCATCTTCCCGCCCCAGACGCCGTCTCTGCAGGAGCTGGCCCGCTTCATCTCCAGCCACTCCATCACCACGCTGTGGCTGACCGCCGCCCTCTTCGACCAGATGATGGCGCAGCATCCCGAGTCTCTCGACGGCGTGCGCCAGCTCCTGGCCGGTGGTGACGTGCTCTCCGTGGCGCGCGTGCGTCAGCGGCTGGAGCGCGGCGGAATGCTCGTCAACGGCTACGGCCCGACCGAGAGCACGACGTTCGCGGCCTGCTACCCGATGACGTCCGTGGAGCAGGTGGGCGCGTCCGTCTCCATCGGCCGGCCCATCGCCAACACCCAGGTGTACCTGCTGGACGGCAATGGCCAGCCGGTGCCCGTGGGCGTGCGTGGCGAGCTGTACATCGGCGGCCAGGGTCTGGCGCTGGGCTACCTGCACCGGCCGGAGCTCACCGCCGAGCGCTTCGTGCCCAATCCGTTCGCCGCCCCCGGTGCGCGCATGTACCGCACGGGCGACGTGGCGCGCTGGCTGCCCGACGGCCGCATCGAGTTCTTCGGCCGCGCGGATACGCAGCTCAAGATCCGCGGCTTCCGCATCGAGCCGGGTGAAATCGAGGCCGCGCTGCTCCAGCACCCGTCGGTGCGCGAGGTGACGGTCATCGCCCGCGAGGACATTCCCGGCGACAAGCGCCTGGTGGCCTACGCCGTGGCGGAGGAGGGCCTGACGCTCGACACGAAGGCCCTGCGTGACTTCCTGCAAGGCCGCCTGCCCGAGTACATGGTGCCCTCCGCCTTCGTCACGCTGGAGGCCCTGCCCCTCTCGCCGAACGGCAAGGTCGACCGCAGGGCCCTGCCCGCACCGGAGGCCTCCGCCTCGCGCGAGGACACCTTCGTCGCGCCCTCCTCGCCCACCGAGCAGCTCCTCGCCTCCATCTGGGCCGAGGTGCTCCACCTCACCCAGGTGAGCGCGCAGGACGACTTCTTCGAGCTGGGCGGCCACTCCCTGCTGGCCACCCAGGTCATCTCCCGCGTCCGTGACACCTTCAAGGTGGAGCTGCCGCTGCGTGACCTGTTCGAGGCGTCCACCCTCACCGCCCTCGCCGGCCGCATCGACTCCGCCGTGAACGCCGGCCATGGCGTCCAGGCTCCGCCGATGGTGCCCGTGTCCCGCACCGGCACGCTGCCGCTGTCCTTCGCTCAGCAGCGGCTCTGGTTCATCGACCAGCTCGAGCCCGGCAACCCGGCGTACAACATCTTCACCGCGCTCCGTCTGGAAGGCGCGCTGGATGTCTCCGCCCTGGAGCGCGCGTTCACGGAGCTGGTCGGCCGCCACGAGGCGCTGCGCACCACGTTCGTCTCCGTCAACGGCCAGCCCACGCAGGTCATCTCCGCGCCTTCCGCCTTCACCGTCCCGGTCATCGACCTGTCGGTGCTCCCCGAGGAGCGCGGCGAGGCCGAGGCCCACCAGCTCGCGGCCCAGGAGGCGGTACGCCCGTTCGACCTGGCTCGCGGCCCGCTGCTGCGCGCCACCCTGCTGCGCCTGGACACGGACAACCACGTCCTGCTGCTGGCGATGCACCACATCGTCTCCGACGGCTGGTCCATGGGCGTCCTCGTCCGCGAGATGACCGCGCTGTACGGCGCGTCCACCTCGGGCCAGACGCTGTCCCTGCCCGAGCTGCCCGTGCAGTACGCGGACTTCGCCTCGTGGCAGCGCGGCTGGCTGCAAGGCGACACGCTGGCTACCCAGCTCGGCTGGTGGCGCGAGCAGCTCGGCGGCGCTCCGGCGGCGCTGGAGCTGCCCACCGACAAGCCTCGCAAGTCCGTGCAGTCGTTCCGCGGCGCGACGCTCCCCGTCCACCTGTCGAAGGCGCTCTCCTCGGCCCTGCTCGACGTGTGCCAGCGCGAGGGCGTCACGCCCTTCATGGCACTGCTGGCGACGTTCCAGCTCCTCCTGTCCCGCTACTCCGGCCAGGACGACGTCACCGTCGGCTCGCCCATCGCCGGCCGCAACCGCGCGGAGACGGAGGGCCTCATCGGCTTCTTCGTCAACACGCTGGTCCTGCGCACCCGCGTCGCCGGGGAGCAGACCTTCCGCGAGCTGCTCGCGAAGGTGCGGGAGACGACGCTGGGCGCCTACGCGCACCAGGACGTGCCCTTCGAGAAGCTCGTCGAGGAGCTGCAGCCCGCCCGCGACCTCGGACGCACGCCGCTGTTCCAGGTGATGTTCACCTTGCAGAACGCGCCGGGACACGATGAGCGTGCGCAGTCCGGCTCGGAGCTGCGCGTGAGCCCGCTCGACATCGCCAACACGACGGCCCAGTTCGACCTGTCGCTCACCCTGAGCCAGGGCGAGGACGGCTTCTCCGGCTTCGTCGCCTACGCCACCGACCTGTTCGAGGAGTCCACCATCCGCCGGCTGGCCGGCCACCTGAACGCGCTGCTCACCTGCGCTGTCGCTTCGCCGGACCGCCGCCTGCGTGAGCTGTCCCTCCTCACCGAGGAGGAGCGCCACCAGCTCGACGCGCGGAACGCGACCGGCAAGGAGTACCCCGTCGACTGCCTGCACGGCCTCTTCGAGGCCCAGGCCGCGCGCACGCCGGACGCCATCGCCGTCGTCTTCGAGGACCAGCAGCTCACGTACCGTCAGCTCGACGAGCGCGCCAACCGGCTCGCGCACCACCTGCGCTCGCTGGGCGTCGGACCCGAGGTGCCGGTGGGCATCGCGGTGGAGCGCTCGCTGGAACTGGTGGTGGGCCTGCTGGCCATCCTCAAGGCCGGTGGCGCCTACGTGCCCATGGACCCGGCCTACCCGAAGGACCGCCTCGCCTTCATGTGCGAAGACACCCGGGTGCCGGTGGTGCTCACCCAGCGCCACCTGCGCGACGGCCTGCCCACCGGTGACACCCAGGTGCTCTGCCTGGACGACGCGTCCCCGGCCTGGGCCCACGCGCCCTCGCACGCGCCGCGCTCCGGCGCGCAGCCGCACAACCTGGCCTACATCATCTACACGTCCGGCAGCACCGGCCGGCCCAAGGGCGCGCAGCTGGAGCACGCCCAGGTGGTGCGCCTGTTCCGCGCCACCGACGCCTGGTTCGACTTCGGCCCGCGCGACGTGTGGACGCTGTTCCACTCGTACGCGTTCGACTTCTCCGTCTGGGAGCTGTGGGGCGCGCTGCTGTACGGCGGCAAGCTGGTGGTGGTGCCCTTCGAGGTGAGCCGCACCCCGGCGGCCTTCCACGCGCTGCTGCGCCGCGAGGGCGTGACGGTGCTCAACCAGACGCCGTCCGCCTTCCGCCAGCTCATCCACCACGAGGAGCGCACGGGCGAGAGCGAGGGGCTGTCGCTGCGCTACGTCATCTTCGGCGGCGAGGCGCTGGAGTTCGCCAGCCTGCGCCCCTGGTACGCGCGGCATGCGGAGAACGCGCCCCGGCTCGTCAACATGTACGGCATCACCGAGACGACAGTGCACGTGACGTACCGGCCGCTGTCCGAGGTGGACTCGCGCGAGGCGCGGGGCAGCGACGTGGGCGTGCCCATCCCGGACCTGCGGCTCTACGTGCTGGACGAGCACATGCAGCCGGTGCCGGTGGGCGTGCCCGGTGAGATGTACGTGGGCGGCGCGGGCCTGGGCCGTGGTTACCTGGGCCGGCCGGAGCTCACCGCCCAGCGCTTCGTGCCGGACCCGTTCCGGTCCACGCCGGGCGCGCGGCTCTACCGCAGCGGCGACAAGGCGCGGTGGCGCGAAGACGGCTCGCTGGAGTACCTCGGCCGCCTGGACTTCCAGGTGAAGATCCGCGGCTTCCGCATCGAGCTGGGCGAAATCGAGGCGGCGCTGGCGCAGCACCCGGCGGTCCGCGAGTGCATCGTGCTGGCGCGCGAGGACGGCCCCGGCGGCAAGCGGCTGGTGGCGTGGCTCGCCGCGAAGCCCGGCCAGACGCTCTCCGTGCCCGAGCTGCGCGACTTCCTCAAGGCGCGCCTGCCCGAGTACATGGTGCCCTCCGCCTTCGTGCCCCTGGAGGCCCTGCCGCTCACCCCGAACGGCAAGATCGACCGGAAGGCGCTGCCGGACCCGGAGGCCCAGCTCGCGGGCGCCGAGTACGTCGCTCCGCGCACGCCCGCCGAGGAGCTGATGGCGGGCCTGTGGAGCCAGTTGCTCGGCGTCCAGCGCGTGGGCGCGGAGGACAACTTCTTCGACCTGGGCGGCCACTCGCTGCTCGCCACGCAGCTCGTCTCGCGCGTCCGTGACGTGTTCGGCGTGGAGCTGCCGCTGCGCGACCTGTTCGAGGCCCCGACGGTGGCCGCGCTCGCCCTCCGCGTGGAGGCGCGCACCGGCCAGGGCGCGCGGGCTCCGGCCCTCCAGCCCGTGCCTCGCACCGGGACGCTGCCGCTGTCCTTCGCGCAGCAGCGCCTGTGGTTCATCGACCAGATCGAGCCGGGCAACCCCGCGTACAACATCCCCTCGGCGCTGCGGCTCCAGGGGAAGCTCGACGCGCGTGCCCTGGAGCTGAGCCTCAATGCCATCGTCCAGCGCCACGAGGTGCTACGCACGTCCTTCCCCACCGAGGGTGGACGCCCCGTGCAGCACATCGCCGCCGAGCAGGTGGTGCCGCTGCTCGTCGTGGACCTCGCCGGAACCCCGGCGGAGTCCCTGGAGGTCGAGGCGCGCCGGCTCGCGGAGCAGGAGGCGCTCAAGCCCTTCGACCTGGCCCGCGGGCCGCTGCTGCGCGCCACGCTGCTGCGGCTGGCCTCCGACGACCACGTCCTGCTGCTGACGATGCACCACATCGTGTCCGACGGCTGGTCCATGGGCGTGCTCGTCCGCGAGATGGTGGCCGCCTATGAGGCGCACGCCTCGGGTGGCACGCTGCGCCTGCCGGAGCTGCCGGTGCAGTACGCGGACTTCGCCTCGTGGCAGCGCGGCTGGCTCCAGGGCGAGGTGCTGGACGCCGAGGTCGCCTGGTGGCGCCGGCAGCTCGAGGGCGCTCCGGAAGCGCTGGAGCTTCCCACCGACAGGCCGCGTCCGGCCGTGCCCACTCCGCGCGGCGCGCACGTGCCCGTGCGGTTGCCGGAGCCGCTCTCCGCCTCCGTGGAGGCGCTGGCCCGCGCGGAGGGCGCCACGCCCTTCATGCTGCTGCTGGCGGCCTTCCAGGTGCTCCTGTCGCGCTACAGCGGCCAGGATGACGTCACCGTCGGCTCGCCCATCGCCGGCCGCAACCGCGCGGAGACGGAGGGGCTGCTGGGCTGCTTCATCAACACGCTCGTCCTGCGCACGAAGCTGGACGGCGCGCCCACCTTCCGTGAGCTGCTCGCCCGCGTCCGCGAGACGACGCTGGGGGCCTACGCCCACCAGGACGTGCCCTTCGAGCGGCTGGTGGAGCAGCTCCAGCCCTCGCGCGACACGCGCCGCCCGCCGCTGTTCCAGGTGATGTTCACCTTGCAGAACATGCCGGTGCCCACGCAGATGTCCGGTGGGGCGTCGGGTGAGGCCCTGCGCATGGCGGCCTTCCCGGTGGAGGGCCGCACCGCCCAGTTCGACCTGTCGCTGACGCTGTCGCGCGAGAGCTCGGGCTTCGGCGGCTCGCTGGAGTACAGCGTGGACCTCTTCGACGAGGCCACGGTGGAGCGTATGGCCGGCCACCTCGGCACGCTGCTGGAGGCCCTGTGCGCGCAGCCCGACCGCGCCCTGTCCGAGGTGAGCCTGCTCACCGCCGAGGAGCGCCAGCGGGTGCTCGTGGAGTGGAGCGGCGGCACCGCCGACTTCCCGGGCGAGGCCACCCTGCACGGCCTCGTCGAGGCGCAGGTGGACCGCACTCCGGACGCCACGGCGCTCGTCTTCGAGGGCCAGTCCCTCACCTACCGCGAGCTGGACGCGCGGGCCGATTCGCTGGCCCGTCACCTGCGCACGCTGGGCGTCCGCCCGGAGACCCGGGTGGCCGTGAGCGTGGAGCGCTCGCTGGAGATGGTGGTGGCCGTGCTGGGCGTGCTCAAGGCCGGCGGCGGCTACGTGCCGGTGGACCCGACGCTCCCGCGCGAGCGCCGGGCCTTCCTGCTGGCCGACTGCGGCGCGCCGGTGCTGCTCACCCAGCGGCGGCTCGCCTCGGGCCTGCCCGCGTACGACGGGCAGGTCGTCTACCTGGAGGACGTGTCCGTCACCGTCACCAGCGAGCGCGTCGCCGGCGGCGCGGGCCCGCGCAACCTCGCCTACGTCATCTACACGTCCGGCTCCACGGGCCGCCCCAAGGGCGTGCTCATCGAGCACCGGAGCGCGTGCAACCTCGTGACCCAGGAGCGGCGGGTGTACGGCACCGGCCCAGGCACGCGGATGCTGCAGATGGCCAACCTGGGCTTCGACATCTCCGTGGAGGAGGTGTTCACCACGCTGGCCTCGGGCGGCACGCTGGTCCTGGCACGCGCCGAGTCGCTCATGCCGGGCGAGCCGCTGCACCGGCTGCTGGCGGAGCTGTCCATCAACACACTCAGCACCACGCCGGCCGCCCTGGCCGCGACGCCCTCCGAGGGACTTCCGGCGCTGACCACGGTCATCACGGGTGGTGAGGCCTGCCCTGCCTCGGTGGTGACGCGCTGGGCTCCGGGCCGGCGCCTGCTCAACACGTACGGCCCCACCGAGGCCACGGTCATGTCCTCGTGGGTGGAGTGCGTGGCGGACGGCCGCGCGCCGTCCATCGGCCGGCCGCTGGCGAATACGACGGCCTACGTGCTGGACGCGGCGATGCAGCCGGTGCCGGTGGGTGTGCCGGGCGAGCTGTTCATCGGCGGCGTCGGCGTGGCCCGTGGCTACCTGAACCGGCCGGAGCTGACGGCGGAGCGGTTCCTGCTGAATCCGTTCGTCGAGGACACCGGCGCCCGGCTGTACCGCACGGGTGACAAGGTGCGCTGGCTGGCGAACGGCGAGCTGGAGTACCTGGGCCGCATCGACAGCCAGGTGAAGGTGCGTGGCTTCCGCATCGAGCTGGGAGAGATTGAATCCGTCCTCCGCCAGCACACGGCCGTCGCCGACGCGGTGGTGGTGGTGCGCGAGGACGTGCCCGGCGACAAGCGTCTCGTGGGCTACGTCGCGCCGAAGGCCGGTCAGGCCATCGACACGAAGGACCTGCGCGGGTTCCTCCAGCAGCAGCTCCCCGAGTACATGGTGCCCTCGGCGCTCGTGTCACTCGACGCGCTGCCGCTGACGGCCAACGGCAAGGTGGACCGCAGGGCCCTGCCAGCGCCGGACACCTCGCGTCCGGCTGACGGCTTCGTCGCCCCTCGCACGCCCACCGAGGAGCTGCTCGCCTCGCTCTGGGCCGAGGTGCTCCACGTCGCCCAGGTGGGCGCGCGGGACAACTTCTTCGAGCTGGGGGGCCACTCACTGCTGGCCACGCAGGTCATCTCGCGCATCCGCGACGCCTTCAAGGCGGAGCTGCCGCTGCGTGACCTCTTCGAGGCGCCGCACCTCGCCGCGCTCGCCGCCCGCATCGACGACGCGGTCCGTGCCGGCCACGGCGTCCAGGCTCCGCCGCTGGTGCCCGTGCCCCGCACGGAGGCGATGCCGCTGTCCTTCGCCCAGCAGCGCCTGTGGTTCATCGACCAGCTCGAGCCGGGCAACCCCGCGTACAACCTCTTCTCGGCCCTGCGCCTGGAAGGCGTGCTGGACGTGACGGCCCTGGAGCGCGCGTTCACGGAGCTGGTCCGCCGCCACGAGTCGCTGCGCACCACCTTCGTCGCCACCGACGGACAGCCCGCGCAGCTCATCTCCGCGCCCGCGCCCTTCCACGTGCGCGTCGTGGACCTGGGCACGGTGCCCGCCGAGGCCCGTGAGGCCGAGGCCCACCGGCTCGCGGAGCAGGAGGTCCAGCGTCCGTTCGAGCTGAGCCAGGGCCCGCTGCTGCGCGCGACGCTGTTGCGCCTCGCGGACGAGGCGCACGTCCTGCTGCTGACGATGCACCACATCGTCTCCGACGGCTGGTCCATGGGCGTGCTCATCCGCGAGATGACGGCCCTCTACGCTGCGTTCACCTCGGGCAAGCCTTCTCCGCTGCCCGAGCTGCCCGTGCAGTACGCGGACTTCACGTCGTGGCAGCGCGGCTGGCTGCGAGGCGACGTTCTGGAGGCCCAGCTCGCCTGGTGGCGTGGGCAGCTCGCTGACGCCCCGGCAGCCCTGGAGCTTCCCACCGACAGGCCCTACCCGGCCGTGCCGTCTCGCCGCGGCGCCTCCGTGCCCGTGTCGCTGGCCGGCCCTGTCGCCGAAGCCCTGGAGGCCCTCGCCCGCCGCGAGGGTGTCACCCCGTTCATGCTGCTGCTGGCGGGCTTCCAGACGCTGCTGGCCCGCTACTCCGGCCAGGACGACATCTCCGTCGGTTCGCCCATCGCCGGCCGCAACCGCTCGGAGACCGAGAGCCTCATCGGCTTCTTCGTCAACACGCTGGCCCTGCGCACCCGCGTGGGGCGTGAGCAGACCTTCCGCGAGCTGCTCGCGAAGGTGAGGGAGACGACGCTGGGGGCCTACGCGCACCAGGACGTGCCCTTCGAGAAGCTCGTCGAGGAGCTACAGCTCCCGCGCGACCTGCGCCGCACGCCGCTGTTCCAGGTGATGTTCACCCTGGAGAACGTGCCCGACGCGTCCTCGCAGGCAACGGGAGCCGGTGAAGGCAAGGGCCTGAGCGTCCGCGGCTTCGATGCCCAGGCACGGAGCGCCAAGTTCGAGCTGACGCTGGGCCTGACGCGTACCGCTCAGGGCTACGAGGGCGTCCTCGAATACGCGGTGGACCTCTTCGAGGCCGCCACCGTGGAGCGCATGGTGGGTCACCTGCGTTCGCTGCTGACCGCCGCCGTGGCCCGGCCCGATACGCGTCTCGCGGAGTTGCCGCTCCTCTCCGACACGGAGCGCGAGCAGCTGCTGGTGACGTGGAACGACACGCGCCTGCCCGAGGCGTCCGAGCGCAACATCCCGCAGGTGATTGAAGCGCAGGTG
>NZ_JAIQDG010000076.1 GCF_020037125.1 Myxococcus sp. RHSTA-1-4
CAGCTCGCGTGTGGTGACGAGCACGCACGGGCGCGAGTCCTCCAGCATGGCGGCCAGGCGCTCACGCGGATACGACGTGTCGAGCGGGACGTAGGCGCCGCCCGCCTTGAGGATGGCTACCAACGAGACAATCAGCTCCAGCGAGCGCTCCAGCGCGATGGCCACGCGGGAGTCAGTGGACACGCCCAGGCCGCGCAGGTGCCAGGCGAGCCGGTTGGCGCGCGCATCGAGCTGCTGGTAGGTGAGCTTCGCATCCCCGAACTCGATGGCGACCTTGTCGGGGTAGCGGGCCACCACCTGAGAGAAGACCTCGGGCAGGGTGGAGCCGCGGGGATACTCGGACGCAGTGGCGTTCCACTCCACGAGCACTTGCCGTTGCTCCGCCTCGGAAAGGAACGAGGCTGAAGCCAGGGGCGCCTCGGGCCGGGAGACGAGGGCCTCCACCAGCGAGCGGAAGTGCTCCGCCATGCGCTGCGCGGTAGCACTCTCGAACAGGCCGGAGTTGTAGCCGAGGACGCCTTCGTATCCCTCCGCCGACTGCGCGAGGTTCAACTCCAGCTCGAAGCGGTTCGTGGGGTTCTCCACCTCCACCTGTCGCAGGGTGAGCCGCGACTTGCGCGCCTCCGCCCGGGGCGCGTTCTGCAAGGCGAAGAGCACCTGGAAGAGCGGCGGGCGGCTGAGGTCCCGCTCCAGCCGCAGCTCCTCCACGAGCTTCTCGAAGGGCACGTCCTGATGGGCGTAGCTGCCCAGCGTGGTTTCACGCACCTGTGCCAACATCTCGCGGAACGTGGCTCCGGGGCGCACCTGTGCCCTCAGCGCCAGCGTGTTGACGAAGAAGCCGATGAGCCCCTCGGTCTCCGCGTACCGGCGGCCCGCGATGGGCGAACCCACGAGGACATCCGTCTGCCCTGAGTAGCGGGACAGCAGCACCTGGAAGGCCGCGAGCAGTACCATGAAGGGCGTGGCCCCTTCGCGCTGCGCCAGCGCCGTCAGGGCATCACCGAGCTTCCGAGGCAGCCGCACGGGCACCGTGCCGCCCTGGTGCGACAGCACCGCGGGTCTCGGTTTGTCCGTGGGCCGCTCCAGGTGCGGCGGCGCTCCGGCCAGCCGCTCCTTCCACCAGCCGAGCTGTGCCTCCAATGTCTCGCCGCTCAGCCACCGCCGCTGCCACACGGCGTAGTCCGCGTACTGCACCGGCAGGGCTGGCAGTTCTGGAGACCTTCCCTCCGAGAAGGCCGCGTACAGCGCCTCCATCTCGCGCACCAGCACGCCCATGGACCAGCCGTCCGAGACGATGTGGTGCATCACCACCACCAGCACGTGCTCCTCGGGTGCCAGCCGCAGCAGGCAGGCTCGCAGCAGGGGGCCCGTTCCCAGGTCGAAGGGAATCGCCGCCTCCCGCATTGCGCGGTGGCGTGTCTCCTCCCAGCGCTCGTTCTCGGGCAGCGTGCCAAGGTCCTCGACGGTGAGCCGGAAGTCCGAGGGCGGATGGATGACCTGGATGGGCTCGCCCTCGCGCGAGGCGAAGGTGGTGCGCAGCGCCTCGTGACGCTCCACCAGCGCGGAGAAGGCCCGCCGGAGCGCATCCACCCGCAGCTCGCCGCCGATGCGCAGGGTGACGGGGATGTTGTAGGCGGCGCTCCCTGGCTCGAGCTGGTCGATGAACCACAGGCGCTGCTGCGCGAAGGACAGCGGCAGCGCGCCATCACGCGGTACGGGCACGAGGGGCGGAGCCTCCGGTGCGGCGCCTTCGCCCCTCGCGGCCTCGATGCGCCGCGCGAGGGCTCCGAGCGTGGGGGCCTCGAACAGGGCGCGCAGGGGCAACTCCACGCCGAAGGAGGCACGGATGCGCGACACGAGCCGGGTGGCCAGCAGGGAGTGGCCGCCCAGCTCGAAGAAGTCGTCGTCGACGCCGGGCCGTGTGGCGCCCAGTACCTCGGTCCAGAGGGCGGCGAGGTGCTGCTCCAGCTCCGTGCGGGGCGCGACGTGCTCGCGCTGGGAGGACGCAGGGGATTCGGGTGCGGGAAGCACGCGCCGGTCCACCTTGCCGTTGGGCGTCAGGGGCAGCGCCTCCAGGAGCACCAGTGCCGACGGCACCATGTACTCGGGGAGTTGGCGCCGCGCGAAGTCCTTGAGCGCCTGCGCCTCCACGCCGGGCGCCACGACGTAGGCCACCAGCCGCCTGTCACCCGGCCTGTCCTCGCGCACCTCCACCACGGCTTCCTTCACCTGGGGGTGCTGCGTCAGGGCCGCTTCCACCTCGCCGGGCTCGATGCGGAAGCCACGCAGCTTCACCTGGCCGTCCTTGCGGCCGAGGAACTCGAGGGTGCCGTCCGCGAGCCACCGCACGCCGTCGCCTGTCCGGTACAGGCGCTCGCCGTTGCCGAAGGGGCTGGGCACGAAGCGCTCCGCCGTCAGCTCCGGCCGGCCGAGGTATCCCACCGCCAGGCCATCTCCGCCCACGTACAGCTCGCCCGGCACTCCCACCGGGACGGGCCACAGGGCCTCGTCCAGCACGTACACCGTCGAGTTGCGGATGGGCCGGCCAATGGACACCGAGCGGGCGCCAATCGCGTCCGGCGAGTCCAGGAAGTGGGTGGTGGAGAACGACGTGTTCTCCGTCGGGCCATACGCGTTGATGAGCGTGTTCCCGGAGGCGAGCCGCTCCCTCGCGCGGGCGACGGGCATCACCTCGCCGCCCGTCAGCACCTGCTTGACGCGGGCCAGGGCCTCGGGCTGCCGCGCCTGCAGCTGGTCGAAGAGGGCCGTGGTCATGAAGACGGAGGTGATGCCGTACTCCCCCAGCGCGCGGCCCAGCTCCTCCAGCGAGGGCGTTCCCGCCGGGTACACCACCAGCTTCGCTCCGTGCAGCAGCGCACCCCACAGCTCCAGCGTCGAGGCGTCGAAGGAGATGGCCGCGAGCTGCAGCCACACCTCCTCCGGTCCGAAGCGCGCGTAGTCCGTCGCCAGCACCAGGCGGGACACCGCGCGATGTGGCACACCCACGCCCTTCGGCCTGCCCGTGCTTCCCGACGTGAACATCACGTAGGCCAGGTTGGCGCCACCCACCCGGGCGGGCGGGTTGCTCTCGGGCTGGAGCGCGATTCCGGCCTGGCCGGAGTCCACCAGCACCACCTGCTCGCCGTCCCCGGCCACCTTGCGCGCCAGCTTCTCCTGCGCCACGAGCACCGGGACGGCGGCCTCGCGCTTCATCCACCGCAGCCGCTCCAGCGGATAGCTCGCGTCGAGAGGCACGTAGGCACCGCCGGCCTTGAGGATGCCCAGGATGCTGACCACCAGCTCCAGCGAGCGCTCCACGCACAGGCCCACCCGGACCTCCGGGCCCACACCCAGGCCGCGCAGGTGGTGCGCGAGCTGGTTGGCCCGCCGGTTCAGCGCGTCATACGTCAGCCGCTCGCCCGCATACTCCACCGCCACCGCGTGCGGCGTCTTCAGCGTCTGCGCCTCGAACAGCTCCGGCAGCGATGCCTCTCGCGGGTACTCCACGGCCGTCCCACGCCATCCCTCCACGATGCGCCGCTGCTCCTCCGGCGTCATCAGCGGCAGCTCCCGCACCCGCGTCCCCGGCGCGGTGACCGTCGCCTCCAGCAGCGTCTCCAGGTGCTCCAGGAATCGTCCTGCCGTGTCCGGCTCGAACAGGTCGCTGTCGTAGTTGAGCACCACGGCGGCGCCCTCCGCCGTCTCCCACACCAGCAGCGAGAGGTCGAACTTCGACGTGAGGTTGCCGGCCTCCATCCCCTTCAGCGCCAACCCCTGCCGGAGCTTCACCTCCGTCATCGGCGTGTTCTGCAACGTGAGCGCGACCTGGAAGAGCGGGTTGCGGCTCAGGTCGCGCGTGGGCTGAAGCTCCTCCACCAGCTTCTCGAACGGGACGTCCTGGTGCGCGTAGGCACCGAGCGTCACCTCCCGCACCTGCGCCAGCAGCTCGCGGAAGCACGCGCGTGGGGAGACCCGGGCCCTCAGCACCAGCGTGTTGACGAAGAAGCCGATGAGCCCCTCGGTCTCCGCATGCGTGCGCCCGGCGATGGGCGAGCCCACGCACACGTCCTCCTGGCCCGAGTAGCGCGCCAGCACGGCCTGGTACGCCGCGAGCAGCACCATGAAGGGCGTGGCTCCCTCGTCCTGGGCCAGGGCCTTCACGCCCTCCCATAGCGGCTTCGTCCACGTCCGCTGCTGGACGCCACCCTGGAACCGCTGCGCCGGGGGGCGCGGCTTGTCCGTGGGCAGCTCCAGCGCGTGCGGCGCTCCGGCCAGTTGCTCGCGCCACCAGCCGAGCTGCGCCTCCAGCGTCTCGCCTTGCAGCCAGCTCCGCTGCCAGACGGCGTAGTCGGCGTATTGCACCGGCAGCGCGGGCAGGGGCGAGGGCTGTCCCTGGGAGAAGGCGTCATACAGCGCGGCCAGCTCACGGACGAGCACGCCCGCGGACCAGCCGTCGGTGACGATGTGGTGCAGGTTGAGCAGCAGCACGTGCTCGGAGGCGCCGCGCTTGACCAGCAGCGCGCGAATCAGCGGGCCCGTGTCCAGGGAGAAGGGACGCCGTGAGTCCTCGTCGACCAGCCGGCGAGTCTCGGCCTCCGCGGCGTCCGCCTCGAGCCCGCTCAGGTCCACCACGCGCGGCGACAGCTCCGCGACGGGAGCGATGACCTGCACGGGGCCGCTCTCCTCCTGGCGGAAGGTGGTGCGCAGCACCTCGTGACGGCGGACCAACTCCTGGAGGGCGCGTTCGAGTGCGCGGACGTCCAGCGGGCCGTCGAGCCGCACGGCTGCGGGGATGTTGTAGAAGGCGCTGCCCGGCTCCAGCCGGTCGAGGAACCACAGGCGCTGCTGCGCGAAGGACAGCGGCAGCGGCCCGGTGCGCGGCACGGGCACCAGCGGCGGGCGCGACACGCCGGCATGGGTGCGCTTCGCGGCTTCGATGCGCTCGGCCAGCGCGGCCACGGTGGGGGCCTCGAAGAGGTCCCGCAGTGGCAGGTCCACGCCGGATACGGCGCGCACGCGGGACACGAGCTGTGTGGCCAGCAGCGAGTGCCCACCCAGGTCGAAGAAGTCGTCGTGGACTCCCACGCGCTCGGTGCGCAGCAGCTCCGAGAAGAACAGTGCGAGCTGCCGCTCCGTCTCCGTGCGGGGCGCCACGTACTCCATGTCCTCACCCGCGCCCGGTGCCTCCGGCGCGGGCAGGGCCTTGCGGTCCACCTTGCCGTTGGGGGACAGCGGCAGGGCCGGCAGCACCACCACGGCGGAAGGCACCAGGTACTCGGGCAGCTTCTGCTGGAGGAAGGCGCGCACGGCGCGGGCCTCCAGCGCCTCGTCCGTCCCGGCCACGGCGTAGGCCACCAGCCGCTTGTCACCCGGTACGTCTTCACGCACCACCACCACGGCCTCGCGCACGCCCGCGAACTGGCGCACGACGGCCTCCACCTCGCCCGGCTCAATCCGGAAGCCGCGCACCTTCACCTGGAAGTCGGTGCGGCCCAGGAAGTCGAGCGTCCCGTCCGCCCGCCAGCGCACCCGGTCTCCCGTGCGGTACAGCCGCGAGCCCGGCTCGGTGGCGAAGGGATTGGGCACGAAGCGCTCGGCGGTCAGCTCCGGGCGGCCCAGGTAGCCCCAGGCCAGGCCGTCACCGCCGACGTACAGCTCACCGGGGACACCCACGGGCACCGGCTGCATGGAGGCGTCCAGCACGTACGTGGTGGAGTTGGACACCGGCCGGCCAATGGACACGGAGGCGCCGACCGTCGAGTCCCGGTGGAGCGTGTGCGTGGTGGAGAACGTGGTGTTCTCCGTGGGGCCGTAGGCATTGACGAGGACCGCGCCCTTCCTCATGCGCTCCAGGTGCTGGCGCACGCGCACGGCGGGCAGGACGTCGCCGCCCGAGAGCACCTGCCGCACGTGGGCCAGCGCCTCGCCCTGGTGCAGAGCCACCTGCTCGAAGAGCGCCGCCGTCAGCCACAGCGTGGTGATGCCGTGCCGGACGAACAGCTCACCCAGTTCCTCCAGCGAGAGCTTGTGCGGCGGAGCCACCACGAGCCGGCCGCCGTTGAGCAGTGCTCCCCACACCTCCAGCGTGGAGGCGTCGAAGGCCACCGGCGCGAACAGGAGGAAGGTGTGGTCCGGGCCGAAGTCGATGAACGTGGAGCCTCGCACCAGGCGCACCACGCCCCGGTGCGGCACGCTGACGCCCTTGGGCTGGCCGGTGCTGCCCGAGGTGAACATCACGTACGCGAGGCTGTCCGCGGAGACCTCCTCCTCGGGTGCCGTCTCCGGCTGGCGCGCCACCTGCGCCCACTCGGTGTCCAGGCACACGAAGCGCTGGCCCAGCGCGGGCAGCTCGTCCGCCACGTCCTCCTGGGTGAGCAGCACGCCGACGCCGGCCTGCTGGAGCAGGAAGGCGATTCGCTCGGGCGGGTACGTCCGGTCCACCGGCACGTAGGCGCCGCCGGCCTTGAGCACGCCGAGCAGGGCCACCACCAATTCCAGCGAGCGCTCCAGGCACACGCCCACGCGTGCTCCAGGCACCACACCGTTGGCGCGCAGGTGGTGCGCGAGCTGGTTGGCTCGCAGGTCCAGCTCCGCATAGGTGAGCCGTGCGTCTCCGAAGACGACGGCCACCGCCTCCGGCGTGAGGGCCGCCTGCCGGGCGAACAGCGTGTGGATGGGTGTGTCGCGTGGGTAGTCCGTGGTGGTGGCGTTCCACTCCACGAGCACCTGCTGGCGCTCGGCCTCCGTCAAAAGGGACAGGGAGGAGAGGGGCGCCTCGGGCCTGGTGACGATGCCCTCCACGAGGACGCGGAACTGCTCCGCCATCCGCGAGAGGGTCTCCGGCTCGAAGAGGTCGGCCTTGTACCCGAGCTGTCCGGAGAACCCTTCGGCCGTGCGCCACAGGGCGAGCTCCAGCTCGAAGCGGACCGGGCTGTCTTCGACGGGCTGCGCGCGCAGGGTGAGGCCCGGGAGGGACAGCGTGGGCACGGGGGCGTTCTGGAGGACGAACGTCGCCTGGACCAGCGGCGGGCGGCTCAGGCCCCGCTCCACCTTGAGCGCCTCCACCAGCCGCTCGAAGGGCACGGACTGGTAGGTGAACGCGCCGAGCACGCTCTCCCGTTCCTGGGCCAGCAGCGCACGGACGGTGTCGGTGCCCGACACTCGGGCACGCAGGGGCAGCGTGTTGACGAAGAAGCCGATGAGGCCTTCCAGTTCCTCCCGGTCGCGGCCCGCCTGCACGCTGCCGACGAGCAGGTCCTCCTGGCCGGTATAGCGGCTGAGCAGCAGGTGCCAGGCGGCAAGGAGCAGCATGAAGGGGGTGATGCCCTCACGGCGGCAGAATGCCTCCAGGGCCTCGGCCAGGGGGACGGGCAGGAGGACCGGGCGGGCGCCGCCGCGCGAGGTCTGCACCGCCGGGCGCGGCTTGTCCGTCGGAAGCTCCAGGGCGTGGGGCGCACCGGCGAGCCGCTCGAGCCACCAGCGCAGCTGCCCTTCCAGCACGTCCTCCCGCAGCCAGCCGCGCTGCCACGCCGCGAAGTCCGCGTACTGCACGGGCAGCTCGGGCAATGGCGAGGGCCGGCCCTCGGCGAAGGCGAGGTAGAGCGCGGCCAGCTCTCGCACCACCACTCCCATGGACCAACCATCAGACACGATGTGGTGCTGGGTGAGGACGAGCACGTGCTCCTGAGCACCGAGCCGGAGCAGGGCGGCACGCAGCAGCGGGCCGCGCGTCAGGTCGAAGGGCCGGAGCGCCTCCTCACGCACCCAGCGCCCGGTGTCCTTTCGGGCTTCGGGGTGCTCGGAGAGGTCCGTCACCGGCAGTGGCACGGGCGCGGCGGGATGGATGATTTGCACCGGTCCGTTCGGGCCGGCCTGGAACGAGGTGCGCAGCGCTTCGTGCCGGCGCACCAGCTCCGTCAGGCTTCGCTGCAAGGCGTCCACTTCCAGCGTGCCCGTGAGGTGGAGCGTGCCCGGCAGGTTGTAGAACGCGCTGCCGGGGTCGAGCTGGTCCAGGAACCACAGGCGCTGCTGCGCGAGCGACATCGGCAGCTCGCCCGTGCGCGGCACCGGCACCAGCGGAGGGACCTGGGGCCCCTGGCCCGCCAGCACGGCCCGGTCCACCCGCGCGGCGAGGTCCGCCAGCGTGGTGGAGTCGAAGAGGTCGCGCAGCGGCAGCTCCACGCCGAAGGCAGCGCGGATACGGCTGATGGCCTGGGTGGCCATCAGGGAGTGGCCGCCCAGCTCGAAGAAGTTGTCGGACAGGCCCACCTGCTCCACGCCGAGCACCGCGCTCCATACGCCGGCCAGCAGCGTCTCCGTCTGGGTGCGGGGCGCGACGAAGTCCGGGCGCCCGGTGGCCGCGGACAGGTCCGGAGCGGGCAGGGCCTTCCTGTCCACCTTGCCATTGGAGGTGAGCGGCAGGGCCGGTAGCACCACCACGGCCGAGGGCACCATGTACTCGGGCAGCGTCTCCTTGAGGGCCGCGCGCAGCGAGGCGCTGTCCGTCTGGGCGCCCTCGTGGGCGACGACGTAGCCGACAAGCCGCTTGCCGCCAGGGCCGTCCTCGCGGGCCACCACCACGGCCTCGCGCACGGCGGGCAGCTTCGCCAGCGCCGCTTCCACCTCACCCAGCTCGATGCGGAAGCCGCGCACCTTCACCTGCGCGTCGGCGCGGCCGACGAACTCCAGCGT
>NZ_JAIQDG010000077.1 GCF_020037125.1 Myxococcus sp. RHSTA-1-4
GTCGAGCACGCCGTCGGCGCGCCAGCGGACGAGGTCGCCCGTGCGGTAGAGGCGGGCCCCCGGCTCACCGGAGAACGTGTCTGGCACGAAGCGCTCGGCGGTGAGTTCGGGCTGGCCGACGTAGCCGCGGGCGAGGCCGTCGCCGCCGATGAACAGCTCTCCGGTGACGCCCACGGGCACGGGTTGGCCGTGCGCATCCAGCACGTACACACGCGTGCACCCAATGGGCTTGCCGATGGGCACGGAGGAGCCCACCTGCTCGGGCCGTGTCACCGGGAAGGAGGTGGCGAAGACCGTCGTCTCGGTGGGGCCGTAGAAGGCGGTGACGGGGAGGCGCAGCGCCTCCACCGCGCGGCGCACGTGGGCCGGGGACACCACGTCGCCGCCCGTCATGACGTGCTTCACCGAGGAGAGCCCCGGCGGCGGGTTGTCCACCAGTTGCGTGAACAGGCCGACGGTGGCCCACAGGGTGGTGACGCCGGAGGACTGGAGGACGTGGCCCAGTTCCTCCAGCGAGGGCACCTGGGGCGGCATCACCACCAGGCGTGCGCCGTGAAGGAGGGCGCCCCAGATTTCGAAGGTGGAGGCGTCGAAGGAGATGGGAGCGAAGTGGAGGAGGGTCTCCTCGGGGCCGAAGCGCGCGTAGTCCACGCCGATGAGGGTGCGCAGCACGCCCCGGTGCGTGGTGCCAACGCCCTTGGGTTTGCCGGTGGAGCCGGAGGTGAAGTCCACGTAGGCCAGCGAGTCGGGCAGGGCGGACGGAGGCGGCGCGTGCGTGGGCTCGGAGGCGAGTGCGGCCTCCTCCAGCACCACGGTGCGGAGGCCCTCTCCGGGCAGCTTCGGCAGCAGCGAGCGGGTGGTGACAAGCACGCCCGGACGGACGTCCTCCACCATCGCGGCGAGCCGCTCGCGAGGGTACGACGGGTCCAGCGGGACGTAGGCGGCTCCGGCCTTGAGGATGGCGACGAGGGAGACGATGAGCTCCAGCGAGCGCTCCACCGCGAGGGCGACGCGCGCGTCGGTGGTGACGCCCAGGCCGCGCAGGTGGTGCGCGAGCTGGTTGGCACGCTCATCGAGCTGCCGGTAGGTGAGCTTCGAGCCACTGAACTCGACGGCGACGTTGTCGGCGTGGCGCGCCACGACCTGCGAGAAGACCTGGGGCAGGGTCGCGTCGCGCGGGTACTCGGAGGCGGTGGCGCTCCACTCCAGGAGCACCTGCTTCCGCTCCGCCGGCGACAGCATGGAGACCGAGGCCAGGGGGGCCTCGGGCCTGGAGGTCAGTGCCTCCACCAGCACCTGGAAGTGGCTCGTCATCCGCAGCGCGGTGGCGTGCTCGAAGAGGTCGGTGTTGTAGCTGAGCGAGCCCTGGTAGCCCTCGGGGGAGTCCGTCAGGCTGAGCTGCAGCTCGAACTTGATGGTCGGGTTCTCCACCTCCACCGGGCTCAGCGACAGCGCCTGCTTCCGCACCGCGGGCATGGGCGCGTTCTGCAAGGAGAAGATGACCTGGAAGAGCGGGCTGCGGCTCATGTCGCGGGTGGGCTGCAGCTCCTCCACCAGCCGCTCGAAGGGGATGTCCTGGTGGGCGAAGGCACCCAGCGAGCTCTCCCTCACCTGATGGAGCAGGTCGAGGAAGGAGGCGTGGTCCTCCACATGGGCACGCAGCACGAGGGTGTTGACGAAGAAGCCGATGAGGCCCTCCAACTCACCGCGCTGGCGGCCGGCGATGGGCGAGCCCACGGCGATGTCCCGCTGCCCGGAGTAGCGCGACAGCAGCACCTGGAAGGCGGCCAGCAGGGCCATGAAGGGCGTGGCCCCTTCCCGCTGGCAGAGCGCCTTGAGCGCCTCGGAGGCGGAGCGCGAGAGGACCAGCGGAAGGTGCGCGCCATGGAAGGTCTGCACGGGCGGACGGGGCTTGTCGGTGGGCAGCTCCAGCGTGCTGAGGCCAGAGAGCTGCTTTCGCCACCAGCCGAGCTGCTCATCGAGCACGGCGCCCTGGAGCCAGCCGCGCTGCCAGACGGCGTAGTCGGCGTACTGGAGGGGCAGGGGCGGCAGGGGAGAAGGCGTGCCCTGGGAGAAGGCCTCGTAGAGGGCGGCGACTTCGCGCACCAACACGCCCATGGACCAGCCGTCGGAGACGATGTGGTGCATGTTGAGGGCGAGCACGTGCTCGGCCGCCCCCAGCTTCAGCAACTGCGCGCGAACCAGTGGGCCGGTGGTGAGGTTGAAGGGCCGCAGCAGCTCGTCGCGCAGGCGGCGCTCCAGCTCGGCGCGGGCGGCCTGGGGGGCCAGGCCACTGAGGTCCACCGTCTCCAGCGGCAGCGTGCCGGTGGGGGAGATGCGCTGGACGGGCTGGTCCTCCTGCTGGGTGAACGTAGTGCGCAGGGCTTCGTGACGGCTCGCCAGCTCGTCGAGGGCGCGGCGCAGGGCGTCCGCGTCGAGCGCCCCTTCCAGGCGCACGAAGGTGGGCATGCTGTAGGAGGCGCTGCCCGGTTCGAGCTGAGCGATGAACCACAGACGCTGCTGGGCGAAGGACAGCGGCAACGGGCCCGTGCGTGGCACGGGAATGAGCGGAGGCGCGGCCCGCTGGGGGGCACCGTTGGAGTCGAGGCGCTCGGCGAGCGCGGCGACGGTGGGGGCCTCGAAGAGGGCGCGCAGGGGCAGCTCCACGCCCAGCGCGGAGCGGATGCGGGAGATGACCTGGGTGGCGAGCAGCGAGTGGCCGCCCAGCTCGAAGAAGTTGCCGGTGACGCTCACCTGGGACAGGCGCAGGACGCTGGCGAACAGCTCCGCCAGCTTCTGCTCGGTGGCGTTGCGCGGGGCGACGAAGGATTCGGAGGAGGCCAGCGCCGCGTCGGGAGCGGGCAGGGCCTTCCTGTCCACCTTGGCGTTGGAGGTGAGGGGCAGGGTGTCCAGCCGCACGAGGGCGGAGGGCACCATGTATTCGGGCAGGCGCTGCTTGAGGAAGGCGCGCAGGGCGGACGTGTCGAGGGACTCGGGAGCCGCGACGTAGCCGACGAGGCGCTTGTCACCCGGGACGTCCTCGCGCACCAGGGCCACGGCCTGTGCCACGCCGGGGAAGGCCAGCAGGGCGGCTTCGACCTCGGCCAGCTCGATGCGGTAGCCGCGGACCTTCACCTGCGCGTCGGCGCGGCCGAGGAACTCCAGCACGCCGTCTCTGCGCCAGCGGGCGAGGTCTCCCGTGCGGTAGAGGCGGGCACCCGGGACGCCGGAGAAGGCATCGGGGACAAAGCGCTCGGCGGTGAGGGCGGGTTGCTCCACGTAGCCACGGGCCACGCCGTCGCCGCCAATGAACAGCTCACCTGTGACACCGACAGGCACGGGCTGGCCGGAAGCGTCCAGCAGGTACACCTGGGTATTGCCGATGGGCCTGCCGATGGGGACGGAGGCGCCCACGTGGGCGACGTCCGTCATGCGGTGGCAGGAGGCGAAGAGGGTGGACTCGGTGGGGCCGTAGCAGGCGGTGACGGGGATGCGCAGCTCCTCCAGCACCCGGCGGACGTGAGGCGCGCTCACCACGTCGCCGCCGGTGAGGAGCTGCTTGACGCCGCGAAGTGCTGCGAAGTTGTGGTCCACCACCTGGGTGAAGAGGCCGGAGGTGAGGTGGAGCGTCGTCACCGCGTGCTTCGTCAGCACGGACTCCAGCTCCTTCAGGTCGGAAGGAGAGTGCGGCGGGAACACCACCAATCGAGCGCCGTGGAGCAGCGGGCCCCACAGCTCCAGGGTGGAGGCGTCGAAGGAGACGGGGGCGATGAGAAGGAAGGTCTCGTCCGGGCCGAGGTGGGCGTAGTCGACGCCAAAGACGGTGCGCAGCACGGCCGACTGGGGAGTGCCGACGCCCTTGGGCCTGCCGGTGGAGCCGGAGGTGAAGTCGATGTACGCGAGGCTATTGGGCAGAGCGGTCAACGGTGGAGCGGAAGTCGGCTGTCCCTCCAGGGAGACTTCCTCCAGCACCACGGCGGCCAGTCCCGTGGCGTTCAGCTCACTCGAGGTGGGGAGCGCGGGCTCGTCCGAGATGGAAGTGGCCACCCCAGGCAGCTTCGCCAGCAGCTGCCGGGTGGTGATCAGCACGCGCGGGCGTGAGTCTTCCACCATGGCCGCCAGGCGCTCACGCGGATACGACGGGTCCAGCGGGACGTAGGCGCCACCGGCCTTGAGGATGGCGACGAGGGAGACAATCAGCTCGAGCGAGCGTTCCAGGGCAATGGCCACGCGTGAGTCGGTGGACACACCGAGGCCGCGCAGATGCCAGGCGAGCTGGTTGGCGCGCTCATCGAGCTGCCGGTAGGTGAGCTTCGCGTCGCCGAACTCGACGGCGACCTTGTCGGGGAGGCGGGCCACCACCTGCGAGAAGACCTCTGGCAGGGTGGAGCCACGCGGGTACTCGGAGGCGGTGGCGTTCCAGTCCACCAGCACCTGCTTCCGCTCCGCCTGAGACAGCAGCGACACGGAAGCCAGGGGGGCCTCGGGCCGGGAGACGAGAGCCCCCACCAACGTGCGGAAGTGCTCCGCCATCCGGTCGATGGTCGCCGGCTCGAACAGGTCGGTGTTGTAGCCCAGCGAGCCCTGGTAGCCCTCGGGCGAGTCCCCGAGGTTGAGCTCCAACTCGAACTTCACCGTGGCGTTGGTGACTTCCAGCGGGCGCAGCGCGAGCCCCGGCATCTTCACGCCGGACGTGGGCGCGTTCTGGAGGGCGAAGAGCACCTGGAACAGGGGGCTGCGGCTCGTGTCCCGCGCGAGCTTCAGCTCGTCCACCAGCTTCTCGAAGGGGACGTCCTGGTGGGCGAAGACACCGAGCGCCGATTCCTTCACCTGCCGCAGCACGTCGCGGAAGGAGTCCCTGGCGCCCAGGCGCGTGCGCATCACCAGTGTGTTGACGAAGAAGCCGATGAGCCCCTCGTGCTCCCGCTTCGTGCGGCCCGCGATGGGCGAGCCCACCACCACGTCGTCCTGCCGGGAGTAGCGCGACAGGAGCACCTGGAAGGCGGCCAGCAGCGCCATGAAGGGAGTGGCACCCTCGCGGCGGCAGAGGGCGTTGAGGGCATCGGACAGCGCCCGGGACAGCTTGATGGGCCGGAGCGCGCCGTTGTGCGTCTGCATGGCCGGCCGGGGCCGGTCCGTGGGCAGCTCCAGTGCCTCCGGAGCGCCCGCGAGCTGCCGGCGCCAGTAGGCAAGCTGCTTCTCCAGCACCTCGCCCTGGAGCCACCCGCGCTGCCACACCGCGTAGTCCGGGTACTGCACCGGCAGCTCGGGCAGCGGCGAGGGCTGGCCCATGAGGAACGACAGGTACAGCGCCGTCAGCTCCTGGACCAGGATGCCCATGGACCAGCCGTCGGAGACGATGTGGTGGATGACCAGCACCAGCACATGGTCCTGCGCGTCCAGCGTCAGCAGCCTCGCGCGCAGCAGCGGTCCCGTCGCGAGGTTGAAGGGCCGGCGAGCCTCCTCCCCGGCCAGCCGCCGCGCCTCGGCTTCCCGCTGCTCGGCGGGGAGGGCGTGCAGGTCTTCCAGCGGAATGGAGAACGCTCCAGGCTCGGTAACGACCTGCACGGGGCCATGGTCCGTGTTCCGGAACGTGGTGCGCAGCGCATGGTGGCGGCGCACCAGCTCCGCGAAGGCGCGCTCCAGCACGCCGTGGTCCATGGGACCGGTGAAGCGCAGCCCGTAGAAGATGTTGTAGGCGGGGCTGCCCGGCTGGAACTGGTCCATGAACCACAGTCGCTGCTGGGCGAAGGACAGCGGCAGGCCGTCTCCGCCACCACCCGGCGTGCCCGGCGTGGGCGGCTCCGAGCCCGTCGCGCCAAACAGCCGCGGGGCCAGCTCCTTCACATGCGGCGCGCGCAGCAGCGAGTACCCGTCGCCGGGCGTCTCCTCCACTTCGACGCCGCTCTCGGCCAGCTCTCCCCAGCCGCGGTCCTTCTCGCCGTCCTCCAGGTCCGGCGCCTCGCTGGCGCGCAGGATGCGCACCGGACCGGAGTAGGGCTCCGGCACGTAGCGCCGCGCCGCGCGCAGGTGGCTGGCGAACATCTTGAACCGCGCGCGCACCTCGTCCAGCGAGGTGCCCTCGGGCAGCAGTCCGGACTTCACGCCCTCGGCGTGCAGGTGCTGGAGCAGCGGCTCGGCGTCCTTGCCCGTGGTGAGGCTGGTCGGCAGTGGCAGCTCGTCCATGCCGGCCTGTCGCGCCAGGTCGCGAGCGAAGTGGCCCGCCTGCGCCGCCGCCGCGCTGGCCTTCGTCGCGGCATCGGGAGTGGTGGGCGTGGGCTCGATGAGCGCAACCTTCGCTTCCAGTCCTTCGCGCTGGAGTTGCTGCGCCATCTCCCAGGCCACGGCGCCGCCCAGCGCCCAGCCGGCCAGCAGGTAGGGACCCTCGGGCTGCGCCGCGCGGAGGGCCTCCACGTAGAACGCGGCCATGACGTCCACGGACTCGAAGGGCGCGCGGCCGTCATCGAGGCCGCGGGCCTGGAAGCCCAGGATGGGCTGTCCCTTCGGGGCGTGCTCCACCAATTCCGCGTAGCAGTGGAGGCGGCCGTCCAGGGGGTGGACGAGGTAGAGCGGCCGGCGCGCGCCGTCACCCGCGCGCAGCGGCACGAGCGGCGACCACGGCTTGGGCTCCGTCTTGGGGGCCGCCGCGACGGCGGGCTGGGCCGCCTGCCGCGCCTGCTCCAGGCGTGATGCGAGTGCTTCCACGGTGGGGGTCTCGAAGAGGGTACGCAAAGGCAGGTCCACTCCCAGCGACTCGCGCAGGCTGGTGGCGAGGCGGGTGGCCAGCAGGGAGTGGCCACCCAGGGCGAAGAAGTCGTCGGTCACGCTCACGCGCTGCACGCCCAGCACCTGGGCGAACTGCTCCGCCAGCGCCTGCTCCAGCGGCGTGCGCGGCGCGACGAAGGGCGCGGCGCCACGCAGGCTGTCCGCGTCGGGCGCGGGCAGGGCCTTGCGGTCCACCTTGGAGTTCGCGGTGAGGGGCAGTGCGTCCAGCCGCACCAGGGCGGAGGGCACCATGTATTCGGGCAGGCGCTTCGCCAGGGAAGCACGCAGCTCCGCGAGGTCCGGTTGGATGCCCGGGGCCGGCACCACGTAGCCCACCAGCCGCTTGTCGCCGGGCACGTCCTCTCGGGCCAGGACCACGGCCTGTGCCACGCCGGGGAGGGCCAGCAGGGCGGCTTCGACCTCGGCCAGCTCGATGCGGTAGCCGCGGACCTTCACCTGCGCGTCGGCGCGGCCGA
>NZ_JAIQDG010000078.1 GCF_020037125.1 Myxococcus sp. RHSTA-1-4
CCGGGGACAACCTCGCACAGGCCGTGGGCATGCCCAGGTGCTTCAGAATCGCCCGCACCCCGGGGGCCCCCTTCACGCACGCCAGCACTCGCCGCCTGCCTCCACACCTCACGCAGGCGAACACGTCGAACGCGAACGTCCGGCGCAGCAGCTGCGCCTAGTCCACTCGCGGCGTCCTCTGCTTCTTTGGCTCCTTGCTGACCACTGCCTGGGGTGCCACGCTCGCTCCTCCTCTCTTGCTTCGGGGAGCCACCCCTGAGGTGAGCCCGGCCAAGGCACTCCGCCAGCACGCCCGCCCACTGTCTCCTCGAAGCGGCAGGACTCTGATGGCGGTGCTGGCGGCCCACAGGCCCTCTTCCCGCGCCCCGGCTACCCAGGCCCCCACTGCACGAGGCATCCCACGTTGACCCGGGGCTGCGAGGTCCTGGGCTGCTCCAAGGTATCGACGCACGCGACGCGAATCTGCCCCCCATTCAAGAGAGCGCCAGCGACAGGCGCCAAGAGGAACTCTTGGAGGCGGATGGTCGACGCTCCCCCTACCCCGAACCCCATATCGAGTCCGCCCGGGTGTTCCACTCTGAAAACCGCGGGCTGCGGCTGGCGGACGAGCCACTGGGTGGTGGGGGGGCTACCGGGCACCAGCGAAGTCACCTTATCGGCCTCGCTGGCCATGCCGTACACGAAGAATGACGAGGGCGAGTCCTGAAGGACGCCGGCCGCGCTCCAGAACTTGTTTTTACCATCCGGCGTGAAGGCCCCTTCTTGCCGGCCAATCCCCGCGAGGGTCGGGTCGCCCGAGCCGTCCGCGTTCCAGCCCATGATGACCAGGAGGGGATAGGTCGGACGATAGCGGTCAATGGGATACCGTATGTATCCGCCCCCCGTCCATCCGGTCGCGACGACGTAGAGTCTGCTTCCGAGCCAGGCGATACCCACCGGCGAGATGCGGCTGTAGTCATCGTGGCCCCCCGGCATCGTGCCGGCCGGATTCACCAGGACCTGGATGCGTCCGGCCGCGGGGGGCTGCAGACTGGGAAGGCCCAGCCCGAAGTTTGGATCGTAACCTCCGGCGGGTGTGATGCGGCGCAGCCCGACCATGACCGGGCTGCTGACAAGGGCACCGTTATCGTGGGTGCTCGAGGCCACGCAGACGACCGAGCCGTCAGCCTCGAGAAAGCAGTCCACATCCCCTCCGCCCTGGGGTCCCACGGGATGCGTGAATGCCATCACCTCGACGAAACCGCCGCTACCATAGGTCGAATCCAGCTGGCCGTTCGGGCGCATGACGCAGAGCTCGCGCCGGGTCGTGCTGAGCAACAGTGCGATGTCACCATTGGCACGCACCCCAAGCACCTTCGCCGCTCCCTGGCCTTTGCCCGGGTTCGGTGTGGCGACCCCTCCAGTCCCGAACGACGTGTCGAGCGCGCCGGTGGGCCCCAGCCGGGCCACCCACGCGTCCGCTCCGCCCCCCGCGACCAGCAGGCTTCCATCGGCGAGCTGGGTGAGCGTGGTGAGCCAACCCGACGCGGCCACCGGCGGCAGCGTCACCAGCGGCCCTTCCGTTCCAGAGGCCGTGATGAACCGCAGGGCGGGTGCCGTGGCCCTTGCCGAGCGGTCCACGAAGACGGTGGTGCCATCGGGCGCGATGACCGCGGGTTCACGGACAGAGCCGCACAGGGCAATGCCGCCGGCTCCGTAGCTCGAGCTCGGCTCGCCGTTGGATGTCTCCAGCGCGACCACGACGGGAAGCTGGTCGAAGTCGGCCCCGTGCAGTTGGCGGGTGCCTCCCACGAAGAGCTGGGACCCGCCGATGACCACCCCCGCGGGTGTGACTTGGGCCCCGTCACAAGGAAGCGTCACGGTGCCCGCGGCGCCCCATCCGGCATCGACGGCACCATGACCGGCGGAGCCGGGGGCCCAACGGAATCGGCATCCGGCGGTGCGCAGGTCCCCCGCCGCATCAGCCCGGGTCGGGACCCGCTGGGCGAAGACATAGACCCCGCTGCCGTCGGATGCGACGACTGGAGCGGCCAGTGGCCCCCCGAGCTCCTGCTCGGCGATGCCGCTGTTACCGAACGAGGGGTCGAGGCCACCTCCAAAGGGACTTCCATTGGGGTCGACCCCGAACACCACCGCCCGCCGCCCGACGCAGCCCGCCAGCCCCCCCTCCGCCTCACCTGCGCAGACGAATCCACGAGAGTCCCTCGTCAAGGGCGAGACCCAGAGGCCATTGTCTCCAAAACCGCTGTCCCGGCGGCCATCCGCGAGAACCCGCAGCAGCACTCCCACCGAGGTCGAACCAACGCCGGGATGATTCAGATACGCGGTCAGCGCGATGGATGCCGACCCGGCATGGAAACGTACCGAAGCCACCTCCAGACGGACGAGGCCGGGAAGCGCGGGTGACCCGGCGAGCTCGATGTCCTGGAGTACGGTGCCAGCACCCCGCAGCAGGGTGATGCGAACGCTCGTCTCGAGCGAGGAGACGATGCCCAGCCCGTCGCCGTCGGCGGCCATGCGAACACTCCCGGCGAGTGGGAGTTCGAGCGGGTCATGAAGCCACCCTGGGAAGATGGCCTGCCTCGACGCGACATGGCCGGAGGAGGTCATGAAGCAGACCCAGTATTCCCATGGGAGGAAGGCGTTCTGCCGAAGGGGAACCTGACGGATGAGCACGGCCACGCCCCCGCTCGGTTCGGAACAACTCGCCACCGGCATCGTCATCCGGCGCCCCTCGGAAATGTCGTAGCTGAGCGTGCCGTCCACGCGCGGGCGCTCCCGCGGTGCACCATCGGGCGGGAACATGAGCAGCTTGACGGTCGAGAAGCGCTTCAGCGGGTCCTGGCCAGGGAGCCCGAGCAAGGGTACGGGTTCATAGGTCCATCCCCCGACGACCAGACACGCCGAGCCCGTACCGAGCAGATGGACTCCGGTGGCGAAACCGCCCACGGAGTGGGTCGCCTCGTACGCGGAATAGAAGTCCTGATACAAGAGCGCCATGGCGCTCCAAAGTGTGCCGCGGTTTCCGAACGTGCGGTCCTGCATGAGGGGCATCTGACGTTCTCCGGGTCGCGCATCACCGTCGCGCGCGAAGATGCTGCGGCCCGGTCTCTGGTGCAGGTGTCTCCGGGGCCGTGCCGTCTGGCTTGTACACGGCGCTCGGAGAACAGCCCGTCCCTGGCCACACAGGTCCCCTTCCGTGAAGCGGTCCCCTTGAACGCGTACGTTCCGACAGGAGCCCCAGCCTCCCGGGCGAGTGTCCCTTTGTGTGAATTGACTTATGGCTTTCAGTCCCGCTGTCGGCATGAAGAGGAATGGGGGCTCATTTGAGAACCTGGCATATCTGCGCCGTTCTGGCAGTGGCTGTTGCCTCGAGCGGCTGCGTCCGTCGAGATACCTGTCCGCCTGGCACCACGCGATGCGGAGACGCGTGCGTGGACCTGAGCACGGACCCCGCCCATTGCGGCGATTGCGGCCGCGCCTGCCCTGACGCTGGCACCTGTGCCGCTGGAGAGTGCATCAGCGCATCCTGCGTCCCTCCCGACGTTCCCTGCGCGACAGGCTGCTGCCCGCCACCGGCCCCGGCCTGTGCCACACCGTCGGTGTGTGGGGCCCGTCAGTACTGCAACCCCGAGAAGACCTGCCTCTGCCTCCGGAGCATCGAGGGAGAGAACCGCTGCGGACAGGTCCCGAGCACCTGTCACGTCCAGCTCTGCAAGAGCAGCGCGGACTGCGCCAACCTGGGCGAGGGCTACTTCTGCGACACGCCCAATAGTGGATGCTGTACCGATCCGCCCAAGGAGCTGTCTCGTTGTGTTGCTCCTTGCAGGGCCCCCGTCAACGACGGAGGCACGCCCCCAGTGCTCGACGGTGGCGCCGGGGAGGACGACGGAGGGACCGAAGACGACCTCAGCGGCCTGTCCCCTGCCACCCAGCGCTATGTCCGTGAGCAGGAAAAGGAACTCCGGGGCGAGCCTGCCGACAGGAACGGTGACGGGAGGCCGGACACCTTCACGGAAAGGCTGCCAAACGGCATCATGCGGGTTTGGACGGATGAAAACCTGAATGGCCAGCCTGAATCGTTCAGCGAAACCGCTCCCAATGGGGACTACCGCGAGGAGTATGACCTGAACGAGGACGGGAACCTCGAGCTGGTGCACACCGTCACGGTGGGCCCGCCACGCGTCGAGGTCACGACCCAGGACACCAATGAGAATGGCAAGCTGGACACGCGTGACACCTCTGTCTTCAGCACCGACGAGGAGACGGTCCGGATCATCAAGGAGACAGATGCCGATGAGGACGGCAACTTCACCGTCGTCTCGGAGGAGGTGGTCCCAAACGGTGCTGAGTTGGGGACCGCCCCTCCTTCTTGCGATCCCGCCGCGGGCTTCCCGACGGACGTCTCCGGCAAGCGCATGAAGGTAGGCAATATCATCATCCCTTATGGGGGAGGCGGAGGGCGGTGCAGTGAGGACGAGGCCATCAAGTTGAAGGCGGCGGCGGACTGCGCCACCGAGTCCCTGGACTGTCTCATGCGTACCAACAAGCTCCTGAAGAAGCGGGTGGATGAGGCGCTGAAGCGCACGAAGATCACCATGGGCTGTGGTGGAACATGCAAACCCACGGGCTTTTTCAAGTCCAAAGGGGACAACGCCACGGTCAACTGGAATTCATCGAAGATCAAGGACCTGCAGCAGACGGATATGTGCTCGGCAGTGCTGCACGAAACCCTTCACACCGCATTCGAGAGCCTGGGGAAGAGCCACGACGACGGCATTGACCAACTCTACTCCTGCGGACGCTATTGCGGCCGCTGCTCTGGCTATGGCCCGGTTCAACCTCCGCCATCCAAGAACGTGGACTGCGCCCGCTGCGCGGGAACCAGCGCCGAGAAGAGAGCGTGCGGAACCCAGGAGAAGCTCGTCGCAATGACCTGTCCGAAGGCCAACCTTCTTTGTCACGGGACACTGGGCACCAACGCCAACTGCAAGGAGTGCAAGGGCCTGGAGGATAGAGCCTGTGATGGCTCGAAGCTCCTGGGTACGACGCCGAACTTCAGGTGCTGTGAAAAGTGCCCTCCAGGAGCCGACCGGATGAACGACAAACCTTGTACGGGTATTACCGGTTCGCCTGGGACCTGCGGCCAGAAGCCCCCGCAGTGCCCTGGCGGATGAGCGGGTGATTGGACGCAAGCGAAGCCCTTGCGCTACAGAGAGGCGCGAAGGCTTGGCCCAGGCGTCCTTCTCAACGCGCCGACGCTGGAAGTCCTCCTTCGCCGCTCCGGCCTCGTCTGCGTGGCGGAGCAGTCCCGCGTGATGGCCGTGCAGATGGGGGACTCCAGCAGCACCAGCCCCTGTTCCTCCAGGCGGAAGGGCAGCCCTGCCTCTTCTGCGCGAACCGGGGCCTCCCCCCACGTCCTGAGCCCGGCTCATCGCGGCCTGCTCCGGCGTAGCCCCGGCGCTCCAGCGGCAGCCGGTGCTCAAGTCCGTGGAGTCCGTCGCCCGCCTCCAGCGGGTACTCCTCCAAGGTGGAGGCGGCGGCTCCAAGCGGCGACATGGAGCGCTTGAAGCAGCTGCTGCTCCAACGCCCGGGAGAGCTGGCACGGCGCTATGTCCATGCCCTGCGGCTCGCGGCCAAGGACGAGCGCGCGAGGAGCGAGCTGGTCGAAGCCTTTACCCGCTGCTGCGGCGAGTTCTCCACGCCCGCCCCGGCGAACTCCGGAACGCGCCCTTTCCCGAGGGGGCCTCCGAGTTCGTCGACATCGGCGGGCGCTCGCGCTGAAGCACGGCCTTCGCTACGCGGTGATGGTCGTCAACGCCTTCCAGGGCATGCCGTTCAGCCTCGTATAGGCAGGATGGGGGCCCTGTTGAGGGGGAGGGCTGGAACCGTGGGGTCGAGGAGGGCTACTGCCGGGGCCGCCCGAGTGATGCTCCCACGAGCAGCTCGATGCTCCGACGCGCGCCCTCGTCCCGCGCCAGCGCCTCTACTGGCCCGTCCGGTAGCCCTCCCGGGCCTATGGGGCCTCTTCAACGCGGCTCGCTGGACTCGAAGTGGGCGGGCGCGCCGGGGGGTAGGCGGGCGTGTAACACGCCCCTTTGTACACGTAGGTGCCCTCGTCACAGTCCTTCAGCTCCAACGCCGCTTTGATCCAGCACCCACCATTGATGGCAATCTGCGACCTGCGGGGACAACGGCCCGTGGCATCCGGCCGGGTCTGTCCTGGAACGGGCCTGGGTGGCAACTCCACGGCGATGGCCGACCATGCGGAGGAAGCCCGGGAGAGGGGCACATGGGCCGTCAGCACCGAGTCTCCGACCGCCACGGTGCCTCCATCCCGGGCCTCCTCGGGCGCCTCCGCGCGCACCGTCTCCG
>NZ_JAIQDG010000079.1 GCF_020037125.1 Myxococcus sp. RHSTA-1-4
CCAGGCGCTGGGCGGGGTAGGACGGGTCGAGCGGCACGTAGCAGCCGCCGGCCTTGAGGATGCCCAGCAGGGCGACGACCAGGTCGAGGTCGCGGTTCAGGAAGACGCCGATGCGGGACTCGGCGCCCAGACCCAGCGAGCGCAGGTGGTGCGCGAGCTGGTTGGAGCGAGCCTCCACTTCCGCGTAGGTGCGCGTACGTCCGTCGAGCTCCATGGCCACGGCCTGGGGCGTACGGCGGGCCTGCGCGCTGAACAGCGAGGCAATGGTGGCATCGGCCGGGTAGTCGGCGCGCGTGTCGTTCCAGGCCACCACGACCTGCTGGCGCTCCGCCTCGCTCATCAGCGGCAGCTCGCTGAGCCGCTGCTCATGGGCGCCGTGCGCCACCGCCTTCAGCAGCACGGTCAGGTGCTCCACCATGCGCCGCGCGGTGTCCGGAGTGAACAGGTCCAGGCTGTACTCCAGCCGGCCCTCCATCACCCCGTTGCGCTCGATCATTCCCAGCGTCAGGTCATACCGGGAGGTCTCCGTCACGAGCGGCAGCACCTCCACGTCCAGCCCCGGCAGGGTGAGCGACCGCAGCTCCGCGTTCAGGAGCACGAACAGGGTCTGGAACAGCGGCGTCCGGGACATGTCCCGCTCGCCACCGAGCTCCTCCACCAGCCGCTCGAAGGGCACGTCCTGGTGCGCGAAGGCGCCCAGGGCCTCCTCGCGGACCCGGTCCACCAGTGTGGTGAAGGCCGGGTCGCCGTCCAGCCGGCAGCGCAGCGCCAGCGTGTTGACGAAGAAGCCGATGAGGGGCTCCAGCTCGGGACGATCTCGGTGGCCCACGGAGGTGCCCACGCAGAAGTCCCGCTGTCCGGAGTAGCGCGCCAGCAGCGCCTGCCACCCGGCCATCAGCACCATGAAGAGCGTCGCGTTCCGCGAGCGGCCGACGTTCTCCAGGCCGGAGATCAGCTCGGCCGGAAGGGTGAAGAAGTGCGTGGCCCCGCGTTGGCTGCGCACGGCCGGACGCGGCGAGTCCGTGGGCAGCTCCAGCACCGGAGCGCCGTCGAGCCGCGAGCGCCACCACTCCAACTGCGCCGCCTGCGCCTCGTCCTCCTGCACCCGGCGCTGCCACGCCGCGTAGTCGGCGTACTGCACCGGCAGGGCCGGCAGCACGGGCTCACGGCCCTGGGCGAGCGCCGCGTACAGCGCGGCCACCTCGTTCACCAGCACGCCCATGGACCAGCCGTCCGAGACGATGTGGTGCATGCACAGCACGAGGACGTGCTCGTCCGCCGCCGAGCGCAGCAGCACCGTGCGCAGCAGCGGGCCGTTGGCGAGGTCGAACGGGAGATGCGCCTCCTCGGTCATGCGCCGCTGCACGGCGGCCTCACGCGCGGCCGGGGCCAGCGCGCTCAGGTCCTCCACGGGCAGCGGCCACTCCGCCGGAGCGGCGTGGATGTGCTGGAGCGGACGCCCGTCACGAGAGACGAAGGTGGTGCGCAGCGTCTCGTGGCGGCGGACCACCTCCGCGAAGGTGCGGCCCAGCGCGCCCACGTCCAGCGAGCCACGCAGCCGGAGCGCGGCGGGCATGTTGAAGACGGACTGCCCCGGCTGGAGCTGGTCCATGAACCACAGCCGCTGCTGCGCGGAGGACACCTCCAGCACGGCGTCCGAGCCGGGCGCGCGGGGCAGGGGCTCCAGGGGCACCGACGTGCGCGTGCCCGATGCCGCGTCCAGACGCTCCGCGAGGCGGGCCACGGTGGGCGCCTCGAAGAACGCACGCAGGGGCAGCTCCACGCCGAGCTGCGCGCGCAGCCTCGTCACCACCTGGGTGGCCAGCAGCGAGTGCCCGCCCAGGAGGAAGAAGTCGTCATGCAGGCCCACGCGCTCGATGTTGAGCACCTCGCGGAACACGGCCGCGAGCTGCTGCTGGCGCGGAGTCTGGGGCTCGACGAAGCCCGCCTCGGTGGGCGTGAAGTCCGGCGCCGGCAGGGCCTTGCGGTCCACCTTGCCGTGCGACGACAGGGGCAGCGCCGCGAGCGCCACGAACGCCGAGGGCACCATGTGCTCCGGCAGGCGCTTGCGCAGGTGCTCGCGCAGCGTGGCGGTGTCCACGTCCGCGGGCACCACGTAGGCGACGAGCCGCTTGTCGCCGGGGACGTCCTCGCGCACCACGGCCACCGTCTCGGTGACGGCGGAGTGCGCGCGCAGCGCCGCTTCCACCTCACCCAGCTCGATGCGGAAGCCGCGCACCTTCACCTGGAAGTCGATGCGGCCCAGGAACTCCAGCGTGCCGTCCTGCTTCCAGCGCACCCGGTCCCCGGAGCGGTACAGCCGCGCGCCCGGCGTGGCGGAGAAGGGGTGCGGCACGAAGCGCTCGGCGGTGAGCTCGGGGCGGCCCAGGTAGCCCCGGGCCAGGCCGTCGCCGCCGATGAACAGCTCACCGGGGACGCCCACCGGCACCGGGCGCATGGACGTGTCCAGCACGTACACCTGCGTGTTGCCGATGGGGCGGCCGATGGAGACGGAGTCGCCGACCACGTCGCCGGGCGACAGCCGCTGCGCGGTGGTGATGGTGGTGCTCTCCGTGGGGCCATAGGCGTTGACCACGGAGCGGCCCAGGGCCAGCCGCTCGCGCACGCGGGGCGCGGGCATCACGTCGCCGCCGGCCACGAGCTGCGTCACGCGGGCCAGGGCCTCGGGCTGATGCTGCTGCATCAGGTCGAAGACGGCGGTGGAGGTGATGATCGCCGTCACCTGACGGTCGATGATGAGTCGCGCCAGCACCTCCACGTCGGGCGTGTGCGGCGGGTAGACGACCAGCCGCGCGCCGTGCAGCAGCGCGCCCCAGATCTCCAGCGTGGACGGGTCGAAGGTCAGCGAGGTGAGCTGGAGGACGGCGTCCTTCGGCTCCAGGTTCACGACGCCCGAGCCGAACAGCAGGCGCAGCACGCCCCGGTGGGGAACGGCCACGCCCTTCGGCGTCCCCGTCGAGCCGGAGGTGTAGGTGACGTACGCGAGGCTGTCCGTCATGGCGGGCGCGGTGACGGGAGCGCCGGACTGACGCGCGACGAGCGGCCAGTCGGAGTCCAGGCACACGACGGGCCGCGAGCTCGCGGGCAGCACGGGCACCAGGGCCTGCTGCGTGAGCACCGCTGCGAGGCCCGCGTCCTCGTACAGGAACGCGAGGCGCCAGGCCGGGTACGCCGGGTCGAGCGGCACGTAGCAGCCACCCGCCTTGAGGACGCCGAGCAGGCCGACGACCACCTCCAGGCTCCGCGCGACACACACGCCGACGCGCGGCTCCGCCCCAAGGTTCAGTGACAGCAGGTGGCGGGCGAGCTGGTTGGAGCGCGCGTCCAGCTCGGCGTAGGTGAGGGTGCGGCCCTCGAACTCCACGGCCACTGCATCCGGGGTCGTCCGGGCCCGCGCGGTGAAGAGCTGGTGCACCGTGGCGTCGGCCGGGTAGTCGGCGCTCGTGTCGTTCCAGGCCACGAGGACCTGCTGGCGCTCGGACTCGCTCATCAGCGACAGCTCGCTGAGCCGGCGGCCCGCGTTCTTCGCGATGTCACCCAGCAGCCGCTGGAAGTGCTCCGCCATGCGCCGCGCGGTGTCCGCGGTGAACAGGTCCAGGCTGTACTCCAGCCGGCCCTCCAGCCCTCCGTCCTGGTCCATCAGCGACAGGGAGAGGTCGAACTTCGAGGTCTCCGTGGCGCTGGGGAGCAGCTCCGCCTTCATGCCCGGCAGCGACGGCGGCTGCATGGGCGCGTTCTGGAGGACGAAGAGCGACTGGAAGATGGGCGTCCGGGAGAGGTCACGCTCCCCTCCGAGCGTCTCCACCAGCCGGTCGAAGGGCACGTCCTGGTGGGCGAAGGCACCCAGGGACTCGTCGCGCACGCGAGAGACCAGCTCGGTGAAGCTCGGGTCTCCGCCCAGGTTGCAGCGGAGGGCCAGTGTGTTGACGAAGAAGCCGATGAGGCCTTCCAGCTCGGGCCTCGTGCGGTGGGCCACGGGCGTGCCCACGCAGAAGTCCGTCTGGCCCGAGTAGCGGGCCAGCAGCGCCTGCCACGCGGCCATCAGCACCATGTAGAGCGTGGCGCCCTGGGCCTGGGCCACCTTCTCCAGCTCGCGGACGAGCTCCGTGGGGAGCATGAGGAAGTGCGTGGCCCCGCGCAGGGTGCGCACGGCCGGACGCCGCGAATCGGTGGGCAGCTCCAGCGCGGGAGCGCCGTGCAGCCGAGAACGCCACCACTGCACCTGCTCCGAGAGTGCCTCGCCCTCCAGCACCTGCCGCTGCCAGGCCGCGTAGTCGGCGTACTGCACGGGCAGCGCGGGCAGGGCGGCCTCAAGGCCCTGGGACAGGGCCTCGTAGAGGGCGGCCACCTCACGCACCAGCACGCCCATGGACCAGCCGTCCGAGACGATGTGGTGCATCGTCAGCAGCAGCGCGTGCTCCTCGGCGGCCGTACGCACCAGCACCGTGCGCAGCAGCGGGCCGTTCACGAGGTCGAACGCGTGGTGGGCCTCCTCGGACATGCGCCTCTTCAGGACGGCGTCGCGCGTGGACGCGTCCAGCGTGCTCAGGTCCTCCACGGGCAGCGGCCACTCCGCCGGGGCGGCGTGGATGCGCTGCGAGGGCTCACCGTCCCGCATGACGAACGTGGTGCGCAGCACCTCGTGCCGGCGGACGATCTCCGCGAAGGTGCGCCGCAGGACGTCCACGTTCATGGGGCCGGACAGCCGCAGGGCGACCGTCACGTTGTAGACGGCCTGGCCCGGCTGGAGCTGCTCCAGGAACCACAGGCGCTGCTGCGCGAAGGACAGCGGCAGCGCCGCCTCGCGGGACACGGGCACCAGCGGGGGGAGCTCCGTACGAGGCGCGTTCGGCAGGAGCGCCTCCAGGTGCTCCGCGAGCAGGGCGACGGTGGGAGACTCGAAGACGGCGCGCAGGGACAGCTCCACCTTGAACCGCCCGCGCACCCGCGTGACGAGCTGCGTGGCCAGCAGCGAGTGGCCGCCGAGCTCGAAGAAGTCGTCGTGCCGTCCGACGCGCTCCACGTTGAGCACCTCGCGGAACAGCGCCACGAGCTGCTGCTGGAGCGGCGTCAGCTCGCCGTCGTCCGTGGTGCCGGAGGACGCGGACGAGAAGTCCGGCGCCGGCAGGGCCTTGCGGTCCACCTTGCCATTGGGCGACAGCGGCAGGGACTCCAGCGCGACGAGCGCGGAGGGCACCATGTACTCGGGCAGCTTCTGCTTGAGGAACGTGCGCAGGTCCGTGGTGTCCACGTCCCCGGGCGTCACGTAGGCGACGAGGCGCTTGTCGCCGGGCACGTCCTCTCGCACCACGGCCACGGATTCGGCCACGGCGGGGTGCAGGCGCACGGCGGCCTCGACCTCGCCCAGCTCGATGCGGAAGCCGCGCACCTTCACCTGGAAGTCCACGCGGCCCAGGAACTGGAGCGTGCCGTCCGCCAGCCACCGCACCCGGTCCCCAGAGCGGTACACGCGGGCGCCCGGAGCGGAGGCGAAGGGATTGGGCACGAAGCGCTCGGCGGTGAGCGCCGGCTGGCCCAGGTAGCCCCGGGCCAGACCGTCGCCGCCGATGAACAGCTCACCCGGCACGCCCACCGGCACCGGCCGCAGCGTCTCGTCCAGCACGTACACCTGGGT
>NZ_JAIQDG010000007.1 GCF_020037125.1 Myxococcus sp. RHSTA-1-4
GCCCGAGGCGCCTGTCTCCGACAGAGTGGTGCCGGGTCATGGGCCCCGAAAAAGCGGCGCACTCTCAACGCACGCCGTGTCCCCGTCCCCATGCGCGTCCCAGCAATGCGAGCGCCTGGCCGTGTCACCTGGCCGTCGCGCCGCATGGCCTTCGAGTGACAAATGCCAGGGGGCTCGATGGAGGGATGCGCGGGTCGAGCGCCTGGGCTCCCGGGCGGCCGCGAACGCGGCGGGACATCCATCCTGGTCCGTGCAACGCGAGGGCCTTCATCGAGGACCGCCTCGTTCGCGCCTTCTCCGATGCACCGCCATGGCCCAGGCACCGCCAGGCGGCGCCCCACCTCGTGCGAACCCCTACCGCGCTACGAATCAGGCCACCTGGGGCGGCGGGGTGCCGGGAGGGAGGATTTCACTGCCGTAGGTCACCTCCCAGTCCGGGTGACCGAAGGTGTAGAGGTCCCCACCCAGGCGCGGGTCCAGCCCCAGGGGACCGAGGTCCTCGGGGTTCGGCGCGCCGCGGAGGTCCGACAGGGGACCGACGCCGAAGTAGCGCCCCAGGTCCCAGTCCGTGTCGTGGGCCATGGCGATGCGGCTCGCGACGCCGGGGTACTCGCCGGTCGGGAGGATGTTCGGGCCATTTCCCGCGGTGCCGCCGAAGGGGTCGAACTTCATCCACCACTCGGCGGGAATCTGTCCGCCCGTGCGGGCGCTGGCGGCCTCGGCCCAGGCGACGTGCGACGGCGAGCCGTAGTAGCCCTTGGCCTTGGACCACTCCTCGAGCGACGAGTAGCCCGCCTCTCTCATGGCCGCCCCGTAGGTGTGGGTGTCGTCCGCGAGCTTCTCGGCCATGGCGCGGTCCAGCTCGGACTGGAGGTTCTCCGGCGCAATCCCGAGGTCCAGCGGCTTCACGCGAATCTCGATGTAGTTGCGGGCCTGGAGGCCAAGCGGGAACACCGTCGTGGTGGTGCCGGTGTCCACGCGCACCGTCAGCTTGCCGTCCTCACCGGGGCCGGACGTCTGCGCCACGGCCCGCGCATTGCCGGCGGAGAGGGGCTTCCGTGCCGAGGCGGCGGGGGCCGGGGTCTCCAGGGCTACCTGCTGCCGGGCGCCCGCCTTCTTCGGGGCGTCGAAGCCGTCGGTGGACCCGCTGCCCCGCACCGGGTTGCCGGCGGGCGCCGCCACGTTCTTCTTCTCCGGGGCCGGCGAGGACTTCACCTCACGCGGAGCGGGGGGCGGCTGGGGCGACGACGTCTTGGAGATCTTCGACATGGTGGTGACTCCCCTGGCCCGGCGTGCGGTGGCCAGCGTCCACCGACATTGTCGTGAGAGGTGGGGCGGAAGTTGTCTCGTCGCGTCACCGCCCCGTTGAGGGCGCGCTCGCAGCCCCGCACGAAGGCCCCCCGCCAGGGCGGCGGGGAGCAGAGGGGGTGGTCAGAGGTGGTAGTGGCCCGCGGCCTCGGGCTGGTACGGGACCTCGACGATGCGCAGGCGCTTGCTGCGGCCGCCCGGCAGGGGCCAGGTGATGGACTGGCCCACCGAGAGGCCGATGAGCGCGCTGCCGATGGGCGCCAGGACGGAGATGCGGCCCTCGTCGCTGCGGGCGTCGCGCGGGTAGACGAGCGTCACCTGGCGCCGCTCGCCGGTCTGCTCGTCCTCGAAGACGACGGTGCTGTTCATCGTCACCACGTCCGGCGGCACCGCCTCCGAGGCGACCACCCGGGCGCGGGACAGCTCTCCGTCAAGCATTTCCGCGAGCTCGGCCATGCGGCCCCCTCCCTGGTGGTCGATGACGGAGCGCAGGCGCTCCAGGTCGGTCTCGGTCACGATGAGGGACTGCGGGAGGGACTGCTCGCTGGTCATGTCACACGGCTCCCATGAAAAAGGTAGGGATAATCCCCATTCAACACCTGGGAGCGCGGACTATTCCAGGACCCACCATTCAATCGCCGGGGCGGGCTCGAAATCCCCTCACGCGTCGAAGCGGTAGGGAGTCTCGCTGGCGGAAGCGCGCGTCGAGAACCGCTGACAGAACCTGTTCAGCTCGGAGTAGGGGGCGGTCGGCAAGACCTCCCGGAACTCCAGGTGCGTCACGAGGCAGAAGAGAGAGACCTCCAGGAAGCTCAGGTCCCGATGCGGCGGGAGTGCGGCGAGCGCGGAGCTCGCGTTCTCGTCCAGCCACGACATCATGTTGCCCAGGGACGTACGCATCTTGGCGTGGTGAGCGCTGCTGTCGCCGGCTCCGCCCACCCTGGACATGATCAGCGCGACTTCCGTCGACATGGCCTGAAGGACGAGCTCCTGCGCATTGGCAAGCACCGGCTGGTCGAGGTCCTCCGGCCATACCACCCGGGGCCTGGGGCTCGACTGCCGCCACAGCTCGCGGCAGACATTGAGCGCACCGAACCAGGTACCTCGGGGCGTCCGCAGGCTCGGTATCTTGAGCGCGGGGTTGCCACCGTAGTCCTCCGGATTGGAGGACATGATGTCGCGCAACACCTGGAACGAGTGGCCGATGCGCATCTCCGAGGCGAAGATGCGCGTGATGCGCGTGAAGTGTGAGCTCGAACGGCCGATGATGACTGGCCGGGTGAGCGCTTCGGGCGCGGCTGTCATGCGTGTTCCTCCGGAATCGGGGGACTACACGCGGCGACTGTAGGCGTTTTTCGCGCCCGTGGAACAACGGGTGGCTTCAGAAGGCACAGTCCGCGCCCCGGGAAGGCAGTACAGAACGCTGCCCCGAGAGGTACGTGTCCACGGACTTCGCCGCCTCGCGGCCATCCGACAGCGCCCAGACGATGAGGCTCGCCCCGCGGCTGGCGTCACCCGCGCAGAACACGCCGTCCGCCGACGTGGCGAAGCGCGCGTCCACCTGCACCGTGCCGCGCGGTGAGAGCTTCACGCCCAGCTCCTCCGTCAGCCGCCCCGGCTCCGGCCCCGTGAAGCCCATGGCCAGCACCAGCAGGTCCACCTCGAACGTCACCTCGGAGCCGGGCACCTCCACCATTCGCGGCAGGCTCACGGGCTCGCGGTTCATCTCCACCCGCACCGCGTGCAGCGCCTGAATCCGCCCGTCGCTCCCGCTCAGCCGCTTCGTCAGCAGCGCGAAGGCCCGCTCGCCGCCTTCCTCCTGGCTCGTCGAGGTGCGGAACACCACCGGCCACTTCGGCCACGGGTTCCCCGCCGCGCGCACGGCGGGCGGAGCCGGCATCAGCTCCACCTGGAGCACGCTCTTCGCCCCCTGCCGCAGCGCCGTTCCCAGGCAGTCCGAGCCCGTGTCGCCGCCACCCAGAATCACCACCCGCCGGCCCGCCGCATCCAGCCGCGCGTCCTTCTGTCCCTCTCCCGCCACCAGCCGGTTCTGGTGCTCCAGGTACTCCATCGCCTGGACCACGCCGGACAGCTCGCGCCCCGGTACCTCCAGCTCCCTCGGCCGCCGCGCGCCCATGGCCAGCACCAGCGCGTCATGCTTCGAGCGCAGCTCGCGGAAGCTCACGGAGCCGCCCACGTCCACGCCATTCACGAAGGTGATGCCCTCCGCCTCCATGATGGCCAGCCGCCGGTCCAGCACCGACTTCTCCAGCTTGAAGTCGGGGATGCCGAAGCGCAGCAGCCCACCGGGCCGCGAGTCCCGCTCGTACACGGTGACGGTGTGCCCGGCCGCGTTGAGCTGCGCCGCCGCCGCCAGCCCCGCGGGCCCCGAGCCCACCACGCCCACCGTCCGCCCCGTGCGCCGCGCCGGAGGCCGGGGCTTCACCCAGTCCTCCGCGAAGGCCCGCTCGGCGATCTCCTTCTCCATCTGCTCAATCGTCACCGCGTCCCGGTCGATGGCCAGCACGCATGCCGCCTCGCAGGGCGCGGGGCACAGCCGGCCCGTCATCTCCGGGAAGCCGTTGGTCCGGCTGAGCAGCTCGTACGCCTCGCGCCAGCGGCCCCGGTACACGGCCTCGTTGAAGTCGGGGATGAGGTTCCCGAGCGGACAGCCCTGGTGGCAGAAGGGCACGCCACAGTCCATGCACCGGCCCGCCTGGCGCTTCGCCTCGTCCGGCGCCAGGGGCAGGGCGAACTCCTTCCAGTCCCCGAGCCGCTCCTGCTTGTCCCGCTTGTGCGCGTGGACGCGGGGCCACTCCATGAATCCCGTCGGCTTTCCCATGGTTCAGCCCCTCCCACCGGCGATGTGCTGAAGCTGCTCCCCGAGTGTCTCCGGAGGCTTGCGGGCCGCGCGCCGTGCCTGGAGCACGCGCTTGTAGTCCGTGGGCATCACCTTCACGAACCGCGGCACCATCAGCTCCCAGTTGTCCAGCACCCGCTTCGCCACCGCGCTGCCCGTGTGGCGGTGGTGCCGCTCCACCATTCCGTGCACGAGCCAGATTTCCGACTCGTCCACCAGCGACTCCAGCTCCACCATCTCCAGGTTGCACCGCTGCCGGAAGGTCATCTCCCGGTCCAGCACGTACGCCGTGCCGCCGCTCATGCCCGCCGCGAAGTTGCGGCCGGTGGGGCCGAGCACCACCACCACGCCGCCCGTCATGTACTCGCAGCCGTGGTCGCCCACGCCCTCCACCACCGCCTGGGCGCCGCTGTTGCGCACCGCGAAGCGCTCACCCGCGAGGCCTCGCAGGTACACCTCGCCGGCGGTGGCGCCGTACAGCGCCGTGTTGCCCACCAGCACGTTCTCCTCCGCGGCGAAGCGGCCGCCCTGCGGCGGGTACGCGATGATGCGCCCGCCGGACAGCCCCTTGCCGACGTAGTCGTTGGCGTCGCCTTCCAGCTCCAGCGTGACGCCGGCCACCAGGAACGCGCCGAAGCTCTGTCCCGCCGAGCCCTTCATCCGCACGTGGATGCGCCCGTCGGGCAGGCCGCGGCCTCCGTGCCGCCGGGCAATCTCGCCCGACAGCATGGCGCCCACCGCGCGGTGCGCGTTGCTCACCGGCACGTTCAGGAGCAGCGGCGGTCCGCCGTCCAGCACGTGGCTCGCGGCGCGCAGCAGCGAGTGGTCCAGGTGGTCCGACACATCCTTCCTCCAGGCCACCTCGCAGTGGCGGGGCTCGCTGGCCGGGGCCGCCGGAGCCGTCAGCAGCGCGGACAGGTCCACGCGCTTCGCCTTCCAGTGGTCCACCGCCGTCCGCTGGCGCAGCAGGTCCACCCGGCCCACCAGCTCCTCCAGCGTGCGAGCGCCCAGCGCCGCCATCTTCGTGCGCAGGTCCTCCGCGATGAGGAGGAAGAAGTTCACCACGTCCTCGGGCCTGCCCTGGAAGCGCTCGCGCAGCGCCCCGTCCTGCGTGGCGATGCCCGCCGAGCAGGTGTTGAGGTGGCACTTGCGCAGCATCACGCAGCCCACGGCCACGAGGCTCGCGGTGGCCATGCCGAACTCCTCGGCGCCCAGCAGCGCGGCCACCAGCACGTCGCGCGCGGTGCGCAGGCCGCCGTCCACCTGCACGCGGATGCGCGAGCGCAGCCCGTTGTGCACCAGCACCTGCTGCGTCTCCGCCAGGCCCAGCTCCCACGGCAGGCCCGCGTGGTGGATGCTCGACAGCGGCGAGGCACCCGTGCCGCCCTCGTAGCCGGAGATGACCACGGCGCCGGCCCCCGCCTTCGCCACGCCCGCGGCGATGGTGCCCACGCCCACCTCGCTCACCAGCTTCACGCTGACTCGCGAGCCCGGGTTCACCGACTGCAGGTCATAGATGAGCTGCGCCAGGTCCTCGATGGAGTAGATGTCGTGGTGGGGCGGGGGAGAGATGAGCGTCACGCCCGGCGTGGACCAGCGCACGCGCGCAATCCGCTCGTCCACCTTGTGTCCGGGGAGCTGGCCGCCCTCGCCGGGCTTGGCGCCCTGGGCCATCTTGATTTGAAGCTCGTCCGCGTTGACGAGGTACTCCGTGGTGACGCCGAACCGCGCGCTGGCCACCTGCTTGATGGCGCTGCGGCGCAGGTCTCCATTCTCGTCCGGGGTATAGCGGCGCGACTCCTCGCCACCCTCGCCGCTGTTGGAGCGCCCGCCCAGCCGGTTCATGGCGATGGCCAGCGTCTCGTGCGCCTCCGCGCTGATGGAGCCGAAGGACATGGCGCCCGTGACGAAGCGGCGCGCGATGGACAGGGCCGGCTCCACCTCCTCCAGCGGCACCGGGGTACAGCTCGCGGTCGAGACCTCCAGCAGACCGCGCAGGTTACAGTGCTCTCGCGTCTCGTCGTCCGCCAGCCGTGAGTACTCCGCGAACTGGACGGCGTCATTGGCGCGCACCGCCGCCTGGAGCTTCGCGATGGTGGCCGGGTTCCACTTGTGCCGCTCACCCAGGCGGCGCCACCGGTACTGGCCGCCCACGGGAAGGAGGCCCGCCTCCATGTCCGCCTCGGGACCGAAGCCGCGCGCGTGGCGCTCCTGCACCTCGCGCCCCAGCTCCGGCAGGCCCACGCCTTCCACACGCGAGGACGTGCCCGTGAAGTGCCGCTCCACCAGCGAGCGCTGAAGCCCCACCGCTTCGAAGAGCTGCGCGCCCCGGTACGACTGGAGCGTGGAGATGCCCATCTTGGACATCACCTTGAGCAGCCCCTCCTCGATGGCGTGGATGTACCGGTCCTGCGCCTTCTCCGCGTCCACGGCCAGCTCGCCCGCGTCCGCCATGGCGCGCAGCGTGTCCAGCGCGAGGTACGGATTCACGGCCGCGGCGCCGTAGGCGAAGAGGCAGGCGAAGTGGTGCACCTCGCGCGCCTCGGCCGTCTCCAGCAGCAGGCCCGTGTACATGCGGATGCCGTCGCGCACCAGGCGCTGGTGCACGGCGGACATGGCCAGCAGCGCCGGAATCGCCTTGTTCGCCGCGTCCACGCCGCGGTCGCTCAAGAGGAGGATGCTGGCGCCGGCGTCCACCGCGTCCACGGCGGCCGTGCACAGCCGCTCCACCGCGGCCTCCAGCGCGCCCTCGCCCCCATTCGCCGGGTAGAGGAGCGACAGGCGCTGCGTCTCGAAGAGGCCCTCGCCCTGGATGGCGCTCAGCCGCGCGAGCTGCCCGTTGGTGAGGATGGGGCCCGGCAGGGACAACCGGTGGCACTGCTCCGGCGTCTCCTCCAGGGTGTTGCTCTCCGGGCCCAGCGCGGTGGCCAGCGTCATCACCAGCGACTCACGCAGCGGGTCGATGGGCGGGTTCGTCACCTGCGCGAAGAGCTGGTGGAAGTACGAGAAGAGGCTGGGCGCCTGGTCGCTGAGCACCGCCAGCGGCGTGTCCGTGCCCATGGAGCCCACCGGCTCCTTGCCCGTCTCCGCCATGGGCGTGAGGAGGGTGCGGACGTCCTCGGCGGTGTAGCCGAAGGCGCGCTGAAGCCTCCACAATTCCTCGCCCCGCAGACGCTCGGGGGCGGGAATCGTGGGCAGGTCCTCGAAGGTGTAGACGTTGCGCTCCAGCCACTTGCGGTAGGGCCAGCGCGTGGTGATGTCGCGCTTCACCTCCTCGTCCTCGAGGATGCGCCCCTCCGTGGTGTCCACCAGCAGCATGCGGCCCGGCGTCAGGCGCCCCTTGCGGCGCACCTGCGAGGGCGGCACGTCGATGACGCCCATCTCCGACGCGAGGATGATGCGGTCGTCCTCGGTGACGAGGTAGCGCGCGGGCCTGAGGCCGTTGCGGTCCAGCGTGGCGCCGATGAGCTGCCCGTCCGTGAAGGCGATGGCGGCGGGGCCGTCCCACGGCTCCAGCAGGGACGAGGAGTACTCGTAGAAGGCGCGCCGCTCGTCGGCCATGTGCGCGTCGCCCTCCCACGCCTCCGGAATCATCATCATCAGCGCGTGCGGCAGCGTGCGGCCGCCCAGGTAGAGCAGCTCCACCATGTTGTCGAACTGCGCCGAGTCGCTCTTGCCGGGGACGATGATGGGTTGAAGCGACTCCAGGCTTCCGCCCAGCCGCGCCGTCTGGAGCAGCCCGCGCCGCGCCGTCATCCAGTTCCGGTTGCCGCGCAGGGTGTTGATCTCCCCGTTGTGCGCGATGAAGCGGAACGGCTGCGCCAGCTCCCAGGTGGGGAAGGTGTTGGTGGAGAAGCGCGAGTGCACCAGCGCCAGCGCGCTCACGAAGTCCGGCTGCTGGAGGTCCGCGTAGAAGCGGGGCAGGTCCACCGGCAGCATCAGCCCCTTGTAGATGAGCGTCTCCGACGACAGGGACGCCACGTGGAAGAGGCCCTTCGGGTCCAGGCCGCGCTCGCGGATGCGGTTCTCCGTCAGCTTGCGGATGCGGTACAGCTTGCGCTCGATGGCGCTCGGCACCACGCGCCGCCGGGCGATGAAGATCTGCCGGATGACGGGCGCGGCCTCGCGCGCCACCGGGCCCAGGTGCTCCGGGTCCACCGGTACGTCGCGCCAGCCGAGCACCCGCTGACCTTCCTCGGCCACCACCTGCTCGAAGGCGGCCTCGCACGCGGCGCGGGCCTCGGGCTCGGGCGGGAGGAAGACCTGTCCCACGCCGTAGTGGCGGCGGGGCGGCAGCTCGAAGCCCAGCCTGGGCGCCTCGCGCTCGAAGAAGCGGTGGGGAAGCTGCACGAGGATGCCCGCGCCATCTCCCGTCTTGGGGTCCCTCCCGGCGGCGGCCCGGTGGCTCAGCCGGTTGAGCAGCTCCAGGGCGTCCTCGACGATGCCTCGGGAGCGCTCGCCCTTGATGTGGGCCACGAAGCCCACGCCACAGGCGTCATGCTCGGTATCGGGCTCGTAGAGGCCGTACCGGCCGGGGAGGATTGCGGACATCAACTTCCCCCTTTCCCGCTGACGCGGGAGGTCATTGTTGTAACGCTAGACGCTAACGCGATGCGTCGGTTCACGTAAAGGAAGTCACGAGGGAAGGCCGGGTTGTCCGGCCGACCCCAGGGGATGGGTGGCGCGTCTGCCGCCGAGCACTCGCGGCCCGCCACACGGGACTCCGGGGCGGCGCGAGCGTTGGGGGCTTTACACCTCCCCGGCGCGAGACATTCCGGCGGGTTGGAGGTGGCCGGCCGCGAGCGCTCGGCGGCCTGGGGGCCGGGCCGTGAAGTTCCTTGTTCCAGGCCACCGCGCTTGCCATGGTCCGCGCGCCGCGAGGAGCGCTGAATGCCCTACACCCCCATCATCGGCACGCTGGGTTACGTGATGTCGCCGGACCGGCAGCGGGTGCTGCTCATCCACCGCAACGCGCGGCCGGACGACGCGCACTATGGGAAGTACAACGGCCTGGGCGGGAAGATGGACCGCGACGAGGACGTGGCCGCGTGCATGCGCCGGGAGATTCGCGAGGAGGCCGGCATCGAGTGCGTGGAGATGGTGCTGCGTGGGACTCTCTCCTGGCCCGGCTTCGGCAAGCACGGCGAGGACTGGCTCGGCTTCATCTTCCGGATTGAGCGCTTCGAGGGCACGCCGCTGGAGCGCAACCCGGAGGGCTCGCTGTCCTGGGTGCCGGTGACGGAGCTCCCCCGGCTGAACCTGTGGGACGGAGACCGGCACTTCCTGCCGCTGGTGTTCGACGCGGACCCGAGGCCCTTCCACGGCGTCATGCCCTATGCGGGCGGCCGCGCGCTGAGCTGGTCCTTCACCCGGCTGTAAGCGCGACGGGAAGAGCGGGCGCCGCGGTGCGTTGACCCCCGGCCCGGCGAGCAGTATCGGTCGTCCTGGCGAGGGCGATGATGATTCGTAATCTCGATAGGCTTCGCAAGGTCCTCTTCTGGGTCCACCTGGTGGCCGGCGTGGCCGCCGGGCTCGTCATCGCGCTCATGTCCCTCACGGGCGTGGCGATTGCCTTCGAGGCGCAGGTCCTCGAGTGGGCGGAGCGGGACGCGCGGCACGTCCAGGCGCCCGCGCCCGATGCGGCCCGGCTTTCCGTGGATGAACTGGTGGCCCGCGTGCGCGCCGCGAGGCCGGAGGCGCAGCCGTCGGGCGTGACGGTGTACCCGGGGCCGGACGCCGCCGTGCTGGTGAGCCTGGGCCGGGAGGGGCTCGCCTATGTGAATCCCTACACGGGCGAGGTGCGGGAGGGAGGCGCCCGGGGCTGGCGCTCGTTCTTCGGCTTCATGGAGAACCTGCACCGGTGGCTCGCCGCGCAGGGGGACGGCCGTGCCGTGGGCCGGGCCATCACCGGGGCGGGCAACGCCGCGTTCCTCTTCCTCGCCGTCTCCGGCCTGTACCTCTGGTGGCCTCGCAAGTGGACGCGGCGCGCGATGCGGCCGTCGCTCTGGTTCCGGCGCGGGCTGAAGGGCAAGGCGCGGGACTGGAACTGGCACAACGTCATCGGCTTCTGGTCGCTGCCCGTGCTCATCGTGCTGACGGCGTCGGGCATGGTCATCTCGTACAAGTGGGCCTCGGACCTGGTCTTCACGGTGACGGGCAATCCGCCTCCGGCGACGCAGGGGCCACCGGGGCAGTCGGCGGTGAAGCTTCCCACGCCGCCTCCGCCGGGCACCGAGCGCCTCGGGCTCGACGCGCTCTTCGCGGAGGCTTCGAAGGGGACGCCGGCGTGGAAGTCCGTCTCGCTGCGCCTGGGTGGGGGCCAGCGCCCCGGTGAGCCCCAGGGCGCGCGGGCTTCCCCGGCACCGGAGGCGCTCACCTTCACCGTCCGCGAGCAGGGCGCGTGGCCGCTCTTCGCGTCCACGCAGGTGTCGCTGAATCCCTTCACCGGCGAGCAGGTGAAGCAGGAGGGCTACGCCGACTACAACAGCGGCCGCAAGCTGCGCACGTGGCTGCGCTTCCTGCACACGGGCGAGGCACTCGGGTGGCTGGGGCAGCTCGCCGCCGCGGTGGCCTCCCTGGGCGGCGTCTTCCTGGTGTGGACGGGCTTCGCGCTGGCGTGGCGGCGGTTCTTCCCGCGCCGGCATGCCGCGCCCCGGCCTTCCGCGAGGGCGGAGCCGGGGACGACGGCCTGACGGGAGGAGCGCGGCCGTGAACGCGTGACGGGGGCAGGCCGCTTCGCCGTGACAAGGCCCGCTCCCCTGAGCCGCGCGTGGGACTTCCCGGTCAGCCCCGGTCCCTGCGCACGATGACCTTGCGGCCGCGCAGCGTCGTCTCCTTCAGCGCGGCGATGATGCGATTGGCGTCCGGCTCCGGCACCTCCACCAGCGAGAAGCTGTCGCCAATCTGGATGGCGCCGATGCGCGACGAGTCGAGCCCCGCCTCGCCGGCGATGGCGCCCACCAGGTCCGCCGGGCGCATGCCGGCGCGCCGGCCCGCGCCAATCCACAGGCGGGTGATGTCCCAGGACGGAGGGCCGCCGCGAGCCTTCGGACCCCGCTCCGGGCGTCCCCGGGGCGCGCCGAACGCGCCGGGCTTGCCGGGGCGCTCGCGGCGCTCCGCGGGCGGGGCGACGATGGGAATCTCCTCCTCCTTCTCCTCGCGGCCCTCGTCCTGCGCCTCCTGGAGGAGCTTCACCGCGGCGGCGGCGATGTCCAGCGGGTCGAACTCCGAGGCCAGGTCCTCCACCACGCCGCGCAGCCGGTCCAGCTCTCCGGCCACCAGCGTCTCGCGCAGCGAGGCGCGCAGCATCTCCTGGCGCTTCTCGCGCAGGTCCGCCACCGTGGGGACGGTGGACACCTCGATGCGCTGGCCGGTGACGCGCTCGATGTTGCGCAAGAGCCGGTGCTCGCGGGGCTCCACCAGCGTAATCGCCACGCCCTCGCGGCCGGCGCGGCCCGTGCGGCCGATGCGGTGCACGTACGCCTCGGGCGCGTTGGGCACGTCGAAGTTCACCACGTGGGACAGCCGGGGGATGTCCAGGCCGCGCGCCGCCACGTCCGTGGCCACGAGCAGGTCCGTGCCCTGCGACTTGAGCTGCTTGATGACCCGGTCTCGCTGCTCCTGCGTCATGCCGCCGTGCAGGGCATGGGCGCGCCAGCCGCGGCCGTTGAGGGAGACGGTGAGGTCATCCACCTCCGTGCGGGTGCGGCAGAAGATGATGGCGGCGGTGGGGGACTCCACGTCGAGCAGCCGGCCCAGGGTGGCGATCTTGAAGGCGCGCGGGACGACGTAGGCCGTCTGGCGGACGCGGGGCATCTCGCCCTGTTCCACCTTCTCGCGGGCAATCTTCACGCGCACGGGCTCGTGCAGGTGGCGCTCGGCGATGGCGGCGATGCGCGGGGGCAGGGTGGCGGAGAAGAGCGCCGTCTGCCGGTCCTCGGGCGTGCCGGAGAGGATGGCCTCCAGGTCATCCGCGAAGCCCATGTCGAGCATCTCGTCGGCCTCGTCCAGCACGACGGTCTGCACGTCGTCGAGCTGGAGCGTGCCGCGGCGCAGGTGGTCCAGCGCGCGCCCGGGGGTGGCGACGACGACGTCCACGCCGCGCTTGAGCACGCGGAGCTGCTGGCCGATGACCTGCCCGCCGTAGATGGGCAGCACGCTGACGCCCATCTTCTGCCCGTAGCGGTGGATGGCCTCGGAGACCTGCATGGCCAGCTCGCGCGTGGGCACGAGCACCAGCGCGGAGGTGGCATTCGGGCGGCTCTCGCCCGGCGTCAGGTGGTGGAGGAGGGGCAGGGCGAAGGCGGCCGTCTTGCCGGTGCCGGTGGCGGCGATGCCGAGCAGGTCCTTCCCCGCGAGCAGCGGCGGGAGGGCCGCTGCCTGGATGGGCGTGGGCTCCTCGTAGCCGAGTGTGGTGAGCGCCTCGACGAGCGCGGGCTTGAGGCCCAGCGATTCAAAGGTGGCGCGGGGGGATTCTTCGGGAGGAGGGGGGGAGGCTTTCACGGGCCGGGCTTGTATCACCAGCTCCCGCCGGGTGGGCTCCAAGAATGTCGGTTTTGTCCCACATCCGAAAACATTTCGACACGCTTACGTAAAGAACACGTCACGGCCCCCTTGCAGGGTTCCTGCTCGCCGGAGCGCGCCGGCCGGAGCGCGACGGCCACTTCCGGGAACACCTGTTCATTCGAGGGAACCGTATGCACGCAAGGCCGAGGGCCGCGACGTTCGCCGCGCCGATGGGGCTGATGAGTGCCCTGGCTTCGGAGCGGGGGCTGCGGGGGCTGGCGCTGACCGCGCTGCTCTGCCTGCCAGCCTCGGTGCTCGCTCGGGAGGGTGAGGCGACGGACATGGCTCGCTCCGAGGCGCAGGAGCCCTCCGTGGGTGCGCCCGGCGCGGGAGTGCCGGAGGTCACCACTCCGGCGGCTCACTCCGGGACGCAGGCTCAGCCGGGTGAATCATCACCCGCCGCCGATTCCAACGTGCCGGAGGCGGGCTCGGGGCCCACCGACGTCACGGGCGCTCGCGGCCTCATCTCCCTGCCCGCGGCGCTGGGCTCGGTGGAGGTGAGCGGCCGGATCTCCGTGCGCGAGGCGGTGGACGCGCCTCGCGGCGGAGCCTGGGAGGGTGGCCTCTCCATTCCCGCCGCGCGGCTGGAGCTGACCTACCGCCTCCAGAAGCGCCTGCGGGCGGTGGTGGAGCTGGATGTGCGGGGCGAGCTGAAGGACGCCTTCGTCTGGCTGAACCTGTCCCACGGCTTCGCGGTCCGGGCCGGTCAGTTCAAGATTCCCCTGTCGCTGGTGGAGCTGGAGTCCACGAGAAGGCTCCCGCTCGTGCGCCGCGGCCTCGTCCGTGACGTGCTGGACGACGCGCTGGGCATGAGTGGCCGCAGCCCCGGTGCGCAGGCGGAGTGGAAGTGTGGTGACTGCGGGCTCGCGCTGCTCGCGGGCGTCTACCAGTCGCGCGATGTCGATGATGACGTGGCGCTCGACAAGGGGCTCGGGCTCATGCCGGCGGTGCGCGCCACGTGGGACCTGGGCAGGCTGGAGGTGGGCGCGTCCGCGCTGTACCAGCCCACCGCGTCCTCCGTGGCGGGGAGCGGGAGTGGCTGGATGAGCGGGCTCGATGCGAGTCACTCGCTGTCGCTCGGCGTGGGCGCGCTGCGCACCTGGGCGGAGGTGAGGGTGGGGCGCTCACCGCTGCTCACGGGCACGCAGGGCTCGCTGCTCACGGGGCGGCTGCTGACGGCGTTTCGCATCGGCGGCGTGGACACGGGCCGGGCCTATGTCGAGCCCTTCGTCATGGTCTCCGCGTTGGACCCGGATCTCCAGTCACCCGACGACTCCATCTGGGAGGGCACGGGTGGCTTCAACGTGGGCCTGTGGAAGCAGTGGCGCCTGCAGACGCAGTTCGAGGTGCGCCGCACGGGCGCGTCCTTCCCGCTCCTGCTCCGCTCGCTCGACGGGAGCCTCGTTTCGCGCAGGGCGTTGCTGGTCCAGATGGAGGTCGGCTTCTGATGCTGGTGGTCTTCGAGGGAATCGATGGTTCGGGCAAGACGACGCTGTCCAATCGCGTGGCCCGCGAGCTGCGCCGAGCGGGCGTGCGGGTGCGTCATGTCCGCGAGGACGGCCAGCTCGCCTCGCCGGTGGCGGAGGGGCTGAGGCGCTTCACGCGGGATCCGCTCCACCTGGCGCTCACGCCCATGGCGGAGCTGCTGCTGTACACGGCGCGGGAGGCGCAGCTCCTGGAGGAGGTGACGCGCCCGGCGCTGGAGGCGTACGAGGTGGTCATCACCGACCGCTTCTTCTACACGGCGGAGGTGCTCGCGCGCTGGGGCCGGGGGCTGCCGGAGCGGGACGTGCGGCCGGTGCTGGAGGCCAGCACCCGGGGCCTGGTGCCGGACCGGTGCTTCCTCATCGACGTGGACCCGGCGATTGCCCGGGCCCGGCGCCGCATCTCCAAGCTGCTGGCCACGGACACGAAGTCACCGTCCCGGAAGGGGCTGGCCGGGGTGGGGCTCCAGGCCCGGCTGCGCGCCGGCTACCGTGCCCTCGCCTCCAGTGAGCCCGAGCGGTGGCGCATCATCGAGAACGCGGACGTGCCGCTCGACGTGCTCGTGGACCAGCTCGTCCAGGAGGTCCTGCGTCTTCACCGGGGCGAGGCCGCGTCCGCCGCTTCGTCACCGCCGCCTCCGGTGGCACCCATCCGCTCGCTGGCGGAGGCGCGCGAGCGCTTCCTGCATCGGGTCGACCGATGGATGAACGAGGAGCCGGGGCTCGCGGCCTGGTTCCTCGCCGGCATGGAGGGCCCGGACATCACCGAGCGCCGCCTGCGCCTGGCCGCGGCCTGTCCGGAGCTGGTGGCCCATGGGCTGGCGGGCCTGTCGGACCCGGCGTCGTGGGAGCTGCGGAGACAGTTGGAGGAGATCGCGCCCGCGCAGGTGCTGGCCTCTCTGGTGGAGTCGGCGGCGGACGCGCCGGAGGCGTGGGCGCTGCGGGAGCGCTGGGCGGCGCGGGCTCCGGCGGAGGTCGCGGCCTCGCTGGATGGGCTCGACTCGGAGCGGGCCCTGGCGCTGCGGGAGCACCTGTACTTCTCCGCTCCGGAAGCGGTGGTCACCTCGCTGGCGGAGCTCGGTGGGGAGCGGGCGTGGGCGCTGCGGGGGCGATGGTTGTCGGACATGGGCGGGGAGGAGGCGCTCGGCCGGGAGCGGACCTCGCGGACCGCGTGCCGCGCCATCACCGGTGTGGGCGACGCGCGGGCCTGGGCCTGGCGCGAGCGCGCGTGGGAGGCGGCGCCGGATGCCGTTCTGCGCTCCCTGAAGCGGCTGGACGACGAGCGGTCCTGGGCCCTGCGGGAGCAGCACGCGCCGCGTGCGCCCAAGGTGGTGCTCGGGTCGCTGGTGGGCCTGGACGGCCCCCGGGCCTGGCTGTTGCGTGAGGCGTACGGCGTCCAGTGCGAGGAGGTGCTGGACTCGCTCGCGGGGATGGAAGGGGCCGCGGCGTGGAAGCTGCGGGTGGCGCTGGCCGACACGTGGCCCGCGGCGACGGTGAAGAGCCTGGGGCCGCTGGCGGCGACGGGCCGGGGACGGATGCTCGTCGAGAGCCTGCTGAGGTCGCATCCCCAGGACTTCGCGCTCCTGCGCCAGGCGGCGCGGGTGGCGGTGGCCGGTGGGTGGGAGGTGCGTGATGCCTCCGCCTAGTGTGCTTCAGGAGGTGGGCACGGCGGCGCCCCAGGCCCTGGTGCTGGTGGACATCCTTCAGCGCTTCGTCGCGGCCCTGGTGCTGGGCGCGCTGCTCGCGTACCGGCCCTGGCGGCGGTGGATGCCTCGGACTCCCGTGCTGGCGCAGGAGACGGTGCACACGCAGTTGCTCATCGCCATCGCGGGCGCGGTGATGACAACGGTCATCGGGGACAGCATGTCGCGCGCCTTCGGGCTGGTGGGGCTCGGTGGATTCATCCGCTTCCGCTCGGGCATCAAGGACCCTCGGGACGCGGCGGTCATGTTCGTGATGATTGGCGTGGGGATGGCGTGCGGGCTGGGGGCGTATTCGATGGCGCTGAGCGCGACGCTGTTCTTCGCGGCGGTGCTGCTGGTCCTGGACTCGACCTCGCGGCCCCACTCGCAGCGGGTGCGGCTGTCGCTGGCGCTGGAGGACGTGGGGCAGGCTCTGCCGCCGCTGAGGACACTCCACCCGGATGCGCGTGTCGTTACGTTGGAGCAGGCGCCCCTGGAGGCGGGAGGCACCGCCGTCGTCGAGCTGGCCGTGCCCGCCGCGATGGACGGCCTGGAGCTCATCCAGGGATTGCGAGGCGCCCTTCCGGGCGTGCGGAGCGCGTCCATCGACCCGGGGTAGGGGCGCTTGATGGCCTGTCCGGTGAATCTCGCGCCGCCCTTCCTGGCTCTCAATGTAGAGAGGGCCGCGTCGGCATGCGGCCCTCCGGGCATGCCGCCCGGAGTCACGCCAAGGAGGGCGCGATGCGCTACAGGACGCTGGGAGGACTGATGCTCGGGGCGCTGATGGCAGGCTGCGGAGCGTCCGGGCGGGCAGAGGCCGGGCCGCCCGCCGGGAATGACCAGACGGTGCAGGCGCAGCCCGACGCGGGAGCGCTCACCCAGGATGAGCGCCAGGGACTCTTGTATATCCGCGAAGAGGAGAAGCTCGCGCGGGATGTCTACACCACACTCCTCGAGAGATGGGGGCACCGGACGTTCGCGAACATTCGCGAGAGCGAGCAGACCCACATGGACGCGGTGAAGAGTCTCCTCGACGCCTACGGGCTCCCGGACCCCGTCGAGGGCAGGGGCCATGGTGAGTTCAGCGACCCGTCCCTGCAGAAGCTCTACGACGAGCTCATCGCTCGGGGCACAACCTCCTTGCAGGCGGCCCTGGAGGTCGGTGCGGGAATCGAGGAGCTCGACATCGTCGACCTGCGGGCGCGGATGGCGCAGACCCCGCGCGGTGACATCCAACGCGTCTACGGGAACCTGATGGCCGCGTCCGGCAATCACCTGCGCGCCTTCACGCGGGCGCTGGGCCGGCAGGGGGTGGTCTACCAGCCCGTGTATCTGTCTCCGGAAGAGTACGCCGCCATCGTGGGCATGTAGGCGCGGAGTGGCTCTTCAGCCAACGAGTGAGGGCCAGTTGCGGCTGACCCAGGCGCGTTGCTCGGCCTCGGTCCGCCAGCGGCTGTCCTCGCGGTCGATTCTGCGCGAGGTTGCAAGCAGTGGCTCCAACGCCGAGAGCATGCGCTCAGCGAACGGGGCATCGTGCACGACGAGCAGCGCCTCGCTCTCCCAGTAGGCCGCGGTGACGTCCAGGTTGGCGCTGCCCACGGCGACCGCGGCGGTGTCGCAGACCAGGAGCTTGGCGTGCACGTGCGGGAAGACGCGCTCCAGCTCGGGCTCCCACGCGGGTGCGGGCGGCATGGCGAACTCATAGGCCACGCCGCCCGCGTCGATGACCGCGTCGAGACGGCTTCGGACGTACCGGTCCGCCACCTCGCGGAAGGTTCCGCCCGTGAAGTGGCCCTGCTGGCCGTAGCCGTAGTGCGGCCGGACGCTGCCAAAGAGGACCTCGACGCGCACGCCACGCCGGAGCGCGGCGACCAGCGCGTTCTGCAATTCGAGGAGCAGCGGGAAGGTGTTCACGAGGACCAGCCGCGACCGTGCATGGCGGATGAGCGCCAGTTGCGTGTCCAGGGTGTGCGTGTCCGTGAGCCCTTCGTGCAGGACGAGCCGCGCCGACATCGCACCGGCCGGGGCGGCGAGCGGCACCGCATACGGTGCTCCGCCCGCCCGGGTCCACTCGTCCAGGAACGAACGCTCCAGGTCCGAGACCAGGGGACCGGAGAGCCGTGCGCCACAGTCCAGCCAGGGCACGTCGCGGTAGTTCGAGGTCCGCTGGAGGGCCACCTCGTTGAAGCCCGTGTAGTAGGGCGCGCCCATGTTGCGCCCGGTGATGAAGGCCTGCTCCGTGTCGACCAGGAGCATCTTCCGGTGATTGCGCTGCTTCAGCTCGGCGAGGCTCGGCAGCCCGGACAGGGGCGCGATGGCCCGCACCTCGATGTTGGTCGTCTTGGAGAGGCCGACGAGGACCGGGTTCATCACGCCGAAGGTGTCGTGCCCGCTGTAGAGCGCATCCGCGAGCAGCCGCACGCGTACGCCCCGGGCCGCCGCGCGCTTGAGTGCGTCCGCGAAGCGCGCCGTGACGGCATCGTCCTCGACGATGTAACACTGCCAATGAACGGTGCTCCGGGCGGCGTCGATGGCGGCAATCGCCGTTCCTCGCGCGGAGGCATTGTCGAGCTCGAAGTCGATGGCATGGCCACCGACGCTCTGGCTGCCCCCGGCGAGTGACAGCTCACGGGAGAACGTGTCGGGCACGTCCGGCAGCCGCAGGGGCGCTGGAGCGTCTCCTTCGGGCAGGAGCAGCAGCTCGCTCTGGGTGAGCGTGCGGATGAAGGGGTGGACCGGCTTGTGCTCGTCGCGGGTGATGACCGCGGAGATGGCGGCGCCAGCCATGGCGAGGCGCACGGCCACGCGCAGCAGCCGCTGGGCATCGACCTGGCGTGGGACGTCATCAGCGCGCGCATCGTCGAGCCAGGCACTGGCGTCGATGAGGAGCGGCGGCGCGAGGCCCGGTGACAGCGTGCGCAGGCGCTCCCGATATGTGTCGAGCGGCTCGCTGTCCCGCAGGCGCACGAAGACGGGGTGACACGTGCCGCTCATGGCCGCGAGGGTGCCCTGGAGTGGCGCCTGGGCGAGGCGGCTGTCGATGAGCAGCAGCGGCCGCTCGGGAGCGAGCAGGTGGCAGGGGACGAGCTCTCGCGTGGTGGAGTCGCAGGCAAAGGCCAGGGCAGGAGTGTGCCCGCTCCGGACGTGGGTGAACCAGGACGCCGGCAGGGTGACGGTGCCGCCCTGGTGCTGGGCGCCTCCCAGGGGCGCGCCGCCTTCGAAGATGGTGAGGACGCCCGGCTCCGGGACGGAGACGCTCGACAGGAGCCCGACGCGCTCGACCGCGAACCGGGGCTCCAGCCCGGGCAGGAGCAGCGAGTCCGAGATGGCGTACCGCTCCTCGAACAGCGGAGGCGAGGGGAGCGTGCGCGGCAGCAACAGCGTGGGAACGTGGGCGTCCTGCAAGGCCCTGGCGCCGAAGAGCCCGAGCATCAGCGCATGCACGTCATCGACCGCGTCGGCGGGGGCGAGCAGGAGGTCCGCCCCACAGCGCAGCGCGGCCGTCTCGAAGACCTCCGCCCGGTCTCGGATTCCCTGCGCCAGTGCCTCCATGCGCAGCGTCTCGGAGACGCCCAGCGCCCGCGAGAGGGTGTGGAGCTGGCCGGCCCGGTGCGGGGCCTCGTTGGAGGTGAGTGCGATGAGCTCGGAGGGTGGGAGGCCCCGCTTCGCGACGAAGTCCGCCACCGAGCCCAGGCCCCTGCCATCGGGAGCCACCGCGATGGCGATTCGGGACGTGGGGGAGGGTGCCGTCGGACAGTGGGAGCCGACGGAGAGCACGTGAAGCCGCTCACGGATGGCAAGCGACAGGACGACCCTCACGCGCGCATGGGGCGACGTGCCGAGCAGGGGACCGATGACCACGAGCTGGGAGTTGTGCTGCCGGGCCGTGGTGGTGACCGCGTCGACATCGAGATGGTCCTCGAGTTGATGTCCGACGCCGCTTGCCACGTGCCAGCCCCGCGCGGCCTCCCAGAGCCGGTCGAGGGCGTTGAGGCTGGGCGGCCGTGGGGACTCCAAATCCCTTCGCTCGGGTGACAGGCCGTACAGGTGCACGCTGTCGGGAGCGGGCGCGAGACGCCGCGCGGCGGTGAGCACCTGCTCCGGGTCCGCACTTGCATCGAAGAGGATGAGCAGGCGTCGGAACATGGCGGTCTCCGTTGGGCCCTCAATCCTTCCAGAGAATCTTCCACGGATGCTTGCGCAGGTCCGTCACCAGCGTGCGCAGCTCATTGTACAGCGTGGGGTCCTGAAGTACCGCCCCGGCCGTTCCCTCACCGCCTTCAATCTTCGCCAGCACCCGGTCCGCCCGGGCGGCAATCCCCTCCAGCTGTCCCGCCGCGTTCGTGAGGCGCTCCAGCGCCACCTTCACCCGCTGCCCGTCCTCCGGCCCCAGCGTCCCCGTCACCGCGGCCAGTCCGTCCAGCGTCGTCCCCGCGGACTTCGTCAGCCCCGGCAGCTCGCTCCGCATGACCGCCGCCGTGGCCGCCGCGTCATCCAGCAGCTTCGCCCCCTTGCCTCCAGGCTGGAACGACTCACGCGCGAAGGCCGCCAGTTGCCGCAGGTCCTTCGAGGCCGCCGCCAGCTCCGAGGCCAGCACCTTCACGTCACCCTCGTTCTCCGTCAGCATCCGGTCCAGCGTCTTCGTCAGCCGCGACACGTTCGCCGCCAGCTCCGTCACCGCTTCCGGGTCCTTCTCCAGCATCGCGGACAGCATCTCCACGAAGCGCGAGAGCTGCTCCGCCAGCAGGTCCAGCCTCGGCGCATCCGTTCCGCGCACCGCTTCGCCCGCACCCAGCGGCTTCGGCGCGGAGCCCGGGTTCAGCTCCAGGTACGGCTCTCCCAGGAGCCCCACCGTGGCCACCGTCACCCGCGCATCCGTCCGCAGTGCGCCCAGTGCCTCCGGCGTCACCGCCAGGTCCATGCGCACCGGCATCGCGCGGCCCTGTTCATCCCTCCGCTCCGGCATCAGCCGTATCGCCTGCACGCGCCCCACCTGCACGCCGCCCAGCTTCACCGGCGCACCCTCCACCACGTTGCCCGTGTGGCCGAAGTCCACCGCCAGCCCCGCGGCCGAGCCCAGGGTCAGCTCCCCCATCAGCCACAGCAGCGCCAGCACGCCCACCACCGCCGCCAGCACCAGGGCGCCCACCTTCAGCTCCAACCGTCGCTCATCCATCCGTCGCACCCTCCATGAACGGCGCCGTCAGCACCCGAAGCTCGGGCGCGGAGGATTCCAGGAACCCGGCCGGCGGGCCCAGGTATGCACACCTTCCGCCCGCCACCACCAGCACCCGGTCCGCCAGCCCCTTCAACTGCCGGTAGTCATGCGTCACCACCAGCCCGCCCAGCCCCCGCGCCTTCAGCGACGCCAGCACGTCCTCCACCTGTGACGCCGCCCGCCTGTCCAGCCCCGTGGTGGGCTCGTCCAGCAACAGGTAGCGGGGCTTCAACACCAGCGCCCGCGCAATCGCCGCCCGCTTCTTCGCCCCCGGCCCCAGCTCCGGCGGCAGCCGGTCCGCCCACGCCTCCAGCCCCACCTGCGCCAGCGCCGTCTCCACGTCCTCCTCCGGAGCCTCCGGGTCCGCCAGCCGCACATTCTCGCGCAGCGTCCGCCAGTCCAGCAGCGCCGGGCCCTGCACCAGGTACGGCGCCTTGCGCCGAAGCCGCACCAGCTCCCGCTCGGGCAGCGTGTCCACCCGCTCGCCCCACAGCTCCACCTGCCCCGCGTCCGGCCGCAGCAGCCCCACCGCCAGGCGGCACAGCACGCTCTTCCCGGAGCCGCTCGCTCCCGCGATGAAGGTCAGCTCCCGCGTGGACACCTCCGCCGTCAGTCCTTGCAGCACCTGCCGCCCCGCCTCGAACGCGACGCGCACGTCCGTGAAGCGCAGGGTGTCTTCGGCGGGGGAGGGGGTCACGGTCGGCTCACAGGCGCAGCAACTGGAAGGCGAGGGATACGGCGAAGTCGATCAACAGGCACCCCAGGCTCGCCGCCACCACGCCGGCGGTGGTGGCCTCGCCCACCGCCTCGGCTCCGCCTCGCGCCTTGAGGCCCGCCACCGCCGCGGCCAGGGGAATGTACAGCCCGCAGCCTCCCGCCTTCAGCACCGCCGCCAGCAGGTCCCACCCGTCCACGTAGCGCGGGTCCATGAAGGACCGCCCGTCCACGCCGAAGGCGAACCCCGCCACCGCCACCGCGGACAGCGTCGCCGCGATGGTTCCCAGCACGCTCAGCAGCGGCACGCCCAGCACCCCGGCAATCACCCTCGGCGCTACCAGGTCGGCGTGCGGGTCTCCCGCGGACATCTCCAGCGCCTCCACCTGCTCGTTGACGCTCATGGTGGACAGCTCCGCCGCGTGGCCCGCGCCCGCGCGCGACGCCGTCAGCAGCGCGGACATCACCGGGCCCAGCTCGCGGATGAGCAGCTCGAAGTACGCGGGGCCCAGCACCGCCACGTTGCCCACGAAGCGCCGTGCCTGGCTGTTGGCAATCGTCACCAGCACCGCGCCGAAGAAGGCCATGCCGGACATCACCAGCCACACGCTGCGGCCACCCAGCTCGTGGAGTTGCGCGAGCGACTCGCGCCAGGGCACTCCGTTACGCAGTGAGGAGCGCACCGTGCGCGCCAGCATCACCGCCGGCGCTCCGAAGAAGGAGAGCACCGTGCTCATTCCATCCACCCCGACAGCAGCGAGGTGAGCAGGAAGTCGAGCACGAAGATGGCCGCGCACCCTCGCACCACCGCGCTCGCCGCCGCCTGTCCCACCGCCCGCGCCCCGCCTCGCGCGGACAGTCCCACCGCCGTGGACACCAGCGAGATGGCCAGCCCGAAGGCGCCCGTCTTCACCACGCCCCCCAGGACGTCCAGCGGGCTCAGCATGTGCGCGAACGTCCCGAAGAAGGCCCGTACCGGCAGGCCCAGCGTGAGGAGCGCCGCCACGGCCTCGAAGAGGATGGCCACCAGGAAGGTGAAGGTGCTCAGCGCCAGCATGCTCAGCTCCATGGCCACCACCCGCGGCGCCACGAGGATGGCGAACGGGTCCAGGCCGATGCCGCGCAGGCCTTCAATCTGCCCGCCCACCTGCATGGTGGCCAGCTCCGCCGCGTTCCTCGCGCCGATGCGCGCCGACATGATGAGCCCGAGCAGCAGCGGGCCGAACTCCCATAGCACCCCGTACCCCGACGCCCACCCCAGGAAGGCCCGCGCCCCGAAGCGCTGGATGTAGAGCCCCGCCTGGAGCACGACGATGACGCCCGCCAGCGCCGCCGTGGCCAGCGCCAATGGCAGCGAGCCGTAGCCGAACTGCACCAGCGCCCGCGCCAGCTCGCGCCGCTCCAGCCTCGGCAGCCCCAGCACCGTGCGCCCGGCCACCAGGCCCAGCGCTCCCGCGCCGCGCACCGCGTCCAGGCCCATGCGCCCCACCCAGCCCAGGGCCCTCATGCGAGCACCTCGTCCGGGGCGTGCTTCGGAGCTTCCGCGGAGGGACCGTTGTGCACCACCCAGCCCAGGGCCCTCATGCGAGCACCTCGTCCGGGGCGTGCTCCAGCTCCGGCGCGGGCGGCCCGTCGTGCACCAGCCGCCCACCGCGCAGGTACAGCCAGCGGGGCAGGGGCAGGTCCACCGGGGCCTCGGGCGCCGCCACCAGCAGCGTGCCGCCGCCGGCCACCTCCAGCAGCACCCGCGCCACCTGCCGCGCCGTGCCCGGGTCCAGCCCCGCGAAGGGGTCATCCGCCAGCAGCACCGAGGGCCGCGCCGCCAGCGCCCGGGCCAGTCCCGCGCGCTTCTTCATGCCGCCGGACAGCCGCTCCGGCAGCGTGTCCGCCGCGTCCGCCAGCCCCACCGCGCGCAGCACCTCGTCCGCCCGTGCCCGGGCTTCCGCCTCCGGCACGCGGCGGCGGGTGAGGGGCAGCAGCACGTTGTCGCGCACCGTCAGCGAGTCGAAGAGCGCGTCCGTCTGGAACACCATGCCGAAGGCGGCCTGCCTCGCGCGCCGCTCGCCGGAGCTCAGGCGCGCCGCCTCCTGCCCGTCCCACAGCACGCGTCCGGAGGCCGGGGCCACCAGTCCCGCCAGCGCCTTCAGCAGCGTCGTCTTCCCCGCGCCCGAGCGCCCGAGCACCAGCGCCCGCGTGCCGGGAGGCAGGGCGCAGTCCACCCCCGACAGCACCGTGCGCGTCCCGTACCGTACCGTGAGGCCATCCGCGCGCAGGTCCATGGCCGGAAGTCCGCTCCCGCCTCAGGGCTTCCAGCGGACGAGCGTGCCGCTGAAGCCCGCGCCCCAGACCTCCGCAGGCCCGGTGCCCTCGAGCGCGTTGAGCGTGTGGGGCGCCACGGTGACGCTGCTCCACGCCGTGCCGTCGAAGAAGTGGACGTCATTCGTGGCGGACGTCACCACGTAGAGCGCGGTGCGCCCGAAGGCCAGCAGGGCGCGAAGGTCCGCCGTGCCGCCTCCGGGGGCGGGCTTCACGCTCCATGCCGTCCCCGCGCGCTCCAGCAGCAGGCCGCCATCTCCCGCCACGTACGCGAGCCGGGGCGTCAGGACGCGCACCGCTCGCAGGTAGCCGGTGCTCGCCGGAACCCCCAGGTCCTCCTTGAGCCAGGTGCTCCCGCTCGCGGGCGCGCGCCACGCCACGGGGCGCTCCTCGCTGTCCACCACCTCCGAGCCCACCGCGAGCAGCGTCTCCGGGCCGAGGCCATGGATGGCGCGCAGGTTGGCCGCCACCCGGGTGACGGCCTGGGGCGCGGCCTGTGTCGGCGCGCCCTCCACGTACTCCCAGCGGATGACACGCCCCTGGCTGTCCACCACGAACAGCCGCACCGTGGAGCCCTGCTCGAAGCCCACCATCCCGTTGATGCCGCTCGTCGCCGGGCCGCTCACGCGCTCGCAGGTGTCGAGCGCCTCCGGCCGCACCGTGGCCAGCTCGCCCGCGCTCGAGCCGAGGAACACGCGCCCGTTGCTCGCCGCCCACGCCGCCTGCCAGGTGCCGTCGCAGCTCGCCACGGGCGTGAAGGTGGCCCCACTCACGTGGACCACCCGGCCCGTCTCGCCCGCCAGCCACCCCCGGTTCTCTCCGTAGGGCGCCACCGCGTTCCACCTCGCGTCCGCGGCGCCGACGGTGTCCTCCGTCCACGCCACCGCGCCGCACCCGGCAGCGTCCTCGTCCACCGTGCCATCGCAGTCGTTGTCCAGCCGGTCACACCCGTCGGTGGCGCCCGTGGAGGCGAAGCGCGAGCTCTCGTCGCAGTCGTCGCGCACGGTGGTGGCCCCCGGAACGGGCTCGGTGCACCGCGAGCCCGCCTCCGCTCCGGCCTTCCCGTCCCCGTCCTCGTCCACGTACCAGGCCACGGGCTGCTGCTCGCTGACACACGCGGCGGACGAGACGCCCTGGCAGGTCCTCACTCCCGGGCAGCCCAGCTCCGTGGCGCAGGTGGCGCCCACGGCGAAGTCGTCATCGTCCCTGGTGCCGTCGCAGTCCTCGTCCACGCCGTCGCAGAGGGACTCCCGCTGGCCGGGATGGATGTCGGCGTCCCCGTCATCGCAGTCACCCGTCCGCGTGGCCGTCCCCGCGGGCTGGACGCAGGCCGGGACGGGCAGGGCGTCCCGGGCTCCGTAGTCGTCCCCGTCCCCGTCCGCGTAGAAATTCCGGGCGTCGGGCGCGTCGGCCTCGCCATTCGCGCAGTTGTTGTCGATGCCGTCGCACAGCTCGGTGGCGCCCGGGTGGACGCCGGGGGCGTCATCATCGCAGTCCGTCCCGGGGAGCGCGCCCTGGCCGGAGACGTAGCCGTCGTCATCCAGGTCCTCGGCCCGCAGCGCCAGCCGCGCGCTGGTGACGCCCTCCACCGGCACCTGGGCCTCCACGGACTGCTCCGCCACCAGCGGCCCATTGCAGGAGCGCTCGTGCGCGGTGGCCGTCAGCGTCAGGTTCCGGCTCCACCCCTCGCGGCCCAGAATCGCCACCGTCCGCTCGTCGCTGCGGGCGCTGGCCTCCACCGGCACCTCCGTGGAGTCCGTGCGGGACGGGTCCTCCCGGTCCACCACCCTCAATGTCAGACACGCGGGATGGAAGGTGGCGTAGGAGATGGACACGCGCAGTGCCCCCGCGCTGGGAGGCGCGTCCTCCTTCCGGCATCCCATGAAGAAAACCGCCACCAGCGGCACACCGAGCAGGAATAAACGCATTGCCTGTGCATTCCCGGGCGCGCCCAGCCGCCCGCCTTCATGACGCAGTGAGGTCAGAAACCCAGGAGACCCCGAAGTCACCCATAGTCCGCCGCGCCCGGCATCGTCCAGACGCGTGAATGGCCATAGCCCCCTACATCACCTCCGTTATATGGCGCGCCGAACCGCTCCCCCTGGTCCGACTCCTCCCCGCCCGCCCATGCCCGCCGCCCGCTCCGCTCTCGCCATGCCCCTGTGTGCCTGGCTCGTCCTGTCCGCGCCCGGTGCCCTGGCCCAGGAGGCCGGCACTCCCGGTACGGCCCCAGCAACCCCGGCGCCAGGGGCGGCTCCGACGTCCGGTGCGGCTCCGGCGTCCTCCGCGTCCGGCTCCGCGGCTCCGGCCGGGCCCGCTGCCGGGGCGGCACCGCTGACACTGGAGCGCGCGGTGTCCCTGGCCGCGGAGCGGAACGAGGCGGCGCTGGCGGCCCGGGAGCGCGCGAAGGCCGCCGAAGCCCGTGTGGCCCGGGCCCGCGCCTTCTTCTTCCCGGAGCTGACGGCGGCGGGCACCTACACCCGGCGCTCCAACCAGACGACGCGGAACGTGGGCGGCCAGGAGGTGGTCCTCCAGCGCTTCAATGCCTTCGGCGCCAACTTCGTCGCTCGCGTCGTCCTGTTCGACGCCCGGGGCTTCCCCCTGTACCGGGCGGCCCGGCTGGAAGGCGAGGCCGCCGGGCTGGACGCGGTGGAGGCCCGCCGCCAGGTGTCCTTCGAGGCCGCCAATGCCTTCCTCATCTCGCTGGCGGACCAGCAGGTCTTCCAGGCCGCCGAGCAGCGGCTCGCCTTCGCCCGGAAGTCCCTGGAGGACGCCCAGGCCCGGGCCCGGGCCGGCCTGGCCAGCACCAATGACGTGACGCGCGCGGAGCTGGAGGTGGCCAGCGCGGAGGTGCAGCTCACCAGCGCCCGGAATGCCGCGCAGACGAGCCGCCTGGAGCTGGGCTACCTGCTGGTGGAGCCCGTGGAGGGCTCCCTGGCCCCGCCGGCCACGCTGCTGTCGGACGCGGCCCAGCCGCTGACCGGGTACGAGGCGCTGGCCCAGGGCGCGGCGGACCGGCGCCCGGACATCCTCTCCCAGCGGCTGCGCGTGGAGTCGCTGAAGGCCAACGCGAAGGAGCCGCTCGCCCGGCTGCTGCCCGCGCTCGGCGCGTCGTACACCTACCGGCTCACCAACGAGGCGGGCCTCACCGGGCGCACGGGGGACGGCTTCTTCTCCGTGGACCTCACCTGGAGCCTCTTCGACGGCGGCGAGCGCTACGCGGAGCGCCGTGAGCGCGTGGCCCTGTCCCGGGCCGCGGCGCTGGAGGAGCAGGCGGGCACCCGCCGGGTGGACGTGGACATCCAGCGGGCGCGGGTGGGGTTGGAGAACGCACAGGCCGCGCTCGCGCAGAGCGACCTGGCGGTGCGCGCGGCGCGGCAGAACGCCGAGGAGCAGGGCATCCTCTACCGCCAGGGCCTCTCCACGGCGCTGACGGTGGCGGATGCGTCGCTCCAGTTGTTCGAGGCGGAGGTATCCCAGGCTCAGAGCCGCTATGCACTGGGTGTGGCGCTGCTGGGACTCAGGGCGGCGGTCGGACTCGATCCTTTGGGGAAGGAACCGTGAAGGGAATGCGACGCGCAGGAACGCTGACGCTGGCCGTGGCCGTGCTGGCCATGGGTGCCGGTTGCGAGAAGAACGCGGAGGCGTCGAAGGCCGGCCCGGGCGCGGCGGCGGCTCCCAAGGGAGGGGGGCGCCCCGGTGGCCCGGGAGGCCGCGGGCCCCTCCAGTTCCCCGTCGAGGTGGCCCCGGTCGAGGCCCGCGACGTGGAGTACGTGGTGAACGCGGTGGGCTCCGTGGAGGCCTTCGAGCGGGTGCAGATCACCGCCCGCGTGGCCGGCGCCGTGGAGCGCGTGCTCTTCGCGGAGGGCCAGGCGGTGAAGAAGGGCGACGTGCTCGCGGAGATTGAACCCGCGCGCTACGCCATCGCCGTGCGCTCCGCGGAGGCCGCGCTGGCCAAGGCGAAGGCCGCGCTGGCGGAGGCCCAGGCCGGCGCCGAGCGCCGCGCCGCCGTCAATGAGGCCAGCCCGGGCCTGCTGCCCGTCGAGCAGCTCGAGACGTACCAGACGCGCGCCCGCACCGCGGAGGCGGAGGTCGCCGCGGCGAAGGCGATGCTGGACCAGGCGCAGCTCAACCAGCGTGACGCCTACGTGCGCGCCCCCATGGACGGCGTCCTCCAGACGCGCACCGTGCAGACGGGCCAGTACGTGCAGCCCGGCCTCGTCATGGCCACGCTGCTGAGGCGCGAGCCGCTGCTGCTGCGCTTCACCGTGCCGGAGGCGGACGTCGCGCGCATCCTGCCGGGGATGACGGCGCGCTTCACCGTGCGCTCCATGAGCGGCGGCTTCACCGCGAAGATCACCCATGTGGCCGAGGCCGCGGACGACGCGAGCCGCATGGTGCCGGTGACGGCGGAGATCTCCGGTGAGGCCGTCCAGAAGCTGCGGCCGGGCGCCTTCGCCACGGTGACGGTGCCGGTGGAGACGCGGGGCGGCAGCCCGGTGGTGCCCCAGACGGCGGTGCGCCCCAGCGAGCGCGGCTTCCTGGCGTACGTGGTGGAGGGCGACAAGGCGCGCGAGCGGGTGCTGGAGCTGGGCATGCGTACGGCGGACGGCCGGGTGGAGGTCCGCGACGGCCTGAAGCCCGGTGAGACGCTGGTGGTGCGCGGCGGCGAGGCCCTGCGCGACGGCGTGGCGGTGCGCGTGGCGGAAGGGCCGAAGCCCACCCTGAAGGGCGAGCCGGGCGCCAGACCCGAGGGCGGTGGCGACGCTGGCGGCCCCAGCGGCGGAGGTGCCCGCAGATGAGCCTCACGGAAGCCTGCATCAAGAAGCCCGTCCTGGCCTGGATGATCATGGCGGCCACCATCGTCTTCGGCGTGGTGGCGGCGCAGCGCATCGGCATCAGCCAGTTCCCGGACGTGGACTTCCCCACCATCAACATCTCCGTCGCCTGGGAGGGGGCCAACCCCGAGGCGGTGGAGAGCGACATCATCGAGCCGATTGAAGAGGCCGTGACGCAGGTGGAGGGCGTCACCAGCATCACCTCCAACGCGCGCATGGGCGGCGGCAGCATCACCGTGGAGCTGGACCTGTCGCGCAACGTGGACCTGGCGCTGCAGGACGTGCAGACGAAGGTGAGCCAGGCCCAGGGCCGGCTGCCTCGGGACGTGGACCCGCCCGTCATCTCCAAGAACAACCCGGAGGACCAGCCCATCATGTGGGTGGGCGTGTCCGGCCCCTTCAGCCAGCAGGTGGTGAGTGACTACGCACGCTACCGGGTGAAGGAGAAGCTGCAGACGGTGCCCGGCGTGGGCGAGGTCATGCTGGGTGGCCTGCTGGAGCGCAACGTGCGCATCTGGGTGGACGCACAGAAGCTGGACGCGCTCGGCCTCACCGTCACGGACGTCACCGCCGCGCTCCAGCGCGAGCACGTGGAGCTGCCCGCCGGCCGCATCGAGACGGAGGGGCGCGAGGTCAACGTCCGCGTCATGGGCGAGGCGTTGGACCTGGAGACGCTGCGCAACATCATCGTCCGCGAGCAGGGCGGCCAGCCCGTCTACCTGCAGGACGTGGCGCTGGTGGAGGACGGCTTCGAGGACGTGCGGCGCTCGGCGCGCGTCAACGGCGAGCCGGCGCAGGGCCTGGGCATCAAGAAGCAGCGCGGCGCCAACGCGGTGGCGGTGGCCGACGGCGTGCGCGCGGAGCTGGACAAGCTCCAGAAGGACCTGCCGGAGGGCATGCAGCTCGGCATCAACTTCGACTCGACGCGCTTCATCGAGGAGAGCGTCCACGAAATCGAGTTCGAGCTGCTGCTGGCGTGCATCCTCACCGCCTTCGTCTGCTGGGTGTTCCTGGGCTCGCTGTCCAGCACCCTGAACGTGGTGCTGGCCATCCCCATGTCGCTCCTGGGGACGGTGGCCGTCATCTACTTCCTGGGCTTCACGCTCAATACCTTCACGCTGCTGGGACTGGCCCTGGCGGTGGGCATCGTCGTGGACGACGCCATCATGGTGCTGGAGAACATCTTCCGGCACTCGGAGGAGGGGAAGGACCGGGTGCGCGCGGCGCGCGAGGGCACCGCGGAAATCACCTTCGCGGCGCTGGCGGCCACGCTGGCGGTGGTGGCCATCTTCCTGCCCGTCGTCTTCATGAAGGGCGTCATCGGCAAGTTCTTCCTCCAGTTCGGCGTGACGCTGTGCGTGGCGGTGCTGCTGTCCTACGTGGAGGCCATCACGCTGGCGCCGGCGCGGTGCGCGCAGCTCCTCAAGACGTCGCGCGAGGGGCGCAGCCGGGTGGGTGTGGCGGTGGACCGGGCCTTCGAGAAGCTGGAGCGGGGGTACGGGCGGGCGCTGGGCTGGGGCCTGAAGCGGCCGTGGTGGGTGCTGGGCGGCTCGGCGGCGCTGCTGGTGGTGAGCATCTTCGTCTTCCGCGCGCTGCCCAGTGAGTTCGTGCCCTCGCAGGACCAGAGCCGGCTGATGGTGCGCATGCAGACGGCGGTGGGCAGCAATCTGCAGGAGACGGACCGGCTGTTCCGCCGCGCCGAGGCCTTCGCCGCCAGCCGGCCGGAGGTGACGCGCGTGTTCGGCGTGGTGGGCGGTTTCGGCGGCGGCGCCGTCAACAGCGGCATCATGTTCGTCACCCTGAAGCCCCCCGACGAGCGCATGCCGCAGTCCGAGTTCCAGCAGCTCCTGCGCAAGGAGCTGAACAGCTACCCGGGCCTGCGCGCGGTGGTGCAGGACCCGTCGCAGAGCGGCTTCACCGCGCAGCGCGGCTTCCCGGTGGAGTTCAGCGTGCGCGGCTCGGAGTGGGACCGGCTGGTGGAGGCCAGCCAGGAGATGCGCGAGAAGCTCCAGGCCAGCGGCAAGGTGGTGGACGTGGACACGGACTACCAGCTCGGCATGCCGGAGCTGCGCATCTCCCCGGACCGGGCGCGCGCGGCGGACCTGGGCGTGCCCATCCAGTCGGTGGCCACCACCATCAACGCGCTGGTGGGCGGCGTGCGCGTGGGCAAGTACAGCACCGGCGGCCGGCGCATCGACGTGCGCATGCGCCTGCTGGCGGACCAGCGCTCGCGGCCGGAGGACCTGTCGGTGCTGAAGGTGCGCACCGCCAGCGGCGCGCTGGTGCCGCTGTCCTCGCTGGTGACGCAGGAGGAGCGCCCCGCCCTGCAAGGCATCACCCGGAGGGATCGTGAGCGCGCCATCAGCGTCTTCGCCAACGTGGCGCCCGGCTCCAGCCAGCAGGAGGCGCTGGCCACGGTGGAGCGGCTCGCCAAGGACCTGCCCGGCGGGGTGCGCGTGGTGCCCGGCGGCGCGAGCGTGGCCTTCCGCGACTCGATGAGCAGCCTCTTCTTCGCGCTCTTCCTCGGGATTGGCGTGGCGTACATGGTGCTGGGCGCGCAGTTCAATTCGTTCCTGCACCCCGTCACCGTGCTCACGATTCTCCCGCTGTCGGTGGCGGGCGCGGCCTTCGCGCTGCTGGCCACGGGCACCACGCTGAACATCTTCAGCATGATTGGCCTGCTGCTGCTGATGGGCATCGTGAAGAAGAACTCCATCATCCTGGTGGACTACGCGCTGCAGGAGCGCGAGCGGGGCGCGGACGCGCTCCAGGCCATGTTGCGCGCGGGCCCGGTGCGGCTGCGGCCCATCCTGATGACGTCCACCGCGACGATGATGGCGGCGGTGCCGGCGGCGCTGGCGCTGGGCGCGGGCTCGGAGACGCGCGCGCCCATGTCCATCGCCGTGCTCGGCGGCCTGTCCGTGTCCACGGTGCTCAGCCTGCTGGTGGTGCCCGCCTTCTACGTGGTGGCGGACCGCATGAAGACGCGGCTGGAGACGCTGAGGGGGAAGAAGCCGGATGACGAGGCCGGCACACCCGCGCAGCCGCCGAGCCGCGACGAGGCCCGGCCCGCCGCGCACGGCTGACCGCGGAACGGAGCTTCCATTCCACCGCGCCGCCAGCGCCCCCGTGAAGTCCGCGGGTGGAGCTGGCGGCGCCGGCTTTCCGGGGACGCGCCCCGGACCCGCGGGACACGGCGTGTCAGGGCTCCACGGGGCCTGGGCCGTCGAGGGACACGTCGCGCAGGCACTCCAGGTGCTTCAGCGGGGAGTCGGGCTGGAGGCGGAAGTCGCGGGCGTCCGGGTCCTTGAACAGCGGATCCATCACCACGTTGCCGTTCTCACCCATGACCACGCGAGGCGGGCCGTAGAACGTCTCCGCCGCGTGTTCCTCGTTCTGGAAGAAGACGTTGCAGCGGATGTCGCCCGTCTGGACATACGCATGCACCAGACCCACGGACGAGCCGGCGATGACGTTGCGCCGGATATCGATGGCGCCCGCCAGCACGCCGATGGCGAGCTCGCGGTTCCCCCAGAAGATGTTGCCCTCGACGGTGGCCGTGTCCTGGAAATAGGGGAAGGTGAGCGCGGAGTCGTTCTGGAAGAAGAGGTTGCCCCGCAGCTCGGCGCGCGCATGGAAGTAGAGGAGCACGCCAATGCCGTTGTGCTCGAAGATGTTGCCCTCCACGCGGGCCGACGAGGGGTCATGCCCGTCCGCGGAGATGGCGGCGGCGTACCAGGCACTCCCGCACCAGCGCAGCAGGTCACCGGTCATGGTGCAGTGCGTGTCGGAGCCCACGTTCCGGAACGTGAAGCCGGTAATCACCACGTCCGTGGCGCCGGTGAAGTCGATGAGGTTCTGGGAGGCGCCCTGGCCGTCCAGGACGGTGTAGGGCGCGCCGAGGCTCGACAGGCGGATGCCGCTCTTCAGCCGCACGTGCTCGGTGTAGATGCCCGGGGCGACGTGCACCGTGTCCCCGGCCTCCGCGGCGTCCACCGCGGCCTGGATGGTGGGGTAGTGCTTCGGCACGATGAGGATGCGGGGCTCCCGGGGCTCGGAGGGGGGCGGCAGGCCCGCCGGGCCCGAGTCCTCGCCGGAGGCTCCGCTTCCAGGGCCGGGCACCGCGTCGGTACCGGGAGCCGGTTGCGATGTGTCACCGGGCGAGGCCGGCCCCGGCGGTTGGATTGTGGCGGGAGCCTCCTGCATGGAGGCCGTCTGTTCGGACGCGCCAGTGTCGGGCGCCCCTTCGCACGCGGCGAGGCACAACGTGAGCAGCGCGAGTGAGCCAGGATGCTTCCAGGACATGCTTCCCCCTTCAGGTAGTCATTGCGAGACGAGACAACCGGCCCCTGCTCGCGAAGCAGTGTACGCACGAACCGGAGCGGATGGGCTCCTCGAAGATCTGACGGTGTGCGGAAGGGAACCTCAGAGATTTGAGGGGGCGTGGTGACGGGCCCGCCCGCGCGCCCGGAGGACACGCGTTGCCGTTGCCAGGGACAACATCGTCGTGGCCGGCGCCCCGGCGCGCGCTACGCTCCGCCGCGTTTCCTCGCCCATCGGAGGCCTCGTGAAGCGGCTTGCCCGTGCGTTGTCCCTTCTCTCCCTCGTCATCGGAGCCTCCGCCGCGGCCCAGCCCGGCACTCCCTCCGAGGTGCCCCGCCGGGTGGCCGTGCGTGCCGCGCGGATGCTCGACGTGAAGACCGGGAAGTACGTGAGCGAGCCGGTCATCCTCATCGAGGGTGAGCGCATCGTGAAGGTGGGCCCCGGCCTGCCGGTGCCGGAGGGAACGGAGGTGGTGGACCTGGGCGCGGCCACGGTGCTGCCGGGCCTCATCGACTGCCACACGCACCTGATGGCGCGCCAGGAAGAGACGCCGGACGGTTATGAGCTGGCCCTGCTCAAGAAGTCCCAGGCCACCCGTGCGCTGGAGGGCGCGGCCAATGCGCGGGCCACCCTGCGCGCCGGCTTCACCACCGTGCGCGACGTGGAGAACGAGGGCAGCGGCTTCGCGGACGTGGCCCTGCGCGACGCCATCCGCCAGGGGCTCGTGGAGGGGCCCCGCATGCAGGTGGCGACGAGGGGCATCGCGGCCGTGGGGGCCTACCACCCGTTCGGCACCTCTCCCGACGTGAAGGACCTGCCCACCGGGGCGCAGTTCGTCAGCGGCGTGGAGGAGGCCCGCCGCGCCGCGCGCGAGCAACTGGGGCAGGGCGCGGACCTCTTGAAGATCTACGCGGACTGGGCCACGCCCACGCTCACCGTGGAGGAGCTGCGCGTCATCATCGACGAGGCCCACAAGGCCCGCCGCAAGGCCGCCGTCCACGCGATGTCCGGCGAGGGCATCCGCAACGCGCTCGCGGCGGGCGCGGACTCCATCGAACATGGCCACGACGCGGACCGCGCCGCGCTGGAGCTCATCCGGCAGAAGGGCGCCTTCCTGGTGCCCACCGTGGGCATCCTCGAGGCCCTGGCGGAGCGCGCCCCCGACGCGGCCACGCGCCGCCGCTTCGACGCGCGGCTGGCCGGGGCCCGGAAGATGGTGGCGCTCGCCCACCAGCTCGGCGTGAGGATTGCCAGCGGCTTCGACGCGAGCACGGCCTGGCAGCAGGGGCGCAACGCCATGGAGCCCGTGGCCCTCCACCGCGCCGGGCTGCCGCCCATCGAAGCCCTCCGCTCGGCCACCTCGCGGGCCGCCGAGCTGCTCGGCCTCCAGCAGCACGTCGGCACGCTGGAGCCGGGGCGCTATGGCGACCTGGTGGCCGTCTCCGGAGACCCGCTGGCCGACCTCACCGAGCTCCAGCGCATCCGGTTCGTCATGAAGGGCGGAGTGGTCATCCGCGACGAGCTGACTCCGGTGGCCAGCAGGGCTCCGGTAGCTCCGGCTCCGAAGTGAGGGAGGCCCGGGGCGAGCGGCCCGGCGGGCTCCCGGCTCCGGGGCCGCGGCGGGAGGAACCGTCGCCCTCCCGCTGATGGGCGCGTGGGTCATGGCCACCGTGACTGGCGTCGGGCCAGCACGGCACGTCCCTCACCGCGAGCAAGGAGGCAACCCCCATGGCGCAGCACACCGAACCCCCTCGTGACGTCTCCGCGGAGCCGGTGAAGGAACGGGACGAGAGCGCGGACCTCCAGCCCTTCCTGGACGAGCTGCAGAACAGTCAGGACCTGCGGGTGAACGAGCTCGATGCGCGCAAGACGGCCGAGGCCGTGCTCTGCACCCTGGCGCGGCGGCTGTCCGACGGCGAGGACGTGAAGCTGATGCGCGCGCTGCCGGGCGGCATCGGCCGCATGCTCGGCGCCTGCTCCATCCACCGGGGCCCGTCCCACGCGAAGCGGATGGGCCGCGACGAGTTCCTCGGCGACGTGGCGGACCACCTGCGCATCCCCGTGGACCAGTCCTTCCGCGTGGTGACCGCTGTCTTCACCGCCATCCGGGATCGCATCCCCGAGGACGAGGTGGCGGCCGTGGCCTCGCAGCTTCCCGCGGACCTCGCGGACCTGTTCCGCCGGCCGGTGTAGCGCGGCGGAGGAGGGCGGGCCTGCCCCGGACGCGCGCCCGCCCTACTTGCGCTTCTGCTGCTTCTTCAGGAAGCGGCTCAGCCGCACCTTGCCCAGTCCCCGCCCACCGAAGAGGTACCAGGTGAAGACGGCGCCGAAGAGGGCCGCGGCCAGGGCGATGCCCACCACGCCCAGCACCGGCACGCCGCCGTACATCCACGGCTTGGGCGCGAAGGCGATGAACGCCCCCACGATGAAGCCGCACGCGCACAGGCCGAGGAAGGCAATCACCGCCGCGCTGCGCAGGTTCTCGTTGAGCTTCTCGAACTGGTCCGCGCGCACCGTGACGGTGAACTTGCCGGACTCCATGTCCAGGAGGATCTGCGACAGCTGCGTGGGCAGGTCCGCCGCCATGGACTGGAAGCGCAGGAGCGTCCGCATCAGCCCGCCCTGGAGCTGGGACGGGTCATACCGCCCCGCGAGCAGCTCCTTCGCGTACGGCAGCGCCACCTCGATGATGTTCATCTCCGGGTAGAGGCTGCGCAGCATGCCCTCCGTGGAGACGGACGCGCGGCTGAGCAGCGCGTACTCCTTGGGGATGCGGATGCGGTACTTCACCGCCAGGTCCAGCAAGTCGCGCAGCAGCGAGCGCGTGTCCACCTGCCCCAGCGTGGTGGCGAGGTGTTGGCCGAGGATGCCCTCGATGTCGTTGCGGAAGCCCACCAGGTTGGCGCGCGCGTCCGGCACGCCCACCCGGTAGAGGATGCGCGCCACCGAGTCGCTGTCCTTGAGCGCCACCGCCAGGCACAGCATGACCAGCGTCTCCTGCATGGGCCGCGACAGCCGCCCCACCACGCCGAAGTCCAGCAGCGCCAGCCGGTTGCCCTCCAGGAGGAGGATGTTTCCCGGGTGCGGGTCGCCGTGGAAGAGCCCGTCTTCGAAGAGCTGGCGGAAGGACGCCTCCAGGATGTGCTGCGCGATGACCTTCCGGTCCTCCTCCGGGAGCTCGGCCTGGTTGATCTTCACCCCGCGGATGAACTCCAGCGTCAGCACCGTGCGGGCGGACAGCTCGGAGTAGACGCGCGGAATCTTGAGGTAGGGCCTCTCGCGGTGGTTCTCCAGGAAGGCGCGGATGTTGTTGGCCTCGTTGATGAAGTCCAGCTCCTCGTGGATGGCCCGGTCGAACTCGTCCACGATGCCGGAGGGCGTGTAGACGCCCGTCTCCTCCACCACGGCCTCCAGCAGGCGCGCCAGGCTGCGCAGCACGCCCAGGTCCGAGTCGATGCTCGCGGCGATGCCCGGCCGCTGCACCTTCACCACCACCTCGTCGCCTTGCAGCGTAATCGCGCGGTGCACCTGGGCGATGGAGGCGGCGGCCAGCGGCACCGGGTCGATCTGGGCGAACAGCTCCTGCACCTCCTTGCCCAGCGAGTCGCGGATCTGCGCGTGCACCTGCTCCAGGGGAATGGGGACGACATGGTCCTGGAGGAGGGACAGCTCGTCGATGTACTCGGCGGGCAGGAGGTCCGCGCGGGTGGAGAGCACCTGGCCCAGCTTGATGAAGGTGGGCCCCAGGTCGCTCAGCAGCATGCGGAAGCGCCGGGCGGTGGAGGCGCGCTGGGCTTCCGGGGAGACCTCCACCTTCTCCTTGCGGCCGAGGATGCGCCACAGCCCGGCACGCTCGGCCAGCTCGCCAAAGCCGTGCCGCGCCGCGATGACGGAGATCTGCCGAACGCGGTTGAGGTCCTGGAGAATCACGGCGCCGCCCCTTTGTCCCCTACGTTACGCCCGGACGATGGGCTTCGCCACGAAGCGCAACAGGACGTATCCCACCACGGCGGACAGGAGCGAGCCCACCAGGATGCCCAGCTTGGCCTCCCTCAGCAACTCCGGCTCCCGGAGGAAGGCCAGCCCCGCCACGAAGAGCGCCACCGTGAAGCCGATGCCCGCCACCACCGACACGCCGTGGAGCTGCCCCGGTCCCGCGCCGCCCGGCATGCCGGACACCCGGGCCTTCACCGACACCCAGGTGAAGAGGAAGATGCCGACCTGCTTGCCCACGAACAGGCCCGCGATGATTCCCAGGGGCACGGGCTTCAGCAGGTCTCCCAGCCCCATGCCCTCCAGGGAGATGCCGGAGTTGGCCAGGGCGAACAGCGGGACGATGCCGTACGCCACGTACGGGTGCCACAGGTGCACGAAGCGGTTGAGCGGCGACTCCAGGTCCTCCAGCCGCTCCTCGATGTAGAGGATCTGCGCGCCGCTCACCTCTTCGTCCGCCTTCTGCAGGACGCAGTTGCCGACATACTGGTGCAACTCGTCCAGCACCTCCCGGCCGCTGCGGATGGGGAGCGCGGGGATGCACAGCCCCAGCACCACGCCGGACAGCGTGGCGTGGACGCCGGCGTGGTGCATGGCGTACCAGAGCGCCGCGCCGGCCACCGCGTACAGGATGCCGTTGCGCACGTAGAAGCGGCCCAGGCCCAGGAGTACGACCAGCAGCGCCGCGCTTCCCAGCAGCCAGTCCACGTGCAGGCCCGAGCCGTAGAAGAGGGCGATGACGAGGATGCCGCCGATGTCGTCGAAGATGGCCAGCGCAGTGAGGAACACCACCAGGCCGTGGCCCACCCGGCCCTTCACCAGGGTGAGACAGCCGATGGCGAACGCGATGTCCGTCGCCATGGGGATGGCCCAGCCGGCCATGGAGGGAGTGCCGGCGTTGAAGGCGGTGTAGAGGAGCGCGGGCACCACCATGCCGCCCACCGCGGCGATGAGCGGCAGCACGGCGTTGGAGAAGGAGCGCAGCTCGCCCGCGCGCAGCTCCCGCTTGATCTCCATGCCCACCACGAAGAAGAAGAGCGTCATCAACCCGTCGTTGACGAACTCCCGGAAGGTGAAGGTCCCCCGGAAGGCCGCCACCCCCACCTCCAGGCGGGCGTCGAACAGGTGGTTGTAGACGGAGGCCCAGGGGGAGTTGGCCCACACCATGGCCATTACCGCGGACAGCGCCAGGAGGATGCCGCTGCTGGCCTCCAGCCGGAAGAAGGCCTGGAGGGGAATCAGGGCCACGCGGAAGAGGGTGGGGACGGGCGGGCGGGGCTGGGCGCGGGGGGCGGAGGTGTTCGTCGGGGGCATCTCCATGACGGCGGCAAGATGCACGCCCCGCCAGGCGGGTGCATCCGATTTCGGCCAGCGGGGCAGTGGAAGTGTCGGGGGTGGGTGATAAGGGAACGCGGCAGGTAGGGTGGCGGGTTCGTTGATCCGCAGGTCGGGTCATGAGAGAAGGGCAGGGATGGCCGTGACGCAGCAGGCGAAGGCAACGAAGGCAGCGGTGGACCTCTCCGGGGACGTGACTCAGGACGTCGGTCCGGGGGCGAGCGAGGGAGCGGGCGCGCGGGAGATCGCCTCCCTCACACCGATGATGCGGCAGTACCTGGAGCTGAAGGCCCTCCACCCGGACTCGGTGCTCTTCTTCCGGCTGGGGGACTTCTACGAGATGTTCTTCGAGGACGCCGTCAAGGCCTCGGAGATCCTCCAGATCACCCTCACCGCGAGGGCCAAGGGCGCGGACAAGGTGCCCATGTGCGGGGTGCCGTACCACTCGGCGCGCCGCTACATCGCCCGCCTCATCGGAGAAGGCCTGAAGGTGGCCATCTGCGAGCAGGTGGAGGAGCCCGGCAGCGGGCCGGGCATCGTCCGGCGCGAGGTGACGCGGGTGATTACGCCCGGCATGGTGCTGGACGAGGAGGTGCTGGAGCCGCAGGCCAGCAACTTCCTGGCCGCCGTGTGCTGGGGCGAGCGGGGCTGGGGAGCGGCGCTGCTGGAGGCGTCCACCGGTGAGTTCCTCGCCCTGGAAGCGGCCACCCTGGCGGAGCTGGCGGAGGCGCTGTCTCGCGTGGAGCCCCGGGAGCTGCTGGTGCCGCAGGGGCAGCGGGGCTCGGCGGAGGTCGCGCAGCTCTGCGGCCGGCTGTCCCGCACGCCGGCGGTGGCGGAGGGAGAGGCCGCGGCCTTCGAGCCCACGCGGGCGGCGGGCTACCTGCGCGGCCACTTCTCGGTGCAGTCGCTGTCCGCCTTCGGGCTGGATGACGCGCCCCTGGCCACGGGGGCGGCGGGCGCGGCGCTGCGCTACCTCAAGGACACGCAGAAGACGGCCGCGGCGCACGTGGACCGGCTCAGCCGCCAGGAGCGCGCCAGCCATCTGCTGATGGACGAGTCCTCCCGGGCCAACCTGGAGGTGTTGCGCTCCCAGCGGGACGGCGGGCGCAAGGGCTCGCTGCTGGGCGTGCTGGACCGGACGGTGACGAGCCTGGGCGCGCGCAAGCTGGCGCGCTGGCTTTCGTCGCCGCTGGGGGCGCTGCCGGAAATCCACGCGCGGCTGGACGCGGTGGAGGAGCTGTCCGGGCGCAGCGTGTGGCGCGAGGAGCTGGCCACCCTCCTCAAGGAGGTGGGCGACCTGGAGCGGCTGTGCGGCCGGCTCTCGCTGGGGGCGGGCAACGCCCGAGACTTGCGCGCGCTGGGCGTGTCGCTGGCGCAGCTTCCCCGGGTGGGGGCGGCGCTGGCGCGGTGCCAGTCCGCGCTGCTCCAGTCGCTGGCGGGGCCCCTGGGCGCACTGCCGGAGCTGGCGGAGCTGCTGTCCCGGGCGGTGGCGGACGAGCCGCCGGTGACGCTGAAGGAAGGCGGGATGATCCGCCCCGGCTTCCACGAGGAGCTGGACCGGCTGGTGGCGCTGTCCACGTCCGGCAAGGACGTGCTGCTCCAGATTGAGGCGCGGGAGAAGGAGCGCACGGGCATCTCCTCGCTGAAGGTCCGCTACAACAAGGTCTTCGGGTACTACCTGGAGGTGACGAAGGCGAACCTGCACCTGGTGCCCTCGGACTACATCCGCAAGCAGACCACGGTGGGGGCGGAGCGCTTCGTCACGCCGGAGCTGAAGGAGTACGAGGAGCAGGTGCTCACCGCGGAGGAGCGGCGGTGCGTGCTGGAGCTGCAGCTCTTCGAGGAGCTGCGGGCGAAGGTGGTGGCGGAGGCGCCGCGCATCCGCTCGGCGGCGGAGGCGGTGGCGGCGTGTGACGCGCTGCTGTCCTTCGCTCGCTGCGCGGCGGAGTACGGCTACACGCGGCCGGAGGTGGACGCGTCGGAGGTGCTCCACATCACCGCCGGGCGGCACCCGGTGGTGGAGCGCATGCTGGGGGCGGGGGAGTCCTTCGTCCCCAACGACGTGCGGATGGACCCGGAGGACGCGCAGCTCCTGGTGATTACCGGCCCCAACATGGCCGGAAAGAGCACGGTGATGCGTCAGGTGGCGCTGACGGCGCTGATGGCGCAGGCGGGCTCGTTCGTCCCGGCGAAGGCGGCGCGCATCGGCCTGTGCGACCGCATCTTCACGCGCGTGGGCGCGGCGGACAACCTGGCGCGCGGGCAGTCCACCTTCATGGTGGAGATGACGGAGACGAGCCACATCCTCCACCACGCCACGCGCAAAAGCCTCATCATCCTGGACGAGATTGGCCGCGGCACGTCCACCTTCGACGGGCTCTCCATCGCCTGGGCGGTGGCGGAGCACCTGCATGACAAGGTGGGGGCGCGCGCGTTGTTCGCCACGCACTACCACGAGCTGGTGGACCTGGCGCGCGAGCGGCCGAAGGTGAAGAACCTGTGCATCGCCGTGAAGGAGCAGGGCGGCAAGGTCATCTTCCTGCGCAAGCTGGTGCCGGGCGGGGCGAGCCGCTCGTACGGCATCGAGGTGGCGAAGCTGGCGGGCCTTCCGCCCGAGGTGGTGACGCGGGCGCGGGAGCTCCTGCAGAACCTGGAGTCGGGCGAGCTGGACGACGCGGGCCGGCCCCGGGTGGCGGTGCGGCAGCCGGCGCGACGGGGCACCTCCAACGGGCAGCTGGGGCTGTTCGTGGCGGAGCCGGCGCCCGCGCTCCAGGCCTCCTCCTCTCCGGCGCCGTCGCCCGCGCAGCAGAAGGTGATGGACATGCTGAAGGCCGTCACCATCGACAGGATGACGCCGCTGGATGCGCTGAACCTGCTGGCCCGGTTGCAGCGGGAGCTGGAATAGGCAGGCGGGTGGGGGCCTGTGGGCCCCGCCTGTCGGTCAGATTACAGTCCGTTTCGAGTCACTCCCCGAAGGGGCTGTTCGTGCAAATGAATGCGAGTCCATGAGGCTGGCATTCATCTGTGTGGGAGTCCTGACCGTGGGCTGCGCCGCCCGTGGCGTGCCCGAGCGACCCGCGGCCGTTCCGGCGAGCACCGCGCAAGTTCGTGCGCCCATCGTCTTCGAGGGGATGTGTGACGCCTCCGGGGCGGTGGCCCTGGGGGGCGAGAAGTTCGTGGTGGGTGACGACGAGGACAACGTCCTCCGCGTCTATGACGCCCGGCGGGGCGGGGTGCCGGTGCAGAGCGTGGACCTCTCACCGGACCTGGAGTTGCCCATCAAGAAGAAGGTACCGGAGACGGACATCGAGGCGGCCACCGGGCTGGAGTCGCTGTCCTTCTGGCTCACGTCGCATGGCCGCAACAGCTCCGGCAAGAAGCAGCCGAGCCGCCTGCGCTTCTTCGCCACGCAGGAGACGGAGAGCGGCCCGAAGCTGGTGGGCCGGGCCTATACGCAACTGCTGGATGACCTCCTGACGGACCCGCGGCTCGCCCGGTTCTCCCTGGCCCAGGCCGAGGCGCTGCCGCCGAAGTCCCCCGGCGGGCTGAACATCGAGGGCATGACGGCGATGCCGGATGGGAGCTCCCTCATCATCGGCTTCCGCAGCCCCGTGCCCGAGGGGAAGGCGCTGGTGGTGCCCATCCTGAACCCGAAAGAGATGGTGCGGGACGGAGAGCGGGCGCGGCTGGGCGAGCCGAGGCTGCTGGACCTGGGCGGCCTGGGCATCCGCTCGCTGTCGTGGTGGCGCGGGCGCTACCTCATCATCAGCGGGGGCACCGCGAGCGAGGCGACGTCGCGCCTGTACACGTGGCGCGGAGGGGACGATGCGCCCGTCGCCGTCAGCGAGGTGGACCTCACCGGGCTCAACCCCGAGGCCTTCTTCACGCCGGAGCAGGCGGACGAAATCCTGCTCCTGAGCGACGATGGCGCCGTCCCCCTCGACGGCGTCGAGTGCAAGCGGCTGAAGGACCCGGCGCGCAAGCGCTTCCGGGGCGTGTGGGTCCGGCTTCCGCCGGAGCAGACCTGAGCGGGGCCTGCCTGGGCCCACCCGCGCGCCGCGCGCAGGTGGGGTACGCTGGCGGCCGCATGCAGCTCGCCATCCCCCATGCCCCCAGGAAGGTGCGACTGACACAGGTGCCCGGCGCGGTGGGGCGCCTCGTGCGAGGCGTGGTGCTGGGCCTCGCCGCCATCGCGCTCCTGGGCGCGGGAGCCGCCTGGGCCGGGCGCTTCTTCGTGGAGGAACAGGCCTTCGTCGCGCGGGCGGAGGAGGTGGAGGGCCTGTTGGTGGCCTCGCGGCTGCCACCTCCGGACGCCCGCGACGGGGCGGAAGGGGCGCTGGAGGTGCTCTACACCTTCCAGTCCGTGGAGCACTCGGTGTCCGGCGTGACGACCTTCGCGGAGTACGCGGAGGGGCTGGGGCGCGGCGCGCGGGTGCAGCTGCTGGTGGACCCCCACAGGCCGGACCGCCCCCGCGAGGCGGGCTTCGCGCGGGCGCGGGCCTCGCGCGTGGGGTGGCTTCCGTGGGGGCTGGGACTGGGCGTGCTCGCGGCGTTGGGCCTCTTCGCGCGGGAGGTGCGGCGGCTGTGGCGGGCGGAGGTGGAGCCGCTGCGGACGGGCGCGCTGGTGTGGCTCACGCCGGAGGGGCCGCTGCCGGAGACGCGGCGTGAAATCGTGTTCCCCGCGCACTACTTCCGGCAGGACGTGAAGCACGAGGTGCGCGCGCGCGTGCGGCCCGGAAGGGCGCCGGTGCGCAACGGGGAGAAGGTGCTGGCGGCGGTGGTGCCCCGGCAGCCCGGGTGGGCGCGCGTCATCGACCAGGACCTGGCGAAGACGCTGGGCTGGGTGCGCTGACGGGAAGGCCGTGGGGGCCGAAAATTTGCCGGTGACGTGGGGCCGTGTGACACACGCCTGTAGCTCCCAGTCCGCCGGAGGAACCCATGCGCCTCGCTCTCGTGCTGCCCCTGCTGCTGCTGCTCGTCCCGGGCGCGGTGGGAGCGGCGAAGCGGAACGAGGCCGAGGAGGCCTACCAGGGCGCGCGGCGCGCGTACTACGCGCTGAAGGACGACGCGGCCCGGCGCAAGCTGCGCCACCACTGGCTGAACGTGGTGCGCAAGTTCGAGGCGGTGGCGAGCCAGCACCCGAAGTCCGAGCGCGCCCCGGATGCCCTCTTCACCGCGGCGGATCTGCTCCAGGAGCTGAGCCGCGTGTCCTTCGTGGAGGAGGACCTGAAGGCGGCCATCACCCACTACAACAAGCTGCTGGCCGCGCACCCGAAGCACCGGCTGGCGGATGACGCCGCGCTGGCGCTCGCGCGCATCCAGGTGAACCGGTTGGATCAGCCGGACGCGGCGCGCCGCACCCTGACGGAGGCGCTCGCCAAGAGCAGCAAGGGGGACCAGGCGCGGAACATGAAGGAGCTGCTGGCCACGCTGCCTGCTCCGAAGGCAGCGCCGGTGCAGAAGCCCGCGCCCGTGAAGCCCGCCGCCGAGTCCCGGCCCACCGCCGTGGCCCAGGCCGGGCGTCCCGGCTCCTCGCTGGTCGGTGCCATCGAGAAGCTCGCGCGCGAGCCGTCGCCGATGATTCCCCGGCTGGACCCGAACGCGCCCGCGAGAGCCGAGGCCGGCGCGGGTGAGGAAGGGAAGGGACTGGACGAGGCGGTGGCGGCCGCCCTGGCGGCGAAGGAGGCGAAGCCCTCCACGTCGAAGCGGACCTCGGATGAAGAGGCTGCGGCCCGGGACGCGAAGTCCAACGCGGAGGAGCCGCCCGCGGCCGTGGCCTCCGTGCAGAAGAAGCCCTCCGTTGACGTGGAGGCCGTCCGGGAGCCGAAGCCGGCCGCGGCCGAGTCGAAGCCCGAGGCCGTCGCGGCGCGGGACGTGAAGCCCGAGCCCCCGGCGAAGGGGCAGACGAAGGCCTCCGAGGCGCCGTTCGACATCACCGTCGCCGCTCCCGAGCCGCCGAGGCCCATCACCCGTCCGGTGGACGACCGGGTGGCGCAGGCGCGGCTGAAGGCGGTGGCGAAGCAGACTCGCAGCGCGGAGCTGACGCTGGCCGAGCAGCTCGGGCTGAAGGTGCGTCGCGTCATCATCGACCCGGGGCATGGCGGGCACGACACGGGTGCCATCGGCAAGGGCGGCACGCGGGAGAAGGACGTGGCCCTGACCGTCGCGAAGAAGCTGGCGGAGGAACTGCGGGAGAAGGGGCTGGAGGTGGTGCTGACGCGCGACGATGACCGGTTCATCCGGCTGGAGGACCGGGCGAAGTTCGCCAACGCCGAGCACGGAGACCTGTTCATCTCCGTCCACTGCAACGCGGCGGCGAGCCGGAAGCTGCGGGGCATCGAGACGTACACGCTGAACACGTCGGCGGACCGCTACTCCATCCGGCTGGCGGCGCGGGAGAACGCGTCGTCGGAGAAGGGCATCAGCGACCTGCAGTTCATCCTGGCGGACCTGGCGACGAAGGCGAACACCGAGGAGTCGTCGCGGCTGGCCAACCAGGTGCAGCGCTCCCTGGTGTCGGGCCTGTCCCGCAGGTACTCGGGCATCAAGGACCTGGGGCACAAGGAGGCGCTGTTCTACGTGCTGCTGGGCGTGAAGATGCCGGCCATCCTGGTGGAGACGTCGTTCCTCTCCAACCCGGAGGAGGAGGAGCGCCTGGCCTCGGGCGAGTACCAGTCCGAGCTGGCGAAGGCGATTGCCCACGGCGTCGAGGAGTTCATCGGCGACCGCCGCCGCGTGGCGAAGGTGGACTGAGCGTCCACGGCCCTCAGCTGCGCCGGGGCCTGGCCTTGCGCCCCGGGGAAGCCGGGGCCTTCGCCGCCGGAGCCGGGGCCAGCGCCGCGTCACCGCCACACGCCGCGGCGCGCCCGAGCAGCAGGTCCCGCTCGCGGACGTTGCGGGTGAGTGAGGCCGCGCGCTCGAACTCCGCGCGCGCCTCGCCGAGGCGGCCCAGCTTGAAGAGGAAGTCGCCGCGCACGCTCGGCAGCAGGTGGTAGCCCGCGAGCGAGGGCTCCGACGTCAGCGAATCGACAATCTCGAGCCCCTTCTCGGGCCCTGACGCCATGGAGACCGCGACCGCGCGATTCAGCTCCACGACGGGGGAAGGGGAGACGCGGGCCAGCACGCCGTAGAGCTCCGCGATGCGCTGCCAGTCCGTCTCCTCCGGCGTCCGCGCTCGCGCATGGCAGGCGGCGATGGCGCCTTGCAGCACGTACGGGCCCGGTGCCGCGCCTGGCTTCCCGGCGCGCTCCAGCGCCGTGAGCCCGCGGCGGATGAGGAGCTGGTCCCAGAGCCCGCGGTTCTGGTCGAGCAGCAGGATGGGCTCGCCCGATGGGCCCACCCGCGCCCGTGCGCGCGACGCCTGGATTTCCATGAGGGCGACGAGCCCGTGGACCTCCGGCTCCTGGGGAACGAGCTCGGCCAGGATGCGGCCCAGCCGGAGCGCGTCCTGGCACAGCTCGGGCCGCATCCAGTCGCCACCGGCGGTGGCCGAGTAACCCTCGTTGAAGATGAGGTAGATGACCTGGAGCACCGAGGACAGGCGCTCGGCCAGCTCGGGCCCGCGGGGGACCTCGTAGGGGACCTTCGCCTCGGCCAGGGTCCGCTTGGCGCGGACGATGCGCTGCGCGACGGTGGGTTCCGGGACGAGGTACGCGCGGGCAATCTCCTCGGTCGTCAGGCCTCCGAGCAGGCGGAGCGTGAGCGCGACGCGCGCTTCGGTCGACAGCACGGGGTGGCATGCCGTGAAGATGAGGCGAAGGAGGTCGTCGCCGACGTCTTCGTCGATCATGGCGTCCAGATCCGGCGTGGCCGCGTCCTGCCGGGCCTCCATCTCGTGGCCGAGCTCCTCGTGCTTTCGCTCGAGCTGCTTGCCCCGGCGCATCTGGTCGATGGCGCGGTGCTTCGCGGTGGCCATGAGCCACGCGCCGGGGTTGTCCGGTACGCCCGTCCGCGGCCACTTCTCGAGCGCGATGACGAGCGCGTCCTGTGCGAGCTCCTCGGCCAGGCCGACGTCGCGCACCATCCGCGCGAGGCCGGCGATGAGCCGGGCCGACTCGATTCTCCAAACCGCGTGGATTGCGCGATGCGTGTCGGAAGCCGTCATGGCCTCCGACTAGGGCATCTCCCCCCGCCGGTGCAAGGCACGAGGCGGGTGTCATGTCTAATTGCGACGCGACTCGGAGATGGCGCGCAGCTCCTCCTCCTTCTTCCGGACCTCGCCCGACGGGTCGCTCGCCGCGAAGTCCTCCGGGGAGAAGACCTGGCGGATCTCGATCTCCGACTCCGTGCCCTCGGGGTTGGGCACGCGCTTGACCCACTCGATGGCCTCTTCCTTCGACTTCACCTGCCACAGCCAGAAGCCGGCGATGAGCTCCTTCGTCTCGGCGAAGGGGCCGTCGATGACGGTGCGCTTGTTGCCCGAGAACCGGACGCGCGCGCCCTTCGTGCTGGGGTGGAGCCCCTCTCCCGCGAGCAGGATGCCGGCCTTCACCAGCTCCTCGTTGAACTTCATCATCTCCGTCAGGAGCTTCTCTCCCGGCATGACACCCGCCTCGGAGTCCCTGGTGGCTTTGATCAGGATCATGAAACGCATGGTCGTGTCTCCTTTCGAGCTTCGGGTTTCTACTCCCACGTCGAAACAGGCCCCGGCGGATCGACATGAATTACGAACGATTTTCCGGACGCGGCCAGGCGGCCGTGATTCCTGGAGTGGGGCAGGTGAACGGATGATGAGTGCTGAAGCTTTGTCCAGGGCGCGGCTGGGCCGCATGCACGACGTCATGGCCGGTCATGTCGAGCGCGGTGAGCTGCCCGGGCTCGTCACGCTTGTCAGCCGGCGGGGCGAGGTGCATGTCGATGCCATCGGCACGAAGGCGGCCGGCGGGGGCGGCCCCATGCGGCGCGACACGCTCTTCCGAATCACCTCCATGACCAAGCCCATCACGGCCGTGGCGGCGATGATTCTCGTGGAGGAGTGCCGGCTGCGGCTGGATGAGCCGGTGGACCGGCTGCTGCCCGAGTTGGCGGACCGCGAGGTCCTGAAGCGGCTCGACGGGCCGCTCGACGACACCGTGCCCGCGAAGCGGCCCATCACGGTGAGGGACCTGCTCACGTTCCGGATGGGCTTCGGCATCATCATGGAGCCGTCGAGCTCGTACCCGATTCAGCAGGCCATGAACGCGCTGCAGCTCGGCATCGGTCCGCCGATGCCGGCGACCCCGCATGCACCGAACGAGTGGCTGCGCCGGTTCGCCACGCTGCCGCTGATGCACCAGCCCGGCGAGAAATGGATGTACGACACGGGGGCCCAGGTGCTGGGCGTGCTGATTGCCCGCGCCTCGGGCCAGCCGCTGGAGACGTTCCTCCGCGAGCGCATCTTCGAGCCGCTGGGAATGAAGGACACCGCCTTCAGCGTGCCGGAGTCGAAGCTGGAGCGGCTGGCGAGCTGCTACCGGTTCAATCCGGAGACCTCGGCGCTCGAGCTCCAGGACGGTGCGGCGGACGGCCAGTGGAGCCGCCCGCCCGCGTTCCCGAGCGGGTCCAGCGGGCTGGTGTCGACCGTGGACGACTACCTGGCCTTCGGCCAGATGTTGCTGAACGGAGGGAGGCTCGGGCGCGAGCGCATCCTGTCGCGGCCCACGGTCGAGCTGATGACGACCGACCACGTCACGCCCGCGCAGAAGGCGGTCTCCAGCTTCGCCCCCGGCTTCTGGGACGACAGTGGCTGGGGTTTTGGCGTGTCGATGGTGACGCGCCGTGACGACGTGTCGATGGTTCCCGGGCGCTTCGGCTGGGCCGGCGGCTTCGGGACGATGTGGTTCTCGGACCCCCGGGAGGCGCTGGTCGGAATCCTGATGACGCAGCGCCTGGTGTATCCGGGGACGTCGGGGGCCATCGTCGACTTCGGGAACCTCGTCTATCAGGCCATCGACGACTGAGCTGTCCCGGGACGGGCCGGCTCAGGCCGGCCGTTCGATGCGGCCGTCCGCGTGACGGGCGAAGCGCCCCTCGTCACGCGGGTGGACGGGGTCGTCGCTCTGCCACGGCCAGCCGCCGAAGCCCGTGCGCTGGTAGTCGGCGAAGGCCTGCTGGATTTCCTGCCGCGAGTTCATCACGAACGGGCCGTACTGCACGACGGGCTCGCCAATGGGCTTGCCTTGCAGCATGAGCAGCTCGGCCGCGTCGGCCCCGTTCTCCAGCTCCGCCGCCACGTCGGCGCGAAGCTCGATGGAGTGGGACGGCGGAATGGCGCGGCCGCCCACGCGCAGCCCGGAGCCCTGGAAGAAGTACAACATGCGGTTGCTGCCGCGCGCCGCCGCCGGCAGCGTCCAGCGCGCGCCGGGCGCCAGCTTGAGCGTCCAGATGGCCACGTCCGCGTCCTCGCGCGAGGCCCACGACTTCGGCGGCGGCGGTGGCGCCGTCACGCCGCCCAGCCTGCCGGCGACGACGGTGACCTCGGTGGTGCGCCCCGCCTCGTCCTTCGCGACGTGCCGGGGAATGACGTGGTTCCAGAGCATGGAGAAGTGCGGCGCCGCGAGCTTGTCCACCCGGGGCAGGTTGAGCCAGATCTGGAACAGCTCGACATGATTGGGCTTGTCGCGCTGGAGCAGCGGGAACATCTCCGAGTGCCGGAGCCCGGCTCCCGCGGTGATCCACTGCACGTCACCGCCGCCGAAGCGGGCCGCCGCGCCCAGCGAGTCCGAGTGGTCGAGCAGCCCGTTGCGGACGATGGTCACCGTCTCGAAGCCCCGGTGCGGGTGCTGGGGGAAGCCGGGGACGACGGTGCCGTGGTACATGTTCCAGCCGTCCCGGCCGTCGAAGTCCTGGCCGAGGTTGCGGCCCGCCAGCGAGGCGGCCGGGCCCAGGCGCTCGTTGCCCGCCGGGTACCGGTCATCGTGGTGGACACAGAAAAGGAACGGATCCGGCGTCCGCCAGGGCATCCCCTGGAGTGGGGCGACGTTGATGACCGCGCTCGGCTGCCTGCTCTCCTGCTGACCCATTCCTTGCTCCTCCGTCCGTCCGGAACCACGCGAGCAGCCCGTGGCCGTCGAGACTCCCGCCGCCGCGATCAACTTCAGCGCCGCTCTCCGGCTCACTTCGTCCAAGGCCCACCTCGCGTTCGAAACTGGCCGGGTTCATTAATCCCCGGGGTGTCCTCTTCGCAACGCCGGTGCTGGCAGCCGGGCTCGCTACCCGGGCTCCTTCAGCAGCCAGTCGACGAAGGCGCGCGCCGCGGGCCGCAGCCGCCGGTGTGCCGGGTACACCACGTAGTAGCCGAAGCGCGCGGGCATGGTGGGCCCGGGCAGCCGCACGAGGCGCCCGTCGGCGAGGTAGGGCGTGGTGATCTGCTCGCGCGCGAGCGCCGCGCCCAGGCCGTGCACCGCGGCCTTCAGCGCGTCGGTGGTGTCGCTGAAGCTGTACCGCTCGTCGAGCCGGGCGCCTCGCACGCCCGCGGCGCGGAACCAGTCCTGCCAGCCCTGGCGCGAGAGGTCCGACACCAGCGGCAGCCTCGCGATGTCGGCCGCTTCGTGGACGTCCTGGAGGCCGGGCAGCGCCGGAGCGGCCACCGGGAACAGGGCGTCATCCATCAGGTGGAGCGCCGTCAGGCCCGGCCAGTGGCCCTCGCCGTGGCGGATGCCGAGGTCGGGGCCGCCGTCATCGAACCGGGTGAGCGCCACCTCCGTGTCGACGTGGAGGCGGATGTGCGGATGCGCGGCGGCGAACCGCGGCAGGCGTGGCAGCAGCCAGGTGTAGGTCAGCGAGTGCAGGGTGGTGATGCGCACGAGGTCGTGCTCGTCGCGCGCGGCGCTCAGTCCGCGCAGGACGTCGTCCAGGGCGGACATCGCGCTGCTGGCGGTGTCGGCCAGCTGGCGGCCCTCGATGGTCAACGACACGCCGCGCGCGTGCCGCTGGAAGAGCGCCACGCCGAGCAGCGACTCCAGCCTGCGCACATGGTGGCTGACCGCGCTGGCCGTCAGGTGCAGCTCCTCCGCCGCGTGGGCGAAGTTCTGGTGGCGGGCGGCGGATTCGAACGCCGCCAGGGCGGGGAGCCAGTCCGAGCGCGAGGTCATGCGGAGCCTCAAATCATACTTGTGGCTGACCGCAATAGGATGCGCTTGTGAGGAAAATGCCCGGAATGAATATACGGCGCGGACAAAAGCAAGGTTGGTGTCATCGCCATGAATGCTCCGCCGCTGGCCCGTACTCCTTCTTCCTCGCTTTCGGGCGCATGGCTCACGCCGCTCGAGCTGGGGCTGCTGGGCGCCATCTGGGGCGCGTCCTTCATGTTCATGCGCGTCGCCGCCCGGGACTTCGGCGCGCTGCCGCTGGTGGAGATCCGGCTGGCGCTGGGCGCGCTCGTGCTGATGCCGTTCCTGTGGCGGGCGAGGGCGGCCCTGACTCCGACGCTGTGGCCGAAGCTGGCGCTGATTGGCGCCATCAACTCGGCGGTGCCGTTCGCGCTGTTCGCGTGGGCCGCGCAGCGGGCACCGGCGGGAATCGGCGCCATCACCAACAGCATGGCCGCGCTGTTCACCGCGCTGGTGGCGTTCCTGTTCTACGGAGAGCGCATCGGCCGCCGGCGCGCGGTGGCGGTGTTCGCGGGCTTCGTGGGCGTGGTGATTCTCGCCAGCGGCAAGGCCGCGGGCGCGAGCATCGGTGAGGCCGCGGCGGCGGGCACGACGGCCGCGTTCCTGTACGGCATCGGTGCGAACATGGTGCGGCGTCAGCTCACCGGATTGCCGGCGGGCGCGGTCGCCGCGGCCACGCTGTCCTGCGCGGCGGTGCTGATGCTGCCTTTCGCGGTGGCCACCTGGCCGGCACAGCCGATTCCGGCGGTGTCGTGGCTGTCGGCCGGGGCGCTCGGGGTGCTGTGCACGGGCCTCGCGTACGTCGTGTTCTACCGGCTCATCCAGCGCATCGGCGCGGCGCAGGCCGTCACCGTCACCTACATCGTGCCGTTGTTCGCCGTGGCGTGGGCCTGGCTGCTGCTGGGGGAGCCGATGACCCTGACCATGCTCATCGCCGGTGTGCTCATCCTGGGCAGCGTGGCGCTGAGCCAGAAGCAGGCGGGGTAGGCGGGGCCGCCCGGTGGGGCCTGGAGGCCCTGGCCACCCGGGAGGCCGGCCAGGACCCTCCGGCGGCCGGGGAACTCAGTTGTCGAAGCAGGGGCCGACCCCGCGCACTTCGATGGTGGCCCACTCGGCCGCGGGGCACTCCTGGGCAATCGCGACCGCCTCTTCCCGGGTCCGGCAGTCGAGGAGGAAGAAGCCGCCAATCATCTCCTTGGCTTCGGTGAACGGGCCATCGCTGATGCTGCGCTTGCCGTTGCGGACCTCGACGCGGACTCCGTTGGAGTCGGCCTGGAGCGAATCGCTGGCCATGAGGAGGCCTCGGGCCTTGAGGTCCTCGCCGAAGCGCACCATCCGCGCGTAGACGTGCTCCCCTTCCTCACGAGTCCGGGTCCGCCGCTGACCGCGCGGCTCCATGATCAACAGCATGTACGGCATGGGTCGTTCTCCTTCCGCGCGCAGCCTAGCCCAGCTGCTCCTGCCCCGTGGTGTCGTTTCTCCGGCGGGGAACCGTGTGGGTAAGGCCACAGCTCCCCGCACCGCCCGCTCGGCGCTCTCGGGGTTCGTCGCGGCCGGCGCCGGACGCCAGCGGACGCCCGAGGCCCGGAGTGCGCTCAACGAGCGCCCCTCCCGGGCGGGGCGCTTCCCTGATACCGGCGGGCCACCCGCGAGCGCAGGCTGAAGGCCACGCCCCACTCGCGGGTGAGCTGCTCGGCGCGTGCGTTCAGCTCCGCCCGGGAGCGCTTCTTCGCGTCCGGGAGTCCGACCAGGATCTGATTGGCCGACTCCTCCACGGTGAAGGCATGGAGCTGGGCGAAGCTCTCCTGCCACGTGCGGGCCATGGAGGAGTTCCACTTGCCCGGAAACCTCAGCACGTTGCCGATCACCACGCCGCCCGGTGCGAGGCGCGCGCGGGTGGCCTGGAGGAACTCCCGCGTCGCCAGCGCCGGGGGGATGCCCCGGGGCCCGTAGGCGTCCAGGAGGATGGCGTCATAGGGCGGCCCGGGCGTCGCGATGAACCGCCGCGCGTCCGCGACGTGTGCGTGGAGCGCCGCGTCCTCGCGGAAGCCGAAGTAGCGCCGGGCCACGTCCAGCACCTCCGGATGGAGGTCCACCGCGTCGATGTGGGCTTCGGGGAGCACGGTGCGGAGGAACATGGGAATGGCGCCACCTCCCACGCCCACCACCAGGATGCGGCGGGGCTCCGCCACGAAGGCCAGTGCCGCCACCATCGCCCGCGTGTAGTCCGACTCCAGGCGCAGCGGGAACCCCGGCCACACCACGCTCTGCGACGCGCCCAGCCAGCCGAACTGGAGATAGCGCCGGCCCTCTTCGTCCTCGCTGACGATGAGGAGGCCCGCCGACGACTTCGCCACGTGCAACACCTTGCGAGGGTGCTCGAACGCACGAGCGACGCGGGCCTGGGCCATCACGGCACGGCGGGTCCTGCCTTCCGGCGGACGGCCCCCCCGGTTCAGTCGATGCCAGCAGGTGAGGGTGGGCCTCCAGGGAGCGGTGCTCTCCCCCGGGCGCCACGGGCGCATCCACGTCACGCCGGGAGCATACGAGGAATGGGGGCTCGCGGGTGGAGCGTCTCTGATCAATCTGGTGGAACTCTTCCAGTGCATCGCAAGTGAGGGTGACTTTCCGGAGGGTTGCGCGGACTCCATTAGGATGCGGCGCATGCGTCTTTTCCTCTTCCGAGCGGCCCCCCGACTGATGCTCGTGGGACTCCTGCTGGTGGCCGGGCGTGGTGGTGCCGCCGCCGGTGACTTCGACCGCTATCTCTCCGCGGCCGTGAACCTCTATGAGAACCTGGAGTACGAGCGCGCGCTGGAGCAGCTGGGCCGGGCGAAGCGGCTCGCCTCGGGCGTGGAGCAGGACGTCGCCGTGGCGCTGCACGAGGGGCTCGTCTACGCGGACATGGGGAGGCGCGACGCGGCCCGCGCGGCCTTCCACACGGCGCTGTCATTGGACCCGGAGGCGAAGCTGCCGCTGAGCGCCGCGCCCAAGGTGGTGCGTGAGTTCGAGTCCGTGCGCGCCCGCGTGCGCAGGGAGCTGGCCCGCCGCTCGAGGACGTCGCCGCGGACCGGCGGCAAGCCGGCGCCAGCGGTCGTACCGGCGGCGCCGCCGCCGAGCGCCGTGGCCGGAGGGACGGACCGGCCCGAGCGGACACCGGCGCCGGTGGTGGTGCCCGAGTCCACGCACAGGGAGCCCGAGCCCTTCATGCCCACGGTGGAGGCGGCGCCGCGCTCGCGGCTCCCCGTGGTTCCGGTGGCGCTGCTCGGCGCGGGAGTGGTGGCGGCGGGCGTGGGCACGTACTTCGGGCTGTCCTCCCGGAGTGACGCCAATGCCGCGAGGGATGAAAAGGTCCAGATCGACTCCTGGAACCGGCTGGAGGACGCCAGGGGAAGCGCGCGCGTCGCGAACGTGCTGTTCGCCACGGCCGGGCTCGCCGCCACGGGGGCGGTGGTGGCCTGGCTGCTGTCCCCCCGTGATGAGAGCTCGGTGTCCCAGGTTGGAGCGTCCCGATGAAGCGGCTGATGGGTTGCGCCGTCGTGGCGGTGGGCGTGCTGTTCGCGTGCACCGTGCCTGAGTGGAATCCCGAAGACCGCGACTGTGATGCGCAGAGCAGGTGCATCGAGGGCTACACTTGCGTCGCGGGAATGTGCAGGAGGAACGGTGAACCCCTCCCCGGGACGGCCACGCTGACGATGGAGTTGTTGCCTGGGCCCTCAACGCCCGACGGGGGGGCGGACTTCCGCTATACGGACCCCCTGCGGCCGGATGCCCGGCACCGCGACGAGGAGGTGGTGGTGCGCGTCCGCGCCAGCCAGGCGCTTCCGGACGCGGGCCCGCTGAGTGTTGCCTTGAAGGGAGTGGAGGGCCCGGAGTCCTCTCACCTCCGCGTCGGAGATTGCGATGCGGGTCCCTTCTGCAAGGAGGTGACATTCGGGCTCTGGAGCCCGCCGCTGAGGGCCTTCCGTGGGGAGTTCACCGCCACCGCATCCATTCGTGACTCGGAGGGGAACACCCTCACGGCGAGCACTTCCATTCCGGTGACACGCTGGAAGTGGTCCTTCGCCGGGAAGGCGGGCGTGATTCAGACCAGCCCGGCGATTGGGGCTGGAGGCACCGTCTACTTCGGAACGGGCGGCGCGGAGGGGCGGGTGTTCGCGCTCGCGCCAGAGGGAGTGGTGCGCTGGTCGCGGGTGGTGGGGCGGGTGACGAGCGGCCCGGCCGTGGGGGCCTTCGTCAACGGCCGGGAGCGCGTCTACGTGAGCGTGGACGCCAGCGCGGTTCATTCCACGCACACGAAGGTACTGGTGGCCCTCTCCAGCGAGGGTGCCCTCCCCATCTACGGTTGCTCCCGGCAGGCGGAGGACTCCTACGCCACACCCCTGGTCCTCACCACCACCCGCATGTCCACCGACCCCGCGGACGTCGAGACCGTGGTGACCCAGGTGGAACTGCCGAAGGTCGGCACGGAGCACGCGGCCCAGTTGGTGGCCTTCAGGCCCGATGACACGGGGACGAACCCGTGCATGGAGCCGATACCGAGCACGGACGACAGCCCCCCCGTGTTCGGGGGCATGGTGGCTCATGGCCTCGACGTGTACGCCACCGGGTACCCTGGCATCCAGGGGTTCCGCTTCATCGCGGATGGCTGGGTGAAGGTGCCTTCCGCCACGTCCAACATGCCGTGGGAGATGTCGGGCCTCGCACTCTCGCGGAATGCCACCCATGTGGTCACCGCGGGCGCCGATTTCGACGATAGCCAGAGTGCCGTCATGCGTACCCTGACGAACGCGGGCAATCCTGATGCTGGCGTGGAGTATGTGGCAGCACGGGGGGAGCCCCCCATTCGCGACCTCGTGCTGGGGGCCGCCGATGGAGGAGAGACCCTCTACTTCGGCCATGACGCGGAGGACGGAGCGTTGACCGCGGTGGGGCTGGTGGACATGGCGAGGCTCCGGAGCGTGCCTGGGGCGGGTGTCATCCCGAACGCACCGGTGCTCGGTGCCGCCGGGGTGCTCTACACCGCGAGCGGACCTCAGTCGCGCGGAGCGGAGGTGAGCGCGTGGGAGGCCTCCACGCTGAAGCTCCTGTGGCGGTTGAGCGATTCGGTGGCCCCGGTCGCCGGCTGGCAGTCCTCTTCCACGGTCTTCTCCTCGCCCTCTCCAGCCCTGGACTGCGCACGGGCCCGGAGCGGCTCGGCGCGTGATGAGGAGCTCGGCACGCTGTACGTCCCAGGAGCCGATGGCGTCCTCTACGCCATCATCGTGGACTCCAGGGGACTGGACACGAACGCGCCGTGGCCCCGCTTCCAGCACGACGCGCGCAACACGGGCAACGCCGCCACGCCCCTGGCCTGCCCGTGACGGGGGCCGGGGGATGTAACCCGGCACCCGTTCTGGCGTACCGGGATCATGGACGCCTCCCCGCTGTCCTGGGAAAGTCTCGGTGCAATGCAACTCGGCAAGTACCAGCTCGTGCGAAAGCTCGCCGCCGGGGGAATGGCCGAGGTCTACCTCGCGAAGGCCGCGGGGCCCATGGGCTTCGAGAAGACGCTGGTCCTCAAGCGCATCCTCCCGGCGCTGGCGGAGGACCCGGACTTCGTGGCCATGTTCCTCGGCGAGGCGAAGCTGGCCGCGCAGCTCGACCACCCGAACATCGTCCAGGTCTTCGACTTCGGTGAGGCCGAGGGCAGCTACTTCCTGGCCATGGAGCTCATCGACGGGCCCAACCTGCGCCGCTTCGTGAAGCATGGGACGACGCGGCCGCTGCCACCGGCCCTCTGCGCGAAGGTGGTGGCGTCCGCGGCGGAGGGGCTGGCGTACGCGCACGAGTTCTGCGACCCCATCACCGGCGAGCCCATGAGGCTCGTCCACCGGGACGTGAGCCCGGCCAACATCCTGGTGTCACGGCAGGGCGCGGTGAAGGTGGTGGACTTCGGCATCGCCAAGGTGGCGGGGCAGGAGCACCGCACCCAGGCGGGCGTGGTGAAGGGGAAGCTGGCCTACATGCCACCCGAGCAGCTGCAGCTGAAGAAGCTGGACCGGCGGGCCGATATCTATGCGCTGGGGGTGGTGCTGTACGAGCTGCTCACGGGAAAGCGGCCGTACGCCGTCAGCAGCGAGGCGGGCATCGTGAATGCCGTCCTGAACGACCCGTTCATCCCCGCGTCGCTTCGGAGGCCGGACCTGCCCGCGGCGCTCGTGCACATCCTGGACCGGGCGCTGGAGAAGGACCGCGAGCGGCGCTACCCGGACTGCCGTGCGTTCCAGCACGACCTGGAGCGCTTCGTGCTGTCCACGGGCGAGCCGATGGGCGCGTACCAGATTGCCCGGTTCGCGGCGCGAATCGCGGCGGAGGGTCCGGACGGGCAGGGGGTGCAGCCCGTGACGCCATCGCCCGGGCAGGCCACCCGTCAGGAGCGGGCGGGCCGGACGCCCGTGGAGGACTCGGTCCCCACGACGCCCGAGGGGCCGTTGCAGGGGACGGAGGCCACCCGCAGGGAGCGGGCGGGCCCGGCACCCGTGGAGGCCTCGGCACCCACGACGCCCGCGAGGCCGTTTCCGGCGGCGGAGGTCACCCGGAGTGACGCGTCCACGAAATCCACCGAGCGGGTCGTCACGTCAGCCCCCTTTGACCATCAGGGGAGGGCGGAGACGGACGACGGAGGCTGGACGAAGTCGCTGGGAGTCGCGTCGCGGAGGCTGGCGTCCCCCGGGATTTTCCTGCTGGCGGTGGGGTTGGGGGGGCTGCTCGCGCTGGGCATTGGCACCTTGTCGCGAGCTCGTGAGCGCGCGGCCCCCATGCCAGCCGCCGGGGCCGGTGAGAAGCCTGCCCCGCTGGTGCCGCCGGTCCCAGCGAGCGAGGCGACCCGTGGGAGTGCTTCCGAGGAGCGCGAGCCCGCCAGGGCCACGGCTGAAGAGAGCGAGCCCGCCGCCGTCCCGCCCGGCGTCCACCCGGCGCTTCCTCTGGAGCCCCCGGAGCGCCCGGCAGGGGAGCCCCAGCAGGCGCCGCGTGAGTCGCCTCCGCCCGCGCCCCGCGCCGTGGGCAGGGGCACCCTGGAGTTCCGCATCCGGCCCTATGCCGACGTGTTCGTGGATGGGCGCTCGCTCGGACAGACGCCCCTGTCACCCATCCGGCTGGCCGAGGGCCGCCACACCGTGAAGGCCGTCAATCTGAAGCTCGGGAGGGAAGTGACGAGGACGGTGGAGATCCAGGCGGGCCGCACCGCCCTCTTCAAGATCAACCTCGAGGATCCGGAAGGGGACGTGTCCCCGTAGCCGCGCGGCTCGCTGGTGCCGGGCAGGCGGATGACCTGGCGGGCGCATGGCTGGCGGTCCGGGGATGCCGGCGGGGAGCCCCGGGCCGTGGCGTCCCTGGTGCCCGCGGGGCCCGCCGAGGCATCATCCCACGCTCATGAGCGACACGAACGACGACGGCCGGCCGTCATCCACCGCCGCGGTCCGCTCGGAGCTCGCGGAGCTCCGGGAGCGTCTCGCGGCGACCTCGGACGCCGGCCGCCCGGAAGCGGTGGCCCGGCGGCGGAAGACGGGCCAGCGCACGGCTCGGGAGAACATCGACGACCTCGTCGACCCCGGGAGCTTCGTCGAGTACGGGGGGCTCGCGCTCGCGGCGCAGCGCTCGACCCGCTCCATGGAGGACCTCATCCGGGCCAGCCCCGCGGACGGCATCGTCTGCGGGCTCGGCACCGTCAACCGCGCCCTCTTCGACGACGAGCGGGCGCGCGCCCTGGTGCTCGCGTACGACTACACGGTCTTCGCCGGCACCCAGGGGCTCGTGGGCCACCGGAAGCTGGACCGCATGCTCGCGCTCGCCGCGCAGTGGCGCGTGCCGGTGGTGCTCTTCGCCGAGGGGGGCGGCGGGCGCCCGAACGACACGGACACGCACACCGTCTCGGGGCTGGACACGCCCAGCTTCCTGTCGTTCGCCTCGCTCTCGGGGCTCGTCCCGCGCGTCGGAATCGCCTCCGGGCGCTGCTTCGCGGGGAATGCGGCGCTGCTGGGATGCTGCGACGTCATCATCGCGACGGACGGCAGCAACATCGGCATGGGCGGCCCGGCGATGATCCAGGGCGGCGGTCTGGGGACGTTCGCTCCGGAGGATATTGGCCCCGCGGACGTGCAGACGCGCAACGGCGTCATCGACGTCCGGGTGCGCGACGAGGCGGAGGCGGTGGCCGTCGCGAAGAAGTACCTCTCCTACTTCCAGGGCGCGACGGCGCCAGGGACGTGCGCGGACCAGGAGACGCTGCGCGCGGCCCTGCCGGAGAACCGCCGCCGTGCGTACAAGATCCGCCCCATCCTCGAGACATTGGCGGACGGCGGCTCCGTGCTCGAGCTGCGCCGGGACTTCGGGCGAAGCCTGGTGACGGCGCTGGCGCGAATCGAGGGACAGCCGCTCGGGCTCATCGCGAACGACACGTTCCACCTCGGCGGGGCCATCGACGCGAACGCCGCCGACAAGGCCGCGCGCTTCTTCCAGCTCTGTGATGCCTTCGGACTTCCCATCGTGTCGCTGTGCGACACCCCCGGGTTCATGGTGGGGCCGCAGGCCGAGACGACCGCCCTGGTGCGTCACGTCTCCCGGATGTTCGTGGGGGCCGCCAGCCTCTCCGTCCCGTTCTTCAGCGTCGTCCTGCGGCGGGGCTACGGGCTCGGGGCGCAGGCGATGGCGGGCGGGCACTTCCACGCGCCGGTCTTCAACGTGTCCTGGCCCACGGGCGAGTTCGGGGGGATGAACCTGGAGGGCGCGGTGCGCATCGGCATGCGCAAGCAGCTCGACGCCATCGAGGACCCGGAGGCCCGGGAGGAGATGGCCCGGGCGATGATTGCCGAGGCACACCAGCGGGGAAGGGCCATCAACATGGCCTCGCTCCTGGAGCTCGACGCGGTGATAGACCCCGCGGAGACGCGCTCCTGGATTCTCCGCGGCCTGCGCTCCGTCCCCCGCCCGGTGCGCGAGGGACGGCGCAGGTTCATCGACACCTGGTGAGGGCCGTACCCTCCACGTTTGACCGTCATTCCGATGTCCAATCCAGCCTCCCGCGTCTCCACGAAGGTCGTCCTCCTCTCTTCCCTGGCGCTCTCCATGGGAGCGTGGGCTCAATCCGCGCCCCCCGAAGCCCCTCCGGTTTCGGGCGCCCCATCCGAGCCCGCGCCGAAGCCGCCACCATCGAAGGGGGTCACCCTCACCGCCGCGCCCGGAAGGGGCTTCACCCTCGTGGCGGATGACGGGTCGTATTCCGCCAACCTGCGCGCACGCGCCCAGATGCGGGAGACGGTGACGGGCCAGGACGTGGAAGGGGCGCCGCGGCGGTGGACCCAGGAGCAGGCGGTCCGCACGGTGCGCCTCGTTCTCCAGGGCCATGTCCTGGACCCGGACCTCAAGTACGCGCTGCAGCTCGGGTTCGGAGTCACCGACGTGGATGCGAGCTCGCCGGTCCCCCTGTTCGATGCCTGGATTGAGTACACGGCCCGGCGGGACCTGAACGTCCGCGTGGGCCAGTTCTTCGTGCCCTTCGACCGCGCGCGCACCATCCGCGAGTCGAGCCTGCAGCTGGTCGACCGGCCCATCATCATCGGCGAGCTGGCGTTGGACCGGGACGTGGGGGTGATGCTGTCCTCGGCCGACCTCTTCGGGAAGGGAGGGCGCCTGAGCTACAACCTCGGCCTCTTCGGAGGCGAGGGGCGCAACCGGGTCGGGAGCACGACGCCGGGCCTGCTCTACGTCGCCCGCTTCGCGGTGCGGCCCTTCGGCGCCTTCGACGACGACTCGGAAGGGGACCTGCAGCGGCTGCCGAAGCCGCGGCTGATGGTGGGGGTGGCCGGCGCGTACAACCAGAAGACGAACCGGCAGCGCAGCCTGACGGGCAGCACCCTCACGTTCGGCACGTTCGACTACGTGCACGCGGCCGCGGACACGGTGTTCAAGTACCGCGGCCTCTCCGTGCTCGCGGAGGTCCTCTACCGGAACGCGTCTCGTCCCTTCCTGGAGGGCGTCGTCAACGGGCAGCCCGCCCGTGAGTGGTCCCGCTCCGGCTGGGGCTACCTCTTGCAGGCGGGCTACATGCTCACCTCGAGGCTGGAGGCCGCCGGGCGCGTGGACATGGAGTGGGCGCGCTCGGGCAGCGACCCCGCGCTCGCCGCCCAGGTGGCCCAGCAGGGACGGGAGGTGGGCGTGGGCCTGAATGCCTACCTGAACGGGCATGCCTTCAAGGTGCAGGGCGACTACGCCTACCAGTTCGGAACAGCGGGGCTGGACCGCCACCTCGTCCGGCTCCAGCTCGACGCGTCCTTCTGAGACGGGCGGCACGCGCTGCCCACGGCTCCTTCCTCGCCGCATGGACAGTGGAGCGTCCTGAAGCAGGGGAGGGCGCTGCCCTCCGTGCCGGAGCCGCCAGCGGTCGCCAGCTTCTTCCGAGGGTGTCTTCTTCCGCGAAGCGGCGGGGCAGCCTCAGGAGGAGTCCGTCCATGGCGAGCAATCGTGGCGTCGTCTATCTCGGTCCCGGCAAGGTGGAGGTGCGGTCCATCGACTATCCGAAGATGGTGAATCCGCGGGGGAAGCCCATCGAGCACGGGGTCATCCTCAAGGTGGTCTCCACCAACATCTGCGGCTCGGACCAGCACATGGTGCGGGGCCGCACCACGGCTCCCGCGGGGCTGGTGCTGGGGCATGAAATCACCGGGGAGATCATCGAGAAGGGCAAGGACGTCGAGTACCTCGACATCGGTGACCTCGTCACGGTGCCCTTCAACGTCGCGTGTGGCCGCTGCCGCACGTGCCGCGAGCAGCAGACGGGCGTGTGCCTCAACGTCAACGCGGCCCGTGCCGGGGGCGCCTTCGGCTACGTGGACATGGGCGGCTGGGTGGGAGGCCAGGCCCAGTACGTCCTGGTGCCGTACGCGGACTTCAACCTCATCCGCTTCCCCAACAAGGAGAAGGCCCTGGAGAAGATCCAGGACCTGACCATGCTGTCGGACATCCTTCCGACGGGCTTTCACGGCGCGGTGTGCGCGGGCGTCGGGGTGGGGTCCTCCGTGTACGTCGCCGGAGCGGGGCCCGTGGGGCTCGCGGCCGCGGCCTCGGCGCAGCTCCTGGGGGCGGCGGTGGTGATGATTGGCGACATGAACGCGGAGCGGCTGCGGCACGCGAAGTCCGTGGGCTTCGAGCCCATCGACCTGACGAAGAGTGACAAGCTCGAGGAGCTGATCGAGGCCGTCGTCGGTGTGCCGGAGGTGGACGCCTCCGTGGACGCGGTGGGCTTCGAGGCGCGAGGCCATGGGGCCCTGCACGTGACGGAGATGCCGGCCACGGTGCTCAACTCGCTGATGGCGATTACCCGGGCCGGCGGCGCCATTGGCATTCCGGGGCTCTACGTCACGGAGGATCCGGGCGCGAAGGACGAGGCCGCGAAGCAGGGCAACCTGCGCATGCGCTTCGGCCTGGGCTGGGCGAAGTCACATCGGTTCTTCACGGGGCAGACGCCGGTGCTGCGCTACAACCGGCAGCTCATGCAGGCCATCCTCCACGGCCGGCTGCCCATCGCGAAGATCGTCAACGCCACCGTCATCCCGCTCGAGGACGCGGCGCGCGGGTACCACGAGTTCGACACGGGCGTGGCACGGAAGTTCGTGCTCGACCCGCATGGGATGTTGAAGAAGGCGGCGTGAGCCTGGAGGTGGCGGGTTCGATCTGTGTGGCGTGAATCATGGCGCCCACGGTGCCCAAGTGCCGCGCGTTTGGACATGGGGCGTATTCGGGCGCTTTCAGGCGTATCCAGACGAGCGCGCCTGCGTCGGACAGGCGCCGCTCCGGTGCGTGGAGCCCACCAGGACAGCGGGCAGCGCCCACGCTTGCCAGCACGGCACACAGACAATGCAGCGGGGAAACAGCAGAAGCGCCAGAACGCACGGCGCACCCTGGCGTGACAGCCGGCGCCGCCTGGAGGGACCAACGGCGCGCCCTGGCGTGAGCGCTGGCGTTTCTTCCAGCGTTGTCACCCGGTACCCGCCGCCGTGCTTCTGGAGCCCGCTTCCTCGGCTCCGAGGTGGTTCTCGGTGCTCGCTGCCACTGCGCGCCGGGAGGGCTCTACGGCCCGAGGTGGTGCTCGGCGTAGGCCGTGGCTGCCACCGCATACCGGGCAAGTTCCACGGCTCCCAGGTGGCGCTCGGCATGGGTTGCGTCCACCGCGCACGGACAAACTCCACGGCCCCGAGGGGGTACTCGGCACGCCCCCTGGCCACCACCGCGCGCCGGGCAAGCTCTACGGCTCCGACGCGCACCGGGCAAGCTCCACGGCTCCGAGGTGGTGCTGCGGAACCAGTCAACGCGGATGAGACAGTGAGTTCGTGAGATTACTGCGCACTCTCCAGACCCGTGCGCCTCGGCCCCTCCCCGCACCCCACCCAGGCACTGCAGGAGCTGAAGCGCTCGGCTTAATCCTCTCACGCGACATCTACGTTGACACTCACCGGTGGCCTGAACAGGGGGGAGTCCTTCCTCAAGGCGGAAGGCTCCCGGGTGGACGCGGAGGCCGGGTCAGTGGCATGAACAGGCCCGGTCGCTCGCGTTTCCACCCGGCCCCATGACCCTGGCTATGGGTGGCCCCATGCGGTTGGCTAGTGACACTCCTTGCTCCACGCCGTGGTGGCCTGAGCCGGCGAGCACCCGCCACGAGCCGCCGTTACGGCATGGGACCCGTGCACGCGACCTTCTCGGGGCACTGGACCACGGCCTTGGCGACCTCTTCCGGGCGCACGTTCTTCAACTCGTCCTGGAGGAACTGGCGGTCCCGCTCCCACGCATCGCTGATTTGCAGGTTGTAGGCGGGGAACCCATTGCAGTTGAGCAGGCTCGCGTGGATCTCACCCAGGTAGACCGCCTTCCCCGCCTCGACACGGAAGGGAATGTCCAGGTGCGTCCTGATGAGGCTGACGTGCTCGAAGGCCACCTCCCGGATTTCATACGAGCCCGGTCGCAGCTCCCTCGTGGCGAAGCGCACGCCGGAGGCCGGGGCGCTCGCTCCGAAGGAGGAGGCGGCGTCCAGGGGAACCTTCCCGACGGGGTGGAGTTTGTCGAAGTCGCTGTAGATGAAGAGGGTGGCCCTGGGATTCTCGCCGTACTTGCAGTCGTTGGAGAGCCTTCCGGAGAGGACGACCAGGCCCAGGTCCGAGCGCTCCGAGAAGCTGAAGTCGGGGCTGACATTGCGACTGGTGGCGGGGGTGGAGGCACATCCCGCCAGCGACGCCACGGCGACCACCTTGATGAGTGATTGAATCTTCATTTTTCTCCCTCGACGCACGATTGCCTTTGCCCACCCGCGAGTCCAGCACCACCCCCAGGCGCATGTCAGCCTGAATACACCCACGCCAGGGGCCCCGCCTGCACCTGGGCGGCGACGTGCTGGTCCCCGACCTCGCGGGCTGGCGGCGCGAGCGGATGCCGGAGGTTCCGGACGTCGTCGGCATCCCGCTCGTACCAGAGGGTCTTGGCGTACTGACCGGGGGTTGCTCTACCCACCGCCGTCCGGGGATGCTCCCGCCCGTTGCTCCGCCCTGGAGCGCACGCCTTGGTTCGCGTGTGCCGGGGCGGCCTCGGAGACAGGCGGGACAGGATGCGCGGACAGAGACGTGGAACGCTGGGGGGGCGGGGCCTGCTCGCCAGCTTGTGGGTGTGCGTCGCGGCGGTGAGCGGTTGTGGCGAGGTGCTGGAGGAATCCGCCCCGCCGGAGAGCACGCGGTCGGCACGGGTGCTGGGGACCGGGACGCCGCCGGTGGCGCGGTTGGCGGTGGACGTGTGGCCCGGCGATGCCGACTCCACTCCCGTGTTCCTGGCGAACGCCAACGGCACGCTCTACTTCCAGGCCTTCGACGCGCTCGCGGGCGGAGAGCCCTGGCGGAGCGATGGCACCGAGGCCGGTACCGTGCGCATCGCGGCCATCTCCTCGCTGGCCTTCCCGGGCGCGTCTGCTTTCACGGCGGTCGGGGACACCGTGTACTTCGTCGCAGACGATGGCTGGAGCGGCAGGGAGCTGTGGAAGACCAACGGCACCCCGCTGGGCACGATGCTCGTCAAGAACATCAACGTGGGACTGGGCGCGGAGCCCGGCGCCCATGCGGAGCCGTCATTGCTCACCCCCAGGAACGGCCTCCTCTACTTCCTGGCGGGCTCTGGTTATGAGAGCCCCCGGCTCTGGCGGAGCGACGGCACCGAGGGCGGTACCTCCAGGGTCAATCCCTCGGGGGCCTCGCTGGAGGCGGTCCACTCGCTCGCGAACCTCGGTGGCACCCTGGTGTTCGCGGGCTGGACTTCCGGCATGGGATACGAGCTGTGGCGGAGTGATGGCACCGGGACGGGCACCGTGCTCATCAAGGACTTCAACCCGGGCTCCGGCGACTTCGTGTCCCCGTGGACCTACGTGCCCTTCACCGTCTGGAATGGCGCCGTCTACTTCGTGGGGGATGACGGCACCGGCGGAAACGAGCTGTGGAGGACGGACGGCACGGAGGTGGGCACCGTGCGCGTCCGGGACATCCTGCCCGGCGCCTCGGGGGCCTCGCCGTCCCTGCTCACCCCCGTGGGCAACACCCTCTTCTTCGTGGCGGACGACGGCAGCAGTGGCCGGGAGCTGTGGAGGACCGACGGGACGGAGGCGGGCACCGTGCGCGTCCTGGACATCCTGTACGGTGCCACGGGTGCCTCGCCGTCCTTGCTCACCGCGGTGGGCAACACCCTCTTCTTCGTGGCGGATGACGGCTTCAGTGGCCGGGAGCTGTGGAAGAGCGACGGCACCATGGCGGGCACCCGGCGTGTCAGGGACATCCGCCCGGGCTTCACCAGCCCCTCGCCGGATGGGCTCACCGCCGTGGGCGATACCCTCTTCTTCGTGGCGGATGACGGCATCGGTGGCCGGGAGCTGTGGAAGAGCGATGGGACGGAGGCGGGCACCGTGCGCGTCAAGGACATCAGGCCCGGCGCCTCGGGCTCGTCGCCCAGCTCGCTGGTCGCCCGCGGTGGCATCCTCTACTTCTCGGCGGATGATGGCCTGTACGGCCGGGAGCTGTGGCGGAGCGACGGGACGGAGGCGGGCACCGCGCTGGTCCGGAACATCGAGACGACTCCTCGGAGCTCGTCCCCGACGCCCGTGATGGACCTGAACGGCACGCTGCTCTTCACGGCCACCACCGCGACCGGTGTGGACTTGTGGAGGAGCGATGGCACGGCGGCGGGCACCCGCCTCTTGAAGGACTTCCTGCCGTTCCCCTCGAGCACCGGTCCGACCGCGCACATGCCGATGAACGGGGTTCTCTACTTCGTCGCCAACGACGGCGTCCGCGGCCCCGAGCTGTGGAAGAGCGATGGCACCGAGGCGGGCACCGTGCGCGTCAAGGACATCCGGCCGGGGAGCGAGGGAGCGTTCTCCCGGCCCGGCCTCACCCGGGTGGGGAGCACGCTCTACTTCGCGGCCAGTGACGGCACCAGCGGCTACGAGCTGTGGAAGAGCGATGGCACCGAGGCGGGCACCGTGCGCGTCAAGGACATCATGCCCGGCCTCTACCAGGGGGGCATGGAGGAGACCCCGCCCGTCAGCGTGGGGAGCACGCTCTACTTCGTGGCCAGTGACGGCACCAGCGGCTACGAGCTGTGGAAGAGCGATGGCACCGAGGCGGGCACCGTGCGCGTCAAGGACATCATGCCCGGCTCCAGCGGCTCCAACCCCCGCTCCCTCACCTCGGTAGGCGGCGCGCTCTTCTTCGTCGCCCAGGAGGCCTCCTCCGGTTTCGAGCTGTGGAAGAGCGATGGGACGGAGGCGGGCACCGTGCGCGTCAAGGACATCATGCCTGGCTCCAGCACCTCTCTCCCCGGGAACCTCACGGCGGCGGGAGGGCTGCTCTACTTCACGGCGAACGACGGCAGCTCCGGTACGGAGGTGTGGAAGAGCGACGGTACGGAGGCGGGCACCGTGCTCGTCAGGGACATGGCTCCAGGCAGCGCGTCCGTCCTCACCAGTCGGTTCATCGCCTTCCAGGGGAGGCTCTTCTTCACCGCGCATGATGGCGTCCATGGCTGGGAGCTGTGGCGCTCGGATGGGACCGAGGCGGGCACGGTGCTCGTCAAGGACATCCATGCCGGTGCCAGCGACTCGACCCCGGACTTCCTGACGGTCATCGACGGGCGGCTGGTCTTCCGCGCGTTCGATTCCGCCGGCAGCGCCAACGTCTGGCTGAGCGATGGGACCGAGGAGGGGACGCGGCTGTTCCTCGACCTTCCCGGGACGGGAGCCACCTCGCCGTCTGGCTTCCTCCTCGTCGGAGACTCCCTGTACTTCCAGTTCGATGACGGCCTCCATGGCGCCGAGCTGTGGCGCGCGGAGGATGTGGTGGACCTGACGCCTCCCTCGGTGACCTGTCCCGCGCCCGTGGTGGCCGAGGCCTTGAGCTCGCAGGGCGCGGTGGTGGATTACCCACCGGCGGGGGCGAGCGATGACGTCACGGCCAGCCCGGAGCTGAGCTACAGCCACGCGCGCGGCGCGACGTTCCCGCTGGGGGCCACGAGCGTCGTCGTCACGGCGAGGGATGAGGCGGGCAACACCGCCACCTGTTCCTTCATCGTCACGGTGCGCGACACCACGGCCCCGGACCTCGCCTGCCCCGACGATGTGACGGCGGTGGCGACGAGCAACGAGGGCGTGACGGTGGAGTACCCGGCGGCCACTGCTTCGGATGCCGTGTCGCCGGTGACGGTGGGGTACAGCCAGGCCTCGGGGACGACGTTCGCGATGGGCATCACCGTCGTCACCGTCAGCGCGATGGACGAGGCGGGCAATGACTCCTCGTGCACCTTCTCGGTGACGGTGCGCGAGGCGGCTCCGCCGGCCATCACCTGTCCGGAGGATGTCGCCGCCGAGGCCACGGGCGCCGGGGGCGCGGCCGTCGACTATCCGCGGGCCACCGCCACGGGCACCGGAGCGGTGTCGGTGACGTACAGCCACCCGTCCGGGGCGGTCTTCTCGCTGGGAGAGACCCGGGTCACCGCGACGGCTCGGGACGAGCGGGAGCGCACGGACTCGTGTTCCTTCACCGTCACCGTGCGGGACACCACCGCGCCCACGGTCTCCTGCCCGGCCCCTGTCGTCGTCGAGGCGACCGACCCCGCCGGCGCCCGCGCGGAGTATGTGGCGGCCACCGCCACGGATGCCGTCTCCGCTCCGGCCATCAGCTACAGCCAGGAGTCGGGCGCGGTGTTCGCGCTGGGCACCACCCCCGTCACGGTGACGGGGCGTGACGCCGCGGGCAACGTGAGCACGTGCGCCTTCGCCGTCACGGTTCGCGACACGACGGCTCCGGGGCTCACCTGCGGCGCGGACCAGGTCGTGGAGGCGACGGGGCCGGGGGGCGCCAACGTGGACTTCGTGCTTCCCACGGCCACGGACGCTGTCTCGGCCTCGCCCGTCCTCTCAGCGAGCCACGAGCCGGGCAGTGCGTTCTCCTTCGGCTCCACGGCCGTCACGCTGACGGCCACGGACGCGGCTGACAACCGGGCCACGTGTACCTTCACCGTCACGGTGCGCGACACCACCGCGCCCACGGTCTCCTGTCCTGCGGACATCGAGGTGACGGTGCGCCGCCTCCAGGACGCGCGCGTGGAGTTCACCCTGCCTGGCGCCACTGACGCCGCTTCCACACCCGTGGTCAGCAGCAGCGTGGCGTCGGGCAGCCTCTTCGAGCCGGGGCGGACGCCGGTGGAGGTGACCGCCACCGACGCGGCGGGCAATACCTCCCGCTGCACCTTCCACGTGACGGTGAAGCGCACGCCCGTGGCGGTGGAGCCCACCGAGGAATTGGGCCTCGGGTGTGCTTCTTCCGGCCCGGCTTCCACCGGCTTCGGCTGGAGCGCGTTGGCTCTGCTGGCGTGGGTCGCGGCCCGTCGCCGCTCGCGCGCCTGACCCGGGACGCGCGCGCGCTGGAACTGGCCAGCGTGCCCGGCGTCACCGAGGCGCGGGGCATGCTGTGGTGACGGAGCGGCGGCTGCTGTGGGTCGGGGTTGAGGAGGGACATGTCGAGGTAGCGGCGGTCGCTCCAGATGCTGGAGGCCCCAGTGCGACGGTGGTGACGAGGCGCAGTGCACTGGCGCGTGATGGACGGCGAGCTGCCGGCGTGTGGGGGCTCGAATTCGGAGCGCCGGAGCGTGGCGGACCACGCTTCAGCGAGTGAACTCTGCTCGCCGCAGGAGGCCGTCTTCAGGCACTTCGTAATAGTCGCCTTTGCTCCCCAGGTAGATGTGTGCCTTCGGCCCCAGCCCAGTCGGGGCATCGAGGGTACCCGCACAGATCGACATCTTCGGCGCGCCCTCTTCGTCCCATAGCAAGCTCGAGCCGCACTCGCCGCAGAAGCCCCTCCGCACGGTCGGCGACGCCGCGTACCACCTGAGCCCGCGCTCCTCGGTGAGCTGAAAACCGGGGCGGTCGACGGCGGTGTAAGCCCCGACGTGTCCATGCCAGCGACGGCACTTCGAGCAGTGGCAGAACGTGACAGGGGTCAGCTCGAGGGTGACCGTGTACCTCACTGCGCCGCATGCGCATCCGCCCGTTTTCATCGTTCCATTATAACCTGTTGATAGTCTCCAAGAAGCGCGTGTTCTTGGACCGGGCGCCTGGAGTTTCCTGATTCCGAAGGCGGTGAGCGTCAAGGTCGTTGTCGCGTGAGGGTTCAGCCGATGTGCTTCTGCTCCTGCACGGCTGGGGTGAGGTTCGGAGAGGGGCCGAGGCGGACGGGGCCCGCCGGCGTCCAGTCGCGCGTGTCGCGGCTCCAGCGCTCGGGGTGACGGACTCGGGCACGCTGGTACACCAGATGGTGCTTGGAGCCCTTCATGTCTACCTGGAGGCGTTCGCGTCGGATGTGCTGGGGGCTCGCCTCGTGGGGGCGGAAGTCGAGCTGGACGTGCAGCACGTCCTCTTCGGCCCGCCTCGCCAGAAGGGGCGCTACACATTGGCGCTCTCTGCCGTGCATGACTGGGGCCGGGCCCGGAGGACGCGCGCCCTCGGTGACGCTGGCGCACCTGGACGCGACGGCGGTGGTGCTCGTGCGACGCGGCTTCGAGTTGCACGTGCTGGCGGGCTGGGGCGGCCGGCCAGGTGAAGGCGGCGCATGGGGCGCGGTGGCGGGTCTTGGCGCGGATGCTGTCACCCCCACGATAGACGTGCTGGCGCGGCTGGAGGTGCGCAGGCAGCACGGCGGCTTCCGGCAGGGCTTCTTCGGCCCGGACTACGAGCTGGCGCGCTTCCATGCCGCGGGCTCCGAGGGAGCGCCGCTCGCTGAATCGCCCTTCCCAGACGGCTTCTCCGTCTATGGGGAGGCGGTGGTGGGCTGGGATGCGGTGTGGCTCGGCGACGTGGCGCAACGTCACTTACCGGCGCACCGAACTGCTGCAGCTCGATTCGCGGCACGTTGACGCCAAGGCGGGTGATGGTCGCGCGCAGCGCCATCAGCTGCTGGCCGCTGGTGTCGGGGTTGCGCCCGAGCAGCTGATCCGAGAGCGTGGTGACGTCTCGCGCGGAGAAGGTGCCGCTGCGAATCGCGTTGAGCGCCGCCAGCGTCTGGGGGGCCCGCGGGGCGCTCAGCAGCGCCTGAGCGGCCGCGGTGGGCTGGCCATCCGCGCCGATGAGCTTCGTGGCGAACTCCCGAATGGATTCGGGGCGCGCGGCAATCATTCCCATCATCAGGGCAGTGGGGCCACACGCGGTGTGGTCGCCGCGGGTGCGCGCGTTTCCATCGAGCTGGGTGACGTTGCGCAGGAAGGCGTCCGGGTTGCTCGAGATGCGCTCCATCGTCCAGGGCTCGTTGCGCGCGGCGTTGCGGCGCACCGCCGCCTCCGACTGGTTGACGTTGTCGAAGACGGTGCGTCCGCCACTGCCCAGCTGACCCACGCTGGTGTCGAGCGCGCGCCGCACGTCGGGCGAGCCCGCGCGCACGGCCACGGCGGTCGACGCCACCGAGGGGCCGCCCGCCGGCGAGAGCCGGGAGACGTCGCGGGCCGCCTCGAACCTGTCGAACCCGCTGGCCGGCTGCGAAGCCCGCGCAACGCTCGGCGCACTCGGCCGCGGCGCTGACTGCGGGGGGAGGGTGACGAGGGGCTTGCTACCGGAACTCTGGATTTTCACGAGAAGCCTCCTTACGCGCGAAAGCCGTAGCATCGGGGCCGGGTCTGACAATCGTCAATGGACAGGGGAACCCCATACTGTGCGCCGATGCACCACATCTCCGGCGCCAGCGCCTGGCGCTCGAACGCAAGGCGCACGGAGAGGTCATGACAAGAGCGCGTCGAGGGCCTTCTCCGCCATTCTGCCGACGCTCCACGCCGTCGACTGCCCGCCAGTGCCCGTGCTCCTGACGGGCATGGCCGTGTCTGGCGCGAGCGCCACGAGGGCCTCCTTCACGTCGTCACGCAGCACGAAGCGCCGGGTCGCGTGGTCCACGGCGAGCCCGCGGATCACTTCCGCGGCGTCATAGCGCGTGAACGCGTCCCGATGCCGCGTGAGGCGCACGAGCGCGTCGACGACCGAGGCACGCTCGCTCTCGGGGGCGTTGCTTGCCCGGACGAACGACTCGAGCCGCCGCACATCGAGCCACGAGACGCCGGTGGGCGCGGCCTGCCCTTCGATGCGGCTCAAAAGGAGCTCGAGCGCCGCCTCCCGTACCTCGCGCGGTGCGACGCCACCGGAGATCTGCGTGCACAGCGCGCCCCAGTTGTTGTGCGTGTCGAGGCGGCGGACGACCTCGAACAGCGGCGCGGCGAGCGGCTCGGCCTTCACCCTCTGTATCGCGCTGACCGCCGCCTTCACGACCCGCGGGTCGCGCTCTTTCGAGAGGAGCGGGAGCGCCTCGTCCACGGTGAGCGCACCCGTGAGCCGGTGCAGCGCCTCCACTACCACTTCGGCGTCGGAGTCATGGAACGCGCTGCGCGCGGCGTCGTGTCCAGCGGGCCCGTGCTTCGCGAGCATGCGCAGCGCCTCGATGCGCACCTCGGGCGACGGATCTCGAAGCGCGTCGCGCGCCCTGGGAGGCGGCAGGCCGTGCTGCCCGATGAGGCGGAGCGCCACCGCGCGGATGCTCGCGTCCGAAGCGTCGAGCGCGGCCTCGATGACCGCCCGCGTGCCGGGCGCGAGCGTGGGCAGGCGGTGCATCGCCCGGAGGGCGTCGCGACGGCGGGGCGAGCTCGGGTCCGCCGCGATGCGCGCGAGGTCCTCCTCCGTTCCCGGCATCGTCAGGCCGAACGGCGGTTGCGCCCCGCCATGTCACGCATTCCGGCAAAGGCGATGTGCCCGTGCCGCGCCAGCGTCTCCGCAATCAGCCGGCCGAATCCCGTGCTCGCCCCTGTCACCAGAACCACTCGCCGATCCGGCATGCTCGTCTTCTCCACGCGCGGCCCTCTCAAGCTGCGTCACGGCGGCAACGTACCAGCGCTCCTCTCGACGGTGCCAGCGGCCGCGTCTCGGAGGCGGCAGGGAAGGCCGGCCCGGTCTCTCACGCCGGGCCGGGTGGGGCGACACTGAACGGCGACTCTGAGCGGCCGGATCAGTCCGGCGTGCAGGTGGAGCAGACCGGCTTGATGTACTTCCAGGCCCCGCACGTCGTGCCGCCCTCGATGAGGTCCCGCTGGCAGCACCGCTCGTAGTAGCTGCCCGGCAGCCCGAAGCCGCCGCCGGCATACGTGGCGCAGGTGCCACAGGCGGAGGCCCACACCGTCTTGGACTCGATGTAGCCCTGCACGGTGGACGTGCTGATGCACAGCGGCGTCGAGCCGATGCCCTGCTCGACCTCTTCCACCATCGGCGCGGCCTCTTCCTGGGGCTCCGAGGGGCCACAGGCGGAGAGGGACAGCGCGAAGCACGAAGCAGCCACCCAGCGAATCATCTTCCGGTGCATGACAGGTCTCCTTGGGTACGCCGTGCCTGGACAGAAGCCGTCCCGGCGCCAGCGTCTCGCATCATACGGGACAGGGTGACGCCGCGCCCCTCCTTCGCCCGCGTGCTCGAAGAGGCCAGGCCCTATCTCCACCTCTTCCCGGCGGAGAGCGCCTGAGCCGTAGCGGTGCGAAACAGGTTAGGCTTCGCGGTCATTCTCGAAGGAGGGGCCGGATGAACCGCTTCGCGCTACGTGACCGCACCGACCAACTCGATGCGCAGACGCAGTACGAGGAGATCGTGCGCATCCTCACCACCCAGGAGTTCCCCTGGGACATCAACCAGGCGCTCAGCTTCGCGCTGTTCCGCACCTACGCGGTGCCGAGCATCGGCGTGCTCCTGCACGAGACGGGGGAGTTCAACCAGCGCACGCAGAAGCGCTACGACGACACCGTGCTCATCCTCGACACCATCCTCGAGCACGGCATGGCCAGCCAGCCCGGCAGGAGTGCCTTCCGGCGCATGAACCAGATGCACGGCGCCTACGACATCTCCAATGACGACATGCGCTACGTGCTCTCCACCTTCGTGGTGACGCCGGTGCGCTGGCTCGCGGACTTCGGCTGGCGGCCGTTCACCCCGCACGAGGTGACCGCGTGGACGAACTACTACCGCGCCGTCGGCCGTCACATGGGCATCCAGGACGTCCCTGAGACCTTCGACGCGTTCGTCACGCTCATGGACGGCTACGAGTCGACGCACTTCGCCTTCGATGAGCGCAGCAAGGCGGTCGCCGACGCCACGCTCGACCTGCTCGCCACCTTTCCGCCCAACCACCTCGCGCCGAAGGCCCTGCTCGACCTGTTCGCCCGCTCCCTCATGGAGCCCGCGCTGCTCGACGCGTTCCGCTATTCCCACCCATCCGCTCTCAGCCGGGCGGTGTCGCGCCTGGCGCTCAAGGCCCGCGGGAAGTTCGTGCGCTACGTGCTGGCTCCGCGAAGCGAGCCGCTCTTCGGCCGCGACCGCACCTACATTCGCAGCTACCCGAACGGCTACACCGTCGAGCAGCTCGGCACCTTCCCGAAGACCTGTCCCGTGAGTCACGGCGCCGCGGCGAATGGCTCGCCCCACCGGGCCCCGCCGCGGGACGGCCCCTGAGGAAGAGGCGCGCGGCGGGAAAAACAACCCTCGGGATGCGCCGGATTTCCAGCTCCGCTTCGTATGAACAGCGGGGCCAGAACATCCAAGGAATGCAACGGTATGAGGGTTGTCGTGGAATGTGTGACGAGAGGCGGCGCCACGGCGCGCGCGTGGGCGGGTGCCGCCCCGCGGCGCGCTGCGCTGGGCGCGCTGCTGGCCGCCCTGGGATTGTGGGGCTGTGGCGCGACAGAAGAAGCGCCCGAGCAGGCATCTCCGGAGTCGCGGGAGGCCAGCCTCGAGACGGGGGCGTGCGCGGGCTCGGAGGTCGAGCTCGGCTCCAAGACGTGCACCGGTAGCTACCAGTACAGCTTGAAGTGCCACGCCCTGATGCAGTCCGCGGCCTGCGGCGTGGACCCGAACGCCGAGCCGAGTGATCCGCCCGTGTACCTGGCGTGCAGGTCCGCCTCGCATCCCATCGTGTCGGACTCGCTGTGCGGCTCGGGCTTCCTGGGGACGGTGAGCGCCGCCGCGGGCCTGACGCTGGACGAGGTGAAGGCGCGGGCCGCGCAGCAGTGGGCCACCGCGCGAGGCGTGGGCACCCCCGACTTCGACGTGCCCATCACCTGCACGCAGTGCATCCAGAACGTGTGGCTGCCGGCCGAGGCCGTGCAGCGCCGCATCTACGCCGCGGCCGCGCTGTCGAGGAAGGACGCGAAGCTGCACGTCCTCGCGGGCACGGCCTGGGGAATGCTGGAGATTGACCGGGAGAACCAGGAGCGGGCGGCACAGGCGCAGCCGCCGGGCGTGTACGTGCCCCTCACCGCCGCGGAGCTGTCCGCGGGGCTGGCCAACGTGGCCTCCGTCCTGGATGCACGGGCCGGAGACACCTCGCTGACGGGCGTGGGCTCCGAGGTCCGCACGATGCTGCGCGTGCTCGACGACGTGCAGCCCTACCTGGGCCACACGTCGCCGGGAGCCGCGGGCTTCACGCGCTACGCGCGGTCCGTCCTCCAGAGCATGCGCACGGGCCTGGACGCCAGGCGCCAGCTCACCGCCATCCTCCCCCAGACGGACCGGTACATGGAGGCCGAGGCGTTCATCTCCGGCACCTGGGCCGAGCTCTTCGACGGGGTGCGCGGCCGGCCCGAGCTGGCCGCGGTGGTGGACGGGGGCCGTATCGGCACCACGCTGGGCATCCTCACCACGACGAGCGCCCGGGACATGCTGACGGCGTATCCCCTCGAGCCCCTCAAGGGCTTCGTGCTCGCGCACCTCCAGGCCAACGGCAGCCTGGTGGTGCTGCCCTCCGCCGTCGACGCCGAGGTGAGCGCGCTGAGCAAGCATGGGCTCGACATGGCCCAGGACTACGCCACCAGCCTCTACACGCTCGACGCGGCGGAGCAGGCCTACCGGACCGCCATCAGCCTGTCGAAGACGTCGCCCGCCACCACGGGCCTGACGGCCATGGCGGCCACCGCGCCCTCGGAGACCGAGGCGAAGGACGCACTCGCCCTGGCCATCAAGGCGGCCAAGGCGGAGGGGGAGACCATCAAGAGCCGCACGTCGGACGTGAAGGTGAGCGTGTCGAGCGCGCTGGAGCTGCTGGGGGACGCCTACAAGAAGATTGGCGAGGAGACCGCCGCCAAGGACCTGGCGAGGTTCGGCAAGGCCCTGGACTCGGTCCTCGGCACCGTCCAGAAATACCACGAGAGCGCCATCAAGACGGCGGAGGCGGTGAGCAACATCCTCCAGCTCGGCGCCACCGGCTTCAACGTCATCAGCGCCGCGCTCTTCACCGGCAACCTGCTGGGCTCCGTCGGTCAGCTCGCGGCCCTCTTCAGTGACACCCCCGAGGAGCCTGTCCAGGACGTCGTCAAGGCGGAGGCCGCCAAGACGCGCGAGCTCATCGCGAGCATGGCCAAGAAGCTCGAGGCCCGCTTCGACCGCACCGACAAGAAGCTGGACGCCCTGCGCGCGGAGCTGCTGATCCGGCTGGACACGATGAAGTGGGAGCTGGGCGAGACGCACTACGACGTGAACGAGCTGCAGCGCGCGCTCTACTCGATGCAGACCGACCTGATGCGCCTGGACCGGAACATCTACGCGATGATGGACGAGCTGCACCGCAAACCCTTCCTGGATGCCACCACCTATTACCTCGGCTATGAGGCGCGCATGCAGGAGCCCCTGTCCTTCGAGAAGTTCGGCCTGGGCGAGAGCGCGTTCCTGAGCCGGGCCACCACGGACGCCACGGGCTTCATCTGCGCGGGCCCGCCGTCCTGGGACAGCAGCTACTTCACCGAGGACGGGGTGCTGAACGCCCTCATGAGCCGGATGCTCCTCCAGAACGAGCCCGAGCCCTTCGGCTACGCCGACAGCATCAACTTCATGCGGGAGGTCCCCACGCGGCTGCTCGGACGTCCGCTGCCTCTGTCCGGCGTCGGGTTGGCCAACCCCGTCGAGTGGATGGCGGGCGCGGAGGCGTATGCGCAGCTCAACGAGGAGTCCCCCGCGCACGCGACGCAGGTGCTCGGCCGGACCGACAGGGTCATGGCGGTGGGCACGGCGCTGGACGCGGCGCTGCGGAACATCGACCAGCCGCTGTTCGACAAGCTGGTGGAGCGCTACACGCGGCACTGGACGGAGCTGAAGGATGAGCTCGGCCGCGCCAAGGAGGCGTGGGAGGAGGTGCCGGGCAGGAACCTCTCGACGCTGGACGTGTTCGGCGGCGCGGACCAGCTCCCGACGGCGCACTACCTGAAGCAGACGGTGGTGCCGCTCACCTGCAACGGGGGCGCGTGGACGAATACCGAGACCACGCCCGCGCCCACGGCGCTGGACCTGTCCCGGTGGAACCACGACGCCCTCCGTCCGCTCATGGCGGCGGACAACCTGGACCTCGACCAGGGCGAGCTCAGCCACTGCGTCGGGGGCCACTGGGAGCTGGTCTCCTCGGAGCCCAATCCCTGGGGCTACACCGGGACGTTCCGCCTGAAAGGGTATCTGGACATCCGCTACAAGTTCGTGGAGGCGGGCGTCGCGAAGAACGTGATGGTGTTCCGGCACACCTTCAGCACGAACATCGAGACGACCGACTTCGTCCACAGCTCCAACCCCACGTACGACCCGGACACGGCGCTGGCCACCAACTACTTCATCCAGAAGAACTGGTACGCCTTCTTCGCCGCCCCCGCGACGCACGTGGTGAAGGACGAGGCCCTGGTGGCGAAGGTGCGCGGCCAGGTGGGGGCGCGGCTGACGGCGGAGCAGCGTGCGTTCTACGCCTCCGTCGCGACCCGGATGGAGGAGGCGGGGGACATCCTCGGCATCCGCGCGAAGCGGCTGGCGGGCTCCAAGCTCCTGTGGGAGTCCTTCATCGCGCTGGCCCTGCCGCTGTCGCTGGAGCACGACGAGGACCTGCGCGGCCTGCTCTACGGCACGGACGCCGCGCTGTCCGGCGTGGACGTGCTCGCCGCGGATGACGACCTCAACGACGTGCAGGACAGCTACCGGTTCTTCGCCAACGCCGGGACGCTGCCCGCCTACAACGTCGTCACGGACATCGACTCGGCCTTCACCCGCCGCAAGCAGCGGCTGCACGACACCGTCACCAACATCCTCGCCCGGAATGCGGCCGCCGGGGAGTTCGAGGGGGCGGCCTGGACGCAGGCGACGCTGCTGCGCCTGCGCCTGTCCGACCCGACTCCGGTGACGCCGTAGTCACACCGGCACCACGCACGCCGGTGTCCTGAATCCGCACGCGGGCCGCGGAAGCACTGTCTTCCGCGGCCCGTCGTGTTCTCGCGCCGGTGCTTGCCCGCGGGGGCGAATCCCTGCTCACCGGACAACCCGTCTTCACGGGTGCCTGCGTATTCACGGCACACCCGGTGGCCTGGACCGCCGCGCGGAATCCCGCCCCGGCCTTCGCCGGAGACGGTCCTTGTCCCCACCGCTCCCCGGAAGGGGCGGTGAGAGCCCGATGGAGCAGCACATGCGTTGGCAAGCAAAGACGAACTGGGTCTGCCTGATGGCGGGCCTGTGGACCACCCTCCTGGGCTGTGGGGGCCCGGCACCCGAGGCGGTGGCGCCTCCGGTGGAGCCGGCGCGGATGGCCACCTGGCATGCCCCCCTGGCGGCCTCGTGGACGACGGCGGGCGATATCAACGCCGAGCGCTACAACCACGCGGCCACCCAGTTGAAGGACGGGCGGGTGCTCGTCACCGGGGGGTGGACCTCCGGCTACTACGTCGACCAGGCCACGGTGGAGCTGTATGACCCGGGCCATGGCACGTGGACCCCGGCCAGCAGCATGAACGCCACGCGGGTCTTCCACACGTCGACCCTGCTGCCTGATGGCCGCGTGCTGGTGGCGGGGGGCTGGCAGAAGAGCTCGGCGGAGCTGTTCAACCCGGCCACCGGCACCTGGACCCCCACCGGCGGCATGTCCCTGCCCCGGCAGGCCCACACCGCCACGCTGCTGTCCAACGGCAAGGTGCTGGTGGCGGGAGGCGACGACTGGGGGGCCGACTATGACACCGCGGAGCTGTACGACCCGGCCACCGGCGCCTGGACGGCGGCGGGGAAGATGAGCCGCGGGCGCATGGGCCACACCGCGACGAGGCTGCTCGACGGCAAGGTGCTCGTCGCCGGAGGTGGCTCCAGCAACACGGCGGAGCTGTACGACCCGGCCACCGGCACCTGGACTTCCGTGGGGAGCATGATGACGGACCGCTTCTTCGCCACCGCCACGTTGCTGCCCTCGGGCAAGGTGCTCGTCGTGGGGGGCCATGGCGGTAGCGGGTACCTGGCCACGGCGGAGCTGTATGACCCGGCGACGCGGACCTGGTCCTCCACCGGTGCCATGGCAACGTCCCGCATGTACCACACGGCGAGCCTGCTGCCCTCGGGCAAGGTGCTGGTGACGGGCGGCTCGGCCGATTACGAGACGCTGGACTCGGCCGAGCTGTATGACCCGGCCACCGGCACCTGGAGCGCCGCGGGCACTCTTTTCGCGCCGCGCATGCGCCACACCGCCACCGTGCTGGCCTCGGGACGCGTCGTCCTCGCGGGCGGCCGTGAGTACGACACAGTCGAGCTGTACCCCCTCATGTCGGAGCTCTACTCGCCGGAGCGCGTGAGCGGTCAGTGGGCGGCAGAGGGGAAGCTCGCGGCGCGCCGCGAGGGCCACACGTCCACGTTGCTGGCCGGCGACACGGTGCTGGTGGCGGGTGGCATGGGAGAGACGGCGCTGCTGCGCGACGCGCAGCTCTACAACCCCATCACCGGAGGGTGGGGCGCCACGGGCAACCTCCTCACGGCGCGCAGCTCGCACACCGCGACGCGGCTGGCGGATGGAAAGGTGCTGGTGGTGGGAGGGCAGGGGAGCACGGGCGTGCTCGCCACGGCGGAGCTGTATGACCCGGCCACCCGCGTGTGGACGGCGGCCGGAGCCATGGCCTCCGGCCGCGAGCGGCACTCCGCCGCGCTGTTGCCCGATGGCCGGGTGCTGGTGACGGGAGGCTTCGGCTCCACCAGCACGCTCGCCACGGCGGAGCTGTATGACCCGGCCACCAACTCGTGGACGGCCGCGGCCCCCATGTCCGCGCCGCGCGCCAGCGCCGTGGCCCTGGTGCTGTCCAGCGGCAAGGTGCTGGTGACGGGAGGACTGAGCGACGTGGACCTCCACGCGACGGCGGAGCTGTATGACCCGGCGACCGGCGCCTGGAGCCCCGCCGGTACCCTGTCCGCGGCGCGCGCGTTCCACGCCGCGGCGGTGCTCCCGTCCGGCAAGGTGCTGGTGACGGGGGGCTTCGGCAACGCGGGCACGCTCGCCACCGCCGAGTTCTACGACCCGGCGACCGGCGCCTGGGCCTCCACCGGCACCATGGGCACGCCGCGTGAGGGGCACACCGCCGTGGTGCTCCCGTCCGGCAAGGTGCTGGTGACGGGCGGCTTCGACGGCACCAGCGGGATGCTCGCCACGACGGAGCTGTACGACCCGGCGACCGGCGCCTGGGCCTCCACCGGAGCCATGAGCGCGATGCGCTACAACCACGCGGCTACCCGCCTGGGCTCGGGGCAGGTGCTGGTGACGGGGGGCTTCAGCGGCTCGTCCAGCCTGGACTCGGCCGACCTGTACCTGGAGTAGCCCGCGCCGGCCGAAGCGGGGAGTGCCCGGAGCGGGAGCATCCGCTCCGGGCGAGGGGCCTGGGACTCATTCAATCCAGCAGCTGCATGAGGTCCGCCCGGGTGAGGGCCGTGGCCCCCTCGGCGCCGCCGAGCGCGGACTCGAAGAGGGCTCGCTTCTTCTCCTGCAAGGTGAGGATCTTCTCTTCCACCGTGCCCTGGGACACCAGCCGGTACACCATCACCGGCCGCTGCTGGCCGATGCGGTGCGCGCGGTCCGCGGCCTGGGCTTCCACGGAGGGGTTCCACCACGGGTCCACCAGGAAGACGTGGTCCGCCGCCGTGAGGTTGAGCCCCGTGGCGCCCGCCTTCAGCGAAATCAGCATCACCGGTGGGCCCTTCGGGTCCTGGAACGACGCGGCCACGGCGCCGCGGTTGGCCGTGCTCCCGTCCAGCCGGATGAAGCCGACGCCCGCCTCCTTCAGCTCCGGCTCGATGAGGTCCAGCATGGACGTCCACTGCGAGAAGACGAGCGCCTTGTGTCCGTCCTCCACCGCCGTGCCGAGCGCCTCCACCAGCGCCTGCACCTTGGAGGACGTCTTCGCCTGCTGGCCCGGTACGAGGGCAGGGTGGCACGCCGCCTGGCGCAGCCGCAGCAGGGCCTCCAGCGCCTTCAGCACGCTGCCGCCCGCCTCGAGCTGGGACACCACCTCCTCGCGCGTGGCCGCGTACACCGTGTCGTAGACGGCGCGCTCCCGCTCGTTGAGGGTGACGTGCCTGACGGATTCGGTGCGCGGCGGCAGCTCGGGCGCCACGTCCCGCTTGAGCCTGCGCAGCACGAAGGGACGGATGCGCGCGCGCAGCCGCTCGGCCGCGCCCTTCTGGTTGTCCGTCACCGGCCGGGACCACCGCTCGTCGAATTCCTTCCGCCCCCCGAGCAGCCCCCGGTTGGTGAAGTGCATCAGGCTCCACAGCTCCTCGAGCCGGTTCTCGATGGGCGTGCCGCTCAGCGCTACCCGGAAGGCGGCCTGCAGGCCATACGCCGCGCGCGCCACCTGGCTGTCCGGGTTCTTGATGGCCTGCGCCTCGTCCAACACCACCGTGTCCCACGTCCTCGCTCCGAGCACCTCCGCGTCCAGCCGCAGCAGCGCGTAGGTGGTGAGCGTCACGTCGGCCGTCTCGTCCAGGGCGCGGCCGGGGCCGTGGTACACGGACACCTTCAGCGAGGGACGGAAGCGCTTCACCTCCGCCTCCCAGTTGGGGAGCACGCTCGTGGGCGCCACCACCAGCGTCCCCGGCCCCAGCGTGCAGATGGTCTGCAGCGTCTTGCCCAGACCCATGTCGTCCGCGAGCACGCCGCCCAGGCCCGCCTGCTTCAGGAAGGTGAGCCAGCTCACGCCCTGGAGCTGGTAGGGACGCAGCGTGGCGGTGAGGTCCTTCGGCAGCGCCGCGTCCGGCAGCTTCTCGAAGCCCTGGACGAGGGGCGCCAGCCGCTCCAGGCCGGGCGGGGGAGGGTGCTCCAGCGCCTCGCACAGGCCGGTGAGCTGGGGGATGGCGTGGTTGGCGAGCCGCCCGTCCTTCTCGCGCGCGGCCAGCAGGTCCGCCACGCGCTGGCCATGCGACTTCAGCCACTCCGTGGGCAGGGGCGCCCACCCGCCGCCCTCCAGCGGCACCAGTCCCAGGCCTTCCTCCCACGCGCGGATGACCGCGCCCGCGTCCACGGTGCGCGGCGCGCCGGGCTCCGCGCCCTCCACCTGGAAGTCGAACGAGAATTCCACCCTCGGCGCGCCCTGCTGCGTGGCTCCCGCGTCCACCGAGAGGACGGGGCGGAGCTTCACGTTGGGGCTCAGTACGCGAGCCGCGTCACCGGTGAGGCTGCCGCGCCAGCGCCGCAGCTTGCTGGCGAGCTGCACCGCTTCCTGCCCCTGCACCGTCACTCGCCGGCCGGGCACCATGTTCAGCTCGTCGCGGAGCTGGTGGATGAGCTGCTGCTCGGCGCCCTCGTCGCGCACGGGCACCGCGCCCTTCAGGTACACCATGCGCCCGTTGTCGATGCGCACCGTCGGCGGCGAGCCGTACACCAGCGTGGGCAGCACCGAGAGGCCGGCGTCGAGCTGGTTCAGCTCCATGGAGATGCGCGGCTTGAGCGTGCGGTCGATGGGCGGCAGCCGCTGGCTCCTCACGTCCACCGGCATGCGCCGCGCGAGGTCCGGCAGCACCTTCCCGGTCAGCTCGCCCATCTGCGCGGGAGAGAAGGCGCGCTCCTGAGGCAGGTGCTCCAGCCGGGGGCCGGTGAGGGCCAGCTCGCCGAGCCGGCAGAGCGTGCCTCCACTCAGCGCGAAGCCGGGCGTCACCACCTCGGTGACGTTCGGGTCCTTCTCCACCTTGAGCACCGTCTGCTCGCCGCGGTCCTCCACCGTGACACGGGGCAGGAGGGGCTCGGCGGAGACGGACACCAGCGCGCCGTCGAAGATGACGGTGCGCGCGGGCTCCAGCGCGCGCAGGAGCGCTTCGAGCCGCTCGGGCGGAAGCGCGCCCTTCGTGGGCTTCAGGAGCAGCCTGTCCGCGACCCGGTCGCACGGCTCCACGTGGATTCGCGCCGCCTCCACGGGGTTCGTCAGCAGCGACGCGAGGCTGCGCGCCAGCAGCCGCGCGGTGTTGTCGGGGCGCACCAGCAGGCGTTCGAGCTGCAGCCCTCCGTCCACACGCTTGAAGCGGTACACCATCCGCTCCGGCTTCGGCGCGGCACCCGGGCGCGGGCCGGGCTGGGCCGCGGGCGCCTGGGGCGGCGAAGCAGGCCGGGCCGGGGCGGCGGCGCGCGGCGCGGGGGCACGCTGCGTGGGCGCGCGCTGGGTCTGCGAGTGGTGGAAGAAGATGGCCGCCGCCACCACGTGCTCGCACGGGTCCACCCGTCCCCGGCAGTCACACTCCCAGATTTCGTCCTCCGGGTAGAGGACGGTGGTCACGGGGGTGGGACGGCCCGCGGCTCGCACCCGCAGCACGGCCTCTTCCTCACCCACGGACTGCACGGAGACGGCACCCGCACGGGCGAGGCCCATGCCGGCGGACCAGGTGTCCGGGCGCGCTTCCTCCCGGACGGCTTCGAGCAGTTCCTCGGTGGCGGACATACGAGGCCCGCCTCCCTATCCCCTCGGCGGGCTCCGCGCAAACCCCAGTGAGCGCCTAGAACACAGCGTTCAGCAGCAGGCCTCCTCCGCCAGGGCCCACGGTGGGCGTCAGGCTCGCCTGGATGACTCCCGGGCGCTTTCGGGGCAGTGGCGCGGGGGCGGGCTCGTCGGAGAGTCCCAGCTCCGCCCGGAGCTGCTTGTTGTAGCCGTCGGCCAGCTCGCGCGCCTCGCTCGCGGCGATGGGATGCGGGGTGCGCCAGACGGCATAGGCCATCACCCCCGCGCCCGCCGCGCCGAGGCCGATGCCCAGCATGGCCATCGTGAGTCTCTTGTCACCATTGTCGATGTTGCGGCGGACACAGGCGCTGAAGCCGGGATTGTTGATGCTGCAATCCTCGTCCCGCGGACCGAGCACGCCGAGGGCGAGGACGCCGCCGCCCACCACCATCGCCCCACCCGCGACGCCAATGAGGATCTTCTTGCGCATGTTGCCCTGGTACGCCTCCACCAGGTCCGTCCTGCCCAGCTTCTGGTAGAAAGCCTCTCCCTCCAGCGGCTTCTTGTACTTGCCCTCGTAGGGGATGCTCCAGCGCGCGACCGTTCTCGGTGTGGCCATCGTCCAGGAATTCATCGTCATCGCGACGTAGTCGTCGAAGCCGATGTGCCGCAGTTCGTACTGCTCCTTCGCCTCGGCGAAGGAGAGCGCCGGCCGCACCGGGGCCGGAGGCGGCAAGGCCGCGGCGGGTGGCTCATCGACTCGTGGCGTGCCGGCTGCCGGCGCCTCGGGAGTCTCCACCGGCTGGGGCTCCTGGCCCACGGTGGGGCCGTTGGAGTCGTTGGGGAGGGGCTCCTCGGGACTCGCGGTGGCGAGCGAGGCCGTGGGCAGCAAGAAGACTGCCATCAGCAGAAAGCGAATCATTGGCACAACCTCATACGGGAATCGGCCTGGCCCCTGCGAGGACTCTATCCTGACGCCGGAATGCCTTTTCAATCATTCCGCAAGCACGTCCTGCCAGGAGCGGGGAGGCAGGCAGGGGAGCAAAATGCCCGGAGCCTGAAACCGGCTCCGGGGCTCGCGCGTACCAGGGGGAAACCCGCACGCGCCGGGGCGTGCCCGGAGGCTGAATCCATGTCGCCTGCTGCCGCCATTCCACCCGCACGCCGTCGCGCCGCTCCTGTCGCGGCGCGACACCTCCTCCCGCTGGCACTCGCCGCCCTCGCGGTGCTCGCCGCCTGCACCGAGGCACGCGGGGCGTCTCCAGGGAAGGGCCCCGGCGCGGCCGACTCCCCGAGGCCGACCGTGAACGACACCCGCCGCTATGAGAAGCCGTCCGACGCGGAGCTCCGCCGCACCCTCTCGCCCCAGGCCTACGAGGTCACCCAGGAGGACGCGACCGAGCCGCCGTTCCGCAATCCGTACTGGGACCACAAGGGCGAGGGGCTCTACGTCGATGTGGTCACCGGAGAGCCGCTCTTCTCCTCCCGCGACAAGTTCGACTCCGGCACCGGCTGGCCCAGCTTCACGCGCCCGGTCGACCCCTCCCGCGTCGTCGAGAAGCGGGACGTGAGCCTCGGCATGGTCCGCGTCGAGGTTCGCTCCAGGGCCGGTGACTCGCACCTCGGCCACGTGTTCGACGACGGGCCGCGTCCCACGGGCCTGCGCTACTGCATCAACTCCGCGGCGCTGCGCTTCATCCCCGTTCAGGACCTGGAGAAGCAGGGATATGGCGCGTGGCTGCCGCACTTCGGCCGGAAGGAGGCGGCGAGCTCCCAGAAGGCGACGCCCGACACGGCGAAGGCCATCGCCGCGGCCGCGACCACCACGGAGACAGCGCTGCTCGCGGGCGGCTGCTTCTGGGGCATGGAGGACATCCTCCGGAAGATTCCCGGCGTCCTCCAGACGGACGTCGGCTACACCGGCGGCGCCTTCAAGAGCCCCACGTACGAAGACGTGAGCTCGGGTGACACCGGGCACGCGGAGTCGGTGCGCGTCGTGTTCGACCCGAAGGTGCTGAGCTACGAGACGCTGCTGGAGAAGTGGTTCTTCCGCATGCATGACCCGACGACGCTCAACCGCCAGGGCAACGACGTGGGCACCCAGTACCGCTCGGCCATCTTCTACCTGTCCGAGGAGCAGCGCCGCGTGGCGGAGGAGGTGAAGGCCCGCGTCAACGCATCCGGCAAGTGGCCCCGTCCCGTCGTCACGCAGATTGCCCCCGCCGGTGAGTTCACCCCCGCCGAGGCGTACCACCAGGACTACCTGGTGAAGAACCCCGGCGGGTACACGTGCCACTATCTGCGCGACTGAGCACTCCCGGGGCGCCGCCCGTGCGAGGTGGCGCTCCGGGGTATGTCACGTTCGTGGACGTGCGCGCCGCTCAGCCCACGCGGGGGAAATCCACCTCGGTGCCGGCCACGACGTTGAGGTAGTTGGTGAGCACGTTCTGCGCGACGGCGGCCACCACCTCGACCAGTTCCGCGTCGCTCAGCCCGGCCTTGCGCGCCTGGGCGAGCTGCGGGCCCACGTCGGCGGCGCGCGTGCGGGCGATGGCCACGGCCAGGTCCAGGATGGCCTGCTCGCGCGAGTCCGGCGAGCGGCCACCGCGGAAGCCGCTCAGCTCATCCGCCTTCACCCCGAGCCCCTTCGCCAGCGCCGTGTGGGCGGACAGGCAGTAGGTGCAGTGGTTGAGCTCCGCCACCGCGATGGCGATGGCCTCCTGCGTGCGCGGCGACAGCTTCGCCTCGCCCATGGCGTTGAAGTAGCCCGCCACCGCATTCAGCGCCGCGGGCGAGTGGGCGAAGGTGGCGAACATCTTCGGAACACCGCCGAACTTCGCCTTCAGGGCGGCGAGCGTGGGCTCGGACGCGGCCGGCGTGTTGGCGGGGGTGACGGGGGCGATGGTGGGCGTGGTCATGACGGGACTCCGGGACAGCGGGTTGGGTGGCACGTCGATGTGGTATCGACTCGATACTAAATGCGCCGGCCCCCCTGCTCTTGTCAAGTCGGTATCGCCCCGATACCTTCTGCTTCGTGGCCGTCGACCGTCTCTACGCACTGCTCGAGCGCATCGGGAACCTGCTCCGCACGGAGGAGCGGGCGGCGGGGTTGCGGCATGGGCTCCAGCCGGTGCACCTGCAGGCGTTGCGCTACCTGCAGTCGTGCAACCGCTACAGCAACACGCCCGCCGCGCTGACGGAGTACCTGGGGCTCACCAAGGGCACGGTGTCCCAGACGCTGCTGCTGCTGGAGGAGAAGGGGCTCCTGCGCAAGGAGGCCAGCACCGAGGACCGCCGCGTCGTCCACCTGTTCCTGACGGACGCGGGGCGCGCGGTGCTGGACGAGGCGCTCCCGCCGGCGCTCTTCGGCCAGGTGCTGGGCGGGCTGCCGGAAGGGGGCAGGGCGCTCGAGGAGGCGCTCACCGGGCTGCTGCGCTCGCTGCAGTCCGCGAACGCCCAGCGGAGCTTCGGCGCGTGCGCCACCTGCAGACACTTCCGGCGCGAGGGGCCGGGACGCTTCCGCTGTGGCCTCACGGAGGAGCCGCTCTCACGCGAGGACAGCCTGCTGCTGTGCCGCGAGCACGAGGCGGCCGGAGCCTGAGTGCCCCGTCTCAGGCGCTGCCCAGCCCCAGCTCCCGCAGGCGGCGCTGGAGCGCGCGCTTGGAGACCTCCAGCCGCTGCACCATCTTGTCCAGGTCCCCCCCGCAGTCATGGAAGCAGGCGGTGATTTCCTCCGGGCTCAAGTCTCTCGCGGTGCGCAGCAGCGAGCTCCTGTCGATGAGGACGTAGACGGAGGGGCGCGGAATGCCCAGCCAGTCCGCGGTGGCCTTGAGGTCCCACGAGCAGGCGCGCAGGGCCTCCAGCAGCTCCTGCTCCGTCACCTCGGAGGGCTTGCGCCGCTGGGGCTTCGTCTCGGGCGGGGTGGGGACGGCGGCGGACGGAGCAGGGGCCCCGCCGGGCACGGGCATGGCGTCGGAGTCCAGCGTCTGCTCCAGCCGGGCGTCCACGCGCAGGTGCGGCAGGCCCCGGCTGCCGATGACGAGCTGCCGGACGACGTTGCGAAGCTGGCGCACGTTGCCCGGCCAGCCGTAGCGCACCAGCCGCACCGCCAGCGACGCGGGCAGCCAGGGCTCCGCGCGCGGGTCCGAGGACGACAGCCGCTCCACTCCATCCAGTCCCTGGAGCTCCTGCCGGGCGAAATGGAGGAAGAGCGGGCCAATGTCCTCGCGGCGCTCGCGCAGCGGGGGCATGTGGATTTCGAAGCCGGCCAGCCGGTGCAGCAGCGGTGCCTTGAAGAGCCGCTCCTGGATGCGCTCCTCCAGGTCGGAGTCCGTGGCGGAGACGAGCCGCACGTCCACGGGCACCGGGGTGTGGCCTCCCACCGGGTACACCTCGCCCGTCTCCAGCACGCGCAGCAGCGCGGCCTGCACCTCGGGCGGGGCCTCGCCCACCTCGTCGAGGAAGAGCGTGCCGCCGTGGGCGGCGCGGAAGAAGCCCTCGCGGTCCTTCGTGGCCCCGGTGTACGCGCCGCGCTGGGCGCCGAAGAGCTCGGCGGCCACCAGCTCCTTCGAGAGCGCGCCCAGGTTGACGCTGACGAAGGGGCCGGCGCGGCGCGGCCCCCGGTCGTGGATGGCGCGCGCCACCAGCTCCTTGCCGGTGCCCGTCTCGCCCCGGATGAGCACGGGGACGTCGAGGTCGGTCACGCGCGAGATGTCCTCGCGCACCTGGCGGATGCCCTCGCACTGGCCCACGAGGCCCAGGCCGTCCGGCGGGGACTCACGGGAGGACGACGTCAGGTGGAGCAGCAACACCACGCGCTCGGCGAGCACCAGCGGCACACCCGCCTGCAGCTCCTCGGGTGAGAACTCGCGCACGCCCTGGACGGGCTCATCCGCCACCCACACCCGGGTTCCATTCTCCGGCACCCGCAGCTGGAGGTGCCCCCTGGCTCCGGGCTCGAACTGGATGGGTGTGCGGCTGACGAACGGGTCCCCCAGCGGCTGCGTCACCAGTCCCCCGGGACGGGAGAACTCCGGGGCGTTGCGTGACAGGGACGCCGTCCTTCCGGAGGTGGCCAGCATCTCCAGCACCAGCCGCTCGCCGATGCGCTGGGGCTGGGGGTGGGAGACGACTGTCAGGACGGGCATCACTCGCGAGGCGGGAGCCTCCCGGCCCTGCGAGTGCTCCGCCGTCTGTGACATGTCGTCGGAGATTTTTTGCTGCATCGAAAGTCCCGGGGCCGCGGTCTTCACCTGGAGCCTACACCGTCGTCCTGGCCGGTGTCGGACGCAATGGCGCCAGGGTGTGACAGCAGCCACTGGGACACCCTCGTTGCCTTCCGCTCCTGGCCCACCCGGCGGTAGTGCTCCTGGACCTGCGTGGCCAGCTCCCGGCCGCGCGGACGTCCGGTGCCCGTGTCCCACAGGGCCCGGGCCAGGGCCCATCGGGCGTCGGCGCGAGCGCGCACGGGGATGTGCTCCAGCGAGCGCTCGAGGAGCGGCACGGCCGCGGCGGGCTGGCCACGGGCCAGGTGCAGCTCACCCAGCCCGAAGCGCGCGAGCGCCAGCACCCTCGGGTCCGAGGACTCCACCTTCTCCCCCGTGTCGCGGGCCCGCTGGAGGTGGCGCAGGGCCTCGTCCCACCGGCCCAGGTGCACCCACGTCAGGCCGAGCAGCGCGGACACCTCCGCGGTGTCCATGGGGTCGGAGCCCTGCACCTTCTCACGCAGGCCGAGCGCGCGCTCGAAGTGCTCCCGCGCCCGCTCATGCTGCTCCAGGGCGGCCAGCACCTCGCCGAGGCTGGTGTACGAGGTGGCGACGCTGGGGTGGTCCGGGCCCAGCGTCTTCTGCTTCAGCGCGAGGGCCCGCTCGTGGTGCTCCAGCGCCGCGTCCAGGCGTCCCTGGGCCAGGAGGACGTCGCCCAGGTTGGTGAGCGAGGAGGCCACCATGGGGTGCTCGGGCCCGAGCAGCGCGCGCCGCAGCGCGAGGGCGCGCTCGTGCCGGGCCTGGGCCTCCGTGTACTCGCCCAGCTCCTCGTGGATGATGCCCAGGTTGTTGAGCGTCACGGCGATGGTGGGGTGCTCGTCGCCGAGCAGCCGCTGCTTGATGGCCAGGGCCCGCTCGAAGTGCTCGCGGGCCTTCGCGTACCGCCCCTGGTCCATGAGCACGTTGCCCAGGCCGTTGTGCAGCTGCGCCAGGCCGAGGTTCTCCTCGGCCGCGCCCTTCTCCATGAGGGCCAGCGCGCGCTCGTAGTACCCGAGGCTGAGGACGGGGTCGCCGGTCAGCCAGCGCACGTTGCCCAGGGTCTCCAGGGCCAGGGCGAGGAGCGCGTCGTCACCGAGGCGCTCCGCCGAGGCCATCAGCGGCAGCTCCAGCCAGAGGGCCTCGGCGTAGCGGGCCTGCCGCACGCCCACCTCCGTGACGAGGAGGCTCCACGCCTGGGTCTCCAGCATCGCGTCCCGGCCCTGCGCCGCCAGCACCAGCGCCTCGCGCAGCACGGACTCGGCGCCCTTGTAGTCACCGGCTCCGTCCAGGTGCAGCGCGTGCCAGTAGAGGAACCTGCCCTGCAAGGGCGGGTAGCCCAGCGACTTCACCCGGGGCCGCAGCTCCTCCGCGAACGCCAGGCCCTCCTTGTACTGTCCCGCGCGGTGGAGGGCCTCCAGCCGGTCCTCCTCGCGCTGGAAGGACTCGACGCGGGCGCGGACCTCCGGGTCCTCCGGAGGGGGTACCTCGGCGGTGAGCAGGCGCGCGTCCGCGCAGCCGCTCAGGGCCGGCAGCGACTGCACGGCCTGCACCGCCCGGCCCACCAGCGTCGGGTCCGGCGCCTTGACGAGCAGCTCCGTGAGCGCGCCGAGCTGGCCGCGCCGCCGCTCCAGGCAGTACTCCCGCAGCGCCGCCAGCCGGTGGGACTGCTCCGCCCACTCCTGGCGGGCCTGCTCGCACGCCTCCGCCCGCTGCTTCACCCACCCCTGCGCGTACGTGTCCAGCAGCCGGGACACGCGCCCGAAGGTGTCCTTCGCCTCGGGCAGGCCCGTACCCACCATGACCTCTTCCAGCCGGTCCCGGAGCCGCGCGTCCCAGACTCCCGCCAGCCGCCCCTCCATGCCGACGCAGGGAGACGCGGGCGCCTCCTGGCGCAGCCAGCCCCAGACGGCCGTCACCAGCAGCAGGGCCCCTCCCGCCGCGAGCACCCCCGCGCGCAGCCGGGCCCGCCGCCGCTGCTCCGGGTCGTCCTCCAGCTCGTGGAGCAGCTCGCGCATGGAGCCCGGGCGCTGGAGCGGGTCCGTCTTGAGCCCGCGCAGCGTCGCCCGTGCCACCCAGGCGGGGACCTCGCTCTCGGGGGGAGGAGGGATGATGCGCTCGTCGAGGCGGGCGTCGAGGATGGCGCCGAAGGTGTCGCCCGCGAAGGGCCGCGCACCGTAGAGGCCCTCGTACAGGGCCACGCAGAAGGCGTACAGGTCGCTGCGCGCGTCGACGGCGCGGCCCTGGAGCTGCTCGGGGGCCATGTAGCGCGGCGTGCCCACCACCTTGCCGGACTCGGTGAGCGGCTCCGTCCACGTCCTGGGCAGCGGGCGCGGCGCGGCCTCCGGTGCGGCCTCCGAGCCGTGCGCGGCCTGCGCCAGGCCGAAGTCCGTCACCCGGACGCGCCCGTCCTCGCCGACCAGCACGTTCTCCGGCTTGAAGTCGCGGTGCACCAGCCCCGCGTCATGCGCCGCCGCCAGGCCCCGGCCCGCTTCCAGGAAGGCCTTCAGCACCTCTCGCCAGGGGCGGGGCTGCTGCTTCAGCCACTGCTGCAACGTCCGCCCCTCCACGTACTCCATGGCGATGAAGACCGAGTCGTCCTCCAGCCGCCCCGAGTCGTAGACGTGCACCACGTTGGGGTGGTTGAGCTGGGCCATGGCCTGGGCCTCCCGCAGGAGGCGCACCTGGCCGGCGTCGTCCTCGTCGAGGCTCCAGACGGGGCGCAGCAGCTTGAGGGCCACGCGCCGGTTCAGCCGGACGTCATAGGCCGAGACGACGAGGCCGAACCCGCCATGTCCCAGCAGGTTCAGGACGGTGTAGCGCTCCGCCAGCACCCGCCCCGGAGGCGGCGAGGCGATGGCCCCCTGGCGGCTCGAGCCCGCGAGGGTGTTCCCGGAAGGGCGCGCGGAGTCCGGACGCGGCCCGGGGGCGGGCGCCCCCAGGGTGAGCGTTTCTTCGGGGCCGTCGGAGCCGGGGCCCCCCCCGGGCCGCTGAGGACTCATGTTCACGACTGTACATCGCCGCCCACGCCCATCCACGCCTCGTGTGGGCCCGCCTGCTCACGAGCCAACTCTCAAGGGTCCTTCCACCGCACGTCTCTTTTCCTGACACTGCGGCTGCGAGCAGGCGAGCAGGGACTGGGAGTGTGAGGCATGAGCGACGAGCGGGTGGCGGAGGCCGGGGCCGACCCTGGGCCCGTCAGTGGGGAGTCCTCTTCGGGGACATCTCCGTCGCTCGCCTTCCTGCGGGAGGTGGCCCGCGCTCCCGAGCTGAGACCGAGCGTGCTTGCCGCGCCATGGCGCTCCGAGCGGTTCTCGCTCCGCGAGCAGCTCGGAGCCGGAGGCTTCGGCACGGTGTACGAGGCGCTGGACCACAAGCGCGGCGCGGCGGTGGCGCTCAAGTGGCTGCGGCGCGCGGACGCGCACGCGCTGCTCCTCTTCAAGCAGGAGTTCCGCGCGCTCGCGGGCCTCACCCATCCGAACCTGGTGCAGCTCTACGAGCTGTTCTCGGAAGGGGACGCGTGGTTCTTCACCATGGAGCGCATCCAGGGACAGCGCTTCACCCGTTGCGTGCCGACGCCCCGGGAGCGGACCCCGGGCTTCGACATGGAGCGGCTGCGCGGGCTGCTGTGGCAGCTCGCGGACGGGCTCGACTTCCTGCACGGCGCGGGGAAGCTGCACCGGGACATCAAGCCCTCGAACGTCATGGTGACGGACGAGGACCGCGTCGTGCTGCTCGACTTCGGCCTGGTGATGGACATCACCGGAGGCCCGCGCGAGGCGCTGGCGGCGGGGACGCCCCGGTACATGGCGCCGGAGCAGGCCGCGTCGCGCTCCATCGGTCCCGCCGCGGACTGGTACGCCGTGGGGGTGATGCTCTACGAGGTGCTCACCGGCCGGCTGCCCGCGGACACTCCGCGCGGCGCTGATGGAAGGCCCGTTCCTCCGCGCGTGCTCGCGCCGGACGTGCCCGAGGACCTGGAGGCACTGTGCCTGGCGCTGCTGGCTCCCGAGCCCGGACAGCGGCCCACGGGCGGGGAGGTGCGGGAGCGGCTCTCGAACCACGCGGGAAGCCGCGTGGTGCGTCCCCGGGACGAGGTGCCCCTGCGTGGGGGTGGGCCGTTCATCGGCCGTGAGGGGCCGCTGCGCCAGCTCGGCGACGCGCTCGCGACAGCGCGCGAGGGACGGACGGTGGTGGCCCTGGTGCGGGGGCCGTCCGGCATCGGCAAGAGCGCGCTGGTGCACCGCTTCCTGGCGGACCCGGGCGGTGAGGCGGACTCGCGGCGGGTGGTGCTCACCGGCCGCTGCTTCGAGCAGGAGTCGGTGCCCTACAAGCTGCTCGACAGCCTCCTGGACGCGCTCTGCCGCCACCTGCACGCGGTGCCCGGCGCGGAGCTGGACGCGCTGCTGCCGGCGGACCTGGCCTCGCTGGCGCGCCTCTTCCCGGTGTTGCGGCAGCTTCCTCCGCTGCTTCGCGAGGTCTCCCGCGACGACGAGGCGGTGGAGCCGCAGGAGGCGCGGCGGCGTGGTGCGCGCGCGCTGCGCGAGCTGCTCCACGCCCTGGCGCGGCGGGGGGAGCTGGTGCTCTTCCTCGACGACATCCAGTGGGGCGACCCGGACAGCGCGGCCTTCCTCCTGGAGGTGCTCCTGCCTCCGGACGCGCCGCCGCTGCTCCTGGTGGCCACGTACCGGGGGGACGAGCTGGAGACGAGCCGGGTGCTGGCGGGGCTCCTGTCCGCGCTGAGGGGCGCGGCGGGCTCGGGGCTGGAGGTGCGCGACATCGCGCTGGGCGCCCTGGGCCCGGAGGAGGCGGAGCGCCTGGCGAGGACGCTGCTCGGGGATTCGGGGGCGCCGGTGACGCTCGTGCCCACGCTGGCGGCGGAGGGGCAGGGCCACCCGTTCCTCATCACGGAGCTGGCGCGGCTGTCGCGGGAAGATGCCGGGCTGCTTCCGGAGCGCTCCGGTGAGGCCGGGCTCTCCATGCTGGACGCGCTCATCCTCGCCCGGGTGGAGCGGCTGCCAGAGCCGGCCCGGCGGCTCATGGAGGTCGTCTCGCTGGCGGGCCAGCCCCTGCCGCGCGAGAGCGCCGCGCGCGCGGCATTCGACAGCGAGCGCGCGCGGGAGCTGCCGGCGCTCGCGCACCTGCGCGCGGGCAACCTGGTGCGCGTGCGTTGGCGGGACGGACTGGAGGAACTGCTGCCGTACCACGACCGGGTCCGCGAGGCGGTGGCGGCGCGGCTTCCGGCCGAGGCACGGCGGGAACGGCACCTCGGGCTCGCGCTGTCGCTGGAGGCGAGTGGGCACGCGAGGGCCGAGCAGCTCCTGCTCCACTTCCGCGAGGCCGGGTGCCTGGAGAAGGCGGCCCGGTACGCGGTGGAGGCGGCGACGCGGGCGCACGAGGTGCTCGCCTTCGAGCGCGCGGCCCGGCTCTACCGCGAGGCGCTGTCGCTCGGGACTCCAGGCCCGGAGGAGACCCGCGCGCTCACGGCCCGGCTGGGCGAGGCACTGGCCAGCGCGGGCCGCCCGAGAGAAGCCGCGCTGGCATGGCTGGAGGCAGCGGAGGGCGCGGAGCCCGCGCGGGCCCTGCCGTGGCGGCACCGGGCCATGGAGCAGCTCCTGCTGGGTGGGTACACCGGCGAGGGGCTCGACGTGCTGACCCGTGTATCGGAGGACGTGGGCCTGGCGCCATCCCGCACGGCCGTGGGTTCGGCCGTGGGCGCGGTGCTGCGCGAGCTGCGCCTGCGGGTGCGCGGCACGGCGTTCCAGCCCCGGGTGTCCGGGGAACTCCCGGTGGAGGAGCGGCTGCGCATCGACGTCTGCTGGTCCGCCGCGCTGGGCCTCAGCATCGTGGACCCCGTGGCCGCCGCGGACTTCCGCTCGCGCCACCTGGAGCTGGCCCTCCGCTCGGGAGATGCGTACCGCGCCTCGCGAGGGCTGTCGCTGCACGCCATCATGCGGGGCATGCGCGGGGACGGGTCGCACCGGGAGCTGGAGCGCCTGCTGAGGCAGGCCTCGGAGCTGGCGGAGCAGTCGCGACAGCCTCATGCGCGCGCGTGGGCCTGGATTGGTCAGGGCATGGCCGCCCTGCACCAGGGGGCCTGGGCCCGCGCGGAGTCGCTCATGCGTCAGGCCGAGGCGCTCCTCCAGGCGCGCTGCGCCGATGCGTCCTGGGAGCTGGACTTCGCGCGCATGCAGCGGGCGCACTGCCTGTGGCACATGGGCGAGGTGGCGCGGCTCGCGGAGACGGTGCCCGCGCTGCTGGCCGACGTGCGCGGGCGGGGGCACCGGTATTTCGACGCCATGGTCCGGACGTCAACGGGCATCCTGGTGCGGCTCGCCGCCGACGCGCCGGAAGAAGCCTGGGCGCTGGTGCGCTCCTCCGAGGCTCCGTCGTCGCATCGGGGCTTCCGCCTCTCGCATGAGCGGGAGGCGATGGCGCGGCTCCGCATCGCCCTCTACCGTGGGGAGGGGGCCGTGGCCTGGGAGCTGGCCCGGCGGCGCCAGCCCATGGTGGTGCGCTCCGGCCTCCTACGCATGCAGTTGCTGCGCGTCGAGCTTCGCTACATCCATGCGCTGGCGGCGCTGGCCACGCCCACGCTCGATGGCGCGGCGGCGGGCCGCGTGGCGTTCCGGGCCGCGCGGGCCCTGGAGCGTGAGAGCATTCCCTGGGCCCATGCGCTGGCGCGAGTCCTCCGGGCCACCCTCGCGTCGCGCGGTGGGCGGCGTGAGGACGCGCTCCGGCTGCTGGCAGACGCGGAGGCGGTGACGGCGGAGCAGGGGATGCTGCAGCTGGCGGCCATCATCCGCCGCCGTCGCGGGGAGGCTCTGGGCGGGGCGCCGGGGCAGGCGCTGGTGGAGGCCGCGGACCGGGAGATGCGGGAGCGCGGCATCCAGGCGCCGGAGCGGATGGCCGACCTGATGACGCCGCGGTCCCAGGCGCCACGGTGAGGGCTCCAGGCGGCCCGCTCACTCCGGCTGGAACAGGCCCTCGCGCCGGCCCAGCTCGACCAGCTCGTCCTTGAGGAGCTGGAAGCGCTTGCGCAGCCGCTGGGACTCGCGGGCCAGCACGTCCGCCGCCACGTCCGCCTGTCCCAGCATGACGAGCGCCAGGTCCTTCCACTCCAGCCGCCGGTCCAGGCGCAGCACGAGCAGCTCGCGGTCCTCCGGAGGCAGGCGCTCGCGCAGCGCGGTCAGCCGGTCCTTGGCGTCCGTGCGCAGGTAGGGCCGTGTCTCCGAGCGCACCTGCTCCGCGATGCGGGAGATGGCGTCGGAGTCGGGGAACGGCTGGGCCAGCTTCTCGCGGAAGCGCTCCCGCCGGTGGAAGTCGGTGGAGGCGTTGCGCGCCAGGACATACACCCACGTGCGCAGGGAGCAGGCCCACGTGAAGCTCGCGAGGCCGAGCCACAGGCGCTCGCTCCAGAGGGAGAACACCTCCTCGGCCGCCGGCTCGTCGCGGAGCGTGGCCATCAGCACGCCGAAGACCTCGGGGCCGTAGCCACGGATGGCGGCCTCTGCCGCGCGCGCGTGCTGGCCCTGCTCGCACAGGCGCCGGACCTCGCTCTCGATGTCTTCACGCGGCGCAAGTGACATGGCGCGAGTCTTCCACACGCGCCTCCCGCCCTTCCACGGCCCCGGAGGTCAGAACCGTCCCCGCAGCCCGAGCCCCGGGCCGCGCGAGTCCATGGAGACGGTGGGCGTCACCGTGAAGGACGCCGGGCTCTCGGGCGCGGAGTCGGTCAGCTCGTAGCCCACCGCGGAGAAGAGGGGCGCGGCGATGAGCAGCGCCGTCCCCACGTCGTCGCCTCCCAGCAGGAACGCGGTCCCCGACGAGGCGAGCGACACGCCCAGTCCGGCGAAGGCCCCCGAGAAGCGTCCGTTGCCTCCCGCCCACTGGCCCCCCCACGTGACGCCCAGTGGCAGGCCCACCAGCACGCCCGCGCCGCCCAGCACGCCCGCGCCGAGGGCGGGACAGGCCCCCGAGAGGTCGAAGGCCCCGGAGCTTCCCGCACCGCACACCGCCAGGCCCACCAGTCCTCCGGCCAGGGCCCCCGCGAGCCCCAGCCCCAGCGCGGTGAGGGTGCCTCCTCCCATCTCGGCGCTGAGGCGTGCCGCCCGGGATGGGCGCTCCGGAGCCGCGACAGGCGCCTCGCTGGCGAAGGCGGGGTTGGAGGGCTGGGCCGAGGCGGGCAGGGCCAGGAGCAGCAGGAGCACGGAGGCGCGTTTCATCCACGTGCTCACGAGGGTGCGTCGTCGGGTCCGGATGTCGAAGTGCATGCCGGGTGGAGTGCAAGCACGGCGCCAGACACGCCTCGGCCGGGAATCGTCACGCGCGCGTGAAGCAGGCTGCACGGAGTCGTGCGGTCCGGTGCACACCTCTCGCGTCCGGGTGCCGCGGTGTGTCCCCGCATCTCCTTCGCCCGGCCCACTCCGGACGCCGTGCAGCCCGGCTACTGGAGCACCGCGAGCAGATCCCCTCCCTGCACGGCTGCCTTGAGCGCGGGGATGACCTCCGCCACGGTGCCCGCACGCGGGGCGCGCACCACCGTCTCCATCTTCATCGCCTCCAGCGTGACGAGCGGCGCGCCGGCCTCCACGCGCGCACCCGGCTTGACGTGCAGCGCGATGACGGTGCCCGGCATGCTCGCCGCGACGTGGTTCGGGTTGCCGCGGTCCGCCTGACGGCGGGCCTCCACCTTCGCCGCCCGGCTGCGATCCCGCACCAGCACCGAGCGGTTGTGCCCGTTCAGCGCGAAGTAGACGGTGCGGCAGCCGTCCTCGTCCGGCTCGCCCACCGCGGACAGGCTGATGACCAGCGTCTTGCCCGGCTCCAGCTCCACCCAGATCTCCTGGCCCACCTCCATGCCGTAGAAGTAGTTGGGCGTGTCGAGGATGGACACGTCCTCGTACTTCGCCTGGTCCTCCAGGTAGCCGGCCATGACGCGCGGGTAGAGCGCGCTGGAGATGGCGTCCACGCGGGTGAGTGGGTGGCCGGCCTTCTGGGACAGCTCTCGCTGGAGCGCGTCCAGGTCCAGCGGCTGCATGCTCCCCGAGGGCCGTCCCTCCACGCGCGGCAGGCCCTTGAGCACCGCGGCGCGCAGGTCCTCCGGGAAGCCGCCGGGCGGCTGGCCCAGCTCACCCCGGAAGTAGCCCACCACGCTGGACGGGAAGTCCAGCCGGGGGGCCTCGGCGATGAGCTTCGCCTTGGTGAGCGCCGCGCTCTCGGGCAGGTCCGCGCCGCGGACCGCGAGGTCGTTCTTCAGGAGGAAGATGGCGAAGTCACCCACCATCTTCGACGAGGGCGTCACCTTGGGGATGTCGCCCACCAGCACGTTCACCAGCGCGAAGGCGTCCTTCACGTCGTTCCACCGGCCCAGCAGCCCCATCTCCGCCACCTGGGGCCGGAGGTTGGAGTACTGGCCGCCCGGAATCTCGTGGTAGTAGACCTCGCTCGTCGTGCTCTTGAGGCCGCTCTCGAAGGGGGCGTAGTACTCGCGCACGTCCTCCCAGTAGTTGGCCAGCGGCTGCAGGCGCGCGTTGGCCAGCCCCGTCTCGCGCGGGTGGCCGCGCAGGGCGCTGACCAGCGCGTTCATGCTGGGCTGGCTGGTGAGGCCCGCCATGCTGCCGAGCGCCACGTCGACGATGTGCACGCCGTGCTCTATCGCCTCCAGGTAGCTGGCGATGCCGTTGCCCGCGGTGTCGTGCATGTGGAGGTGGATGGGCAGGCGCGTCACCTCGCGCAGCCGCTCCATCAGCATGGCCGCGGCGCGCGGGCGCAGCAGCCCCGCCATGTCCTTGATGCACAGGAAGTGCGCGCCCGAGTCCTCGATGCGCCTGGCCAGGTCCGCGTAGTAGTCCAGCGTGTACTTCTTGCGCTTGGGGTTGTGAACGTCGCCCGTGTAGCAGATGGCCACCTCCGCCACCTTGCCCGTCTGGAGCACGCGGCGGATGGACACCTCCATGCTGCCCAGGTCGTTGAGGCTGTCGAAGATGCGGAAGACGTCCACGCCCGCCTCGGCCGCCTCGTCGATGAAGGCCTCCACCACGTTGTCCGGGTAGCTGGTGTAGCCCACGGCGTTGGCGCCGCGCAGGAGCATCTGCAGCAGCAGGTTGGGCGCGGCGGCCTTCAGCGCGCGCAGGCGGGCCCACGGGTCCTCGTTGAGGAAGCGGTACGCGGTGTCGAACGTGGCGCCGCCCCAGGCCTCCAGGCTGAAGAGGTCGGACGCCAGGTGCGCGGTGGCCGGCGCCACGCGGAGGATGTCCCGCGTGCGCATGCGCGTGGCCAGCAGCGACTGGTGCGCGTCACGCATGGTGGTGTCGGTGAGCAGCACGCGCTTCTGCGCGAGCACCCACTCGGCGAGCCCCCGGGGCCCCTTCTCCGCCAGAATCTGCGCGGTGCCGCGCGGCACGGGGCCGGGCGGCGTCACCGGCAGGCGAGGCTCCAGGAACTGGGTGGGCTTGAGCCGCTGCTGCTTCTTGATGGTGGGGTGGCCGTTGACGATGACGTCGCCCAGGTACTGGAGCAGCTTGCTGGCCCTGTTCCTCCGGGGCTCCAGCTGGAAGAGCTCCGGCGTCTCGTCGATGAAGCGGGTGTACGTCTGGCCGGACTGGAAGGCCGGGTGCCGCAGCACGTTCTCCAGGAAGGGCAGGTTCGTCTTCACGCCGCGGATGCGGAACTCGCGCAGCGCGCGCTGGCCCTTCATCACCGCGCCCTCGAAGGTCGGCGCGTAGGCGATGACCTTCACCAGCATGGAGTCGTAGTAGGGCGAGATGTGCGCCATCGTATAGCCGTTGGAGCCATCCAGCCGGATGCCGAAGCCCGTGGCGGCGCGCCAGGCGGTGATGACGCCCGCGTCCGGCATGAAGTTGTTGGCCGGATCCTCGGTGGTGACGCGCAGCTGCACCGCGTAGCCACGCGGGACGATGGCCTCCTGCGAGGGGATGCCCACCTGGGGCGAGTCCAGCCGGTACCCCTCCGCGATGCGGATCTGGCTCTGCACCAGGTCCACGCCCGTCACCTGCTCGGTGACGGTGTGCTCCACCTGGAGCCGCGCGTTGCACTCGATGAAGTAGAAGGTGTCGCCGGCGACGAGGAACTCGGCCGTGCCCGCGCTGGAGTAGCCCGCCTCACGCGCCAGCCGCACCGCCGCGTCGCAGATGGCGGCCCGGAGCTGGGCGGACAGGTTGGGGGCGGGGGCAATCTCGATGACCTTCTGGTGGCGGCGCTGCACCGAGCAGTCGCGCTCGTGCAGGTGCACGAGGTTGCCGTGCAGGTCCCCCAGGAGCTGCACCTCGATGTGGCGCACCTTCTCCAGGAACTTCTCCAGGAACACCGCCGAGGAGCCGAAGGCGCTCTTCGCCTCCGAGCGCGCGGAGGCGAGCGCGGACTCCAGCTCCGCCGCCTCGCGCACCACGCGCATGCCGCGGCCGCCGCCGCCGTGCGCCGCCTTCACCAGGATGGGGCCGCCGTGCTGGGCGAAGAAGGCGCGCGCCTGCTCCAGCACCTTCGCGTCATCGCCCTCCAGGGTGACGCCGGGCACCACCGGCACGCCCACCTTCCGGGCCAGCTCCTTCGCGGCCACCTTGTCGCCCATGGTCCGCACCACCGGCGAGCGCGGGCCGATGAAGCGGATGCCGCGCCGCTCACACGCCTCGGCGAAGTCGGCGTTCTCCGACAGGAAGCCGTAGCCCGGGTGGATGGCGTCCACGCCGGCCCGCTCGGCCACGTCGAGGATTTCGTCGATGCCCAGGTAGGCTTCCACCGGGCGCTTGCCGCGGCCCACGAGGTACGCCTCGTCCGCCTTGTGGCGGTGCTCGTGGGTCCGGTCCTCGTCGCTGTAGATGGCGACGGTCCGGATGCCGAGCTCGTTGCAGGCTCGGAAGACGCGGATGGCAATCTCACCGCGGTTGGCGCACAGCACCTTCTGGATGGGACGGAGGGCAGGGGAGGCCATGGGCGCGTTGTTAGTCATTCACCTAATCCTGGTGCAACCCCGTCGGGGCTGAAAGTCGGTTTTCGGGCGCGACCCTGGCCCATGGCCCGAGGCGCGGGCCTCAGGTGCTGGAGTGCGAGGGCGACTGGGCCGCCTGGGGGCTGGCGGCGGTCTCCTCGTAGTCCAGGTCGCGGTGGAAGGTCTCCTCGAGCTTCAGGAGCGCGAGGAGGGCCAGTCCGAAGCAGAGGCTGCCCACCAGGAAGGCCGCGGTCCCCATGCTCAAGCCCTGCGAGCCCTTCAGCCAGGCCACGCCGCTGGCCGCGATGGCGGCCGAACCACGCACGAAGTTGGGCACCGTCGTCGCCACCGTGCCGCGGATGTTGGTGCCGAACTGCTCTGCCGCCATCGTGATGAGCACGGCCCAGTAGCCCACGGAGATGCCCAGGAAGAAGCACAGGACGTAGACGGCGGTGCTCGTGAGCCCCGGCACGAGGACGTAGACGAGCATCAGCCCGAGGCCGACGGTGAGGTTCAGCCCCACCGCGCGCTTGCGGCTCTTGAGCGCCTGGCTGACGAGGCCCGCCAGCAGGTCGCCCAGCGTCAGGCCGATGGAGCCGTAGAGGATGGCGTTGCCCGCCGTCACCGTGCCGGTGACGCCCAGGCCGGCGGTCAGCTCGGGCGAGAAGGTGAAGAGGACGCCCGTGGTGAAGTAGATGGGCACGCCGATGAGGATGCAGCAGACGTACTTGAGGAAGCGGCCCCCTTGCAGGAGGAGGAAGGGGTTGGCGCGGGACGGGTCGGTCTTCTTGGTGAACAGCTCGGACTCGGAGACCTTGAAGCGCGCGAACAGGAGCGCGATGCCCATGACTCCGCCGGTGATGTAGGCCGTCTTCCAGGTCAGGTGCTGACCGACGAAGGCCGCCGCGACGATGCCGAGCATGCCGAGCGTCGCGACGATGGTGGTGCCCAGACCGCGCTTCTCCTTCGGGAGGGACTCGGCGACCAGGGTGATGGCCGCGCCCAGCTCGCCCGCGAGGCCGACACCGCCCAGGAACCGGCAGAGCGCGTAGGTCGTCACGTCCCAGGCGAAGGCGTTGGCCAGGTTGGCGAACGAGTAGAGGAGGATGGAGCCGAACATCACCGACAGGCGCCCGCGCTTGTCGGCGAGCACGCCCCACAGGAGCCCGCCGACCATCATCCCCACCATCTGGGCGTTGTAGATGAACACGCCCTTCTGGAGGATCTGCGCCGGGTCGGTGATGCCGATGTCCTTGAGCGACGCGACGCGCACCACGCCGAACAGCGTGATGTCGAAGAGGTCGACGAAGTAGCCGAGTCCGGCGACCAGGACGGTCAGGTTCAGGACCGAGCGGAGATCTCGCAGGAATTTCATGGGGCCGGATTAGGCGCCTTTGCCGCCCCTGGAGCAAGGGCCATGCGCGCTCTGGGACGGGGTGGAAGGAAACCCCATGGGTTTGACGCTCCACGCCTTGATCCGGCGCATGAGTTATGAATCACCATTCAGGTTTGCGCGCGGTGAATCCGGAGCCGCCGGGAGGTCTCCGGCCGCCGGTTCGCTGCGCCCGGGAGCACGCTCAGCGGCGCGCCAGCACCGGCTCCATCGCGCGAGCTGGAGTCGCGAGCGGCCGATGGTGCCGCGCAGCTCGCCGGGCAATGCCTACATGAACACGTCTTCAGCCAGTTTTTTCCGGTGTCAGGGCGCGCCGGAAGTCCCCATCTGGTGAAGGTGTCGGGTGGTTCGTGCCTACATGCCCTGACATCCCTCCAGTTTTCGAGGGTGGCCGAGGGGGGCGATGCCTACATGAACACGTCTTCAGCCATTTTCCGGGGACCCGCGCCGCTCGCGCGCCGCTCCTGGAGCGAGGGCAGGGGGGGGGGCGATGCCTACATGAACACGTCTTCAGTCAATTCCCGGGGCGTGCGGCGCGGCCGAAAGGCAATGCAAATGCAGTCAGAAATGGCAATGATTGACATTCATTGTCATTTCCGTATGTCTTTGTTTGTGTCCGCGTTTGTGTTTCATGTGCCGGCGGGGGCGCCGGCACACGGCCCTACGCGCCCGCGCGCTGGCGGTTGAGGCGGTCGTAGTGGCGGTAGCCCAGCTTGTCGAGCGCGCTCGGCGGCGCGAGGCCGATGTCCACGAGCGTCTTGATGTCGTACGTGCCCGCGAGCACCGGCGGCGCGTAGTTCCGGACCGCGTCGGGGGTGCGGAACTTCTCCAGGGGGAAGAGCACCGTGCTGGTGTGGACGTGCATGAAGTGCGCGGCGGACTGGCGCTGCCAGCCGGGCACTCCGGGCGCGGTGATGACGTGGGGCGTGGCCAGGAAGGTGCCGCCCGTGAGGATTTCGAGCTGCTGGCCCACCTGCGCCACGATGCAGCCCGCGGGCGCCGTGCCGCGCACCATCTGCCCCTGCGGGGCCTCCGGCGTCGCGCGCGTGCGGAGGTACAGGCCGCTCTTGTTGTCGGGGGCGGACGCCGGGCGGCAGTCCGGGTCGAGGAACCGTCCCCCGGGCAGCAGGGTGAGCAGGTTGAAGTCCGTGTGCTCCTCGCCCCAGACGATGTCCGTGTTCACCTGCGAGGCGGTGAGCGGCAGGTACTGGAGCGCGCGCGTGATGTGGGGGGCGCGCTGGCACACGTCCGAGAAAGCCGTCTCCGGCAGCCCCAGCGCCACCGCCGCGCCGCGCAGCAGCTTCAGGCCGGCCTCATGGAGGGAGCGGCCGAGCTGCATGATGCCGTCCTGGAAGTACGGGGGCGCGTTCGCGGGCCAGACGTTCTCCGGGTACAGCTCCGGGAACTCCCGTGCCGACTGCTCGTCGTTCGGGTACGGCGCGACGAAGTAGCACTCCTTGAAGTCCGGCTGGCCGTTGCTCGCGACGGCGACCTCGGTGTTCGGAGGCGTCCACCCGCGCTGGTACCAGATGTCGGCGCGCCCGTAGGGCTTCTTCGCCTCCGCCGGCTGCGCGATGAATGCGGCGAATGCGTCGTAGAAGCGGTTGAGCGCCTGCGTGTCGACGCCGTGGTTCTTCAGGTACACGAGGCCGAAGACACCAAATGCCTCGCGAATCGCCGCCGCGGCGCGCTCGACGCGGGCCGGGTCTTCCGACGAGAGGTCGGCGAGGTCGACAGTGGGGATGTTGAGCGAAGAGGTCTCGGCCATGATGGGCCCCAGGTGTATCGCTCCTCGGGCCGGAAGGGGAGGGCCTCCGGGCACTTCCTTCCGGGCCCCCGGGGTTGACTCATGGCTTCATTCACCGAACCTGCCCGCCCGGCAGGAGACCAGGCGGCCCCTGGAGGGACGAATCCTCTATCCTCCCGCCCCATGGATAGCCCCCAGCCGCTTCGAGTCGCCGCCGTCCAGGCCGCCCCCGCGCTCTTCGACCGGGAGGGGTCGCTGGAGCGCGTGGCGTCGTGGACGGCGCGCGCCGCCAGGGACGGGGCCCGGCTCGTCCTCTTCCCGGAGGCATTCATCCCCGCCTATCCGCGGGGGCTGGGCTTCGGCTTCGTCGTCGGCAGCCGCACCGAGGCCGGCCGGCGCCTCTGGCAGCGCTACAACGAACAGTCCGTGGAGGTCCCCGGTCCCACCACCGAGCGCCTGGGGAGCATCGCCCGCGAGCATGGCGTGTACCTGTCCATCGGCGTGACCGAGCGGGACCGCGTCACGCGCGGGACGCTCTACTGCACGCAGCTCTATTTCGGGCCGGACGGCGCGCTGCTGGCGAAGCACCGGAAGCTCAAGCCCACCGGCTCCGAGCGGCTCATCTGGGGCGAGGGGGATGGCAGCACGCTCTCCGTGGTGGACACGCCCCACGGGCGGATGGGCGGGCTCATCTGCTGGGAGAACTACATGCCGCTGGCCCGAGCGGCGATGTACGCCAAGGGCGTGGACTTCTACCTCGCGCCCACCGCCGACAGCCGCGACGCGTGGCAGGCCACCATGCGCCACATCGCGTGCGAGGGAAGGTGCTTCGTCCTCGGGTGCAACCAGTTCGTCACGCGAGACATGTACCCGGAAGAGGTGCTCCGCGAGGAGCCGCTGCCCGCGGACGCGCCCCACGTCATGTCCCGGGGCGGGAGCGTCATCGTCTCCCCGCTGGGCGAGGTGCTCGCGGGGCCCCTCTGGGACGAGGAGGGGATTGTCACCGCGGACCTGGACCTGGGGCTGCTCATCCGGGCGCGGCTCGACTTCGACCCCAGCGGGCACTACGCCCGCCCCGATGTCTTCCACCTGGAGGTCGACGAGCGCGAGCGGCCCGCCGCGGCCTTCCTCCAGCAGCTCGGCCGCTCCAGCGGGAGCTGAACTCCTGCGCGCGCGGGCGCCGTTGGTTATGGTCCGCCGGTCGCCGACGAGGTGCCCTTCGTGAAGACGCTCATCTCCGCCTGGTTCCGTATTCCGTTCTGGCAGCGCGTGCTCGGGGCCTTCGTGCTCGGGGCCGTGGTCGGATGGCTCGTGGGCGAGCCCGCGGGCCCGTGGTTCCAGCCGCTGGGTACGCTCTACGTCAACCTCATCAAGATGATCGCCACGCCGCTGGTGTTCTTCGCGGTCATCAACGCGGTCGCCGCGCTCCACGGGCAGAAGAGCGTGGCCGCCCTGGGCGGCAGGACGTTCCTCTGGTTCGCCATCACCGCGGCGCTGGCGGTGGGCGTGGGGCTGGTCACCGCCGCCGTGCTGAGGCCGGGCCTGGGCGTGGGCCAGCTTCACGTCGCGGAGCCCTTCAAGCCGCGCGACGTCCCCGGGCCCATGCAGGTGCTGCTCGACGTGGTGCCGACCAACCCCTTCGCAGCGCTGGCGGGAGGGAAGATCCTCCAGGTCATCTTCTTCGCCGGCCTGCTGGGCTTCGCCCTGGTCAAGCTGGGCGAGAAGACAGCCCGCCTGCGCGAGCTGGTCCGCGAGGCCAGCGACGCGATGATTCAAGTCACGCGCTTCGTGCTGGAGCTGACCCCGCTGGGCACCTTCGGGCTCATCGCCGCGCTCGTGGGCACCTACGGCTTCGAGCGCCTGCTGCCGCTGGGCCGCCTGGTGTTCGCGCTGTACCTGGCGTGCGCGCTGCACATCGTCTTCGTCTACGGCGGCCTGCTGCTGGCGCACGGGCTCAACCCGCTGCGCTTCTTCCGCGGCGCCGCGCCCGGCATGCAGGTGGCCTTCGTCAGCTCGTCCAGCTTCGCGTCGCTGCCGGTGTCCCTGCGCAGCGTCACGCACAACCTGGGCGTCAACAAGGACTACGCCTCCTTCGCGGTGCCGCTGGGCGCCAGCATCAAGATGGATGGCTGCGGTGCCATCTACCCGGCCATCGCCTCGCTCTTCGTCGCGCAGTACTTCGGCCTGGAGCTGTCGGCGTCGCAGTACTTCATCATCCTGCTGGCCTCGGTGCTGGGCAGCTTCGGCACCGCGGGCGTGCCCGGCACCGCCGTGGTGATGGCCACGGTGGTGCTCAGCTCCGCCGGCCTGCCGCTGGAGGGCCTGGGCTACCTCCTCGCCATCGACCGCGTCCTCGACATGATGCGCACGCTGACCAACGTCACCGGGCAGATGCTGGTGCCCGTCCTCGTGGCCCGTGAGGAGGGGCTGCTGGACGAGGCCATCTACAACCGGGCCTCCACCAACGTTGGCCTGGAGAAGGACGTTGCGAAGGCGGAGTGACCCGCGGCGCGGCGAAGCCGGGGGCCACGACATGGAGTAGGGCGCGGCCTTCAGCGCAGTACGGGCAGAGGGAACTTCAACGGCTTGCCGTCGGAGGCCACGGTGTGGCCCATCACCTCCGCGGCCCCGAGCCCCTGACGCTGGCCCTGGAAGGTCGCCTGGGGATTCCTCGCGGACGCCTTGCCCGCGTGGAAGAGGGCGAAGCGCGAGGCCAGTGAGGCCACCGTGTTCAGCACGTCCGACGCCACCTGCTTCCATCGTGCCCGGCCGGGCAGCACCTCCAGCAGCAGCCCCGCCGCCGAGCACACCCGGGACGTTCTCCACAGCGCTCCCGGGAGGCCCTCCTTCAGCGGCCTCGCCACCTCGGATACCCGAGCCGCGTCGCGCTCGACGGCGGCGAAGGTGAGCACCTTCGCCACCTTGCCGGTCAGGCGATAGGGCCGTAGCACGCGCTCCTCGCGAGGGCCGTGCGGAAGCAGCGAGAGCAGGCTGCCCGCGGCCGCCGTGGCGGAGGACATGAAGAACAGCGGCAGCGTCCGGTGCGTGGCCTGCCACACCGGCACGGCCGAGTTGCACAGCAGCACCGCCGTGTAGCCCGCCAGCGGCATGCCCAGCACCGCCGCGCCGGCCGTGGCGCCACGGCCCACCGCGCCCGCCCAGCCTCGCCGGTGCCCCAGCAGCAACCCCAGCGTGTTCAGTCCTCCCGAGGCGGCCAGCACCCACGAGCCGATGCTCATGGGGGAGGTGGGGCGGAACACGCGCAGCATGTTCAGGAAGCGCTCCGGCCGCCCCAGGTCGTGGATGAGCAGCCCCGCGCTGAGCATGTCGCCCACCGTGCCCACCCACAGGCAGCGCCGCCCCAGCCGCGCCAGCTTCGGGCCTCCCGCCATGTCCGCCGCGAGTCCCAGCACACTTGCCGCGCCCGCCACTCCGCCAACGTAGAGGTACGCCGGAATGGACCAGATCCACACCGGCTCCTTCACCGCTGGCAGCCCGTAGTAGCTCGGTGCTTCCTCCCGCTCAGGCCCGGCGCGGGAGGGGAGGGTGGACACCTGCTGGCCGTGTGCCGGGTATGCGCTCTCCGGGTCCTTCACCCGCTGCCGCGAGCCCTCTCCCGCGAGCACGCCCAGCGTGGAGTCCACGTTGCGGCCGTCCTGCTTGCGCTGCAGCCGGTCCAGCGGCGTCACGCCATTGCCGGTGGAGTGACTCACGAGCGCGCCTCCCTGCCGGCGAGCACGGAGCCCAGCGCCACCGCCGCCATGCCCAGCGCGCCAAGCGCCACCATGCCCCACGTTCGCGCCCCCTTCACCGTGGGCACCACCGGGTCCGGCGGCAGGCCGTAGACCTCCGGCCGGTCCACCAGCAGGAAGAAGGCATTGAGCCCGCCAGTGCCCGGCTGGTTCGCCGAGTCCTTGCCGTACAGGTACGCGTCCGTCACGCCCTGCTCATGCAGCTTCCGCACGCGGTTCTCCGCGCGCGTGTGCAGCTCGTCCAGGTCGCCGAAGGCAATGGACTCGGTGGGGCACGCCTTGGCGCAGGCCGGCGTCATGCCCTCGCCCAGCCGGTCGTAGCAGAGGGTGCACTTCCACGCGCGCCCGTCGTCCTCGCGCCGGGAGATGACGCCGAAGGGGCAGCCCACCACGCAGTAGCCGCAGCCGTTGCACACGTCCGGCTGCACGTACACCGTGTCGAACTCCGTCCGGATGATGGCTCCCGTGGGGCACGCCTCCAGGCACCCGGCCCGCTGGCAGTGCTTGCACACGTCCGACATCATCAGCCACGAGAAGTCCCCCACGCCCGTCGCCTGCCCTTGCAGCGGCACCGGCCGCTCCACGAAGGCCACGTGCCGCCACGTGGACGCGCCCAGCGCCCCGGTGTTGTCGTAGGACATGCCGGTGAAGCGGAAGCCGTCGTCCGGGAGCTGGTTCCACTGCTTGCACGCCACCTCGCAGGCCTTGCAGCCGATGCAGAGGGTGGTGTCGGTGAAGAAGCCCTTCTGTCCCATCGGCTACGGCTCCTGTTCCCACTTCTCCTGGTACACGGCATGCGCGACGTCGCCCACGCTCGGGCTGTCGCGCCGGAGCTCCGGCACTCCGGGAGGAAGGGCCCGCTCCGGAGCACCCGCGGCGGCGCGCTCGCCGGTGGCCTGCCGGCCCGCGACGATGTCCCCGGTGAACGCCTTGGACTCCTGAATCTCCACGTTGGGGTCCGCCACGAAGGGGATGAGGTCGTTGGCCCCGCTTGCGCGCACGCGCCCCGTCACACCCCAGTGGTACGGCAGGCCAATCTGGTGCACCCACTTCCCATTCAACTTCAGCGGGCGGAGGCGCTCGGTGACGAGCACCCGGCACTCCATGTCCCCGCGCGCGGTGCGCACGGTGGCCCAGCCGCCGTTCGTCAGCCCCCGCTCGGCGGCGAGCTCCGGGGAGACCTCGCAGAACTGCTCGGGCTGCAGCTCGCTCAGCCAGGACAGCCAGCGGCTCATGCCTCCCGCCGTGTGGTGCTCCGTCAGGCGATACGTGGTGAGGACGAACGGGTAGCGCGGGTCCGCCCAGGCACGGTGCAGCGGGTTGTCCCGGCGCCGCCACTCCAGCCTCGCCGGGTTGCATTGCTGTCCGTAGAGCGCGTTCCTCACCGGCGACTCCTCGGGCTCGTAGTGCGTGGGAAGGGGGCCATCCACCACTCCGCTGGGTGCGAAGAGCCACGCCTTGCCGTCCACCTGCATGAGGAACGGGTCGGTGCCACCAAGGGCGTCCACGCCCCGCGCGTCCTCCGGGGGGCGGTAATCCGGCGGCCGGTCCGCGATGAAGTCCGGCACGTCCTCACCCGTCCATCGCCGCTGCTCCGCGTCCCACCAGACGTACTTCTTGCGCTCGCTCCACGGGCGCCCTTCCGGGTCCGCCGAGGCTCGGTTGTAGAGGAGGCGCCGGTTGGCGGGCCACGCCCAGCCCCACTCGGGCGCGACCCAGGACTGCTCGCGCGCGGGCTTGCGACGCGCCGTCTGGTTCACACCGTCCGCGTAGCAGCCGGAGTAGATCCAGCAGCCGCACGCCGTGGAGCCGTCGTCCTTCAGGTCCGAGAAGCCGCTCACCACGTGGCGGTCCGCGATGGTGTAGCCGTTGATCTCCTGGAGCACCGCCTCGGCGCTCGGCTCCTCGTGCTTCCCGCGCGTGGGGTAGTCCCACGTCAGGTCATGCAGCGGCTGGTCCTTCCTCTCGCGAGAGCTGGCGTAGAGTGCCTTCAGCCTGCGGCCCAGGTGGTAGATGAAGTGCAGCTCGCTGCGCGCGTCCCCGGGCGGGTCCACCGCCCTGTCGCGCCACTGGAGCAGCCGCTGGGTGTTGGTGAAGGTGCCCTCCTTCTCCGTGTGCGCGGCGGCGGGGAAGAAGAAGACCTCCGTCTGGATGTCCTCCGTCCTCACGTCGCCGCGATCGATTTCCGGCGCATGGCGCCAGAACTCGGCCGTCTCGATGAGGGTGAGGTCGCGCACCACGAGCCAGTCGAGCTGACGCAGCCCCTTGCGCTGGAGCGCCCCGTTCATGGAGCCCACGGCCGGGTTCTCGCCCATGACGAAGTAGCCCTTCACCCGGCCGTCCGCCATGTCCGCCACCGTCTGCATGTGTGAGTGGTTCCCCGTGAGCCGGGGGAGGTGGCCGAAGAGGTAGTGGTTCTCCTTCGTGGCGGCGTCGCCGAACCAGGCCTTGAGCAGCGACACGGCGTACTTCGGCAGGTTGCTCCACCAGCCGGTGCTGGCCGCGTGGTCCTTCAGGTAGTCGTCCAGGTCATACCCCTGCCGGGCGTGCGGCATGGGCATGTAGCCGGGCAGCAGGTTGTAGAGGGTGGGGATGTCCGACGAGCCCTGGATGGACGCGTGGCCGCGCAGCGCGAGGATGCCGCCCCCGGGCCGGCCGATGTTGCCCAGCAGGAGCTGGAGGATGGACGCGGTGCGGATGTACTGCACGCCCACGCTGTGCTGCGTCCACCCCACCGAGTAGCAGAACGCGGTGGTTCGCTCCCGGCCCGAGTTGGCGCACAGCGCCTCGGCCACCTTCAGGAACTGCTCCTCCGGCACGCCGCACACCTGGGAGACGATGGCCGGCGTGTAGCGCTGGAAGTGGCGCTTCAGGAGCTGGAAGACACAGCGCGGGTGCTGGAGCGTGGGGTCCTTGTGCGCCTCGAACCGGGCGGTGGTGCCTTCTTCCTCGCCGCCCTTGCCGGCGCCGGGCTCGGCGTAGAGCTGCTTGTGGCCGCCCGCGGGCACCGTGCCGCTCACGCCTTCGTACTGCCAGGTGGCGATGTCGTACTTCCCCTCATCGGGCAGGTAGCCGCTGAAGAACCCGTCCAGGTCCTCCGTGTCCTGGAAGCCCTCGCGGATGATGTTGGCGGCGTTGGTGTAGTGGAGGACGTAGTCCTTGAAGTAGCGCTCGTGCTCCAGGAGGAAGTGGATGAGCCCGCCCAGGAAGGCGATGTCCGTGCCCGCCCGGATGGGCACGTGCAGGTTCGCCATGGCGCTGGTGCGCGTGAAGCGCGGGTCCACGTGAATGAGGGTGGCACCCCGCTCCCGGGCCTCCATCACCCACTGGAAGCCCACCGGGTGACACTCGGCCATGTTGGAGCCCTGGATGACGATGCAGTCGGCGTTCTTCAGGTCCTGCTGGAAGGTCGTGGCACCGCCACGCCCGAGCGAGATGCCCAGACCGGGCACCGTGGACGAGTGTCATATTCGGGCCTGGTTCTCCACCTGCACGATGCCCAGCGCGGTGAAGAGCTTCTTGATGAGGTAGTTCTCCTCGTTGTCCAGGGTGGCGCCGCCCAGGTGCGCGATGCCCAGGGTGCGGTGGACGTCCAGGCCATTGACGTCGGTGTCCTCCCACGTCGCGTCGCGCGTGTGCTTCACGCGCTCTGCCACCATGTCCATGGCCCGCTCCAGGGGAAGACGCTCCCACTCCGTGCCGCCCGGGCGGCGATAGAGCACGTCGTGGATGCGGTGGCTTCCGGTGACGAGCTGGAACGTGGCGGAGCCCTTGGGGCACAGGCGGCCCCGGGAGATGGGCGAGTCCGGGTCGCCCTCGATGTCGAGGATGCGGCCGTCCTTCACGTACACGTCCTGGCCACACCCCACCGCGCAGTACGGGCAGACGGACTTCACCACACGGTCTGCGCCGGCCGTGCGTGGCTCCAGGTGGCGACTGCGCTCGGTCATCGCCGTGTCCCCCAGCGCGGTGGCGTCTCCCTTCCGCAACTGACGGAACACGGGCCAGCGGTCGAGCAAGTCGAGCACTCCCAAGACGGACCTCCCGCGTGGCTCACACGTCGGCGGGGGCAAGATGCATATCGGTCCGCTCCGGGCCGACCGGCACATGCGCGGTGACGTCACTTCGCGGACGCTTGCGCTGTCCGAGGTGTTGTCGGGTGGAACGCGGCGGAGTGGATGGCCCGGTTCGTCCCCGTGGGCAGGCCCTGAGGGACGGAAGGCGCGGCTACTTCGCCTTCACACGGGTAGCAACCTGGAGGGACGGTCCGCTACCCTCGCGGCACGGCGGTGAATGTCGCGGCGTGGGCGACTCCTCACTGGTGCCCAGGGCCCGCCCTGACTCGTGCAGAATCGCACCTTGCAGGACCGCGGGAGGCTCGCGGTGGACAGGGACCGGCGCCCCGGGGCGATTCCTCCACCGCGGGCACGCACCTATCCCTCTTCCCCGAGTTGAGCCCGGGGGCCCGGCCCATGCCGCTCGCACCCGCGCCTGTCGCCTGACCAGGAGATGTGCCATGGCCACGTCGGACCGTCCCGCAACACTCGTGCTCTCCGGGGGAGGCGCCAAGGGGGCCTTCCAGGTCGGCGCCGAGCGCATCCTCCGTGAGGTGCACGGCTTCCGGTGGGAGCGCATCTTCGGCGTCTCCGTGGGTGCCCTGAACGCCACGCTCCTGGCGCAGCATGCCTTCAAGGAGCTGAACGACATCTGGCTGAACATCAAGGAGACGGACGTGTACCGGAAGTTCCCCTGGCCCGTCGTCGCGCTCCGGCTGGGGCTCTTCCGCAAGCTGGGGCTCTACGACGACTCACCGCTGCGGGACTTCATCCAGCGTCACGCCTCCGGGCGCCGGTTCGTGGTGCCCGCTCACGTGGGCCGGGTGTCGCTGGTGAGCGGCAACTATGAGCTGGTGCCCAGCAGCAAGGACGAGCGGGAGTTCCTGGATGCCGTGTGGCAGAGCGCCACCATGCCCGTCATCTGGGAGCCCATCGGACGCGACGCCATCGTCGACGGCGGGCTGCGCAACGTCACCCCGCTGGGAGACGCGCTGGAGTACGGCCCGACGGAGATTGTCGTCATCGCCTGCTCCTCGCCGAAGTTCGAACCGGTGAAGCCGCCCGCCAACATCCTGGACGTGGCCAAGCGCGCCCTCACCGACATCACCATCAACGAGATCCTCCTGAACGACGTGGAGTTCTTCGTCCGCATCAACGACATCGTGCGGCAGGCGTACGAGGCGGGAATCACCTTGCAGCGGCCGGACGGGTCGACCTACCGGTACTGCCGCATCACCGTCATCGAGCCGGCGATGGCGCTGGGGGACACGCTCGACTTCTCGCCGGAGATCATCCGCATGCGCATGCGGCATGGCGAGGAGATGGCCCGGTCCGCCATGCAGCCCACGGGCGTGGGCCCGGGCGAGCGCATGCCGCCGCAGGTAGGGCCGTCGTACCAGGTGCCGCCCCTGCACGCGTAGGCGCCCCGGCGCCCTCGCGACGGGGATGCTCGGAGGGAGGGGGCCCCGTCAACCTTCCGCGGGCAGTGGGCTCACGGCCCGCGCCGCCGAAGGGAGCGGGGTGGCGGGCGCCGCGCTCGGGCGTGAGATGCCGGGAGGACAGTGGCCGGCGACGGACTCCGTGACGGTGAACTCACGCGACCAGCCGGTGTACGGACGCGGGCCGTCGTCCAGGCGCGGGCGCCACTCGCCATCATGGCGGATGCGATAGGTGCCCGGGCGGGTGTCCTCGGGGATGTCCCATTCCACCGTCACCTGCGAGCACGCGCCGCGAGGAGGGCAGGGGTAGCTCTTCCAGCGGTACTTCGTCTCCCAGTCCCAGTCGTACGCCACGGGCTGCCAGGTCCCGTCATCGGCGCGGCGCTGTACCTCCAGGTACGAGCGCTGTGTGTGCAGGTCATTGCGCGGGTGACCGCCCCAGAAGGTGACGCGCGCCGTGCCACAGCGCGGGTACGTGGTGTCCACGTCGCGGCCGGAGACGACCGAGCCGAAGGTGATGTCGCCGAAGCGCGGGTCGCCGCCAGGCACCTCGTCATACGTATGGGACAGCCGGATCTCCTTGACGCGGCCTCTGGGAGGCTTCGGCGTCGGCCCCTCCGGTACTTCGGCGCCCGAAGCCAGCGCCTCGGCCAGCTTCGCGGACTCCTGCTGCACCGCCGCGAGCTGCCAGGGGCCGAAGTGGGTGGAGGCTCCCTCGTAGTCCTGCTTCGCGTACTCCTGCCGCGTGGTGAGGTAGCCCGAGTACGCGTTGGACAGGCCCGCGATGACGACGTGCTCCACGCCCGCCGGGGCCAGCCGCTCGTGTACCGTCTCACGCAGCCGCCGGCCCGCCATGGTGGTCATCTCGAAGGGCACTGCCACCAGTGCGAGGTTGCCCAGCCGTACGACCTGAAGCGGAAGCACGTTGGGGCTCATGATGGGGCACTCCGCGCCGGGCTTCAGCACCACGGGCTTCTCCACCTGGCAGGGGTCGTTGTCCAGGCCGCAGAAGAAGCCGGCCAGCGGGTCTCCACACCGGACGCCCTCGCGTCCCACGCCAGGGCCGTCCTCCGCGCCCGCGAGCATGGAGATGCCCAGCGCCGCCTTGCACGTCCTGCGCTCCTGGCCGTCCGCCCACGAGGGCGCCACCTTCACGTCGTCCATCTTCACGTAGGTGTGCCGGAAGTCGACGCCACCCGTGAGCGGCCTCGCGCCCGCGGTGTCCTCGAAGAGCCGCAGCGCCAGGTCGAACTGGCGGCGGCCCGCCTCGACGGTGGCGGCCAGGTCTCCCTCGCCACGGCCCCCCGGGCCTCCTTGGATGTTCGGCGTCACGTCGCCCTCGTTGCTCTGGGCGAAGGCGGCCACGAACGTCCGGGGCGAGCCGTAGTCCGCGTCCAGGTGCTTCTCGAAGAGGTAGGACGCGTAGCCCTTGTTGTCGCCGCTGATGAGCCGGTTGCGGTTGCTCATCGACGTGGCGTGCACGGGGAACCAGTTGATCATCCCCACCGGTGACATCGGCCCGGGCTCCACGGACGCGGCGGCGTCCAGACGCAGCAGCGTCATGGTGGTGTCCACGTCCCCCGTGTACCGCGCGCGCTCCGCCTGGGGATTGAGGGCGTATGCGCCGGCGGAGCGGTTGCCGCTCGCTCCGGAAAGCTCGCCCGTGCTCAGCAGGATGCGGCCGGGGGCGAGGTTGTCGTGGGCACGAACGATGGACTGGAAGATGCCCTCCGCGACGGCGTGGAAGTTCTGCGGCGCGAAGCCGATGAACGGGATGCCCAGGAAGGTGTGGTTGTAGAGCGCGTGGTGCGAGTAGCCACCCGGCCCGGCGTGCGTGTGCGTGGCGCTCAGCACCACGTTGCCGTCCGTGTAGAGGTCCTCGCCGTAGCGCTCGCGCAGCTTGCGCATGACCTCCTGCTTCACCGCCTGGAAGAGCATCCCCAGGTCCGCGTTGACGAACACCACGCGCTCGCCGTTGCAGGGCGAGGCGATGACGAACGCGCGCGAGCGCAGCCGCTGGTGGATGCCCGCGGTGTTCTGGCCCGGCTTGGCGTAGCCCATCATCATCACCTGCGCCGCCGGGCCGGTGATGTCGTAGATGCCCGTGCCCAGCTGGAAGTCCGTGCGGCCCTCGCAGCCCCGGGCCCGGAGCGCGCGGGCCTCCGGCGCCACGCGCTTCGGTGCGCAGCCGCCCACCACCAGCGCCGCGAGCGCCAGCGTGAGCAGCCACGTGCGTGAGGACTGGCGTTGCATGGTGGTGGTTCCCCCTCTGTAGGATACGGCGGCGCGCCCGCTCATGGGCGCCAGAGGTTATCCCACCGTCATGCGTTCCTCGCCTGGTGCGGAAGCGATCCGTGAAATAAACGATGGGCCTCCGGCCAGGTCCGAGCTGGTGGACCGCATCACCTCGCTCATCACCGAAGCGCGGACGGCCTCGGACGATCAGCAGCCCGACATGGCCGGGGCCATCAATGAGCTGATGGCGCGGCTGCCCGCGGAGGCGACCTCCGAGGAGACCGCGGTCTGGCTCCTGCGGCTGCTGGATGACGGGCACCTGGACGGACTGCGGGACGAGGCGGGCCAGCCATCCAGCGTCGCGGCCACGCGGGCCCTGCTGGGCCTTGGGTACCCCCATGCCATGCAGGTGCCTCCGGAGCGGCTGGAGGCACTGCGCCGCTGGGAGCGGCGGACGCTTCCCGTGCCGTGGGGCCCGCTCGTGGGGACGTTGCTGCTCGCGGCCATGATGCAGTGCTTCTTCGTGCTCATGTCGGACCAGCCCAGGCAGCTCTTCGGAGTCTCCGCGGAATGCCTGGCGGGAGAAGTGCCATGTCCGCCGGCGGGCCTGAGCGCCTGGTTCCGGTACGAGGGCCAGTACCTCGTGTCCACCGGCCTGTTCCTGGAGAACGTGCTCGCCGGCGTCGCGGCCGTCACCGTGGGCCGGCTCCAGAAGGTACGCCCACGCGTGCGCCTCGGCTTCCTCGGAGTCGGGGTGCTGGGGCTGCTGACGTGGGGCGCGCTGCTGGCGCTGGGCTACGCGGGAGTCGGGTGGGGCGCGTTCATGTCCGCCGCGGGGGCGCTGGCGGCGTGGCGGATTCTGAAGGTGCCGTGAGGGGCCCGCGAGGCCGGAGCGTCGCGGGGCTGGACGCCCCGAACGATGATGGGGCCAGGGCTCAGGCGCGGACGAGCTGGAAGTTGAACTCCGCGGTGCCCTGCGACTGGTAGAGGCGGAGCCACAGCGGCAGGAGCATCTCCAGTCCCCGCGAGGCGGCGATGTCACCCAGGTCGGTGACGCGCTTCCAGCCGAAGCCCTCGGTGAGGAGCTGCGTCACCTGCTTCTTCGCGCCGGCGTCGTTGCCGGCGACGAAGGTGTCCGTGGGGGCGGACAGCATCCCCGGATTCACCATGACGGTGCAGGTGACGGTGTTGAGCGCCTTGACCACCTTCACCTCCGGGAAGGCCCGCTGGAGCTGCTCGCCCAGCGAGTCCGTGTTGGAGACGGACAGGGTGGGGGGAAAGCCCTTGGAGAAGTCCAGGGGGTTGGCCACGTCCACCAGCACCTTGCCGTTCAGGTTCCGCGCGCCCGTGAGCTTCAGCGCCTCGAGCGAGGCCGTGCCGGCGGTGCAGTTGAAGACGAGCTCCGCGAAGGCCGCGGCGTCCGCGAACGTGCCCTGTGAGGCCCGTGCCCCTGCCTTTTGCGTCCAGGCCACCGCCTTCTCGTTGTTCGCGGTGCGCGAGCCCATGCGCACCTCGTGGCCCAGCGCCACCAGCTTGCCGCCCAGCGTCTCACCCACCATGCCCGTGCCCAGGATTGCGATCTTCATGACGTCCTCCTGCTTCGTGGATGGCACAACCCTAACCGTCAACCCGGAGCGCATCGAGCACGCGGGAGTTGAAGTATCGTCAACCCTGGGTTGACAATCCGGGCCCATGGACCTGTTCACGGGTGTCCTCCCGTTCCTGCACGTGGCCGAGGAGCGCAGCTTCCGGAAGGCGGCGGCGCGGCTGGGCGTCACCACGGCGGCGGTGAGCAAGGCGGTGCGGCGGCTGGAGGAAGACCTGGGCGCGCGGCTGCTGGAGCGCACGTCGCGGCAGGTGGCGCTCACCCCGGAGGGCCACGAGTTCCTGGAGCGCGCCCGCGAGGCGGTGGCCCAGGTGCGGGCGGCCCGCGAGACGGTGGCCCAGGCGCAGCGCGCGCCGAAGGGGCCGCTCACCGTGGCGCTGCCGTACATCCTGGCGCAGGTGATGATGCCCCGGCTCGCGCGGCTCCAGGCCCGCTATCCGCAGCTCACGCTGCACGTCCGCCTGGATGATCGCTACAGCCGCATGGTGGACGAGCACATCGACGTGGCCATCCGCGTGGGCGCGCTGGAGGACTCCAGCCTCGTGGCGCGGCGGCTGCTGCACACGCGGTGGGTGACGCTGGCCTCGCCCGCGCACCTCGCGCGGCATGGGACTCCGGCGCGCCCCTCCGAGCTGTCACGGCACCCGTGCCTGAAGTTCGTGGATCCGAAGGGCCTGGCGCGGGACTGGGTGTTCCGCCGCGAGCCGGGAGGTCCTCCGGAGGTGATGCGCCTGCGGCACGTCATGGACGTGAATCACGGCCCCGCGCTGCTGGACCTGGCCGCGGCGGGCGCCGGCATGTGCCAGGTGCTGGACTTCATGCTCGACGAGCGCGCGCGGGACGGGCGGCTGGTGGAGGTGCTGGCGGATCATTCCGCGGAAGGGCCTCCGGTCCACGCGCTGTGCATTCCCGGCCGCCAGTCCGTGCCGCGCGTGCAGGCGCTGCTGCAGCTCCTGTCGGAGGACCTGCGACCCGGGGGCAGAGCGAGCCGGGAACCTTCCAGCGGCCGGTGACGTCCAACAGTTGAAAAGAGGACTGGACCGGGGCGCTACCAGGTGGCGGGCACGCCGTCCTGCTTCGACGTCCCCGGCCGTACCCGTGCCACCGGCGAGGCGCCGGCGGGCACTGCTGACGCGTCGCGGGCCGGCCGCTCTGGTTCCTCTTCCGGCGCGTCGTTGAGCTCCTTGTAGAGGCGGCGGCCGATGAAGACACCGAGCACCAGCGACGCCACGAGCCCCACCGCCGACACCACGGTCATCACCGTGCGGCCCTGTGCGAGCCCGCTGCCGAACTGCGCGGTGAGGAAGGTGCCGGGAATGGTCCCCAGCATGATGCCCGCCATGGAGGGCCACAGCCGCGCGCCGCTTGACGCCGCCGCTACCAGCATTACGTCAGTGGGGAACAACGGATTGATGCAGGACAGAAGCGCGAAGAGGAAGTCGTGGCGCTTCGCGGCCCGCGAGAGCGCGGGGTACTTGCCGCCAGCCAGGCGCTTCATCAACCGCGTGCCCAGCTTTCGCGACACGCCGAACAGCAGCATGGCAGACAGGAAGCTGCCTGTTAGTGAATAGAGGGTCGCTGCGAGCGTCCCGAACATCATCCCGCCCACGGCGGTCAGGAGCTGACCGGGGAGCAGCGTCACCGGGCGGATGGCGAGAAAGGCGATGTACGCGAGGGGGGCCGCCTCACCCAGGGGCTCCAGCACGGCGGCAATGCGCTTCTGGTCGATGAAGTCCGGCCCCAGCAGCCGGAGCATCACCAGCCCTCCCACGGACACCAGCATCGGGGCCAGAACCCGGAGCCATGTCTTCGCCGACCGCGCCACGTCGTGTCTCCCCCGCGGCCCGCACCCGGACGCGCCGCGGGCAGAAGGTGGAGGGCCTATCGGGAATCCGCAATGTGCAGTGGGTTGTTTCCAACAAGATAGCGTCCTGGCGGACATGCCTCCGCCCGGCTCGAATGCTTGGCAGGCGTAATCAAGCGTCTGGAATCATTCGGGTTTTTATGTGGTGTGTCAGGCGCGAACGGCTGGCGGTGTACGGAGCTTGCTTGCATCGGGGCGCTTCCGTCCCAAGGTTTCAGGCAAGGGGCACCGAGGGCGAGGGACGGTGGCAGTCACGAGAGGAGATGGCGAAATGTCGGACAAGGACAACAAGGGCAGCATGACGGTGGCCGAGGCGGGCCGGAAGGGTGGAGAGACCGTCCGGAACGAGCGGGGCCGCGAGTTCTACGAGACCATCGGCCGCAAGGGCGGCGCGACGGTGAAGGCCGAGCGCGGCCGCTCCTTCTACGAGGAGATTGGCCGCAAGGGCGGCGAGACGGTGAAGGCCGAGCGCGGCGCGAAGTTCTACGAGGAGATCGGCAAGAAGGGTGGCGACCGCGTCAAGGCCACCCGCGGGCCGAACTTCTACGAGGAGATTGGCCGCAAGGGCGGGCAGAAGGTGAAGAAGCTCATCGAGGAGGGCAAGCGCGCCGCCCGCGCCGCCATGGCTGCTCCCGCCGCGGAAGGGGCGGAGGAGGGCGCGGCTCCGGCGGTTCCCCCCAGTGAGCCGGCCGGCCAGGGCCAGAACGAGTAGCGTGGCGCCAGGCGCGCGGACCCGGTAAGAGGGGCCGCGTGTACCTGGTCATCACGTTCCTCGAACAGTTGGAAGGGACCGAGCGGGCCATCCGCCGGCTCCGGGAGTTTGGCATTCCGGAGCCGCTGGTGGTGCGCGCCCGGAGCGCGGCGGCTGCGTTGTCCGCCGAGGTGCCCGTGTTCGCGGGCCTTCGCAGCCTGGCGCTCGGCGCGGATGAGGATCGTGTCCTCCTGGTGAGCCTGCTCCCGACAGTGCCCGTCGAGGAGATGGAGCGGCTGATCCAACGGGTGCAGCTGGAGATGGATGCGGACGAACCGCCCATGGGCCGCCTGGTCGCCCTGCCGGTGATTTCCGCGCCCACCCACCGCCGCTCGTGACGCGAGGCACCGGGGCGGTGTAAGCACGCAATGTGCAAGCGCTGCTCGTCTTCCTATCCATCGCGGCGCTGTCGCTGCTCGCCTCCAGCCGCGCGCTGGACGCCGGACGGTTTCCGGCGCTGGCGAGGCTGGCGGCCAGCGGCTTCCTGTTCCTGCTTGTCGGCGTCCTCCTGGGCCCGTCGATGGCGGGGGTGCTCTCCACGCGCAACCTGGAGGGCATGCGCCCGGTGATGGCGCTGGGGCTGGGCACCGCGGGCGTCATCCTGGGCCTCAACCTGGAGCCGCGGCTGCTGCGGCTGCTCCCCCGGCCGGTGTACTCGGCGGCGCTGGCGCACGCGGGCACGGCCTTCTTCTTCGTGGCGCCGGCGCTGGTGGCGCCGCTGCTGCTCACCTCGGGGAGGTCCCTCCAGGCGGCGGTGGGCGCGGCGGCGCTGCTGGGCGCGGCGGCGAGCCTGTCCTCCGGCCACTTCGCGGTGCTGGCGTACCGCTCCGGGAGGATGGACCGCGCGCGGGGGCTGGGAATCGCGCTGCTGACCATGCTGGATGACGCGGTGGGCCTGGGCGTGCTGGCGCTGGCGCTGGTGCTGGGCGCGGCGACCAACGTGGGCGAGGGACTGGGGCTGGTGTGCCTGGCGGTGCTGCTGGGCGTCATGTGCGGGGCGCTGCTGGCCTTCCTCACGCACGCGCTGAAGGACCTGGCGGAGCTGACCACGGTGACGCTCGGCGGGGTGGCGCTGGTGGGAGGCGCGGCGGCGTACCTGCGCGTGTCCGCGCTGCTGGCCGGGGTGGCCTGCGGGGCCACGCTGGCGCTGGTGGGCGGGCGCACGGTGGAGCGGGTGGCGCGCGCGCTGGGAAGGGTGGAGCGCCCCGTGTTCCTGGTGCTGGTGTTCCTGGTGGGCTGCGGCCTCCACGCACGGGACTGGGCGGCGTGGGCGCTGGTGCCGGGCTTCGTGGGGCTGCGCTTCCTGGGCAAGGTGCTGGGCGGGAAGCTGGCGCAGCGGCTGGTGGGCAGCGCGCTGGAGTTGCCCCCCCGGCTGGGCTACGCGCTCGTCGCGCAGGGCGGCCTGGCGCTGTGCCTGGTGGCCGAGTACGGGATGCTGGTTCCGGGCGGACTGTCCCAGCGCGTGCTGGACGTGGTGGTGGTGGGCGCGGTGGTGAATGAGCTGCTCGCGGGCCCGGCCTTCCGCCAGGTGCTGGAGCAGGGGCCCACGCGCGCCACCCAGCCGGCGCCGGGCGTGGGGGTGGCGACATGAAGGGCGCCGTCATCCGGCTGCTGCTGCTGGTGGGGCTGCTGGCCATCATCAGCCGGGCACAGGTGCTGCGCGCGGACGCGGGCACGCCGGTGACGCTGGCGGCGGGCGCGCTGCTGCTGTGCGGCCTCTTCGCGGGCAAGGTGGCCAAGGGGCTGGGGCTGCCCCGGCTCACGGGTTACCTGCTGGTGGGCGTGGCGGTGGGCCCGTACGCGCTGGGCTTCATCCCCAACGCGGGGGTGAAGGGGCTGGAGCTGGTGAAGGGCCTGGCGGTGAGCCTCATCGCCCTGGTGGCGGGCACGGAGCTGCGGTTGGGGCTCATCCGCCGGGTGGGCACGCGGGTGGCGCTCCTGTGCGCGAGCGTCTGCGGGGTGACGTTCCTGGTGTGCTTCGGCGCCACGTTCGCGCTCAAGCCGCTGCTGCCGTTCCTGTCGGCCCTGTCGGTGCCGCAGGCCCTGGCGGTCAGCGCGCTGGTGTCCACGGTGGTGGTGTCGTTCTCGCCCACGGTGACCATCGCCATCGTCCAGGAGACGAGCGCGCGCGGGGCCTTCACCGAGTTCCTCATGGCGCTGGTCATCATCGGCGACCTGTTCGTCATGGTGGCCTTCGCGCTGGCGGCGGGCGTGACGAAGGCGAGCTTCGGCGGCGGGCTGGACGTGACGGGGCTCCTGGGCTCGGTGGGGTGGGAGCTGTTCGGCTCGGTGGGCGTGGGCTGCGTGCTGGCGGTGGTGGTGCTCGTCTACATGCGGGGCGTGAAGCAGGAGCTGCCGCTGTTCCTGGTGGGCCTGTCCTTCGCGGCGGCCGAGGGCGGCTCGCGGCTGCACCTGTCTCCGCTGCTGGTGGCGCTGGCGGCCGGCGCGCTCATCGCCAACCTGGACGAGCACGCGGGAGAGCGCATCCACCAGGCGATTCAACAGGCGGGCCTGCCGGTGTTCGCGCTCTTCTTCGCGGCGGCCGGGGCGGGGCTGAAGCTGGACGCGCTGGTGACGGTGGGGCCGGCGGCGATGCTGCTGGTGGCACTGCGGGGCCTGGCCATCTGGTTCTCGTGCCGGCGCTTCGCGCCCGCGGACGACCCGCGCCTCAAGCAGTTCCTGTGGATGGGGCTCATCTCCCAGGCGGGTGTCACCTTCGGGCTGGCGGCGCTGGTGTCGCGGACGTTCCCCAGCTTCGGACCCCAGGTGGAGGTCCTCATCGTGGCGATGATTACCGCGCACGAGCTGGTGGGCCCGGTGCTCACGCGGCGGGCGCTGGCCGCCAGCGGAGAGATCCGCACGGACGAGGCGGCTGGAACGGCGTAGGCTGGAAGTCGCCGCCCCGGGGGCCGGGCGCGGCAGGGAGACACGGAGACATCATGGCCGCACCCATCCTCGAGGTGGACATGGAGCATCCCTCGCCGCGCCACGTGCAGCGCGCGGTGGAGATACTCGAGCGCGGCGGGGTGCTGGCGTACCCCACGGACACGTACTACGGCCTGGGCTGCGACCTCAGCTCGAAGAAGGGCATCGAGCGGCTGTACCAGCTCAAGCAGCGCGACAAGAAGAAGCCCCTGTCCTTCCTGTGCCCGGACCTGTCGGACGTGGCGAAGTACGCGCACGTGAGCAACTTCGCGTACCGGACGATGAAGGGCCTCACTCCGGGTGCGTTCACCTTCGTGCTGGAGGCGACGCGGCTGGTGCCGGACCTGATGATGACCCGGCAGAAGCAGGTGGGCATCCGCGTCCCGGACGCTCCGTTGGTGCGCGAGATTGCCCGGGCGCTGGGCCGCCCCCTGGTGACCACGTCCGCCACCAACACGGAGGGTGAGCCACTCACGGATGCGAAGGACATCAAGGCCGAGCTGGGACACGGGCTGGACCTCATCCTGGACGGGGGGGTGACCCTCAACGAGCCGTCCACCGTGATTTCACTCATTGGCGATACGCTTGAAATCCTCAGGCAGGGCAAGGGTAGGCTTGCGGACTGAACCTCACGAAGGGGGGCCACCTTGGCACAGGGGGGAACAGAGCCAGGACCCGTGGACGCGCCGGAGCAGGTCCCCGGGCTGTTGAAGCTGCTGCTGTTGTTGCTGTTCCGGCCGGTGGACCTGCACTACCGGCTGCGGGGCGCGGGCATCCGCGTGCCGGGCGGCCGCATCGGTCAGCTCTGGCGTGAGCAGGCGGAGGGCAACCGCGCCGCGGGTGTCTACGTGCGCCGGCTGTTGCTGTTGCTCGTGGTGGGCTCGCCGCTGACGACGGGGCTGATGGGGCTGGCCCTGTTCGGCGCGGGGGTGCCGCTGCGGGGCGGGTGGGGGATGTCGGCGCTTTTCTGCTCGGCGGCGGGGCTGGCGCTGTCCCTGGTGTCGGGGCTGGCGGCGGGGGTGCTGCTGGGCTCGCTGGCCAGCCTGTCCATGCTGGTGGGGTTGCACGCCACGGCCGGGGGCGCCTTCGGTCCCATCGGCGGAGGCGCCGCGGGTGTGGCGGTGGGCGTGTGCCTGGGTGTGGTGACGGGGCTGGCCTCGGGGAGCATCGCGAGCCTCGCCATCGGACGTGGTCCATCGGTGGTGCGCGTGCAGGTGGCGGCCGTCTTCACCAGTGTGATTCCCATGTTCGTGTGGAGCGGCACGGTGAATGTGTCCTTCGCCGGGGCGGTGGCGGCCAGCGCGCTGGTGGCCTTCCTGGTCAGCGCCTTCCGGCTGCCGCTGTACGCGCTGGAGGTGCTGGCCTCGGCGGTGGCGTACGCGGTGGAGCGGTTCACCGGGCGGCCCACGCTGAGCTGGGTGCCGGTGCGCCACCACAACCTCAGCTACCTGCCGCATCCGTTCCTGGGGCGGCACCTGGCGCTGGCGGTGCGCTCGCGGCCGGCGGAGGTGCTGGCCGTGGCGGACGCGTGCCTGCGCTCGCCCGGCAACATCCTGGTGGGGTGGCCCTGGGTGGTCCAGGCGCTGGAGTCGGCCTCGGCCACGGCGGATGGGGGCGCGGCGCCCCGGAGTTGAGCGGTGTGATGGGCTCCGCGGGCCGGAGCTCGGAGCCGGCGCGGGCGGTTGGGGACGCTGAAGGGGGGAGCCGGCTCCACGTCGCGGAGCCTGCAAGCGGGCGGCCGGGACGCTGAGTTGCCTAAGCGCGCGCCTCCGGTACCGTGGCGGCGATGGAAGGGTACCTCGACGCGTTCATCGCCTTCGTCCGCGCGGAGCGTGGGCTCTCCGGCAAGACGGTGGAGGCCTACGCCGCCGACATCAACACGTACTTCGAGGACCTGCGCGCGCGCGGCATCTCGGACGTGACGCGAATCACGCAGGAAGACGTGTCCGCGCACCTGTCCTCGCTGGGCAGGCGGGGCCTGGGCAAGCGCAGCCAGGCGAGGCACCTGGCGGCGCTGCGGGGCTTCCACCGCTTCCTGGTCGCCGAGCGCATGGCCGACAAGGACCCCACGGAGGACCTGGACACGCCGCGCTCCGCGCGCAAGCTGCCTTCGTTCCTCACGCTGGAGGAGGTGGAGCAGCTCCTGGCCGCTCCGGACGAGCGCGGCTCCACGGGCCTGCGGGACAAGGCCATGCTGGAGGTGCTCTACGCCACGGGCCTGCGCGTGAGCGAGCTGTGCGGGCTGGGCATCAACGACGTGCAGCTCACCGCGGGCTACCTGGTGGCGAAGGGCAAGGGCTCCAAGGAGCGCCTCGTGCCGCTGGGGCGCGTGGCCGTGGAGAAGGTGCAGGCGTACCTGGCGGTGTCGCGGCCGGCCCTGCTGGGCAAGCGCCAGTCGAAGGCGCTCTTCGTCACGCCTCGCGGCGCGGGCTTCTCTCGGATGGGGTTCTGGAAGCTGCTCAAGCGCTACGCGCTGAAGGCGGGCATCCGCAAGCCCATTTCGCCGCACAAGCTGCGGCACTCGTTCGCCACGCACCTGGTGGAGCGGGGCGCGGACCTGCGCGCGGTGCAGCAGATGCTCGGCCACGCGGACCTGTCCACCACGCAGATCTACACCCACGTCAACAGCGCCCGCCTGCGCGCCGTCTACGACGAGTTCCACCCGCGCAGCGACGTGTTCGTGCCCAAGCCGAAGAAGCGGAAGACGGGGACCTGACGAGGCAGGGAGGGCGGGGCTTCCCGGGAGGGCTTCCCGGGTCGGGGGGACATGTCAGACCGGGTTGTAGAATGGCTACCCTGTAGGTAGACACCCTGGGGGATTGGGTGCTATTCAGAAGACCTCTGAGGTCTTCAAGGGGAGGCGTGCATGGGACAGGGCAAGGGGAAGAAGCCGGCGACGTATGAGGACATCGAAGCGCTGCCGGTCGGGTGGGTGGGGGAGATCATCGAGGACGAGCTGTATGCGTTCCCCCGGCCGGCATCACCCCATCTCCGCGTGGCGTCTCGGCTGGGGGCACTGCTGGCGATGCGCTTCGAGATGGCCCAGGGCGGACCGGGCGGGTGGTGGTTCTTCGACGAGCCCGAGCTGCACTTCGGACGCAATGTCGTCGTTCCGGATCTGGCCGGCTGGCGTCGTGAGCGGGTACCCGAGCCGCCGAACGCGCCCTGGCTGACAATCGCGCCGGACTGGCTCTGTGAGGTGCTGTCCCCGTCGACCTGGTCCGTGGACGTGCAACGGAAGATGCCGCTGTACCACCGGGAAGGGGTGGAACATGCGTGGATCATCGACCCCGCCCAGCGGACCCTGGAGATCTACCGCCGCGGAACCTATGGGTGGATTCGCGCGGAACTCTACGGAGGGGATGACATCGTGCGCGTGGAGCCCTTCGACGCCATTCCCCTGGATCTGGGCCTCCTGTGGCTGCCGGAAGCCCGGCGCGGGCGGGAAGGTCCGCCCGCGCCCTGAGACGGGCCCTCCGGCTCAGGTCCCCACGCGGACGATGGGCACCCCGAATGGGTCCGTTGTCGTGCGCCGGGGCGCGGAGGCCTCGCTCCCGGGGAGCGGGGCCACGTGGATCAGCCCGGATGCCAGCAGCCGGTGCACCGAGCGCGAGGCCGCCAGCTCACCCATGGCCGCCGTGCGCAGCGCCTGCCGGATGCTCCGGCTGCCCCGCAGCTTCGAGTACAGGTACAGGTCATCCGCCGTCAGGTCCGGCGGGGTGGGGCGCGGAATCGGCTCGAACACGAGCCTCCCGTCCAGCGCGAACAGCTCGTCGCTCAGCGCCAGCGTCAGCCGCACCTCCGCCTCGCGGTACAGCGCGTGCGCCTCCGGCACCGGCCCGCGCTCCAGCACCTGGGCCGCCAGCGCCACCGCGTGGTCGTACTTCCCCGCCTCCAGGCAGTGCTTCACCATGTTGAGCAGCTCCGCCAGCTCCGCGGACTCGCCGAGCTGCGGCCCCTTGGGTTGCCTCGGTGCCAGCGCCCCGCGCCGGTACAGGTGCAGCACCCAGCGCGCGGCGAACAGCGGGGCCTCCTTCGCGCTCGCCAGCATCTCCCCCAGCGTGGCCCCGCCCGCCGCGAGGTCCAGCAGCACGTCCTCCTCCTCGGAGTACGTCTCCACCGCGAACTCGCGGAACACGCGGAACGTGGTGTCCATCCGCGGGAAGATGTCCCGGAACACCGCCCACTCTCGCAGCCGCGACACCGCGTCGCGGTGCAGCGTCGCCAGCGGCAGCTTCAGCCCCACCGCCCGGCGGAAGGGCGCCGGCTCCGGGGTGAACTCCACCTCGCCGGACTCCCAGCTATAGCAGTCGAAGAGTGCCTCGCGGGCCTTGTGCTCCAGCGCCTCCGTCAGCCGCGGCAGCTCCACGAAGCAGCGCTGCACCAGGAAGGTGCCGTAGGGGATGCCTGCTCCCTCCGCCGCCTCGAAGGCCGCCGCCGCCCGGGGCGCGTCCAGGATGCGGAGATTCACCAGGACCTGGGCCAGGTGCTCGCGAGGATCATTCGAGCTCTCGCCCACCAGGCAGCCGTCCTTCACGTGGAAGCACCGCCGGACCGCCCCGCGCTCCACTCGCAACGTTCCCTCCACGCCCTGCGCGGTGAATAGCGGCGGCATCACCATCTGCAGGCGATAGCTGGCGAGACTTCCGTTGAATGACTCCATGCCGATGCGTCCTCCCGAGGTGTGGCTCCACGGAATGGCTGCGCGTGCTCGCAGGTGGTGCTGTCAGGGTAGCGTCCCACCCACCGTCATTCAAACGCAAGTGCCTGAATTTCCTGGGAATTTATGTGCGGGTCGCAAATTTTCAGGGAGGGGCCCCGTCCGCTTCCAGAAGGTGACGGAAGCCAGACGGCCGTAACGGAAGGTTGCAGGGGCGCGGCGGGTGTGCGAACCAACCGCGTCCACCACCCGTCACTCTCGAGTCGGAACCGACATGCGGATTCTCTCAGGCGTGCAGTCGTCCGGAAAGCTGCACATCGGCAACTACTACGGCGCGCTCCGCCAGTTCGTGCACCTCCAGGATGAGGGCGAGGCGTACTACTTCATCGCGAACTACCACGCGCTCACCACCGTGCGGGATCCGAAGCTCGCGCTGGAGCTGACGCGCGATGCCGCCACCGCCTACCTGGCGCTCGGGCTGGATCCGAAGAAGGCCATCCTCTTCCGCCAGAGCGACGTGCGCGAGGTGCTGGAGCTGTACTGGATTCTCGGCACCGTGACGCCCGTGGCGAACCTCGAGCGCGCCCACAGCTACAAGGACAAGATCGCCAAGGGCATCAGCCCCGACTTCGGCCTCTTCGCGTACCCGGTGCTGATGGCCGCCGACATCCTCCTCTACAGCGCGGACTTCGTGCCGGTGGGGAAGGACCAGGTGCAGCACATCGAGTTCGCGCGCGACTGGGCGGTGAAGTTCAACACCCAGTACGTGCCCGGGTACGACCCGGCGGATCCGGACGGCGAGGAGCGCGGCCACGCGCCCGGCATCCTCAAGCTGCCCGCCGCGCGCATCCAGGAGTCCACCGCGGTGGTGCCCGGCATCGACGGACAGAAGATGTCCAAGTCCTACGGGAACACCATCGACCTCTTCGGCGACGAGAAGGAGGTCAAGAAGCGGATCATGTCCATCAAGACGGACTCGACCCCCGTGGAGGCGCCCAAGCCCACGACGGACAGCCCGCTCTACGACTTGCTGAAGCTGATGCTCCCCGAGTCCGAGTTCCACGACGTGGACGCCACCTGGAAGGCGGGCGGGAAGGGCTACGGCGAGTACAAGAAGAAGCTCCTGGAGGCCTACCATGCGACCTTCGGTCCGGCCCGCCAGCGGCACGCCGAGCTGGTGGCCGACCCCGGCGAGCTGGAGCGCATCCTCCAGGACGGCGCCAACCGCGCCCGCGAAGAGGCCGCCCGGTTGATGGACAAGGTGCGCCGAGCGGTGGGCATCCCCTGATGGGGAGCGACTGAACGGGCTTTCACTGCCGATTGTTTGACCCACCTGGAGGGCGCTGCTAAGGAGGTGTGTCCCCCCAAGTCTTGCCCGAGGCCAAGGAAAGTCGGGCCTTTGCGCGATGACCCGCCGTTACACCCACACCTTCGAGGCCAACCCAAGGACCACCGGTGAGTGACGGTCGACGCGCACCGGCCGAGGAGGCCCTTCGTGAAGGGGAGTTGCCCAGGAGCCCGGGCGACTCCTTCCGCGTCGCGCTGCCCAATTTCGAAGGCCCGCTGGACCTGCTGCTCCACCTCATCAAGGAGCACCGGGTCGACATCTTCGACATCCCCCTGGCGCTGATCACCGAGAAGTACCTCGAGCACCTGGAGCGGATGCGGGAGATCAACCTGGACATCGCCGGGGAGTTCCTGGTGATGGCCTCCACGCTGGCCCACCTCAAGAGCCGCATGCTGCTGCCCCGGCAGGATGCCGCGGCGGTGCAGGAGGGGGCGGAAGTCCTGGCGGCGGTGGAGGAGGCGGGAGACCCGCGCGCGGAGCTGGTGCGGCGCCTGCTCGAGTATCAGAAGTACAAGGACGCCGCCGAGCAGCTCGCCACGCAGGACCTGCTCGGCCGCGACGTCTTCACCCGCAACGTGCCGGTGGAGGCGGTGCCCATCCCCGAGGACGAGGTGGGGCTCCAGGAGTTCAGCGTCCTCAAGCTGGTGGAGTCGCTGGACCGGGTGCTGGAGCGGTTGCAGCCCAAGCTGCAACACGAGGTGGTGCGCGAGCGGGTGACGCTGTCCGAGGCCATCCTCCGCATCGTCGAGCGCCTGCGGCCCCAGGGACAGGTGCTCTTCGAGAGCCTGTTCTCCGAGGAGGAGACGCCCACCCGGCAGGAGGTGGTCATCACCTTCCTGGCCATCCTGGAGATGGTGAAGCGGCGTCTCATCCGCGTCGTCCAGGACGAGCCGCTCGGACCCATCCTGCTCCTACCCAACGGGGACGCGCTGGAGAAGCTGCTTCCCACGGAGGTCGACGACAGTGACTACCGGTAGCAACGGACCGCAGGACGAGACTCCCGCTCCGGGTACGCCCGGAGGCCCCGGCCCGTTCTCCGAGGACGAAATCGCGGCCGTCACCGGCCCCGGCCCGGCGGACGAGCTGGACGAGGTGGAGGCCGCCGCCATCGAGGAGGACTCGGACGAGGCCGTTCCGGACCTTCAGTCCTCCTTCGAGAAGCTCGTCGCCAAGAGCCGGAAGCTGTCGCCGGACCGCATCCGCACCGTCATCGAGAGCGTGCTCTTCGTGGCCGAGCGGCCCCTGTCGGTGGACGAGCTGTACATGGCCACCGGCATCGAGCGGGAGCTCATCGCCGAGGCCCTCAACCAGCTCTCCGGCATCCACCGCGACGGCATCAGCGGCATCGTCCTCTTCGAGGTGGCCGGCGGATGGCAGTTCCGGACGGACCCGCACTCGGGCGAGTATGTGCGGCGCTACCTCCGCGTGAAGCCGCAGCGGCTCACCCGCGCGGCGGTGGAGACGCTGGCCATCATTGCCTACCGGCAGCCGGTGACACGGCCGGAAATCGAGGATATCCGCGGGGTGGACTGCGGAGCGGTCATCAAGGCGTTGATGGACAGGAAGCTGGTGAAGATTCTCGGCAAGCGCGAGGAGGTGGGGCGCCCCATCCTCTATGGCACTACGCGCGAGTTCCTGGAGTTCTTCGCCCTGAAGGACCTGTCGGCCCTGCCCACGCTGCGGGAGTTCCATGAGCTGACGCAGGAGCACCGGGAGATTGTAGAGAAGGAAGCGCAGCCGGCGCCGAAGGCGGAGGGGACGGTGGACACCCTCTCGGACCCCGGCTTCACGAAGCGGATGGAGAAGAGCGCGGCGGCCAGCGAGGCCGCCCTTGAGGAGCTGGAAGAGGCCATGGAGGCCGCCGACCGGACACAGAAGGTCGCATCCAGCGTCCTGGACACGCCCCCGAAGCCCGAGAAGGGCGAAGAGGGGCCCAAGCCCGAGTGACGGGCAAGACGGAAGAAGGCAAGGATGGCTGCCGAACGACTACAGAAGTATCTGGCCCGCGCGGGAGTGGCTTCGCGCCGGCACGCAGAAGAGCTCATCACCGCGGGCCGTGTGACGGTGAACAACGAGACGGTGACGGAGCTGGGCAGCCGGGTGGAGCCGGGCAAGGACCTGGTCGCGGTGGACGGGCAGCTCGTCTCGCCTCCGGAAGAGTCCTCGTACTTCGTGCTCTACAAGCCGATTGGCGTCGTGACGACGCTGTCGGATCCGCAGGGCCGGCCCACCGTGGCCAACTACGTGGAGGAGACCGGCAAGCGCCTGTTCCCCGTGGGACGGCTGGACTACGACGCCGAGGGCGCACTGCTCTTCACGGACGACGGTGCGCTGGCGCACAAGCTGACACACCCCAGCTTCCAGGTGCCGCGCATGTACCTGGCCAAGGTGAAGGGCGTGCCGGACGCGGCCACGCTGGACAAGCTGCGCGGGGGCGTGCGGCTCGAGGACGGCATGGCCACCCCGCTGTCGGTGGACGTGTTCGAGGCGGCCGAGAAGAACACGTGGCTGAAGATCGTCGTGGCGGAAGGGCGGCCGCACCTCATCAAGCGGCTGTGCGCCGCGGTGGGGCACCCGGTGGTGCGCCTGTTCCGGCCGGCGTACGCGGGCGTCGGCGTGGAGGGCATGCGGCCCGGAGACCTGCGCTCACTGAAGAAGGCCGAGGTGGAGCTGCTGAACGCGGTGGCCGAGGGCCGGTCGCAGCCTCCGGCCGTGGAGCTGAAGCTGCCTCCGCGGCGGCACGGGCGCGCGGCGCCGGGCTTCGACGGCGAGGAGGCTGAGCTGTCGATGGATGATGAGGCGCCCGAGGTGCCCGAGAGCACCGGGCGCAGGGCGGCTCGCGCGATGGACGCGCGTCCCGAGAAGCGTGAGCGCAAGCCGGCCGCCGAGGGTGGTGGCACGGGCATGGCGCGGTTCGGCCGCGCGCGCGGGGCCGAGGCGGGTCGTCCGCAGCGCCGCGAGTGGGGCGCTGGCGGAGACGAGGCCCCTCGCGGCCGGGGCGCGGGGCGTCCGGAGCGCAAGGCCTGGGGCGAGGGCGGTGCGCCTCGTGGCCGTGGTGCCGCGGGTCGTCCGGAGCGCAAGGAGTGGAGCGCGGGCGGCGCTGGCCGTCCGGAGCGCAAGGCCTGGGGCGCGGGCGGAGACGAGGGTGGTGCGCCTCGTGGCCGTGGCGCGGGCCGTCCGGAGCGCAAGGAGTGGAGCGCGGGCCGAGACGAGGGTGCGCCTCGTGGCGGTGGCGCGGGCCGCCCGGAGCGTGGTGGTGAGGAGCGGCCCCGGGCTCGAGGCTTCGGCGCGGGCCGCGCGGAGCGTGGCGGCGAGGAGCGGCCCCGGGCTCGTGGCTTCGGTGCCGGTGGCGCGGGCCGCCCGGAGCGCGGCGGCGAGGAGCGGCCCCGGGCCCGTGGCTTCGGCGCCGGTGGCGCGGGCCGCCCGGAGCGTCGCGAGTGGAGCGCGGGCGGTGGTGCCAGCGGCGCGCCCCGAGGCGAAGGCCGTCCGATGCGCAAGACGTGGGGCGCGGGCGGCGATGAGGGCGGTGCGCCTCGTGGCCGTGGTGCCGCGGGGCGTCCGGAGCGCAAGGAGTGGAGCGCGGGCGGCGCCGGCCGTCCGGAGCGCAAGGCCTGGGGCGCGGGCGGAGACGAGGGCGGTGCGCCTCGTGGCCGTGGCGCGGGCCGCGCGGAGCGTGGCGGTGAGGAGCGGCCCCGGGCTCGTGGCTTCGGCGCTGGTGGCGCGGGCCGCGCGGAGCGTGGTGGTGAGGAGCGGCCTCGGGCCCGTGACTTCGGCGCGGGCCGCGCGGAGCGTGGCGGTGAGGAGCGGCCCCGGGCTCGTGGCTTCGGTGCCGGTGGCGCGGGCCGCCCGGAGCGCGGCGGCGAGGAGCGGCCCCGGGCCCGTGGCTTCGGCGCCGGTGGCGCGGGCCGCCCGGAGCGTCGCGAGTGGAGCGCGGGCGGTGGTGCCAGCGGCGCGCCCCGAGGCGAAGGCCGTCCGATGCGCAAGACGTGGGGCGGTGGTGACGAAGGCCGTGCGCCCCGCGGCGCGGGCCGTCCGGAGCGCCGGGAGTCCGGCGCCCGGGGTGAGGGCCGCCCGGCCTTCGGCGGAGGCGCCGGGGCTCGGGGGGCAGGCGGACGTCCCGAGCGCCGTTCCTGGAGCCCGACCGACGAGCGCGGCAACCCCAGTGAGCGCATCGTCCGCGCCGGGGCCCGCCGTGGCCCCCCGTCCGAGGGGGAAGGCGGCGAGAAGTCCGGCGGCTTCCAGGACTGGAGCAAGAAGAAGGAGCGGGGCGTCACGCCGCGCTGGAGCAGCGGGCCTCCCCGGGGTGGTGCTGGCCGACCCCCTCCGAGGGGTCCGCGCCGGCCGCGCTGACGGCCCTACATGGCGGATTGGGGGCGGAGGGGCTCGTTGATATACCGGAGAACGATGCGAACCGGCGCGCGCCCCTTCCTCCTCATCATGGCCCTGGTCCTCGGCTGCAACGGCAGCCGGGACCAGCTCCTCGCCGACCTCCAGAGTCCCCGCCCGGAGGTCCGCGCGCTCGCCGTGAAGAAGCTGGCCGGGCAGGGCAACGCGGACGACCTCGTCCTCTTCACCCGCGCGGCCAAGGACCTGGCCGCCATCGTCCGCGCCGAGGCCGCCGTGGCGCTCGGTGAGAGTCAGGACCCCCGCGTGGTGGACCTGCTCGGCGAGCTGCTGGAAGACCCCGTCGAGGACGTGCAGGCGCGCGCCGCCATGGCACTCTCGAAGGTGAAGAACGACAAGGCCAAGGCGTACCTCACGCTCCAGTACGGCCGCCGCGGCCGCGCCACTCGGCAGGTCATCGTCCAGGCCCTGAAGAGCGCGAACGTCAACGGCGCGATGTCGGAGGTCGTGGCCGCCGAGGCCAAGGCGCAGTGGGACCGCAACCTCCTGGCCCTCACCGAGGGCGAGCTGCCCGAGCGCGTGGGCGCCGCCGAGGCGCTGGGCAAGAGCGGGCGTCCGGACGCGGTGAACCGGCTGCTGCCGCTGGTGCGTGACAGCCAGGTCATCCTCGCCGCCGCGGCGGTGCGGGGCCTGGGCGACGCGGGCGACAAGCGCGCGGTGGGGGAAATCGCCCTGCTGCTGGACGAGAGCTTCCCCGAGCTGCGCGAGTCCGCGATCATCGCGCTGACGAAGCTGCGGGACCCGGCCGTCGCGCCGCGCCTGCAGGCGGTGGCGATGGAGAAGAGCGCGGTGAGCCCACTGGCCATCGACGCCATCCTGTCCTTCCCCCGCACGCCCCAGACGGATGCCGCGCTGTGCGCCATCGTGATGGAGGGCGCTCCCGCCGAGGCGCTGGCCGCGGCCCAGGGCATGCGCTCGCGCGGTGGCTGTCCGGTGGACCCCATTGGTGAGCGGCTCGCGCGTCCCGCGACGGCGGCCAGCGGACTCCAGGCGGTGGTGGGCCTGGGGCCCTCGGCACAGCCCCTGCTGGGCAAGGTGACGCCGTGGCTCAACCAGCCCGACGCGTCGCTGCGGATGCTCGCGGTGGAGGCCGTGGCGGCCATGGGCGACGCCTCCGTGCTGCCCGCCCTGCAGAAGCTGTACGAGCAGGAGGTGAAGGGCCTGGAGGCGCTGCGCGCCGACTGGGTGACGCAGCCGCTGCCGGAGCGCTACGGCCCCGGTTTCGACCCGTCCTCCACGCCTCCCCCCGCCCATGGCCACGCGCACGCCGGGGGGGAGGACAAGGCCGCGAAGCACGCACAGCTCCTCGAGCGGGTGAGGGCGCTCAACGCGGCCCGCGCACGAGAGGCGGGCCGGACGGTGGTGCAGCCGCGCATGCCCACCGAGCTTCACGACGACGTGGAGCCGGAGCGGCTGCAGCCGCTGGCCACGCTGCTGCGGGCCCTGGGCACGCTGAAGGCCCCGGGCGCGCTGGAGCTGCTCAAGGGGTACGCCCAGGATTCGAGCGCCACCCTGCGCCTCGCGGCCCTGGTGGGGCTGGCTCGGCTGGGGCCGGAGGGCGTGGAGGTGGCCAAGGCGGGGCTCCTCGAGCCCGAGCGCGACGTGCAGAAGTCGCTGGCGCAGGCGCTGGCGGAGGCGGGTGACGCGGGCCAGGCCGCGCTGGTGGAGATGCTGCCGAAGATGGGCAGCGAGAAGCTGCTGGTGCTGGATGCGCTCATGCGGAGTCCGGGCGTGCCGGCCTCGGCGTCCGCGCCGCTGCGGGCGGTGGTGAGTGAGGGTGGGCCGGAGGCCGCGCTCGCGGCGTCGCTGCTCGGCCGGATGGGGGCGAAGGACGCGGTGCTCACGCTCATCAAGGCGCTGGATGAGCCGAACAGCGTCGCGCGGCGGGACGTGCTGCTGGCGCTGGGGGCCATCGGCGACCCGCAGGCCGCCGAGGTGGTGGCGAGGGACCTGTACCACGACCTGCCGGAGATTCGCGCCGCCGCGGCCTCGGCGCTGAAGAAGATTGGCACCCCCGCGCAGGCCGAGGCGCTGGATGCGCTCAAGGGGGACTACTTCCGCACCGTCCGCGAGTCGGCGGGCGCGGCGCTGACGAAGGACGGCACCGCCGCCGAGGGGGCCCGGTAATGGAGCTGCGCAAGCTCAAGGACAAGGCCACGGAAGCCTTCACCAAGGGCCGCTTCTCCAAAGCCGCGGAGCTCTACGAGGAATACTGCCGGGCCGACCCGAAGGACCACCAGTCGCGCCTGCGCACGGGGGACGCGTGGGCCAAGGCCGGTCAGCGCGAGCGCGCCGTCGCCGCGTACCAGGCCGCCGCCGAGGGCTTCGCGAAGGAGGGCTTCCTTCCGCGCGCCATCGCCGCGAGCAAGCTGATCCTCGAGCTGGACCCCGCGCATCGCGGCGTGCAGCAGATGCTCGCGGACCTGTACGCGCGCCGGGCGGCGCCCGCGGGCGCGAAGGCGCGAGGCCCCATGGGCAGCGTGCTGTCGACGCCGGCGCCCACCGCCGAGCCCGCGGCGAAGTCGCGCCTGCCCGAGGAAGTCCGGGCGGCCGTGGCGGAGATCGACCTGGACGTCGAGGTGGACGGCCCGGCGGCTCCCGAGTCCCTGGAAGCCGGTGGCGCGCCGGCGGAGTTGTCGCTGGATACGTCCGCGGGCACGGAGGAAGTGGTCGTCCACTCCGTGCGCGTCGGGTTGGAGGGGACGGAAGGGGCGCGCTCCCGAAGCGCGGAGGTCTCGCTGGATGTCGAGGTGGCCGACGAGCCGATCCTCGTGGGCGAGCCCGTCGAGGAAGCCCAGGAGACGGAGCCGGTGGTGGTCGGCCAGGAGCTGGCTCCCGAGCCGATGGACTCCGGGCCCCTGGCGGCTCCTGTCGTCACCGGACCGGCTGAGAGTCCGGCCGTGGCCGCTGCTCCACCGGCGCCCGCGAGCGCGCCGGCCCCCGCGGTGTCCGCCCGTCCCGCGACCAGCTCGCTGCCTCCGGGGCTCGCGCCACGCTCTTCCCAGCGGGTGTCCGGGCCAGCGGCACCGCGGCAGCCCGCGAGCCCCTTGCCCGTGGCGCCACCACCCCCGGCCGCGAAGGACCCCATCAGCAGGAAGTGGACGGCGCTCGCGTCGCCCATCGCGGATCCGGCCGTCCAGGGCTCCGGCCCCGCGAGTCCTCCGGCGCCCGTGGCCGCCGAGGCCCCTCCCGCCGCCGCGCCCCCGGGCCTCCGCCCGCGCCGAGCCGAGCCGCAGGCCCCCGCGGGCGCCACCGCGCTCCCGTTCCCCGAGCTGTCTCCGGGCCTCGGGGTGTCACTCCGGGCGGCGGCGGGGCCTTCGTCCTTCACGGAGCTGGAGCTGGAGGCCGACTCGCTGCTGCACGCGGTGGAGCTGGCGGCCCAGGCCGGCGTGAGCCAGCGCGCCGCCATGTCCGTCCCCGCGAGCGTGGAGGGCGAGGAAGAGGTCTACAGCCTCACGGAGGAGGTCGGCCCCGAGGGGCGCTCGCTGGACGACCTGCCCACCGTTCCGCTGTTCTCGGACCTGCCGCGCGACGCGTTCATCGAGCTGTTCGAGCGCTGCCCGCTGCGCCGCTTCGGTCCGGGCGAGCGCATCATCGAGCAGGGCACCCGGGGCGACGCCTTCTACGTCATCTGCGAGGGCTCCGTCCGCGTCTTCCGCACGGACGGGGGCCAGCGCCAGGACCTCGCCACGCTGGAGGGCGGCGCCTGCTTCGGTGAGATGGCGCTGCTGTCCGGCGCGCCGCGCACGGCCTCCGTCGAGGGCGCGTCGGAGGACACGCAGCTCCTGGAGATCTCCGCGCCGGTGCTCGCCGAGCTGTCGCGCCGCTACCCGCTGGTGGCCCAGGCCCTCAAGAAGTTCGTCCGGCAGCGCATGCTGACGAACGTGATGAACACCTCGGCGCTGTTCCGGCCCTTCAACCGGAAGGACCGGCGCACGCTGGTGGAGCGCTTCCGCGCGCGCGACGTCGAGCGCGACGCCGTCATCATCCGCGACGGAGACGCGACGGACGGCCTCTATGTCGTCCTCTCCGGCGAGGTGGAGGTGCGCAAGGATGGCCTCCTGCTGACGCGGCTGAAGGAGGGCGACCTGTTCGGCGAAATCTCGCTGCTCCAGAAGACGCCCGCCACCGCGACGGTGACGGCCACGCGGCACACCACGCTGCTGCGGCTGCCGCGCGAGGACTTCGACCTGCTCATCTCCAGCCACCCGCAGATCCTGGTGCTCATCTCCGAGCTGAGCGATGAGCGCCTGCTCCGCACCCAGAGGGTGCTGGGCGCCGCGGCCTCCGGGATGCCGCCGGAAGGCGACGAGGACCTCATCCTGGTGTGAGGCGCTCCGGCGTCACCGGACCTTCGCGAGGTAGTCGTCGCGAGTCACCAGGCCACGCGTCTCCAGCAGCTCCAGCATCGCGCGCAGCGAGCGTGCCTGCTGCGCGACCATGCCCTCCAGCCGGGCCACCTGCTGGCCGAGGTCCTCCACGCGCTGGAGCAGCTCGCTCTCACGCGGCCCCGGCGCCACGGCCGCGGCCGCGCGGTTGACGGTGGGGGCGGGCTCCGGCGCCGACGGCGGTGCCAGCTCGAAGGTGGGCTCGTCCATGCCGAACGTGAGCGGGGTGGCGGTGGGGGAGGTGACCTCCCCGTGGTAGTGGCGGCGGATGGCGCGCTCGATGGAGGACGCGGCCGCGACGACCACCTGGATGCGCTGTCCGGTGTGGAAGGCCAGCTCCTGGAGGGACTCCACGTTGGTGGGGTCCGACGTGGCCACGGTCAGCAGCTTGTTGCCCGGGTCGGCGGCGGTGGGGAAGACGGTGTAGCGCTCGGCGATGTCCGCCCGGAGCGCCTGGAGGGCCACCGGCGAGGGCGTGTGTGCGTCCAGGTCCACCGTGGGGATGGCGAGCTGGCGCGAGAGGGCATGGACCATGGAGCTCTCGTCCACGAAGCCCATCTGCACCAGGGTGAGTCCCAGCCGACCGCCCCACTTGCGCTGCTCGGCGAGCGCGGAGCGCAGCTGCGTCTCCGTCAGCAGTCCGGCGTCCATGAGGATTTCCCCCAGCCGGCGCTTGCGGCCAGGGAGGGAAACAGGGGGCGGGGTAGGCGAGCGGCTCACGGCCCGGCAGCATAGCAGCGGACCGTTTGGGGGGCGCCCGACGAGCCCATGGTACGGCCGGGTAGGAGCATGAAGGCGCGACTTGGGGTACAACTGCGGGTGAATGACACGAAGCCTTCTTCCGGTACTCGTGCTGGCGCTCACCGCCGGCTGTGCGTCTCAGCGGCTGGCGGGCGCGGACCTGGACCGCGTGCGGCGGCCGGCGTTCATCTCCCGCATCGAAGAGGGGGCGGGGCCCAAGAGCCTCGTGTTCCGCGACGACTCCGCCTATGTCGCCAAGCTCAAGAAGCTGGAGCCGGTGGAGGCCGACCGGCGGCTCACCGTGAAGCTGCAGCAGGCGGTGACGCGCTTCGAGATTTCCGAGCGGTTGCGGGTGAATACGCTGACACAGCTCCCCCAGGAACACCCGTGGACGCGCGTGGTGGATCCGGCCCGGGTGGCCTCGGTGCTGGAGAGCTTCCTCGTCGAGGAGGTGCCCGCCAACGCTCCGGACTACGACCTGATGACGCCACTGGGCGCGGATACCGTCGTCGAGTTCGTCGTCCAGGAGTACGGCATGCGCAGCAAGGACGGCCGCGCCGGGGCCTACGTGCGGGGGTACGGACGCATGTTCACGCTGGATGGGCGCTCGGAGGTATGGCGCCGCCCGTTCGAAGTGGACCAGGTATCCGCGGGCGCCGCGCACCTGGATCCGTTCAAGGTGGGCAAGAACCCGGGCCTGTTCCGCGAGGCGATGACGGCGATGCTGGACGAGGTGGCGGTGGTCTTCGTGAAGGACCTGACGCCGAAGGACAGGCGGGGCGGCCCACCGCTGCCCGACATGTCCACCACGGCCGCGCCGGACACCGTGCCCGGCGCCGCGGGCCAGAATCGGCCCGCGCCTCCGAAGCCGCCCGAGCAGGAGCTGCCCGCGGGCGAGCTGCCGGACCCGGACCCGGAATAGCCGCCGTCAGAAGAGCGCGTGCTCCGCGAGGAGCACCGCCAGCCCCACGGCGAAGCTGACCAGCGTGACGGGCAGCCCCACGCGGAGGTAGCCGAGGAAGGTCATGTTCACCTTCCCGCGCGCGGCCTCGAAGACGATGAGGTTGGCCACGCTGCCCACCAGGGTGAGGTTGCCGGCGAGCGTGGAGCCCAGCGCGAGCACGTGCCAGCCCAGCTCCACGTCCTGCAGCGTGGGCACCCACGTGCGCGCGAGCATGACGAAGGGCACGTTGCTGAAGAGGTTGGACGCCACGAGCGTCAGCCCCGCGAAGCCGAGCGTCTCGCGCCAGGGCGGGCCGGCCATGAGGGGACTGAACAGCTCGCGGATGTCCTCCGCCCAGCCGTGCTTGTTCACGCCGTAGACCACCACGAAGAGGCTGGCGAAGAAGAGGAGCAGCACCCAGTCCACGCGCTCCAGTGCCTCGCGCGGCTCGCGGCGGGACAGGGCCATGACGAGGGCCGCGCCGGCCAGGGCGCTCCAGCTCATGGGAAGCCCGGCGAAGAAGGCCGCCACCACGCCCACCAGCACGGCCAGGGTGAGCCATAGCAGCCCACGGTCCATGGGAGGCGGTGGCGGGTGCGCCTCGAAGCGCTTCGCGGGCAGGTCGTACCGGAAGATGTAGAGCAGGGCGCCGGTGACGATGGCGGTGGAGAGCAGGGCGGGCAGGGCCATGTACGCGGCGAAGCTGGCGTAGGACAGGCCGGAGGCGCCCTGGATGAGCATGTTCTGCGGGTTGCCGGTGAAGGTGGCCACCGAGCCGCTGTTGCTGCCCATGCACACCGCGAGCAGGTAGGGCACGGGCGGCAGGCGCGCGTCTTCCACCGTGGCGAGCACCAGGGGCGTGAGCATCAGGCACACGGTGTCGTTGACGAGGAAGGCGGACAGCACCGCGGAGATGAAGGTGACGGCCACCAGCAGCAGCCGGGGCGTGTGGGCCTTGCGCACGGCCCAGGCGCCCGCGGTGCGGAAGAAGGCCGCCTGGGACAGGTACGCCGCCAGCAGCATCATCCCCAGCAGCAGGATGATGGTGTCCCCATCGATGGCATGCCGGGCGGGATTCTCGCTGTGGTTGAAGACCTCGGCGGGGGTGACGACGCCGAGCACCACCATGAGCACGGCGCCCAGCAGCGCGCCGCCGGGTCGGTCCAGCCTCAGGAACGGAAGGCGGGCCCCGGCGATGAAGACGTAGGTGAACAGGAAGATGGCGAGGGCCACGGGGGTGGCACCGTAGCCGAGTGCGGGCGTCCGCGCCGCAAGCGCGTTGTCCGGCCGGGTATACGCCTGTACAGTGCCCGCCCCATGAAGCCTGAGAAGGAAGCGGACGCCTTCGGTGGTCCCCGGCGCACCCCCTGGAACGCCCCTCGGGGGTTGGACGCCGTCCTCCAGGGGTGGCGCTCGGACCGGCAGCTCTCGTCCTCCTTCGTGCTCGACGAGGTGACGCCCGCCCGCGCCGGCTCCTTCGCGCCCATTCCGGAGGAAGTCGCTCCCCAGGTGCGCGAGGCCCTCCAGAAGCGCGGCATCGAGCAGCTCTTCTCCCACCAGGCGGAGGCCTACCGCCTCGCCCGCGCCGGGCAGAGCCTGGTCATCGCCACGCCCACCGCCTCCGGCAAGAGCCTCTGCTACAACCTGCCGCTGCTGGACCGCTTCGCCCGCGAGCCGCAGGCCCGCGCCCTGTACCTGTTCCCCACCAAGGCGCTGTCTCGGGACCAGGAGGAGTCGCTCCGCGCGCTGATGCGCGAGGCGGGCCTGTCCCACGGCGCCATCACCTTCGACGGGGACACCCCGGCGGACGCGCGCCGGGCCGCTCGCGAGCGCAGCGGTGTGCTGCTCACCAACCCGGACATGCTGCACACCGGCATCCTCCCGCACCACGCGAGCTGGGCGCGCCTGTTCTCCAACCTCCGCTACGTCGTCATCGACGAGCTGCACACGTACCGGGGCGTCTTCGGCTCGCACCTCGCCAACGTGCTGCGCCGCCTCCAGCGTGTGGCGCGCTTCCATGGCGCGGACCCGGTGTTCGTCGCGGCGTCGGCCACCATCGGGAATCCCCAGGCGCACGCGAAGCGGATGCTCGGGCGCGAGGTGGCGCTGGTCTCCGAGAGCGGCGCCCCGTCCGGCGAGCGCCGCGTCATGGTCTTCAACCCGCCCGTGGTGAACGCGGAGCTGGGCATCCGCGCCAGCTACCTCAAGACGGCGGTGCGCCTGACGGCGGACCTGGTGCGCGCGGGCGTGTCCACGCTGCTCTTCGGCCAGTCGCGCAACAACATCGAGGTGATGCTCAAGTACCTCCGCGACCGCTTCGTCGAGGAGAAGCTGGACCCGGCCCTCATCCAGGGCTACCGCGGCGGCTACCTGCCGGGAACGCGCCGCGCCACGGAGGCGGCGCTGCGCGCGGGGGAGGTGCGCTGCGTGGTGGCCACCAACGCGCTGGAGCTGGGCATCGACATCGGCTCGCTGGACGCGGTGGTGTGCGCGGGCTACCCGGGCTCCGTGGCCGCGCTGATGCAGCGCTTCGGCCGGGCGGGGCGGCGCGGAGCGGGGAGCCTGGCGCTGCTGGTGACGTCGAGCGCGCCGCTGGACCAGTACCTCGCGGCGGACCCGCGCTTCCTCGTCGGCGCGCCCGTGGAGCACGCGCGCATCGACCCGGACAACGTGGAGATCCTCGTCCAGCACCTCAAGTGCGCCTCGTTCGAGCTGCCGTTCGAGGAGGGCGAGCCCTTCGGGGACGTGCCGCCCGAGTCCACGGCGGAGGCGCTCGGCTTCCTCGCGCAGCATGAGGTGGTGCACCCCACGGTGGGTGAGTCGGGCCGCCGCGTCTTCCACTGGTCCACGGATGCGTACCCCGCCAACCACGTGTCGCTGCGCAGCGTGGGCTGGGACAACGTGGTCATCATCGAGCGGGGCACGGACCGGACGCTGGCGGAGATGGACTTCCGCTCGGCGCACACGATGCTGCACGAGCAGGCCATCTACCAGCACGAGGGCGAGCAGTACCAGGTCGAGAAGTTCGACTACGAGAACCACAAGGCCTTCGTCCGCAAGGTGGCGCCGGACTACTTCACCGACGCGATGACGTACGTGCGCGTGCACGTCATCCAGGAGGACCAGGGCGCGCCCATGGGGCCGGACCTCCAGGCGGGCATGGGCGAGGTGTCCGTCATCGAGAAGGTGGTGGGCTACAAGAAGATCAAGTTCCACACGCACGAGAACGTGGGCTACGGCGACGTGGCGCTGCCGGAGATGCAGATGCACACCACGTCGCTCTGGCTGACGGTGCCGGAGTCCGTGGTGCGCTCGATGCGCGCGCCCCGGCCGGCGGTCATCGACGCGCTGCGCGGAGTGGCCACGGCGCTGCGCACCGTGGCGTGCGTGGGGCTGATGATCGACCCGAGGGACGTGGGCAAGACGCTCGGGAGCCGCGACGACGCCGAGGGGCCGCCGCGCAAGGACGGGGGCGTGGGCTTCGACCCGACCCTCTTCCTCTACGACAACGTGCCCGGCGGGGTGGGGCTGGCCGCGCGCCTGTACGACCAGCGTGACGAACTGCTGCTCCGCGCGCGCCGGCTGCTGGAGTCGTGTGCGTGTGAGGACGGATGCCCGGCCTGCATCGGCCCGGCGGCGGGCGCGACGCCCGGGAGCGCGCCGGTGGAGCCGTACCCGCGCAAGCGGCTGGGGCTGGAGTTGCTGTCCGCGCTGGGCGTCGCGGGAATGCAGTAGCGCGGAGGTGAGCCCGTGGACCTGAAGCGCAAGCTGGCACGGCTGACGAGTGTGGGCCCCGGGGGCAGGGCGCCGGCGAAGGCTCCCGTGCCGGCGGCCTCGGAGGAGGGCACCGGCGAGGCGACGCCGTCTCCGGCTCCTGCTCCGGTTCCGGAGGAGGCCCGTCAGACCTCGGCCACGGCTTCGGGAGCAGTCCCTCGCTCGCAGGACCCGCGCGTCGAGGCCCTCCGCCGGATGCTCGCGGACTGGTCGCAGCGCCAGGAGACGTCCTCCGCGCGTCGCGCCTCCACTCCCGCGCCGCCACCGCCGGGCCCACTCCCCGTGGAGCCCCGGGCAACGGCACACGGTACCGTCCACGTCTCCGAGCGCGTCCTGCCGCCAGACCACCGTCATGGCTCCGCGCCGCTGGCCGGGGCGCTGGACGTGGAGGGCCCGCTGGTGGCCAGCCTCGCGCTGCACGCGGACCTGGCGGGCGTGGACTTCCAGCGGATGCTCTTCCTGGACACGGAGACGACGGGACTCGCCGGTGGCACGGGCACGGTGCCCTTCCTCGTGGGCCTGGCCTGGTTCGAGGGGCGCTCGCTCCGCGTGCACCAGCTCTTCCTCCGCCGGCTGGGCGAGGAATCCCCCATGTTGCGGGTCCTCGCCGAGCGCATGGCCCGGTCCTCCTGCCTGGTGACGTTCAACGGGAAGAGCTTCGACTGGCCGCTGCTGCGCACGCGCTTCGTGCTCAACCGCGTGCCCACGCCCGCGGAGCTGCCGCACCTGGACCTGCTGCACTGCGCGCGCCGGGTCTTCAAGCACCGCGGCTCCGGCACGCGCCTGGTGCACATGGAGGAGCAGGTCCTGGGGCACCGGCGCGTCGGGGACGTGGATGGCGCGCTGATTCCGGAGCTGTACTTCCGCTTCCTGCGCGGAGGGGACGGCTCCGCGCTGACGCCGGTGCTGGAGCACAACGTCAACGACCTGCTCCTCCTCGCGGCGCTGCTGGGCGAGCTGGTGCGCCGCTTCCGGGCGGGAGGCGCGGGGGCCTCGGTGCCCGCGGGGGAGGACCCTCGGGACCTGCTGGGCTTCGCGGGCGTCGCGCTCCGGGCGAGGGACTATCCGCGGGCACAGGCGTTCGCCCGGGCCGCGGCGGCGGGGGACAACGGCGCGGTGGGCGTGGAAGCCCTGGCGCTGGCCTCCCGCCTCTCGCGCAAGGCCGGGGACCCCATCACCGCGGCCGGCCACCTGCACCGGGCCCTCGAGTCCGCGCGCGGCTTCCAGGCGGCGACGCTGCACCTGGAGCTGACCAAGCTCTACGAGCACGGCCTCAAGGACCTCCCGAGGGCGCTGCACCACGCGCGCCTCTCGGCGGCGGCCGAGCTTCCGGAAGACCACCGGCGCCGCGTCACCCGCCTGGAGGCCCGGCTCGCCCGGAGCTCCGGGGCGTACTCGCTGGACCTTGCCGCGCCGCCCCAGCGTGGCCCCGTGCCGGGCTGACCCGGTGGCATTCCCCCAGCGCCGGAATCTGACAGATGCCTGAAGTGGGACGCTCGCCCCATTGTCAGTCAGGCACATGATTGAGGCGTGTGCCGTCGCCGTGCGCTATGAGGGCCTCATGAAAATTACCAAGGACAGCGTCGTCTCCATCGATTTCCGGCTCCACCTCGGTGACGGAAAGGCGGTGGACGAGAGCGAGCCCGGTGAGCCGCTCGTCTACCTGCAAGGGTACGAGGAGCTCGTCCCCGGCCTGGAGAAGGCGCTGGAGGGGAAGTCGAAGGGCGACACCCTCCAGGTGGTTGTCACTCCCGACGAGGGCTACGGCGACTACGACCCGGACGGTCTCGAGGAGGTTCCCCGCTCCGAGTTCCCCGAGGGCCTGGAGCTGGTGCCCGGCGGCATCCTCAGCGCCACCGACCCGGATGGTGACGAGGTCGACTTCTTCATCAAGGAAGTGCGGGACGAGAGCGTGCTGGTGGACTTCAACCACCCGCTGGCCGGCAAGACGCTCCACTTCGACGTCACCGTGCGCGACGTGCGCGCCGCGACGGCCGAGGAGCTGGAGCACGGCCACGCCCACGGCCCCGGTGAGGAACACGACCACTGAAGTCACAGGCTCACGAGCCGGAAAGACGACGCCCGTGGCGCCCACTCCGAAGAGGGGGCCACGGGCGTTCTGTTTCAGCGAGGCTTCGCCGGCGCGCCGCTAGTCCACGCTCATCAGGTCCGACGAGAAGGAGAAGCCGGTGGCGATGTAGGGGAGCGCGCCCTCGCGGTTCGGGTGCTTGAGGTACCAGGCCGCGGTGGCGAAGAGCGTGGGGCGGTTGAACGTGGAGCGCTCACGCGTGTGGAAGGCGTAGGCGACCATGGGCCCGATGCGCAGGTGGCTGTTGTCCGCCCGGGTGGCGGGCGAGTCCGCGCCCTCCCCGGCATAACGAGGCCACACGGCGCTGAAGCGGGCCCCCAGCGTGAGCTGCGGAGAGGCCAGCATGAGCAGGTCGGTGTCGTTGGTGAAGATCCAGCCCTTGCCGGGGACGAGCGTGTCGAGCAGCGCGTCGTAGAAGGCCCCCTGGTTTCCTTCGCCATCGCGCAGGCGGATGTTCCAGTACTCGATGGACGCCTTGGTGCGCAGCACGAAGGAGCTCACCTTCGCCTGGAGCGTCGGCTCCAGCATGAAGTGGTGGCCCCCGGTGCTGTACGCGCTGTCCTCCGTCAGGCTGCGCGCGTCGTCCGAGAAGTCAGAGAGCGGACCCGGATAGGACTGGAGGAACCCGAACGCGCCGAAGTAGCGGCAGTACTCGTACGTGCCCTTCACGTTCAGCATGGCGATGGGCTGGAACTCCACCGCGGGGCCCACCTTCATGCCGGCCGGGTTGAGCTTCAGCACCGCCGCGCCGTTGATGAAGGTGTCGCGAAGCAGCGGGGACGTGCTGTCCGACAGGCGCTTCTGCAGGATGAGGCGGTTCTGCGACTCGATGCCGATGGGGTTGTAGCGGAGGAAGTTGATGTTGGCGAAGTAGAGGCGGAGGTTCGGAGGCGGGGGCGGTGTCAGCGGTGCCGGGGCCTCCGTGGGGACGGCGGCGGCCCGTGAGGCCTCGGAGCTGGCATCCGCTTCCTCCGCGAACGCCGGACCGGCGAACCCGAGACACAGCGACAGCAGGGACAGCTTCGAACGCATCCTCTTCATCAAGACACCTTTTCGGGGTGGGGTGTGGGGGGGAGCGGCACTGCGTCCTGCTCGCGGGAGTGGCTTCGGCTGACGAAGAAGCCGAAGGCCGCCGCGGTGAAGTACATGACGAGGCTGTAGATGGCGGGTGGGATGGCCATCGTCGGGTTCGCCAGCAGCGTGGGGCTGAGCGCGATGGCGATGGCGAGCATCCCGTTGTGGATGCCAATCTCCATGCCGATGGCCACCGCCTGGCGGCGGGGGAGGCGGATCAGCAGCGGCACGAAGTAGCCCACCAACATGCTGGCCACGTTGAAGGCGAGCGCGGCGGGCCCCACCTGCTGGAAGTAGCCCAGCGCGTTCGCTCGCTCCTGGTACACCGCGGCGCCGATGACGGCCGCGAGGAACACGGCGGACATGAGGCGGATGGGCCTGTCCAGCTTCAGCGCCACCGACGGGCGGCGCGAGCGGATCAGCATCCCCAGGCTCACCGGCCCGAGGACGATGGCGAAGACCTGGAGCACCTTGCCGAACTGCATCGGCACCGCGCGCCCCTCGCCCATGAAGTGCGTCATGGACAGGTTGATGATGAGGGGCAGGGTGAAGAGGGTGAGCGCGCTGTTCACCGCCGTCAGCGTGATGTTGAGCGCGACGTCACCGCGGGCCAGGTGGCTGAACAGGTTCGCCGTCGCTCCGCCCGGGGACGCGGACAGCAGCATCAGCCCCACGGCCAGCTCCGGCGGCAGTCCGAAGGCATGCGCGACGAGCGCGCACACCACCGGAAGCAGCAACATCTGGCACACCAGCCCGACGATGACCGCGCGCGGATAGAGGATGACGCGCTTGAAGTCCTCGACCGTCAATGACAGGCCGAGGCCCAGCATGATGATGCCCAGCGCAAGCGGCATCAGGACAGCAGTGAACACGTTCGCCTGCATTTGCCCCCCATCCAGTGTCCTGTGTTGAACGGGGAGCGTGACGCAGGTGGGCCTTCCGCATCAAGCCACCCCCGTCCTGACGGATGGCCTGGCGCGTTGCCTACCTGTGACGCCGGGCGTCAATGCCGCTGTGCGGCAGAGCGGAATGCCGTGCGGAGAGACGTGCTACGGGTTCGCGGAAATGCCGCCCCGGGCGCCGGTCTGGTCGAAGCGGCGGAAGAAGCTGCCCGCGTTCCAGCGCGGGCGCTCGGGAGTGTCCGCCACGGTGCGGGTGAGCTCGGAGAGCAGCTTCACGAACTTCGCCGCGCCCTCCCTGTCCATGGGCTGGGCCAGGTCGTCCGAGGGCGCGTGGTAGCGCTCGCGGTACCACGTCTTGAAGACAGTCTCTTCCGGGGAGCCCTTGTCGAAGCCGAACTTGAAGGACAGGGCCGGCACGCCCTTGAGGATGAAGGCGTACTGGTCACTGCGGATGAAGCGCATCTGGTTGGGCTCGGGGTCCTCCAGCGGCTTCACCTCGTGGGCCGCGGCCACCTGCCGGAGCGGCGCGGCGAGGCTGGACTCCTCCTGTCCGTGGGCCACCACGCGCGTGAAGGGGAAGAGGGGCAGGAACATGTCCAGGTTGAAGTTGGCCACCATGTCCTCGGTGGGCACGGGCGGACGGGCCGCGAGGTAGCGCGAGCCGAGCAGTCCCTTCTCCTCACCCGTCACCAGGGCGAAGAGCACGGAGCGCTTCGGCTTCGCGGCCTGGAGCGCGCGCGCCACCTCCAGCACCGCGGCCACGCCCGTCGCGTTGTCCATGGCGCCGTTGTAGATGCGGTCGCCCTTCACGGGCTCGCCCACGCCCACGTGGTCCAGGTGCGCGGAGAGGACCACGTACTCCTTCGCCAGCGCCGGGTCGCTCCCGGGCAGCAGGCCCACCACGTTGGCGGACTTCACCGGGGCGCTGACGAACTCCGCGCGGGCCTTGAGGCGCGCGGGCAGCTCGAACCGGGGCAGCGGCTGGTCCGCGTCCGCGAGCGCGAGGAGCGCCTTGAAGGTGTGCGGGCTTCCGGTGAAGAGCTGCTCCGTGCGCTCGGCGTTGAAGATGACGGCCAGCTTCATTCCCTGGTCTTCGTTGAGGGACATGTCGGCGAACTGCATCGCCGCCTTCTTGCGCGCGCCCGCGACGCGAGACCAGGGCACCTCCAGGTGCTTGGGGTTCTGGAGGGCGACGTAGCCGATGGCGCCCGCCCTCTTCAGCGCCTTCACGCGCTCGGCGGAGGAGGAGTGGTGGGCGCGCAGGGGTCCGGAGACGGTGGAGGGGCCGCCCATGAGGAAGACAGCGACCTTGCCCTGGAGGTCCACGCCCGCGAGGTCGTCATGTCCGGCGTCGGGGATGGAGAGGCCATGGCCCACGAACACCAGCGGCGCGTCCACGGTGCCGGACTCGCCCGCGCGCGGGGAGATGATGGCGTCCCGGCCCAGCACCAGCGGCACCTCCTTGCCGTCGCGGACGAGCGCCAGACGCGAGCGCTCCTCCACCAGCCTGCGTGCCACCAGCTCCAGCTCCTGGAGGTACGAGTCACCGGCGCCGGGCTTCACGCCCAGCGCGGCCAGTTGCTCGGAGACGTACGCGGCGGCCTTGCGGTAGCCCGCACTGCCGGTGTCACGGCCGTCCAGCTTGTCGCTGGCGAGGAACCGGACATGGCCCCACCAGCGCTCCGCTTCGGGGGAAGGCTCGGCGGCGTGGGCGGCCGGGGCGGAGAGGAGGGCCAGCACGGGCAGGAGCAGGGGACGGGGCATGATGTGGGCTCGCGTGGGTTCGGCCTGGAGCGGTGGCCGCGCGCCCCAACATAAAGACGGGCGGCTCATTCCGCTGCCGCTTCAAGACCCTTCTGGAGCCCGAGACAGCCGCACCGGGGTCGGATAGGAGAAGGGGGTATGAGTCGAGTCCTGGATGAGTTGCTGGAGCTCCTCAAGCTGGAGCCCATCGAGGAGAACCTCTTCCGTGGCCGGAGCCAGGACCTGGGCTTCCGCAGTCTCTTCGGGGGCCAGGTGCTGGGGCAGGCGCTGTCGGCGGCCAGCCAGACGGTGGCCGCGGATCGCCACGTCCACTCGCTGCACGGCTACTTCCTGCGCGCGGGCGACGCGAGCATGCCGGTGGTCTATACGGTGGACCGGGTGCGCGACGGCGGCAGCTTCACCACCCGCCGTGTCGTGGCCATCCAGAAGGGCCAGCCCATCTTCACGATGATTGCGTCCTTCCACGGTGACGAGCAGGGCTTCGCCCATCAGGCCACCATGCCCGACGTGCCGGGGCCGGAGGGGCTGCCCACGGAGATGGAGCTGCTGCGCCGCAACTCCGGCCACATCCCCGAGCGGCTTCGCGAGAAGTTCCTCCACGACAAGCCCATCGAGATCCGCCCGGTGGCGTACGTGGACCCCTTCAACCCCGTGAAGCGCGAGCCCATCAAGCACGTGTGGTTCCGCGCCGACGGCAACCTGCCGGACGACCCGCAGGTGCACCGGTACGTGCTGGCCTACGCGTCCGACTTCAACCTCATCGGCACCGCGCTGCTGCCCCACGCGATGAGCTTCTTCCAGCCGAACATCCAGGGCGCCAGCCTGGACCACGCCCTCTGGTTCCACGGCGACCTGAAGGTGAATGACTGGCTGCTGTACTCCATCGACAGCCCGTGGGCCGGCAACGCGCGCGGCCTCGCGCGGGGAAACATCTTCACCCGCGACGGACGGCTGGTGGCCTCGGTGGCCCAGGAGGGGCTGCTGCGCATCGTCCAGAAGGGCGAGCGCGGGAGCGGCGATGTCAGGTAGTTGAAAGTCGCGCTCGCCGAGCCTAGCCGTGATTCACGGCCTATCCGATACTTCGTGTCTACCTTGGTATTCGAATTTTGCTGTTCCAGGGGAGCGACACGATGGCGGAGCGCGAGTCGACGGTTCAGTTCGACAGAGAGCCGCTGCGGTTCCTCGATGAGGCGTTTCCCGCCGGTGGCGACGCCGTCTGGTTGCCGGGGCGGCAGCTCTGCCTTTCGGACCCGGCGGCCTCCAGGGCGGTCCTGACCAACGGCGAGGGCCTGTACGAGGACCACTCCGACTTCTTCCGCACCCGGCAGGGCACCTTCGGTCCGCGCCCGGTGCAGGTGAGGATTGGACGTGAGGCTCGGGCGCTGCTGCGCGCCCACATCGACGCGCACAGGGAAGAGCTGGCGGAGTCCGTGCGGCGGGCCCTGGTCCCGGGCAGCGAATGGCCGGACGCGGGCAACTGGTTCATGTACCGGCACCTTTCCAGGGTGCTGCTGGGGCCCGGGAGTCCGGTCCGGCTGCGGCGGACGGTGGAGGAGGTCGTCGAGCGCGCCGTCCTCGCCGGGGCGCGGCAGCGCTACTCCTTCCTGCGCCGCGCGGTGTTCCGGTTCCGCGTGGAGCGCGAGCTGGTGCGGGCGGTGGAGCATCGCCGGAAGCGGGGTGGGGCGGAGCCCGTCGACCTGCTCGACGTCGTGGTTGGCGCGGCGGGCCCCGAGGCACCCGCGGAGGAACTGGCGGAGGTGTTCCTCTCCTGCGTCTTCGCCATCGCGGGCTCGCTCGGCTTCGTCCTTGGCTGGTCGCTCTACCTGCTGGGCACGAACCCTCACACCGAGGCCGAGCCCGCCTGGGTGGTCCGCGAGGCGCTGCGCCTGTGGCCCGTGGCGTGGCTGCTGGGAGCCAGGCCCGCGAAGAATCACGAGGTCGCCGGCGTCACCGTCACGCCCCAGGACGAGGTGGTCGTCTGTCCCTACGCCGTCCAGCGTCACGCGAAGCACTGGGACGAGCCGGCCACCTTCCGCCCTGAGCGGTGGGCCTCACTGAAGAACCCCCAGGCCTTCATCCCGTTCGGATGGGGGCCCCACACGTGTCCCGCCGCCTTGCTCTCCATGGAGCTGGTCGAGGACGTCCTGCGTGTCATCACCGGTGACTACCGGTTGCTCGTGGTCCCCCATGGTACCCGGCCGCACGTTACCGCCGCGCTCGCTCCCCCTCGCTTCACGCTGAGGCTGGTCCCACGCCTGTCGTGACGTCGCTGCACGAGAAAGGAGGTGAACCACATGGCGAAGATCTTTCGTTCCGTGATGGCCGCGCTGTCCATCCGTCGCAAGGACCCGCTGTACCGCTGGTACCTGTACCACCACATCTAGGCAGTCCCCGGTGGGGGGCGGAGCTGCTCCGCTCCTCACCACACCCGTGAGAGGACGCATGGAAACGCCCCCCGACGAGCTGGAGTTCGTTCGCCTGATGCGGACCCGGAGCCACGCGGAAGGTGGCGTCTTCCGGACGCACACGGGCGACCTGGGTGTCTTCGAGCCCGAGGCGGCCCAGAAGATCAACGCGCTCAACTACGGCGACCTGACCCTGCCCGACAAGCTCGCCGACCTGCTGCGCGGCCGCACGAGTGACCCGGTCTCCTGGAGGGAGGTGCGCGCGGCGTGGCTTCCCCAGATGCGGCGTCTGTCGGACGCCGAGTCCGTCGCGAAGCTCGCCGCCCGCATGGGAGACCTGCTCGAGGCGCGGCTCGACCGCCCCCTGGACCTGGTCTGGATGGCGCAGGAGGTGTGTACCCAGGCGCTGATCCCCGTCGTGGTGGCGGGCCTCTCCGCCGCGGAGACCGCCCGCATCGTGCGCGACCAGCACCTCAAGCTCGCGAGGCTGCTGTCCATCGAGCCCCTGCGCGAGACGTTCTGGGAGGAGCTTCGCGCCATCTGGATCCAGGTCGGCGCGGGCTCGGCGGTCCGCCGCGAGCTGCGCGGCCGTGCGAAGGGCCGCAGGCCCCGCCAGGCCGACCTGACCGACCCCATCGTCGACCTGCTCCCTTCGCTCGGCCTGGACCGCGCCATCGACGCCGTCACGGCGGTCCTCACCGCCATCGCCGGACCGCCAGGGGCCGCGGCCGCCTGCATGTTGTATGAGCTGAGCCGCCGTCCGGACTGGGCAGAGCGGCTGACCACCGAGCTCGAGTCCATCCCGGTGGAGGAGCTGTATGGCGCGGCGACCCGCGTCGCCCCGGTGACCCACCGCTTCGTCAAGGAGACGCTGCGCATGTGGAGCCCGCCGCTGTTCCTGACGCGGTCGGCCCGCACCGACCTCCAGCTCGAACAGGCGAGCCTCAAGACGGGGGAGCGCTACTTCGTCAGTCCGTACCTCATCCACCACGACCCGAAGCACTGGAAGGACCCGGACACGTTCGACCCGGACCGCTGGCTGGCCACTGCACCCCACGGGCCCTGCTCCGGTGCCGCGTACGTCCCGTTCGGCTGGGCTCCGACGACGTGCATTGGCGCGGGCCTGGGCACCACGCAGCTCATCCTGCTGTGTCACTTCATGTGCACCCGCTATCGCATCCAGGTGCTGGAGCCCGAGGCGGTTCGCATGATGCTGGCCGCCGTGGCCCTGCCCGTGAACTTCCGCGGGACGCTCACCCGGCGCTGAGCGCGCGGTGGGGGCGAGGCCCACCTCCGCGCCTGGGGGCGACACTCCACACCAGAGTGTGGGGTCGAAGCCGCCCCTCTGGGTCTGTTTATACACGGCTGCTGCAACTCTCCGGGACTCCTGGGGTTTTCCGGACATGGCACCCCCATTGCTCAGTGCGTCGGTGGCTCAAACCCCCCGAGGCCCTGCGTGTCGAAAACAAAATCCTGGGAGCTGTCGCGCCGGAGCGTCCTGAGAGGTGCCGCCGGCGCGGTGCTCGCGCTGCCCTGGCTGGAGGCCATGGCCCCGTCCGTGGCCCGTGCGCAGTCCACCGGCACGAAGCCACCCCTGCGCTTCGTCGGCATCTTCCACTCCGCGGGCGTCATCCCGGACCAGTGGTTCCCCACCACGGAGGGCGCCAACTACGCGCTGCCCGCGAGCCTCTCCCCGCTGGAGCCGGTGAAGGGCGACGTCATCGTGCTGAGCGGACTGCGGCTCGGTTCGTGGGACTACTACGAGAGGACGCACGAAGGCGGCTTCTGGATGATGCTCACCGCGAGCGAGCGCATCGTCGCGGGCACCACCGACTCCATCGACCAGGTGATTGCCGGCGCCACCGCCTCGCAGGTGCGCGTGCCGTCGCTCACCCTCAGCGTGGAGAACAACGGCTACTACAACCCGGGCTACCGCGACGAGAACGGCGACGGGTTCATCGACCCGAAGACGTCCTCGTACGACGACACGCAGGACCACTGCACCGCCACCGAGCAGTGCATGGTGACCTTCGCAAAGGGCCAGCGCCTGCCCAACGTCTACAACCCGCGCGTCATCTTCGACCGGCTGTTCGGCTCCCTCACCAACACCGGCCCCACGGAGCAGGAGCGGCGCATCTGGGCCTACCGCCGCAGCGTGCTGGACCGGGTGACGGGCCAGGCGAAGGAGCTGCAAGGACGGCTCGGCCGCGCCGACCAGCTCCGGCTCGACGAGTACCTGTCCGGCATCCGCACCCTCGAGCAGGCCATCCAGCGCGCGGAGCAGGGCGCGCCGGCCCCCGTTTGCGGCACCGGAGCGCAGCCGGTGGGCATCCCCATGGACCGCACCGCGTACGCCGACCTGATGTGCGACCTCATCGTGAAGGCCTTCGAGTGTGACGCCACCCGCGTGGCCACGCTGATGCTCGGCATGTGCGTGAGCCCGATGACCTTCACCGTCAACGGCCGCACCGTCTCGCATCACGGAGACGCGTCGCACCACGGCAATGACCCGGTGAAGATGGCGGCCAAGGTGGAGATTGACAGGTGGCAGGTGGCCCGGCTCGCGCGCCTCGTGCAACGGCTGAAGGCGGTGCCCGAGGGGACGGGGACACTGCTCGACAACACCGCCGTCTTCTACTCGAGCGACATCTCGCACAGCGACTGGCACAACCACTACGACATGCCCGTCATCCTCGCCGGCGGCGCGGGTGGTGCCTTCCGTCCCGGACGGCACCTGCGCGCGAAGGACAAGCGGTGTGGGGACGTGCTGCTGTCCATCCTCCAGGCCTTCGGCATCCCGCGCGGCAACTTCGGTCCGCTCGCGCAGGGGCCGCTGTCCGGACTGGCGTGAGGAAGGGGAACCGCACCCATGACTCCCATGAACTCGCGCTCGCTCCTCTTCGGACTGCCGCTGCTGCTCCTCGCCTGCTCGGGGGAGAAGCCCAACGGCCCCCAGTCACCCCCGGATGGCCCGGGAACCTCGGCTCAGGCCTGCTCGGACGGGGCCCACGCCCTGCGCCGCCTCAACCGCGCCGAGTACGACAACACCGTGCGCGATCTGCTCGGTGAGACGAGCCGGCCCGCGGCCACCTTCCCGGCGGACCCCACGGGCACGGGCTTCGACAACGAGGCCCGCCTGCTCAGCGTGTCGCCCGCGCTGGTGGAAGCCTACGAGGCCACGGCCGGCCGCCTCATCGACCAGGCCTGGGCGCGGGACCTGGCCGCGTCCTCCTCCGGCGGTGCCGTGCGCGTCCAGGCGGAGGCGGCCAGCGCCACCACCGGCGCGAGCGCGGAGAACGGCACGGCCTGGAACCTGTGGTCCAACGGCGACCTGACCGCCACCTTCAACTTCGCGCAGGCCGGCGAGTACCGGCTGTCCGTGCGCGCCTGGGGCACGCAGGCGCCGCCGGACCCGGTGAAGATGGAGTGGCTGCTGGACGGCGCGGTGGTGGCCTCGTTCGACGTGCCCGCCACCAGCCCCACGCTGTACACGCGGCAGGTGACGGTGGGCGCGCCCGGCCAGAAGCGCTTCGCCGTGCGCTTCACCAACGACGTCTATGACCCCGACACGTCCACCGACCGCAACCTGCTGGTGGACTGGCTGGAGGTGGCCGCGCCCGCTCCCGCGCCCGGCCTGGACCAGGCGGCCCTGCGCGTCTGCGACCCGGCGGTGGTGGGGGAGGAGCCCTGCGCCCGGCAGATCGTGCAGCGGCTCGCCCGCCGCGCGTGGCGGCGCCCGCTGACGGACGCGGAAGTCACGGAGTTGATGGGCGTGTACTCGCTGGTGCGCTCCTCGGGGGACGGCTTCGAGCTGGCGGTGAAGTTCGCGCTCCGGGGCGTGCTGCTGTCGCCGCACTTCCTCTTCCAGGTGGTGGAGACGCCGGCGCCGGGCGAGGGCAAGACGGAGCTGACCGGCCTGGAGCTGGCCTCGCGCCTGTCCTACTTCCTCTGGAGCAGCCAGCCCGACGCGGAGCTGGCCGCGCTGGCGGAGCAGGGCCGGTTGAAGGAGCCGGAGGTGCTGGAGGCGCAGGTGCGCCGGATGCTGAAGGACGCGAAGTCCGAGGCGCTGGTGCAGAACTTCGCGGGCCAGTGGCTGGGGCTGCGGCAGGTGGACGGCATCACCCCCGACCCGAGCCTCTTCCCGGGCGTGGACACCTCGCTCAAGAAGGCCATGCGCGAGGAGGGTGAGAGCTTCTTCCGCGTCTTCCTGAAGGAGGACCGCAGCGCGCTGGACCTGCTCGACGCGGACTTCACCTTCGTGAACGACCGGCTCGCGGACTACTACGGTCTGCCTCGTCCGGGCTCGGCCACGCCCACGCGCGTGTCCACGGCCGGTGGCCAGCGTGGAGGGTTGCTCGCCCAGGCGGGAGTGCTCGCGCAGTCGTCGCTCGCCACCCGCACCTCGCCGGTGCGCCGGGGGAAGTGGGTGCTGGGACGGCTGCTGTGCCAGGAGCCGCCACCGCCGCCTCCCGGCGTGGAGGCCCTGCCCACGACGCTGCCTCCGGGCGCGACGCTGCGGCAGATCACCGAGGCCCACCGCTCCAATCCGTCCTGCGCGGGCTGCCACAACCTGCTGGACCCCATCGGCTTCGGGCTGGAGAACTTCGACGCGGCCGGCGCCTGGCGCGCGGTGGACAATGGCTCTCCGGTGGACGCGGCGGGCAACTTCCAGGGCCTGTCCTTCCAGGGGCCGCGCGAGCTGGCGGCCCTCCTCAAGCAGGACCCCGCCTTCTCGAAGTGCATCAGCCGGCAGGCGCTCGCCTACGGGCTCGGCCGCGAGCTGACGGACGCGGATGAAGCCGTGGTGCGGAGCGTGGATGCGCGCTTCGCGCAGGGGGGCTACAGGTTGCCGGAGTTGATGGTGGCCGTCGCGCTGAGCGACAGCTTCCGCCACCGCTGCCCCGTGCCCGCGGAGCAGTGAGGTTCCTCCCGCGCCGGTGCACATGCGGGTGTGCCGGCGCGGGGGCTCGTGATTAGCTCGGAGGCGGGCCGGTCCGAGACCCCGCATGCGCTACCGAGAGCTGAACCAACGCTTCCCCGAGGTGAACCTCCTCCTCCTGATGGGGGTGCTGGAGGTGGCGGGCTTCGCCGCGCTGCTGGCCTTCCAGCACCTCGGGACGGATGCGCGAGGACGCCTCAGCGGTGGGGGCTTCCTGGGCATCCTCCTGTTCCAGGCGGCGATGTGCGCGGTGACGATGGTCTGGGCGCGCGTGGCGGACGGGTGGACGCTCGAGCGGTTCCGGATGGCGCGTCCGGTGCTTCCTCCTCTGGTGCTGGGCATCCTGGCCGGGGCGTTCGTGTCGCTGGGGATGCTCGGGTACCACCTGCTGGTGCGGGGGAGGGGGCTTCAGTCGGCGCTGGATGGAGAGTCGCTGCCGGCGGTGCTCGTCTGGGCGTTGCCGGCGTGGTTGCTGCTCGCGCCGCTCTTGAGCCTCAAGGACGAGCTGTTGTTCCGGGGATACACCTTCGTGCGGCTGGGCCGGGCGCGCTCGGGGCTCTATGGGCTCGGCGTCTCGTCGCTCCTGTTCGCGGTCATCCACTCCCTCGAGCAGCCGCCGACCTTCTGGCAGTTCTGCGGGCTGTTCGCGACGGGGCTGTACGCGGCATGGCTGTTCCACAAGACGGGCTCGCTCTGGGCGCCCGTGGGGGCCCGGGCCCTGGTGGTGATGGGGGACATGCTCGTGTCCGGCAACCCCCGGCTCGGCGCGCTCTGGAAGTACGACGTGGCGCCCGAGGGCACCCTGATGGACGCCGCCGTCTACGTGCTGCTCCTCTGGCTGTCCGGGGTGCTCGTCAGCCTGACCTCGCGGAATGGAGAGGCCACTCCCGCGCGGCCGGAATCCCGCTAGGCTCCCGCGCGACTCGAGGGATGGAGGTCATGACCATGCGCGCGGTGGTGTTCCAGCACGAGGAGCACGAAGGGCCCGGCCTGCTGGGGCCGGTGCTGGAGGAGGCGGGCTTCTCGCTGGTGAACCGGTTCCGCTCGGTGCGCCGGGAGGACGTGGACGCGGACCTGGTGGTGGTGATGGGCGGCCCCATGGGCGTCTACGAGGCGGAGCAGCACCCCTTCCTCCACGACGAGCTGGCCCTGCTCACCGAGCGCCTCGCCAACGAGCGCCCCTGCCTCGGCATCTGCCTGGGTGCCCAGCTCCTCGCGTCCGCCGCCGGTGCGGAGGTCTTCCCCGGGAAGAATGGCTTCGAGGTGGGCGTCGCCCCAGTCCGCTGGACGCAGGACGGGCTGAAGGACCCGGTGATTGGCGGTGCCCGTCCCAAGAGCGTGGTGGCCCACTGGCACGGTGACACCTACAAGCCCGTCCCGGGCGCCACGCTGCTGGCCTCCACGGACCGCTACACCCAGCAGGCCTTCCGCCTGGGCAACTCCTACGCCTTCCAGTTCCACCTGGAGCTGACCGCCGCGGAGATGGGCCGGTGGCTGGACCTGGGCGCGGAGGGCCTCCAGCAGCGCGGCAAGGACGTCCAGGAGCTGAAGTCCCAGCTCCCCAAGCTCAAGGCCGCGGAGGCGGAGAACACCGAACTGCTCCACCGCCTCGCGCGCCACTTCGCCCAGGTGGCGGGCCGCCGCTGACGCTCACGTCTCCACGAAGTCCAGGTCCCTGCCGAACGTCTCGTCGATACCGCGCAGGGCCACGAAGGCCACGGCCAGCGCCAGCCCGCCCACGCACAGGGCGGCGCCGCGCAGGCCCAGCGAAGGCGTGGCGAGCTGGAGCCCCGACGTGAGCAGCACCGTGGAGCCGCGGATGAAGTTGGGCACCGTGGTGGCGGCCGTGGCGCGAAGGTTGGTGCCGAACTGCTCCGCGGCAATCGTCACCAGCACGGCCATGTACCCGGCGGAGAACCCCAGCACTCCACAGCACGCGTAGAAGGCCCACAGCGACGAGCTCCCCACCGTGAAGAGCGCCGCCGTACCCAGCGCCCCCAGCACCAGGAACAAGGCCACGCTCTTCTTCCGGCTCCGGGTGAACTGGCTGAACAGCCCGCTGCCCACGTCGCCCAGCACCGTCCCCACGTTGCCCACCAGCACCGCATGCGCCACCAGGGGCACCTCCTTCATCCCCAGGGCCTTCCCGAACTCCGGCGCGAAGGTGATGAGCACCCCGATGACGAACCAGATGGGCACGCCCACCAGGACCACGGACAGGTAGCGCCTCGCGGAGGGCCCCGGCTTCAGGAGCCGCAGGAAGTTGCCACGCGACACCACCTGCTCCTTCAGCGCGGTGAACAGGCGCGGCTCGTGGACGGTGACGCGCAGGCACAGCAGCGCGAACCCCATGCAGCCGCCAATCAGGTACGCCGTGCGCCAGTCCAGCCGGCTGCCCACCAGGGCGGCCGCGATGGCCCCCATCACCCCGTTGGTCGCCACCAGCGTCGTCCCGTACCCCCGGTGCTCCTTCGACATCAGCTCGCTCACCAGGGTGATGCCGGCGCCCAGCTCTCCGGCCAGGCCGATGCCCGCCAGCACGCGCAGCAGCGAGTACTGCTCCACCGTCTGCACGAAGGCGTTCGCGAGGTTGGCGGCCGAGTACAGGAAGATGGAGCCGAACAGCACGGACAGCCGCCCGCGCCTGTCCCCCAGCACGCCCCAGAGGATGCCGCCCGCCAGCATGCCCATCATCTGCATGTTGAGGAGCCGGACGCCCACGCTCATCCGCTCGGCCGCCGGCACGCCGATGGCCTCCAGGCTCGCCGCGCGGACGACGCTGAAGATGACCATGTCGTAGATGTCCACGAAGTAGCCGAGCGCGGACACCAGGATGGCCAGGCGAGCGGCCCGCTGGAGGTCGAGGGGGAGGGGGGAGGCGTTCATGTGGCCATCTCCGACCAGCGGCGGTCGTCTGGAACAGGTGGGGGAGGGCAAGCCCGCTCTCCCGGATTCCATCTTGGAACGCCGCCCGTGTAACAATCCATATCGTTCAGTTGGGGAATGTTTCTCGAGTCTCCGGCGCGTGGCGTCCGGGCAGCGGGGGTTGTGGATGTCGTGGCTCGGTCTGGCGGTGGTGGTGCTGGCGCAGCTTCCCGCGGATGGTGCCGCTCAGCTCCAGAAGGTGGACCGGATGATGCCGGCGCTGCGGCGCATGGCCACGGACCCGGAGGTCGTCGCGGCGGTGCGGGCCCAGAATGCCCGCCGGGTGCCTCTGGCCACCATCCAGGAGCAGGACGCCGCGTGGCAGGCCACCCCGCAGCTCACCGCCTTCAAGCAGCAGGTGCTCGGCAGCGCGTGCTCGCGTGTCCTGAACCGCCACCGCGCGAGGCTCGGCATCGCCGTGGCCGAGGCCTTCGCCATGGACGACCAGGGCGCGCTGGTGGGCGCCACCCGCCGCACGTCTGACTTCTGGCAGGGGGACGAGGCCAAGTTCCAGGTCCCCTACGCCAGGGGCGAGACGCTGCGCGAGAAGCCCTTCTTCGACGAATCCTCGCAGGCCTACGTCATCCAGCTCTCCCTCCCGGTTCGTGACGGCGACCGCACCATCGGCGCCCTCACCATCGGTCTCTCCCTGTTGGACCTCTGAGCCCCCCTTCATGCGATTCCTGGACGGTTTGAAACTGCGCGCCCGCCTCACGCTGGCGGTGTCCCTGCTGATCCTCTGCGCCCTGCTGCCGCTCAACCTCTTCATGAAGTACTCCACGACGGAGAACCTCGAGCAGCAGATCCACGCCACGCTGGAGGTGGAGGCCGAGGCGCTGAGGGACCTCATGGAGGCGGCGCTCGCCGAGCGCGAGGCCAACGTGCGGAGCTGGTCCGAGGACTCCATCCTCCGCGGCGCGCTTCTCTTCGACACCTTCGAGAAGAGCGACATGGTGCTCGCCTCGCTCCAGCGGCTGCACCCGTCCTTCATCGGGCTGGTGCTCTTCACCGAGGACGGCCGCGCGGTCTCCGCCAGCGAGCCCCTGCTGCGTGACGCGTTCGCCGGACGCCAGCAGGACGTGCTCGCCACCCCCTGGTTCCGCGCCGCGCTGGAGGGGCGGCTGGACACGAGCGCCCTCTCGCAAGAGGACCCCGTCTTCAAGCGCCGCGTGCTTCCGTTCGCCGTGCCGGTGGTCAGCCCCATCAGCGGCTCGCGCATCGGCGTGTTGCTGGCGGCCTATGACTGGGGGCAGGTGGGCAGCGTGGTGTCCGCCGCGCTGCAGCGCTTCCACGCCCGTGGCCTGAGGAGCTTCGGACTGGAGGTCCTCACCGCCGGCGGCGCCTCGCTGTACGACTCACGCCCCGCCGGCTCGCGGAGCGCCGGGCAGCTCGTCCAGGCCTCCGCCATCAACTCCGATGCGGTCCGTGACGTGGGCGACGGCTGGCGCTTCGTGGCCACCGTGGAGCCGGAAGAGGCCTACGCGCCGCTCGAGCGCGCCGAGACGGTGGTCCTGATCCTCACGGTGGTGTCCATCCTCTTGTCGGGCCTGGGCGCGTGGCTGCTGGCGCACGGGATGACGCGGCCCATCTCCACGCTGAGCGAGGTCGTGGGCCGCATCGTGCGCGAGGGCGACCTGACGCAGAAGGTGCAGGTGTCCACGCGGCGTGACGAGGTGGGTGAGCTGGCCAGCGCCTTCTCGCGGATGATGAGCCACCTGCGCGAGTCCACCGCCAGCCTGCAGCAGGGCACGCGGGTGCTGGGGCAGACGGTGGCGGACCTCACCAGCGCCGCCGCCCAGCAGGAGCGGAACCTGACGCAGCAGGCCGCCGCGCTCCAGGAGACGCAGGTGACGGCGCAGGAAATCAAGCAGACGTCGATGATGGCGGCGGACCGCTCCCAGGCCGTGCTCGGCGCCACCGAGCGCGCCCGCGCGGTGAGCGCCGCGGGCGAGGCCACCGTCGGCGCCAGCCTCCAGGGCTTCGAGCAACTGCGCGAGCAGGTGGGACGGGTGGCCGGCAGCATCGCCTCGCTCGCGGAGCGCACGCAGCAGATCGACGGCATCACCCAGACGGTGAAGGACCTGGCGGACCAGTCCAACATGCTGGCGCTCAACGCGGCCATCGAGTCCGTGCGCTCCGGCGACCACGGCAAGGGCTTTGGCGTGGTGGCGCGGGAGATTCGCAGCCTCGCGGACCAGTCCATCTCCTCCACCGGCCGCGTGCGGGAGATTCTCGAGGACATCCGCCGGGGCATCCAGGCCACCGTCGCGCTGTCGGAGGAAGGACAGCGGCGCACGGAGGCGGGCCTGTCCCAGGTGCGCGCCAGTGGCGACAGCCTGCGCGAGCTGACGGGCATCATCCAGGACAACGCGAACGCGGCGCAGCAGATCGCCGCCGCGGTGACGCAGCAGAACGCGGGCGTCGCGCAGATCTTCACCGCGGTGACGGACCTGTCCAGGATGATGGACGAGACGATGCAGGGCCTGAAGGGCACCCAGCGCACCACCGAGGCGCTGCGCGAGGTGGCGCAGCGCATGGAGGTGGTGGCGAGCGCCTACCGCGTCTGACGGGCCGGATGCTCAGGCCTGGGAGATGGCACCGGCGCGGACGGTGAAGTCCCGGCGGGTGAAGCGCGCGGCCAGCGCCTCGGGCCGCTCCGCGTAGCTCGTCCGCGCCTCGGCGCCGGGGATGAGGTGGTACGCGGCGCGCACCTCGTCCGCGTGGACCTCCACCACGGTGAAGCCGTGGGAGTCGGTGTCCGCGAAGACGATGCCGGGGTTGCCCTCGCGCAGCGTCGCGACCTGCTCGGTGACGACGTAGCGGTACACCGCCGTGCCGGGAGGGAAGCCCGCCTCCGTCACCTGCTCGCCCGCCTCCTCGCCGACGGACGAGGAGGAGATGGCGGGGGCGGTGAGCGCCGGCACGCCCGCCTCCACGGAGGCGAAGGACGCGTGGATGTCCCCGGACACGACGACGGTGCGGTCCGATGTCGCGGCGCGAAGCGCTCCCAGCAGCCGCTCCTTCTCCTGGGGGACGCCGTCCCACTGGTCCACGTCGAAGTAGTAGCGGTTGCGCACCGACTCGGGCGTGACGTCCTGCTTGTTGCTCAGGTCCCAGATCATGGAGGTGGCGGACACCGAGCTGACCAGCACCTTCCACGCCTGCGGGCCGGCCGCCGCGCCTTGCACGAAGGACCGCTGCTCCGTGCCCAGCACGTTCTGGGCCTCGCCCCCGGTGGAGGCGTCGCGCCACGCCGCGTATACGTCATACGTGTCCTTCACCACGACGTAGCGGGCCCCCAGCCGGGCGAAGAGCTCCGTCTTCCCCAGGTGCACGAAGCCGAGGCCCCGCGGCTTGCCGGCGGGGTCGATGGGGGCCCGGCCCGCCTGGGCGAGCACCGGGTTGACGTACGCCAGGGCCTGCGGGCCGCGCACGGCGGCGCCGGCGCGGGACGCTGCTTCCGCCTGGGACAGTCCCGCCGCCACCGCGAGCCGCACGTAGGCCAGCCGCAGGATGCTCCGCGCCTCGGTGTATTCCTGCGCGTCGATGTCCACGTACGCGAAGGTGTCCGCCGTGAAGGCCCCCGTCAGGCCGAGTGTCGCCAGCGCCGAGGCGTCCACCGCCACGGCGGCGGGCCAGGCATCCTCGGGGATGAGGTGGTCCGGACGCCGGGTGCGGTAGTCGGTGACGATGAGCCGCAGCGCGCTCCCGAAGTCGAAGGAGCGCCAGATGCGCGTGTCCGGGTAGCGGGGCGTCGCCTCCAGGTCCACCACGCCCTCGGGCGCTTCGTCGGGGGCCAGCGGCAGGTATTCGAAGAAGGCGAGCTCCGCGTTGCGCCGCCGCTCCTCCTGGAGCTCGTCCTGGCGTCCCTCCGTGTAGTTGGCGTGCGCGCTCCACGAGTCGTCGGAGAACTCGTGGTCGTCCCAGACGAGGATGAACGGGTAGCGCTCGTGTGCCCCCTGGAGGAACGGGTCCTCGCGGTACGTCCGGTAGAGGTCGCGGTAGTTGGACAGGGACGCGGCCGCGAGCACCGTGCCTCCAGAGGTGGACAGGCGCAGGGCGCCGTCCGGCTCGCTGAAGCGCACCTGGCGCGCGCCTTCGGGCGGGGCCGCCTCCGGGGTGGTCTCGTAGATGTAGTCTCCGAGGAAGACGACGAAGTCCAGGTCCTCGTCGAGCTGCAGCAGGCGCTGCCAGGAGTTGTAGTAGCGCCCGTTGTAGTTCTGGCAGTTGGCTACCATGAAGCGCACGGGCGTGTCCGCGCCGGCCTCCGGTGCGGTGCGGGTGCGCCCCAGGGGCGAGGCGACGCGCCGGCCGCTCTCCTCGTAGAGGAACCGGTAGAAGTAGGTCGTGCGCGGCGCGAGCCCCGTCACCTTCACCTTGAGGACGTGGTCGTGCGCGGAGGTGGTGGGCACGTCCTTCAGCTCCAGGACGCGCTTCGAGAAGCTCTCATCGAGTGCGACCTGGACGGTGAGGGACAGGTCCGCGCCGGGACGGCCGGAGTCCACCACGCGTGTCCAGAGCACCACGCTCTCCGGGCGCGGGTCTCCCGACGCGACGGACTGCGGGAAGAAGGCGCGGTCCTCGATGATGGGCAGCTCATCATCGTCGTCGGAGCAGCCGAAGGCCGTGCTCGCGGCCACGGCGGCGATGCACTTGAGCAGGGTCCGGCGGGTGAAGGCTCGCGACATGGGGCGCCTCCAGGGTGGGCCGGGAGGGAGGCTCCCGTAGCGCGCGAAGTTAGGGCGCGAGCGCTCGCGTTCCATCGGCCCCGGGGCTGTCCGTTCGTCCGCTCCCCGGCAGCGGACTCCTCCGGTGGGGCAGGGGAACACCGGCTCCCGTTCCCCTCCGCCACGAGACAGGAACGGGAGCCGGGCACGTCCCGGCTCAGCCGGGGGGACTCATTCGTGGCGCGGTAGGGATTCGCACGAGGCGGGGCTCCGCCTGGCGGTGCCTGGGCCATGGCGGTGCATCGGAGAAGGCGCGAACGGGGCGGTCCTCGATGAAGGCCCTCGTGTTGTACGGACCAGGATGGATGTCCCGCCACGTTCGCGGCCGCCCGGGAGCCAAGGCACTCGATCGAAGGCCAGGCGGCGCGACGGCCAGGTGACACGGCCAGGCGCTCGCATTGCCGGGGAGCGCATGGGGGCGGGGACTCGGCGTGCGTCGAGAGTGCGTCGCTTTCTCGGAGAACATGACCCGGCACCACTCCGTCGGAGACGGGCGCCTCTGGCGCTGCAGCACCGGTGGCCAACGCGGGGCCGCCAGTGCTCTTGGCCTCGACGTGCTCCGCTGAAAGGAGCGCTCCTCCCACGGCATGGTGTCTACCCCAGGGGGCTGACATGGCGGGGAGGCTGGAGCCCGCCACCGGCGAGGACCTGGCGGGTCACGCGGAACGGAGGCTCCATTCCACGCATGGCGGCTCAGGGCAGGTGACAAGGCGGGAGAGGTAAGGCTGATGAAGCGGTGAGGGCTGCGCGGGCCGCGCGGAACGGAGGCTCCATTCCACGCATGGCGGCCCGGGCGGAGGACTGACAAGGTGGAGAGGCGGGGCCCATGCGTGGTGGCGGGCCGCGCGGAACGGAGGCTCCATTCCGCGCATGGCGGCCCGGGGGCTGACATGGCGAGAAGTCGTGGCATGGGGAGACAGGGCCTGGGGCTTCGCGGGTACTCGGTCTCCCGGCACTCCGAATATGTCCGAGCTACCGTTGCGGCTACCGCGTGGCCGAGGCGGCTCCATGGCAGGACTCATCCGCGTCCTGGATCAGCCCCTGGTGGACTGTGCGGGCGCGGAGGAGATGTCCGCGTTCTCGCCTTCGCCCCCCGCGGTGCCGTCCGCTCCGTAGGAGAGGATGACCGGCCTGCCGCCCTCGTTGAGGTACACGTAGTCGTTCTGCCACGGGTCCTTGGGGAGCTGCTCCAGCGTCCGGCTCTCCACCAGCGCATTCAGCCCCGCGCTCGTGTCCGGGAAGCGGCCCGTCTTCACGTAATGGAGCTTGAGCGCGGTCTCGATGGCCTTGATGTCCAGCGCGGCCTTGTCCTCCTTGGCTTCTCCCAGCGTGCGGATGACGGCGACGCCCACCGTCGCCGCGATGAGGCCGAGGATGGTGATGACCACCATGATTTCGATGAGAGTCATTCCGCGGCTGCGACGGCGCTGCTGCTTCGGCTTGTTGGGATTCATGACTGTTCTTCACCTCACGTGACGTTCTGGCAGGCCACCGCTTCGCTCTCGTGCCGCCATGTCGTGTGCTCCCGCTGCTCCGCGCGTGGCGCTGCCTGCGAGAGCCCTCCACCGGCCATCGGCGGCGGGCTCGGGAGACCGTCAGTGCAGGCCGCGTGCCTGGGGCGCTCCGCCGGGAATCCCAGCCCGGGAAGATTCACGGAGCCCGTCGTTCCTTCGCCGTAGCTCCACAACGCCTTCCCTGGATAAACCCATGAAGAACCACGTCCTTGCGTCCGCCGCGAGCGGGCTGCTGGCGCTGACCACCCTCGCGCCCACCCTGGCCCGCGCGGCCTGCGACATCGACAGCGCGGCGCAGTCCGCTCCGGCGCTGAGCTCCAACAACTGGTACCACCGCATCGACGGCGCGGGGAATGTCGCGGCCTCGCACCCCGACGGCTACTACCAGATCAGCTCCGCCAGCATGGTGGACCGCGCCGGCTGGCTGGACGGCACGGTGGCCCGCATGCCCATGTACAAGCCGTTCCGCGACAGCGCGGTGCAGGTGGGGGTCGGCTGGATGTACGGAGCCAACTCGCGCCACAACGCGGTGGACTACGACAAGGACGGCGCCAGCTTCCGCGTGGACGCGGTGGCGGACGGCACGGTGGTGTGGGTGGGCTACATGCCCAGTCCGGGCAACGTGGTCATCATCGAGCACACCGCGAAGGACGGCTCGAGGTTCCGCGCCATCTACCACCACCTGCGTGACGGCCGGGACGAGGACATCGCCCGCGCCCGGCTGACGAAGACGTATTACGAGAACGTCATCGGTTCCTGGACGACGGCGAGCAGCACCTGGAAGGCCTACCAGAACCAGGCGGACGCGGACGCGCAGGTGCTGGGCGGCACCCCCACCGCCACGCAGCTCGCCGCCATCGAGTCACGTTGGGGCACGCCGTCGCAGGGCATCCTGGTCAGCGAGGGCCAGACGGTGAAGGCGGGGCAGCAGATCGCCATGGCCGGGCTCACGGGCGCGCACGGCATGAACAGCTCCGTCAACAACACGCACCTTCACATCATGTTCGCGCGGCCCGCCGAGCACTGGGTGGGGGGCGTGAAGAAGAGCCTGTGGACGTTCTTCGACCCGTACGGCCTCTATGCGCTCAGCGCCTCCTGCTACCAGACGGAGTATCCGACGGGGCAGGGGGGCCAGGCCGACCAGCACGCCTCGCACTTCGCGCCCTTCTTCCAGGACTTCGCCGGGGTGGACGCCGGGAAGTTCCAGCAGGGCTTCAACCACTTCGCGTCGTTCGGCTGGTTCCCGTCCACGCTCGCCACCGAGTCCAGTGGGTGGACGTGGAAGATGGGCGGCTCCTTCCAGTACAACCCGTCCGCGCCCGTCACGCGCACCTTCCGCACCTTCGCGCAGCACCAGTCCGACGCGGACACGTGGATTCCGAACGGCTGGCGCCCGGACAAGGTGGTGGGAATGACCGCGCCGGACGAGCCGCGCTTCACCGCCATCTACGCGCCCATCACCACGGGCTTCATCGCCCGGCACAAGATGACGCCGAGCTGGTTCGGCTCGCAGATCAACGACAACTACCAGGCCGGCTACCTGGTGACGGATGCCTCGGCGTACCTGGACGGGGGCCAGCTCTTCTTCACCGGCACCTGGGTCAAGCAGCCGTCGGTGACGGCGCAGTACCTCTACCACTCCATGACGGAGACCGGCCTGTGGGACCAGGACGACACCCTGAAGGCGTCCGGCTTCAAGATGGTCCACGTGTCGAAGTACTCGCACCCGGGGCTGGGGGACCGGTACATGGCCATCTGGCACGTCACGTCGAAGACGCTGGTGCCCATCCTGGACCTCACCCCGGACCAGTTCCGCGGCTACCGCGACCTCTACGTGGGGACGTTCAACTACCGCGTCCGTCACGTCAGCGCGTACGGCGGGAAGTACGCCGTCATCTTCGAGAAGTAGGCCCCCCCGATACATGAAACATGTCTCGGCCCGGCCCCGGTCTTTCCGGACCCGGGCCGGGCCGCCGTGTGAGCCGGGTTTCATCAGCGATTCCAGGAGGTTGGCGGAGCCCCTGCAAGAATCCGGACCTCATCCGTTTAATGGTATGCGGTACACACCGGCCCGCGGGGTGGTCCGGCTGAACGAGGGGGGGCAAACATGGCGCCGAAGTACGACGCGCTGGTCATCGGCACCGGGTTTGGTGGAGCCGTGGCGGCCTGCCGGCTGGCCCAGGCGGGGCTGTCCGTGCGCGTGCTGGAGCGGGGGCTCCGTTATCCGAAGGGAGGCTTCCCCCGTGACTGGGACAACCCGATCAACGGCTGGCTGTGGAAGCACGGCCAGGGCCTCTTCGACGTGAAGCTCCTGCAAGGGATGAGCATCGTCCAGGCGGCGGGCTACGGAGGTGGCTCGCTCATCTATGCCAACGTCCACCTGCGCCCGCCCGCGGAGACCTTCGTCACCGGCTGGCCGGAGGGCTACAGCCGCGAGTCGCTGGACCCGTACTTCGACCTCGTGGCGCACATGATGGACCTGCGGCCCATCACCGACTCCGCGCGGGGGCTGCCCACCAAGACGCAGCGGATGCGGGACGTGGCCCGCCAGCTCGGGCGGGAGCAGCAGTTCTTCTACCCGGACCTCGCCGTCCGCTTCACTCCCGCCGGCGAGCCCCTGCCCAACAAGTTCGGCGTACCGCAGGAGGGCTGCAACTACTGCGGCGAGTGTGACATCGGCTGCAACGTCCGCGCGAAGAACACGCTGGACCTCAACTACCTGGCCGTCGCGGAGCAGCGCGGCGCGCAGGTGTCCACCCAGGCCGAGGCCACCCGCCTCGAGCCGCTCTCTCCGGAGGGCTACCGCGTCACCTATGTGGACCACGGGGCCGGCGGCGCCGTGTGCACCGTGGATGCGCGCCGCGTCTTCCTGTGCGCGGGCGCGGTGAACAGCACGGAGCTGCTGCTCCGCTGCCGCGACGAGTGGGGCACGCTGCCCCGGCTCGGCGAGAAGCTGGGCTGCCGCTACTCGGCCAACGGGGACTTCCTCGCCTTCGCGCTGGAGACGCGCGAGGTGTGGGACCCGGCGGAGGGGCCCACCATCACCACCAGCATGGTGGTGGACCAGGGCCAGGGGCCGGACAAGACGTGGTTCCTCCTGCAGGAGGGCGGACACCCGGAGCAGGTGGCCGGCCTCGTCCAGGCGCTGGACCCGGACAAGGACCTGAAGGTTCCGGCGGACCTGCTCCAGAAGGAGCTGGTCAAGGCGCTGCGCAAGCGCTCCCGCTCGGCGGCGTCCATCGAGGGCGAGCGCGGGCGCTTCCAGGCGGTGTTCCTGGCCATGGGGCGCGACAGGGCCAACGGCAGGCTCGCGCTGCGTCCGCTCACCGGGGAGCTGGAGGCGCGCTGGGACGTGCCCTCCAACCTGCCGCTGTACCGGACGCAGGAGCAGGTCTGCCAGGACATCGCCCGGGCGCTGGGCGCGCGCGCCGTCTACAACCCGCTGTGGGAGCGGTTGCACATCCCCGTGTCGGTGCACAACCTGGGCGGCTGCGTCATGTCCGAGGAGCCCGCGTACGGCGTCCTCACTCCGGACGGCGAGGTGCATGGCCATCCCGGGCTGTACGTCCTGGACGGCGCGGCGCTGCCGTCCAGTACCGGCGTCAACCCGGCGTCCACCATCGCCGCGGTGGCGGAGCGCAACGTGGAGCGGGCCATCCGCGTAGCCCTGGGCAACCCGTCATGGCTTGCGCCCGAGCGGGCCGCGTTCGCCTCGAGCGGGGGCGAGCAGCCCTACCGCGCGGCGATGCGCTTCCAGGTTCATGCCGAGTCGGCCCTGACGGTGCCGGCAAGAGTGGACCCGATGAGGGCCGTGGTGATTCCGGAGGGGGGCACGGTGGCCTCGCCCACGCCGGTGGTGGGGCTGCGCTTCACCGAGCGGATGCGGGGCTTCCACTCCCCGGGCCACGCGCCGGCGGACGACTTCGTGGGCGCGGAGAAGGCGGGCAAGCGCACGGGGCAGGTGGCGGAGTTCGTGGTCACCATCACCCTGCCCAGCCTGGACCGCTTCCTCGCGGAGAAGGCCCACGGCGGCATCGCCCAGGGCACCGTGCGCGTCCACGGCCTCACGCCGCCCGAGGGCGCGGACGTGGAGAACGGCGTCTTCAACCTCTTCGTGGACACGGACAGCTTCTACGAGCGGCGGATGCTCTACCTGCTGCCCTTCACCGGCGTGGACGGCCAGCGCTACCTGCTGGATGGCTACAAGGAGGTGCGGGACGACGACGGCTTCGACGTGTGGAGCGACACCTCCACGCTGTATACCGTCATCCGCCGGGGGACGGACCGGGATGCGCCCGTGGTGTCCAGCGGCGTCATCCGCCTGCACCTGCCGGACTTCCTCCAGCAGCTCACGACGTTCGCGGTGCTGGGCACGGACTCCGCCGTGAAGAAGGCGGACGCGCTCAAGCGCTTCGGGAGCATGTTCATGGGCCACCTCTGGGATGTCTTCGCCCGCACGAAGCTGGAATAGGAGAGGCGCACCTTGGTGATGGCAACGCGGTACGACGTGGTGGTGGTGGGCTCCGGCTTTGGCGGCTCCATCAGCGCGCTCCGGCTGGCGCAGGCCGGCAGGTCGGTGGCCGTGCTGGAGCGCGGCCGGCGCTACCGGCCCGGCGAGTTCCCCCGCGACGTGACACGCGCGGACGAGCTGCTCTGGCGCCACCCGTCGCGGCTGGAGGCGCAGGGCCTGTATGACATGCGCTTCCTGTCCGGCATCGGCACGGTGACGGCCAGCGGGGTGGGGGGCGGCTCGCTCATCTACGCCAACGTCCACGTGCGGCCGGACCCCGTCGTCTTCGAGGACCCGCGCTGGCCGCGGAGCTACAGCCGCGCCTCGCTGGAGCCCTACTTCGACAAGGTGGCCCGGGAGCTGCGCCTGGAGCCGGTGCCGGCGTCCATTCCGCTGCGCAAGCGGGACCTCTTCAAGCGCGCCGCCGGGAGGATGGGGCGCGAGACGTTCGACCCGCCGGAGGCCGTGGCCTGGACGGAGCCGCCCGGCCCGGGCCGCAAGGTGTGCCAGCTCTGCGCGGAGTGCGAGTTCGGCTGCCAGCACGGCGCGAAGAACACGATGGACCAGACGTACCTGGCGCGGGCCGAGGCGCTCGGCGCCACGGTGTGGCCGCGCACGCTCGTGTCCCACGTGGAGCCGGTGCGCGGAGGCTACCGGGTGCACTGCCAGGACCTGGCCACCGGCGAGCGGCGGACGGTGGAGGGCACGCGCGTGGTGCTGGCCGCGGGCACGCTGGGCACGGTGGAGATCCTCCTGCGCAGCCGGGACGGGGCGAAGACGCTGCCCCGGGTGAGCGCGCGGTTGGGGCACGGGTACTCGGGCAATGGCGACTTCCTGGGCTCCTTGCAGAACGCGCGCGAGGACATCCTTCCGTGGATGGGCCCGGACGTGGCCACGGTGATGCGCTTCACCGACGCGGCGCCCCGGTTCACGCTGGTGACGGCGACGTTCAACCGGCCGGCGACGGAGGTGATTGCCGGCATGGGGCAGCCGCGGCTCGGGCCCTTCCAGGGGATTGGCGCGCCGCTGTGGACCTTCCTCGGGCCCGTCGTGCACAAGGCCTTCGCCAAGGGGCTGCTCAGCAAGCCCATGAGCCACCGCGTGGACGCGGCGCGCACGTGCAACCTCTTCGGCATCGGTCAGGACAACGCCAACGGCCGCATGGGGTTGAAGGGCGGCCGGCTGGACGTGGAGTGGAACTACGCCGGTGAGAACGCGGAGCTGGTGAAGCGCATGTCCGAGGCGATGCGGGAGCTGGCGTCGCAGTACGGCGGCACGTACGCGCCGCTGGTGACGTGGCAGCTCTTCAAGCGGCCCTTCACGGTGCACTCGCTGGGCGGGGCCCACCTCGCGGACTCGCCCGAGCGCGGCGTGGTGTCCACCGAGGGCGAGGTGTTCCACTATCCGGGCCTCCACGTGGCGGACGGCTCCGTGATTCCCACCGCCATCGGCTTCCATCCGGTGATGACCATCAGCGCGGTGTCCGAGCGCATCGCCGAGGCCGTGGCTCGCGGCTTCTGAACCCTTTCGTGACTTCGAGGAGAAAACCATGGACACGCTACCGGCGGCTGAGCGGCACGACTTCACCGCGGACGACGGCACTCCGCTGCAGCTCACGCGCTACCGGGGCGGCACGAAGGGCCCGGTGCTGCTGGTGCACGGGGCGGGGGTGTGGAGCGGCATGTTCATGCTGCCCACCCTGAAGGAGAACTTCGTGCAGTACCTGGTGCGCCACGGCTACGACACGTGGCTGCTGGACTGGCGCGCGAGCGTGGAATTGCCGCTGCGGCAATTCACACTGGACGACGCGGCCCGGTACGACATGCCCGCGGCCGTGCGCCGCGTGCGCGAGGTGACGAAGGAGGACTCGGTGCAGGCGGTGGTGCACTGCGCGGGCTCGGCGGCGTTCTTCATGTCGATGGCGGCGGGGTACCTGCCGGCCGTGCGCAGCGTGGTGGCCTCGCAGGTGGCGCTGCACCACATCGTGCCGCCCGTCACCCAGCTCAAGGCGATGCTGCGGCTGCCGGAGACGCTGGACGTGGCGCTGGACTACCTGTCGCCGGACGAGGACCCCCAGAACCCGGTGTGGCAGGCAGCCTTCGGGAAGCTCGTGGACCTCATCAGCCACGAGTGCGACAGCACGGTGTGTCACCGGCTGACGTTCATGTACGGGCACCTGTACAAGCACGCGCGGCTCAACCGCGAGACACATGACCGGCTGGAGGAGCAGTTCGGCCCCTGCAACATGCTGACGTTCCGCCACCTGGCGCAGATGGCGCGCGCGGGGCACGCGGTGGCCTTCGACCACGGGACGGAGGAGAACCTCCGCCGGTACGGCAGCGTCAAGCCGCCGTCCTACCTGCGGGCGGAGCACCTGCGCCGGCCGATGACATTCCTGTCGGGAGCGCAGAACGGGACGTACATGCCCGCGTCCACGGAGCTGACGTACGAGTGGCTCCGGGAGGAGAACGGCGGGGACTGGTACCAGCGCAAGGTGCTGGAGGGATACGGGCACCTGGACACGTTCATGGGCAGCACGGCCGCGCGTGACACGTACCCGGTGGTGCTGGAGGCGCTGGAGGCCACGGCCTGAGGCCTCAGGTGGAGGTTCCGTCCCAGCCGATGTAGCGCACGCCCTCCAGCGGCTCGGGCGCGTGGAACTCCAGGGCGCCCACCGCGGAGGAGAGCTTGCCGTCCGGCCTCCACGCGGCGAAGGGGTGGGGGCGGGTGAACAGCTCCACCTCGCAGGTGGCCACGTCGCTCTGGGCCACGTGGACGTCCCAGCCCGTCGGGTCCCGATACGCGTACCCCACCAGCGTCCGCGGGTCGCACCACGCGCGGCCCTTCATGGACGTGGTGAGCGACGTCGCCTGGAACAGCAATTCGCCCGCGCGAGGCACCTCCATCTTCGTGAACAGCAGCCCGGGCACCTCGTGGAAGGTGTGCTGCTCACGCGCGGTGCGCAGGTAGACGGGCGTCAGGCGCGGGCTGGCACCGCGCCGGGGCAGCACGGACAGGGCCTCCAGTCGCGCCTTCGGGTCCTCGCGGAACACGGGGACGTAGAGCCAGGTCAGCTCCTCGATGCGCCGGTGTCCCCAGAGGTGCTTCTGCAAGCCCGGTGCTCCGCGGACCTCGTAGCGCCGGCCATCCACGGTGACGGTACCGGTGAAGACGGCGTCGTCCACGGCATGGGCCACGTGCGTGGTGAGCGGCAGCAGGTCCGTGCCCCGAGGCGCGCGGCGAACGGCCTCGGCCGACTCCGGCGAGAAGCGCAGGTCCCAGTCGATGGCGTGTCCGTCCGAGGCGACACGGCCATGGCACCGGCCCGGAGCCAGCTCCGAGTCCCCGATGCGGATGCCGAAGCGTCCCGGCGTCCCCGCGCTGAACCCGGACATGGGGTGGATGGACTTCAGCGCCACCGCGGGCGTGGGCGAGCCGCTGTCGAAGGCCGCGGCCCACACCGTGGCGCGAGGCTCCCCGGGAGCACCGGGGGCGGGGGTGAAGAGCGTGTATCGCAGCCACCAGGCCCGCTCGCCGTCCAGGTCGAGCACCACCAGGAACCAGATCTCGAAGAACCCCGGCTGACCCTTCCAGCGCGGCAGGTTGGCGCGCTCGCTCGAAGGCATTGCGTTCCCCCTCAATGGACGGCGAAGCGGGCCGTCAGGGGACCCACGCTCGCAGAGCCGGGGTGTTCCCGGCAAGCCGCGTCAGCCCTGGGCGTCGTTCCAGACGATGCGGTAGGTGACGCTCTCCTCGTCGAACTGGCTCACCTCCACCGTGCAGGCGGGCGCCCCCGCGGCACGCCCCATGGCCAGCATCACGCCCTGCTTGAAGTAGCGCAGGTTGCCGGGTTCGTTGAGCCACACCTCCGCCTCGTTCTGGCCGCGCTCGGTGATGCGCACCTCGGTGTAGTTGTTGCTCGTCCGGAAGCCGTGCTGCGCCTTCCAGAGCATCCGCCAGGGGCCCAGCAGCTTCATCACCCCCAGCAGGGCGCGCCCCATCATCGTGTCGCGGTAGCCGTCGATCATCCGCTCGCCGAGCAGCCGCCAGGCGACCGCCTCGGGCTCGTCCGGATGCAGCGACTTCGCCGTCACCGCCACGCAGCGGATCCACGTCTCCAGGGGGTACGCCGGGAGCAGCGGCCGGTCCAGGTCCAGCCCCTCGCTGCGGAGCCGCTCCTTGAGCAGGGGAGACACCCTCCCGGTGAGTCCCCTGACGAAGAGACCCTCGACAATCGGAGGAAAGACGAGTCTCTCGGCCATGAGGGGCATTCCAGCCCGGGGCGTGGCGGTCGGGTCAAGCCCCTCGGGTGGGTTCCTTCGTGGTGCGAACATGGCCATCGCTCCTGGGTCATCGACGCCCGGGCGCATCGCACGACGCATCTACAGGAACGAGCCCGGCCTGGCCCGGACCTATCATAGCGCCCGGGCGGGTGGGGCATCTCATGTGGGAGGTGTGGCGACAGGGCCGTGGCGGCCTACCGGCGGAGAGGGGCGCAGCGGCCCTCGGGCCGGAAGGGCAGGGCCCACAGCCTCCGGACGCCGGTGCCATCCTCGGCGGTGAAGAAGGCATCCCAGCCGGAGCGGATGAAGCTCCTCGGGTTCGAGTCGAGCGTTCCGGGCGCGACCTCGACGAGGGGCACCGTGCCCTCGGGCGTGCCGTTGCTCATCCACGGCTCCGCGCCACGCCCCCCGGTGCTCGCGCTGAAGAAGAGGTTGCCCTGGAGCGCCGTCAGCCGCTCCGGCGACGCGCCGGGCAGGCCCGGCTCCAGGTCCACGAGGAGGCGTGTCCCCGTCTCGGTGCCGTCGCTCACCCAGACCTCGCGCCCGTGGATTCCGTCGTCCGCGGAGAAGAAGAGCCGGCGCCCGACCGCCGTCAGCTCGATGGGCTCGGAGCCCTCGTGGCCGGTTCGGAGGTCCTTCACCCGCCGTGTCCCGCCCGGGGTGCCGTCGCTCCGCCACAGCTCCATGTCCATGCCCTCTGCATCCGTCGCGCCCGCGAAGTACAGCTTGCCGCCCATCGCGGCCATGTCACCCGCGTGGGTGAGCTCCGTCACCAGGGATGCGGCGCCTCCGCTCGACACCATCAGCTTGAGCTTGTGTCCGTGCAGGTCCCCGATGATGAAGAACACCTTCGAGCCCACGGGAGTCGGGTCCCCGAGGACGGCGCCCTCGCTCGGCACGCGCAGGACCTCCACGACGCCGCCGGTCGCGGGGTCCAGGCGCATCACCGCGGTGAAGATGGCCTGGAACTGCGCGATGAAATAGATGGACCCGTCAGCGGAGCGCGTCAGGCGGTCCGGGCCGGCGCCCTCGGGGCCGGGTTCGAGGTCCGTCACCAGCAGCGTCCCCTCGGCGGTGCCGTCCGTCACCCGCAGCTCGCGCCCGTGGTCCTCGTCTCCCGCGGTGAAGTAGAGGAGGCCCTGGTACTCGAACAGGGCGCGCGGGAACGAGCCATTCGTCCCGGGCCAGAGGTCCGTCACCATGCGCGTGCCGGCGGGGGTGCCGTCGCTCACCCAGAGCTCGCGCCCGTGCTCCTCGTCCTCGGCGGTGAAGAAGACCCGGTCTCCCACCCGGGTGAGCTGCGAGGGGGGCATGCCCAGGGGACCCGGGGGAAAGTCCCTGACCTTGAAGGTGCCCTCGCCCCCGGTGCCGGTGCTCGTCCACAGGGCTCCGCCCGAGGCGTCGTCCGTGGAGAAGAAGTAGAGGAGGCCGCCCGCATGCACCGGCTCGTTCGGCTCCGGGTCGAAGCCGGGGAGCCCGGGGCCCAGCGGGACGGCCGTCGTGCCGCAGGGGATCCAGGGGGTGGCCTCCTGCGCGGAGGTTCTCCCTGCCTCCTCCTTCTCCGGGGCGCGGCTGCCGGAGCCGGGCTCCTCGCAGCCCACGAGCAGCGCCACCACCACGGAGAGAGAACGCCAGTACTTCATTGAGAACCTCCTCGTTCTGTCTGAAGGGACCGGCGCAATCTGGCCGTTCGGGACCGCGCGTCTACCCGTGCGGCGGTGTGGTGGGAGGCGCATCGAGGCGACAGTCCCCACGTCTGGAGATGACACTTCCTCCGACGCGAGGACCCATTGGCGTGCGGGGCCCGGCCCTTAGGTTCTGCCCCTCTACTCGGCAGAACCCACTGGAGACCGCAATGTCGTGGCGCTTCCTCTTCCCCCGCTCTCGGTGGCTCGTGGCCGGGCTCGTCGCTTGCGTGGCCCTGGCTGGACCCGCCCGGGCGCAGACCGCGCCCTCTGACATCGGGACATGGTCCAGCGTGATGACCTGGCCCATATCGGCCACACACGCGAACCTTCAGCCGGACGGGAAGGTGAATTTCTTCGGCGAGTTCGAGGAAGGCGCGCTGCCTCCGCGCCGGTGGGACCCCGCGACGAATGCCGTCACCTCGCTGCCATATCCTGGCTACAACATCTTCTGCGCGGGCCACTCGTATCTCGCGGACGGCCAGTTGCTCGTCACCGGGGGGCACATCGAGAGCCACGTGGGGCTGCCCGACGCGAGCCTGTTCAATGCCTTCACGTCGTCGTGGACCCGCCTGCCGGACATGAACGACGGGCGCTGGTACCCCACCAACACGACGCTCGCGAACGGGGACGTGATGGTGATCTCCGGGGAGGACAACGGCTCGGGTGACATCAACGAGCTGCCGCAGCGCTACCTGGCGGGCTCCCGGACGTGGCGGGACATGACCACCGCGCGGCTCAAGCTGCCGTACTACCCGCGGATGTTCCTGGCGCCGGACGGCCGGCTCTTCTTCGCCGGGCCCTGGCGCGCTTCCCGCTGGATGACCACCTCGGGCACCGGGGCCTGGAGCACGGGGCCGTCCAGCAACTTCGGCACGCGGAGCTACGGGCCGGCGGTGATTCTGGACGGCCGGGTGTTCCTGGTGGGCGGGGGAGACCCGCCGACGGCCACGGTGGAGACCATCGACCTGAACGTGTCCTCGCCAGCCTGGAGGTACGTGGCGTCCATGACCACGGCCCGGCGCCAGCACAACGCGGTCATCCTCCCGGATGGCCGGGTGCTCGTCCTCGGAGGCACGCGCGGGAGCGGCTTCGACAACTCGAGTTATCCCGTGCGTCACGCGGAGGTGTACGACCCCGCCACCAACCGGTGGACCCGGCTCGCGAGCAACGCCGCCTACCGGGGCTACCATTCCACCGCGCTGCTGCTTCCGGACGGGCGTGTGCTGAGCGCTGGCGGACGCAAGGTGCGCACCGCGGAGGTGTACTCGCCGCCCTACCTCTTCAAGGGGGCGCGGCCGGTGGTCAGCTCGGCGCCGGGCACCGTGGCGCCCGGGACGACGTTCACCCTCTCCACGCCGGACGCGGCGAGCATCACCCGGGTGTCACTCATCGCGCTCGGGTCGGTGACGCATGCGTTCGACCAGCACCAGCGGCTGGTGACGCTGGGCTTCACGCGGGGCACCGGCAGCCTCACCATCACCGCGCCGCCCAACAACAACGTGGCGCCCCCGGGTTACTACCAGCTCTTCCTGGTGAACGGCACGGGCGTGCCCTCGGTGGGGCGGATGGTGCGCATCACCACGCCTTGAGAGCGTGCGCGTGAGAGGGCGTGGGGCCCCAGGCCAGGCTGGGCTCCGTGGGAGCGATGGAGGCGGCGCAGTGCCGCACCTCGCGCTCCAACTGCCGCCATCACCATCCTTCGGGGAGACCCTCGTAGAAGGAGCGCCCGGTGATGCACGGCCTACCCAGACACCGCCATTCCATTCATTGCATCCTTCCCCCGTACCTGGCCCGTCAAATCATCCAGAACGGCTCACCCCAGCAGCGCGCGCGAATCCTGCGGACGCTCGCCATCGACAACACCTTCCGGGCCATGCGGCTCATGCGGAGCGGGATGCCTCGGATGGCGCGGGCGCTCATCCCGGGGTCGATGGTCGTCGAGAGCCAGAAGCAGCGGACCATCTATGACATGAAGAACTCGGAGCAGTTTCCGGGGATGGTGGCCCGGATCGAGGGGCAGGGCGACACAGGCGACGTGGCGGTGAACGAGGCCTACACGGGGCTGGGGGCGACCTACGACCTCTACTGGGAAATCTTCGGCCGCAACTCCATCGACGGCAACGGGATGCCGCTCAACGCCCACGTCCACTACGGCACCGACTACGCCAACGCCTTCTGGGATGGGGAGCGCATGGTGTTTGGCGATGGAGATGGGGAGATCTTCAACCGCTTCACCCTCGCCATCGACGTCATCGGGCACGAGCTGGCGCACGGGGTCACCGAATATGAGGGCCCTCTGGCCTACTTCCTCCAGGCGGGGGCGCTCAACGAGTCGCTCTCCGATGTCTTCGGCTCGCTCGTGAAGCAGCGCACGCTGAACCAGACCGCGGAGCAGGCCGACTGGCTCATCGGCGCCGGGCTGTTCACGGACGAGGTCGAGGGCAAGGCCCTGCGCTCCATGAAGGAGCCGGGCACGGCGTACGACGATGACGTCCTGGGAAAGGACCCCCAGCCCGGCCACATGCGGGACTTCGTCCGCACCTGGGAGGACAACGGAGGCGTGCACATCAACTCCGGCATTCCCAACCGGGCTTTCTACCTCGTGGCCACGGACCTTGGAGGCTACGCGTGGGAGCGGGCCGGCCACATCTGGTACGAGACGCTGCGCGACCCCCGGCTCAAGGCGGATTCCTCCTTCCTCTCCTTCGCACGGCTCACCGTGATTGCCGCCGCCCGCCTCTACGGCCAGGGCGGGGAAGAGGAGAAGGCGGTCCGTGACGCCTGGAACCAGGTGGGCGTCCGGATCTCCCGGGCGAAGGCCGGCGAACCCATCGAGGCTGTCGGCATGCCGGCCGAGCAGCAGCCTGTCGCCCACTAGGACGGGCGGGACACTCTCGGCCTGGTACGGAGCGAGCGATGCGTATCGAGCTCAAGAGGGAGGGAGGCCTTGCCTTCTTCCCGGGTCTCAGCAGGCCCCGGGGGGTGGACCTGGGGGAGCTGCCTCCTGATACAGCGGAGGCAATCTCGCGGGGTGTGCAGGAGGCCCGCTTCTTCGAGCAGCCCTCCACTCCAGGGCCGGCGTCTCAGCGAGGCGCGGACCGGACTTCGTACACCGTCACCATCGACGATGGAGGGCGGCGGCACTCGGTCCAGCTCGTCGAGCCCGTGGAGGACCCGCGCCTGCGCGCCCTGCTGGAACTGCTCAAGCGGGCCGTGAAGGAGCACGGAGGTTCCGCGCACGCCCATCAGTAGGGAGGGGGCGCATCGGGCTGCGCATCCGCGAGCACCCGGCTCGCGACCGCCTCATCCATGAATGGACGGTCGTGTCCGGGGCCGAATGTTCTCGAAGAGAGCCTGGAGTCACCACCCAAGGTCCCAAGAACGGTGAGGCGGGCTCTACTTGCGGACCGAGAGTATCCGCCACTGCGTTGTGTCGATGGCATAGAGGCCGCCACCATCCAGGGAGACATTGTGTGGATCGCACTTCTCGGGCCGGGGAGAAATCCCGACGATGACCACTCCCTCCAGGTGCGGTACTGCCTCCACATCCCAGACCTCGCGCTTCCTCAGGCACTGTTCGACCGGGCTTGCACCCTTTGGCAGGGGCGGCATGGAGAGGAAGAAGTCGTCCATGGCGAGTGCGATAGCCATGGCGAGGTCGCCGCGAACTCGCGTGGACTCCATGTCCTTCATCCCCATCACGGGGAACTCGTAGTCCCCTCGCTCCGCTCCGGGGGCGCGAGGGGGCTTATAGGCGCGGTTGAAGAGGGCGCACCCGGTTGTCAGGCAAAGCGCGAGTGCCAGCGCGACGGTTCTCATGGTGCCTCCTTGATGGGGCTGATCGTGCCGCTGTCTTTGTCGTAGATATGCCCGATGAGCACCCATCGTCTCTCTCGACGCTCGTAGATCTCTCCAGGCCGGTCCTCGTGGACATGGGGAATGAGCATTTGCACGGTACATGCGGCATCCATCTGGACGCGGAAGGAGTATCGCTGGCGGGCCTTCCAGCGGTCTTTCTCGGACATGGGGGAGCGCCTCCATGGATGGGTGTGGTAGTCACCGACTACGGAGACGCGCCCTCGATTGTCGCGGACGTCGTTTGGCACGATGCAGTCCTTGCCTGCTGATGTCGGGTCGAGTCTCAACGGAGCAGGCCAGCTCGCGTAGTATCGACCTTGAAAGCTGTAGATGACTCCGCAATATTCCTGCCCATGCGTGCCAGCGGTGGCGGCCGGCATGTGCATGAGCGCGGGGCAGAGTTGGTCAATCACCTGGTCTCTGTCTTCGGACGGTTCGATCTCTGGCCAAGGACCCTGAACCCAAACGGGGCTGCCAATCCTACTGGGGTCCCGGCCAAACCATTTCCCAATGCCTTTTTCATAATACGACTCCGCTGCACACCCGGATGCCAGCAGTAGCGCGAGTAGCGCCATCGAGCGGTTCGTCATGTTGTTCGCCTCAACGCGCCCTTCAGTGAGACATGGCGGAGCTGTTGTTGCCTCGTCCCTTGCTCCTCGGGACGAGTGGTTCGAGGTGGCAGGCTGTCTTGGAAAATTCTTCGAGAGATACGAACGAACACACGACGCGAAGTTCTGGGATGCCCGTTGCTTGAGTGCGCATGATTGGGAGATCCAGTCCGAACCTTGAGCTATCGGGCGCCGTCGAGGCGACCTGAAGGACTCGATGTGGGCGGGCGCGCGGGTCGTAAGGCAGGGACGTAGCATCGGCCCTGGTGCACGTAGTAGTCCTCCTCCTTTTCACAGTCCTTCGGATCCAAGGTCAGCTTGATCCAGCACCCCCCATTGATGGATACCTGCAGCTTGCCTGAGCAGCGGCCATTGGCATCCGGCCTCCGCTGTCCCGGCAAGGGCTTCGGCGGCACCTCCACCGCGATGGTCGACCAGGCGGATGGCGCCCGGTCGAGAGGCACCGGGGCCGTCAGCGCCGCGTCTCCGACGCCGACGGTGCCTCCATCCTTCGAGTCTTCGTGCACCGCGGCGAGCGCCTTTCCGGGCTCTTCCGCGAGCTGCGTGCTCAGCAGCCACCCGGCTACGACCACCAGCGCGCCTCCCACTCCCGCCGCCATGCTCCAGGGATGGCGCCTTGCGCGCCGAGGTGCTGGGAGGACGACGTGCTGGTGGGAGGCGGGGGCTTCCACGGGGCGAGGTGCCTCCGGGAGGAAGAGAGGCACATCCGCCTCGGGCCCCGCCTCATGCGCGGCGGCTTCCAGCGCCTCGGCCAGGTCGCGGGCACTGCCACGGGCCTCGGGGCTCATGGAGAGCATCCGGGACGTCAACTCGCTCAGCGCCTGGCAGCAGCGGGGGTTGAGCGTGCGCACGGACGGGACGGCGGCGCCCGCGAGGAGCCCGGAGCCGGGAGCCGTGTCCGCGCCGTGGAGGTACTCGCCGGTGACGAGGCGGAAGGCGGTGACGCCGAGGGCGAAGACATCATCGGCCGGCCCGGGCGCGTAGGGCACGAGGGGCTCCCGCATGGGGAGCTTCACGGAGCGCCATGCCTCGGGGGAGCGGTAGGCGGGCGTGCCTGGAGGAAAAGGCGGCTGGGTGAGTGTGGCGGCGCCAAGGAAGTGCCCGGCGCCGAAGTCGGTGAGGAAGACGCGGCCATCCGCGCCGCTGACGAGGACGTTGTCACCCTTCATGTCTCTGTGGACGCCGCCCGCGGCGTGTGTCGCGCCCAGGGCGCGCGCGAGGCTGGCGAGGACGTGGAGCACCTGCCGGGAGGTGGGCCGCTGCACCCAGGCCCAGGTGTAAAGCGAGACGCCGTCTACCAGCTCCATGGCGAGGTAGGGGTAGGCGGGGCCCTCCGGCGGTTGCCACACGCCATGGTCCACGAGGCGAGGGACGTTGGGGTGGCGGATGCGGGAGAGCAGCTCCACCTCGCGGGCGAAGCGCTCATGGCGAGGGTGGAGTGCCAGCTTGAGGGCGACGGGGGCGGAGGGAGTCTCCGCGTGGATGGCACGGTAGACGGCGCCGTGGGCCCCCAGCCCGCGGCGCTCCAGCACACGCCATGGGCCCACCCTCGTCCCGAGGGGAAGACGCGCCGGATTCAGGTGAGCAGGGTGCATGAGGTACCTCGCGAGCGGATGCGCGGGTGCGTTGTCGTGGATTCAAGGCGCCGAGCGCGCGCCGATTGCTGGGAAACGCTCGTAGGCCCGCAGGAGCGCATCCAGGTGGGAGGGAAAGAGTTCCAGGCAACAATCAGACCGGGCCTAGAGTCCGACCGCTTCGCGGAACTCGGGATCCGCCTCGAAGATTTCGAGGTCGTCGTCTCCGGGCTTCTTTCCGGGGGTGTTCTTGACGAGGAGATCCCGTACCCGGTCCTTCCATCGCCCCTTGTTGACACCGATGGCCATCTTCACCGTCTCGAGCGCCCGGAGCCGCGTCTGCTTCACCTCGTCGTCGTGCCCGCCCAGGCTCGCGAGGTGGCGGGCCTTCTGCCCGTACGCCGCCGCCAGGTTGACGAGGAGGGAGCCGTCACCCAGGGGCAGCTTCTTCGCCAGGAACTCCTCGCCCAGTTGGATGGCCTCCGTGAAGCCCTCCGGGGCAGGGCGGAAGAGACAGAGGTAGGTGAGCCAGCCGTAGACACCGGCCGCCAGCTTCTTCGGTCCCCGATCCAGGATCTGCTTGTGCGCGAGGCGGAAGTGCTGGAGCGCCTCGTCCGTTTCGTTGGCGTCCTGGAGCGCGATGCCCAGCTCGAGCCGGGTGCGGACATCATTCGGATACGCCTCGACCGCCAGGCGCGCCGCCCGGATGGCATCCGCCGTGTTGCCGAGGAGCCGCTGGGCCGTGGACCACCGGACCAGCTCCGGCGCCCGCACCTCCGCCAGCGGCATCTGGGCGAGCGTTTCCGCCGCCTCGGTCAGCTCCTTCGAGGGTTCCTCCTGATCGCTGGCGTCAGGCCCGGTCACTGCTTCCAGGGCCTGGACCTGAGACGCGGACAGCACCTCGGAGATGGCATCCTGATCGGCCTTGCGGAAGGCCCGCGCGAGCAGCAGCCGCGTGGCGAGGTAGCCGATGAGGAACCCTTCGACCGTGAAGAGCACGATGATCGAGGTGGCGAACGACACGCTCGCGTCGCCGCCCAGCGCTCCCTTCATATGCTCCGCCGCGCGCATGACCGCGGAGGGGATCTGCTGCAGCTGCACCAGCCCCGCGCCGAGGAGGATCTTGGTGAGCCAGTCGGAGACCTGCTCGAGGTTGGTATTGACCAACTGGGAGTAGGCACCTTGCCTGCCCGCTGGCGCATCCTCGGCATCGGAGGTCCTCTGGAGGACCTTGGGGATGCCGAACAAGAAGCCCGGAACGGCTCCCAGGAAGAGCCACGCCAGTCCCCAGAAGACGGCTCCCAGGTTCACCCACTGTCCGCTCGTCCTGGCGGCGAGGGCCGCGAGCGCCAGCTCCAGGACCAGGACTGCCAGCGCGGCCTGCCAGCTTTGCCGCAGCGTCTTCTTCTCCGCCAGACGCTCCATCGCCGTCGTCATGAATCTTCCCCTCTGGTGGGAGTAGACGTCAGGCCTCGGACTGGCGGCAAGCCCCAGTCCCAACACGCGAGCGGCGAGGGTAGACTCCGCGAATGCCCTCCGCGCTCGAGTCCGGCCTCTACGAGACACTCGTCAGCCTTGATCTGCGAGAACGCCTTGGCGTCTCGGAGCGCGAAGGCTGGTGGATCGACCTCCAGGAGTGTGACGCGACGCTGCGACCGGAGCTGCTCGCGCGGCATGTGTATGCTCTGGCGCGTCGAGCCCTTGCCGCCGTGCCCGCGGACGAAGGGCAACTCGAGCAGCAGGTGCGCCTCACCAACGCCCTGGTCTCGCGCTTGAGCGAGGAAGGACAGGATGCCGCGGTCCTTCGTGCGGACCAGGTGTACGAGAAGGCCCAGCTTCTTCGTGAGGCACGCCGGCCCCAATCCCATATGGCCGAGCCGCAGCCAACGGCACGTCCCCATCTCTCGCTCGCGGAGAGTGGCCTCCTGGTGAATGGGCGTCGGGACTACCAGGTGGGGCCCGAGCTGGCGCGGGAGTGTGTGAGCGCCGATCGCATCGACCTCCTCTGTGCCTTCGTGCGCTTCGCCGGCCTTCGGCTGGTGCGCAGGCAACTGGAGGACTTTGTCCGCCGTGGAGGGCAGCTCCGCGTCATCACCACTGTGTACACCGGGGCCACGGAGCGCCGCGCGCTCGATGAGCTGGTCGGGCTTGGCGCCCAGGTGAAGGTGTCCTACGAGACGGACCAGACGCGCCTGCATGCGAAGGCGTGGCTCTTCCACCGGAACACGGGGCTTCACACCGCCTACATCGGCTCCTCCAACCTCACGCACAGTGCGCTGGTGGACGGGCTGGAGTGGAACGTGCGGGTGAGCCACGCGGACAACGCGGGCATCCTCGAGCGGGTGAGGGCGACCTTCGAGCAGTACTGGAGCGAGCCGGAGTTCGTCCCGTACCACCCGGAAGCGGATGGCGAACGGCTGTCCAAGGCACTCGCGCGTGAGCGAGGCGGGGCCGGAACGTCCGCTATCGAGCGACTCGTGGCGCTCAACATCGAGTTCGAGCCCAAGCCGCACCAGCGCCAGATGCTTGAAGCGCTGGAGGCGGAGCGCCTCCATGGGCATTGGAAGAACCTCGTCGTGGCCGCGACCGGGACGGGGAAGACGTGGGTGGCCGCTTTTGACTACCGGCGCCTGCGCGCCGCGGGACATGAGCGACTGCTGTTCGTGGCCCATCGCGATGAAATCCTCCAGCAGAGCCAGCAAGTCTTCCAGTTGGTCCTGAGGGACGCCGCGTTTGGTGAGCGTCTCGTCGGAGGCGAACGCCCGAGTCATGGCGGGCGGCACGTATTTGCCTCCATCCAGTCGTTGCAGCGGCAGCCCGACGCCTTCGCGCCGGATGCCTACGACGTCGTGGTCGTGGACGAGTTCCACCATGCCGAGGCGCCCACGTACCGCAGACTCCTCGAGCGCCTGCGCCCCCGCGTCCTGCTGGGGCTCACCGCCACTCCGGATCGCGGAGACGGCCAGTCCGTCCTGGGGTGGTTCGACGGCCGCATCGCCTGTGACGTGCGGCTCTGGCAGGCCCTCGAGCAGGGATTGCTCTGCCCCTTCCACTACTTCGGTGTTCATGACGGCACGGACCTCTCCTCGGTGACGTTCAAGCGCGGCACGTACGCGAAGGGAGAGCTGGAGGGCGTCTATACGGGCAATGACATGCGGGCCCGGCGCATCCTCCAGGCCGTCGAGGAGTACGTCCAGGTCCCCCAGACGATGCGGGCCTTGGGGTTCTGCGCGGGTGTCGCGCATGCGGAGATGATGGCTCGCCACTTCAATACCGCGGGGCTCAAGTCCGTTGCCCTGCACGCCGGCTCACCCGATACCGAGCGGCGGGAGGCGGTCGCCAGGCTGCGGCGTGGTGAGGTACAGGCCCTCTTCACGGTCGACCTCTTCAACGAGGGCGTGGACATCCCCGAGGTGGACACCGTGCTGCTGCTGCGGCCCACGGAGAGCGCCACCATCTTCCTTCAGCAGCTCGGCCGCGGCCTTCGCTGGTCCCCGGGCAAGAGCGTGTTGACCGTGCTCGACTTCATCGGACAGGCGCACAAGAGCTACCGCTTCGACGTGCGCTTCCGAGCCATCGTCGGAGGGACTCGACGGCAACTGGAGCACGAGCTGGAGCACGACTTCCCCCGCCTCCCGCCCGGCTGCGCCATCCGTCTGGACAGGATTGCCCAGCAGCACGTCCTCCAGAACGTCCGGTCCGCGGTCCTCCAGGCGCGGCGAATGCTCGTGGAGGAACTGCGGGGCTTGCCGCCTGACACACGCCTGCAAGGATTCTTGCGGGCATCGGGTCATGAGCTGGAGGAGGTGTACGGACGTCCCTCGGAAACCAGCTCCTTCACGGCCCTGCGACGCGCGGCGGGCTTCGAGCGCCGGCCTGCTGAGCCGCAGGAGGCCACGCTCGCGAAGGCCCTGGCGCGGCTCCTCCATGTCGGTGACGAGGAGCGGCTGACGACCTGGCGCACGTGGCTGTCAGGTGCCGAGCCTCCGGCGCCCGTGGTCCCGGGCAGCCGTGAGGAGCGCCTTCGGTGGATGCTCTTCGCGGCGCTGGGCTTTCGCAAACGGTCCGTGGCGGAGTGGCCACAGGTGATGTCGGAGGTGTGGGCCTGTGCACCGCTTCGCGAGGAGCTGCTGGACCTGCTGGACGTGCTCGCGGACAGGAGCCGGCGGGTACACGTTCCATTGGACCCGGAGGGGGCGGTGCCACTGTCGAGTCATGCGACCTACGGACTCTACGAGGTGATTGCCGGCTACGGAGTGTTGGGGGCCAGAGGGATGCTGCGGGAGCTGAGGGAAGGCGTCTTGTGGGTGGAGACGCACCGGACGGATCTGCTCTTTGTCACCCTCGACAAGTCGGATGCCGACTTCAAGCCCACCACGCGCTACGCGGACTACGCGGTGTCGCCGACGCTCTTTCATTGGGAGTCGCAGAACAGCACGTCAGCCTCATCTCCCACGGGCTTGCGGTATGTGGAGCACTCCAGGCGCGGGACACGCGTGGTTCTCTTCGTTCGTGAGCGCAAGAAGGACGACCGTGGAGAGTCGATGCCGTATCTGTGCCTGGGCCCGGCTCGCTACGTGCGCCATGAGTCGGAGCGGCCGATGCGCATCCACTGGGAGCTGGAGCACGCCATGCCCGCGGACTTCTTCCAGGCCGCGAAGGTCGCGGCAGGGTAGGTCAACGTGACACCCGGACTCTTCACTCCTGGGGGGCGGGAACCGCTTCGCGGCTCGCGTACCGCTCGGCCAGCACCGAGCACACGAGCAACTGGAGCTGGTGGTAGAACATGAGCGGCAGGACGATGAGCCCCAGGCCCGGGTGGGCGCCGAAGATGAGGCGCGCCATGGGTACACCGGAGGCCAGCGTCTTCTTGGAGCCGCAGAAGACCGCGGCGATCTCGTCCTCCTTCACGAACCCGAGCCAGCGCGTGACGTGGGTGCTCAGCGTCAGCACGAGCGTGAGGAAGAGCGCCGCGCCCCCGAGTGTCACCGCCACGATGCCCCCTCCGTAGTTCGTGAAGAGCCCCGACTTCACCGAGTCGCAGAAGGACGCGTAGACCAGCACCAGGATGAACACCCTGTCGAACATGCTGGTGTAGCGCCGGTACCGCGTGAACCATCCCCCGAGCACCGGCCGGAGCAACTGGCCCATGACGAGGGGGAGCAGCAGCAGCCCCGCCAGCTTGGTGATGGCGTCCCCCAGCGAGAGCGACTGTCCCGCCGTCGTGGCGAGCAGGCTGACGATGAGCGGTGTGAGCACGACGCCGATCAGGCTCGACAGGCTCGCGTTGAAGATGGCCGCCGCCACGTTGCCGCGAGCCAGGCCCGTCATCGCCACCGAGGAGGAGATGGTCGACGGTACCGCGCACAGGTAGAGGAAGCCCAGGGACAGCTCGGACGGGAGCCAGCGGCCCACCACTCCGTCGAGCAGCAGCCACAGCAGGGGAAAGACGCCAAAGGTGAACGCCTGCACCACCACGTGCAGCCGCCACTTCATGACGCCGGCCTTCAGGTTCGCCAGCGGCAGGCCGAGGCCATACAGGAGGAACACCACGAAGATGCCAACGTTGGCGACGACGTCCGCGTGCATCGCCCCGCCGGTCCGGCCGAAGTCGGGGAAGAGGGCGGCCAGCACCACGGCGGCGACCATTCCCACCAGGAACCAGTCCCGTGCGAGGCGTTTCACGAGGTGAAGAGACATGGGCCGGCTCAATACCCCGGGCGGCGCGGGACCTCCACCACCGCCTGCATCGCTCCCGGGGACCGCGTGGCCGGCTCCGACCGGGACTGGTACCGAGGCTTCGGCTTCGACGGCTCGCGCGGGCGCCCGGCGCGGGGGAGGGCCGGGGTGACTCACTGCCCCATGGGGCGCTTCGAGCGTCACGGCATTGCCCTTCACGGCGGCTTCCTCCACCATGTCGGCGGAGGTGAAAACATGATTCAGGATTCAAGTCGGTGCGCGCTCGTGACGGGCGCCGCGAACGGTATCGGTCTCGCGGTGGCGGAGAGCCTCGCGTCCCAGGGTGTCCGGGTGCTGGTGGCGGACCTGGACGAGGCGGCGGGCGCCGCGGTGGCGAAGCGGCTTCCCGGCGCGCGGTTCCAGCGCGCGGACGTGTCGTCCCGGGAGGACTGCCGCGCCCTGGTGGCCCACGCGGAGCGCGAGTGGGGACGGCTGGACATCCTCGTCAACAACGCGGGCCTCCAGCACGTCTCGCCCGTGGAGGAGTTCCCCGAGGACCGCTGGGAGCAGATGATCCGCATCATGCTCGTCGGTCCGTTCCTGCTGACGCGCTACGCCCTGCCGTTGATGTACGCCCGGAAGTGGGGGCGCATCGTCAACATCTCCTCGCTGCACGGGCTGGTGGCCTCGCCGTACAAGTCCGCGTACGTCTCCGCCAAGCACGGCCTCATGGGGCTGACCAAGACGGTCGCCCTCGAGGCCGCAGACAAGGGTGTGACGGTGAACGCGGTGTGCCCCGCCTATGTCCGCACGCCGCTGGTGGAGAAGCAGATCGCCGACCAGGCGCGCGTCCACGGCATCACCGAGACGGAGGTCGTGGAGAAGATCATGCTCGCGCCGGCCGCCGTGAAGCGGTTGCTGGAGCCGGCCGAGGTCGCCGCCTACGTCTCCTTCCTGTGCTCCGACGCCGCCTCCGGCATCACCGGGGCTGCGCAGGTGATGGACTGCGGCTGGACGGCTCGCTGAGCGAGTCTGGCGAGGGGCTCTCGGGGGCAACCTCCGTGAGCTCCTCCCGGAACGTCTCCGCCGACAGGTACACGGAGACGAGCGTGATGACGGCCAGGACCAGCATGTAGAGCGACACCGGCCACGCCTGTCCCCCCGAGCGCGCCAGCAGCGCGGTGGCAATCACCGGCGACAGGCCTCCCGCGAACACCGACGCGAGCTGGTAGCCCAGCGACGCCCCGCTGTAACGGACGCGGGTGCCGAACAGCTCGGAGAAGAAGCTCGCCTGCGGGCCGTACATGGCCGCGTGCGCGACGATGCCCAGCGAAATCGCCAGCCAGATGAGCCCCGTCGCCTTCGTGTCCAGCAGCCAGAAGAAGGGGAAGGACATCAGGCCGCACCCCACCGCGCCGGCCAGGTACACCGGGCGGCGGCCGAAGCGGTCCGACGCGGCGCCAAACGCCGGAATCGCCACCAGGTGCACCGCCATCGCCAGCAACACGCCGTTGAGGAACGTGGAGCGCGGCAGCCCCAGGCGCTCGGTGCCGTACGAGAGGACGAACGTGGTGATGATGTAGAAGAAGCCGTTCTCCGCGAAGCGCGCCCCCATCGCGAGGAGGATCTGCTTGGGGTAGGTGCGCAGCGCGTCCAGCACGGGAATGCGCGGCGCCGCCTCCTGGGGCTTGCGGTGCTGGAAGACGGGGGACTCCGCCACCTTCAGCCGAATGAAGACGCCCATGCCGATGAGCAGCGAGCTGAGCAGGAAGGGGACGCGCCAGCCCCAGGCGGTGAACGACTCCTCCGGCAGGCGGGAGAAGATGGAGAAGACCGCTGTCGCCAGCAGCATCCCCGCCGGGGCCCCCATCTGCGGCCAGCTTCCATAGAAGCCGCGCCGGTTCGGGGGGGCGTGCTCCACCGCCATCAGCACGGCGCCGCCCCACTCACCGCCCAGGCCGAAGCCCTGGATGAGCCGCAGCAGCACGAGCAGCGCCGGTGCCCAGACGCCCAGCGTGTCGTAGGTGGGCAGCAGGCCCACGGCGAAGGTCGCCACACCCATCATCATCAGGGTGGCGCTGAGCATGGCCTTCCGGCCCAGCTTGTCGCCGTAGTGGCCGAACACCACGCCACCGAGGGGACGGGCGACGAAGCCCACGGCGAAGGTGCCGAAGGCCGCCATCGTCCCCGTCAGCGGGTCGAAGGAGGGGAAGAACAGGCGGTTGAACACCAGCGCCGCCGCCGTCCCGTAGAGGAAGAAGTCGTACCACTCGATGGCCGTGCCGATGAAGCTCGCCACCGCCACCTTGATGATGGAGTCCTGCCGCTGCTGCGTCGGTTCCAAGTCTTCCCCTCCCGAATCGAACGTGGTGTCGCCGGTCCGCGCTTCCGGACGTCCTAGAGCAGCAGCCGCATCGTCACGAAGTACGAGGCGTCAATCTCGTCTTCCACCAGGTCCTGCTTCTTCTGGTAGCGCGCGTAGCGGGCGCCGAGCGCCACGTCCTCGGTGAACCAGTAGGTGCCACCGATGTTGAGGTACGTCTGCGTGGTGCGGGTGAGGGGCTCGCTGGCCGGGCTGTCGCCCGTCGCCGCCACGTACGTGGGCGACCGGTCGGCGATGCGGGCGAACTGGACACCGACGCCCGAGCGGCCCTGGACGTTGAAGTCCACGCCGGCCGACAGCGAGGTGGCCGTGTACTTCGTGGACAGGAGCTGGTCCGCGAAGCCCGGGGTGCTGTTGGCGACGTCGTTCTGCACGCGGGCGATGTTGAAGAAGGGCGTGATGAAGAGGGGGATGCCCACGTTGGTGTGCAGCTTCAGCAGCACGTTGCCGCGGAGGTTGTTGCCGCGCAGGAGCGGGTCGGTGCGCGACGACGTCTGGTAGTTCACGTCGAACACCTGGGCCATCGCCTTCACCTCGAACAGCTCGTGCGTGTAACCCACGGACGGGCTGAGGACCTGGAAGTGCAGGTCGTCGTCGGGCTGGCCGTTGCGGTAGTTGCCCAGGGGCCGCTCCCAGAAGCGGCTGCCGCCGCCGAAGGTGCCGCCCACCTGGTAGGAACTGGAGGTGCTCAGCGGGTTGGCCGCGGTGAAGCCGAAGCCCACGCGGAAGCCCTTCCAGTTATAGGCCGCCTGCGCGCCCTGGCCGCGGTTGAAGCCGCTGTAGAGCAGCGGGTCTCGCGTGTACTTGTCCGCGAGCAGCGTGTCCGCGATGTGGGTGGAGATGTAGTCCACGCTGGCCGGGTCCACGATGATGCCCGCCTCCACCGTGGCACCCCAGCGCTGCAGGCGGATGACCTGGTCGCGGACGCTGAAGGACGCGGTGCCCTCCCAGACGCCCGAGCCGTGCGCGCGGATGTTGCGCTCGAACTCGCTGCGGAAGGAGACGTACTCGCCCAGGCGGCCCTCGAAGCCGAAGCGCGTGAGCGCCAGCGTCGTCGCCCGGCTCTCGCGGCTGCGGTTCAGCGTCTGGATGAGGTTCTCCACGTGGATGCCGCCCGCGAGCGCGAGCAGGGGCTTCACGTAGAACGTCTCGTTGCCCACCGCGATGCGCGGACGGACCACGGGCGGAGGCCGCGGGTCAATTACCTCGGAGGTGCCCGCCATCTGCTCGGGCGTGGTGCCCGGCTTCTGCTCGTCCTTCGTGGGGGCCGCCTGCTCACTCCCGGCGGCGGGGCTGGCCTCGGTGGCCTGGGGCGCGTCGGCGGCCGGCGCGGACTGGGGAGCGGGAGGGGCCTCGGCGGTGGCGGGCGCCTGCTGGGCCCAGGCCGCCGGCGCGGCGCCCAGGGCGAGCGCGCAGAGAGTCGCGGTGAACGGGAATCGCTTCATGGGGAGTGCTCGGGAAGGAGGGAAAGACGCGGGCCGGCCCGGCCATGAGGGCGTGGGCCGGCCCTGATTCAGGCGGGGAGGGTGGGGCGTGCTACTCGGCCAGGTAGCGCATCACCAGGTCGAGGCCGGCGGCGGAGCGCATGGAGCCGAAGTGGTTGGCGATGAAGCCCTTGTTGAAGTAGCCGCTGGTGTCGTAGTCGTTCAGCGTGGTGAGCGTGTTCTTCACGCAGCCGTCCATGTCGATGCGGGAGGCGGCCTCGGACACGTAGAGGTCCTGGTAGTTCGTGCCGCGCTCCTTATCGGTCATGGTGATGGTGTAGTACTTCACCACGTTGTTCCCGCACTGGCCCGTCTTGCCGAAGGCGTAGTCCCCGTCCGCGCACGGCGTGGCGAAGAGGTCGCGGGGGCCGTTGAGCGGCTTGTGGAAGTACGTTTGCACGTAGTTGGAGCGGCTGCCCATCTCGCAGACGATGGTGCCGCGCATCGTCGTGTTGTTCTGGCAGAGCGAGCCGAGCGCGGGGTCATACGTGGACACACCGTGGTTGGCGCCCGAGCCGAGGATGACGTGGCTGACCTGCGGGAAGGGGTTGATGGCGCCCGCGCGGCCGGAGCTCCACTCGACGTACATGCGGCGGAGCGCGTCGCGCGCCACGGTGACGCCCAGCGAGTGGCCGATGAGGGCGACCTTGCGGTTCGGCTGGTCCTTCATCACCGCCTTGAGGAGCGACTCGAGGATGGGCGTGGCCCAGCCGTGGTCGATGTTGCCCGAGGCGTTCTGCGTGCTGCTGTTGGCGGACGGGTCGATGCTGGTGACCACGTCGGTGCGGAAGTCCACCGCGATGACGCGGTAGCGCTGCGCGATGAGCATCTCCGCGAGCTGGTTCCTGGCGGTGGTGTCCGCGGTGAACTGGACGTTCTCGTAGGCGGTGTTGACGTCGGTGCCCGCCGGGAGCTGGAACTTCTCCCAGGTGTGCGGGCGGGTGGAGTTGCCGTGCACGAGGATGACGATGGGCTTCGAGGTGTCCTCGTTGTTCTGCGTGTACTCCTTGGCCGCGCAGGGATAGCCGGGGATCTTCGCCACGTTGCCGTCGAGGAAGCCGGTGGCGGCGTTGGGGCCGCCGAAGGCGGAGTTGCCGGTCCACTTCCCGTCATTGTTGCCGTCGACGTACGGCGTGGCGCCGGTGGTGTTGCTCTTGTCGTAGTAGAGGTTCGTCACCGAGCAGCCCGGGTGGTTCGTCACCGGGCGGTAGTGGCCGTCATACTCGAGGTAGTTCTGCTGGGTCTGCGGCGCCGTGGTGGTGATTTCCTTCATCTCCGGCGCGTCGGTGATGGGCCAGGTGGAGATGTCGATGCCCGCCGCGGTCACCTCCGAGGTCTTCGCGGCGATGCGCTCGCGACATGCCACGACCTCGGCGGGAAGCTCCGTCACTTGAGGGCCATCACCCGCCGGGTCCTGGTTCTGACACGCGATGCCATAAAGACCGAGGACCGCAGCCACAGCACGAATACCCGCGCGACTCGTTGCCATTTGTAGCTCCGTTGCAATCGCTATTTGATTTCGGTGGAGAGTGCGAGCGCGTCCCCTGGCGAAGGCCTGCACCTGGTGGAAGGGGATGCCCCGGCCCGCGGCGTGAACGACGAGCGCCGCAAGTGGGCGATTCGTACCAAACGCAAGGCTCGCGGAGCAAATCGGACTTGAAGGGTGATTCAACTTTCGACGGCCGTGAGTTGAACATCGGTTCAACATCGCAGCGCGTCATGGACCTGAAGCCTGATTCAGTATTGCAGTGCGTCAGGGATTGAGGCGCCAGCGCGCCGCTGAAGGTGCGCGTCGCGATGCGTCATGACTCGATGGAGACGGAAGGCAGGCCCGGGAGCCGTTCGTCCAGGTACTCGGTCAGCACGCGGCGCAGGCGCAGCGTCTCATCGTTGGCGAGGGTCTTCAGCTCGACCAGGTGGGTCAACCCCTCCAGCACGGAGTCCTCGCCGACACCGAAGTCGATGAAGCACGCGAGGTCGTCGGCACCGATTTCGCCCAGCCGGTCCACCATGGGGAGGCAGGAGGCCGGCGTGCCGATGAGGGCGCTGGTGCGGTAGTGCAGCTCGAAGGCGAACCGGGCCAGCGAGTCGAGCCACCGCGGGTCGTTGATGTCCACCTGGAGGTCCAGACTCCGGACGCGTGCCTCCTGGAGCCGCAGGTGGGTGCGGAGGTAGCGGGTCAGCGGCTCGCGGACCGTGTCGAGCACCTCGTCGGAGTCCCTGCCCACGTAGGTGTGCAGCATCACCGTCACGTTGCCCGCGGCCGGGTCGTGGCCGGCGCGGGCGCGGGCCTCGCGGTAGAGGGCAATCTTGTCCCGCACCTCCTCTACGGACTGGGAGGCCAGCGAGGTGAGTACGTGGAGGCCCAGCTCGCCGGCCTGGACGAAGAGGTCCGGGTTGCCGGGGCACGTCATCCACACCGGCAGCTCGGGCTGCACGGGGCGCGGGAGGGTGCGCAGGTGGACCTCCTTGCCGGCGCCGTCCTTGAAGGGCACGGTGCCGCCCCTCCAGAGCTCCCGCACCTGCGCGAGCGACTGGAGCATCACCTCTCGCTTCCGGGGGAAGTGGTCCGGCGCGAGCGCGAAGTCCTGCGGCATCCAGCCGGACGTCACGGCGAGGCCGGCCCGGCCGTTCGACAGGTTGTCGATGACGGCCCACTCCTCCGCGACGCGGAGCGGGTTGTGGAGCGGCAGGACGACGCTGCCCGCTCGCAGGGAGACGTGCTCGGTGATGGTGGCCAGGCTCGCGGCGAGGATGGAGGGATTCGGGTACAGCCCGCCGTGTTCGTCGAAGTGGCGCTCGGGTGTCCAGACGGCCGTGAAGCCATTGCGGTCCGCGAGCCGGGCCGCTTCGAGGAGGAGGCGGTACTTGTTGGCCGCGCGGGCGTCCTCGTTGGCGAAGAAGAAGAGGCCGAAGCCGGGCTTCTTGCGTGCGTGCCCCGCGGGACGTGCTGGCACCACGTGCGCCACGAGCCGGCCGGGCTCGGTCCTGTCCGGCACCACGGTGGCCCGGGCCACGAGCGGATGCTGCGCGAGGACGGCTTCCACCTCCGCCCGCCCGAAGGTCGTGCCCACGTGGAGGGTCTCCGCGGCCGCCAAAGGCTGGGGGAGTGCGGCCCCGGTTCCTGTCGGACTGGAGGCGTCATCCGCGAGGGCGACTCGCGCCGCGTCCGAGTGGTCGCGTGTCGCGGTGCCGTCGTCGCCCGGCGGACGGGGGAGTGAGGAGAGCTCCCGCTCCGGTTGCAGCGCCAGTTCCTCCATGAGCCTGCCGAGCTGCCCGGCGAGGCGGGCCACCGCGGTGGACGCCAGCCGTCGTGCGTCGTACTGGAACCGCAGGCACAGGCGGGGCCCCTGTGCGGCGCTGATGACCAGCGGAGCGGGCAGGCTGCCTGGCACGAGCGTCAGCCCATGGAAGCCAAGGCTCCGGGCGTGTGGCCCCAGCACGGCGTCCTCGGGCTCGGTGATGAGCACGCTCGCGGGTGACACGGACTGGAGCCGCGAAGGGACGCAGGGGTGGCCGGTGTGTGCTTCCGGCAGCTCGGCCTGGAGCCCTCGGAGCCAGCGCAGCCGTGTGCCCGCGCGCGGGACCTGGATGCGCCGAGGAACGACGGTGGCGAAGCGCCCCACCAGGGTGTCGTCTCCCACCAGCGCGGAAGGGCAGCCGGAGTGCACGCCGAGGAGCAGGTCGTCTCCCAGCCCCTGCTGGAACAGGAGGAACGCCCACGCCGCCTGGAGCAACGTCCCGAGCTCCAGCGTGTGCTGCCGCAGGAAGGCCTGTACGTGGCCACTGGCGGCGGGCGGCAGGAAGAGTCTCTGCTCGACCACGCCGGAGGCGTCCGTGGCTCCCGTGCTCCAGGTCTCGGGGAGCGTCGAGCCTCGTGGGGCCTGGAGTGCGTGCCGGAATCGCTGCTCGGCCTCACGCGGCTCCTGCCGTTCGAGCCACGCGATGTAGTCCCGGTAGGGACGGCTGCTCCCGAGCCCGGCGTCCTCTCCTCGTCGCGCGGCCCGGTAGAGGAGGAGCAGCTCCTGGACGCAGCGCAGCGCCGAGGTGTCGTCCAGGATGAGGGGGTGCCAGCACAGGACCACCGTCCCCGCGCCCGGCGACGTCCTCAAGACCGTGACGCGCAGGAGGGGCGCCGCCGACGGGTTCATGGCACGACGAGGTTCTTCCGCAAGGAAGGCAGCGACGCGCCGGGCGCGCTCCGGCTCCGGGAGGCCCGACAGGTCCACGCGTCCCAGCTTCGGCTCCACCTTCTCCCGCACCACCTGCTTGGGCTCGGGCATGCCCTGGGCCTCGGAGAAGAAGCCGGTACGCAGGGCGGTGTGCCGGGCCACGAGCTGGCGCAGCGCGGACTCCAGGGCCGCCTCGTCCAGCCCCTGCCGGAAGCTCCAGTGCAGGCACGAGGGACGTGCCTCCGGTGCATCGAGCCGCGAGAGGAGCTCCCGCTGCACGGGCGAGAGCCGATACACATCCTGGACGTTCTTCACAGGAGCGCCCCGAGCTGGCGGGCGAGCTCCGTCACCTGGGGTTCGACCATCACCGAGTAGTGGTCTCCCGGCAGCTCGATCAGCCGTGGCGGCTGGAGGGTCACCGTGTCCCATCCACCCATGGGGCCCGATGCGGCCTGGAGTGCGCCGGCCTCTGGACGAAGGAGGACGATGGGCGCGGGGTGCTCTCGCGCGGGGGCGTACGCGCGGAAGGCCTGGGCATGGGCACGGTAGACGTCCAGACGCGCGCGCAGGGCCTCGGGCCCCAGTCCCGGAGGCAGCGCATTGGCGCTCCGGGCCCGCTCGAACAACAGGGCGTGCCGTGCCTCGGGCGTGAGCGGTGCCAGCTCCTCGCTGGAGAGGGACACCTCGTGTCCGGCCATCTTCCCCAGCTCCATCGCGAAGCCCTGGAGCACGAGCGTGTCATCGAGCCGCGCGGGCGTGGCCCCAGGCTGGAGCATGGGGACCCAGCTATCGATGAGGGCCACGAGCGCGACGGACTTCCCGCGGCGCAGCAGCTCCCGCGCCATCTCGAAGACCACCAGCCCACCCATGGACCAGCCGGCGAGGAAGTACGGCCCATCCGGCTGCGTCTTCAGCACGACCTCCAGGTAGGCCGCCGCCATGGCCTCCAGCGAGGTGAAGGGCTCGCGGCTCCCGTCGAGCCCCGGCGCTTCAAGGCCGTAGAGCGGCTGCTCCGGGCCCAGGTGCTTGGAGAGCGGGACGTAGCAGAGCGCGCTCCCTCCGATGGGGTGCACGCAGAACAGCGGCTTGCGCTTGCCGTGGGGCTGGATGGGGAGGAGCGGTGTCCACCCGGCGGTGGAGGGCTCCTCGCGCAGCAGCTCCGCGAGCCTCGCGATGGTGGGGTGCGTGAAGAGCACCGACAGCGGGAGGGTGCGCCCCAGCCTGCGGGCAATCTGCGACATCATGCCCATGGCGAGCAGCGAGTGGCCGCCGAGCGCGAAGAAGCTCTGATCGATGCCCACCGGCTTGACGTGAAGCAGCTCCTCCCAGAGCTGGACGAGCTGTTGCTCCACCGCGTCACGCGGAGCCGCCGGCGCCGCGCTGGAGGCCGTGACGCCCACGGGGGCGGGCAGGGCCTTGCGGTCCACCTTGCCATTCGGGGACAGGGGCAGGGCGTCCAGCACGAGAATGGCCGAGGGCACCATGTGCGCCGGCAGCCGCTCCGCGACGAAGCGCGACAGAGTCTCACTCTCCACCTTCGCACCGGCCGCGGTGACGACGTAGGCCACCAGCCTCCGGTCCCCCGGCACGTCCTCGCGCGCAATCACGACGGACTCCTTCACGGCCGGGTGCTCCAGGAGTCTGGCCTCGATTTCTCCCAGCTCGATGCGGAAGCCCCGCACCTTCACCTGGTGGTCGGCGCGGCCGAGGAACTCCATGCGGCGGTCGGGCAGGTAGCGGGCGATGTCTCCCGTCCGGTACATCCGCGCGCCGGGCTCGGTGCTGAACGGGTTGGGCAGGAACCGCTCCGCCGTGAGCGCGGGCCTTCGGAGGTAGCCCGCGGCGAGCCCGTCTCCGCCGATGTACAGCTCCCCCGGCACTCCTTGCGGCACGGGGCGGAGCTGAGCATCCAGCAGGTACACCTGGGTGTTCGCGATGGGCCGGCCGATGGACACCGTGCGCTCCACCTGCTCCGGCGTCTTCATCACGTAGCACGTGGTGAAGGTGGCGCTCTCCGTGGGGCCGTAGCCGTTGATGACCTGGCCACCCCGCGCGAGCCGCTCCCGGACCCTGGCCGGCGGCAGCACGTCGCCCCCCGCGAGCACCTGGCGCACGGGGTCGAGCGCCTCGGGGTGATACGCCACCATCTGGTCGAACAGGGGCGCCGTGAGCCAGAGCGTCGTCACCTTGAAGCGCTTCAGCACCCCGCCCAGCTCCTCCAGCGTGTGCATGTGCGGCGGGCACACCGCCAGCTTCGCCCCGTGGAGCAGGCTCCCGAACAGCTCGAAGGCCGAGGTGTCGAAGGAGATGGGCGAGAACAGCAGGAAGGTCTCCGCCGGACCCGTGTCGAAGTAGCCGGTGTCCGTCGCCATCCGCATCACGCCGCGGTGGGGGACGCACACGCCCTTGGGCCGCCCCGTCGAGCCCGAGGTGTACATGACGTACGCCAGGTCCATGGGGCCGGTGACCGACTCGAGGCGGTCCTCCCGCGAGGACGCGAGCCGCTCGTGGTCCTCGTCCATCAGCACCCGCTGCTCGCCGCTCATGGGCAGCAGGTCCGCCAGCGACCGCTGGGTGACGAGCACGGAGACGTGGGCCTCGTCGAGCATGAAGGCGAGCCTGTCCCGGGGATAGGCCGGGTCCAGCGGCAGGTACGCGCCGCCCGCCTTGAGGATGCCGAGCACGCCCACCACCGTCTCCGCCGAGCGCTCCAGGCACAGGCCGACGATGGAGCCCCGCGTCACCCCGAGCAAGCGCAGGTGCCACGCGAGCTGGTTCGCCCGGCGGTCCAGCTCGCGGTACGTCAGGCGCGCGCCCTCCGCCTCCACGGCCACCGCTTCCGGCGTCCGGGCCACCTGCGCCTCGAACACCTCGTGGAGGCAGAAGTCTCGGGGGAAGGCGGTCGCGGTGTCGTTCCACTCCACCAGCAGGCGGTGGCGCTCCTCGGGAGTGACCAGCGGCAGCTCGCGGAGCGGCTGGCGGGGGCCCGCGACCATTCCCTCCAGCAGCGTGCGGACGTGTCCCAGCATCCGCTCGATGACGTCCGCCGTGAAGCGGTCCGCGTCGTAGACGAGCTGCAGCTCCAGCTCCGCGCCCATGTTCGCCACGAAGGTGAGCGGGTGCCCCGTCCGGGGATCCGCGTAGGCGAAGTCCTCCAGGAGCACCTTGCCTCCGGCCAACGGGTCGAACCGGAGGTCCACCGCGGCCTGGATGGAGACGACGCTGTGGAACAGCGGCTGTCCGCGCGGCACCTGGCCCAGTCCCTGCGCGTCCACCAGGGAGAGCTGGTCGTGCTTGCGCGCGGTGAGCTGGTCCGCCTGGAGCGCCTTGAGCCACGGCAGCAGCTCCGCGTCCGGCGGCACCGCCACGCGGGTGGCCAGCGTGTTGATGAGCAGCCCCAGCATCATGTCCGAGCCGGGGAGGGCGGGAGAGCGGCTGGACGTCACGCTGCCGAAGACCACGTCCTGCTCACCGCTGTAGCGGCTCAGCAGCAGCGCCCACGCGCCGTGCACGAGCGTGCCGGGCGTGAGCTGGTGCTGGCGCGCGAGCGCCGTGAGCTGCCCCGACACGGCGGCGGGCACGCGCACCGAGCGCGAGGCGTAGACCGCATCCACGCGAGGTGGTTGCTCCGCGCCACGGTCCACCCAGAGCGGAGTGGGGGCGACGAAGCCCTGGAGGGCCTGCCGCCAGTACTGCTCCGCCTCCTTCCGGTCCCGCTTCGACAGCCAGGCGATGAAGTCGCGATAGGGACGCCCCGTCTCCAGTTCCGGCTCTCGCCCCTGGACGAGCGCGTCATATTGGAGGGCGACCTGCCTCAGGCACAGCGGGAGCGACCAGCCGTCCAGCAGGAGGTGGTGGTAGCTCCACAGGCATCGGTAGAGGTCCGGCCCGAGGTGGAGGAGGGTGAAGCGCATCAATGGCGCCGCCGCGACGTTGAAGCCCTGCCGGAAGTCGAGGTCGAGCAACGCCTTCCAGCGCGCCTCCTGCTCCTCCGCGGACAGGCCCCGCCAGTCGTGCTGTGCCCAGGGAAGCTCCGCGCGGGTGCGGATGGCCTGCACCGGTTCGGCGAGGCCCTCCCAGAAGAAGGCGGTGCGCAGCACGGGATTGCGCTCCAGCACCCGCTGCCACGCGCGCTGGAGTAGCGGGGCCTCGAGAGGGCCCCTCCACGTCCAGGAGACCTGCTCCACGTACGCGCCCCCGCGCGGCGAGTAGAGGCTGTGGAACAGCATGCCTTGCTGCATCGGCGAGAGCCGGTAGACGTCGTCGATGTTCTTCATGTCAGTCGTTGGCTCCGTCGACCTGGTCGATGAGCGACGCGAGGACATCCATCTGCGCGTCGTCCAGTCCGGCGAGTGGGAAGTCGGTGGGGGAGATGGCGTCCCGCGTCTCCCGGTCTCCGGCGCACAGCGAGCGCAGGGAGCCGAGCACGTCCGTCACCAGCCGCTCCGGTGCCGGCATGGCCAGGACGCTTCCTTCATGGACACAGCGCACGTGGAGCCGGCCTCCGGAGACGTAGCCTTCGAGCTCCAGGAGGCAGCCTCCCGTCAGGCCGCGTCCGGAGAGCCCCTCCGGGAGTGCTCCGCTTCCTCCGAGGACCCGCAGCCCCACCTCGTTCCGCTCCGGAGGGCGGGGCGCCTGGGCGGAGAGGCCTCGGACCTCCTCCTTGATGACCTTGAGGAGCGTCACCTCGTCGGAGCCCTCCGTCAGCGCGATGCGCAGGGAGCGGGTGACGTCGAAGCAGCCCACCGTGCGGGAGCAGTCCAGGCCCTCGACCTCGGTGCGCCCGTCGCGGGTGAAGTCGAGGTGCAGCACGCGCCCCTCCGTCCAGGAGGCCAGCGCACGGGTGAATCCCGCGAGCAACGCCTCGCCCAGGTCCGCGCGCCAGGCGCTCGTGAGCTTCTCCTGGAGCAGCCGCGTCTCGTCCGCTGACAGCGAGTCCGTGCGCTCGTGCGTGGCGGCCTTCGCCGGACCCGGTGGTGGAAGCCCGAGGTCCTTCCGAGGGGCATCCGAAGTACCGGCACGCTGCTCCGCCCAGTGCCGGAAGGACCAGGTCTTCGGGCGGGGGGCACCGCCATCACCCGCGTGCAGGCCCTCCGTCACGTCCTCGGCCAGGATGCGCCACGAGGTCCCATCCACGACCAGGTCATGGCCTGCCAGGAGCAGCCGGCAACCGTCTCCCGAGCCACGCAGGAGGACCGCCGCCAGGAGCGGCCCATGCAGCGGGTCCAGCATCGACCTGGCTTGCGCCTCCGCGGTCCGGAGCGCCTCCTCATGTCCATCCGTGAGGTGCGCGCCGAGGTCGAACTCCCGCAGCGGAACCTCGCCGCCCGGTGGCGCGCTCTCCTGACGCCAGCCCGTGTCGTCCCGGGTGAAGCGGTGCCGGAGTGCGTCGTGCCGGGTGAGCAGCCCGTCGAGCACCCGGGCCACGCGGTCCGTGCCGGGCGAGCCGGGGATGTATAGCGCCAGCACGCGGCTGGCCTGGGCGAGGGCCTCGGGTGGACCCTCCAGGAGACGCCGCTGCTCCGGTGTGAGCGGGACGGGGCCCACCACCGGTCCCTGCTCGGCCTGGCGGGTCAGCATCCCCTCCAGCTCCCGGCCCAGCTCCGCGATGGTCGAGGTCTGGAAGAACTGCTCCGGGTTGAGCTGAAGCCCCAGCCGGCTGCCGCGGGCCATGATCTGGATGGCCTGGACCGAGTCGCCTCCGAGCTCGAAGAAGTCATCGTGGACGCCGATGCGCTCGATGCCCAGCACCTCCTGCCACGCGGCGGCGAGCTTCTGCTCCAGCTCCGTGCGCGGAGCCACGTAGGCCTTCTTGAGGTCCGGCCGGGGCTGGAGGGTGCCTCCCGTACGCAGCTCGGAGGCCGCCTCGGCGATGCGCTCGCGGACGACCTCGTCGGTGTGCTCCTGGGTGGCCTGGAGGTCCCGCACCGAGACCACCACCTGCGGCATCACCCGGGCGCCCAGCAGGCGCTCCAGGGCGGCGACTCCCTCGGACGGGAGGATTTCCTCTCGGGTGCTTCCGGCGTGCTCGGACCCGGGGAGGGACTCCGCCTTCGCGGCGGCCAGGGCGCGCAGCTCGGCGGCCGGGTCATTCACCCGCTTCTGCGTCAGCCGCTCCACCTCGGCGAGCACGCGGCCCGACTCGTCCGCCAGCACCACGTCAAAGGCGCGCGTCTCTCCGTCCGAGCCCGCCTGCTCCAGGTAGCGAGCGTGCGCGTAGATGCGGCGCGGCAGCGGTGCGAGGAAGCGCAGCCGGCCGTAGCCGAAGGGGAGGTAGTAGCCGCGCTCGGCGAGGAAGCTCTTCGCCATGCCGGAGGTCCGGTCCATGAGCGACGGGTGGAAGCGCATGTGCTCGAAGTCGGAGGCGAACTCCGGCTGCAGCTCCAGTAAGACCAGCAGCTCGCCCTTGCCCAGGTGGAGCTGGCGGACGCTGCGCCACCGGGGCCCCAGGTCCTCCTCGTACTCGGCTTCGAGCGAGTCGGGCGTGCCCTCGCAGCGGCGCCGGAGCGCGTCCAGGTCCAGCGTGCGCGGCTCCTGGGGCTCCAGGAACCGGGCGCGGCCCGTGGCATGCGCCGTGGCCTTGCCGGTGCCGTCCGCTGGTTGCGAGCGCACCACCCAGCGGTAGCCGTCCGGCTCCTGCTCGATGACGAGCCGGGCCTCGCGCGTCTCTCCGTCCGGCACCCGCAGCGGGAAGAGGAAGAAGGTGTCGAGCAGCTCGATGGGACGCCCCTCGGCGCGCCCGGAGAGCGCGGCGCGCACCAGCTCGAACCAGGCCACACCGGGGACGGTGGGCGTCCCGAGGATGCGGTGCTCGTCCACCACCCAGCGCGAGCGCGGGTCTCCGATGTCCGAGGCGAAGACCATCCGCTCCGGTGTGTCCTCGAGGCAGCGGTGGAGGAGGGGATGCTCCAGCAACCGGAGCGGCTGCTCCGGAGCGGCGTCCTTGCGAGCCGCCATTCCGACTTCTTCCCAGGCGCCCCAGTTCACCGCCACCGCGTGGAGGCCGGTGCGGGCGTGGAACGCGCGCATGGCCGCGTCCAGGAAGGCGTTGCCCGCCGTGTAGTCCACCTGTCCCAGCCGGCCGACGACGGAGGACAGGGACGAACAGGCCACGACGAAGTCAGGGCATGTGCCCTCCAGCGCGGCCAGCAGCACCTGCGTGCCCTGGACCTTGGGTGCCAGGACCGTGGCCGCCGTGTCCGGGCTCTTGAGGTGGATGAGGCCGCCGCCCGGGACGCCCGCGGCGTGGATGACGCCATGGAGCTCACCGAAGCGCTCCCTCGCCGTGGCCACCACCGCGCGCATCGCTTCCAGGTCCGTGACGTCCGCGCGGCACACCAGCACCTCCGCGCCTCGCTCCTCCAGGTGCTGGACGGCGCGAATCCTCCGGCGGACCTCGTCGTTGCCCGCCGGATGCTCCAGGATGCGCTGCCACTCTTCGCGTGAGGGGAACTCCGAGCGCGTGGTGAGCACGATGCGGGCACGCACCTTCTCCGCCAGGGTCTCCGCGATGGAGAGCCCCAGGCCGCCGAAGCCACCGGTGATGAGCCAGGTGCCACGCTCTCGCAGGGGCGGAGTGGGGCCGGCCTCGAGCCGGAGCGTGTCGAAGTCCTGCACCCAGCGGCGGCCTCCCCGGTACGCGATGACCGCCTCATCAGCGCCGGAGGCGAGCTCCGCGGCGAGCAACTCCGCGAGCCGGTCGAACAGCGGCCCCTTCGTCGCGGGCAGCGACACATCCACGGCGCGGCAGTGGATGCTGGGGTACTCGCGGGGGATGACGCGAACCGGGCCCATCACCGTGGCCTGCTCGGGCCAGAGCAGGTCTCCTCCCGCCACCTCCTGCATGCCGTTGGTCACCGCCACCAGCCGCACCGGCCGCTCCAGCCCCTGACTCCCGAGCGCCTGGGCCAGGAAGAGCAGGCTGTAGAACGAGCGCGAGAGCACGTCCTCGGACGAGGCCCCCGAGCCTTCAGGAGTGAGGCCGAAGAGGTGGATGACCCGCTCCGGCGCGCGGGCCTCGGTGGACAGCTCCGAGAGCAGGGCCGCGTAGCCCTCGCGGGTGAGGGGAACCTCGAAGGTGTCCGCCCCCGTGCGGCGGAAGACGCGGCCCCGCCGCGCTTCAATCACGTCACGGCCGGACTGGCGCAGCCGCTCGGCCACGCGCGCGCCGAGCCCGGCCTCGTCGACGAGCAGCAACCACGCTCCACCCGAGGCGGCGGGCGTCATCAACCGGGGAACCGACTCCTTCCACGTCGGCAGGTAGAACCAGCCCGACAGGTCCGGGTTCTTCTCCAGCGAGCCCGGCCGCGCTCCCTGGGCGAGCGCGGTGGTGGGCGGCTCGACCCAGTAGCGCTGCCGCTCGAACGGGTAGGTGGGCAGCGGCTGGCGGTGGCGCTGTTGACCGGCGAAGAGGCCCGGAGCCTCCACGCCCAGCAACCAGAGCTGTCCCACGGTGCGAAGCAGGTGCTCCACATCGGAGGTGCGCTCCTCGGCGGAGGGGAGGCATGGCAGCACCGCCTGTCCCGGCTTCTTGCGAGGGTGCCACCGCGCGAGCGTGCGCAGCGCGCGCCCGGGGCCCACCTCCAGCAGCGCGGAGTCGGGCTCCTGGAGGAGAACGTCCAGTCCATCGGCGAAGCGCACGGGCCGGCGCAGGTGCTCGGCCCAGTAGCCGGGGCTGGTGGCCTGCTCGGGGGTGATCCACGTCCCCGTCACGCAGGAGAGGAATCGGAGCTTCGGCGCGTGCCGCTGGACGCGGGCCACCGCCTCGCGGAACGGTGCCACCGCGGAGTCCACCCGCGCGCAGTGGAAGGCGTGCGAGGTGCGCAGCCGGCGGCAGGGCACGGAGGCCTCGAGGAGCCGGCGCTCCAGCGCGGTGATGGCCTCCACGGAGCCCGCCGCCACACAGGAGGACGGGGCGTTGACGGCGGCGACCTCCACCTCAGGCGTCAGCCACGGGAGAAGCTCTTTCTCGGGGAGCTGCACGGAGAGCATCGCCCCGGGAGGGCAGTCCTGGAGCAGGCGTCCCCGCAGCGCCACCAGGTCCAGCGCGTCGTCCAGCGAGAACACCCCGGCGAGGCAGGCCGCGACCCACTCACCGACGCTGTGACCGAGCATCGCGCCCGGCTGGAGGCCCCAGTGCTGGAGCAGCCGTGCCAGCGCGTACTCGATGACGAAGAGCGCGGGCTGGGTGAGGGCCGTCCGCTCCAGCCGCGCCGCCGCGCCCGCGTCATCCCGGGTGGACTGGAAGAGGAGCGGCCGCAGGTCCAGGTCGTGCCGGCGGCGCAGGGCTTCGAGGCAACGGTCCGCCTCCTGGCGGAAGACGGGCTCGGAGGCGTAGAGGTCCGCCGCCATGCCGGGGTGCTGCGAGCCCTGGCCCGGGAAGAGGAACACCAGCGTGCGTCGAGCGGGCTCCTGCACTCGTGAGAGCACCCGCTCCGGGTGCAGGGCCGCGAGCGTGCTCGCCGCGTCCTCCGTGTCCCGGCACACCACGAACCGCCGGTGGTCGAACGTCCGCCGGCCCACCGCCAGCGTGTACGCCACGTCCGCCAGGGGCAGGGTGGGGTTCGCCTTCAGGTGCTCCGCGAGCCGCGTCGTCATCGCCTCCAGCGCCGCGTCCGAGCGGGCCGACAGTTGGAGGAGCTGGAAGGGGCGCGATGGGCCGGAGGGGCCTCTCGCCGGTGCCTCCTCCATCACGACGTGTGCGTTGGTGCCGCCCAGGCCAAAGGCGCTCACCCCCGCGCGCCTCGGGGCGGGCGCGTTCCAGTCGCTCAGCTTCGCATTGACGTAGAAGGGGCTCCGCGCGAAGTCGATCTCCGGGTTGGGCGCTTCGAAGTGGAGGCTGGGCGGGAGCTGGCGGTGCTCCAGCGCCAGGGCGGTCTTGATGAGCCCGGCGATTCCGGCCGCGGTGTCCAGGTGTCCCAGGTTGGTCTTCACCGAACCCAGCGCGCAGTACCCCGTGCGCCCGGTGTCGCGGCGGAAGGCCTGGGTGAGCGCCTGGACTTCGATGGGGTCGCCAATGGGCGTGCCCGTTCCGTGCGCCTCCACGTAGGTGATGGAGTCCGGTGACACGCCCGCCAGCGTCTGGGCCATGGCGATGACCTCCGCCTGCCCGTCGACGCTCGGCGCCGTGTAGCCGACCTTCGACGCGCCGTCGTTGTTGAGGGCACCGCCCCGGATGACGGCGTGGACGGTGTCTCCGTCGGCCAGCGCATCCGAGAGCCGCTTCAGCAGCACCACGCCCGCTCCGGCGCCGGGGACGGTGCCCTGGGCCTTCGCGTCGAAGGAGCGGCAGTGGCCGTCCGGCGAGCCGATGCCCCGCTCGTTGTAGAGGTACCCGGTCCGCTGGGGCAGGGGGAGGGTGACACCGCCGGCCAGCGCCAGGTCACACTGATGGCTGAGCAGCGACTGGCTGGCCATCACCACGGCGACGAGCGACGTGGAGCACGCCGTCTGCACGGAGACGCTCGGCCCCTTGAGGTCCAGCTTGTAGGCGACGCGCGTGGCGAGGTGGTCGTTCTTGTTGTGGAGGATGGCCTGGAACGCGTTCGCCGTCCCCACCAGCCGCCCCGCGGGCGCGAGGTGGTGCAGGAGGTAGCCGTTGGCTCCGGCTCCCGCGAAGACGCCGATGGGCCCCGGAAAGGAGGAGGGCTCATAACCGGCCCGCTCGAAGGCCTCCCACGCGCACTCCAGGAAGACGCGCTGCTGCGGGTCGGTCAGCTCGGCCTCGCGCGGCGAGAAGCCGAAGAAGCGCGCGTCGAAGCGCTCGATGCCGTCCACGAGCCCCCGGGCCTTCACGTACTTCGGGTCCGCCAGCTCCGCCGGGTCGATGGCCGCGCGCTCCAGCTCCGCGTCGGAGAAGAAGGTGATGGACTCCACCCCCTCCTGGAGGTTTCGCCAGAACTGCTCGACGGTGCTGGCGCCGGGAAAGCGGCACGCCATGCCGATGATGGCGATGGCTTCCTGGTCCAGTGGTTGCTCGGTGCTCATGCCTTCCTCGTCATTCCCGTTGTGCGCCGGGCAGGTATACTGAAACCTGAATCGGCATTCACATCCGATCGTGTGGCGCGGTGCGGCACGAAGCCCTCGCGCGGAGGTCCCTCATGAGTGCAGAGCCCGTCCCTTCATCGAACCCGGAGTCGGCCACCGCCTGGCGGCGGCCGCTGGGGCTGGCGGAGTGTCTCTTCTGGCAGATCGACAGGGTCATCTGCGGCAACTTCGTGGCCTACGCGGAGCTCACCGGCGCGGTCTCGGAGGAGGAGCTCGCGCGGGGGCTCGCGGCGCTCATCGAGGCCCATCCCATCCTGCGGGCGCGCATCGTCGAGGACGCGGCGCTGGGGCGTCCCTGCTTCGAGGCGGTGGACGCGGCTCCGCCGGAGCTGGTGCGAATCGAGCCGGAGAACCTGCGCACCCACTGGCTGCGCGAGCTGGACAGGCCCTTCCCGGAAGGCAGTGCCCCGTTGTTCCGGGCGCACGTGTCCGGTGACGGCGCGCGGACGTGGGTGGGGCTGACGTTCCACCACGCCATCGCCGACGGCCGTTCGAGCGCGAGGCTGATGACGGAGCTGATCCGCTTCCTGGACCAGGGCGTGGCCCCTCGTCCCAGCGCGCCGCCACCGGCGCAGGAGTCGTTCTATCGGCCCGAGGCCTTCGGCGCGCCGGACAAGGCCCACCACTTCGCCACCGTGGTCGCGGACATCCGGGCACGGGCGCAGACGCTGGCTCCCGGCAACGTGGTCCCGGGACTGTGCGAGGTGCTGCGCCTGACGCGCGAGAATGGCCACCACGAGCTGGAGCTGTCGCCCGAGCAGACCGAGGCCCTGGTCCAGGCCTGCCGGCGCAACGGCGCGACGGTCCACGGAGCGCTGGGCGCGGCCTGGCTGGGGGCGCTGCATGCGGAGTTCCTGGCACCGCGGCAGCCGGTGGTGCTGTCGCTCGGCTCGCCCGTGGACCTGCGCGGCGCGCGCCACAGCCCCACGGACTCCGAGGACGTCGCGGTGCGGCTGTCAGGCGTGGTCAGCCGCATCCGCGTGAGCAACCACGAGCCGTTCTGGGAGCTGGCCCGCACCGTGACGCAGGATGTCCGGCAACAGGCCGAGCTGGGCAATGCCCACCTCCTGCACGAGCTGGTCTACGCGCAGACGCCTCCGAGCCTGGAGAAGGAGAGCGGCCTCGGCCTCATCGAGGGGATGATGCGCTTCCCGTGGAACAGCGTCATCACCAACATCGGGCGCCTGCCCACGCCGGAGCCCGGGCGGAAGCTGACGCTCCAGGGCCTGGGCTTCCTGGGTGGACCGCTGCCGAACCAGGCGGTGGTGATGGCGGTCAGCACGTGCGGCGGGCTGCGCGCCCACACCGTCTATGACCGGCGCAACATCGCGCCGGCCCTCGCCGAGTCGCTCCTGGGCCGCTTCGAGCAGCGGCTGCGGGCGGCCATCGGATGATGGCGCTCAGGAGGCGAGGGGCTCCAGGAACATGGGCACTCCCCCCTTGGGACGGAGCGCCACCAGGGGCTCCTCGTGCTCCTTCGTGCCGGGCACGCGCCTGAGGCGGTAGCGCCGGAGCACCTGCGCCAGCAGCAGCACCATCTCCATCATGGCGAAGTGGGTGCCGATGCACAGGCGCTGTCCGGCGCCGAAGGGCAGGTAGGCCATGCGGGGGCGTCCCGCCGCGCGCTCCGGTGAGAAGCGGTCCGGGTCGAACCGCTCCGGGTCCGGCCAGAGGTCCGGCTGGCGGTGGAGGGTCCACGGCGAGATGGCCACGATGAGGCGCGGGTCCGCGGGGATTCGGATGCCGTCCAGCACGTCCTCCTCCAGCGCCTGCCGCACCAGGACCCAGGCAGGAGGGTGGATGCGCATGCTCTCTTCCAGCACCTGCGAGAGGTAGCGCAGCTTGGGGATGTCCTCGGCTTCGGGCGCCCGCTCGCCGAGCACCCGGGCCACCTCCGCGCGCGCCCGTTCCTCCACCTCCGGGTGCTGGGACAGCAGCGACCAGGTCCAGGACAGCGCGTTGGCGGTGGTCTCATATCCGGCGATGAAGAGCGTCATCAGCTCGTCGCGGAGCTGCGCGTCCGTCATGCCCTCGCCGGTGTCGGCATCGCGCGCCTCCATCAGCATCGCCAGCAGGTCCTGTCCGGTCGTCTCTCCTCTCCGGCGGCGGGCGATGATGTCGAAGACGACGGCGTCGAGCGTCCGGCGCGCCCGCAGGAAGGCGCGGTTGCCCGGTGTGGGAAGGGCGAGCGGCAGGGGCAGCAGGGCGAGGACGCGCCCGTTCACCTCCTGCTGCGCCACCGTCAGCGCGGGAAGGACGCGGCCCGCCTCGCCAATCACCTGCGTGGAGAAGAGGGCCCGGCTGGCGATGGAGAGGGTCGTCCTGGCCATCTCCTCGGCCAGGTCCAGCGGCGCGGAAGGGTCCGGGCGCTCCCGCCAGCGCTCCAGCATGCGCCGGCCTTCCTCCTCCATCACCCGCACCATCGGCACCAGCCGCTCGCGATGGAACGCGGGCTGGGCGAGCCTCCGCTGCCGCTTCCAGAAGTCTCCCTCGCTGGTCAGCAGCCCATTGCCGAGCATCGCGCTCAGCCGCTGCGCGCCCGCGCCCTTCGTGTAGCGGCCCACGTGCTCCACCAGGACGTGACGCACGTGCTCCGGATCCACCAGGGAAATCACCCGGTTGACAGGCCCCATGCGCCACTGCGCCACGGGGCCGTATTCGCGGTGCATCCGGAGGAAGAAGCTCAGCGACTCCTTCCGCCGCTCGCGCAGGCTGCCCCAGAACCAGTGGCCCTTCGGGCCCGGTGCCTCTCGCACGGCGTTCATCGCATGCCCTCGATGATCCGCACCGCCCGGGCCACGCCGTCCTCGGCGCGGATGAGCCCGCCAAGCTGCTCGGCCCGTTCTCGCAGCCCGGGCCGGCCGGTGGCGGCAATCGCGGCCGCGAGGTTCTCCGCCGTGAGCTGCTTGCGCGGAATCGCGCCCGGCGCCACACCGAGTTGCTCCATGCGCCATCCCCAGAAGGGTTGATCACCCAGGAAGGGCACGGTGACCATGGGCACGCCCGCGCGGAGCGCCGCGGCCGTGGTGCCGGCGCCGCCGTGGTGCACGACGGCCGACATCCGGGGGAAGAGCCAGTCGTGCGGCGCCGACTCGAGGAAGTGCACGGTGTCGGGGAGGGCGTTCCGGTCCAGCGCGCCCCAGCCCGCCGCCAGCACCGCGCGCCGGCCGTTCAGCGCGCGAACGACGAGCCGGCTCGTCTCCACCGGGTCGAAGCCGCCCATGCTGCCGAAGCCCACGTACACGGGCGCCGGCCCGGCATCGAGGAAGTCGAGCAGCGCCGCCGGCGGCTTCCAGTGATTGGCCCCGTCCAGGAACCAGTAGCCGGTGACCTTGATGAGGTCAGGCCAGTCCGACGGCGGCGGGACGACCACGGGCGAGAAGCCGTAGAGCACCGGCCAGCGGCGCTTCAACATGACGTGGCCGGGATGGACGAGCGACCAGGGCCCGAGTCCCAGCACGTTGCGGCGCGCCTGGTTGACCATGCGGCGGAAGCTGAGCCAGACGAGCTGCCGCATCGCCACGTGCAGCGAGTGATTGACCACCCCTGGCAGCGGACGGCGGGGTGGGGGAATGAGCGGCGGTGGGAACCGGCCGGTGGGGGACACGGGCTGCAGGCCCGCGCCGATGGCGGGAATGCCCAGCTTCTCCGCGATGGCCAGGCCGATGAAGAACCCCAGGCCAATCGCGATGATGGCGTCGCTGCCCCGGGCCGCCGCGAGGAACTGCTCGGCCCACGACTCCGAGTGGTCGATGGCGAGGCGGGCCATCATGCGCGAGAGCTCCGCCGGGTTGAGGCCCCGGGTGAAGAGCGCCTCCATCTCCGAGCTGGCCGTGGTGGCGCGGATGTCTCCGGAGAGGGGCTTGAACTCGATGCCACGCCCCTCCGTGAGCGGCGCGAACGCCGGGTCGGCCACCAGCACCGGGGTGTGTCCCGCCCGGGCGAGGCCCTCCGCCAGCGCCACCATGGGGCGGACGTCCCCCTCCGTCCCGAACGTGATGATCGTGATGCGCATGGCACATGAATATGACATCACCTTCAACTTCGCGCCGGACATTTCCCGGTGGCCGCGCCGTCCACTCGTGACGCATGTTGTCGACCCGCCGTGTCAACTCCCTGTGAGCAGGGGTGGGGTCCGGAGCGTGTCCACCGAAGGTACCGGGTGCCGCGTGTCCTCGCGCGGGGTAGGTTCGCCCTCCCGGACACCGTTGCGCCCAGGAAGGTGTGCACCCGATGACCTCACGCCAGTTCAGCCGGGGCGAGTTCCTCGCCCTCACCGGATTGCTGTCCGGCTCCACGCTCCTGCGAGGCACCGCGGAGGCCGCCACGCCACCGCCTTCCGCGCCCGCGGGGAGGTCCGAGCCCGGGGCGGGGCCTTCCCGGGAGGAGATGAACAAGCTGCGCCGCGACTGCCGTGGCTCCCTGGCCAGTGGCACTCCCAAGGACGCGGGCGCAGAGCTGGTCCGCATCGGTCAGTGGATGCAGCGCCAGGGCCTCTCGGGGGACATCTACGGGCAGGGCGAACTCGTCCAGTCCTTCGAGAAGCGCATCGCGGGGCTGCTCGGCTTCGAGGACGGCTGCTTCATGCCCACCGGCACCATGGGCCAGCTCATCGTGCTGCGGCTGTACGCGGACGCGGGAGGGCTCCGGACCTTCGGGGTGCATCCGTCCTCCCACCACGTGCTGCACGAGAATGACAGCCACTCCGTCCTGCACGGGCTGCGCGACGTCATCATCTCTCCGTGGAGCCGGCCGCTGCTGGCCAGCGACGTGCTCGAGGCGCGTGAGCCACTCGGGACGGTGAGTGTGGAGCTGCCGGTGCGGTGGCTGGGAGGCCAGCTCCAGACGTGGGAGCAACTGGAGGAGCTCAAGCGCACGTGCCGCGAGAAGGGCGTGAAGCTCCACATGGACGGCGCGCGGCTGTGGGAGTGCCAGCCCTATTACGGGCGCTCGCTCGCGGACATCTGCCGTGGCTTCGATTCCGTCTACGTGTCCTTCTACAAGATGGTGGGCGCGCTCGGCGGGGCGATGGTGGTCGGCGGGAAGGACTTCATCAGCGCCGCGCGCACCTGGCGCCACCGGCACGGCGGGAATGTGTTCCAGATGTACCCGTACGTGGCGTCGGCGGCCATGCGGCTGGATGACGTGCTGGCCCGCATCCCGGAGTACGTCAAGCGGACGAAGGCGGTGACCGAGCTCCTGGCGGCGGACTCCCGAATCACCGTGCTGCCACGCCCCGTCCAGACGAACATGTTCCGCGTCTTCCTGCGGGCGGACCCGGCGGCCCTGTACCGGCAGGTTGCTCGCATCGCTCGCGAGGACAGAATCTGGGTGGCGAATGGCTTCAGCCAGACGCGCGTGCCCGGCGTCGTGGAGACGGAGCTCCAGCTCGGGGAGGGCGTGTCCGGCATTCGCGACGCGGAGGCGGCTCGCGCCTTCCTGCGCCTGCTCGAAGCGGCCTGAGCCGTGTGACGGCTGCCCGCCTCCCGTTTCAAGGATGACGCGGCCGGCTGAACGGAGAGCAGCCGGGCGGGCTCGAAGAGGGGCGTGGCGGACGCTTCCGGCCGCCGTGGCTTGCGGAGGCTCCGAACTGCGTTACCTCTGGAACATGACCGAAGTTCAGACGACACCGCTCGACTACAAGATCCCCGAGGGATGCCCTGTCTGTGCCGCGGACCTGCCGGTTCGCGTGTCCGCGTCCGGTCCGAACGCCGTCTGCAAGCACTGCGGATGGTTCGGACGTCCGCACATCCGGGTGACCCACCGGGGGCTCCGCGTCTCCATCCAGGGAGAGGCGGCGTAACCCGACAACTGGAAGCCCGAGGAGGCTGGAACTACCGTCACCACGGCCACCGGAACCTCGCCGTCAGTCTTCGCCGCGCCGCGTGGGCCCCGTCCGGGGATGTCCGGTCGCCAGCGTCTCGTGCTCGCGCTCCTGCGTGAGTCCCGACGCGCTGGAGAGCTTCGTGTCTCCGTGCGGGTTGTCGGACCTCGCCACGGAGTGCGTGTGCGTCCGTTCGGGCCGGGACTCGGACAGCGGATGCCGGCTTCCCGGACGGCCCTCGGCGAGCGTTCCGCGGGCCGGATCGAGGTGGACGTACTCGAAGCGCTCGCGGGGCTCACGTGGCGTGAAGAGGCCGGCGAGCGGCGCGGGCAGGTTCTCGTGGAGCCGGTGGAGCGTGCCCTCCGAGAGCGCCTCCGCGAGGACCTGGCAGACGATGCCGGTGTGCTCCATGGCGAAGCCCGGCCGGACGTGCTCGCGGCCCGCGACGCGCGCGTACAGTTCCTTCAGGTCGAAGTCCTGACCGGGAGTGTCGCTCCGCAGCAACTCGGAGATGGGCGCGGGAAGGTCCTCGGTGAGGAGCTGGAGGTCCCTCCGGTCCAACCGTGTGCCCACGACACCCAGCACGGCGCGCGCGGTCCGGGCCGCTTCCTCGGTGTCCCGGAGGCCCGCTCGCTCGGCGAGCCGGGACAGGAATTCGTCGTGCGTCATCGTCCACCTCCTCGCGGCTTTCGTTCCCCGGAGTCTATGCATGCACGGGGGCGCATGCACACGGAGGAGGGCTTGCCTCCCGGAATGCCCTCGGAGCGAGGGGGAGGGGGCTCGTGGTACCGTCCCGGCCAGATGGCTCTCGCACTCCCTGTCTCTCGAAAGCGCTGCACCCGCACCGCGGCGCTCCTCCTCGTGTTCCTGTCCGTCCTGAGCGGCTGCCGCAAGACGGACGCAGAGCGGGCCGCCGCGGAGCGCGCGGAGATCGAAAAGAAGATTCGCGACTCGTACGCGCTGGTGCCCTACCGCGCCCTCAAGCTGACCATTCGCGCCGAAGGCCAGCCGAACGCGCCCGAGGAGATCGCCACGCTCTGGAAGGCCGTCGCCGAGACGCGGGCCCTTCCGGAGAAGGCCGTCACGGACGAGGAGGCCCGCCGCGTGGCCAGGACGTACCTGGACCTGGGCGTTGCCTTCTACAAGGCCAAGAAGACGCTCGAGAAGCGCGACGAGGACGAGTTCCCGCTGCTGTGGAGCCGCTGGCTGCCCCAGGAGCCGCCGCCCCTCCCGGGGTACGACGCCGGGCAGGAGCATGCCTTCCTCTCCTTGGCCTGGCTCGTGCTCGACAGCGCGGACCGGGGCAACCGGGTGCCCGCCACCGACCTGGTGTTCTACGAGTTGTCGCGCGCCACGCCCCAGCCCACGTGGATGCCGTCGCTGCGCGTGGCGGTCCGGGCCAGCCGAGGCCTGTCCTTCTGCGAGGCCGGCTACCACTACGCGGCGGAAGAGGAGCTGAACGCCTACCTCTCCGAGGTCGAGGCGCTGCCCGTGAAGGACTTCCCCGCGTTCGAGAACACCACCTCCGAGCAGTCCCGCGAGACGCTGCTGGCCGCAGGCTACTTCCTGCGCGCGTGGAACCGCATGGCGCTCAAGCGCGAGCGCCCCGCCGAGGATGACATCGAGCGTGGCCTGCGCTCGCTGGAGAAGCTGGGCGTGGAGAACGAGCTGACGTGGTGGGGCTGGGCCTTCATCCACTTCCGCCGCGAGCGCTACGAGGAGTCCGCGAAGTACCTCGACAAGCTGGCCGCCAGTCCGTACGTCGGCGAGAAGGAGCGTCAGGAGGTCCACGCCAGCGCGGAGGAGATGCGCAAGCACGGCGACCGGGTGCCCATCTTCCTCCAGGCTCGAGCGGCCCTCATCCTGGGACAGGCGCTCATCGCCCGGGCAGGCGGGCCGGAGAAGATTCTCGTCACCGTGCTGGGCCCCGAGCGGGCGAAGCAGGTCTACGCGCCCATCACCTGGATGGACCGGGTGCGTCAGGGCGTGGGCGCGCGCGCCTCGGACACGCTCGACGCGGCCCGCGAGGCGGGAGGCAAGGGACTGGAGGCGCTGAAGCAGAAGCTGGGCGCCGGCTCGGGAGGCACCGCGGAGTCCGGTCCGAAGTAGCCGGTGCCGCGGGCCTCACGCCGTCGTCTTGCGGAACCGGCGTGACGCCACCGCCATCACCATGGCGCCGAAGACGGCCAGCAGCAGGACCTGGGGCCACAGGTCCGGCAGGCCCGCGCTCTTGAGCAGGGCGCCGCGCAGCACCTCCACGTAGTAGCGGACCGGATTGAGGTAGGTGACCCACGCCAGCCAGTCCGGCATGGCCCGAACCGGCGTCATCACTCCCGACAGCAGCACCGCCGGGAGCATGAAGAGGAAGCCTCCCACGAAGGCCTGCTGCTGCGTGCGGCTCAGCGTCGCGATGAGCAGCCCCGTGCCCAGCGTGGACAGCACGTAGAGCAGGGTGGCCAGCGCCACCAGCCCCAGGTTGCCCCGGAGCGGCACGCCGAATACCCAGGCCCCCACGCTCAGCGCGAGCCCCACGTCCACCAGGCCGATGAGGAGGAAGGGCGTCACCTTGCCCGCCATCAGGATGCCCGGCCGCAGGGGCGTCACCTGGAGCTGCTCCATCGTGCCGCTCTCCCGCTCGCGCGCCAGCCCCATGGCCATGATGATGGTGGTGACGATGAGCAGCAGCATCGCCGCGATGCCCGGTACCACGTACACCGCCGTGGCCAGCTCCGGGTTGTAGAGGACGCGCGGCACCAGCTCCACAGCCGGGCGGGGTGGCGTCTCCCCTCGGACTCGCGCCTGCTCCCGCAGGTGCTGGGAGGCCCGCAGCGCGGCGTGCCGCGCCACCGCGTCCGCCGCCACGCCCGAGCGCACCGGGTCCGAGCCGTCCACCAGCGCCTGCACCCGCGCGCCGCTCCCGCGCAGCACGTGCTCCTCGAAGTCCGGAGGGAACACCAGTGCCACGGACGCCTCGCCGCGCTCCACCAGCTCCTCCGCGGACTGCTCGTCACGGACCTCCGCCTTCAGGTCCAGCGTGTCCCCGGCTAGCAGCGTGCGGGCATGGTCGCGGCTCTCCACCGTGCCGTCCCGGTCCACCACTGCCGTGGGCACGTGGCGCACGTCGAAGTTCACCGCGAAGCCCAGCACGAAGAGCTGGACCAGCGGCACCAGCGTCAGCAGCGCCATCACGCGCTTGTCGCGCACGGTCTGCCGGACCTCCTTCACCACCACCGCGCGGTACTGCACGACGAGCGGATGCATGTCCCGGCCTCCCTTCAGTCCAGCCGCCGCTGGAAGCGGCGCGTGGCCACCGTCAGCATCAGGGCGGCGAACAGCGTCATCGCCACGAGTTGTGGCCACAGCACGTCCAGGCCGTTGCCCCGCAGCAGCACTCCCCGCAGCGTGGCCACGAAGTAGCGCGCCGGAATCAGCCGGCTGAGGACCTGGAGCGGCAGCGGCAGGTTCTCGATGGGGAAGATGAAGCCCGACAGCAGCAGGGACGGCAGCACGGACGTCATCGTCGCCACCTGCGTGGCCACCACCTGGTTGCGCGTCACCACGGAGATGAGCAGCCCCTGGCCCAGCATGCCCACCAGGAACAGCAGCGCTCCCAGCCCCAGCGCCACCAGGCTGCCACGCACCGGCACGTCGAACACCCACGCGCCCACCGTCAGCACCAGCAACACCTGGAGGAGGCCGATGCCCAGGTACGGCAGCAGCTTGCCCACGACGATTTCCAGCCGCCCCACCGGCGTGGCGAAGAGCTGCTCCATGGAGCCCCGCTCCCACTCGCGCGCCACGGTCAGCGCGGTGATGAGCACCGCGACAATCGCCAGCAGGTACGCGGCCAGCCCCGGCACCAGGAACAGCGCCGAGCGCCCGTTGGGGTTGAACAGCGTCCGCACCCGCACCTCCAGCGGGGGGGCGGGCAAGGCCGCTCCCGCGAGCTTCCGGCCCGCCACGTCCACCAGCGCCTGGGCCTTGGCCAGCGCCTGCGTGGCGGTGTTCCCATCCGCGCCGTCCATCAGCAACTGCACTTGCGCCCCGCCGCGCGCCACGTCCTCGGAGAAGCCCCGGGGCAGCACCATCACCGCCACCGCGCGCCCGCGCCGGAGCTCCGCCACGGCCTGTTCGGGAGAGGTGCCCTCCCAGGCCACGACGAATTCCTCGGACGCCGTCACCTGGCGCACCAGCTCGCGCGAGACGGCCGTCCGGTCCTGGTCCACCACCGCCAGCTCCAGGTGGTCCACGTCGAAGCTGATGCCGAAGCCGAACAGCACCAGCAGCAGCACCGGCATGGCCAGCGCCAGGTAGAGGGTGCGGAGGTCACGGCGGATGTGCAGCACCTCCTTGCCCGCCATGGCGAGGATGCGTCCCAGCGTGCGGCTCGCGTGTGAAGAGGCCATGGTGGCTCAGTCCTCCCCTCGCTGGGCCCCGGCCGTGAGCGCCAGGAAGACGTCGTCGAGCGTGGGCGCGGACTCCTCCATCTCCAGCGGGTCCACGCCCCGCGCCCGCAGCCAGTGGCCCAGCGCCTCTCCGGGCAGCCGCTCCGGGTCCACCCGCACCGTGGCGCCCGCGCCGAAGCGGCTCACGTCCAGCACGCCCGGCTCACCGCGCAGCGCGTCCAGCGCCGGCGCCAGCTTCGGGCCCCGCACCTCCAGCACCCGTCCCGGCGCGTGCGTGCGCTTCAGCCCCTCCGGCGTGTCCAGCGCCACCAGCCGGCCGTCCACCATGATGCCGATGCGGGCGCAGTACTCCGCCTCGTCCATGTAGTGCGTGGTGACGAAGACGGTGGTGCCCCCCGCGGCCAGCTCGCGGATGAGCGCCCAGAAGGAGCGCCGCTGCACCGGGTCCACGCCCGCGGTGGGCTCATCCAGGAAGACGATGCGCGGCCGGTGCAGCACGGCGCTGGCCAGCGCCACGCGCTGCTGCATGCCGCCCGGCAGCGAGCCCGTCACCTCGTCCTGGATGGCGGTGAGCTGCATCCGCTCCAGCATCTCGCCGATGCGGTGCTCCAGCTCCCGGCCGTGCGCCCCGTACGCGGAGGCGAAGAACTCCAGGTTCGCCCGGACGGTCAGGTCCAGGTACAGCGAGAAGCGCTGGGACATGTAGCCGATGCGCTCCTTCACGCGCTCCGGCTCGTGGCCCACGTCGTGGCCCGCCACCCGCGCGTGGCCGTCCGTGGGCTTCAGCAGTCCGCACAGCATGCGGATGGTGGTGGACTTGCCGGCGCCGTTCGCGCCCAGGTAGCCGAAGATCTCCCCGGTGCCCACGGTGAAGCTCACGTCGTTCACCGCCGTGAAGGCACCAAAGCGCCGTGTCAGGTGCTCCACCTCGATGGCCGTGCTCATGCAGCCCTCCCGCCGTTGCGCCGCTCGACGAGCGCCAGGAACACCGCCTCGAAGTTGGAGGCCGCCACGCCGTGCCGCCGCGCCAGCTCCCGGGGGCCGCCCTCGGCAATCAGCTCTCCCGCGTAGAGCAGCCCCACCCGGTGGCAGCGCGCCGCCTCGTCCATGTACGGCGTGGACACCACCAGCGTCATGCCTTCGTGCACCAGCGTGTAGAGCAGCTCCCACAGCTCACGGCGGCTCACCGGGTCCACGCCGTTGGTGGGCTCGTCCAGCAGCAGCACGCGCGGCCGGTGGAGCAGGGCGCAGGCCAGCGCGAGCTTCTTGTACATGCCTCCGGAGAGCGCGTCCGCGCGCCGCCCCGTGAAGCGCCCCAGCCGGGTGATGTCGAGCAGCCGCTCGCGCCGCGCCGCGAAGTCCTCCTTCGACAGGCCGAACAGCCGCGAGAAGAAGTGGAGGTTCTCGTCCACGCTCAGGTCGCCGTAGAGCGTGTTGCGCTGGGGCACCAGGCCCAGGCTCTCCCGCACCTGGGAGCGTGGATGCGTCGGGTCCTCGCCCAGCATCCGCACCCGGCCCCCGTCCGCCCGCAGCAGGCCCGCCATGAGCCGGATGGCCGTTGTCTTCCCCGCGCCGTCAGGGCCCACCAGGCCGTATACCTCGCCCCGGCCCACGGCCAGCGACACACCCCGCAGGGCCTGGGTGGCGCCGAAGCTCCGCCGGACCTCCTCCAGCGCGACGTCCGGGGCTCCGTCTCCCTCCGGCGCCGCGCTCATGGCCGCTGCTCCGCCACCGCGGGCTCCCGCGCCGCGCTCAGGGAAATCTCCACCGGCATGCCCGGGAGCAGCAGCCCTTCCGGCGCGTCGATGTGCACCTCGACGGGATAGACGAGCCGGTCCCTGTCGCTGCGCGTCTGCACGTTGCGCGGCGTGAAGGCCGCCTCGCGCGACACCGTGACGACCCGGGCGGGGAAGGTGCGGTCGGGGTATGCGTCCGCGCGCACCGTGGCCTCCTGCCCGGGGTGCGCGGCGGCCAGCTCCGCGTTGGGCAGATAGAAGGTCGCCTTGGGGCGGTGCGTATCCACCAGCCGCGCCACCACCGCGCCCGGCAGGGCCAGCTCTCCCAGCTCCAGCGCCAGCGTCTCCACCGTGCCGGCCATGGGGGCGCGCAGCTCGCACTCCGCCACGGACACCCGGGCGCGGCGCAGCGTGGCCTCGGCCGCCTCCACGGCGCGGACCGCGGACTCCGCCTGCTGCTGGCTGGCGCGCTCCTGCTCGGTGGCGGCGCGGGCCTGACGCCCCGCGGCCGTGCTGGAGTGACGGGCCGCCGCGAGCTGCTGCTCCAGTGCCGCGGCCTGGGCACGCGCCTGGTCCAGCGCGGCCTCCGTGGTCGCCGCGCCCATCTTCTCCAGCCGCTCCGCCTGCCGCTGGGCCAGTCCCTGCTGGTCCGCGAGCGAGGCGATCTGCGCCTGGCTGCCCTCGGCCTGGGCCGCGACGGCCTCGCTGTTGCGGATGGCGGCCTGGGCGGCGGCCCGCGCCGCGTCCGCCTGCGCCCGGGCCATGGAGAGCCGTGCCTCCGCCTCCGCCTGGCCCGCCTCGGGCTCCGTGCAGTCCAGGGTGACGAGCAGCGCTCCCTTGTCCACCCGGGCGCCTTCCTCCACATGCCTGCCGAGCACACGAGCATTGATGCGGGCCCGGACATCCACGCTGGTTCCCTCCACCACGCCCGAGCCTCCGGGGGGGGCCTCCGCGGCCCGGCGGTCGCGCAGGATGCGGAACCCCAGCAGGCCACCGAGTACGGCCACCAGGGCCACGAACAGCAGGACGGCACGTCGCATGGACTCTCCCCTCGAAGCCGCGGCATGTCGCGCGGTGACATGGCGGCCCATCGCAAGGCCCATGCCGTGTCCATGTCCGTCGGGGTGGGTGCCCAGGTGCCGGAAGCCCGCGCGATGCCCCCGCCGGAAATCCGGCACCCCCGCCGGAAGCCCGGCAGGGCCTCGCCCGGTCCCTCCAGCCGCGCCATTCACTTCCGCCGGGCGGCCACCCCGTTTCAGCGAAAGCTGCGCATCCTCCGAACGCGGGGCTCCGTCGAGGGGAGAGGGTCCTTCATCACCTCTTCTTCATGCTTCTTCACGGGCTCGCATGGGGGGGGGCGTGGCACCTTGCGCCCGTCCTCTTCCCATGAGGAGGGGGAGGCCCGCCGGCGCCGCCCGCCGGTGGCATCGCCATTGCTCAGCGAGACGGGCGCCACATCCCGTGCGCACCCGAGGAAGGGGAAGACGCCCCCATGCTGCTCGACATGTACCTGTTCTTCTGTCTGCCGTTCCCGCGGCCGGCGCGCCCCGCCCCGAGGCCATCACCGAAGACGCGCCGGCGGCCGCCAGCGGGTACACGCGTCCCGGCCCTCCGGGGCCCGAAGGCGGACGGGAAGGCGGGCACCGGGCGGCGAGTGTCCCCCGGCTCGAGGAAGCCGTCTTCGCCGGCCCCCAAGGCGGGAGGGCAGGGGGGACGTGGAAAGCGGCGCGCGGCCCCGCCCTCGCTTCGGGTGATTGAAGGCGGCCGGGCCGGCATACCATGAGCATGGAGGCGTGAGCGGAAGGGAGCGGCCATGGACGCGCGGATGAAGCGCAGCTTCAACGACATCCAGCTCAAGCACATCGGTCGCATCTTCGGCCACATGGTGCGGCTGCGCGCGACCGTGGGCGCGGTGTTGATCGTGGCGCTGGCGGGGTCGGCCCTGCTGGACCCCCAGCCGTGGCGGCTGGCCTGGATGGGCACGCTGGTGGTGTGCGCCCTCTCGTTCTTCGTCTACGAGCTGCGGCGCTTCAACCGGGAGCAGTTCACGGCGCGCACCGTGCCCACCAACCTCCTCTTCGGCGTGGTGTTCCTCCACTGCCTCATCGTGGGGACCGGCGGGCTCGCCAGCCCGTTGCTGCCCCTGGTGATTGTCCTGGCCTTCGTGGGCGCCATCGGCCTTCCCAGGGCCCGTCACGTGAAGGTGTTCCTGGCGGAGATGAGCGCGCTGTCGTTGCTCTCGGTGGGGCAGCTCGGCGGCTGGCTTCCGGGGCTTCCCCTGTCCTTCCTGGGGTCTCCCCCGCGGGCCATGCTCATCGCGGTGGCGGTGCTGATGCTCCTGTTGCTCGTCCTGGTCAACGCCCTGGGTGTCATCATCCGGAAGACCTTCGACGACATGCTCATCGAGGCGCTGGCGCAGCGCGACGAGCTGCTGGCCACCCACCGCACGTACACGCGCGCGCTGGAGGCGCTGTCCGGTGAGATTGCCCACGAGCTGAAGAACCCGCTGGCCACCGTGAAGGGGCTCACCCAGCTCATGGTGCGCGAGGCCGGCCGCGCCCAGCCCGCCGAGCGCCTGGAGGTGCTGTCGACGGAGGTGGTCCGCATGCAGGGCATCCTGGAGGAGTTCCTCAACTACTCCCGGCCGCTCGTGCCCCTGTCGGTGAGCTCGGTGGACCTGGCGGCGCTATGCGACGAGGCGCTGGTGCTGCACGAAGGACTCGCCGCGGAGCGCGGCATCCGGCTGGAGCGCGTGGGGACGGGCCCGGTGAACGCGGTGTGTGATTCGCGCAAGGTGAAGCAGGTGGTGATGAACCTGCTCCACAACGCCATCGAGGCCAGCTCCCAGGGAGGACGGGTGACGGTGGACGTGGGGGGCACGTCCCTCGGGGAGGCCCGGGTGTCCATCCAGGACGAGGGGCCGGGGCTGCCTCGGGAGGTGGCCGGGCGCGTGTTCGACGCGGGTGTCACCACCAAGGCGAAGGGCTCCGGGCTGGGACTGACGGTGGCGCGCGCGCTGGCGCGCCAGCACGGGGGCGAAGTCACGCTGGAAAACGGGGCGGGGGGCGGGTGCATCGCGAAGCTGGTGCTGCCGCGCGAGCTGCCCGCGGACACCCTGCGGCCCGTGCCCGCGCGTGAGGTGGCCCATGCCGGGTGAGCCGGGCGCGCCGCCGGAGCCGTCCAACCACGTCCTGGTGGTGGACGACGACGCGGGCGTGCGCTTCACGCTGCGAGAGACGCTCCGCAGCCTGCCCGGAGTCACGGTGGAAGTCGCGGAGGACGGCGAGGCGGCCCTGCGGATGCTGGCGGCCCGGCCGTACGAGCTGGTCATCACCGACCTGCGCATGCCGCGGATGGACGGCCTGGAGTTGGTGAAGCGGCTGCAAGGCCTGCCGCAGACGCCGAGGGTCATCGTCGTCACCGCGCATGGCTCGGAGCGCTTCGCGGTGGAGGCGATGAAGGCCGGGGCGTACGACTACTTCCGCAAGCCCTTCGACGTGGACGAGCTGCTCGCCGTGGTGTCCCGCGCGCTGGAGGCGGTGCGGCTGCGCGACGAGAACGAGCGGCTGGCGGGCGAGCTGAACCTGTCCCGCTCGCTGGTGTTCGCCTCGGAGGCGATGCGGCGGCTGGCGCAGCTCGTCCAGCGCGCCGGCTCGCGGGACGTGACGGTGCTCATCACCGGTGAGAGCGGCACGGGCAAGGAGCGGGTGGCGGAGGCGCTGGTGCGCGCCTCGCCGCGCGCGAAGGGGCCCTACCTGCGCTTCAACTGCGCGGCGCTCACCGAGGAGCTGGCGGAGGCGGAGCTGTTCGGCCACTCGAAGGGCGCCTTCACCGGGGCGAACCGCGTGCGCCAGGGCCTGTTCCGCGAGGCGGACGGCGGCACGCTGCTGCTGGACGAGGTGGGCGAGCTGGCCCCGCCGCTCCAGGCCAAGTTGCTGCGCGTCCTGCAGGAGGGCGAGGTGCGGCCGGTGGGCGAGGACCGGCCTGTGAAGGTGGACGTGCGCATCATCGCCGCCACGCACCGCGACTTGCGCCGCCGGGCCGCGGAAGGGGCGTTCCGCGAGGACCTCTACTACCGCCTCAACGTGGTGCAGCTCCGGGTGCCTCCGCTGCGCGAGCGTCCGGAAGACATCCCCGTCCTGGCGCGGATGTTCCTGGACCGCTTCAGCGACCGCTTCCACACCGGACCTCTGAAGGTGCCCGAGGGCTTCTTCGAGAAGCTCCGCGCGCTGCCGTGGCCGGGCAACGTGCGCGAGCTGGAGAACACGCTGGAGAGCCTGGTGGCCCTTTCCAGCGAGGGCGAGCTGGACCTGGGGCTGCTGCCCGTCCCGGACGCGCCGGCACCCGGAGCCGGGGAGGGCGGTGCCCCGGCGGCGGCCTCCGCGGGAGGCGGCGAGCCCCGGGACGACATGGCCGGCGCGGGCCTCAAGGAGCGGGTGGAGGCGTACGAGCGGGGGTTGATCCTCGACGCGCTACGCATCGCCGGAGGCAACCGCAGCGAGGCCGCGCGGCGGCTGGGCATCGGCCGCGCCACGCTGCACGACAAGCTGCGCAAGTACGGGCTGGACGGAGCCCCGGACGACGGGGCGTGACTGCCAGGGCGCCCGCGGACGCACCCGCCGCCGGATTCCGGGGGCCCTGGGAACAAACGCCGCTGACACGCGTTGGGGGCGCCACGAAGCCGGACCTTCCGGCGTCGCCCGTGTTCCCCCAGAATGTCGCCCTCTCCACCAGGAGCGAGCATGCACTTCGTGTCCCGCGGCCTCGCGGCACTCCTGCTGTTCTCCCTCTCCGGTCCGGCCTGGGCCCAGGCCACGACGCCGCCCAAGCCGTACGGCCAGTCCCCCGAGCGCACCGAGCGCATCCGGACGCGCTACACCAAGTTCGAGTACCGCATCCCCATGCGGGACGGAACGCGGCTGTTCACCGCCGTCTACGTGCCGAACGATGCGGGTCCGAACAAGCGCTACCCCATCCTGCTGATGCGCACGCCCTACTCGGTCGCGCCGTATGGTGTGGACCGGTACCCGGCCGGAATCAGCCCCTCCGAGGAGTTCGAGAAGGAGGGTTTCATCGTCGTGGGCCAGGACGTGCGCGGTCGCAACATGTCCGAGGGCGAGTTCGTCAACGTGCGCCCGCACAAGCCGAAGAAGGCCGGGCCCAGGGACATCGACGAGAGCACCGACACGTACGACACCATCGACTGGCTGGTGAAGAACGTGCCCCACAACAATGGCCGCGTGGGTCAGTATGGCATCTCGTACCCCGGCTTCTACGCGTCGGCGGGCGCCATCGACTCGCACCCGGCCCTCAAGGCGGTGTCCCCGCAGGCGCCCATCGGCGACTGGTTCTGGGACGACATGCACCGGCACGGCGCCTTCAACCTGGCGCTCGCGTTCAACTTCTTCTCGGTGTTCGGCAAGCCCCGTCCGCAGCCCACCGACAAGGAGGACTGGGAGTGGTTCGACCACGGCACGCCGGACGGGTACGAGTTCTTCCTGGACCTGGGGCCGCTGAGCAACGCGGACGCGAAGCACCTCAAGGGTGAGGTGGCGTTCTGGAAGGAAATCGCCGCGCACCCCAACTACGACAGCTACTGGCAGGCGCGGAACATCCTGCCGCACCTGAAGAACATCAAGGCGGCGGTGATGACGGTGGGCGGCTGGTACGACACGGAGGACCTGTACGGGCCACTGCGGACGTACGACTCCATCGAGAAGCAGAACCCGGGCATCTCCAACACGCTCATCATGGGCCCGTGGCAGCACGGGGGCTGGCAGGGCACGGAGGGCTCCTCGCTGGGCGACGCGGAGTTCGGCTTCAAGACCAGTGAGACCTACCAGGCGCTGGTGCTGGCCTTCTTCAAGCACCACCTCAAGGGCGGGGAGAAGCCGGACCTGCCGGAGGCGCTGGTGTTCGAGACGGGCGCCAACCGCTGGAGGCGCTTCGAGTCGTGGCCTCCGAAGGGGCTGCGCGAGGCGCGGCTCTACTTCCAGCCGAAGGGCGGGCTGAGCTTCAACAAGGCGCCCACGGGCACCGCGGAGTCCTTCGCCGAGTACGTCAGCGACCCGGACAAGCCGGTGCCGTACACGCAGGAGCTGACGGCGGGCTGGGGCAAGAACTACATGGCGGAGGACCAGCGCTTCGCGTCGCGCCGGCCGGACGTGCTGGTGTTCGAGACGGAGCCGCTGGAGCGCGACCTGACGCTGGCGGGCCCGCTGGAAGCGGAGCTGTGGGTCTCCACGACGGGCACGGACGCGGACTGGGTGGTGAAGCTGGTGGATGTGCACCCCGGCAGGCCGCGCGGGTGGAAGAAGGGCGACGCGGAGAAGGGCCTGAAGAATCGCGGCAGCCAGCAGACGCTGGTGCGCGGCGAGCCGTTCCGAGGCCGCTTCCGCGACAGCTACAGCGAGCCGAAGCCCTTCAAGCCCGGCGAGGTGACGAAGGTGCGCTTCGTCATCAACGACGTGTTCCACACCTTCCAGCGCGGGCACAAGGTGATGATCCAGGTGCAGTCGAGCTGGTTCCCGTTCATCGACCGCAACCCGCAGACCTTCGTCCCCAACATCTTCGAGGCGAAGGAGGGGGACTTCACGCGGGCCTTCCACCGCGTGTACCACTCGGCGGCGCACCCCAGCGCCATCAAGGTGGGCGTGCTGCCCTCCGCGGACGAGTAGGGCTGGGGGCCGGAGGCCGCACTGCCTCCGGCCTGACAGCTCCCTCGCGCCAGCGCGGCGGCCTCCGTATCCTCTCGGGAGATCTCCGCGCGTACCTGTTACGCTTCAACCGCCACGCGGTATCGCCATGGACGGCGAGGGACATGACCGGCACGGAGGGGCCCGCCAGCGGGCCGGTGCAGCTCGACGGCAGTGAAGGGGAGGGGGGAGGGCAGATCCTCCGCTCGGCGCTGTCCCTGTCGCTCATCACCGGACGCCCCTTCCACATCACCCGTCTGCGCGAGCGGAGAGCGCCTCCTGGCCTGCGTCCCCAGCACCTGGCCTGCGTGCGTGGCGCCGAGGCCCTGAGCAGCGGTTCCAGCGAGGGCGCCACCGTGGGCGCCTCCGAGCTCACCTTCACGCCGGGTCCCGTGCGCGCGGGCGACTACCTCCTGGAGGTGGGCACCGCCGGCAGCACGCCGCTGCTCTTCCAGTGCCTCGTCTACCCGCTGGCCCTGGCCGGCGGCGGGCGGCTCACCCTCCGTGGCGGCACGCACCTGCCGCACAGCCCCAGCTTCCATTACGTCGCGCAGGTCTGGCAGCCGGTGGCTCGCGCGTATGGCCTGCCCGTGCAGCTCACGATGCCTCACGCCGGCTTCTATCCGGAGGGCGCGGGGGAGATTGTCGCGGACGTGGGCCCGCCCCAGGTGCCGCCGCTCCTGGTGGAGCTGCCTGCCCGGGGCATGCTGCGCGAGGTGCGCGTGTCCTCGTACGTCGGCGGGCTGCCCTTCACCATCGCCGAGCGGCAGTCCCGCTCCGCCGTGTCCGCCCTGCGCGAGCACGGCATCCTCGCCGAGGCGGAGAACCGGCCACTGCCCGTCACCCGCTCGGTGGGCACCGTCACCTTCGTGCTCGCCCAGTTCGAGCACACCCTCGCCGGCTTCACCGCGCTGGGCGAGCGGGGCCGCCCCGCGGAAGCGGTGGGGCGCGAGGCCGCGGAGGCCCTGACGGACTTCATGGAGGCCGGGGGCGCGCTCGATGAGCACCTCGCCGATCAGATCCTCCTGCCCGCGGCGCTGCTGGCCTCCGGCCGCCTGGGCCCGGCCACGCCCGGCACCACGCGCTTCACGACGGCCCGCATCACCGACCACCTCACCACCCACGCACGCGTCGTGGAGCGTTTCCTGCCCGTGCGCGTCAGCGTGGAGCCGGGCGGCGAGGTGGAGGTCCGCCCTCGCTGACGTGGGAAGGGAGGCTCAGGCCTCTTCTTCGTCACCCCGGTTGGAGCCGAAGGTGTTGGCGCCAGCGATCTCCTTCGTCGTGTTCTTGTAGGCCCGGAGCGCGAAGGGCGTGGCCACCACGAACACGATGCCGACGAGGCCGATGGCCATCCAGGGGACGGGCTTCTCCTTCACCTGGATGTCCTTGCCATAGGCGTTGAGGTTGTTGCCCATGGCTCGCTGCTTGGCGGCCTCCTTCTCCTCGGGGGTCAGTTCGCGGGGGGCCTGGAACTCACTGACCTGACGCCGGGGCTGGGCCAGCGCGGCACCGCCCGACATCAGGGCGAGGACGAGAACGAGCCGGGGAAGGACGTATCGCATGGCGGGCGAGGCTAACACGACCCAACGGACGGGCTGAACAGGGCTTGCACTCAATACGGGCCTCCATTACGGCCCGAAGGCCCACATTTCCCTCCTGGTGGACGCCATGCTGCGACTGCCCTTCGTGGCCCTCATCAACCTCTTCCTCCTCCTGCGCACCCTGCTGGGACTGCCCCTCCGGCTGCTGGCCGTGGGCCACCGGCCGGCCTACGTGCGCTTCCGGCTGACGGGAGATCCCCCGTACCGGGAGCGGCGCGCGCCCCGCTTCCAGCTCGGAGGGAGCCGCCCGGAGCCGGCGGCCGTCACCTCCGTGGAGCGCTTCCGGGAGTCGCTGCGGCTGCTGGCGGGGGACGCCCGGGTGAAGGGCATCCTGCTGGAGGTGGAGAACCTGGCGGTGCCCCCGGCCAAGCGCGACGCCCTGGTGGCGGTGCTGGCGGAGTTCAGGGCGGCGGGCAAGCGGGTGGTGGCCTGGGCGGTGAGCGTGGACACGGAGGCCTACCCCGTCATGTGCGCGGCGGACGAGGTGCTCCTGGCGCCCATGGGACGGGTGGAGCTGGTGGGCTACGCCGCGGAGGCCACCGCCCTGGCCGGGGGGCTCGCGCGCGTGGGCATCCAGGCGCACTTCGTGCGGCGCGGCGACTACAAGACGGCGCCGGAGCTGTTCACCCATGAGACGGTGTCGGACATCCAGGCCCGGACGGTGGAGTCCTTCCTGGACGAGCGCTACGCGGACCTGGTGGCCGCGGTGGCGCGTGGGCGCCGGAAGACGGCGGAGGAGGTGAAGGCGCTCATCGACCGGGGGCCCTTCAGCGCGCGGCGGGCGGTGGAGGCGGGGCTGGTGGACACGCTGGTCAGCGAGGCGGACCTGCCGGTGCACCTGGGCCTGGTGAAGGCCGGGGAGGAGCACGAGGAGGAGACGGAGCTGGAGTCCATGGCCACGTACCTGGCCACCGTGCCCTTCCCGCCGGTGCGCTGGCGGCGGCTGCGCCTCCCTCCTCGCGTGGCCCTGGTGCCGGTGTCGGGCATCATCGCTCCGGGACAGGCGGGCGGCGGCGGGCGAATGGCCCTGTCGGGCACGGTGGTGAAGGCCCTGCGCGCGGCGGCGCGGGACAGGCGCGCGAAGGCCGTGGTGCTCTACGTCAACAGCCCCGGAGGCGCGCCGCTGGCCTCGGAGCTGATGCTGGAAGCGGTGCAGAGGGTGGCGCGGAAGAAGCCGGTGCTCGCCTACATGGACCGGGTGTGCGCCAGCGCCGGGTACATGGTGGCGGTGGGCGCGAAGGAGATCTGGTCCGCGCCGCACGCGGTGGTCGGCTCCATCGGCGTGTTCGCCGGCAAGTTCGAGGCGTCCGCGCTGCTGGAGCGGCTGGGCATCCACCGGAGGCTGATAGCCCGGGGGGAGAACGCGGCCATCTTCTCCAACTCGCGGGGCTTCACGGCGCGCGAGCACGCCATCGTGGATGCGGAGGTGGAGGAGCTCTACCAAGCCTTCCTCGGACACGTGGCGAAGGGGCGGGGCCGGACCCCGGAGGAGATCCACGCGCTGGCGGAGGGCCGGGTGTACTCGGGCCTGCGAGCGAAGGACCTGGGCCTGGTGGATGGCATTGGCGGCTTCGAGGAGGCGTGCCGCCATGCGCTGTCACTGGCGAAGGTGTCCGCGGAGCGCTTCGAGCTCTTCACCTACGGCGCGCCACGGCGGCGGCTCTCCCTGCTGAAGCTGCTGATGGGCGCTTCGAGCACGAAGACGTACGCCCTGTGCCCCACCGCGTGGAGCCTGGGCGGGTGGGGCACGGAGCGGTTCGACGCGGAGCGCCCGGGGTGGGCCGGGCTCTCCGCGGTGTTGCTGGCGCTCAGGGAAGCCGGAGGCTCGGATTGATGACGTAGACGGGCCCCGGTACCTGGTCCAGATGCCGGGAGGTGAACGTGGCTCGCCGCTCCGGCGGGAAGTCGAGCCGCACCTCCACCCGGTAGGTTCCCGGCGGTGCCCAACCGGAGAAGGTCCACGCGTCATTCCGGGGGGACTCGGTGCCGCACTGGAGGCGGAAGCGGTGCGTGCGCCTGTTGCCGGAGTGGGTGAGCACCACCTCTGGAACGACCTCTCCCGCCAGGCCACCCGCGTTGGACTGGAAGAGGCCATGCCCGCACAGCATCGAATATCCGAGCTGCTGGCCGTTGCGGGTGAGGGTGCCCGAGACGGGGACCCAGTCAGGCCCTCTCAGCACGGCCTGGAACTCCACGTCGTCACGGGCTCCGTCGATGACGAACGCGGACGCGAGCTCGTGCTCGACGAAGGTCCAGGAGCGGTCGAGGTAGACGAGCTTCACGTGCCAGGTTCCGGTGTTGATCCTGCCGCGGAACGTCCAGCTCGCCGGGGCCCCTTCCACATCCGTGAGCTGCAGGGTCTGCTTCCGCCCGGTCGTGGGCTCGTGGAACTCCAGCCGCTTGGTGCCGGCGGAGGCCGGGGTGGGGAGGGAGGGCAGGTCCCCCACGAAGGTGACGCGGCCCGCAACCTCGGGGAAGGCCACGCCGGGGTCGAGGACGATGTCCTGCACGTCCGCCGAGACCTCGACCGTGGAGGCCAAGGCGTAGTTGCCCATGCCCGACAGCAGGTAGGGGTCGTCCCGGTAGGTGGAGCGGAGGTTGAAGCTCACGTGATAGCGCCCCGGCCGGACCCGACCCTGGAAGGTCCAGCCCGTGCCAGAGGCGCATTCGACCAGCGCCCGGGACGTCTCTCCGGTGTCCACGTCGGTGAACGCCACGGCGGTGACGTCCACCCAGTTGCTCGGGCGGTAGCGGGTGCAGTTTGTCTCCGGGATCTCGGCCCCCGCCAGCAGGACGCGGCCGGAGACAGCATGCGTCTTCACGTCCAGCATGAGCGTGGGCTGGGGCTGGGCCACTTCCAGCGAGGAAAGGACCCGACTGGTCCCCTCGGGAACGCTCGGCGGTCGCCTGGTACCATGACTGGATGGGTTCTCGACGTCCACCTGGTACCTGCCCCGTGGCAAGACGCCCGAGAAGGACCATCCATTCTCCGAGGAGCAGCGGATGCTGAGGCGCTGGGTGCCCCCTGTGTCCAGATTGGTGAAGCGCACGCCAGGAACATAGCAACTGGAGTCCAGCAGCGGCTGACCATCGCGGGTGATGGAGCCGGCCACCGGCACGCTCGCAATGTCGAACGCCAGCCCGTTCATGGGGCCCTCGATTCGCATGGGCTCCGACAACAACACGACAGGGCCCTGCGGCAGATCGGGGGGCGCGTCGTCGCCCCTATCCGAGCCGCGCCATTCCACCCGATAGTTACCTCGCGTGCCGTTACCCTCGACGCGCCCCTCGAAGACCTTCAGATCGAAGGTGGCTTCGGTGCGCACATCGGTGAAGCGCAGCAGGGAAAATCCGCTCGTCGCGGGGATGGGCTGCCCATTGTTCGTCAGGCTCCCGGTCAGCCACACGCGAGTGGTGGACAGATCGAAGACCAGCCCCACGCGGTCCTCCTGCACGGACAGGAACTCGGCGAGCCAAAGGGGCTGAGGCGGGACATCGAAGGGGCTCGGGACCTGCTGGAAGTCGACCCGGTACGCCCCGGCGGGTACCCAGCCGCGGAAGGTCCAGCCATTCTCCTCCGAGCACGAGAGGTTCACGGAGTAGCGCGCGCCTCCTGGCAACTGGATGAGGTCCAGGTGAGACGACCAGGTGTAGGAGCCGCCGTTGGAGGTGTACGTCCCCTGGCACGAAGTGTCCCGGATGGGGGCTCCGTCGCGCAGCAGCCGTCCTTCCAGCTCGAAGGCCTTCAGGTCCAGCGCGAGCGTCCTGCTGGTTCCACCCGTGCAGGTGTTGTCGGCGGTGCAGGTGTACCCGGCGGGGCACTCCACGGTGCAGTCACTGCCACCGCACAGCCCCTCGGTTCCACCACCACCACAGGTCTGCCCAACGGCGCAGGTTCCGCACTCGAGGACACGGCCGCACGCGTCCGTCACCTGACCGCAGTTGCGCTCCAGCGCCTCGCACGAGGAGGGAGGTTCCTCGCAGGGCTTCTCGGGTTCCGACTTGCATCCCATGCCCGCCACGAGCACCGCGGCGAGCGCTACCCAACTCTTTCGAAAGGAGGAGCATCTCATCTGGTTGTTCCTCGCCCTGTCAGGGAATCACGATGGTTGGGTTGAACACGTACGGGTTTCCTGGGATCCGGTTCAGCAGGAGGGGCGAGGTCGCCTCCACCTCGACGCGATAGGTGCCCGGGGTCGCCCAGCCCGAGAAGGTCCACACGCTCCCTTCCGATCCGCCATCACCGCAGGAAATGGGGAGGCGGTACGTGCGTCCGCGCCGCTCGTCGGTGAGCACCACGAGTGGAGGGTGGTCCACCCGAATCGTCGTCCCGGGCCAGTAGGTATGCCATCCACATTCCCGCACCGGTCCAATCTTCCCTCCGTTGAGGGTCAGCGTTCCGGAGATGGGGGTGTCATCAGGAGATGGGGGAGGGGGCGGTGGAGGTCCCACGGGTGGCCGGGACGGAAGCAAGGTCACCACCGCGCGCAGTGCGAGGTCCGTGCGGGGGCCATCCATGACGAAGGCGGAGAAGAGTTCGGCGTTCTTCGTTCGGCGGGACTGGAAGTAGACCCAGTAGGTACCGGGGTAGATCTCGCCACGGAAGCTTCCCGCCGCCGGCTCGTCGCAGTGAATCTCCACCAGCTGGCTCCTCCGGCTCCTCGGCTCCATAAAGAGCAGATGAGGAGGCAAGCCGGTGTCCGTGAGGCACGCGGCGCTGGCGCCTTCACCCTCGAAGGAGATGCGTCCCGCGACTTCATGACGTTGGAGGTCGGCCACGAGTTCCTTCCGGTCTCCCGAGACCTCGACCGTGGCAGGGGCGACGAAGCCCGGGGCAACCGGCCCGTGAGTGCTCGGGATCGTCAGGAGATAGGTGCCCGGGGCCACATGGCCCGTGAAGGTCCAGCCCGTGCCGGAGGTGCAATCGACACGAACCCGGCTCCCATTCCGTGTGGCCTCATTGATGAACTGCACGTAGCTGTAACGGGCGGGGTCGCCTTCGGGATGACTCGCGCTTTCGCACGCTCCCAGAGGGAGCTCGGCCCCTCCGTTGAGGATGCGGCCCGCCACGGCGTACGCCTTCACGTCCAGGGCGAGCGTGGCCGTGTCCCCGCGCAGCTCGAGCGAGGGCAGGGCCACGGTGGAGAGGGCCTCGGGCAGGCCCACCACGGCGGCTGTGCCATCAAAGGGCGACGTGACGACCTCCGCCCGGTACGTGCCAGCGGGGAGGCGGCCCGCGAAGCTCCACCCCTGCTCCTGCGAGCACCGGGCCTGGAAGGTCCTGGTGGCTCCGTTGAACCGCTCCACGAAGCGCACGGTTGTCGTTCCGCACGTCGTGTCCAGGATCGGCTGCCCGGAACGGGTGATGGTGCCGGCGACCTCATGCTCCAGGCGGGTAAGGTCCAGCGTCAGGCCTTCCATGGGGCCGTCGATGCGCACGGTGGACGCCACCAGACGCGGTTCGGTGGGAACCTCTGGATGCTCCCGGCCGCCGAGCCAGTCCACGCGGTAGACGCCCGGGGTGCCATCTCCCCGGAAGGTGCCGTCCGCGGCGAGTGACAGCTCGAAGGTCGCGCCGGTGCGCACCTCGGTGAAGCGGAGGCGGTACGGGCCCTCCGCCGAGGGGAAGGGCTGCCCCCCGAGCAGCAGCCACCCCTCCACCGTCACGGCCCGCGCGCTCAGGTCGAAGACCTCGTCCTCGCGGTCGGACTGCACGGAGAAGAACTCGGCGATCCGGGGAGGCAGTCCCTTCTGGCTGCAGAAGAAGTTGTGTGTCTGGAAGTCGACACGATAGGCGCCGGGAGGCACCTGGCCGCGGAACGTCCACCCCTGTTCCCGCGAGCACTCGACGAGGACGGAGTGCTGGGTGCCGCGAGTCACCTCGGTCAGCACGAGGAACGAAGCGAGGATATCGGTGCTGGTGTTGTGATGGTCCAACCGGAGGCACGTGTCGTCCAGGATGGGAGCCCCGTCACGCAGGAGGCGCCCCGCCACGGAGAACGTCTTGAAGTCCAGCGCGAGCGTCCTGTTGGTTCCACCCGTGCAGGTGTTGTCGGCGGTGCAGGTGTACCCGGCGGGGCACTCCACGGTGCAGTCACTGCCACCGCACAGCCCCTCGGCACCACCACCACAGGTCTGCCCAACGGCGCAGGTTCCGCACTCGAGGACACGGCCGCACGCGTCTGGCACCTGACCGCAGTTGCGCTCCAGCGCCTCGCACGAGGAGGGAGGTTCCTCGCAGGGCTTCTCGGGGTCCGACTTGCATCCCATGCCCGCCACGAGCACCGCGGCGAGCACCACCCAACTCTTTCGGAGGGAGGAGTATCTCATCTGGTTGTTCCTTTTGTCAGCGTGTCCCAGGCATCCCGGACGGCTGGACGAGTACCGGTCCGGGAGCCTGACCTGGCCGTGAGGAGCGTTGCTGGGGGCGGAGTTGCCGAAGGCGCGGACCGCCCCAAACGGGAGCACGGCCTCGAGCGGCCCTCTGCGATTTCGGCGATGCCCCCTCATGACCCTCGCGACCCTACGGGCATGCATGGAAAGCATGGCGCCCGTTTGCCCCGGCCCTGGCACGCTCTATACCGCCAATCGCTTGACGTGACAGTGACGGATTTCTGAGGGGGCGCAGCGGAAAGCGGGAATGACAGACATTGAGGGTGCACCCCGGATGAATGGTGACCTGTTCGAGGCCTCGGACCTTGCATTGCATTGCGAATCAAATGCTTGCTGGAGCGGTGGTAGGCACCGAAAGCCTGGTCGTGGAAGAATGTCTGGAGTAGGGAACTGAATCTCACGGATGCGGCGCCGCGTGTGCGTGCTACCCTCCGCGCGCTCATGAAGCGCTCCGTCCTGCTCAGCCTTCCACTTCTGGCCGCCTGCGCCACCACCCCGCGCGAGCCCGTATCCGTCGCCGAGGCCTACGCTCGCGCCCTGGAGGAGGGCCGGCTCCAGGAGGCCTACGCCCTCACCAACGGAGGGCCCGAGGGCGAGGTCGCCTTCCTGGAGCGCTACTCCGACGAGACCACCCGTCGCGAGCGCGCCGCCGCCGTGCGCGCGGGAACCGCCGTACTGGAGGCCCGAGCCCCCTCGCTCACCCTGGCGCGGGGCGACCAGGGCTGGCGCGTGGTGGAGTCCAGGCCGGCCGACGTGCCCCGGGCGGCCCTCTCGCGCTTCCTGGACACCGTGGAGTCCCGCGACTGGAAGGCCGCATGGAGCCAGCTCGCCGCCCCGCTGCGCGCCCGCTACACCCCCGAGCGCCTGCGCGAGGACTTCGAGCGTGAGCCCCTCGCGAAGGAGCGCCTCCGCCGCGCCCGGCTCGCTCTCAACGCCAACGTCCGCGTCGGCGCGGGCGAGGCCCTCTTCCCCCTGGGCGAGGATCGCGCCGTGGTCCTCGTCCTCGAGGATGGCGAGTACCGCGTGGCCGCCCTTGAGTGACACGGGCGGACGCCTGCCCGGTCCTCCAGCCGCGCTGATGGGCCCGTTCAGCCCTCCAGCCATGCCTCGCCGGACGGCGTGCCACCAGGGTGCGCCAGGGGGCCATCCGCGTTAAACGACGTTGACAGCCCCCGGGGGGCTGGCAGATTCCGCGCCCGGTGGCGGCTCCCAACCGCCCGTTTTCCAAAAGGTTTCAGGTGTTCAGATGAGCGTTTCCGAGGCGGACGTCCTCGCGGCGATGTCGAAGGTCATGGACCCCGAGCTCCACGTGGACCTCGTGAAGGCGGGGATGGTGAAGAACGTCCGCGTCAGCGGGGACACGGTGAAGCTGAAGATCGAGCTCACCACGCCGGCCTGCCCCCTCAAGGGGAAGATCCAGGCGGACGCCGAGGCCGCCCTCAAGGCCGTGCCGGGGCTCAAGTCCTTCGACATCGAGTGGGGCGCCCAGGTGCGCGCGGCCGGCGGCGGCGTGCCCGGCGGCGCGCTGCTCCCCCACGTGAAGAACGTCATCCTCGTCGGCGCCGGCAAGGGCGGCGTGGGCAAGAGCACCGTGGCCCTCAACCTCGCCACCGCCCTGGCCCAGCACGGCGCCAGGGTGGGCCTGCTGGACGCGGACTTCTACGGACCCTCCGTGCCCCTGATGACGGGCCTGTCGGACAAGAAGCCCGTGAGCCCGGACGGCAAGTCCCTGGATCCGCTGCTCGCCCACGGCCTGAAGGTCATGTCCATCGGCTTCCTCGTGGAGGCGGACCAGGCGCTCATCTGGCGCGGCCCCATGCTCCACGGCGCGCTGATGCAGCTCGTTCGCGACGTGAACTGGGGCGAGCTGGACTACCTCGTCCTCGACCTGCCGCCGGGCACCGGCGACGTGGCCCTGTCCCTGTCCCAGTCCATCCGCGCCGCGGGCGCCGTGCTGGTGACGACGCCGCAGGACGTGGCCCTGGCCGACGTGGTCCGCGCCAAGCAGATGTTCGACAAGGTCCACATCCCCGTGCTGGGCATCGTGGAGAACATGAGCCAGTTCGTCTGCCCGAACTGCTCGCACGTCACGCCCATCTTCAACCACGGCGGCGGCCGCAAGGCCGCGGAGATGTTCGGCATCCCATTCCTGGGTGAGATCCCGCTGGACCTCAAGGTGCGCGAGTCGGGAGACTCGGGCGTGCCGGTGGTGGTGGGCGCGAAGGACAGCCCGGAGGCCAAGGCCTTCCTGGAGGTCGCGCGCAACGTGGCGGGACGGGTGTCCGCGCAGAGCGTGAAGAGCGTGCCGCTGCCGGTGGTGCAGGCCCGATAGACTCCGAGGAGACACTCCATGGCCACCGACGACTTCCCGCCCGACCCGCTGATCGATGACGACCGTCAGGGCCGGGAAGGGCGCTCCGGCGGACCCGCCGGCTTCGTGCCGGAGTTCGTGCGTCGCATGGCCGTGGCGGGCCTGGGCGCCCTCTTCATGACCGAGGAGGGCATCCGCAACCTCGCGGGCCAGCTCAAGCTGCCCAAGGAGGCCCTGGGCTTCATCCTGGGCCAGGCGGAGAAGACCAAGGACGAGATCACCCGCGTCATCAGCGACGAGCTCCGCCGCTTCCTCCAGTCGGAGAAGCTGCGCGACGAGTTCCTCAAGCTGATGTCCGGCATGACGGTGGAGATCAAGGCGCAGATCCGCCTGGTGCCCCCGGAGAAGGCCGAGAAGTCCTCCGAGGCCGAGCACCCGCATGGCGAGGCGAAGGAGAAGCGGGCCGGCACGCCCCGCGTGGTCGTCTCCGAGCTCAACGCGCGCCGTCCCGGCTCCGGCTCCAAGCGGACGAAGAAGGAGTGACGGTGGCGGACACGCCTCCTCCCGCGCCGCCCCCGGCTCCCGCCCCCGAGCGCCGGGGCTGGCGCTCCCACCCGCTGGCGAAGCGGCTGCCGTTGCTGCTGCTGGCGGCGCTCGGCTTCTGGCTGTGGCAGACCTCGGGCACCCCCGAGCGCGAGCTGCGGCTCCAGTTCGATGGGGCGGGGTGGAGCGCCGCCCGTGCCCTGGACCTCCAGGTGCTGGACGAGGAGGGGAAGGTGCTCAAGCGCGAGGAGCGCTTCTTCTCCTCGGGGCCTCCGCCGGAGGTGACGTTCCAGGTGGACCTGCCCGAGGGCGTCTGGCGCGCGCGGCTCTTCGTGAAGCTGGAAGGGCGTGAAGACAGGGTGCGGCTGGACGAGTCGTTGTCTGTGGGAGAGGACCGCTACATCGTCCGTCAGCTCCGGTTGCCTCCCTCCGGTCGTTGACCGCCCCGGACGCGTGGGCTAAGGGCGCCCGCACGCCGTTCACATACCGACCGAGGGGTACGCGAAGACCATGGCAACGGAGCACATCGTCGTCGTCGGGGCTGGGCAGATGGGCGCGGGCATCGCGCAGGTGGCACTGCAGGCGGGCCTGCGCGTCACGCTGGCGGACGTCTCCAAGGAGGGCCTCGCCAAGGGCGCGGACCGCATCCGCGGCGGCCTGAAGAAGCTGGTGGAGAAGGGCAAGCTGGACGAGGCGAAGCGCGCCGCCGCCGAGGCCAACCTCGTCACCCTCACGGACGTCAAGGAGGCGAAGGACGTCGACTTCGCCGTCGAGGCCGTGACGGAGAACGAGGACCTCAAGCGCCGCATCTTCCAGGACCTGGACGCCGTGGTGCGCCCGGGCGGCATCCTCGCCACCAACACCTCGTCCATTCCCATCACCCGTATCGCCGCGTCCACGAAGCGCCCCGAGTCCGTCATCGGCATGCACTTCATGAACCCGGTGCCGGTGATGCAGCTCGTGGAGCTGATCCGCGGCGCCGCCACGTCCGACGAGACGTACGCCACCACGCGCGCCCTGGCCGAGAAGATGGGCAAGACGACCGTGGTGTCCAAGGACTACCCGGGCTTCATCGTCAACCGCATCCTCATCCCCATGCTCAACGAGGCCTGCTTCGCGCTGATGGAGGGCCTGGGCACGGTGGAGGACATCGACACCGCGATGAAGCTGGGCACCAACCAGCCCATGGGCCCGCTGCAGCTCGCGGACTTCATCGGCCTGGACACCGTGCTCTACATCGCCGAGGTGCTGCACAAGGGCCTGGGTGACTCGAAGTACCGCCCCAGCCCGCTGCTGCGCCAGTACGTGGACGCCGGCTGGTACGGCAAGAAGAGCGGCCGCGGCTTCTACAAGTACTAGGACACGAGGAGCCCCGAACATGGCCTACGAGAACATCCGGCTGGAGCAGGAGGGCGCCGTCGCGACCCTCTTCATCGACCGTCCCAAGGCGCTCAACGCGCTCAACAGCAAGACGCTGCAGGAGATGGAGGCGGCGCTCAAGTCCATCGGCCAGGACGTGCGCGTCCTCATCGTCACCGGCGGCGGTGAGAAGGCCTTCGTCGCCGGCGCGGACATCGCGGAGATGGCGGCGCTGACCGAGACGCAGGCCCAGGAGTTCGGGGCGCTCGGCCACCGCGTCATGGCCATGCTGGAGGAGCTGCCCATCCCCACCATCGCGGCCGTCAACGGCTTCGCGCTGGGCGGCGGGTGCGAGCTGGCCCTGGCCTGCGACATCATCTACGCGTCCGAGAAGGCGAAGCTCGGTCTGCCCGAGGTGGGCCTGGGCGTCATCCCCGGCTTCGGCGGCACCCAGCGTCTCACCCGCGCGGTGGGCCGCGCCCGCGCCAAGGAGCTCATCTTCACCGGTGAGCGCATCGACGCCGCCAAGGCCAAGGAGATCGGCCTGGTGCTGGAGGTGCTCGCCCCCGAGGCGCTGCTCCCGCACTGCCGCGACGTGGCCGCGAAGATGCTCAAGAACGGCCCGCTCGCCATCGCCAAGGCCAAGCGCGTCATCGAGGCCGGTGCCGACCAGGACCTGCGCGTCGCCAACGAGATGGAGCGCAAGACGTTCGGCGAGCTGTTTGGCTCGGCGGACCAGCGCGAGGGCATGAAGGCCTTCCTGGAGAAGCGCCCGGCCACCTTCACCGGCAAGTGACGTGCGGCGCGCGCTCGCGGCCGGGGGACTGCTGATCTGCCTCCTGGCCGCGGCTCCCTCCCGGGCCTCGGAAGGTGAGGGTGACGGGGACGGGCGGGCTCCCGCGCTCGTCTCCTGGAAGCGCACGCTCTGCCTGTACACCGGCTGCTTCCTGGAGCCGCTCGTCCCGGATGTCCGCTACGAGTGGGGGCCCGGCTCCCGCGAGCATTGGGTGCTGTCCTGGCCCATCCACCCCTGGGCCTCGCCGCCGCTGGACGTGCCCGGCCCCACGTTGGTGCTCTCGCCCTTCGTGGAGCCGCAGCTCCGCCGGAAGCCCTCGGCCTTCCGGCTGCTCGCCGGGGCCCGGGTGTATGCCTTCCCCGACACACTCCGCATCGGAGTGCTCGCCGAGGGAGCGGGCCTGTGGGGACGGGACGGCTCGGGTGGAATGGCCGGGGTGGGGCTGTCGTACGACCTCATCGAGCGCCACCGGCACACCGTGCCCTGGACGCTGTCCCTCGTCGCGCGGCGGGTCTGGACGGGGGAGGGCGGCCGGACGGACGTCACCTTCGACGTCACCGTGCCCCTCAACATGTTCCTGGGCTCACCCTTGGATTCCGAGGTATCAGGCAGTCGGTCGTCCTCTAATCGGACCACCAACCCGCGCTTGAGGCCCGGCGCTAGCTCTTCGCTGTTCCCGAGGGGAAACCCTCATACTATGTAGGCCTTTCTCTTTTCCTCCCCGCTGTTGAGGAGTCTCATGAACTTCGAGCTGACCGACGTCCAGCGCGAGATCCAGCGGATGACCCGCGAGTTCGCCGCCAAGGAGCTGATCCCCAACGCCCGCAAGTGGGATGAACACCACGCGTGGCCGACGGACGCGGTGAAGAAGCTCGCGGAGCTCTCCCTGCTGGGCGTGGCCGTCCCCGAGAACTATGGCGGCGCCGGGCTGGACAACGTCTGTTACGCCATCGCCATGGAGGAGATCAGCCGCGGCTGTGCCTCCACCGGCGTCATCATGAGCGTGAACAACTCGCTCTACTGCGACCCGGTGATGAAGTTCGGCACCGAGGAGCAGAAGGAGCAGTTCCTCACGCCGTTCGCCCGTGGCGAGAAGCTCGGCTGCTTCGGCCTCACCGAGCCCGAGGCCGGCAGCGACGCCGCCGCCCAGAAGACCGTCGCGGTGCGCCGCGGTGACGAGTTCGTCATCAACGGCTCCAAGAACTGGATCACCAACGGGCCGAAGGCGGACGCCATCGTCCTGTTCACCATGACGAACAAGGAGAAGGGCAACAAGGGCATCACCGCCTTCCTCGTGCCCACCAACACCCCCGGCTTCATCCGCGCCGAGCCCGACAAGAAGATGGGCATCAGCGCCGCCTGGTCCTGCTCCATGTTCTTCGAGGACATGCGCGTGCCGGCGAAGTACATGCTGGGCAAGGAGGGCGACGGCTTCAAGATCGCCATGAGCACGCTGGACGGCGGCCGCATCGGCATCGCGTCGCAGGCGCTGGGCATCGCCCGCGCGGCGTACGAGGAGGCGGTGCGCTACTCCGGTGAGCGCAAGTCCTTCGGCAAGCCCATCCGCGAGCACCAGGCCATCCAGTTCATGATCGCCGACATGGCCACGGAGATCGACGCGGCCCGGCTGCTGGTGTGGCGCGCCGCGCTGCTCAAGGACAAGGGCGTGCGCCACAGCGCGGAGAGCGCCATGGCCAAGCTGTACGCCAGCGAGATGGCCAGCCGCGTGGCCAACAAGGCCCTCCAGGTGCACGGCGGCATGGGCTACAGCAAGGAGATGGACGCCGAGCGCCACGTGCGCGACGCGCGCATCACCGAGATCTACGAGGGGACGAGCGAGATTCAGCGCATCGTCATCTCGGCCAACGTCCTGAAGGAGTAGTCGTGATGAAGCGGGCTTTTCTCTCCGTGGTCGTTCTCTCCTCGGCGGTGGCGCTCGCGCAGGGCGCTCCGGCGAAGAAGCCCTCCGGCGGGAAGCCCGCCCAGGCGACGGCCCCCGCGAAGAGCGAGGGGCCGGACGTCGAGCGCCTTCCGTTCACCCCGGACTCCATCCGCCAGGTGGTCACGTACAACCAGCCTCGTATCCAGGAGTGCTACGAGGACCACATGGCGGAGAAGGACCAGAAGGTGGAGGGGCGGCTGATGACGTCCTTCACCATCGACGCCAACGGGCTGGTGAAGGACGCGAAGGTGGTGAAGAAGTCGAGCACGCTGAAGGACCCGGGCCTGCACGACTGCGTGGTGGCGGTGCTGTCGTCCATGACGTTCCCCAAGCCGCCGGACGGCGTGGACCGCCCCATCGAGTACCCGTTCAACCTCAAGGCCATCGAGTAGGAAGACCGCCGTGAACCTCGAGCTGACCGAGACCCAGACGCTGATCCGCGACACCGCCCGCAAGTTCGCGCGCGAGCGCGTGGCCCCGCTGGCCCGCACGCTGGACCGCGAGGAGCGCTTCCCCACGGAGCTCTACAAGGAGATGGGCGAGCTGGGGCTGCTCGGGGTGAACATCCCGGCGAAGTACGGCGGCTCGGAGGCGGGCGTCGTCGCCTACTCGCTGGCGATGATGGAGATGGCGGCGGCGGACGCGTCCACGTCGGTGACGATGGCCGTGACGAACATGTGCGCGGAGCTGATCAACGCGTTCGGCACGGAGGCGCAGCGCGAGAAGTACGTGACGCGGCTGGCCTCCGGCGAGGCGGTGGCGGGCTCCTTCGCGCTGTCCGAGCCGCACGCCGGCTCCGACCCGGGCGCGATGAACACCACCGCGGTGCGGCGCGGGGACACGTACGTCCTCAATGGCAGCAAGCAGTGGATTACGTCCGGTGCGTACGCCGGGGTGATGGTGGTGTGGGCGCGCACGGCTCCGACGGGGAACAAGGGCCTGTCCTGCTTCATCGTGGAGGGCGGGACGAAGGGCCTCATCATCGGCAAGCACGAGGACAAGATGGGGCTGCGCTCCTCGAACACGGTGCCGCTGACGTTCGAGGACTGTGAGATTCCGGCGGAGAACCTCCTGGGCCAGGAAGGGCAGGGCTTCCGGCTGGCGATGACGGCGCTGGACGGCGGGCGCATCGGCATTGCGTCGCAGGCGTGCGGCGTGGGCCGGGCGGCGCTGGAGGCCGCCGTGGCGTACTCGAAGGACCGCAAGGCGTTCGGTCAGGCCATTGGCGAGTTCCAGGCCCCGCGCTTCATGATGGCGGACATGAAGACGCAGCTCGATGCGGCGGAGCTGCTGACGCTGCGCGCGGCGTACATGAAGGAGCAGGGCCAGCCCTTCTCCCGCGAGGCCTCCATGGCGAAGCTGTTCGCCAGCGAGATGAGCAACAAGGTGGCCGACAAGGCCGTGCAGCTCCACGGCGGCTACGGCTACATCGACGAGTTCCCCGTCGAGCGGTACTTCCGCGACGCCCGCGTGCAGACCATCTACGAGGGCACCAGCGAGGTGCAGCGGATGGTGATTGCCCGCGAGACGTTCAAGCTGCTGGGGTAGGCAGCTCGTGGACCATGAAGGCGCGTATTTCAAGGTATGCTTAAAATACGCGTCTTAAGGATTTCGTAAGATATCCTGGGTTGAATCCCCTCCCCACTGCCCCCGGCGGGGCAGGGGAGGATTCACAATGCACGAGCATGACGATGGTGGCCTGCAACAGGACCTGAAGCTCATCCACGCGTCCATGGAGCGCAGGACGCTCCTTCGCCTCGCCCTGGGCGCGAGCCTGGTGCCTCTCGTGGGCTGCGGCGGCGAGGATTCCGCGGAGGCCCTGGGGCTCACGCCGAGCGCTGGCACCTGCACCACGATTCCGACGGAGACGGCGGGACCGTATCCGGGAGACGGCTCCAACGGCCCCAACGTGCTCACCCAGACGGGCATCGTCCGGAGTGACATCCGCTCGAGCGTGGGCTCCGCCACGGGGACCGCGGCGGGGATTCCGCTGACCGTCACCCTCACGCTCATCAACTCCGCGGGCAACTGTGAGCCGCTCGCCGGGTACGCCATCTACCTGTGGCATTGCGACCGCGAGGGCCGCTACTCGCTCTACTCCTCCGGGGTGACGAACCAGAACTACCTGCGCGGGGTGCAGGCGACGAACGCCCAGGGGCAGGTGACGTTCACGACCATCTTCCCCGGCTGCTACTCGGGGCGCTGGCCGCACATCCACTTCGAGGTCTACCCGAGCCTCGCGTCCGCGACGACGGCGGCGAACAAGGTGGCCACCTCCCAGCTCGCCCTTCCCAAGGCCTCTTGCGACGCGGTGTACGCCACCACCGGGTATTCGCAGAGCGTCACCAACCTGTCGAGAATCAGCCTGTCCACGGACAACGTGTTCCGCGATGGCTGGACGTCCCAGCTCGCGAACGTCACGGGCAACACCACCAGCGGCTACGTGGCGACCCTCACGGTCGCCATCGCCGTCACCCGATAGCCCTGGGGGGCAGCGGTGCGCACGCGCTCACCGCCGCCCCCAACAGTCAGCGCAGCGGCAGGTCCAGCCAGGAGGGAGCGCCGAGCGACAGCGGCGCGCCGGTGGAGTTGGCGTCCAGGTAGAGCGGGTCCTCCGTGTCGACGACGAGCGCGAGCCGGTGCCACGCCGGGACGTCGTAGGCCGTGGCGGGGAACACCACGTCCAGGTCCAGCGGCGCGCCGGGCGTGGCGCCGTGCCAGCTCAGGGGCACGTGGGTGATGAGCCCGCCGGAGTCGCCGAAGACGTCATACAGGTAGGCGACGACAGTCCCGGAGGCCGTGGACGGGGTGATGCGCAGGCGCAGGGTGGCCACGCCACGGATGGCGATGGGGCTCGACGCGTAGGCCGAGGTCCAGACTCCGGCGCTGAGGCGGTTGACCCCCGGCAGCCAGACGGTGGGAGGAATGCCGGTCAGCGCCTGGAGCCCGTTGGTCAGCAGCGCCACACCCGCGTCGGCGGTGGTGTCGTAGCCCGCCCAGACGGTCCTCGCGCCACTGGTGGAGGGCGTGCCGCCCAGGGTGCCGGTGCCGTCCAGCAGGCGGATGGCGCCCAGCCCGTAGCGCTGCGTGCCCGAGGAGACGTCGGCCCAGGACGTGTAGCCCTCCACGTCGCCGTCGTAGGTGCGAAGCACCACGGGAGGCTCGCTGGCGATGCCGGTGTTCACGCCCGCGACGTACTGGTCCATCCAGCGCGTCACGCTGGTCCACACGTGGTTCGGCAGGCCCAGCAGCCCGGTGGCCTCCACGACGGCGTGGTCACCCGGGGCGAGCTCCAGGCGGCGGGGCCCCGTGAGCTGGCTGTAGAAGTCCGTGAGCTGGTTGGGCGGGAAGAGGCTGTCTCCGTAGGCATTGGCCATCAGGATGGCGGGCGCGTTCGCGTTGATGCGGTCGACGTAGGTGGCCGCCGAGCGCACCCGGCCCCAGGCCTTGATGCCCTCGATGTCGCGGTTGGCGAAGTAGTTGTCGACGGCCGTCCGCAGCTCGGGGCTCGGCCTGCCCAGCAGCCGCGACGCGAGGTCCAGCAGGGCCACCGCCTGCGGCCGCCGGGTCTCCCCGCCGAACAGCGAGGCCACCAGGTCCGTCCAGCCGGAGAGCGCGGCGACCGCCTTCACGCGCGAGTCGAACCCCGAGGCGATGAGCGAGATGCCGGCGCCATACGAGACACCCGCGAGCCCGATGCGCGAGCCGTCCGCCTGGGTGTTCGCGAGCAGCCAGTCGATGACGCGCGAGGTGTCCGCGATGTCCGCCGGGCCCGCCGTGTCGATGCCGCCACCGGAGGCCCAGAAGCCTCGCGGCGTGTAGGAGAGGACGACGTAGCCCCGCTGCGCCAGCGCGCCGGCCTGGGCCAGGTACTCCAGGTCGTTGAGGCCCCAGCTCGAGATGAAGACGATGGCCGGGTGCGGGCCCGGCGCCGTCGGCGAGATGTAGTTGGCCTTGAGCACGGTGCCGTCGCCGGCGGTGATGTCGACGAACCGGAAGCCCGTGGTCGGCACCCCGGCCAGCACGGCACTCGCGGCCGTGGCCCGGACGGGAAGGGCTGACCCGGCGAGCGGGACGAGCAATGCGACAAGGAGGGACGACAGACGGAGGACTCGTGAGGGGAAGCGCTGCACCATGGCCACCTCGGGGGACGGCGAGCAGGAAGCGCGCGTACCGTAGCGGCTCATTGATTCTTGAATCAATGGAAGGGCATGAAATCCGTTGAAGTCGGGTGATTCTGGACCCGGGCGGGCACCTGTCGAGCAGGCTCGAAGCAGGGCCGCACAACCCAGCGGAAGCCCGTGTGGTGGAGGACAGGGGAAAAGGGGGAGGGGCCCGCGGCCGCCGACGTTCGGGAACAGTCCACCCCCCCGGGCGCACCTCCCCCGTGACATACGCCGGTCACCGGACTCGCGGGCCTCCACCCAGAGGCGGAACGGAGCCGGGGGAAAATTGTCGCATTCGGCTGGATTTCTCCCCTCCGGGTGAAGGGGCTCCCCGGGCCGCTGACGGGTGGAATGGAAGTTCCATTCCGCCAGCCCCCTCACCGGGCGGGCCTCCGTCGAGTCCAGGTCGGGATTTGAAGGGAGGGCTGCGCGCGGGCAGACCCGTTCTTACCTAGGTGTTGGGTCCATCCGGCCGGGCCTCGTGCCCGTCCGCCTGGGGTCCTACCGGGCGGATGAGGTGCGGCGGGCTTGACAGGGCCGATGTAGGGTATCCACCCAACATCAGAAGGAGCACGTGCTGGCTTGACTCCCGGAATCTCCGGTGTCTAGGGTGCGCGGCTTCCAAAAATTTCTGGTCCTCATGACGAGGACGAACGTCACGGCCCGTTGCTCCCCGCAGGCCGCAGCGTACACCCACAATCAGGGGGCAGCTGTACCGTTTCAAAGGACTTCCTCTACATGCAGCAGAACGTGAACCAGCAGGTCGGGATGGACGCAGGCGACGAGGATTTCGCCGCACTGTTCGAGGCCTCGCTCAAGGAGCGCGGTGGTGACGGCATCCTGAAGGAAGGGGAGATCGTCAAGGGCACCGTGGTCCAGGTGACGAAGGACTTCGCGATTGTCGACATCGGCTACAAGTCCGAGGGACAGGTCCCGATCTCCGAGTTCACCAATCCTCGCGGTGAGGTCTCGGTCAAGGCCGGCGACCCCGTCGAGGTGCTCCTGGAGAGCCGCGAGAACGACACCGGCATGGTCGTCCTCTCCAAGGAGAAGGCCGACAAGATGCGCATCTGGGACGAGATCAGCGCCGCCTGTGAGCGCGACGAGATCGTCAAGGGCACCATCGTCGGCCGCGTCAAGGGAGGCCTCTCCGTCGACATCGGCGTGAAGGCGTTCCTCCCTGGCTCCCAGGTCGACATCCGCCCCGTGCGGAACCTGGACCAGTACATCTCGAAGGAATTCGAGTTCAAGGTCATCAAGTTCAACAAGAAGCGCGGCAACATCGTGCTTTCGCGCCGGGTGCTCCTCGAGAAGCAGCGCGAGGAGATGAAGAAGGAGACCCTCAAGAACCTCAAGGAGGGTGCGGTCCTCAAGGGCGTGGTCAAGAACCTCACCGACTACGGCGCCTTCATCGACCTCGGCGGTATCGACGGCCTGCTCCACATCACGGACATGTCCTGGGGCCGCATCGGTCACCCCAGCGAGATGTTCAACGTGGGTGACGAGGTCCGCGTCGTCGTCCTCAAGTTCGACCCGACGCAGGAGCGCGTCAGCCTGGGCCTCAAGCAGATCCAGGAGGACCCGTGGCACCGCGCCGACGAGAAGTACCCGGTCGGCACCCGCGTGCGCGGCAAGGTGGTCAGCATCACGGACTACGGCGCGTTCATCGAGATCGAGCAGGGCGTCGAGGGCCTCGTGCACGTGTCCGAGATGTCCTGGACCAAGCGCCTCAAGCACCCGTCCAAGATCCTGGAGGTCGGCCAGGAGGTGGAGGCCGTCGTCCTGGACATCGATCCGAAGGCCAAGCGCATCGCGCTCGGCATGAAGCAGATCGAGCAGAACCCCTGGACGCTGCTCGAGGACAAGTACCCGATCGGCTCCGTCATCAAGGGCCAGATCCGCAACGTCACCGACTTCGGCGTGTTCGTCGGCGTCGAGGAGGGCGTGGACGGCCTGGTGCACGTGTCCGACATCTCGTGGACGCAGCGCATCAAGCACCCGGGCGAGATGTTCAAGAAGGGCGACGAGGTCGAGGCGGTGGTGCTCAACATCGACGTCGAGAACGAGCGCTTCAGCCTGGGCATCAAGCAGCTCCAGCCGGACCCCTGGGAGACGCTGTCCGAGCGCCTGCCGGTGGGCAGCCGCGTGAAGGGCAAGGTCACCAAGGTCACCGACTTCGGCGCGTTCGTGGAGATCGAGCCGGGCATCGAGGGCCTCGTCCACGTCTCCGAGCTGAAGGAGGAGCGTGTCGAGAACCCGCGTGACGTGGTGAACGAGGGCCAGGAGGTCGAGGTCAAGATCATCGACATCAACACGCCGGACCGGAAGGTGGCGCTGTCGATGAAGGCCCTGATCGGCGAGGGCGAGGACTACCGCGAGTACCTCCGCAAGCAGGCGGAAGGCTCGAAGGCGCGCCTCGGCGACGTGATGGCGAGCAAGCTGAAGAAGTAATCGCTTCAGCAGCACGCGCCTCACGGCGAGACGGCCGGGTTCCCGAGAGGGGGCCCGGCCGTTGCCGTATCCGGGGAGACGCAAGGTGCTTGCGCGGTGCCTCACTCCGTGAGGGGGCCTTTGACTTCCCACGGGTGGTGCGGTTAGTCATCACCCCGCGCATATCCGGGGCCGGGGCGCGAGGGAACGAACCGTATGTACACCCGTCCTGTGTCCCTGGCCTCCGCCCGTTCCGGGCGCTCTCTTCTCGTCCTCTCCCTGACGCTCGCGCTCACAGCCTGTTCGGGGGGCGATGAGCCGCCGCCCGAGCCCGTGGCTCCAGGCGCGGCCCGTCTTGAGGTCGACGGCACGCACGCCGAGCCTGGCGAGGAACTGGTGTTCCGCTGCGCCGCCGATGACCCCCAGGGCGGCCCGCTCACCTATCAGTTCGACTTCGGGGACGGCGAGGGCGTGACGCACTTCCTCGACGCGGTCCCCAGCGGGGCCACCTTCGAACTGGGCCAGGTCTTCTTCCAGGCGGGGGCCTTCCAGGCCCGCTGCCGCGCCGTGGATGCGGAGGGGCATGAGGGGCCCTGGTCCGTGGCGGCGAGCTACTCCATCCGGCCCCCCCTTCCGGGCGAGGGCCGGAGCGAGGTCCTGGTCGAGGTGTTCGGCCGCGGCAGGGTGACGACCACGCCCGCGCGGCTCGACTGCCCGGGCAACTGCCGTGGCTGGTTCGACACTGGAAGCCAGCTCACCTTGACCCCGACGCCCGAGGAGGGCTGGCGCTTCGTCGGCTGGTGGGGCGTGGGCTGTGAGGGACGTGAGGGGCCCTACACCTTCACGCTCGCCTCCATCGAGGTCTGCACCGCGCGGTTCGCCCCGGAGCTGGAGTCCTCCTCCGACGCATGGCGGCGAGTGGGGGCGCGCCTGCCCGAGTCGCCTGTCTGGAGCCACGATGGCACGCGGCTCGCCGCGCTCGACAGTCCCGGTACCGGGGGAAACCGGCTGCGCATCTGGGACGCGGAGACCGGGCGCGCGATGAGGGTGATCAGCGCCTGGCCCCACCTGTTCCATTCGGTGGCCTGGAGCCCCCGTGGAGACGTCGTGGCCGTGGGTCGCTCGGGGGGAGGTATCGCGCTACTGGACCCGTCGACGGGGCGCACCCTGCGGGAGTGGAAGGCCCACACCGGCAATGTGCGCGTGCTGGAGTGGAGCCCGGATGGGCAACGGCTCGCCAGCGCGGATGACCTCGAATCCTCCGTGCGCCTGTGGAACGCCGGTACCGGGGCTTCGACCGGGACATTCCTGTCGACGGTGAGCAAGCCACGGAGGTTGGCGTGGAGCCCCGACGGGAGCCGGATTTCGGTGGGGGTGGGTATCCCGCTCTCCTCCTCGCAGTGGTGGGTGGAGCTCCACGACGTCTCCCTCGCACGGCGTGACGCGCTGCTGACGGAGGTGGCGGGCTTCGCGTGGAGCCCCGACGGCAAGCGCTACGTCGTGGGTGGCACGCGCGAGGTGCGCGTGTACGCGACGGCGACCCATCAGCTCCAGGCAACGTGGAGCGGCTCCTGGGGCACGGCCTGGGTCCTCGATTGGAGCCCGGACGGCCGATGGCTCGGGGTGGGGGACATGGCCGGAAGCCTCGCCGTGCTGGAGGCGGATACCGGCGCCGTGGTGGGGCAGGCCCGCCAGGAAGACCCTTCCGGCCTCGGCGCGCGGCGCTATCACGCGCTTCGCTTCCACCCCTCGAGGCCGGCGCTCGCCGCCGTGCAGGCGTTGCCCGCCGCGGTCGACGTGCTCACGGTGGACGCGGTGACCCGGGGACTGCTCCTGCGTGAGCTGCTGCCCCATGATTACGAAGTGGACGCGGTGGCCTGGAACCCGTCGGGAGACCGGCTGGCTTCCGGAGGCAGGGAGGGCCTCATCCGCCTCTGGGACCGCCAGGGCTCGCCGGTGCGCACGCTGGCGGGGCACGGTGGCAAGGCCATCCGCGCGCTGGCCTGGGACGGTGGCGGCACCCGGCTCGCCAGTGGCGGCGTTGATGGTCAGGCCTGTGTGTGGCGCGTGGAGGACGGCACGCTCGTCCGTGCGCCCATCCAGCTCGCCACGGGACAGGAGCCCCTGCCCATCGAGGTCCGCGGCGTCGCGCTGAGCCCGGATGGCCGGCGGCTGGCGACCCTCTCGGGATTCAATCCGGCGTCCAGCACCACCTCGACGGTGCGGGTCTGGGACGTGGACTCGGGGGGCGAGGTGTTCCGCTTCCCGGAGCGGAACCGAGCGGTGCGGGCCCTGACATGGACCCCGGATGGCCGGTACGTCGTGGCGGTGGGCTCCGATAGCCGCTGGGAGCTCTGGGACAGCCAGACCGGGGAGCTGCGCATCGTGGAGTCCGGCGTGGATGCCCAGCCGCTGACCGCGGCCCTCAGTCCGGATGGGACTCGGCTGGCCATCGGGCACCGGCCTGGCCTGTCCGTCCACGAGCTTCTCACCGGGAAGGTGCTCGAAGAGACGCGTGGCGGGCTCGATCCGTACACGCTCACCTGGAGCCCGGATGGCCGACTCATCGCTGGAGGCGGGGTGGGCGGCCTCGTTTTCACCTGGGCCGTGAATGCCGGCCTTGCGTTGGCGGTGGTCGGTTTCCACGACGGCGACGTGAACGCCGTCTCGTGGCGCGCGGACGGGCAGAGCCTCACCACCGGCGGCTCCGACGCGGCGCTGAGCACCTGGCGCCTGACTCCCTGAGATTCTTCGCGCTCGCGAGGGACCATCCGACCGGTCGGGCGGGGGGCTGGCCTTCCGGGCCATCTCCAGGCCCTCTGTATTCAAGGGCTTATGGCACCTAGCGCGGCGCGACGCGGTCAGTGGACGCTCCCGTCCGGAGGCCGAGCGAGGACGCTTGAACTCCGGGGAACGCCCGGTGATAAGGACCCCCATCGTTGTTACCGAAGGTCATTCGCTCATCCTCAACGGAGGCAGTTTTCATGGCTCGTGAAGTCGTCATCGTGGGCGCGGCCCGTACTCCCATCGGCTCCTTTCAGGGCTCGCTGTCCAAGGTGACGGCGCCCCAGCTCGGCGCGACGGCGATCAAGGCGGCGCTGGAGCGCGCGGGCGTGAAGCCGGAGGCCGTGCAGGAGATCATCATGGGCTGCGTGCTGCAGGCCGGCGTGGGCCAGGCGCCCGCCCGCCAGGCGGCCATCTTCGCCGGCCTCCCGGAGACCGTTCCCGCCACCACGCTGAACAAGGTGTGCGGCTCCGGCCTGAAGGCGGTCATCGCCGGCGCCCAGGCCATTGCCCTGGGTGACGCGGACGTCGTCGTCGCCGGCGGCATGGAGTCCATGAGCAACGCGCCCTACCTCAGCCACACCATGCGCGGCGGCGCCCGCATGGGGAACGTGGAGTTCAAGGACGCGCTGATCCACGACGGCCTCTGGGACGTGTACGGCAACGTCCACATGGGCAACTGCGCCGAGGAGTGCTCCACGTCGCAGAACATCAGCCGCGCCCAGCAGGACGAGTACGCGCTGGAGTCCACCCGCCGCGCCATCCAGGCCCAGAAGGAGGGCCTGTTCACCGCGGAGATCACCCCGGTGCACATCCCCGGCAAGAAGCCGGAGGACATCGTCACGGTGGTGGAGGACGAGGGTCCCCGCAACGCGAAGCCGGACAAGATTCCGGGCCTGAAGCCCGTCTTCAAGAAGGACGGCACGGTGACGGCCGCCAACGCGTCCTCCATCAACGACGGCGCCGCGGCGCTGGTGCTGATGAGCGAGGAGCGCGCCAAGGCGGAGGGCCGCACCATCCTCGGCCGGATCACCGGCTATGACCAGGCGGCGCGCAAGCCGGTGGAGTTCACCATCGCCCCGGCGGACGCCATCAACAAGCTGCTGAAGAAGAAGAACCTCTCCGCGGGTGACGTGGACCTGTGGGAGATCAACGAGGCGTTCGCGGTGGTGGCCATCGCCAACAACCGCCTCCTCGGGCTGGACGCGTCGAAGGTGAACGTGCGTGGTGGCGCGGTGTGCCTGGGCCACCCGATTGGCGCCTCCGGCGCCCGCGTGCTGGTGACGCTGCTGCACACGATGAAGGACCTGGGCAAGAAGCGCGGCGTCGCGTCGCTGTGCATCGGCGGCGGCGAGGGCATCGCGCTGATGGTGGAGCGGTAATCACCCTCTCCCCACGGGGAGGGGGGCGGGGTGGGGGCCTTCCCGGGCCTTCACCCCGTTTCCATATCGGGAGGGCGGATGAACAAGGTCTACGCGAACGCGGACGAGGCGGTCGCCGACATCCCGGATGGCTGCACGCTCATGAGCGGCGGCTTCGGGCTGTGCGGCAACCCTGAGAACCTCATCGAGGCGCTTCACCGGAAGGGCGTGAAGAACCTCACCATCATCTCCAACAACTGCGGCACCACCGAGCTGGGCCTGGGCATCCTGCTCCAGAACAAGCAGGTGAAGAGGATGGTGTCCAGCTACGTGGGAGAGAACAAGGAGTTCGAGCGGCAGTTCCTCTCCGGCGAGCTGGAGGTGGAGCTGAACCCGCAGGGCACCCTGGCCGAGCGCATCCGCGCCGGTGGCTGCGGCATCGGCGGCTTCTTCACCCCCACGGGCGCCGGGACGCAGGTGGCCGAGGGCAAGGAGACGCGGATGATCGACGGCCGGCTCCACGTGCTGGAGACGCCGCTGAAGGCGGACTTCGCCATCATCCACGCGTGGAAGGCGGACACCTGGGGCAACCTGGTGTTCAACAAGACCGCGCGGAACTTCTCTCCGATGATGTGCATGGCCGCCAAGACGACCATCGTCGAGGCGGAGCACATCGTGCAGCCCGGGGAGATCGACCCGGACCAGGTGCACATCCCCAGCATCTTCGTGCACCGCATCGTCCAGGCGAAGAACCTCCAGAAGTGGATCGAGCGGCGCACCGTCCGCAAGCAGGCGTGAGGAGCCCATGCCACTGACTCGTGAACAGATCGCGATGCGCATCGCCCAGGAGCTGCGGGACGGCTACTACGTCAACCTGGGCATCGGCATCCCCACCCTGGTCCCCAACTACATCCCGGCCGGCGTGGAGGTGGTGCTCCAGTCGGAGAACGGCCTGCTGGGCATCGGGCCCTATCCCCTCGCGGGGCAGGAGGACCCGGACCTCATCAACGCGGGCAAGGAGACGGTGACGACGGTGAAGGGTGCCGCGTTCTTCGACTCCGCGCTGTCCTTCGGGATGATTCGCGGCGGCCACATCGACATGGCCGTGCTCGGCGCCATGGAGGTGAGCGAGGAGGGCGACCTGGCCAACTGGATGATCCCCGGGAAGATGGTGAAGGGGATGGGCGGCGCCATGGACCTCGCGGTGGGTGCCAAGCGCATCTACGTGGCCATGGAGCACGCCAACAAGGATGGCCAGCCGAAGATCCTCAAGAAGTGCTCGCTGCCGCTGACGGGCCTGAAGTGCGTGCAGCACATCGTCACGGACCACGCGTACATCGACGTGACGCCCGAGGGGCTGGTGCTGCGCGAGCTGGCCCCCGGGGTGACGGTGGAGCTGGTGCAGAAGCTGACGGAGCCGAAGCTGAAGGTGGCTCCGGACGTGCGCGAGATGAAATTCTGAGCGCACGCGGCTAGGGTGTGCCCTCGCGGGCGCTGTTGATGGTCCGCGGGGGAGCCCCCATCCATGGCTGACACTCCGGAGAAGCAGGGCCCGAGCGACCGCGCACCCCGCGTGGAGTATGAGCTGCCCGTGGCCTACAGCAGCGTGTCCGGCTTCGTGACGGACTGGGCCGTCAACCTGTCGCGCGGCGGCCTCTACATCAACACCGACAAGCCGCTGCCGGTGGACACGGTGGTGCGGCTGCTGGTGACGCTGCCCGGAGCGCACTTCCCGGTGGAGCTGAAGGGCCGGGTGACTCGCACCAATGCGCTCGGCACGCCCGTGGCGAACCAGTCCCCGGGGATGGCCGTGGAGTTCCTGGACGTTGATGACGAGAAGCGGTCGCGCATCGGGGAATTCGTGGAGCGCCTGCGCGCGGAGTTCCCCCCGGAAGAGCCGGTCGCGATGACCCGGAAGTAGGGGCGGCTGCCTGGGGCGCCGCCCGTCGAGCCCCTGAATGCAGCCGCTACCCGAGACTCCTGTTCAACTGACCATCGAGCGCCTGGGCCAGCTCGGCGAGGGCGTGGCCTCCTGGCTGGGGCGCACCGTCTTCATCCCGGGCGCCTTCCCCGGCGACACCGTGCGCGTGCACCTGGAGGCCCAGGGCCGCGTCCTGCGTGGGCTGCTGCGGCAGGTGGTGGCTCCAGGCCCGGACCGGCGTCCGGAGAAGTGCCCCTCGGCCGGCGAGTGCGGCGGCTGTGACTGGCTGGGGCTGTCCGAGCCCGCCCAGCGCGCCGCGAAGCAGGAGATCGTCCTCTCCACCCTGGAGCACCTGGGCCACCTGCCGAGGGAGTCCTTCACGGTACGCCCGCTGCTGGTGGCACCCCGGGATTGGGGCTACCGGCGCCGCGCGGTGCTGCACCCGACGGGCAAGGGGACGCTGGGGTACTTCGGGCGGCGCAGCCACGAGCGCGTCCCCGTGTCCGAGTGTGGCGCGCTGACGCCCGTGCTGGCGGCGCTGCCCGGGAAGCTGGCGCCGCTGCTCAAGCCGCTGGCGAAGGACACCGAGGAGGTGCTCCTGCTGGCGGAAGGGGACAAGGCGGCCTTCGCGGTGAACCTGAACGGGCCGGTGACGGCGCGGCACGTGGAGGCGGCGGAGGCCGCGGTGCGCTCGCTGCGGCTGGAGGGCGCGGTGCTGGTGCCGAAGGAGGGCTCACCGCGCGTGCTGGGGAAGCCGGCGCTGCGCTCGTACTCGCCGCTGCGGCCGGAGGTGCCGCTGTACCTGCGGCCGGATGCGTTCGCCCAGGCACACGCGGAGGCCAACGTCGGGCTCGTCACGGCGGCCGTGTACGAGCTGGGCGCGCGGGACGGTGACTCCGTGCTGGAGCTGTACTCGGGGAATGGGAACTTCACCTTTCCCCTGGCAGCGGGCGCGGCGTCCGTGCTGGGCGTGGAGTCGTCGCCGGTGGGCGTGGAGCTGGCGCAGCGGAGTGCTCGCGAGGGTGGAGTGGCCAACGTGCGCTTCATCCAGGGCGACGCGCGCAAGGCGTGCGACGGGCTGGTGGCCGAGGGGCGGAAGTTCGACGTGTGCCTGGCGGACCCGCCGCGCACGGGGGCCCCGGGACTGGCGAAGTGGATGACGGCCCTGGGCGTGCGCCGGGTGGTGTACGTGGCGTGCGACCCGGCCTCGCTGGCCCGCGACGCGGCGGGGCTGGTGGAGGCGGGCTACAAGCCCCTGGCCTTGCAGGTGGTGGACATGTTCCCCCAGACGCACCACGTGGAGGCCGTCATGTCCTTCGAGCGCATGGCCGAGGGGGAGGGGAAGCGCTGATGGACGCCCGCATCGTCGAGTTCGCCGAAGTGCTCCGTCAGAACGGCGTGCGCGTCAGCACGTCCGAGGTCCAGGACGCCCTGCGCGCCACCGCCGAGGTGGGGCTGAAGGACCGGGGCCTGTTCCGCTCCGTGCTTCGCACCACCCTGGTGAAGCGCGAGCTGGACGTGGACACCTTCAACCGCGCGTTCGATTTCTACTTCTCCGGCGCGGCGAAGACGTTCGAGGCCATCGACAAGTCGCTGGCGGACCAGCTCAAGGAAGAGGGGTACCTGGAGGGCGACCTGCTGAAGATGGTCATCATCCAGATGAATCAGCTCCTGCCGGAGATGTCGCCGCTGGCCCAGGCCATCCTCGAAGGGGACCGGGCGAAGCTGGCGCAGATCTTCCGGATGGCCTCGCTCCAGCTCGACCTGTCGCAGCTGGAGAGCCCGTTGCAGGCGGGTTTCTTCTCGCGGCGCATGCTGGCGGCGGCGGGCATGGACAAGGCCCGTTCGGACATGAAGTCCCTGGAGGACGAGCTGCGCTCCCGGGGGCTCAATCCGGAGGGCGTGGAGATCGTCTCGCGCCACGTGGCGGACGCGATGCGGAAGATTGAGGACGCCGCGCGCCAGGAGGTGAAGCGCCAGGCCGAGGCCCGCATCCGCCGCCGCACGGACACGGTGCAGGACAAGCCGCTGCACCTGCTCACCCAGGCGGAGGTGGACCAGATGGAGTCCGCCGTCCGCACGCTGGCGGAGAAGCTGCGCAGCCGGATGATTCGCAAGCAGCGCTCGTACCGCCGGGGCGCCCTCAACGTGCGCCGCACCCTGCGCCGGAACATGCCGTGGGGTGGGGTGCCCATGGTGCCGCAGTTCCGCCGCCGCCGGCCCGAGCGCCCGGAGCTGGTGGTGCTGTGTGACGTGTCCGACTCGGTGCGGAACGCGTCGCGGATGATGATGCTGTTCATGCACACGATGCAGTCACTGTTCGTGCGTGTGCGCTCCTTCGTCTTCGTGTCCGACGTGGGCGAGGTGACGCGGTACTTCAAGGACCTGGACGTGGACGAGGCCATCGACATGGCCACGGCGGGGAAGACGGTCTCCCTGAGCGCGAACTCGAACTACGGCCGCGCGCTGGCGGACTTCACCCGAGACCACCTGGGCAGCATCACCCGGCGCACCACGGTGATGATCATTGGCGACGGGCGGAACAACTACAACGCGAACAACGCGTGGGCGCTGAAGGACCTGCGCCGCAAGGCCAAGCGCCTGCTGTGGATCTGCCCCGAGGAGCGCGGCAACTGGGGCATCGGCGACAGCGAGATGCTCACCTACGAGAAGCACTGCCACCAGGCCGTGGTCGTCAACTCCGTGTCGGACCTGGCGCGCATCGCGGATCAGCTCGTGCCGGTGTGAGGTGGGGAAGTGGCCCGACTCGGCGCTCAGTGGAGACGACGGGTCGGATTCGTCGCCGTCCTGTGGACCTGCTGGGGACTGGGCGGTTGTGCGCATGGGCGCAATCCCGTCACCGGACGGATCACCCCTGCGCATTTCCGGTTCAGGACGGTTGTCGCGGTAGACAGCAGGTCGATGCCTGATGGGTGGAGAGCTGTCTGCATCAGCGCACGGATTACCGAAGGCGACTCAGGCGCCACGGATGTCTGCAAGTTCGAGGTGGGTCTGCCGCTGCGCAATGGGCCACAGGGAGATATCTCCCTGAATGAAGCACGGTGGATATCCGCAGAGATGGCGAACCGTGCTGCGCACGATGTCCTGGCTGAAGCTCGGCCAGGGGAGATGATCGCCGTGCACTGCATCCATTTCAAAAGCCGCTACGAGCGAATCCTCAAGGAGGAGATTGCCGGCGCCCGGGTGTCGGAGTGTCGCACCCGCGGAATCGAGATCGCACATTTCGACATTCCCGTGGACCCCAAGCGATGACTGGTCTGACTCAAGAGGAACTCGTTCGCTGTGCTCAACAGTACTACCCACGCGGGTTTCCACCGGAGGAGGATGACGCAAGCGAGTCCATCCCTGCCCATCAGCGCACGCCCGAGCACCAACGCTTCATGGCCGCATGGGAGAGGGCACTCGATTGGAAGGAGTGGGGGCTGTTCGTGGGGCAGCTCCGGACAGCCTTTCCGGAGCACTCCGTCGGTGGTGGGACACAGCCGTTCGTTTCCGCCTGCCTGCGCTGCCAGCTCTTCAAGACGGAGCCTCAGCCCGACGGGAACAGGCGAGTCACCCGCTGGGCCGTAGCTGTCAGCGTCCTGGCCCCGCTCTACCTCGTCTACGTGACGACGCAGCTCTGGCTTCCCAATCGCCGCTTTTCACGCCCCATGTTGTTCCTGGAGCCACGGAGCGAGGACAAGCCCTTGGCCGATGTGTTGGGACGCGAGGTCGAACGCATGACCGACTGCCGTCCGTTTCCGTTGGAGCTCGCGAAGGTACCCCTGGAGGGCCTCCGTATCGGGCAGCTCAACTACCTCAGCTCGGATCCGCCACCGACACTCCTTGACGCCTTCTTTACGGACGACCTCGCCAACCTGCCTTGAGGCCAGCCTCGGCTGTCTGGGCGGCACATCCCCGCCGCTACGCGCTACAACCGCCCCTCCGAGGCTGTTAGAAGCGAGAGAAAATCCCATGGCACCCTCCCTCTTTGACGACGCGGGCTACCAGGACATCCCCAACTTCGAGCGCTCCACCCAGTTGGACGCCGCCGACGACCGCACCCTCCGCATGGCGTACCTGCCGGTGGACGGGCCCCTGCTCGACACCCTGGTCCGCTACCAGCGCACCTACCTCGCCCACGCCGAGGCGGGGCAGGGGGCGGAGGCACTCGTCCGCGCCCACAACGAGGCCCTGACGGTCTCCGGGCTGGACTCCAAGAAGGCGGAGCAGGGCACCGCCATCCTTCGCGCCTTCAGCGGACGGCGCTGGGCCACCCAGAAGCTCCAGGACAAGCTCCGCCAGCTCGAGGGCCAGACGGGGCCCCAGGTGGAGGAGCTGCGCGAGAAGATCCGCGAGGAACTGACGAAGCAGGAGTCCGCCACCGAGGCCCTGGCCCGGAAGTACGGGGCGGACACCCTGGCCCTCCTGCGCGCCCGAGAGGCGGAGCTGGTGGACCTCCACACCCGCCTGACGCGGCTGCTCAGCCGGGGATGAGCCGGGCCGTCCGTCGGGTTGCATTCCGCGCCCGGCCATCGCATAAGGGCACGTTCTTACTCAGGGTTCTCCCATGAAGCGCTACTTCATCCACACCTTCGGCTGCCAGATGAACGTCAACGACTCGCTCCGCATGAGCGAGGTGCTGGCGAAGATGTCCTACGAGCCGACCCCGGTGCCCGAGAACGCGGACCTCATCATCCTCAACACCTGCGCCATCCGCGAGAAGGCCGAGGACAAGATGCTGTCCGCCCTGGGGCGCTACAAGCCGGTGAAGGCCAGCCGTGGCGCGCTCATCGGCGTGGGCGGGTGCGTGGCGCAGCAGGAGAAGGACCGGCTCCTCAAGAAGGTGCCGTACCTGGACTTCGTCTTCGGCCCCGACAACATCGCGAAGCTCCCGGACATCATCGGCCGCGTCGCCGAGGACCGCGCGCGCGTGGTGGAGACCGCCTTCGTCCACTCGGAGGAGTACGTCTTCCCCCGCGCGGACCCGGAGACGTCCCGCGGCAAGGTCACCGAGTTCGTCACGGTGATGAAGGGCTGCGACAACGTCTGCTCGTTCTGCGTCGTCCCCCACACCCGCGGCCGCGAGGTCAGCCGCGCCTTCCCGGACGTGCTCGTGGAGGTCGCCGACCTGGCGAAGGTGGGCGTGCGCGAGGTGACGCTCATCGGCCAGAACGTGAACTCGTACGCGGGCGGCATCTCCTTCGCGCAGCTCCTGCTGCGCACCGCGGAGGTGCCGGGCATCGAGCGCGTGCGCTTCACCACCAGCCACCCGCATGACCTGTCCGACGAGCTGATCGAGGCGTTCCGCATCCAGCCCAAGATTGCTCCGCACTTCCACCTGCCCGTGCAGTGCGGCAGCGACCGCATCCTGAAGATGATGCGCCGCGACTACACCGTGGTGCAGTACCTGGAGCGGCTGGAGAAGCTGCGCCAGGCGCGGCCGGGCATCGCCGTCACCACCGACATCATCGTGGGCTTCCCCGGGGAGACCGAGGAGGACTTCGAGATGACGATGAAGCTGACCGAGCAGGTCCGCTACGACAACCAGTTCTCCTTCGTCTTCAGCCCCCGTCCCAAGACGGGCGCGGCCCTGCGGGAGAACGAGTGGGGCCCCGTGCCGCACGAGGTGAAGATCGCCCGCCTGGAGCGCTTGCAGAAGCTGCAGCGGAAGATCAGCGGGGAGATCACCGCGGAGCTGGTGGGCTCGGAGGTGGAGGTGCTGGTGGAGGGCCACTCGCGCTACGACGCCTCGAAGCGCTTCGGCCGCACGCCGGAGAACCGCACCGTCAACTTCGATGGGGACGCCCCCGCGGGCGCCATCGTCAAGGTGAAGGTGGAGCGCGCCACGCCCAACCAGCTCGCCGGGAATCAGGTGTCCGTGCTGTCGCTGCCCACCGTGGAGCCGCTGCCCGTGGCTCCCGCCACCTCGCCCTTCCACGTCGTCGCGGAGGCGTAGTCCGCCGCCTCCGCCGTCCCGTCGTCGCGCAGGAGGTTCCGCCATGGCGTTGAGGCCGTTCCGCGGGGTGTCCCCCCACGTCCATCCGAGCTGCTTCGTGGAGGACTCCGCCCAGGTCGTGGGTGATGTGGAGCTGGGGGAGGACTCCTCCGTCTGGTTCAACGCCGTGCTGCGCGGGGACGTCAACCCCATCCGCATCGGCCGGCGCACCAACATCCAGGACCTCACCGTGGTCCACGTCACCAGCAAGACGCACCCCACCCACGTGGGGGATGACGTCACCGTGGGCCACCGCGTCATCCTCCACGGCTGCACGGTGGGCAACCGGGTGCTGGTGGGCATGGGCGCCGTCCTCATGGACGGCGTCGAGGTGGGGGACGAGTGCATCATCGGCGCCGGGGCGTTGCTCACACCCGGGACGAAGGTGCCGCCGGGCTCCCTGGTGGTGGGCTCGCCCGGCAAGGTGAAGCGGCCCATTACCGAGGAGGAGCGGGCGTTCCTCCGCAAGTCCGCCGAGGGCTACGTGCACCTCGCCGCGGAGCACCGCGCCAGCCGCTGACTCGCGGGCTCGCGCTCCCCGTGTTAGGAGGTCCCGCATGGCTCTCGTGCCCGCGAACACCCTCAAGGCGTGCCCGATTTTCAAGGGTTTCACCGACACCGGCATCCAGATCTTCGCCGGCGTGGCGGTGCCCCGGGCGTTCCCCAAGGGCTCGGCCCTCTTCGTCGAGGGCAAGACGGGCGAGTCGCTCATCATCGTCGGCGAGGGCACCGTGCGCCTGAGCGCGAAGAGCGCCTCGGGCGAGGACGTGGCCCTGGGCGAGGTGGGCGCGGGCGAGCCCCTGGGCGAGCTGGCCCTCGTCCAGAAGGGTGAGCGGCTCTGCACCGCCACCGCCGTCACCGACGTCTCGGCTCTTGAGATTCGCGCCTCGGATTTCCAGAAGCTCCTGGCTTCGAAGCCACAGGCGTGTGTGAAGCTGCTGATGGGCATCGTCAGCCACTTCGGGCAGAAGGCGCGCGACAACCGGGACATGCTGCGCACGCTCGTCGGAAAGGCCCCGGCCGCCTGACGGGCCCGTGGTAGCTTCCGGCGCGCGAATGCGTGCCTCCCTCCTGGTCATCCTCACCTTGCTCGGGGCCTCCGGGGCCGTGCATGCACAGGCGCGGATGTCCACTCCCGTGACGGTTGCCCCGGCGGAGGACTGGTTTTCCAGCGTGTACACGGCCGGTGGCCTGGAGGTTCGGGCTGATGTCCGCGTCTTCACCCTGTTCGCGCTGCTGAACCGCCTGGGGTACGACGCGGGCGTGAGGTACCGGGAGCACCCGGTGCCCGCCTTCAGCTACGGACCGGCCCGGACGCGCGTGCGTGACGCCCTGGTGACGGCGTCCCCGGCCGTGCTGGCCCGGGCCCAGGCCTACTTCGACGCCCACCCCGTGCCGGTGGAGGCCTACCTGGCGCGGCTGCTGGGAGGGCCCGAGGCGCCCGGGGCCGCCCGGAGTCTGGACGGGCTGGAGGCGCTGCTGGAGCGGGTGGAGGCGGAGTGGCCGGTGGCGGACCTTCGCGCCGGCACGCTGGACCTGTACCGCGCGGAACAGCGCGCATGGCTGCCGCTGCTGGATGCGCCCCTTCAACAGGCCGCGCGACTTCTGGGCCTGCCAGAAGGCGAGCCCGTCTTGCAGGTGGTGGTTAATCTGCTCGACGTGGAGGGCAGCATCCGGCGGGTGGAGACGGGGCGAGGGTGGGTGCTGGTGGTGGGACCTGCGACCCGGCGGCCCGAAATGGAGCCGGTGGTCCGGGAGTTCGCGCGTGCGGTGCTTTCGTCCCGGATGGGGACGCGCTTGGAGAGCAGGTGGGCGGGCGGGGCGGCGGCGCTGCGCGAGGCCCGGGTAGCGGGGGCGGGGGAGGCGACGGTGGGGGAATACGGGGTCGCACTGCTGAGCCGGGCGCTGGCGTTGCTGGCGACGGGTGCGCAGGAAGCGGCCTACGAGGCGGCTGGCCGGCAGGGCTACTTCGGATTGAAGGCCCTGGCCCGGAGTTTTGACGACTCGCGCCCGGTTGAAGCCTGGGCGCTGGATGGGCTGGCCCGGGTCACCCCCGGCGCGGCCCTCCGGAAGTGAACGGACGGGACAACGCGTGCAAGAACTCCTCACCCACCTGCTTGGCGATTCACAGGGCTTCTTCGCCTATGCCACCGTTTTCGGAATCCTGGTGGCCTGTGGTCTCGGCGTTCCGCTTCCCGAGGACATCTCGCTCATCCTGGGCGGCTTCCTCGCGCACAAGGGCGCGGCCAGCCTGCCGGTGATGATGGTGGTGGGCTTCGCCGGCATCCTCGTTGGTGACAGCCTCATCTACCTCGCCGGCCGCCGGCTGGGCGCGAAGCTGGGCCGTGGCTCCGACACGCGCGGGGGCTTCTTCGCCCGCATCGTCACGGCCGAGAAACGCGCCAAGGTGGAAGGGCTGTTCGAGAAGCACGGGCAGAAGATCGTCTGCATCGCCCGCTTCATGCCCGGCGTGCGCGCGGTGACGTACTTCACCGCGGGCTCCGTGCACATGTCCTACTGGCGCTTCATCTTCTGGGACGGCCTGGCCGCGCTGCTGTCCGCGCCCGTCTTCATCTGGCTCGGCTTCCACTTCGGCGGTGAGCTGGACATGCTCATCAGCAAGTTCAAGGAAGGCCAGTACGTGGTCATGGGCGTGCTGGCGGTGGCCGTCACCGGCTACCTCCTGTGGCGCCGCAAGCGCAAGCAGGTCCAGGTCCGGTACGCGGATGCCACGCACACTCCCTCCATGGCGGAGCCCCTCCCCGTGGCTGCCCGCGTCCAGGAGAGCGTGACTCCGTCCCTGCGGAACACCGTGACGGGCGTCGGCGAGCCCCTGTTCGAGGTGGGCTCCACGGCTTCCGCCCCGGAGAAGGTTGCCGCTGCCGAGCCCGTTCGCGAGCTGCAGAAGACGTAGGCCCGCGCCGCGGCCTGGTGTCAGTATCCTCCGCGACTCACGCGCGGAGGCGTTGATGGACATCCAACATGCCGTTCGGACCCTGCTCCTGATGGGAGCCCTGCTCGCGGCCGACGCGGGCGCCGCGGTGACGCGCGGGGACTTCCGGGTGCCCGCGGAGCCGGGCATCGAGCTCTCCGTCCGCGAGGTGCGTGACACCGGCAAGCAGGTGCCGGGGCTTCCGCCCGTCATCCTCCTTCATGGCGGGCGAGTCCCGGGCCGGGCTTCCTTCGACCTGCCCGTCGAGGGCGGCTCGCTCGCGGCGGACCTCGCGCGCGCGGGGCATGCCGTCTACGTCATGGATGCGCGTGGCTACGGCGGCTCCACCCGCCCCAAGGCCATGAGCGGGCCCGCCGCGGGCCGTCCACTCGTCACGTCTCACGAGGTCGTCCGCGACGTGCACGCGGTGGTGGGCTGGGTGAAGAAGCGAACCCGCCGGCCCCAGGTCGCCATCCTCGGCTGGGCCACCGGTGGCCACTGGGCGGGAATGTACGCCAGCCTCCACCCCGAAGAGGTCAGCCACCTGGTCGCCCTCAACACGCTGTATGCCGGGAGCACCGAGCACAAGATGCTCGGCCACGGCACGGAGTACGAGGACCCGAAGCGCCCGGGGCGCTTCAACGCAGAGGCGGTGGAGGCCTACCGCTGGAGCACGTCGGCCTCGCTCGTCGGTGGGTGGGACCGGTCCATTCCCATGGAAGACAAGGCGCAGTGGCGCTTCCCCGCGGTGGCAGAGGCCTACCAGCGCGAGGCGCTCGCGAGCGACCCGATGTCGGCCTCGCGGACTCCGCCGGCCCTTCGCGCCCCCTCCGGCGCGCTGGAGGACAGCTTCTACCTCGCCATCGGGCGGCAGCTCTGGGATGCGGCGTCCATCACCTCGCGCGTCCTCATCCTGCGCGCCGAGAAGGACTTCTGGAGCCGGCCCGAGGATGTCACCCGGCTCCAGGCGCACCTGGCCCATGCCGCCGAGGTGAAGGCCGTCACGATTCCCGAGGCGACCCACTTCGTGCACCTGGATCGGCCGGAGCGGGGGCGGGGCCTCTTCCTCGAGGAGGTCACCCGCTTCCTCGCCACTCCGGCGCCGGCCGGCCCGGCACGGACCGCGCGGTAGACCGGCGGTCTCGCCTACGCCTTCTTCACGAACTCCGACTTGAGCCCCATCGCGCCGATGCCGTCGATCTTGCAGTCGATGTCGTGATCTCCGTCGACGAGGCGGATGTTCCGGACCTTGGTGCCGACCTTGACGACCGTCGACGAGCCCTTGACCTTCAGGTCCTTGATGACGGTGACGCTGTCGCCGTCCTGCAGCAGGTTGCCGTAGGCGTCGCGCACCTCGCGCTTCTCTTCACCGCCCGCGGGGGCGGCGGCCGCGTCTTTCGACCACTCATGCGCGCATTCCGGGCACACGAAGAGGCTGCCGTCTTCATAGGTGTACGCGGAATTGCATTTCGGACAGGGGGGCAGGGTGCTCATGGTCAATCCGGATTCGTAGGGGACGGACTGGCTTATACAGAAGACGGAGCCCTGTTGAAGGGACGGGTTGGGGCGGAAGTGGGCGAGAATGCGGGGTATGCCGATGCTTCGTTCCCTTCTCCCCGCTTGTGCTGTCCTCCTGTGGGCCTGGGCGGCGAACGCCCAGGCGCCCGATGCCGGTGTCACGCCGGACGCAGGCCCCCCCGCCGAGGAGCCCCGGCGCGTGTACATGGGCACGGAGTTCCCGCCCGAGCACGTCGCGGACCCGGCCGCCGCGAGTGAGCTGGCCAGGGCGACCGAGTCGAGCGCTCCGGTCCTCGTCGTCAGCGGCGGCATCAGCCTGGGGGCATACCAGGCGGGGTTCATCTCCACGCTCGTGCGGTTCTGGAGCGTGGCTCGCCGGGATGGCGGCGCCGGCCTGGGAGACCCGACGCCCCGGGTGTGGACGGGCGCCTCGGCGGGCGCGGTGAATGCCCTGCTGGGTGGGCTGGCCTCCTGTGATCCCGCCTTCGAGCAGCCCCAATGGTCCCCCGAGGAGAGCCTTTTCTGGACCGTCTGGGTGAAGCAGCTCGACCTGGAGATGCTGCTTCCCCAGGACGACCCCGACCGGAGCAACCACCTCTTCAGCGCGCCTCACATGGAGCTGACGCTCGCGGAGATAGAGAAGGAGGCGAAGACGAAGCGCTTCCGGCCGGACTGCTCGTTCGCCTTCGGCCTCACGGTGACGAACCTGCGCGGCCGGGATGTTCCCTTCGGCTGGGGAGGCCCCGACTCCAAGGCGGAGCTGACACGCGTCACCGAGAAGCTCGTCGTCCAGGTGATGACGCGGGGAGATGGAACGCTCACGGCACGCCTGCCGTTCACGAAGGGCGCTTCGAGCGCGACGGCGCCCTACCTCGCGCTCGAGCAGGAAGCGCGGGTCCACTACCCGGCGCTGGGCGCGCCGCCGTCGGACGAGGAGGGTGGCCAGCCCGTCTCCCTCAAGAACCTGCTGCTCACCCCGCAGGCGTCGGGCGCGTTCCCGCTCGCGTTCCCTCCTGTCGAAGTCGACGTGTCGTTCTTCGACGAGGTCCAGTGGGGCCCGAAGCAGTCGCTGAAGCTGGTGGACGGAGGCTTCCTCAACAACAACCCGCTGGACCTGGCGGTGCGGCTCGGGGCGCGCTGGGTCGACGAGGGAGGCGCGGGCTTCAATCGCTCGCGCTTTCCCGTCGTGTACCTGGACCAGGACGTCGTCGACTGGACGTGGAAGCCGCGCGACGCACCCCGGGAGGGCTCCCTCAGCCCGCTGGAGGAGACGTACTTCCAGCACGTGGGCAACCTCATGACCGCGGCGCGGGACAGCGTCGTGCTCGACACCCTGGAGCACGACGCGAACCTGTCGGGCCGCATCAAGATTCCCCGGCGCGGCACCGTGCTCCCCTCCGAGTACCAGTTCGCGATGATGGGCTTCTTCGACCGGCGCTTCCGCCAGCACGACTTCTATCGCGGCATGCAGGACGCCATCCGCTTCCTGTCCACCCAGCTCACCTCGACCCGGGCCGTGGAGTCCCTGGTGCCGCGCGTCCCCGGACAGATGCTCGACAGGCGAGAGCAGGACATCCGCGACGTGCTCGGCATCTCCTCCGGCGGCTTCCGGTGCGTGGTGGACGGCGCCTGCGAGGACGTCGCGGATGGCGTCGAGCTGGGGAAGCTTCGCGACGCCACCGACGCCCTGACGCGGACCGCGAAGGCGAAGAAGCTGAAGCACGGTGACGTCGACGACCTGCTCGAGGCGCTCGGGGAGGTGGGCTACGAGTATGGCGAGGGCGTCATGGGCGTGGCGAAGGCGACGGGGACGCGGAGCGACCTGCTGCCGGTGCGCGTGCGCGTGGGCACGGCCTTCCATGACCTGGTCTCGCACCAGAAGAGCGGGCTGAGGATTGCCCTGCGCCCGGCCGGGGCCGCGTTCCTGGATGACTGGCTCACCTATACGCCGCCGCGCCATGCGTTCACGGTCCATGCGAGCCGCCAGCGGGGCGTGGGAGTGGGCTGGGAGAAGCCGCTGTCGTCCACGGCCTACGAGGAGCGCCGGGAGGGGGGCGTGTCCGACCGGAGCGAGCTGAGGCTCGGCGTGGCGGTGTCCGCGTTCGGAGTGCGGGACATGGACCGGCTCGTGCCGAACGAGACGCGGCTGCGGCTCGTCACGCTCGGCACGTATGCAGACTTCGTCTCCGACATGGATGGCTTCGGGGGCAGGGTGAAGGGGCTCCAGGGCGGGCCCTACGTCCGGCTGCGCGCGGGCCTGGGGGCGTCCGGCAGCTACCTTCGCAACCCCGAGGAGTTCTCCTTCCTCGTCCCCGAGGCGCGGCTCGGGGTGGACGTGGCGGAGCTGGTGGGCCTGCGGCTGAGCGTGCCCCTCTACCTCGTCAAGAAGTCGGAGGACGGGTGGCACCACGGGACGCCCAAGATCTTCAAGGAGACGGGCCTGGGCGTGGAGGTGCTGATCACCCGGTGGTGAGCGGTCTCCCCGCCGCCTTCAGATGGACGTGTAGAGGCGCCGGAAGACGATGTTCGAGGGGCCGGTGCGTGAGGCGAGGTAGAACAGCCAGATGCTGCCGTCGGGGGCGAGGACCGCATGGGGCAGGATGTTGGAGTTGCGGGCGCCCGTGAGCATGCGCGCGGGCCACCAGGTCCCATCCGCTCCGCGCCGGATGAACCAGATTTCATTGTTCGCGTTGCGGTTGAAGAACAGCCAGAGGTCTCCCATCACGTCCATCACCGCGGTGGGGTTGGCATCCCCCTGCTGGGTGGTGGGGACGGTGTCCACCTGCGAGGAGCCGTCCGCGCGGAAGCTCGCGACCCGCAACCCTCCCGAGTCGTTGCCCCAGAAGAGCAGGGCCTGACCCTCGTTGTCGGGGACGAGGAAGGGGTCGAAGTCGATGCCACCCGAGTTGAAGGTGCCGAGCTGCGTGACGACCCCGTCCGCGAGGGAGAGCCGGGCCACCCCGATGTCAACGCCCGTACGGAAGCCGGCCCATATCCGGCCGCTGTTGTCGACCGTGGCGTGGAAGTGGCGCTGGGTGGTGGTGTTGGGAATGGAGGCGAAGGACTTGGGGCTGGAGTCGATGAAGACGCCGTCCGTGTGCCGGTAGCGGCGGAACTGCCACTGGCTCCCCGTCGTGGTGAAGAAGAAGAACGCCGCGAGGTTGCCGTGCACCCGGACCGCGGGGGCAGAGCCCGAGTCGGACACCTGCTGCTCGGGGGCGCCCGGATCCAGGCCCGGGAGCAGGCGCTTGCAGAAGATGCCCGACACCTCGCGCTGGTAGGTCAGCAGGGCGCCTCCGTCGGGGAGTGGAGCCGCGTCGGGCTCCCGGTTGCGTGCGCTTCCAGAGGTGTACTTGCGCAGTGAGCCGAACGAGGGGGTGAAGAGCGTCTCGCGAGTATCCAGAGAGGCGCCGACAATCTGGTCCAGCCCCTCCTGCGGCGCCTCCCAGTAGGCCTGGAGCCTCTCCTGGGCGTCGACGAAGAAGGCCCTCTTGATGTTGTCGGAGCCCGGGGTGTCCGACACCACCCGCTCGTCTTCGCCCGGAAGCTCGCCGCGCATCAGCAGGTTGATGGCCCTGCGCAGGCTGAGGCGTGGTCTCGAATAGGTGTTGTACAGGCGGTACGTGGAGGCATTCTCGCCGAGGGTGTCCTCGATGAGGGTGGCTGGCGGCAGCATCAGGCGGGAGCCGCGCCGGTCGGTGATGTCCTGGAAGGTGACGGGGCCCCCGCTCGCGCGGCGGCGGATGCTCGCCAGGGCGAAGTAGCTGTGTCCTTGCAGATAGTCCGGGTCCGATACCGGTGGAATCCCGAAGCCCGTCTGCGGCACGTGGCCGGACTGGCGCACGCGCACCACCCACTCGCGCTTGAGGCGCGCGCAGCTCTCCGTCCCCAGCCCCGGGAAGACGAGCCGCGGGTCCTCGCTGGGCCGCACCAGCCGCTCCCACACGTCCAGGTAGACGAGCAGGTCGCCGTCGACGGCCGGCAGCTCGGGAATCTGGGGCACGCCCCACGCCGCGGCCAGGGCGGCCGAGCCCGGTTGGCTCACGTGCAGCGGCTGGCCCCGGTAGGTGAGGTCCTCCGCGATGATGACGTCCAGCCCGTCCACGAGGCAGCGCCCCACGTGGTGCAGCCCCCGGTCCAGCAGTGGGGGCGTCCCGTCGTCTCCGGGCTCGTACACCCGGGCGCGGACGACGAAGTTGTCGGGGGTCTCCGAGCCCTGCACGACGAAGGCGTTCATGCCCTCGGGGATGCCGTCGCCGACGAACCACTTGAGGAAGGCGCGCAGCTCGAAGCGGCGCACGTCCTCCAGCTCGTTCCAGTCCGCGTCCACGATGGGCACGCCCTGCTGGAGCCGGACGCTGATGTAGCGCTTCAGCGGGTCGAACGTGTTGGGGGAGATGATGGCCATGCGCGGCGCTCCTGCGCTTCAGAAGACGAGCCAGACGGTGCGCTCCAGCGTGCTGGCCGCGTCCTTGGTGATGACGGGGTGGGTGACGTAGTTGATGAGGATGGACTGCCCGTCCAGCCGGCCCACGAGCCCGAACTCGCGCAGCGCGCTGGTGGGGTGGCCCGTCGCCGTGTCGGGCCAGGGCGGCACTCCGGGCCCCAGCGAGGCGGAGATCTGGAGCCGGTTCGTGGGCGTGGGCGACACCGAGGCGCCCGAGAGGAAGGAGAGGGTGAGCGCCGAGCGCGGGACGAGGTGCGGGTGCGGGTCCACCAGGGCCGTCTGCGCGCTGGTGGCCGGCGGGATGAAGCCCGAGTCCCAGGCCTCCAGGCCCGCGCCCACCGCCAGGCCCTGGATGCCGAGCGCCTCCGGCGGCCCGCCGCGCAGGAAGGCCGCCAGCAGGCTGCGGCAGGAGCCCACGATGGCGTTGCTCCGCCAGCCGCTGTCCCACGACACCTGTCCCCGGGCGTCGCGCACCACGTCGCGGTAGAGCCCATGAAGGCCCTCCGCGGCCCTCTCCATGCCGGGCCGTCCCGCCATGCGTGCCTCCTCGCGAAACCCTCGTGTCAACCGGGGGGAAAGAAGAAGGTCCGGCGCCGCCAGGTGGTGGGCCTGCCCGGGTCCACCGAGACGTCGTCCTTCGTGTTGGAAGCGAGAATCTTCCATCCAGGCAGGGCCGCCGAGGTGCCGTCCGCGGGTCCCGGGTACGTGTCGATAAATGGATGATTGTCCTGGTATCGCTCCTCGATGTCCTGGCCGGCCGGGTACATGGACTCGACGGTGAGGGAGGGAGCGAGGACGAGCACGGCGCGGGTGTTGATGGGCAGGAAGCGGTGCAGCAATTGCCGCACCCGCTCTCCCTCGTCGGCCGTCAGCGGGTCTCCGAACGGAGTGCGGCTCACATACAGCCCAAGCGTGCCGCGGGTGTAGAGCTCGTCGTCCGTGAGGGGCGCCTCGTTGGCGGGCCGCTGCGGGGTGTACGCGAGCAGGTCCCCCCAGCGCCGCTGGAGCCCGGCACGCGCGAGGTCGGAGAGCACGATGCTCGTCGAGCCCGCATGGCGGCGCAGCGAGCCCTCCTCCGCGATGCGCGCCGAGCCCACTCCGGACAGCGCCACGCTCCTGTCGCTCCGGTGGAAGAGCCACACCGTCCCGTCCCCCAGCGCCACGGGCACCGGGGCTGTGTCCGCCTCGGGGCCGTCCGTGAGCAGCTCCGGCGCGCCGACGTCACCGGCCGCGTCCACGGACACGGACCACAGCCGGGTGCCGCCGCTCCGGTCCGAGCGGAAGTACACGCGGGCGCCGCCGCCCGGCAGCGCGACGATTCCCGGCTCGCGGTCCGTGGCGCGCCCGAGCGCTGGTGGGCGGGTGAGCTCGCGCTCCTCGCCCCAGGTGAAGGAGCCCGCATCGAAGCGGCGGTAGCGCAACAGCCAGGTGTCCTCGGCCGTGCCCCCGTCCGGGTGGTGCGCGTACGCGAGCCACAGGTTGCCGGCGCCGTCCCTGGCCACCGCCGGCTCGCGGCGGCCGCCCAGGCCCGAGGCCAGCGCGCGGCGGGCCGACCAGGGCCCATGCACCGCGCGCACGTTGTTGCTCGCGAGCCCCTGGGCCGTGGTGAGCGTGGTGAAGGCGCCGTCCGGGCGCCGCATGGACAGTCCCGCCGCCGTGGCGGCCCACACCGTCCCATCGCGCTCCAGCGTGACGCCACGCACGTCGTTGCTCGCCAGCCCGCGCCGCGTGTCGAAGGTCTCGAAGCCGCCCGGGGGCCGGCGCACGCACAGCCCGCTCGAGGTGCCGAACCACACCGCACCTCCGGCGCCCAGCGCCACCGAGCGCACGTCCAGCGAGGGCAGCCCGTCCGCGGCGCCGAAGATGCGCACGGTGCCGTCCGGCTCGCGCCTCACCAGCCCGCCGGCCGTCGCCGCCCACACCGTGCCGTCCCGCGCCACGGCCACCGCGCGCACGATGAAGCCCGGGAAGCAGTCCGGGGGGCCGCAGGGCCGCCACGTCCCGCCCGGGGGCCGCACACTGAGCGCCGCCGCCGTCGCGAGCCACACCGTGCCGTCCTGTGCCACGGCCACCCCTCGCACGTCGTTGGAGGAGAGCCCGTCGGCCGTGGTGAATGTGGAGTGGCTGCCGTCCTCGCGCAGGAGGCTGACGCCGCCCGCCGTGGCGACCCAGGCCGTCCCGTCCGGCGCGAGCGCGACGGCCCGCACGTCGTTGGAGGGCAGGCCCTTGCCGGTGTCGAAGGTGGAGGTGGTGCCGTCGGGCCGGCGGAGGACCACTCCCGCCGGGGTGGCGAACCACGCCATGCCCCGCGCGTCCACCGCGACGTTTCGCACGTCCGCGCTCGGCAGGCCCTGGGACTTGCCCAGCGTGGTGAAGGGCCCGCTTCCGCGCCGCACGCTCACGCCGGAGGAGGTGGCGACCCACAGCCGCTCGTCCCAGCGCGCCGAGTGGATGTGCCAGCGGCCCTCCTGGTGGGAGGCCCAGAAGAGGCTCACGGCACCGCCCGCGTCCGCCAGGGCATACGGGTCCGCGTGGAAGCCGTCCGGCACGGTGCCCACGTCCTGGGGCGCGCTCCAGGCGTGGCGCTCGTCCCAGTGGCCCCGCGCGGAGGCGTTGCCCGGGCCGAAGCCGAGCGCCCGAGCCGTGGTGGAGCCGGCGAAGTCCACCTCCAGCCGGGCGGAGTCCCCCGTCACCACCGTCTCCAGCCGCAGCGTGCGGTCCGGCTGCGCGGCGGCCCGCACATGGGAGAGCCGCCCGTTGATCGCGGCGGCCACCTCGGACGCGGTGGCGCGCCTCACGTCCGCGAAGTCCGTCTCCCGCACCTCGAACGTCTCCGCGCCGAAGCCGCCGGTGAGGCGCAGCCGCGTGCCCGGTGCCAGCGCGAAGGGCTCGCGCCGCTGGCCGAGCAGCCGGGCCGGCGTGGCGGGCCTCGGCGTGCCGAGCACCCAGCACAGGCGCGAGGCGGGCGTGTCCGGTGCCTCCACGAAGGCCAGCCACAGGCGCCGATCCGGAATCGCGGCGGCGGTGGGCATCGAGCGCGGCGCGGACGTGGGCAGCTCCACCGGATGCGAGTCCCGCCACGCGCCGTCCACCATCACCTTGTGGCGCACCTCCGGCGCCGTTCCCGGGACGCTGGCCGCCAGGGTGGCGCTCCGGGCCACGCGCGCCGGGGCGCTGACGGGCCCGGTGGAGAGCAGGTCGGAGGCAGGGAGCTCTCGCGCCTCGTAGAGGAGGTGCAGCCGCCCCGCGGCATCGCGCGTGGCCGAGGGCCTCCCTCCGGGCGCGCCCTCCAGGGTGACGAGGCTGGTGGGCGGCGCCTCCACGAGCAGCGCGGACTCGGGCCCCTGCGTGTGCGAGGCCAGCTCCAGCCTTCCGTCCTGCGTGGTCCGTACCGCCACCTCGGAGAGGACGGCGGCGAGCGCCGAGGCCACCTCCGAGGCGGTGGCGGCCTCGGGGCGTGCGAAATCCGTGGCACGGAAGCGCACGCCGGCCGGCGGTCCGCCATCCACCGAGAGGCGCAGCTCCATTCCGGGCCGCAGCGCGAAGGGCTCGGTGGCCGTTCCCTCCAGCCGGGCGGGCCCCGTGCTGTCGCCCCGGGCGGTGTCATTGCCCGGTCCAAAGCCCAGCACCGCCGCCGCGTCGTCGATGCCGCGCCAGGTGCCGCCCGCCTCGGTGGCGGCGAAGAGGTTGCGCTGCGGGGGGTGGTTGGCGCGCAGCAGGTGCTGGGCGAGCTCCGCCACCTGGGTGAACCACCCGGTGTAGTGGCTGACGAGCGCGCGCAGCCCGGGCACCGTCCCCACGCTCCGGTAGAAGCGGGGCACGGCCTTCAGCTCGTTGCGCTGGACGGGAATCCCCACGTCGAAGCTCAAATCCCAGCCGAGCCACTTCGCCAGCAGCGGGAGGAAGCGCGCGTCCACCGCGTCCACGTCCCGCAAGTCCATCAGCCCCTCCGCCGAGCCCCGCAGCGAGTCCAGCGGCAGGCCGAACAGGTCGAGGAAGCGCCGGAGCTGGCCGCCGCGCGGGGCGGCCTCGGGCACCGAGTCCGAGCCATGGCCGGGGGCGCGTGTCACCACGTCGTGCCGCCGGTACACCTCGGGCAGCGAGTCGTAGAGGACCTTGTTGAGGCCGTAGGCCTCCGTGGCGGTGGCCGTGGCGCGCGGGGCGCCGTCTCCGTCCACCGGCAGCGAGGCCCCGAAGAGCTGGTAGTAGTACGTCCGCCGGGGCACCAGCGCGCCGGAGGCGCCGCCGAGGTCCAGCACCTCCACCCGCTGCCGCAGCACGGTGCCGCCCGGGCCGAAGGTGGTGGACACCGTGCGCCGGGACGTCTCCTCCAGCCGCCCGCCCAGCGGACGCGCCACGGAGATGACGGAGGTGACGGTGCGCCCGCCGCCTTCCTCCCGCACCTCCCAGCCCGGCAGGTCCGTGGCCACGGCGGGCGGGCCCTCGGGGAAGGTGGTGCTGTCGTAGACGAGGAAGGCGTCCGCGCCCGGGGCGGGCGGAGGGAAGTCGAAGTCGCGCTCCTTGCGGCGCAGGCGCACGGGGGGCGCGTCGGCGAGCGTCTCGCCGTCCTCGGGCTCCAGCTCCCAGCTCACGCGGATGCGCCGTCCGAGGAGGTCGGAGGCCGCCTGGAAGTGCAGGAGCTTCATCTCGCCGTGGCCTTGACGGCCACCTCCAGGGTGCCTGGCTCGGGCAGCTCGAAGTCGTCCAGGTCGATGCGGCCCTCGGGCGCCACGTCGAGCGACAGCCCGCGGCGCAGCACCTCGGGAAGCTGCTCCAGCGGGGGCAGGTTGAGGCGCCGCAGCTCGGCCTCTATCTCCGAGTCCCCCGCGTCCCTGCGGCGGAAGCGCGTCACCGTGACGGCCAGCACGCCGGGCACGGCCTCCACCGCGCTGTAGAGGTCGCTGAGGTACACGGGCATGCCGAAGTCCACCCGCTCGTACGCGAGCAGCGCGCGCACCGTGGACTCCACCGTCTGGCGGACGGCCTCCGCGCGGTGGCTGGGCTGGTGCAGCACCTCCATGGCGACGTCGATGCGCACCGGCGTGGCGTCGAGGATGCGCACGAAGGTGCCCGCCATGCGCTTGTCCTCGAAGAAGGAGAGCAGGTGCCGCTTGAGGGCCTCCGGGACGGGCCGCCACGAGCCGCCCTGGGGGGCCACGTACAGCGCCACCTCGTTCCACCCCTGGCTGCGCGCGCGCGCCTTGGCCACGCCGCCGGCCTGGTGGGCCAGCGCCACGTAGTCGCTCACCGTGACGGCGCGACCGGCGGAGCGGAAGGCCTGGGGGCCGAAGCGCACGGCGTGCTCGGTGCTCTCCGCGTCCGCTCCACCCGCGGCAGGCTGCGGCTGGGTGACGGACTCCAGCAGGGAAATCGGAGTGCGCGCCTCGGTGATGCTGCCTGCCGGGACGTTGCCGGCGGCGCCTCCGCCCACGTGGTAGGAGGCCCGGATGTTGTTGAGCCCCACCGGGGGCTTGCGCCCGGACACACCGTCTCCGAAGAGGACCCAGGCCGTGTCCTTCTCGTCGAACTGGAGCGTGTAGTGGCGCGCCTCCGGGCCGGATGCGGTGACCTGGCCATCCGGGGCGAGGCCGAGAACGAGGCTCTCCCGCCGATGCCACGTCACCCAGCCGGCGCCCTCCTGCCCCTCCACCACGAGGGACTCGGGGAGCAGCGGCGCGCGCGAGAGGGCGAAGCGCAGGTTGGGCTCGCCGGTGGAGGAGCCGATGACCTCGGTGGGGACGTGCTGGCCCTGCCGCACGGGCAGCCCCGCGTAGATGCGCCGGCCGTCCGGGAGCGCCTCCACCTGGTCCGAGGTGAGGTCCAGGGTGAGGTCCGGCCCCAGGTACACGAAGGGCAGGGACACGCCATTGACGGCCCGGGTGGCGAACTGCGCGCCGTGGGGCACGGTGACGAGCGGTGAGCCCTGCGCCGGCGGGGCCCGGAAGGTGAGCAGGAGCTCCGCGGTGGCGGCCACGGGCGGGGCCAGCTCGTAGCCGATGAGCCGCAGCGCGTGCATCACGCTGCGCCGCTCCACCGCCGTGTGGAGGAAGGCCTCGTTGGCGATGCGGTCCTGGTAGTAGAGGAGGACGTCGCCCATGTAGGCGAAGAGGTCCACCATCAACATGCCGAGGTCGCTCGCGGAACGGTCCGTCCATTCCGGCAGCCGGTAGCGCGCCAGGTCCAGCATCGCGGCGCGCAACGAGGCGTAGTCCTTGTTCGTGTAGTCGATGGCCGGCGGTGGCTGCGCCATGGGGAGGCTCCTCTCAGGGCAGGACGAGGACGAGCTCGTCGGGGGAGGGCTCGTTGGTGGGGGCGTAGCGCAGGCGGACCCGCAGCTCGCCCTCCGCGTGGGTGACGTCGGCGCCCAGGACCAGCACGCGCGGCTCCCACGTCAGCAGCGCTTGCTGGAGCTGCGTGCGAACCAGGTCCGCGAGCACGCCGTCGTTGGGCTCGTGGACGAGCGAGTGCACGCGCGTGCCGAAGTCCCGCAGCATGGGCCGCTCCCCGTGACGCGTGCCGATGAGCACGCGGATGTTCTGGCGGAGCTTGTCCGCGCCGGTGGCCCAGGACACGCCGCCCGTCTGGGGGTCGATGCGGAAGGGGAAGGCCATGCCGCCCACGTCGTCGAGCTCGTTCGCCATGTGTCTCCCTCACTGAAGCGAGCCGGTGCCCGTCTGCGTCCCGGTGCCGATGACGGTGTTGCTCGTATTCGTCACCGTCACCGTCACCCCGGTGACGGCCGCCGCGCGGACATACGTGTCGATGGCCTCGGCCAGCGCGTCAGCCACCTGCTCGCTCGACCACGACTCGTCGAAGGCCTTCTGGAAGAGGCCCCGGATGGAGTCCGCGAGCTCCGTCTTGTTCAACGCCATGCCACGCCTCCTCTCGTGCGCGCGCTCACTTCACCCGGGCGCTGGTGGTGAGGTGGACCCCTGGCTGCAGCGGACCCACGGGAGGCACGGGCGGCCCCGAGGGGCCCACCGCCGTGGCGTGGGTGTGGAGGACGAAGGCGTCCCACAGCGTCTTGAAGGACTGTCCCCGGAGGGTGGGCTCGGAGGCGTCCTCGCCGACGTCCACCGTGGTGCCCTGGAGCGAGATGTTCGTGGCCACCACGCGCGCCGTGTTCCCGCTGAGCTCGAGCTGGCTGCCCTCCTTGTTGACCAGCACGGCCTGGCCCGCCGCGTGGAGCGTCAGGTGCGCGCCGTCGGGGAGGGTGAGGGTGACGGTGCCCTCGGGGGCGATGCGCAGTGCGACGTTGCCCCGGTGGCGCAGCACCACCTCCTGCTCGCCCTCCGCGTCGCGCAGCTCCAGGCTGTGTCCCGAGGGGGTGTGGAGGAGGCGGTGCTCCGGAGGTGAGACGGCGGCCTCCGGGGGCGTGGTGCCGGTGGGGTGCCAGGTGCCCACCCAGATGGGGTACTGCGGATCTCCCGCCTCGAACTCCACCCAGACCTTGGTGCCCACGGGGGGAATGAAGAAGCAGCCGTAGGGCAGGCACGGGCGCGCGCGCACCGCGAGCTCCCCGCCGAAGATCGCGGGCACGCGCACCAGCAGCCGGCCCAGGTGCTGCTCGTCCGCGTTGCCGGTGACCTCTCCGCTGTACTTGCCGTAGTACCTGCCGGCGTGCCGCTGAAGGGAAGCCTGGAGCATGGGGCCTTCTCACCGGGTGACGACGAAGTGGGTGCGGTAGGTGCCGCGGGCGTCCTCTCCCAGGGCGGAGCGCGTGTAGACGTGGCGCACCTGGCGCACGTACCAGTCACCCGCGGCCCAGGAGGCGATGCCCTCGATGGTGACGCGGCCCTTGGCGCGCAGCTTCACGGTGCCCACCGCCTCGCCCCGGCCGAGGAAGCCGAGCACGCGCGTGGGGTCCTGCTGGATGGCGGTCTCGGCCAGCGCCCGGTCCGAGGGCAGCCCCCGCACCTCCTGGCGCGGCACCTGCTCCGAGGGGTTGCCCGGCGCGCGCGCGGTTACCTCCAGGGCGGCGTCGTACTGCTGGACCCGGGTGGGGCCGCGGCTCGCGAGCTGGGTGCGCGTCGTCGCGCTGGGCGTGGGCAGCGGGGCGGGCTCGGGCGGGGGACCGGCCACGGAGTGGGCCTCTCCGCTGAGCGGGTCCTCCACCGTCGCGGACCTCACGGGCGCGGCGGCGCGGGCGATGCGCTCGTAGCTGAACTCGATGAGCTGGCTCATCCCCCGGCAGTACTTCAGCGTCCCCTGCGGCTCGGCCTGGAGCAGCTTGCGCACGGGCACGAAGTAGAAGGCCGAGGCGCCCTCGTTGTACTCGACGAAGGCGCGGCAGCCGTGCCTGTCGGCGAGCCGCTGGAGGAAGCGCCAGGGCCGCTCGTCCGGCTCGGGCCGCAGCGGGTTCTCCTCGGTGAACTCGGGGTCCGGGTCCGGGGCGATGGTCCCCACCTCCACGCCCGAGTCGCCCTGCTGGAACACCTGGAGGACGATGTCGCTCAGCCGGCCCACGTGGTTGCGCGGGGGCAGCGGCGGGCCCTGCATCAGCCGGTAGCCGAGGTCATACGCCGTCACCGAGACGCGGGGGACGCCGCCGTTGGACACCGGATTCGAGGAGACAATCTCCCCCTCGAAAAGCGTGGTGTGCTCCCGCGCCCAGCCCATCCCCACCTTGAGGGTGAGCCCCTCGCGGAACATCTCCCGGGCGATGCCGTCCGGGTCGTCCACCACGAGTGTGGCCTTGTCCAGGGCGCGGTCGTCGTCCTCCACGGTGACGGACTGCACCGTGGCTTCGACCGGCACCTTCTCCACGGAGACGGACACCCGGGGCCTGCGGGAATCGGCCATGGCTCAGAACCTCCGGGTCCGCTTCACTTCGCCCAGGTCGCCCGGCGCTGGAATCGACAGGGCGGCCCCGGGCCTCAGGTCCAGCGGGAAGACGAGCGCGTTGGCCTCGGCGATGCGCCACCAGGCATCACTGGCGCCGTAGTAGCGCCACGCGAGGTACTCCAGCGACTCCACCCCGGTGACGCGGTGCCGGACGAGGGGCGTGCCGGGCGGAGGCGGCGTGGAGGGGCGGATGCCCACCGTGGGGTGGACCTCGCCCCCGGCGTCCCGGGCCGGGTAGACGGGCGTGCCGTGATAGCGCGACGTGAGGTGGACAGGCATGGCGGGCTCCTTGCGCGCGCGGCTCAGGTGAAGATGCTGCTGAGGACGGGCGTGACGGCCAGGACGTCCTCGCCGAAGCCCTTGCGGCTGTAGCTGCGCCGGATGCCGTCGTGCCGCAGGAGGAAGTCCGCCAGCGGGGAGAAGGCGAACGTCTGCTCCTTGAGGGTGGCGCTGACCTCGGCGCGCGCGGGCGAGCCGTCATCCTGGAAGGCCGTCAGCTTGATGTTCAGGTCGGTCATCACGCAGGTGACGCTCAGCGCGCCGTAGACGAGCGAGCACTGGGGCGGCCGGCTGAAGCAGGGGACGTCACTGAAGCCCGCCGCCACCATCTTGGACACGTCGATGAGGTCCCACGCCGGCAGCATGAAGGAGCGCAGCACCGCGAGGTCCGGCTCGATGCTCCCGCCGTAGTGATTGTCCCCGTCCATGGGGCCGGGCACCGTGGCGTCCAGCGTGAAGTCCAGGGAGAAGGTGCGCGGCGAGCCCTCCAGCGCCTCCAGCGGGCGGGCGCCCACCAGCAGCGAGCCAATCTCCTTCGCGTCATTCATCAGCCCGGAGCCCCTCTCCACCAGCCCGGTGCCCGCCTGCGCCTGGTCGAACCTCCACTGCCCGAAGCTGTTGGCCTCGCGGTAGTTGAAGGTCTTCTTCTCCTGGAGCAGCTCCGGGTTGAACTGGAACCGGAAGATGAGCGGCGGCACGTTGTCGATGCTGGCGAGGTAGCCCGTCTTTCGCTGCATGGTGATTCCTCCTAGGCACCGAGGTGCGTGAGAAGCGTGCTGGCTTCGGGTGTGATGCCGCGCTCCTCCAGGTCGTGGATGGCGCGCACCACGGCGCCGAGGATTTCCTCGTCGCTCATGCGCCGCGGCGCGAGGGCGGTGGGGACGGGGGACGCGGCCGCCGCCGGGGGAGGCGCCAGCTCGATGATGACGTCCCGGATTTCGACGGTGGCGCGAGGGCGCTCGGCCTGGGCCGCCTCCGTGATTCTCGCCGGCAGCGTGCCCTCGGCGCCGGGCCCCGCGGTGGGCGTGCGCTGGAAGTGCTTCGTGACGGTGCCGAGCAGGTGCTCCAGCCCACCGCCGGTGAGCCAGCCCTGGTAGGCGTCCGCGATGAGCTCCAGGCCCGAAGGCCGGGCGCCGCGCTCCACGTCGAGCCGGAGCGACTCGGTGAGGGTGGCCGCTCGCGAGGCGACGCCGGACAGCTTCGTGTTGAGCTGCTGGGTGAAGAGCGCCTCGCCCTGGGCCGCCGACGCGTTGAGCGCGCTACCGAAGCGCGTGAGCGCTCCCTGCGTCTCGCCGAGGATGTTGCCTGCCTGCCGTGTGATCTGCTCGCCCGCCTGGGTGACGGCACTCCTCAGTTGGAAGAGATCCTCGGTGGGGGCGAAGCCGGGGAAGGGGGGAAGGGACTCCAGCGGCGCCTCCCCGGTGTACCGGGTGGCCGGGAAGGCGAGCCGCGAGGCCCTCTCCAGCGCCTTCACCTGCTCGTCCGTGAGCGGGTTCTTCTCGTGCACCAGCGCGTAGAGCGGGGGAAGGACGGCGGGGAGCACCCGGACGACGTAGACGAAGGCCCGGAAGACGAGCGTGTCACCCAGGGTGGTGAGCACCGCGAAGAGGGTGGTGGTGGCCCAGCGCAGCAGCGTGTCCACCGTGCGCTGCAGGCCGCTGGAGAGGAAGTGGAAGGCCTCCAGCGCGGTGTCCAGCAGCACGCCGACGATGTCGAAGACGGAGGCGAGGATGCGCTCCACCGAGCTGGCCAGCACTCCCAGGACGATGACCCCCAGGCGCGCGCCCGCGGAGACGGTGTCGAGCAGCGTCACCATCAGCGTGCCCCGCAGCGTGAGCGCGTTGCGCAGCCCGAACTCCAGCACGCCGAGGATGGCCAGCTTGAGGTCGTCCAGCCGAGAGAAGAGCAACGCCAGCGAGCCGAGCACCAGGGGGATGAGCTGCCGCAGCCCGTCGATGACCTTGGTGATGCCCTGGAGCACGCCGCGCGCCAGCTCCAGCATCTGCATCCAGCGCGCGCCTGCCTCGGTGCTCGGCAGCGCCGAGACGCCCGCGGCCTTCTCCGGCTCACCCTGCGCCGCCAGGAAGAGGCCGGTGAAGGCATCGGCGGTGGCGCGCAGGTCGCGCAGCATCGCCTCCATGTCGGGCGCGGCGGCGGCGGGCGGGGGCGCGACGGCGGCCTGGGCCTCGGACGCGGCCGGGGCCACGCCGGAGAGGAGCCGGTTCGTTATCCGCTCCAGCGTGCGGGCGATGCGCTCCACCTGCCCGAGCATCACCGGCAGCGCCACCCCGGAGAGGGTTCCTCCCACGAGCCCGCCGAAGAGGCCGCCGAAGAACCGGCCGAGCCCGCCCACCAGCCCTTCCAGGAAGGCGCCGAAGCCGCCGCCGGGCGCCAGGTCGTTGATGTTGACCACGTACACCTTGAGCGCGTCCGCGAAGAGGGGCGGCTCGCCGAAGCGGGGCCCGCGCTGGAGGGCCGAGGCGAAGGCCAGCCCGTGGTAGCGAGCGGTGCTGCGCTCCACGTCCTCCAGCGCGCGCCGCGTGACGCGTAGCTGCGTGAGGATGAGCCCGAGCTGGCCGATGAGCTCTTCATCCATGGCCGCCCCTCCTCAGCTCTTCGCTCGCGGTGGTGTACGCGGTGGCCACGGCTCCCTGAAACTGGTGGGCCAGCTCCAGGGCCAGGGCCTCGTCCAGCGGCCGGCCGCGCGCGTCCAGCGTGAGCCGCTGCATGCTCACCCGTCCCACCCGCGCCCGCCGCGCGAGCAGGTGGGGCGACGTCGGGTACGCCTCCTGTCCTGCGTGCCACCAGGAGTCCATCTCCTCCACGTAGAGGGGCAGGGTCTGGCCCACGAGCTGGAAGCCGCCCATGGCGAGCCAGCCCTCGAAGGCCTCGGCCAGCAGGTCCGGCCGGCGCGCCGCGAGGCGTGCCTGGAGCTCCTCGGCCTGTGCGCCGAACACCGTGGCCGTGAGCTGCTCCGACTGCTCGGAGATGGCGCGGTAGCGCTCGGGCGCGCCGAGCAGCATGGCCTCCGTCTGTACCCGCTGGAAGACGTCCGCCACGTTCTCCAGCAGGTCCTCGCCCACGAGGAGGTTCTCCCGCACGGTGCGCTGGACGCCGTCGCGCAGCGTGGCCAGCGTGGAGCGAAAGTCCGGCGCTCCCCAGCCGAAGAAGGCCCAGCCGAGGTGGGGGAAGCCGACGTGCTCCGGGTACTGGAAGCGGGCCGTCTCCGGAGGCAGCGGGGGAGGGGCCGTGGTCGCCGCCCGGACCACCTGCTTCATCAGGTCGAGCTGGCGCAGGTGCTTCTTCTTGTCCTTGAAGAGGAACTCGGGGACGAGCGAGAGCTCCGCCTCGGCCATGGTGAGTGCGCTCAGGGCTCCGGCGCGCGTGGCGACGCGGCGCACGTTCGCGTCCAGCACCAGCAAGTCCCGCAGGGAGAGGGACGGCATCCCGGGGATGAGGAGCAGGAGCCTCGCGCCTCCGAAGCCCATGGCCGTGGCGAGCAGGGGCAGCAGGTCGGCGTTCATGATGAAGTCGACGAAGCGCCGCAGCTTCTCGATGACGACCGTCCACGCGTGCAGGTACTTCGAGAGGTCCTCCACGAAGAAGACCACCGCGGTGACGAGCTCCTCCCCGTAGAGGTGGCCGAACTCCAGGAAGACGCGCAGCGTCCCCAGGAAGACGCGCTCCACGGCCCAGAGGAAGTCGGAGGCCTGCTGCGCCACCTTCAGCAGGTCGCCGTAGACGGTGTCGAGCACCTGTCGCCGCAGGCCGATGACGGTCTCCTCCAGGGCCGCGACACCGTGCTTCGAGAAGGCGTCGAGGAGGGCGAGCCGGAGGTTGGCGCCGCCCGGCCCGTGGAGGAGCGTGAGCCACTCGGGAATCAGCGGCAGCACGAGCGCCGTCCCGACGAGGAGCCGCGTGCCTTCCTCCAGCATCGCCACCGGAGACTCCGCCAGGGGGCCCGGAGTCCCCGCCGCGGCGAGCGCTTCCTCCGCGTGGGCCACGGCCTGTCCCGTGCGCTCGGCCTCCAGCCGCTGGAGCAGCTCGCGGCCCGTGAAGTAGTCCGTGAAGAGCGCCTGGGCCTCCGCGAGCTGGCCGGCGACGCCGCGCAGGTGCTCCGTGCTGCTGCCGAGCGCGCGCCACAGGAGCGCCGCCTCACCGAAGAGGTCCGAGGCCTTCCGCCGCCGCGGGTCGAACATCTCCGGCGAGACGCGCTCGAAGCGGGCGATGGACGCGTCAATGGCTTCGAGCACCTCCGCCGTCCGCTCGAAGAGCCCGGGCACGAGCCGCTCCTGGCGCACGGCCAGGCGCACCCGGCCCAGCTCGCGGGAGAAGCGGGAGCCGGCCCGCTGGAGCGAGGCACCGAAGCTCGGCGCAGGCGTGGATGGCGCGAGGGCCCGGTGTTGGACCCGGTCAATCCAGAGCGTGACGGCGTCGTCGCGGAAGGTGAGGGTGGGGTAGTCGCGGCTGGCGCTCTCCAGGAGGGACGCCTCGCGCAGGCGCGCCCGCAGCCGGCGGCCGACCTCCTCGAACGCGAGTGAGATGCCCTTGAGCTGGAGGGCGAACGGGGCCTCGAAGGCGGCCGCGATGCGGGCGAGGTCGATGGGCATCCGCTCACACCTCCCCCGGGGCGAGGTACCGCTGCTCACCGAGGCGCTGGAGCAGCAGCGTCCTGAAGCCCGTCACTTCGGCGGTGGCTCCGTCCGGGTGGCGCAGGTGCAGCCGGTGCACCACGGGGCGGAGCTTCCCGCTGTCGCGCGGTGTCTTCACGGGGTACGTCTTCCCGCCGTAGAGGTTCTCGTCGAGGGCCTCGAACACCTCCCGCAGCGTCGGGACGTAGGCGTGGAACGCGGGCGGCAGCACCGTCTCCACGACACCCACCATCACCTCGCGCAGGGCCGTCTCCCGGGCCCGGGCCCGCGCCAGCTCCACGCCCGCCTTTCGCACCTGCTCGCGCCGCTCCCTGCCGAGGACGCCGTGGATGTCCCGGGCCACCTCCAGCTCCGCGAGCCCCTGGGGGCCGATGAAGGGACGCCTCCCGCGCAGCGTGTCGAAGACGTTGTAGAGGCCCTCGCGGGGCTTCAGCTTCTCCAGTTCGATGCGGGGCAGCCCGCCCATGCGCGCGGCGATGTCGGCCGGCTTCGGCAGCTTCGGCGGCGGAGGCATGGGAGGTGGAGGCGCGAGGAGCCACTCCGGAAACAGCCAGCCGCCCTCGGAGGGTGGTTCGGGCGGCTTGGAGGGCTTCGGCGGGAGCTGGCTGAGCGCCTCCTGGATGACCTCCACCTGGTGCAGGAAGGACGTCATGACGCGGCCGAGCGGGTGCGTCTCGAAGGCGGCGGAGAAGAAGCCGTGAAGCTGCTCGCCGTAGCCTCCCAGCCGCGCGCCGGACGACTCCGCGAACCTGACGAAGGTGGTGGAGACCTGCTCCACGAGCCCGGAGAGCTGGCGGCCCACGGCGGCCAGGGCCCGGCCGATGGCGGTGAGCGTGAGCCGGAGCCCCTCAAAGGGAGAGCCGGGGCCGGAGAGCATGCCGGCCAGCGTCTCGGAGGTGTTGGAGACGACGAGGGCCACGGACTCCAGCACCGCGTCCTTCACCTCCAGCAGGGCCACCGCCTGCCGGGCGAGCTTCAGGGTATTGCCCGCCACGTACACGATGAGCACCGCGGCGGCCGCCATGACGAAAGGCACGAACCGCGCCAGCGCGTCGAACACCTCCAGGATGCCGCGGAGGATGGGGTTGCGGACCTGCTCACGCGGGCCGAGCAGCACGTCCACGAAGCCGAGGAAGGCCTCCATCAGCCGCGCCGCCGCGCCGAGCGCCTCGTGGACGAGCCCGTACTTCCGGAGCCAGTCCGGCCTGAGGGCTCCGGCGGCGGGCAGTCCCAGCAGCGCGAGCGGCAGGTCGAGCACGCCAGCCCCCAGCACGAGGCCACCCACGAGGACACCCACGAGGACACCGGCGATGGCGCCCACGACTGCCGCGAACCACCCCGGCAGGTTGCGCAGCAGGAAGGCCACGAGGAGCAGGACACCGGTGGGCGAGAGCGCCAGGCCCGCGGCGATGCCGGTGAACCCCGCCAGCGGCTCCTCCAGGTTGAGGCCCGGCGTCTCCCGCACCCGGGCGCGCTGTATGGCGAGGAAGCGCTCGCGCAGCGCCTCCAGGTTGACGAGCACGACGCGCAGGTGCCCGCCGCGCAGGGGCAGGCGCGGGCCGAACCAGCGCACGAGGAAGGCGCCCTGGGCGCGGCCGATGAGCACCTCCTCCAGCCGCACCAGCTCCACCCAGGCGGACAGCCCCAATCCGCCCTGCACGCCGTGGACTCCCCGCCACAGGGCGCCGGCCACGGGGTGCAGGAGCAGCGCGATGGGCATGGGGCTACCTTCTCCTCGAGGACTCGAGCTGGGCGTTCTCGCGTTCAATCTGCTCCACGAGCAGCCGCACGAAGGCGCGGCGCTCGCCACTGTCCAGCTCCATCAGCTCGGACCAGGACCAGTGCAGGTGGTAGGCGAGGAAGAACACCTCGCGGCGGAGGTCTTCCTCGCCTACCCCGGAGACAAAAAATGGGTCATGTCCAGGGTGCTCTTGAAGACGTTGCCGCAGCCGGTGCAGGAGATTTCCCGGATGAGGTCCACGCCGGGCGCGGCCTGGTTGAGGGCGTTGTCGATGAGGCGCCTGTCGGTGAGCGTCAGCTCCGAGAGAATCTTCGGTCCCAGCGCCTCCAGCCGGTGCCGGGGCATGTCCCCCAGCGACTTCATGCAGCGGGCCAGCAGCGCGTTCTTCCCCAGCGAGGCGTTCTGCCGCATCTGCGCGGCCACCGCCGTCTCGTCCGCGCCGGTGGGCAGCCGCAGGGTGAGGGCGGTGTGGACCTGGCCCTCCTTGTCCGTGTAGCCGTCCTCCAACTGCACGGTGATGTCCTCGGGGCTCTCGCCCTCGCCGAGCATGCGCACGGGCAGCCCGTCGAGGTCCTCCACCAGCTGCACCGCGTCGCCGCAGGTGTTGCAGCTATAGCCGGCCTGCAGCTCCGCGCCGAACGTCATGCTTCGCAGCCGGAGCAGCAGGAAGTTGCGGTCCGCGGAGTACAGGTGCTCCACGGTGTTGACGGTGGGCTTCTCCACCTCGCCCAGGCGCAGGATGCAGCTCGCGAGCAGCTCGCTGACGAGCTTGCCGCCGTTCCGCTGGTTGCGCTTGTCCGCGAGGATGGCCTCCTCGCGGCCCGTCATCTTCCGCAGCACCGCGACGCGGTGGGTGCGGCCTTCGTCGTCCGTGTAGCCGATGGGGAGGGTGAACTCCGCCTCCCGCTTTCGCGGTGCGTTGGGTTGCATGCACGTGCCTCCTCAGTCGACGCGCTCGAGCCCTTCGTGCTCCAGCACGATGGTCTGCTTCATCAGGTTGGTGCTGCCGGCCTCCAGGTCCGTGAACTTGGAGGACTTCACCCACGCGTCGCGGAAGGCGAAGGTGAGGACGTCGCGGCCCTCGTGCCGCTTGATGATCATCCCGTTCTTGCGCAGCGAGGAGCCGGCGTTGGTGCGCCGGTTGAGCTTGAACGTCTGCTGGAACCAGTCCTTGAAGCGCTGGTCCTCCGGGCTGCCGTCCACGTAGCGCTCGATGGTGAGCGGCTCGAACTTCACCTTGGTGGCGGCGACCTTGTAGACGTGGTTGGTGCCCCCGTCCGGCTGCTCGATGGTGTCGAGCTCCCCCTCGCTGAGGCCGGACACCTTCGTGACGCCGGGGCTCTCCGTGCCGTCGATGACGAGCACGAACTCGTTGGCTCTGAAGCTCTCGTAGAAATCGCCCACCTTGGGCATGGCGCGCTCCTGCGTGTGTGGGAGGGAAGGGCGGCTCAGGCCTCGGAGGCGCTGCCGCCGCCGGGCTGCTGGCCCACCTTGATGACGATGGTCTCCGCGGGACGCGACGGGTAGAAGTACACCTCGACGTTGAGGTAGCCCTGCTCCACCAGCTCGGGCGGGTTGTTCGTCTCGTCGCAGATGACGGTGAAGGTCTGCTCCGGCGTGCCGGTGCCGAAGGCGCCCTGGCGCCACAGCCCCATGAGGAAGGGCGTGACGCTGCCCAGCCTCACCGCCTTCCACAGCGCGTCGCGGTTGGGCTCCTGGCGCACCCAGCGCAGCCCCTGCTTGAGGCTGCTCTTCACGAAGTTGAAGAGCAGGCGCACGTTGACGTAGCGCCACCGGGAGTCCGTGCTGAGCGTGCGCGAGGCGTCCACCACGATGCCCGCGCGGGGCACGGCGCGGATGCCGTTGACGCTCCCGTTCACCACCAGCTCGGTGTGCTCGGCCTCGCTCAGCCGGTACTCCACGTCCAGCACGCCGCGCAGGTTCGCCTCGTCGCCCGCCGGTGCCTTCCAGACGCCGCGGCTGCTCTCGATGCGGGCGTAGACGCCCATGACGTGCCCGGTGGGCGGCAGCTTCCTCCGAGGCTCGGCGCCGGTGCCCAGCGGGTCCGCCACCACGATCCACGGGCCGTAGAGCGCGCCGTACACCTTGCGGCCCTGGAAGGACTGGCCGTAGGCCGCCGCCTCGCCCGTCTCCACGGAGCCCTCCGGGACGGCACCCACGAACATGCAGTCACCCCGGCGCTCGCAGTACGTGAGCGCCGCGGCGACGATGCCCGGCTCGGTGCGCTCGGTGCCCAGGAGCTGCACGTCGAACGCGTCGAAGGCGTGGAAGCCGGTGTGCCCGGCCTCGTCGCCGATGAAGTCGTTGGCGGTGGGGGTGCCGTCGCGCCCGGGGTCGAAGCGCAGGAAGCTGGCGCTGGCGGCCGGGACGTTCTGCCCGGGGGGACTGGAGCTCTCCGTGTCCCTGGCCCGGATGTAGCGCGAGCCGCGCTGGCTGTCGTTGAGCACCCGGGGAGCGTAGGTGTCCACGTCGGGCTCCATGGACAGGCCCGTCCACTGCTCCACCACGTGCTCCCGTGGCGGGCTGCCGAGCGCGACGGTGAGGTCGAACTCCACGCTCTCCACGCGCAGGCCAGTCACTGAGAAGTCCCCGATGCCGGAGACCGCGGGCGCCCAGGTCACCGCGCGGGTGAGGGGGTCCACGGACTGGAGCTTCGCGTGGGCGGTGTTCGTCCCGTCGCTGATGCGCACGGCGGCCCCGGGCTTGAAGCCGTCGAGGAACATGAGCTGGGTGCCGGTGCCGCTCACGGCGGCCGGCGTGCCCACCACCGGCGCCGCCATGACGGTGAAGCCGAGCGTGGCGTTCGTGTCCGTCACCTGGAGCCGGGTGAAGTCCCTGCGCAGCCGCGCGGACGTGCCGGTGGAGGTGAGCACGAGCCGGTTGTCCCCGCTGAGCGAGGCCACCACCTTGGAGGTGCGCCGGTTGATGGCCTCGCGCACCTGTCCAGCCGTGGCCTGGGCCGGGCTGGGGAAGTCCGAGGGCTGGAAGGCAATGAGGGTGACGCTGTCCTCTCCGTCCACCTTCAGGGAGAGGGGGGGCAGGCCGGACATGTCGAGCGGCTCGGTGAGCGGCGAGCCCTGGATGCTCGCGGGCGCCGTCTCCCGCACGCGCGAGGACGCGGTGGCGCGGGCGCTCACCTGGACGTGCAGCCCGTCACCCCACGTGCCCGGGTCCCCCTCGCCGCGGGAGCCCGCCTCGAGCAACAGCGTGACGGCCCCGCCGCCGTTCCTCAATGGGAGCGAGGCCGGCAGGGCGCCCGTGTTGGGGTCCGTGCCCACCACGCGGTTGACCCAGGCCGTCTGCCCGCCGTTGTCGAAGAAGCCCTTCACCAGGAAGGCGCCGGGTTCGTCGCGCGAGAAGCCTCCGAAGTGCTCGACGAACTTCGCGAAGCTGGTGAGGCGCACCGGGCGGTTGGGCACCCCGCGCCAGGTGGTGACGTTGAAGGCCGCGACCGAGGCGGCGGCGCCGGCGAGGGCCGGTGTGCCCTCGCCATCCACCTCGACGACGTTCAGGCCGATATTGAATGCCATGCCTTCCTCCCCGACTGCTGCGTGCGCGGCTGGACTCAGGCCGAGCGGAGGTCCGCTTCGATGATGGGCTCCCGCGCGGAGTGGGTGGGCTCGGAGGCGCCCACCTCCAGGCGCGCGGCGATGCGGTAGTGCAGCGCCACCCGCTCCGTGCGCTGTCCGCCGAGCCGCTCGTCGGCGGGCGGCGACACCAGCGCGTAGGGCAGGGGCCAGCCGTTCACCACCAGCTCGCCGTGCGGGCCGAGCGCGCGCAGGAGGAACTCCAGCATGCGCGCCTGCGAGGGCCTGTCATTGGCGAAGGCCTGGAGCTGATAGTGGAGGTCCCAGCCGAAGCTGGGCGGGCGCAGCACGCTGCCTCCCGTGGAGAAGTCCCCCCGGCCGCGGGTGGCCGGCGTGCGCGCGTCGGACCAGGCAATCTCGTACTGGGTGATGAGGAGGTACGGCGGCGTCGCGGACACCGGGACGCCGGGAGCGTTCACCACGGCCGGGACGGCGGTGTCCCCGAGGCGGAGCTTCCCGTCGAGCCTCGCGGCGAGGGCGGCCTCCACGTCTCCAATCATCTCCTCGCGCACGGCGATGACGTCATCCAGGAAGCAGGTGAAGGGCGAGGAGGCCTCCACGCAGCGGAGTTGCAGCACGCGCACGGCGGAGCGGACGGCCGGGTCCAGGTCCGAGAGCCCCAGGCGCACGGGCTCCCAGGTGGAGCGGGTGGAGACGGGCAGGAGCCGGTGCCAGGTGTTGGAGGGCGCGTCCGGGCCCACGGCGTCGCTGCCCAGCCGCAGCTCCAGGAAGAAGGGCAGGGGCCCGCCGGTGCCGTGGGTGACGCGGCTGCTCCACAGAGAGAGGCGCAGCTCGTCGAAGGGGCGCAGGTCCAGCGCGGCGGGCAGGGTGCGCCTCAGCAGGTGTCCCGTGGCGGCGCGGCTGGTGGTGATGCGCAGGCTGCGGGCGTCGGCGCCGAAGCGGACGGTGGCGCTCTCCAGCGCGACGGTGAGCTCGCTGGACGGCGTGACGCCGTCGGGCGCGAGGGGCCGCCACGATGCCGCGTCATTCATCGCGTCGACGTCGAGCTGCGGCACCCGGGACCTCCACTCGTGGCGGCAAATGGGCGCACAGGGTGGGGCCGCGCCGGGGTGGGGAACAATGGACCCGGGGACGGGGGGGAGTGTCGGTTTTGAGTCCGTGAGAGGTGCGCGGAGGGTGGTGCGAAGGTGGAGGAGAATGCAGGGGCCCGTGGGTTTCATCCGTAAGGGGGACTCACTCATGGAACCCAGGCACCCGGAGGTCCTGCACCTGCTCATGTCGCGCGCCGGGGAGCACCGGCCATTCCTCGAACGAGGGCTCCCGGTGGAAGCCGCCGGGAATGCGCCCGAGCCCGAGTACCTCCCGGAGCGGGCGGAGGTGCCACGGCTCGAAGACCCGGACGCCGCTCCCAGGGACCTGGCCGCGCAGCGCTGGGGTGTGATTGCTCCGGAGGGGACCGAGGGAGACGCGATGCTCCAGGCCCTGAAGCCGCTGCTCCAGCACCGTGCCCGGGAGCAAGGCGCCGAGGTGCGTGTCTACCGGGTCCCCGCCGGCATGGACGCGGCGGCGGCCGTGAAGTGGAGCAATGCGACGTACCGCGCCGAGCAGGTCCCCGAGGAGGAGCGGCCGAAGTACCTGTTGCTGCTGGGCGACCTGCATCAGGTCTCCATCGAGCTCCAGCAGGTGCTGGCCCCCGGCTCCTATGTGGGCAGGCTCCACGTCGCGACGCCGGCGGGCTCGGCGGACCTGGAGGGCTATGCCTCCTACGCGGAGAAGGTGCGGGCCTTCGAGACGGGCACCGCCGCGAGCGCCGTCCCCGAGGTCGTGCTCTACGTCGCGGCGGATGGCTCGGAGGCCACGAGGTACGGCCGTGAGCTGCTGGTGGAGCCCTTCCAGCGGATGGTGGAGACGCAGTGGATGCCACGGCGGCCGGGCCTGGCGCTCCAGGTGCTCACCGGGAAGGGCGCGGGGCTGGAGACGCTCCTGGACACGGCCGCTGGGGCTCGCGCGGGCGTGATGCTGTCGGTGTCCCATGGCCTGGGACTGGAGGCGGAAAAGGCCTCGGAGGAGACGCGGTGGGCCCAGCAAGGGGCGCTCGACCTGGGGGCCGGGCAGTGGCTCACCCGTGAGCAGGTCCGTGACAGGACCTTCCTTCCCGGCGGCATGTGGTTCTGCCTCGCGTGCTTCGGCGCGGCCACTCCGGCCCGGAGCATGTACCACCCCTGGCTGGCGATGCTCGCCCAGCAACAGGATTACGACGTCCCGCTCGACGACGTGCTGAAGTGCCTGCCCGGTCCCAAGCAGCGGCCCTTCCTCGCCGCGTTGCCACAGGCCGCGCTGGCGAACCCGAGTGGGCCCCTGGCCGTCATCGGCCACAGCGACCTGGCCTGGTTGTTCAGCTTCTCGGAAGGCGACGAGGTGCCCCAGAGCCGCGCCTCGCGGGTTGCCTCGGTGCTGAAGGTGCTGGCCAACGGCGGCCGCGCCGGCGTCGCGCTCGGCACCCTGATGCGCGAATCCCTGCATGCGACCGAGGACCTGATGGCGGACTACGACCTCCGGCGCAGGGCGGAGCTGGACGGGCAGCCGGACCCCATCGAGCCGAAGGGCCATGCCTTGCGATGGATGCTCCGCAACGACCTTCGCGGCTACATCCTCCTCGGAGACCCGGCGGCGAGGTTGTCATTCCGCAGCGCCACGGTTTGATCCGGAACGCGGCGGTAGTCGCGCTCGCACCGGGCATAGCCCTTCCGTGCTTTCGCCTCGCTCTCACGCAGGTAGTCCTCTCGCATCCGGGGGAGGAGGCAGTCCCGGTTCCGCTCCAGGAGGTCGTCGCGGCGCTCCGCGCGCGAGGCCGGCTTCTCGAGGTCCTCCGGCAGGTCCCACACCCGCGCCGTCCCATCCCACGACGCGGTGACGATGCGGCCGCTGCCGGCGAACATGGCGGAGCGGATCGGCCCCTCGTGTCCCTTCAGCACCCGGGGCACCCTGTCTTCGCCGACGAGCCACACCCTCGCCGTCCCATCCCACGACGCGGTGACGATGAACCGCCCATCCGGACTGAAGCGCGCGGAGAGGACGGGACCATCGTGCCGGAGGACGCCACGGGGCACGGGATGACCGGCGCCCCAGTCCCACAGCCGTACGTCGCCATCCTGGGAGGCCGTGACGAGGCGCTGGCCATCCGGGCTGAAGGCCACCGAGAGGACCGGCCCCTTGTGCTTCTTCAGGATGGCCCTCGCGTCACCTCCTTCCGCGGGCCAGACCCGCAGGGTGGCATCTCGCGAGGTGGTGACGATGAACCGGTCGTCCGGGCTGAACGTCACGGAGGTGACCGGGCCCCCGTGCTCCCCCAGGCTGACGGGCGAGGCGGCGGCGCCATCCTCCACTGACCACACCCACGCTCGCCGCTCCATCGTGCCCGTGACGAGGCGCTGGCCATCCGAGCTGAGCGCGGCGGAGGTCACCGGGCTCGTGTGCGTGAAGACCCGGGGCCGCTCGCCCGGTGAGTCGAACCGCCAGACCACGGCGGTCTTGTCCCACGAACTCGTGACGAAGCGGCGGCCATCGGCGCTGAACGCCACGGAGGTGAGCGCCTGCGCGTGTTCCTCCGGCAGCAGCGTGGGCTCCCGGAAGCCCTCGGCGTCCCACACCCGCGCCCGGCCGTCCTGGGACGCGGTGACGACGTGCCGGCCATCCGGGCTGACGGCGGCGGAGGCCAGGGGCTCCTCATGCGCCATCACCCGGGAGACGAGCGGCTGCGTCGAGGCTTCCGCGCGCCACACCCGGGCCGTGCCGTCCTGAGAGGCGGTCACGAGACGCTGCGGCAGGCTCTCCTGGGTGAATGCCACCGAGTTGATGGGCGCCGTGTGCCCCCGAAGGATGAAGGGCGGCCCGGAGCCGTCCCACTGCCAGACCCGGGCGGTCCCATCCAGCGAGGCGGTCGCGATGTACTGGCGATCCGGGCTGAACGCCGCGGAGGTGACCGGCGCGTCGTGTTCCTCGAGTCTCCTGTCACGCACGAAGGGCTGCCCGGGGCCCTCGGTCCGCCACAGCCAGGCCGTCCCATCATGCGAAGTCGTGACGAGGCGCAGCCCATCCTGACTGAACGCGGCGAAGACGACCGGACCCCCATGTCCCCGGAGGGGTTTCCCCTCCCGCTCGAAGGAGTCTCCGCGTGCCCGCCACACCCGCACCGTCCTGTCCCACGAGGTCATGACGAGCCGCTGACCGTCCGGGCTGAACGCGGCGAAGTTGAGCCGCTCGCTGGACGAGCGATTCAGGACCTCGGGCGGCCCTTCGGGCAGGTCGATGCGCCAGAGCCGCGCCACCCCGTCCCGCGCGACGGTGAGGATGCGCGCATTGTCCGGGTGGAACGTGGCGAAGCGGACCGAATCCGAGTGCGTGAACACCAGCGGCGGCGTCCGCTCCCCGGTGGCCCACACCCGCGCGGTGCCATCCGCCGAGGCGGTGACGATGAGCCGGCCGTCCCGGCTGAACTCCGCGGCGGTGACGGGCGCCGTATGGCCCCGCAGCTCCAGCGGCGCCTCATGGCCATCCGCGTTCCAGACCCGGACGACTCCGTCATCCGAGCCCGTGACGATGCGGCGGCCGTCCGGGCTGAAGGAGGCCGCGTTGACGGACTGGCCCTCGGGGCCGCGGAGCGTCACCTCCAGGAAGTTGGAGTCCATCGCCTCCAGGGCGAGGGCGTCCCACTGGCGGGCGGGCTTCGGGTGTTTGACCTCGGCGAGCAGCTTCATGGCCACGGCGGGCTGGCCCCGCTGCATCGCCTCGCGCGCGCCCGTCATCAGGGACTGGTTGACCGCGTCGCGCTTGTACATCCAGGCCATGAAGGCCAGGAAGAGCATCAGGAGGGCGAGGCTGCTCACCGCGAGCGTGATGCGGAGCATCCGGTTGCGCTGCGCGGCCTCCCACTGCTGCAACTCGAGCTGCCGGCGCCCCCGCTTGAGCTCGGTCACCTTGTTCGCCAGCCAGTCGTGGCCCAGCTCGAAGTACCGGCTGCCCTCGTGGTGCTCCGACCGCAGCACGGCCGCGTCCTGGAGCTGGGACAGCACCTGCTCGGCGCAGTCGGGCGACAGCACCTCGTACGCCTGCTGCTGGGTCACCAGGGTGCGGCTCCCGCCCTCGGCCACCAGGTACTCCTCCATCAGCCTCCGGGCGGAATACCCCTGGGTGGGGCCGAGCGCCTTCAACGTGGTGTCCAGGTACCGGTGGAGGATGGGCTCCGCCGCCACCGGGCCCGTCTCGCCGTCGCACGTCCTGCGCTCCTCCCACAGGGCCCGGCAGACAATCTGCGCGAAGGCGGCCTGGACCTCGGCCTCGGCGGAGTCGCTCTGTCCGGGCGTGCGCATCTGGAGCATGAGCTGCTGCATCTGCACCGGGCACCATTCCTGCGCGGGCACGCCCATCGCCGCCAGCCGGCAGACGATTCGTGTCATCTCCTTCACCGTCAGCGGACCCAGGCGGAAGCCGCGGTCCAGCAGCTCCCGGCTCGCGCGCGCCTGGTCCCGCAGCCGCCCCAGGTAGTCCTCGCGCAGGGACAGCACGAGCTGCCTGTCTCGCATGGGCTCCCGGAGGATGGCCGCCAGCGTGTCGATCAGCGCTCGCACCCCCTCCGGCTGGCGCGACGGCAGCAGCGTCTGTTCGAGCTGATCCAGGAAGAGGAGGATGGGGCGGCTGGAGCGCAGCTCCGCGAGCTGGAACGCTTCGTCGATCAGCTCGCGCGGGTTCCGGCCGTCGGGCATGTCACCCAGATCGAGGTCCACGAACATGCTCCGGGCCACCCGGTGGAGGGGGTCTTCGTGGGCCAGCCAGGCATCGACACAAACCGTGCGGATGCCGTGCTGCTCCCGGAGCTGGGGCAGGACCGCCGCCTGCATCAGCGAGGACTTGCCCGCGCCCGACGGACTGAAGAGCGAGACGCAGGGATGGGCGAGGATGCTGTTCGTCAGCCTCCGGGTGACCTCATCGCGGCAGAAGAAGCGCGACTGGTCCTCCGCCCGGTAGGGCTGGGGGCCCCGGAAGGGATTGAGGGAGTCAACGGCGCTCATGGCCCCTCCACGTGAGGCTCCGCGTTGCTCAACGGCACCGCGAGCTGCGAGGCGCTCAGCTCCAGCACCGGGTCCGCGCCCTTCGGGGGCAGGATGCGCCCCCGTCTCCACAGCTCTTGTTCTCCCTCGCCCGGTTCGAGGACCACCAGGCTGCCCTTCGGGAGCGGGCTCCTGCCGAAGAGCTGGTAGAGCAGCCTCCGGTGGTGCCAGGTCAGCATCGACATGCCCAGCACGAGGGCGGGCCTGTGGGTCAGGCTGGCGACCAGCTCGTCGACGAGATCCGGGGGGAACATGCTCCCGGCCTCTCCGGTCAGCATGCTGTCCAGCTCACTGACTCCGAAGAGATAGTCGTCCTCCGTGAGCAGGGCGCGCATGTAGGCGTTCGGAGGCAGGTAGCCGCAGTAGAGCCGGAGCAGGATGATGTCTCGCTCCGGGTTGAACGAGCGGGGCGGGGTGGTGACGATCTCCCAGTCGCGCGCTCCCGCCTTGCGCTGGCGCAGCGTGGCCAGGCCCCCGTCCCGTCCGGGAGGGGGAGGATTGATGACATGGATGGTGATGTCCGGCCGGTGCTTGTCGAGCGCCCGCTCCAGGATGGGGAACCGCAGGAGCGTGACGTGGACGCCGGGCGCGAGCCGGCGCGCCAGATCCTCCACCAGGGGCAGTGAGGCCGCGACCTTTCCGAACACATCCTGGAATTGGTTGTCCAGGTTCTGCTCCTCGAAGCGCAGCGCATAGTGCTGCGTGAGCGCGCTCATGGAGACTCCGTCGGGAATCGGTCCGACCTTCGAGGCGAGGTCCTCGATGAGCCGCCTGCGGAAGCCCTTCAGCATGTCGCGCTCGTTGCTCCAGCGGTCACCCAGAACCAGCGTGAAGGGCTTCTTCAGGAGCATGCGGAGGGCGGGCGACGGCTCGGGGGACTGGGGCTTCGGAGAGGGCGGAGGAGGCCGCTGGACCTCCCGGTGCTGGAAGTCGAACAGGACGGAGTCGTCTCCGCGCAGGAACAGCACGGGCGAGAACGCCTCCGCGGAGGAGCGGAACCTCGTGAGCACCGCCCGCCTGGCCGCGTTGAGGCTGACGGCCACGTCGCCGCGGCGCGCGGACTCGCGGGTGAGCGACTTGTAGAACTCCTCCGAGCAGTGCTGGGTGATGTCCGACTTGACGGGCCAGAGGTACGCGACGACAGCGCCGGCCGCCTTCTGGGCGAGGCACTCCGCCGCGCTGACCAGGCCTCCTGGCTGGGCCCCTTCGCAGGCATCCAGGACAATCAAGCGCAGGTACTCGCGACAGTGCTCGTGGAGATCCTGGGCAAGCAACTCCACGTCGAACCAGTCCGGAGTGCCCGTGTCATCGAGCATCTCGAGCTGGGGCCGGCCGCGCTCATCGACCCGCCCGTGACAGACGAGGTGGAGGATGTGGGGAGAGGGCGGGCGTGCCAGACGCTTGATCAGCGCGGAGCGGCGTGCCTGGGCGCCCACGAGGAAATCGAACTCGACCTCTCCGTTCCGGATGGGCTCATCGAGCGCGGCCTGAAGCCGGGTGACCGTCGCGCGGCCGACGAGTGAGACTCCCAGGACCCGGACTGCCCCGCTCACCTCCCGACAGACGGCTCGCCGGTTCGAGACGACGCTCCGCGCCACGAGCACCTCATCCGAGTTGCCAAGGAAGCCCTGGTTCGTATCGGGCTGGCAGAGGGCCTCCCACGGGATGGCCTGGAGCGAGCGCTCATGCTTGAGCCCCAGGCGCAGCAGGAGCGCCTCTTCCTGGCGGTACCCATGCTGCCGCTGCATCACGTCTCGAAGGTCCGCATGGAGCAGGGCCTTGTAGAGCCGCTGGGCCTGTAGGAGTTCCTCCTGGAGTTCCTTGCCGTGCTTCGCCGCCTGGCGGATCTGCTCGCCGAAGGCCTCCACGTCCTCGACGGTGGTATTGGGAAGGATGTGGGGGGCGGGATTCTCGCCGTCACTGCCCCGGCCCGAGGCTCGGAGCTGGTCTCCGACGCGATCGATGTCGATCTGCAACCACAGCCGCTTCTCCATGGTCATCTATCCCCCCAGAGGAGGAGGAGTCGCCGGGAGGCGGCTGTGAGGCCACTGGCAATGTTGTGATGGCAGGGTGCTCGCCGGGCGGCACCTCGGCAGGACGGATGCTCCGTGACTGGGTGCACCTGGGCTCGGGCGGAGGCTGCCCGGGTGATGCCGCTTCTGGGCGAGGCGGCACCACCCAGGCCGGAGGCCTACCGAGCGGACTTCAGTGCCTCGCGGAGTCGCTCAGCCAGCTCGCGGACCGCGGGCTGCCGCAGCAGGCTGTAGTGGTCGCCGGGCAGCAGGTGCTGCTCCAGCCCGTCGCCCACCAGCGCCTTCCAGCCGCCGTCCTCGGGCAGGCCCTCCGCGCTGTCCGTGGCCTTGAAGAGCACCACGCGGCCCTGGGTGGCCGGGGCCTCGTAGCGCCGCGAGGCGAGCAGGTTGGCCTCGAACACCCGGAACAGGGCGCGCACGTGCTCGGCGTCCGTTCCCGGCGGCAGGGCTCCCGCGTTTGCCGCGGCTTGGAGCAACCGCTCCAACATCGCGTCCGGCTCCAGACCTGCGAGCTGTTCGAGGTCCAGCGGCAGGTCCGCCAGCGACGCGCCCATCATGTCCCGGGCGAACATGAACGCGAGCTGCATGCGGTCCGGCTCCGGCTCCTTCGCCACCGTCACGGACGGGACGTAGGAGTCAATCATCGCTACGAGCGCCACCTGCTCACCGCCGGCGCGGAGCTGATGCGCCATCTCGTAGGCGATGACGCCGCCCATGGACCAGCCACCCAGGAAGTAGGGCCCGGAGGGCTGCACGGAGCGGATGGTCTTCACGTACTCGGTGGCCATCTCCTCCACGGTGTTCATCGGCGCGGTGGGGCCGTCCAGGCCGCGTGCCTGCAAGGCGTAGAAGGGCCGGTCCGTGCCGAGCAGCCGCGCCAGCTCGGCGTAGCTGAGGACGTTGCCACCCACCGGGTGGACGAAGAAGACGGGCGCCTTGCCGATGTTGGCCTGTGTGCCGAAGGGAACCAGGGGCGAGTACGTGCCGGAGTCCTGGCGGCGCAGCAGTGCGGCGAGCTGCTCGACGGTGGGGGCCTGGAAGAGGGCGGCCAGCGGGAGCTGACGGCCCGTGGCCTGGCGCATGGCGGCCATGAGGCGCACGGCCAGCAGCGAGTGGCCACCCAGCTCGAAGAAGCTGGTGCGCACGCCCACCGGCTGGACTCCGAGCACCTGCTCCCACACACGCGCCAAGGTGAGTTCCAACGGGTCCCTGGGGGCGACATGGCCCACGGTGGGCACGTCGAGGGCACGCGGTGCGGGCAGGACCTTCCTGTCCACCTTGCCGTTGGCGTTGAGAGGCAGGCCGGAGAGGGCCACGAAGGCCGAGGGCACCATGTACTCGGGCAGCCGCTGCTGCAGGTGCGCTCGCAGCGCCGCCGGATCCAGCTCCGAGGTACCCGCCACCACATACGCGACGAGGCGCTTGTCGCCGGGCACGTCTTCGCGTGCGAGCACCGCGGCGTCCTTCACCGATGGGTGCGTGCGCAAGACGGTTTCGATTTCGCCCAGCTCGATGCGGAAGCCACGCACCTTCACCTGGAAGTCCAGGCGGCCCAGGTACTCCAGCGTGCCGTCCGCCCTCCAGCGAGCCTTGTCACCGGTGCGGTACATCCGTGCGCCGGGCTCGGTGCTGAAGGGGTTGGGGATGAAGCGCTCGGCGGTGAGGGCCGGACGGCCCAGGTAGCCACGCGCCAGTCCCTCGCCCGCGAGGTACAGCTCTCCGGGCACGCCCAGCGGCGCGAGCTGGAGTTGCTCATCCAGGACGTAGGCCTGGAGGTTGGGCAAGGGCCGGCCGATGACGGGCACCGGGACGGACGCGTCCTGCACGCACCAGGAGGTGGCGTACACCGTGCACTCGGTGGGGCCGTAGGCGTTGAACGTCCGCGTGCGCGTCGTGCGCGCCAGCGGCTGCCAGAGGACATCGTCCATGGCCTCGCCCGCGCACACCACCATGCGCGGCACATGGGCGCGCTCCAGCAGGCCCGCCTGGAGCAGCAGGGTGAGCTGGGCGGGGGTGCAGTCCAGCACGTCCACCTTCTGCCGCTCCAGCCAGTCCAGCATGGCCCCGGGGTCCAACCGGGTCTTCTCCGGAACCAGGCACAGGCAGTGGCCGTCCACCACGTGCAGCAGCTGCTCCATGGAGACATCGAAGAAGAGCGGCGCGTTGACGCTGAAGCGCAACGGCCCCGTCTGGCCGTCATGCAGCGCCTGGGCGGTGGCCGCGCGCAGGTGCATCCACGAGCGGTGCTGCACCATGACGCCCTTGGGGGTGCCCGTGGAGCCGGAGGTGTAGATGACGTAGGCGAGGTTGTCCGGAGTGGCCAGCGGCGGCAGGTTGTCCCGGGAGAGGGACGTCAGCCGTACATCCTGCGAGTCGAGGCAGACGCGGTGCCGCACCTCGGGCTTCCACGCGTCGGCCAGGTGCTGCACGGTGAGGAGCACGGATGCGCCGCAGTCCTGGAGGACGAAGGACTTGCGCTGCGCGGGCGCCGCCGGATCGATGGGCACAAAGGCGCCACCGGCCTTGAGCACGGCCAGCAGGGCGATGATGGCGTCCTGGGTGCGCTCCAGGCACAGGCCCACGCGCACGTCGGGGCCGACACCCAGGCTGCGCAGGTGCCAGGCAAGCTGGTTGGCGCGGGCATTGAGCTCCCGGAAGGACAGCGCCAGATCCCCCAACTGGACGGCCGGCGCGTACGGCGTGCGGGCCGCTTGCTGCTCGAGGAGCGAGTGGAGGCACTCCTCGCGTGGGAAGCTGGCCGTGGCGCCATTCCACTCCATCAGGAGCCGCTGACGCTCCTGTGCCGTCTGCAAGGGCAGCGTTGACAGCGGCAGGTCCGGGGAGGTCAGCACTCCCTCCAGCAGCAGTCGCAGGTGCGCCATGAGGCGCTCGGCGGTGGAGTGCTCGAACAGCTCGGTGCTGTAGACGAGCGTGCCGCGGTAGCCCTCCGGGATGCGTGTCATGGCCAG
>NZ_JAIQDG010000080.1 GCF_020037125.1 Myxococcus sp. RHSTA-1-4
CTCACGATGCACCACATCGTCTCCGACGGCTGGTCCATGGGCGTCCTCGTCCGGGAGATGGGCATCCTCTACGCGGCAAACGCAACGGGCACCGAAGCCCGTTTGCCGCCGCTGCCCGTGCAGTACGCCGACTACGCGGCGTGGCAGCTCCAGTGGCTGAAGGATGCAGCGCTGAAGGTGAGGCTGGACTACTGGAGGCACCAGCTCTCCGGCGCCCCCGCGCTGCTGGAGCTGCCCACCGACAGGCCGCGCCCCGCCGTGCAGTCCCGCCGCGGCGCGCGCCAGCCCGTCGTCCTCCCGGCGGACCTCTCAGAATCCATCAAGGCCCTGTCGCAGCGGCACGGCGTGACGCCGTTCATGACGCTGCTGGCGGCCTTCCAGACGCTGCTCTACCGGTACTCGAGCCAGGACGACATCACCGTCGGCTCGCCCATCGCGGGCCGTACCCGAGGGGAGACCGAGGGCCTCATCGGCTTCTTCGTCAACACCCTGGTCCTGCGCACCCACATCGTGTCGCGAGACTCCTTCTCCAGCCTGCTGGCGCGGGTGAAGGAGACCACCCTGGGCGCCTATGAGCACCAGGACGTGCCCTTCGAGAAGCTCGTCGAGGAGCTCAAGCCCGAGCGCAGCCTCAGCTACTCGCCGCTGTTCCAGGTGATGTTCTCCTTGCAGAACACCCCCATGGGGGCGCTGGAGCTGCCGGGGCTGCGGCTGCGGGCGCTCGAGCTGGAGGACATCCCCGCCAAGTTCGACCTGGACCTCAGCCTGAGAGAGACACCGGGCGGCTTCGTGGGCGCGCTCCAGTACGCCACCGACCTGTTCGACGCCGCCACCGTGGCGCGCATGGTGGAGCACCTGCGCACCCTGCTGCGCGCCGCGACGGCCCACCCCGAACAGCCGCTGTCCGCGCTGCCGCTGATGGACGAGGCCGAACAGCACCGCCTCCTCGTGGAGTGGAACGACACCACCGTGGAGTTCACGGACGGAGGCTGCGTCCACGACCGCATCTCCGCTCAGGCCGCGCGCACGCCCGACGCCCTCGCCGCCGTCTCCGACTCGGGCTCGCTCACCTACGCGCAACTGGAGGCGCGCTCCACCCAGCTCGCCTCCCACCTGCGGCGGCTCGGTGTGCGCCCCGGCTCCCTCGTCGCGCTGTGCATGGAGCGCTCGCTGGAGCTGCCCGTCGCATTGCTCGGCATCCTCAAGGCCGGCGGCGCCTACGTCCCCCTGGACCCGGCCTACCCCCGTGAGCGCCTGGCCTTCATGCTCCAGGACACCGCCGCCCCCGTGCTCGTCACCCAGCAGCACCTGCGCGGCCTGCTCCCCGAGGGCCCCACCGTCGTCTGCCTCGACTCCGGCTGGGGCTCCGTCGACGGGGTGAGCGAGCCGAGCATTCGCGTCGCGCCAGAGAGCGCCGCCTACGTCATCTTCACGTCGGGCAGCACCGGCCAGCCCAAGGGCACCGTCATCTCCCACCGCGCCCTGGCCAACCACATGGCCTGGCTGCTCTCCACCTTCGGAATCTCCGCCAGGGACCGGGTGATTCAGAAGACGCCGCTGAGCTTCGACGCCTCCGTCTGGGAGTGCTGGGCTCCGCTGCTGGTGGGCGCTCCGCTCGTCCTCGCGCCGCCCGAGGCCCACCGCGACCCCGCGGCCCTGCTGGCCTGCGTGGTGCGCCAGCGCGTCACCGTCCTCCAGGTCGTGCCCTCCATGCTCCGCTTCCTCCTGGAGGAGGAGTACCTGCGCCGCGCCACGCACCTGCGCTGGCTGTTCTGCGGCGGCGAGGCCCTGGCCTCCGAGCTGGGCCCGCGGCTGCGCGCGGTCCTGCCCGAGGTCCGGCTGGTCAACCTCTACGGCCCCACGGAGGTGACCATCGACTCCACCTCCGCCGAGGCCTCGGGCGAGGAGTCCGGTGTCACCGTTCCCATCGGCCGCCCCGTGGCCAACACCCGCGCCTACGTGCTGGACGCGCGCATGCAGCCGATGCCCACGGGCATCCCCGGCGAGCTGTACCTGGGCGGCGTGCAGCTCGCGCAGGGCTACCTGCAGCGGCCCCACCTCACCGCGGAGCGATTCGTGCCGGACTCCCTCAGCGGGCAGGCCGGCGCGCGCCTGTACCGCACCGGTGACAAGGTGCGCTGGAAGGCCGACGGCACGCTGGAGTACCTGGGCCGCATCGACTTCCAGGTGAAGCTGCGCGGTCAGCGCATCGAGCTGGGCGAAATCGAAGCCGCTCTCAAGCAGCAGCCCGGCGTGCGCGACGCCACCGTCCTCGTGCGCGAGGACGTGCCCGGCAACCAGCGCCTCGTCGGCTACGTCGTCCCCGCCCCGGGCCAGCCGCCCGAGTCCGCCGCGCTTCGCTCCGCGCTCCTGAAGCACCTGCCCGAGTACATGGTGCCCTCCGCCTTCGTCACCCTGGAGGCCCTGCCACTCACACCCAATGGAAAGCTGGACCGCAAGGCCCTGCCTCCTCCGGACGCGGGCGCCACCTCCGGCGGTTACCTCGCTCCGCGCATGCCCACCGAGAACCAGCTCGCCGGCCTCATGGCCGCGCTGCTACGCGTGGAGCGCGTCGGTGTCGACGACAGCTTCTTCGCCCTCGGCGGCCACTCGCTGCTGGCCACGCAGCTCGTCTCCCGCATCCGCGCCACCTTCGGCGTCGAGCTGCCCCTGCGCGCCGTCTTCGAGAGCCCCACCCTCGCCGGCCTTGCCCAGCGCATCACCGCGCTCCAGGGCGGCGGCGCACCCCGCCACCAGGCTCCGCCCCTGCGGCCCGTGCCTCGCGACCGGGCCCTGCCCCTCTCCTTCGCCCAGCAGCGCCTGTGGTTCATCGACCAGCTCGAGCCCGGTAGCGCCGCCTACAACATGCCCACCGCCGTGCGTCTCTCCGGCGCCCTGGACATCGCCGCACTGGAGCGGGCCCTCCACGCGCTCATCGCGCGTCACGAGTCGCTGCGCACCACCTTCGCCACCCAGGACGGCGAGGCCGTGCAGCTCATCCACGCCCCGGCCCAGGCCCCGTTGCCGCTGGTGGACCTGAGCCCCCTGCCCGACGAAAGGCGCGAGGCCGAGGCCCGGCGCGCGTTCAGCGAAGAGGCCCGGCGCCCCTTCGACCTCGCCCGGGGACCGCTCCTGCGCACCACGCTGCTGCGCCTCCAGGGCTCCGAGCACGTCCTGCTGCTGACGATGCACCACATCGTCTCCGACGGCTGGTCCACCGGCGTGCTGGTGCGCGAGCTGGCCGCGATGTACCAGGCGGAGGTCTCCGGCACCTCGCCCTCCCTGCCGGCGCTGCCGGTGCAGTACGCCGACTACGCCGCGTGGCAGCGCGACTGGCTGCGCGGCGAGGTGCTGGAAGCGTGGCTCGGCTACTGGAAGCGGCAGCTCTCCGGAGCTCCCGCACTGCTGGAGCTGCCCACCGACAGGCCGCGTCCCGCCACCCAGTCCTTCCGGGGCTCGTTCGTTCCCGTCGCCCTCTCCCGCGACCTCTCCGATGCCCTGCTGGCCGCGTGCCAGCGGCACGGCGTGACACCGTTCATGCTGCTGCTGGCGGCGTTCCAGGTGCTGCTGCACCGCTACTCGGGGCAGGACGACATCGTCGTCGGCTCACCCATCGCGGGACGCACCCGCTCGGAGACGGAGGGCCTCATCGGCTTCTTCGTCAACACCCTGGTCCTGCGCGCACGCATCGCGCCGCGAGGCTCGTTCCTCTCGCTGCTCCAGCAGGTCCGCGAGACCACCCTGGGCGCCTACGAGCACCAGGACGTGCCCTTCGAGAAGCTCGTCGAGGAGCTTCGACCCGAGCGCAGCCTCAGCTACTCGCCGCTGTTCCAGGTGATGTTCTCCGTCCAGAACACACCGGCGGGGACACTGGAGCTGCCGGAGTTGCGCTTGCGGACGCTCGAGCTGGAGGACGTCCCCGCCAAGTTCGACCTGGACCTCGGTCTGACGGAGACGCCGGAGGGCTTCACGGGCTCGCTCCAGTACGCCACCGACCTGTTCGATGCGGCCACCGCGGCGCGCATGGTGGAGCACCTGCACGTCCTGCTGCGCGCGGCCGTGGCCCACCCGGAGCTGCCCGTCTCCTCGCTGCCGCTGATGGACGAGGCCGAGCAGCGCCGCCTCCTCGTGGAGTGGAACGGCACCGCCGTGAAGTTCACGGATGGAAGCCGCGTCCACGACCTCATCGCCCGTCCCACCGAGAGCACCGTCGACGCGACGTCGCGCGTGGAGGGCGCGCTGTCCGGGCTGGAAGCCGTGGCCAACACCCGCGCCTACGTGCTGGACACGTGGATGCAGCCTGTCCCCACCGGAGTGCCGGGTGAGCTGTACCTGGGTGGCGTGGGACTGGCGCAAGCCCCTCCGCACCAGCCCCATCTCACCGCCGAGCGCTTCGTGCCGGACGCCCTCAGCGGCGTGCCCGGCGCGCGCCTGTACCGCACCGGTGACAGGGTGCGCTGGAAGGCCGACGGTACCCTGGAGGCCCTGCCACGCACCCCCAGCAGATTGCTGGACCGCGAGGCCCTGCCGCCTACCCATGCCAGCGGCGGTGAGGTCTTCCGCCCGCCTTCCACGCCCGTGCAGCAGGAGCTGGCCATCCTCTGGCGCAACCTGCTGCGCGTCGAGCGCGTGGGCATGGACGACAGCTTCTTCACGTTGGGAGGGCACTCGCTGCTGGCCACGCAGCTCGTCTCGCGCATCCGCGCCACCTTCAAAGTCGAGCTGCCCCTGCGCGCCGTCTTCGAGGCCCCCACCCTCGCGGGCCTCGCCCAGCGCATCACCTCGCTCCAGGGCGGCGGCGCACCACGCCACCAGGCTCCGCCCCTGCAGCCCGTGCCTCGTGACCGGGCCCTGCCCCTCTCCTTCGCCCAGCAGCGCCTGTGGTTCATCGACCAGCTCGAGCCCGGCAGTGCCGCCTACAACCTGCCCTCCGCCGTACGTCTCTCCGGCGCCCTGGACATCGCCGCACTGGAGCGAGCCCTCCACGCGCTCATCGAACGTCACGAGTCACTGCGCACCACCTTCGCCATGCAGGACGGCGAGGCCGTGCAGCTCATCCACGCCCCGGCCCAGGCCCCGCTGCCACTGGTGGACCTGAGCACCCTGCCCGACGAAAAGCGCGAGGCCGAGGCCCATCGTCTCGCCACCACCGAGGCCGCGGAGCCCTTCGACCTCGCCCGGGGACCGCTCCTGCGCGCCACGCTGCTGCGCCTCCAGGACTCCGAGCACGTGCTGCTGCTGACGATGCACCACATCGTCTCCGATGGCTGGTCCATGAGCGTGCTCGTCCGCGAGCTGGGCGCGCTGTACGAGGCCGCCCTCTCCGGTGAAGCGCCTCGCCTCCCGCCCCTCCCCATCCAGTACGCCGACTACTCCGTGTGGCAGCGAGGCTGGCTGCGAGGCGAGGTGCTCGACGCCTGGCTCGACTACTGGAAGCAGCAGCTCGCCGGGGCGCCACCCGCACTGGAGCTGCCCACCGACCGGCCCCGCCCCCCCGTCCAGACCTCCAATGGGGCGGCGCATTCCTTCACCCTCCCACCCGAGCTGTCCGAGCAGCTCGAAGCACTCGCCCACGAGCACCACGCCACCCTCTTCATGGTGCTGCTGGCGGGCTTCCAGACGCTCCTGCACCGCTACTCCGGTCAGGACGAC
>NZ_JAIQDG010000081.1 GCF_020037125.1 Myxococcus sp. RHSTA-1-4
AGATTGCGGAAACCGCAGTCAATTCTTTGAAGGTGCCAGCCAGGTCGCGCTGCGAAGCGCAGCCGGCAGCACCTACCGAATCAGCGAGCTTTCAGCTCTTAGCCGAGCTGGAGCTGACGCCGGTTCAATTCTTCAAAATTCAATTGGAGAGTTTGATCCTGGCTCAGAACGAACGCTGGCGGCGTGCCTAACACATGCAAGTCGAGCGCGAATAGGGGCAACCCTTAGTAGAGCGGCGCACGGGTGCGTAACACGTGGATAATCTGCCTGGATGCCCGGGATAACCAGTCGAAAGATTGGCTAATACCGGATAAGCCCACGGTCTCTTCGGAGACTGAGGGAAAAGGTGGCCTCTGTATACAAGCTATCACAACCAGATGAGTCCGCGGCCCATCAGCTAGTTGGCGGGGTAATGGCCCACCAAGGCAACGACGGGTAGCTGGTCTGAGAGGACGATCAGCCACACTGGAACTGAGACACGGTCCAGACTCCTACGGGAGGCAGCAGTGGGGAATTTTGCGCAATGGGCGAAAGCCTGACGCAGCAACGCCGCGTGTGTGATGAAGGTCTTCGGATTGTAAAGCACTTTCGACCGGGACGAAAACCCGTTGGCTAACATCCAACGGCTTGACGGTACCGGGAGAAGAAGCACCGGCTAACTCTGTGCCAGCAGCCGCGGTAATACAGAGGGTGCAAGCGTTGTTCGGAATTATTGGGCGTAAAGCGCGTGTAGGCGGCGTGACAAGTCGGGTGTGAAAGCCCTCAGCTCAACTGAGGAAGTGCGCCCGAAACTGTCGTGCTTGAGTGCCGGAGAGGGTGGCGGAATTCCCCAAGTAGAGGTGAAATTCGTAGATATGGGGAGGAACACCGGTGGCGAAGGCGGCCACCTGGACGGTAACTGACGCTGAGACGCGAAAGCGTGGGGAGCAAACAGGATTAGATACCCTGGTAGTCCACGCCGTAAACGATGAGAACTAGGTGTCGTGGGAGTTGACCCCCGCGGTGCCGAAGCTAACGCATTAAGTTCTCCGCCTGGGAAGTACGGTCGCAAGACTAAAACTCAAAGGAATTGACGGGGGCCCGCACAAGCGGTGGAGCATGTGGTTTAATTCGACGCAACGCGCAGAACCTTACCTGGTCTTGACATCCTCGGAATCCTTCAGAGATGAGGGAGTGCCCGCAAGGGAACCGAGAGACAGGTGCTGCATGGCTGTCGTCAGCTCGTGTCGTGAGATGTTGGGTTAAGTCCCGCAACGAGCGCAACCCTCGCCTTTAGTTGCCACGCAAGTGGATCTCTAGAGGGACTGCCGGTGTTAAACCGGAGGAAGGTGGGGATGACGTCAAGTCCTCATGGCCTTTATGACCAGGGCTACACACGTGCTACAATGGCCGGTACAGAGCGTTGCCAACCCGCGAGGGGGAGCTAATCGCATAAAACCGGTCTCAGTTCAGATTGGAGTCTGCAACTCGACTCCATGAAGGCGGAATCGCTAGTAATCGCAGATCAGCACGCTGCGGTGAATACGTTCCCGGGCCTTGTACACACCGCCCGTCACACCATGGGAGTCGATTGCTCCAGAAGTCATCTCACCAAGAGGTGCCCAAGGAGTGGTCGGTAACTGGGGTGAAGTCGTAACAAGGTAGCCGTAGGGGAACCTGCGGCTGGATCACCTCCTTTCTAAGGAGACCGGGCATCGGACACGCACTTCGGTGCGAGTAGGCGATGCCAGCAGCCTTCGGGCTGCGAAGGTCGACCAGGTCAACGTTTCCGAGTCACAATCTGACTCTCTACTCCGGGCTTGCTGTTTGGTTTTGAAGGACCGAGTCATACGAAGGGTAAGTTCAATTTCTGCTGAGAGAAGTTCTCGCAGAGGCTGATTTGCCGGGTGTGGTGAGGCCGGGAGGCTTCGGCACATCCAGAGCGCAAACCAGCATCTACAAGCGTAAAGAAGTCCTTCCAGGTCTGCTGCGAAGAGCAGGGGTCTGGGCCTTGGTCTCGAGTTTCGACAATCCGCCGGGAGGCGGGTGTGAAAGAGATCAGGGTAAGTAAGCTACTAAGGGCGTGCGGTGGATGCCTAGGTGCCAAGAGGCGATGAAGGACGTGGGTGGCTGCGAAAAGCTCCGGGGAGCTGTCAACCGAGCGTTGATCCGGAGATGTCCGAATGGGAAAACCCAGCGCTGCGAATAGCGGCGTTACCACCAGCTGAATCCATAGGCTGGCTGGAGCTAACCAGGGGAAGTGAAACATCTCAGTACCCTGAGGAAGAGAAAACAACGAGTGATTCCCAAAGTAGTGGCGAGCGAAATGGGAGAAGCCCAAACCGGAGTCACGCAAGTGGCTTCGGGGTAGTGGGTCCGCGGTAGGACCTTGACTGGCTAGCGGAAGCGTCTGGAAAGGCGCACCAAAGAGCGTGATAGTCGCGTACGCGAAAGCTGGTTGGGGCCGAGCGGGGTACCCAAGTAAGGCGGGACACGTGCAATCCTGCCTGAATCTGCCGGGACCATCCGGTAAGGCTAAATACTCCTTGGCGACCGATAGTGAACTAGTACCGCGAGGGAAAGGTGAAAAGAACCCCGGCAAGGGGAGTCCAAAGAACCTGAAACCGCATGTCTACAAGCAGTCCGAGCACTACGCCGCAAGGCAGTGCGAGGGCGTACCTTTTGCATCATGATTCGGCGACTTAATATACGTAGCGAGGCTAAGCCGTTAGGTGGAGCCGGAGCGAAAGCGAGTCCTAAGAGGGCGATTCAGTTGCGTGTATTATAACCCGAAGCGGGGTGATCTACACATGGCCAGGTTGAAGTGCGGGTAACACCGCATGGAGGACCGAACTCATGAAAGTTGAAAATTTCTGGGATGAGCTGTGTGTAGGGGTGAAAGGCCAATCAAACTCCGTGATAGCTGGTTCTCCCCGAAAGATATTTAGGTATCGGCTCGGGTAATTCAATACCGGAGGTAGAGCACTGAAACGGCTAGGGGTCTCACCAGATTACCAAACCGTATCAAACTCCGAATGCCGGTAATTGTTATCCCGGGACGCAGTCAGTGGGTGATAACGTCCATTGGCAAGAGGGGAATAACCCAGACCGACAGCTAAGGCCCCCAAATCTAGTCTAAGTGAACACTAGAAAGGATGTGGCAGGTCATTGACAACCAGGAGGTTGGCTTAGAAGCAGCCATCCTTTAAAGAAAGCGTAATAGCTCACTGGTCAAGACAGGCCGCGCCGAAAATGTAACGGGGCTCAAGACTAGTGCCGAAGCTTCGGGTCATGCGCAAAACGCATGGCGGTAGGGGAGCGTCCCAGTTGCAGCGAAGGTCGACTGAAAAGGCGGCTGGAGCGACTGGGAGTGCTGATGCCGAAATGAGTAGCGATAAAGGGGGTGAGAAACCCCCTCGCCGTAAACCCAAGGTTTCCTGGGTCAAGTTAATCTTCCCAGGGTTAGCCGGAACCTAAGCCGAGGCCGAAAGGCGTAGGTGATGGAAAGCAGGTTAATATTCCTGCGCCATCTTGTGAGCGTTGAACTAAGGGAGGACGGAGAAAGCTAGGCGAGCTGACCGGTGGTTGTGTCAGTCTAAAGGTGTAGGGGTGTCGCGTACGAATAAAGGCGCGGCAGCCATCCCCGAGACCCCATGGCGCCCCGTCAGGGGTAAGTCGCTGATGCTCGGCTTCCGAGAAAAGTCCCGTAGGGAGCTCATAGGGTGTCCGTACCGTAAACCGACACAGGTGGGTGAGGAGAAAATCCTAAGGCGCTTGAGAGAACTCTCCTCCAAGGAACTAGGCAAATTTCCACCGTAACTTCGGAAGAAGGTGGGCCTCTGGTAGGTGTAGGCGTACAGCCGAAGCCGAGAGAGGTTGCAGAGAAATGGCGGTAGCGACTGTTTACCAAAAACACAGGACTCTGCGAAGGCGACAAGCCGACGTATAGGGTCTGACTCCTGCCCGGTGCTGGAAGGTTAAGGGGATTCGTCAGCCGCAAGGCGAAGCGATGATCCGAAGCCCCAGTAAACGGCGGCCGTAACTATAACGGTCCTAAGGTAGCGAAATTCCTTGTCGGGTAAGTTCCGACCTGCACGAATGGAGTAACGACTTCCGCGCTGTCTCGGAGAGGGACTCAGCGAAATTGAAATAGCTGTGCCGATGCAGTTTACCCGCAGCAAGACGGAAAGACCCCGTGAACCTTTACTACAACTTGACAGTGACACTAGGGATTGACTGTGTAGGATAGGTGGGAGCCTTTGAAGCCGGGCCGCTAGGTTCGGTGGAGGCAACGGTGAAATACCACCCTGTTGATTTCTGGTGTCTAACCATGTCCCGTAAGCCGGGATTGGGACACTGTCTGGTGGGTAGTTTGACTGGGGCGGTCGCCTCCCAAAAAGTAACGGAGGCGCGCGATGGTTCCCTCAGCCCGATTGGAAACCGGGCGGCGAGTGCAATGGCATAAGGGAGCTTGACTGCGAGAGAGACATCTCGAGCAGGTGCGAAAGCAGGTCATAGTGATCCGGTGGTCCTGAATGGAAGGGCCATCGCTCAACGGATAAAAGGTACTCCGGGGATAACAGGCTTATCTCCCCCAAGAGTTCACATCGACGGGGAGGTTTGGCACCTCGATGTCGGCTCATCGCATCCTGGGGCTGGAGCAGGTCCCAAGGGTTTGGCTGTTCGCCAATTAAAGCGGTACGCGAGCTGGGTTCAAAACGTCGTGAGACAGTTTGGTCCCTATCTGCTGTGGGCGTAGGATACTTGAGAGGCTCTGACCTTAGTACGAGAGGACCGGGTTGGAGGCACCGCTGGTGTACCAGTTGTCTCGCCAGAGGCATCGCTGGGTAGCCATGTGCCGATTGGATAACCGCTGAAAGCATCTAAGCGGGAAACCGACCTCAAGACCAGGTATCCCGGGCGCAAGCCCCTGAAGACCCGTCGAAGACTACGACGTTGATAGGCCGGGTGTGTAAGCGTGGTAACACGTTGAGCTAACCGGTACTAATGGGTCGAGCGGCTTACTTTCCCCGTTCTCTTCCATGCCTCCTTTCGGGGCGTAAGGGATTCGGGACCAAGGCCGAGGCTCGAGTGCGAGTAACGCACTCGCCTGGAAGCGGCTTCAAGGCGCAGCGAGGCTTCACTCGCAGAATTGAAACTTACCCTTTGTATGTACGAGTCACTCATTTTCCGGTGGCAATGTCGGAGGGGTCACACCCGTTCCCATCCCGAACACGGAAGTTAAGCCCTCCAGAGCCGATGGTACTCCGCGGGAAACCGCGTGGGAGAGTAGGTCGCTGCCGGATTCTTTTT
>NZ_JAIQDG010000082.1 GCF_020037125.1 Myxococcus sp. RHSTA-1-4
GCCGACGCGAGTCTCCGGAGAGGAGACGGCGGCCTCCAGCAGGGTGGTGAGGTGCTCCACCATGCGGGCGATGGTGGGCCGCTCGAACAGGTCCGTGCGGTAGCTCAGCGTGCCGGACAGTCCTTCCGGCGTCTGTCCCACGGACAGCGTCAGGTCGAACTTCGCGGTCTGGAGCTCGGCATCCACGGGCCGTAGCTCCAGCGGCGGAGTGCCTCCCGGCCCGCCCGCCACTTCCATGCTCCCGCTCGGAGTGTTCTGCAGGACGAGCATCACCTGGAACAGCGGCGAGTGGCTGAGGCTGCGCTGCGGTTGCAGCTCCTCCACGAGCTTCTCGAAGGGGACGTCCTGATGCTCATAGGCGCCGAGGGTGGTGGTGCGCACCCGTGCGAGCAGCTCGCGGAAGGTGGAGCGGGAGTCCACGCGGGTCCGCAGGACGAGGGTGTTGACGAAGAAGCCGATGAGGCCCTCGGTCTCCTGGCGGGTGCGGCCGGCGATGGGAGAGCCGACGGAGATGTCGTCCTGTCCGGAGTAGCGGGCCAGCAGCACCTGCCAGACGGCGAGCAGGGCCATGAAGGGCGTGACGCCCTCGTGCTGGCACAGCGCCTCCAGGCGCCGCATCAGCGCGGCGGGCACGTGCACCGGCAGGTGGACACCCCGGATGGACTGGACGGCGGGCCGGGGCTTGTCGGTGGGCAGCTCCAGCATGGGCGCGGCGCCGGAGAGCTGCTGGCGCCAGTACCCGAGCTGCTGTTTCAGCACCTCGCCCTTCAGCCAGGCCCGCTGCCATGCGGCGAAGTCGGCGTACTGGATGGGGAGGGGCGGGAGCCGAGGCTCGCGTCCGGAGGCGAAGGCGCCGTACAGCGCGGCGACCTCGCGCACCAGCACGCCCATGGACCAGCCGTCCGAGACGATGTGGTGCATCGTCACCACCAGCACGTGCTCCCGGGCGTCGAGCCGCAGCAGCGAGGCGCGCATCAGCGGCCCGCGCTCCAGGTCGAACGGCCGGCGGGTCTCCTCGGCCGCGAGCTGCTCCGCCCGGGCCCGCCGCTCAGCAGCGGGGACGGTGTCCTCCAGGTCCACCACCGTCAGCCGGAAGTCCGAGGACGGCAGGATGCGCTGCTCGGGCTCATCGCCCTGGACGGCGAAGAGCGTGCGCAGCGACTCGTGGCGCTCCACCAGGGCGGTGAAGGCCTTCTCCAGCGCGGCCACATCCAGGTCCCCGAGGATGCTCAGGGCGGTGGGGAGGTTGTATGCCGTGTTGCCGGGTTCTATCTGGTCGATGACCCACAGGCGCTGCTGGGCGAAGGACAGCGGCAGCGGGCCGGTGCGCGGCACGGGCACCAGGGCAGGGACTCCCGCCGCCTGCGCGCTCCGCGCGGCCGAGATGCGCGGCGCGAGCGAGGCCACGGTGGGTGCTTCGAAGAAGGTCCGCAGCGGCAGGTCCACCCCGAACGCGGCGCGCACGCGGGAAGCGAGCTGGGTGGCCAGCAGCGAATGTCCCCCCCGCTCGAAGAAGCTGTCGTGGATGCCCACGCGCTCCACGCGCAGCACCCGGGCGAAGAGGCCGGCCAGCAGCTCCTCCGTCGGGTCTCGCGGCGCCACCGGGGCGCCTCCACCCTCCGGTAGCGCCGCCTCCGGCACGGGCAGCGCCTTCCTGTCCACCTTGCCGTTGGGCGTCAGCGGCAGCGCCTCCAGCGTCACGAAGGCGGACGGCACCATGTACTCGGGCATGCGCTCGCGCAGCCACTCCCGCAGCTCCGCCGCGCCGGGCACCGGGCCCGTGGCGCCCTCCCGCGCGGGGACGACGTAGGCCACCAGCCGCTGCTGGCCCGGCGCGTCCTCGCGGACCATCACCACCGCGTCACGGACGGCGGCGTGGGCGCGCACCGCGGCCTCCACCTCGCCCGGCTCGATGCGGAAGCCGCGCACCTTCACCTGGGAGTCCTGGCGGCCCAGGTACTCCAGCGTGCCGTCGCGCAGCCAGCGCACCCTGTCTCCGGTGCGGTACAGGCGCTCGCCGGCGGCGGCCGAGTACGGGTCGGGCACGAAGCGCTCCGCGGTGAGCGCGGGCTGGCCCAGGTAGCCGTGGGCGAGCTGCGCGCCGCCGATGAACAGCTCTCCGGGGGCTCCCGGCGGCACGGGCCGCAGGTGCCCATCCAGCACGTACACCCGGGTGTTGGCCACCGGCCGGCCAACGGGCACGGTGGCGCCGGTCTCCTGCCCGGTGGCCGCCGCCGACGTGGCGTCGATGGTGGTCTCGGTGGGGCCGTACAGGTTGACCAGCCGCGTCTGGGGCAGTCGCGCCCGCATGCGCGTGGCCAGCTCGGTAGCCAGGGCCTCGCCGCCGCAGAACAGCCAGCGCAGGTGCGTGGCGTTCAGCAGGCCTTCCTCCTCCAGCATGAAGCGGAGCATGGAGGGCACCACCTGGAGGTGGGTGATGCGCTGGCGCACCACGCACGCCACCAGGGCGGCCGGGTCGCGGTGGGCCTCCGGCGGAGCGAGGACGAGCGGCGCGCCCACCATCAGCGACGCCCAGCACTCCCAGACGGAGGCGTCGAAGCTCAGCGGCGTCTTCTGCAGCACCCTGTCTCCGGCGGTGATGCCGAAGGCGGAGAGGAACCACGCCATGTGGTTGGCCAGGGCCCCATGGGGGATGACGACGCCCTTCGGCTGGCCCGTGCTGCCCGACGTGTAGATGACGTAGGCGGGGCTCTCCGGCGGCACGGTGACGGACGGCGCGAGCGTCTCCTCGAGGGAGCGCGGCGCCTCGCCGGAGTCGAGGCACACCACGTCCGTGCCCTCGGGCAGCAGGCCGGCCAGCTCCCGCTGCGTGAGGAGCACGCGGGCGCGGCAGTCCTGGAGCATGAAGGCGAGCCGCTCGCGCGGGTAGTCCGGAGCCAGCGGCACGTAGGCGGCACCGGCCTTGAGGATGCCCAGCAGGCCCACCACCATTTCGGGCGAGCGCTGGACGCAGAGCGCCACCCGGTCGCCGGAGCGGACGCCCCGGTGCAGCAGCCCATGGGCGACCTGATTGGCGCGCGCGTCCAGCTCACGGTAGGTGAGCCGTGCGCCGTCGGACTCCACCGCCACCGCGTCCGGCGTGCGCCGGGCCTGCTCCTCCACGCGCTGGTGGACGCAGGTGTCCCGCGGGAAGTCCATGGCGGTGGCGTTCCAGTCCACCAGGACCTGCTGGCGCTCGGCGCCGCTCAGCAGGGAGACGGAGGCCAGGGGGGCCTCGGGCCGGGAGACCAGCGCCTCCACCAGGACCCGGAAGTGCTCCGCCATCCGCAGCGCGGTGGCGTGCTCGAAGAGGTCGGTGTTGTACCGCAGCGAGCCGCGGAGTCCCTCCGGCGTCTCCGCGAGAATCATCTCGAGCTCGAACTTGATGGTGGGGTTCTCCACCTCCAGCGGGCGCAGCACCAGTCCCGTGCCCCGGGCCGGGGACATGGGCGTGTTCTGCAAGGCGAACGTCACCTGGAAGAGCGGGCCGCGGCTCATGTCGCGGGTGGGCTGCAGCTCCTCCACCAGCCGCTCGAAGGGGACGTCCTGGTGCGCGTACGCGCCCAGCGAGCCTTCCTTCACTTGTCGCAGCAGGTGGAGGAAGGAGGCGTGGTCCTCGACGTGGGCGCGCAGCACGAGGGTGTTGACGAAGAAGCCGATGAGGTCCTCCAGCTCACCGCGCTGGCGGCCGGCGATGGGAGAGCCGACGGCGATGTCCTGCTGGCCGGAGTAGCGCGACAGCAGCACCTGGAAGGCCGCGAGCAGGGCCATGAAGGGCGTGGCCCCCTCCTGCTGGCACAGCGCCTGGAGTGCCTCGGACGTGGCGAGCGGGAGCGCGACGGGCACGTCCGCGCCGCGGAAGGTCTGCACGGGAGGACGGGGCTTGTCGGTGGGCAGCTCCAGCGTGGAGACGCCGGAGAGCTGCTGCCGCCAGTAGCCGAGCTGCTCATCGAGCACGGCGCCCTGGAGCCATCCGCGTTGCCAGACGGCGTAGTCGGCGTACTGGAGTGGCAGCGGCGGAAGTGGAGAGGGCTTGCCCTGGGAGAAGGCGTCGTAGAGGGCGGCGACCTCACGCACCAGCACGCCCATGGACCAGCCGTCGGAGACGATGTGGTGCATGTTGAGGGCGAGCACGTGCTCGGAGGGGCCCAGCTTCAGCAGTTGAGCGCGGAGCAGCGGCCCGGTGGCGAGGTCGAAGGGCTGGAGGGTGTCCTCGCGCAGGTGCCGCTCCAGTTCGGCGCGGGCGGCGTGGGGCTCCAGGCCGCTGAGGTCCACCAGCTCCAGCGGCAGCGTGCCGGTGGGGGAGATGCGCTGGAAGGGCTGCCCATCCTGCTGGGTGAAGGTGGTGCGAAGCGCCTCGTGACGGCGCGCCAGCTCATCGAAGCCGCGCCGCAGGGCGTCCACGTCGAGCGCCCCCTCCATGCGCACGAAGGTGGGCATGTTGTAGGTGGGGCTGCCAGGCTGGAGCTGGTCGATGAACCACAGGCGCTGCTGCGCGAAGGACACGGGCTGCACCCCGTCGCGCTGCATGGAGGTGAGGTCGGGCGCCTGGACCGGTTGGGCCTCCAGCCGGACGGCCTCGATGCGCGAGGCCAGGGCGGCCACGGTGGGCGCCTCGAAGAGGGCCCGCAGCGGCAGCTCCACGCCGAAGGTGGAGCGGATGCGGGAGATGACCTGGGTGGCGAGCAACGAGTGGCCGCCCAGCTCGAAGAAGTTGTCGTACACGCCCACGCGCGATACGCGCAGCACGTCGCCCCAGAGCGCGGCGAGCTTCTCCTCGGTGGGGTTGCACGGGGCGACGTAGGACTCGGCCGGGGAGGCCCGCGCCGCGTCGGGAGCGGGCAGGGCCTTGCGGTCCACCTTGTCGTT
>NZ_JAIQDG010000083.1 GCF_020037125.1 Myxococcus sp. RHSTA-1-4
CTGCGCCGCGCGGGCCGCGAGCGCCCGAGGCCCGTCCGCCACCGCGCCGAGGTGGAGTGCGCCGAACAGCTCCCGCGCCCGGAGCTGCCGCGCCCACCTCGCGAGCGACCGCCAGCCACGGGCGGCGTCCCCGCGACGCGTCCAGTCGCTCGTCCGCCGCCGCACCTCCTCCGCGCCGAGGCCGCACAGGGCCCACAGCGCCAGGGCGAAGGCAATCGCCTCCCCGCTGAAGTGCTTGCGGCGAGCGACGGACGGCGGCACCACGCGCATCACCGCGCCACAGGGCTTGCAGCGGTAGCGGCGGCACAGCACCCCCCGGCATTCCGGCGCCCCCTCCGGAGTCGGCGGGCCGCGCTGCTGGCGCTCGACGAGCCCGTGTCCATGGAGGCCCAGCCCGCCGCCTTCGTAGGCTCCGCGCCCACACGCCACGCAGCGCCTCGGCCGTCCCTCGTCCACGGAGGGCGGCCAGTTCTTGACGTCGCCCTCGAAACGGACGACTCCTCGGGTGTCCCGGTTCTCTTTTCGCAGGGGTTTCCGGGGCCCGCGCATGAGGGTGTTGCCGCACCCTCTGCGCACCTTCCTCCCCGTCCTCCTGGCCGCCTGCTACATCAGCGGGCGCGGCGCTCCAGTTTCTCGCCGACGATGGGCGGGCGGCGCGACCCCATCACGCAGCCGGCTCGAACTCGGGCCTCGCTCCCTCAACCAGGGTGCGCGGTAACAGTTGAGCTGCCGCTGACCGCTCACGTTCGCATGGGCACGGCAGCGTGGGTCATTCACCCGACCCGCGCGACCGCGCTGATGCAGCTCAAGGATTCGGGCATCTTCATCTTCCGTCAGGAGATGCTCGACAAGGGCACGATTTGCGGATTCCCCTTCGTGATGACGACGCGCGTCCCGGTGACGCGAATCACGTTCTGTACCGACTGGCGCCAATTCATCTACGGGATCGACGAGAACCTGATCCTCTCCGAGCACGACACCCGCGCCGAGTACGACGAGACGACCATCCGAGCGATCGTGAAGGGCGACTTCAAGCTGCGCCAGCCGAAGGCGTTCAGCTCGATCACCTACTAACCCGACGGCGTGACACCGGGGCAGCTCGCACAGTGCCGATCCCGACTGGGTGAAGGGGCGCCCGGGGGATGGGAGAGCGAGCTGCTCGTCGCGTACCTGCTGCCGTCCGATCACGTCGCCGCCTACAGCGTGCCGCTCGTTCGGGTTCTTTTTGTCCTCGCTGATATCGACGCCGAAGTAGCGCTTCACGAGCAGCGCGAGCGGGTATCGAGCGCCTTCGTCATCGTCGAGCTTCCGCCCGGTCGTCGGGTCGACGCCGTGAAGCCCCTACGCGATGTCGATCAACGCTTCGCGGATCGCCACGTCATGTAGCCGCCCCGCGTCGAGCGCCGCAAAGATGGGCTCAATCAAACGCGGGTTGTCTGCCGCCATCACCCCGAGGTCGAAGGCGAGATTCGCGCCGACGATATGCACGTCGGGGTCGGCAATCGTGTTGCTGAAAAAGTGCCGGGCCTGCGCCTTGTCGAGTAGCCACTCGCTCCCGGGGTCGCGCGTCGCCACGCTGCCGCACACAAGAGGGGGCGCCATCAGGCCCGGGCGCTTGCGATGGGTCTCAGTGTCAAACGACCAAATCTTCAAGCCGCGCGCCTCTATTGGCTGCCTGCGTTGATGGGCTGTCAGGATTGCCGTAGACCCTCCGTGTGATAGGATCCGCCCATGACAGACACGACAGAAAAAAAGCAATTCAGAGTGCTTGAGAAGCCCAGGCAGGTTCACAACGCCGACGTGCTCTTTGACAGCAACGTCATCCGGGCGAACAGTCCGCTTGCAGAGCGAACACTCTTTGGGCTGACTGACCTGCTGGTGGAGTATCCCGACCAAGGCGACATCTGGTTTTCGCTTCTGTCGCTATATGAAATGCTCGCCCCCAGAAAGCCTGCTAGGCAAATAGCTGTGCTGACGGCATTTCAAAATTTATACAGAAGGTTTGGCGAGCGCGTTAAGTTCTTCGGACCCGGCAGGTTCTCGTCGATCCGTTGCGAATGGGAAAGTGCTGGGCGGGTTCAATCTGCACCCGCAAATGCAATAGATAAATTGGTAAGTGATTCAATCGCAAAGGGCGAGCTTGTCGCAGAGCTGAAGGCGGCCCGCGAAGATTGGGAAGCTGCCAAGGCAGAGTTGCGAAAGGAGCACGACGCGAAAGTAGCTAGATGCAGAGCTGAGTACGAGTCTAACCCTGTGTTTCGCGATGAGATCAAAGAAAGTCTTGTGCAATTCGGAACGGAAAAGGCTCTTGATCAGTGTGACGATGTAGTCAGTCGCTTGCTTGTCAATGTCCTTAATCGCCCAGCTGATGACGTTCGGTTGGCAAAGGAACGGCCATCCTCATTCAACTGCACTTGGACTTACGCCCTGTTGACGCGCTTGGCTGATTTTTCGGCGACACTCACCGAGGAGGAGCGCGAGAAGAACTTTAAGCGGTATGGTCGACTTCTGGAGTTTGACCAAAACGACTTTATCGATGCCTATGTTGCTTCGTTTGGGGGAAAGTGTGGAATGCTCATTACGGATGACGAAGGGCTTATTCGAAAGCTAAACGCCATTCACGATGCCCACCCCTCAATTGTTAGGCTACAGGGTTTTACGGTTGAAGACGCCTTCATTGCCTACAACCCTCCGAACGGCCGCAAGCGAGACCGGACGAAGCAGAACCCTTGAGTCATAGGACGACATAAGCGTGCTCGGAGCCGGCTCCTTCGACTCCGAGCACGCCCGTGCTGCCGCTACTTGAGCGCGTCGGCGAGCGTCGGGAGCTTGCTCGCCTTGCGCGACTGCTCGACCTGCGCGAGCTGCTCGTCGTTCAGCTCGACGTGCGTCCAGCGGTAGCCGCTGATGACCTTGCCCGGCTGCCCATCCTTCGCGGGGAGCTGCTTCGGGTAGACCTCGCACCCGATCAACAGGTGGGTGCCGGCCTGGCGCTCGTCGAAGAACTTCTTCAGCACGGCCGGGTTCGCGAACTCGAATTCGTCCGCGCCGACGAGCGTCATCAGGAACGACTTGAAGCGCCCGCCGCCGCCCTTCTTCTGGTCGGTCAGGTTCTCGACGTAGTCGACCGTCTCGCCCGGCCGGCTCGCAGCCTCGCCGCCCGTCAGGGGCGCGGACTCGCGAACCTTCAGCTCGGCGATCGCGCTGTCACCCTTGAAGCCTTCCTTCGTGCGGATGACCTCCACTTCCAGGAGGTAGCGACCGAAGCGCGGATAGCGCCCACCCGCCGCCTGATCGGTCGCGATCTTCGTCAGTGCGTTGTTCACGTTGCTTGCTTCCTTCGCTTGGGGTTGTGTCGGCGGCAGCGCGTAGCGAGCGCCGACAGGCCCTAAACGCGTGCGCTTTCCGTGCGTGGTTCGGGGCCTACGCAGGCATCGAACTTACGGCTGAGCCGAGTTTGGACTGCGGCACCGCGCACGTCCGGAGCGCGAAAGGCCCCTCAAGCCGAACCCTCTAAAGTGCTCGATAGGCCGCCTTGCCGCCATTGACTAGAGTCGACTGTGGTATCGTCCTGGTGAGCCCGTAGCCGTCCATGGCGCAGAACGATCACCAACATATTGATTGGAAACAACATGTCCCACGCCGCTTTGAAGTTGAGTCGTAGCTACAGAAAATCTCTCACCGCGTCGTTGCGGCCGACCAATCCTAGCCAAAGCGATGATTGGGAAAGACGATTCTCTTTGTGTTCGGAGCGGCTACTGAGTGCCGTCGTCTTCCGGGAGACTGCCTTTGGAACTTTCCAGAAGAACGGAAGCGCGATTTTGCCCTTCGTCGGCATTTACTACTCGCTCTTTCACATGGGCGTCGCAATGCTGTGTATCGACTGCGCAACAAAGCCTGGACAAGTCAAGCGGATGAATCATGGCAGACTCCAGAAAATGCTTAAAGAAAAGCTCGTGAAAAGAGGTCTTCTGAAAGCTCGATACGTCAAGGATCTTGAAAGAGCCCAAGTTTTACGAGAACGCGTTAACTACGTGGTCGGAGGAAAGCGTATTGATGATCCGCACTTCTTAAAGGAAGCCATTCCAGTCTGGCACGAAAAGATCGGCGGTCATTTTCAGGACGCGCTAAGGTTCATTAATGCTGTGCAAGAGGAGTACACAGCAACGCCCGGGGCACTGGCGATGCCAATCGCCGCCGCCATTGGAGACGATATCGGCGACGAGGTTTACCGTATGTATCTTTCCGACTCAGACAAGAGGCGCGTGGTTCGCTATCTTATCAAGAACAATCTCACTACATGAGGGCCAAATCTGCCGGAGGTCATGTCAATTGTATGCCGCGAAGCACAGCTTCTGTCGCGTGCCTTCCGTTTCTTCGATGAAACGCGCGAAGTCGCGTGCCTTCCGGAATGCGTCAATCAGCTCGTCGGTGTGCTGGTACAGCTCGACTTCGCACTCGTCGGCGAGCTGTCCCTGACGGTGGATGCGCCCGATCGCCTGTTCCCATGCCGCGCCGTCGGCGGGTGGATTCCCGAAGAGCATTCGCGAGAACGCCGTCAGGTTCTTACCGGTGCCATGGGCGCGAAGCGACGCGACGACTGACCGCTTGCCGCTCTCGCGGATGATGGTGCTCAGCCGCTCAAGCGCGGGAACCTTCGGCTCATGCACGGCCACCAGATCGCGAAGATGCTGCCTAACACTACTGCGTCAGGGCCCCGAGGGGTGAACGGGGAGACCGAGCAGGCTGCGTGAGGTGCGTCGGTGGTTGGGG
>NZ_JAIQDG010000084.1 GCF_020037125.1 Myxococcus sp. RHSTA-1-4
TCGGCGTACGTGGTGCTGGACGTGCTGCCGCTGACGCCCAACGGCAAGGTGGACCGCAAGGCCCTGCCCGCGCCGGACCTCCAGGTGTCCGCTTCGGAGAGCTTCGAGGCGCCGCGGACGGAGACGGAGAAGAAGCTGGCGACCATCTACGCGGAGGTGCTGAACGTCAAGGACGTAGGCCTGCACGGGGACTTCTTCGAGCTGGGCGGGCACTCACTCCTGGCCACACAGTTGGTCTCCCGGGTGCGCGAGGCATTCCGGGTGGAGCTGCCGCTGCGGGACGTCTTCGAGGCTCCCACGGTGGAGAAGCTGGCCGGACGCCTGGAGCAGACACTCACCACCGCGCCGGGTCTGAAGGCTCCGCCCCTCGAGCGGGTGCCTCGCACGAGCGCGCTGCCGCTGTCCTTCGCGCAGCAACGGCTGTGGTTCCTGGACCAGCTGGAGCCGGGCAGCCACTCCTACAACATCCCCGTCGCGGTGAAGCTGACGGGCGTGGTGAAGGTCGAAGCCCTGGAGCAGGCCTTCGAGGCGCTGGTGCTCCGGCACGAGTCGTTGCGCACGACCTTCGAGGACAGGAATGGATCGCCGGTGCAGGTCATCTCGCCCAAGGCGCGTGTGCACCTTCGAGTCGAGGACCTGAGCAGCGCGCCCGAGGCGGAGCGTTCGGCGGAAGCGACGCGGCTCATCGAGCTGGAGGCCCAGCGCCCGTTCAACCTGGAGCAGGGCCCGCTGCTGCGGACCACGCTGCTCAAGCTCTCGGAGCAGGAGCACGTGCTGGTGCTGGTGATGCACCACATCGTCTCGGACGGCTGGTCGATGGACGTGCTCATCCGCGAGATGGGCGCCCTGTACGAAACGTGCGCGCAGGGCCTGCCGTCGCCCCTGCCCGAGCTGCCCCTCCAGTACGCGGACTACGCGGTCTGGCAGCGGGAGTGGCTCGCGGGCGCGGTGCTGGACGCCCAGCTCGCGTACTGGAAGCAGCAGCTCCAGGGTGCGCCCAGGGCGCTGGAGCTGCCCACGGACAAGCCCCGGCCGGCGGTGCAGACCTTCGGCGGAGAGAGCCGCGACTTCCAGTGGCCGAGAGAGCTCTGGGAGTCCGTGAAGGCACTGGCGCACGGTGAGGGTGCCACGCCCTTCATGGTGCTGCTGGCGGCGTTCCAGACAGTGCTTTCGCGCTACTCGGGGCAGGACGACGTGTGCGTGGGCTCGCCCATCGCCAACCGCACCCGGGCGGAGACGGAGGGCCTCATCGGCTTCTTCGTCAACACGCTGGTGCTGCGCGCGAGGCTCGACGGCAACCCCACGTTCCGGCAGTTCGTGCATCAGGCACGTGAGGTCACGCTCGGGGCGTATGCGCACCAGGACGTCCCCTTCGAGCGGCTGGTCGAAGCGCTCAAGCCGGAGCGGGACCTGAGCCGGAGCCCGTTGTTCCAGGTGATGTTCATCCTCCAGAACACGCCGGCGACGGAGCTGCGGCTGCCGGGACTGACGCTGGCGGGCATGAACGCGGAGGCCCGGACGTCCAAGTTCGACCTGTCCGTCGAGATGACCGAGCAGCCCCAGGGGCTCTCCGTCACCGTCGTCTACAACCGCGACCTGTTCGAGCGCGACACGATGGACCGGCTCGCGGGGCACCTGCGGGTGCTGCTGGAGGCGGCCGTGCGCGCCCCGGATACGCGGCTGGCGGACCTGCCACTGCTGGGCGACACGGAGCAGCGGCGGCTGTTGGTGGAGTGGAACGACACACGCGCCACCTTCCCACCCGCCACCATCCACGCCCTCTTCGAGGCGCAGGTGGAGCGGACGCCCGACGCGGAGGCCGTCGTCGCGGAGGACTCCCGGCTGTCGTACCGGGAGCTGAATCGCAGGGCGAACCAGCTCGCGCACCACCTGCGTGGGCTCGGTGTCGGTCCAGACGTGCCGGTGGGCCTGTACCTGGACCGCTCCGCCAGTGCGCTCGTGGGCCTGTGGGGCATCCTCAAGGCCGGCGGCGCCTACGTTCCCCTGGACCCGGCATTCCCCACTGAGCGCCTCCGAGGCGTCCTCGCGGACGCGGGGGCCCGTGCGCTCGTCACGCAGGCGGCGCTGGCAGCCGGGCTCGGGTGGACGGCGGGTGCCGTGATCCGTCTGGACTCCGATGCCGCCGTGCTGGCTGGCAGGAGTGACGCCAATCCGCTGCCCGTGGCGGTGCCGGAGAACCTCGCGTACGTCATCTTCACCTCCGGCTCCACGGGCCGGCCGAAGGGCGTGGCCATCGAGCACCGGCAGCTCGTCAACTACGTGGAAGGCGTCTCGCGCCGGCTGGAGCTTCCGGAGGGCGCGAGCTTCGCCTCCGTGTCCACGCTGGCGGCGGACCTTGGAAACACCGCTGTCTTCCCGGCGCTCTGCCGTGGTGGCGCGCTGCACCTCGTGTCGCGTGAGCAGGCCTCGGATCCGGCGGCGCTGTCCGCACTCTTCGAGCGCGAGCAGGTGGACTGCCTGAAGCTCGTCCCCGCGCACCTCCAGGCGCTCCTGGCATCCGGAAGGCCCGAGCGGGTGTTGCCACGCCAGCGCCTGGTGCTGGGCGGCGACGTGCTGGACTGGTCGCTCACCGACCGAATCCACTCGCTGTCGTCAGGGCTGAAGGTGTTCAACCACTACGGCCCCACCGAGACGACGGTGGGTGTGCTCACCCTGCGGGTGGAGCGCGGAGGGGAGGGGCGCGTCTCCGCGTCCGTGCCGCTCGGCCGGCCCATTCCAAACGCGCGCATCTATGTGCTGGATGCGCGGCTGTCCCCGGTGCCCACGGGCATCCCGGGGGAGCTGTGCATCGGGGGTGATGGCGTCGGCCGTGGCTACCTGGGCCGCCCGGACCTGACGGCAGTGCGCTTCGTGCCGGATCCGTACTCAGACGTGCCGGGGGCGCGGATGTACCGGACGGGAGACCGGGCACGCCTGCTGGCGGATGGCCGGGTCGAGTTCCTCGGCCGTGTGGACCACCAGCTCAAGATCCGCGGCTACCGCGTGGAGCCCGGCGAAGTCGAGGCGGCGCTGGAGCGCCACCCGGCGGTGCGCGAGGCGGTGGTGCTGGCGCGCGAAGGCCAGACGGGCGGAAAGCGGCTCGTCGCGTATGCCGTGCCCCGGCCGGGGACGTCGGTGGAGCCCGAGGCGCTCCGCGACTTCCTGGGGAAGACGCTGCCCGACTACATGGTGCCGCAGTCCTTCGTGGTGTTGGACGCGCTGCCCCTGACTCCCAACGGAAAGGTGGATCGCGGGGCGCTGCCGGTGCCGGAGCTGCTGGCGGCGGAGCCAGAAGCCTTCACCGCGCCACGGAACGCAACCGAGGAGGTGCTGGCGGGCCTCTTCGCGGAGGTGCTCGGGCTCGCTCAGGTCAGCGTACACAGTGGCTTCTTCGAGCTGGGCGGGCATTCCCTGCTGGCCACGCAGGCCATCTCGCGGATCCGCGGCGCTTTCGGAATCGAACTGCCGCTGCGGGACCTCTTCGAGGCGCCCACCGTGGCGGCGCTCGCCGAACGGGTGGAGCGTGCCGTACGCGCGGGTGTGGGCTTCGTGGCGCCGCCGCTGAAGAGGCGGCCGGAACAGCAGAACGTCCTGCCGTTGTCGTTCGCACAGCAGCGGCTCTGGTTCCTGGAGCAGCTCGCTCCGGGCAGTGCCTTCTACAACGTGCCCGCGGTGGTGAAGCTGACGGGCCCGCTGGACGTGGGCGCACTGGAGCGGAGCTTCGAGGAGCTGGTGCGACGACACGAGTCCCTGCGCACCACCTTCCGCGCCGAGGGAGGCCTGCCCGTGCAGGTCATCTCTCCCGCTGGGCGTGTGGCACTCGAGGTCGTGGACCTGGACGGCCATCCGCGGGCGCTGCGCGACGAGGATGCGCGCCGCCGGGCGGAGGAGGAGTCACTCCGCCCGTTCGACCTGGCGGAGGGGCCGCTGCTGCGGACGTCGCTGCTGCGGCTCGGGGAGCAGGAGCACGTGCTGGTGCTGGTGATGCACCACATCGTGTCGGACGGCTGGTCGATGGGCGTCCTCGTGCGCGAGGTTGCCTCTCTGTATGAGGCATTCTCCCAGGGCCAGCCGCCGCGGCTTCCCGAGATGCCGGTGCAGTACCCGGACTATGCGGTGTGGCAGCGCGACTGGCTGAAGGGCGAGGTGCTGGAGTCGCAGCTCGGGTACTGGAAGCAGCAGCTCGACGGCGCTCCCGCTGCATTGGAACTGCCCACGGACAAGCCGCGTCCGGCGGTGCAGACGTACCGTGGCGAGATCCGACAGGCGCTGTGGCCGAAGACGCTGTGGCGGGACATGGGGGTGCTCGGACGGCGTGAGGGAGCAACGCCGTTCATGGTGCTGCTGGCGGCATTCCAGGCGGTGCTATCGAGGTACTCGGGGCAGGAGG
>NZ_JAIQDG010000085.1 GCF_020037125.1 Myxococcus sp. RHSTA-1-4
GGAGGAGAGTTCATGTCCATCCCCCCTTCTGACCATTCAACCCTCCCCGTCTTTAGCCACTTCCCCGAAGCTGTTTAGTGTGGGCACCTGCGTGGCAGCACTTCACGGCCACGACCAGAGTGCCCTGATGATTGACCTGTACTTCAGCCCCACCCCGAACGGCCTGAAGATTCGCCTCTTCCTGGAAGAGACCGGCCTCCCCTACCGGCTCGTTCCGGTCCGCCTGTCGGCCGGGGAGCAGTTCGCGCCGGCGTTCCTCGCCATCTCTCCCAACAACAAGATTCCGGCCATCGTCGACCACGCGCCGCTGTACGGGTCCGCCCCGCTGCCGGTGTTCGAGTCCGGCGCCATCCTGCTCTATCTCGCCGAGAAGTCCGGCCAGTTGCTGCCCGCGGACGGCGGCGCCCGCCTCGAGTGCCTGCAGTGGTTGTTCTGGCAGGTCTCGGGACTGGGACCGATGGCGGGCCAGGCGGGCTACTTCCGCGTCTACGCACCCGAGCCCCTGCCCGCGGCCATCGAGCGCTACACGCGAGAGGTGTCACGCCTCTATGGCGTGCTGGACCGCAGGCTCGAAGGCCGGGACTACCTCGCGGGTGGTGCGTACTCCATCGCGGACATCGCCTGCTACCCCTGGGTCGCTCCCCACGCGGCGCACGGCCAGGCGCTCCCGTCTTTTCCGAACGTCGAGCGCTGGTTCGAGCGCATCACCCGGCGGCCCGCCACCCAGCGCGTCTACGACTCCGTCGAGGACGTGTACGCGAAGAAGCCCGCCCTGTCCGCGGAGGCGAACCGGGTCCTGTTCCAGCAGGGCCCGGCCCCGGCGCCTCGCTGAAGTCCCTTCCCCTGGAGCCTCCGTCATGCCCCTCTACTGGAGGCAGGGCCCTCGCGCGGGGGGGGCGCGCTGTTCCCAGGCGACGCGCTGCTGGTCGTCTCCGACCGGCGGCACGTCACCTTCATGTACAGCTATCCCAACTTCATCCCGATGAGGCCGGGCGACGTGCGGAGCATGCGCGAGCGCCTGGCGCCCTACGGCTTCGAGGACGTTACGGTTACACCTGGGGGCGCAACATCCTCGGTGGCGGGCGAGCGGCCGTCGATGCGTCCTTCGAGCGCTACCTGAGGGCGGTGGCTGGCTGAAGCGACCGCCTTTGTCTTTTCGAGAGGCCTCCCACCCGCTTCAATGAGGCCTCATGGAACGGGAAGCAGGAGTACGGGAGGGGACGGTGAGCGCAGTCCCGCGGCGGGGCCGCTCGCTCGCCGCGATGTTGCTTGCCCTCGTGGCCGCCTGGGAGCTGACGGGCTGCTGCTGCTGTGGGGGTACGTTCCCGCTCGAGGAGCAAGCGGCGCCGGCCCCCGCGCAGGAAGAGGCCCCGCGGGCGGTCCTCCCCCGGCTCTGGCCTCCGCCGGAGATGCCCGAGCCGCCGCGCGTGAAGCCTCCAAAGCGGGCGAGCGCCTCGCAGCGGGCGCCCACGGACGGGCTGCCGACGGTGAAGGAGAACATCGCCGCCGCTCCCAGCTGGGTGCCGGAGATGAGCGCGGCGGCGCCGCAGCTCGCGGACCCGGTGGGGCTCTTCACGGAGGCGAGCCGGCCCGTGAAGGAGAAGGAGATGCCTCCGGGCGTCGTGCTGTGCCAGGTGGTGGTGGTGAATGAGCGGCTCGACCTCCTTGCCGCGCCGGACCTGCTGGTCTCGATGCGGCTGGGCAGCCATCCCCAGGTGACGGTGCGGGGCCGCGAAGAGAGCAACGTGATGTACCTGTCCATGCCCGGCGTGCAGCTCCGCGAGGGGGACGAGGCCCGCCTTCGCATCATGGACCGGGACGTCTTCACGAACGAGTCGGTGGGCACCATGAAGGCCCGCTACGCGGGGGCCTTCCCGCTGCTGGCGGCATCGCGGCCCGTGCAGATGTCGTGCGGGGTGTTGCTGCCGGGGCAGGTGAAGGCACACGTGCCCCGGTATCTGGACGCGGCGGAGCGGCAGCTCGGGGCGCTGGAGCGCACCCGGCCGCGCGCGCTGGAGGACCACTGGGGATACCCCACGTGGGAGGTGTTCCAGGCGCGGGCCGCGCTGGGCCACGTGGCCGCATTGGTGGGCTGGGCGGACAGGCGGATGCAGCCCCTGCTGGAGCGCTTCGATGCCTTCGAGTCACGCTGGCTGGAAGAGGCCGAGGCCTCCGTGCGGAAGAAGGCGGAAGCCCGCCCCAAGGCGGGCGAGTGGGTGCCCGTCCTCCAGGGACGGCAGGAGGCCCGGGTCATCGCGGCGCGCTGTGGGGGCACGCCCGTGAATGGGCGGGCGAGTGTCACGGGCGCGTGCCGCGTGGAGGTGGAGCTGAAGCAGGGGAAGGGAGCGCCGCTGCGCGTCGACCCGGCGGACCCCGAGTCGGACACGCTTCCGGCGGCCGTGCTGGTGCGGAGCAACGGCCTCACGGAAGCGATGGCCCTGGGCAGCCTGTGGTTCAACGAGCGCCGGCGGACGCAGGTGACGGTGAAGCCGGGCGAGAAGGTCCGGGTCGTCTGGGAGGTGCAACGGAGCGGGGCGAGTCCAGCGCCCGCCCTGCTGTGGCTGCGGGCACCGGATGGCGACGTCCTGCTGCGGCTCGACTGAGGGCCTTGCCAGACGCGGAGCTCCACTGCCAGCGCGGGCGCCACCGGGCCCATCACCGCGAGGCTCTCCGCCGCCAGCAACCCCGTCGCGGCAGTTGAGGAGGAGGTGAGCGTGGCGCTTGAGGCAGCGGCCAGGAAGGAGTCGAAGAAGGAGAGGACGCCGCGAGTGGTATGCTTCCTCGATGCTCACCGCCATGGTCCTCACGCTCGGTGTCCTGCTGACGGCGTCCCCCGCGCCCACGTCCCCCAGGCCCGCTCCCGTCCCCATCGAAGGTGTGTCGGCGATTCTGGACGCGGCTCGAACCCATCCCATCGTCGGGGTCGGTGAGAGCCACCGCAGCGCGGTGGTGCATGACTTCCTCCTCCGCCTGGTCCGGGAGCCGCGCTTCCCCGGTGCGTTCCAGGACATCGTCGTGGAGTTCGGAAACGCGCGATACCAGTCGCTCATGGACCGCTACGTCGCCGGGGAAGCCGTACCGGCGGAGCAGCTTCGGCGCGTGTGGCGCGACACCACGCAGTTGCTCGTCTGGGACTCGCCGCTCTACGAGCAGTTCTTCGCCACCGTCCGGGACGTCAACAGCAAGCTTCCCCCGGAGAAGCGGCTGCGAGTACTTCTCGGGGACCCGCCCATCGACTGGGAGGCCGTCCGTGCCCCGGAGGACTTCTCTCCGGCCTACGACTACCGCGATCCGCACATCTTCCGGCTCATCGAGCAAGAAGTGCTCTCCCGGGGACGGCACGCGCTGGTTGTCATCGGCAAGGGCCACCTGCTCCGCCTCGGTCCGGCAGGCGGCTTCCAACCCCAGCCGCTCAACCAGGCGTTCCTCGGTGACGCGCTCGCCCAGCGCTACCCGGGCAAGGCCTTCCTGGTGTGGACCGTCTTCGGCCCCAGGGACGCCATCGCATCCCAGGTCGTGGCGTGGCGCCCGGGGACGCTCGTGCACCTGGGCGGAACGAGCCTGGGAGCGCGGAGCTCCTCCCTCCTCATGGCCGGCACCATCCGCATCTCCCGCATGGTCGATGGCAAGCCCACGCCGGTGACGCTCCGCCCCGAGGACTTTCCCGCGCTGGAGGCCCAGCTCGACGCCATGCTGTATCTCGGCGCCGCGGACCCTCGGGTGGACCCGCCCCCGGCGCTCTACCGGGACAGCGCGTATGTCGCGGAGCTGCGCCGGAGGGCGAGCGTGCTGCTCCCCAGCTCCGGCGACTACACCCAGGACATCGACACGCTGGTGAAGGAGGCGGAGGCCTCGGGCCGTCCTACGGTCCCCGAAGGACGGTCAGCCCCTGGCCGGTGAGGACGAGCAACATGCTCGGCGGAGCAGGCGTGTGCCCCAAGGGGGCTGCACCGCGTCTGCACCGGCCCGGTGCACAGCCCGAGCGGCCCCCATCAGCGGCCCTCCTCGGCCCTTCTGCACCTGCCGCCACCTTCAACAGGGCCTCCATCTCTCCTGTACTCATTCATGACGCAGCAGGGAATCGCCCATGGCAAGGCGCTGCCCGGCGGTGCCTGGGCCATGGCGGGCCATCGAAAAAGGCGCGGCCAGGGCGGCCCTCGATGAAGGCCCTCGCGTTGCACGTACCCTGAGGGACGTCCCGCCGCGTTGAAAGCCGCCCGCGAGCCAGGGCGCTCGCCCCTCGCAGT
>NZ_JAIQDG010000086.1 GCF_020037125.1 Myxococcus sp. RHSTA-1-4
TCATAGACGTACTGGGCACTGCCCCCCATGCCGTCGTAGACGGCCACCAACCGGCGGGCCTCGTCATAGGCATAGTGAACGGGAGGCCCCGCGTCGGCCGTGACACTGGCCCGGGCCACCGTGGCTGTCCCTGGCGCCGGCGTGGAGAGGGCCTCCCCACCGCAGGCGGTAAGCAGGAGGGAGCACCAGATGGCGCGAAGCCACAGGTGGCGCTCCGAAAGATGTCGCTTCACGAAAGGCTCCTTGTTGTCAAAGGCGGTGAGTGAACAGAAGTGGCGGCATCCGGGGCGCCCGTGGGCGCCCCGGGCCGTGCCGGACTCGTCAGCGTCTGCAGGAAATCCACGAGGTCGGCCTGCTCGGTGGGCGTCAGCTTTCCCACCCGCGCCCCCTCGCCGGTGCGGGAGTACAGCTCGCGTTCGACGGCCTGGGCCCGCGTGGGGACTCCGCCGTGCATGGAGGGGGCCGTCACGGCCACGTAGCGCCCCTGCCCCGCCACCTCCGCCCCCGATGGCACCGCGGCCCGCCTCTCATCCAGCGTCATGCGCGAGACCTCCCGCGCCGTAGCCGCCAGACGGAGCGCGAGGCCTGGGGCCACCTTCACCGCAGGGGATTCCCCGTTCGTCAGCGCGCCACCTTCCACGCCGTGGCAGCGGGTCCGCCCCGCGCGCCGGGTGAAGAGGGCGAGGCCTCGGAACTGCGCCGCCGCCAGCACCTCGCGCTCGCCCGCCAGTTGGCGCTCGAATGGCGAGAACACCGGAAAGACACACGCAAAGCCTGTCGAGTGCCGGGCATGCACCGCCGAGAGGACCGCGAGGCCATGCTCCCCGGGCCGGCGGCTGGTGGCAAAAGCCACCCTCCCGTCCGCACTCAATGGAGAGTCGAAGAAGCGCGCCCTGTCTTGCGAGGCACGGACATGCGAGTCAGGGCTGGAGGTGCGCCCTACCGAAACCACCGGGGCCGGCGCGAGAGTTCCCCCTGCATGGGAAAACAGCCACCCAAAGGTTGACGCCCCCGCGCCTTCGCGGACCACCCGTCCCTGGAGCATCGAGACACTTCCTCACTACCGGCCCGCCACGTTTTTCTGACTTTCCGGATAGTGAGCAAGCAAGCGCACAATTTCAAGCAAGAATTGACTGTCGGACCATCTTCCCAAGTCACAGCAGAATAATGCCTCAACTGAACCCACGACTCGCCACCCGGTTTCTTCCAACCACCTCCGGGAGGCGCGGACCACCCCCTGGCCCGCACCGTTCCAATGGACTCATGCCTCCCTTCCCTCTCTTCTCTCGCGCTCCGCTGCGAGCCTCCAATCCTGCTCTCTGAAGAACGGCCAGGCCTGGGGCTCGCCTTTCTCAGGAGCACCGCGGGCGGCGCTCCCCACCAGAAGACGTGGCACAAGCCAGCGTCGTGCGCGTTCCAGGAGTGACGGCCACTCGTAGGGCAAGTCCGTTTCAAGGAACAGCACACACCGGTGTAGCAGCTCGCGCTCGCTCGGCGACAGCGCCGCTTGTCCCACGGCTCGGTACTCCCGGAGGTCGTCCTGGAAGCGCCACGTTCGGCGGTAGACCTCATGCACGGCTCGATCGGCAGACGCCTGGGGATAACCCGTGTCGAGTTGCGCATTTGAAAGGCGGCCCTGCATGAACTCCCGAAGCAGGGCCGAGGCCTGCCGCCGAGCCGCCACGTCAACGACTGGAGCCCTCGTCATGGCTGCATTTCTAGCGCCCTGAGCACTCGACCGCACAGGCCCCGATAACACCCCAAGAGGTAAGACCGGCGCCAAGGGTCAAATAGACACTCCCACGGCCCAGGGCCTTTGTCGTCGGGCCAGCAAATACCGGCCGCCCGAACGCACTCCGCGAACCGATATTCATGTAGCGCCAGATGCTGGTGAAGTGCGACGCACCGGGCCGATACCCGAAGAATTTTGGGAGTGCCCCGGTACCGAGCGCAGTGGCCGTTCCCCAAGGGAAGCCCGAGGAGCATGGATCGTCCCCGAAGAGGGGGTTGTTCTCGAGCGGGTTCACCTCTTCGATGCATTTCGCCCAGCAGAACTCATCGAATGCGAGGCCGGTGGGGTCAACGAAGTAGAGCGGATTGTTGGCGGCGTAGGCGTATGCAGGCACGACATGGCCCTTGAGGGCCATGTCGACGACGTAGCCCGGCTCATGCAGCATCGGCTCGGACTGCAGGAACCGGCCCGTTTCCGGCTCGTAGTAGCGCGCACGGAAGTAGTAGAGGCCGTTGCCGTCATCCTCCCGGCCCGTGAACGACTGCGTGTTGCCGAAGGCATCCCCCGTGAGCTCCGACGCACCGTAGGGCTCGTAGGTGTAAGCGGCGGTCAGCGCTCCCGTCCCGTCAGCCAGCGCCACCGTCGAGCCGAGCGCGTCGGTAAGATAATCGCGCGAGTCCGCGGAGGTCGTCCGGCTGTACACCTCATCCAGGCCGAAGCCAGTCAGCAGGCCGGTGGTCGTCCCGCCGCGCCGCTCCTGGATGATGGTGGGGCCGCTGTAGTGGTAGTCGGTCGTCACCCCTGCCACGCTCTTGCGCGAACGCCGGCCTGTCGGGTCGTAGGTGAACTCCGCGAGCGTGGCCAGGCTGTCACTCACCCGAGCGAGTTGGCCACGCGCGTCCCAGGTGTAGGTCTTGAGACCGTCCGACTCGAGGCTGCCATTGGCATCATAGGTTAGCGTGCGGCCCTTCCACGCCGTCAACTGGCTCGCCGCGTCGTACACCGCCCCCGCGACGGCCTCGGGGAGGCCGGTGCGAGCATAGGTGCCTCCCACCGAGATGCGGTCGCCGTTGGCGTCAAGGGTGTAGGTCAGGTCACCCAGGAAGACGGAGCCCCGGGTGTACTCGACGCGTGTGAGCCGGCCCGCCGCGTCGTAGGTGTACGTCTGGGACACGCCGCCCGGCAGGACGGTGGACGCACGCCGGCCGGCGGCATCATACGTGAAGGACACCGTACGGCTCCCCTGCGTGATGGACGTGAGCCGATCCGCATCATCGTACGCATAGACAATCTGCGCCTGCCCCGAGGAGGTCATGCTCGTCAGGCGGCCCGCGGCGTCGTAGGTGTAATCGACAGTCCCGCTCGGAGACACCTCCTGCGTGAGCCGATCGAAGCCGTCGTACGCGTAGGTGATGACCGGTCCCAGGCTGTCTTCCAGGCGGACCAGCCGCCCCGCGGCGTCATATACCCCCTGGATGCTGCTGGTGAAGGACTCGGGGCTGGCGACCGTAGCGCCAAAGCCCACCAGCACCTCGGCCCCCGAGGTGTCGTAGTTCCAGCCCATCACCTGCCCCTTCTGGTCCCGGAAGGTCTTCAGGCGGCCGGCCGCGTCGTAGCCGTACACCTCCGTGCGGGCCAGCGAATCCGTCCGCTCGGACAGCAGGCCCAGGGAGTTGTAGCTGTAGAGCGTCTCCTTGCCTCGCGCGTCCCTGAGCAACGTGAAGTTGCCGGTCTTGTCATAGGCAAAGGACGTGACGTGGCCAAGCGCGTTGGTGTGTTTGATGAGCCGGTCCCTCGCATCGTATTCGTACCGGTTCACCTGGCCGCCGGGGCTGCGGCGGGCCACAGCGCGCCCGAGCGCATCGCGGACGAACTGCGTCGTCAGGCCAGCCCCATTCGTCACCGCGACGAGATCCGCCCCCTCATAGAAGAAGGTCGTCGGAGCATCCGTACCGGCACGCTTCGAGACCATCCGTCCCTGCGAATCATGCGTGTATTCAATGAACCGGCCCGTTGCGTCCTCGAAGCGCGAGACGTTTCCCTGGGCGTCATACTCATACACGGACAGATGGCCGAGCTCATCCCGAATGCTGGCAAGCCGATTCTCCGCGGTATACGTGTATTGAATCGAGGTGGCCTGGGGCGTGCCAGCGAGCTTCGTCACCTTCGTCAGGTTGCCATGCGCGTCGTGCTCGAACTCGGTGCGCCGGCCGAGGGCATCGGTCATGGCCGTGCGGCGGCCGTTGGAAGATGCCAGCTCGAAGGTCGTCACCCGCTGCTCAGGCGTGCCCAGCGGATAGATGTCCTGGACG
>NZ_JAIQDG010000087.1 GCF_020037125.1 Myxococcus sp. RHSTA-1-4
GTCGAGCACGCCGTCGGCGCGCCAGCGGACGAGGTCGCCCGTGCGGTAGAGGCGGGCCCCCGGCTCACCGGAGAACGGGTCTGGCACGAAGCGCTCTGCGGTGAGTGCGGGCTGGCCGACGTAGCCACGGGCCACGCCGTCGCCACCGACGAACAGCTCCCCGATGACCCCCACGGGCGCGGGCTGGCCATGCGAGTCCAGCACGTAGAGCCGCGTGCCGCCCGCGGGCTGGCCGATGGGCACCGTCGCGCCGGCCTGCTCCGGACGTGTCACCGCGTACCAGGTGGCGAGCACCGTTATCTCGGTGGGGCCGTAGAAGGAGCTGACGGGAATGCCCAGCTCCTCCACGGCGCGGCGCACCTGGGTGGGAGGCACCACGTCTCCGCCCGTCAGCAGGTGTTTCACCGTGGAGAGTCCCGGCGGCGGGTTGTCCACCAACTGGGTGAACAGGCCGACGGTGGCCCAGAGCGTCGTCACTCCCGAGGACTGGATGACCTGGCCCAGCTCCTCTAGCGACGGCACGTGGGGCGGCATCACCACCAGCCGGGCGCCGTTCAGCAGCGCGCCCCAGATTTCGATGACCGAGGCGTCGAAGGAGATGGGCGCGAGGTGGAGCAGCGTCTCGTCGGAGGAGAACCGCCCGTGGTCGACATTGACGAGGGTGCGCAGCACGCCGCGGTGGGTGACACCGACGCCCTTGGGCCTGCCGGTGGAGCCGGAGGTGAAGACCACGTAGGCCAGTGTCTCCGGCAGGGCGGACGGCGCGGGCGCGTGCGTGGACTCGGAGGCGAGCGAGGCCTCGTCCAGCAGCACGGTGGAGAGTCCCCCGGCGGGCAGCTTCGGCAGCAGTGCACGGGTGGTGACGAGCACGCACGGGCGCGCGTCCTCCACCATCGCCGCGAGCCGCTCGGGCGGATACGACACGTCCAGCGGGACGTAGGCGCCGCCGGCCTTGAGGATGGCCACCAGCGAAACAATCAGCTCCAGCGAGCGCTCCACGGCGAGGGCCACGCGCGAGTCGGTCGTGACGCCCAGGCCACGCAGGTGATGCGCGAGCTGGTTGGCGCGCTCATCGAGCTGCCGGTACGTGAGGCGCGAGCCGCCGAGCTCGACGGCGACCTTGTCCGCGTGCCGGGCCACCACCTGGGCGAGGACCTCGGGCAGGGTGGACTCGCGCGGGGACCTGGAGGGGGCCTCGCTCCACTCCACCAGCACCTGCCGGCGCTCGGCCTCGGTGAGCATGGGGATGGAGCCCAGGGGCGCATCGGGCCGGGAGACCAGGGCTTCCACCAGCACTCGGAAGTGCTCCGCCATGCGCGCGGCGGTCTCCGGCGCGTACAGGTCGGTGTTGTAGCCCAGGGTGCCCTGGAAGCCGTCGGGAGACTCCGACAGGTTGAGCTGCAGCTCGAACTTGATGTGGGGAGTGTCCACCGCCTCCAGCGGACGCAGCGCCAGGGCCGGAGTCTCCGCCTGACCCGCTTCCCGCGGCGCGGCCGTGGGCGCGTTCTGCAAGGCGAAGATGACCTGGAAGAGCGGACTGCGGCTCATGTCGCGGGTGGGCTGCAGCTCCTCCACCAGCCGCTCGAAGGGCACGTCCTGGTGCGCGTACGCCCCCAGCGCCGTCTCCTTCACCTGGCGCAGATGATGGAGGAACGAGGACCGGGCCTCCACCCGCGCGCGCATCACCAGCGTGTTGACGAAGAAGCCGATGAGGCCCTCCGTTTCACCGCGCTGCCGTCCGGCGATGGGCGAGCCGACGCTGATGTCCCGCTGTCCGGAGTAGCGCGACAGGAGCACCTGGAAGGCGGCCAGCAGGGCCATGAAGGGCGTCAGGCCTTCCCGCTGGCACAGCGCCTCCAGCCGTTCGGACGTGGCCGGCGAGAGCGCAACGGGCACACGCGCGCCACGGAAGGTCTGCACGGGCGGGCGTGGCTTGTCCGTGGGCAACTCCAGCGGGGAGAGGCCGGAGAGCTGCTGGCGCCACCAGCCGAGCTGCTCATCGAGCACCGCGCCCTGGAGCCACTGCCGCTGCCACACGGCATAGTCGGCGTACTGGATGGGCAGGGGGGGAAGCGGCGAGGGCCTGCCCTGGGTGAAGGCCTCGTAGAGCGCGGCCACCTCGCGCACCAGCACGCCCATGGACCAGCCGTCCGAGACGATGTGGTGCATGTCGAGCGCCAGCACGTGGTCGGACGGGCCGAGCTTCAACAACTGTGCGCGCACCAGGGGGCCGGTGGTGAGGTCGAAGGGCCGCAGCATCTCATCGCGGAGCCGGCGCTCCAGCTCCGCACGGGCGGCTCGCGGTTCCAGGCCACCGAGGTCCACCTGCTCCAGCGGTAGCGTGCCGGTGGGGGCGATGAGCTGGAGGGGCTGGCCCTCCTGCTGGGTGAAGGTGGTGCGCAGCGCTTCATGGCGGCGCACCAGCTCGTCGAAGGCGCGCTGCAAGGCGTCCACGTCGAGGGCCCCTTCCATGCGCATGAAGGTGGGCATGTTGTAGGAGGCGCTGCCGGGCTGGAGCTGGTCGATGAACCACAGTCGCTGCTGGGCGAAGGACAGCGGCAGCGGCCCGGAGCGCGGCACGGGGACGATGGCGGGGGCGTGGGAGTCCGCCGCTGAACCGCACACGGACTCGAGGCGCGCGGCGAGGGCGGCGACGGTGGGGGCCTCGAAGAGCGCGCGCAGGGGCAGCTCGACCGAGAAGGCCTCACGCACACGAGACACCACCTGGGTGGCGAGCAGGGAGTGACCGCCCAGCTCGAAGAAGTTGTCGTGGATGCCCACGCGCTGCACGCGGAGCACCTGGGCCCAGAGCGCGGCGAGCCGTTCCTCGGTGGGAGTGCGCGGGGCGACGTAGGACTCCGCCGGGGAGGCGAGCACCGCGTCGGGAGCGGGCAGGGCCTTGCGGTCCACCTTGGCGTTGGCCGTGAGGGGCAGGGCGTCCAGCCGCACGAGGGCGGAGGGCACCATGTACTCGGGCAGCCGCTGCTTGAGGAAGGCACGCAGTGCGCCCATATCGAGCGACTCGGGAGCGGCGACGTAGCCGGCGAGGCGCTTGTCGCCGGGGACGTCCTCGCGCACCAGGGCCACGGCCTGGGCCACGTCGGGGAAGGCCAGCAGTGCCGCTTCCACCTCGGCCAGCTCGATGCGGTAGCCGCGCACCTTCACCTGCGCGTCGGCGCGACCGAGGAACTCCAGCACACCGTCCTGGCGCCAGCGGGCCAGGTCTCCCGTGCGGTAGAGGCGGGCACCGGGAACACCGGAGAAGGCGTCGGGGATGAAGCGCTCGGCGGTGAGGGCGGGCTGGCCGACGTAGCCACGGGCCACGCCGTCGCCGCCGATGAACAGCTCGCCTGTGACACCGACGGGCACCGGCTGGCCGGAAGCGTCCAGCACATACACCCGGGTGTTGCTTATGGGCCTGCCGATGGGAACGGAGGTGCCCACGTGGGCGACGTCCGTCATCCGGTGGCACGAGGCGAAGAGGGTGGACTCGGTGGGGCCGTAGCAGGCGGTGACGGGGATGCGCAGCTCCTCCAGCACACGGCGCACGTGGGGCGCGCTCACCACGTCACCCCCTGTGAGCAGCTGGCGCACGGAGCGCAGGCTGGAGAAGTTGTGGTCCACCACCTGGGTGAAGAGGCCTGAGGTGAGGTGGAGCGTCGTCACCTCGTGCTTCGTGAGCACGGCCTCCAGTTCCTTCAGGTCGGAGGGCGAGTGGGGCGGGAAGACGACCAGCCGCGCACCGTGGAGCAGCGGCCCCCACAGCTCCAGGGTGGAAGCGTCGAAGGAGACGGGCGCGATGAGGAGGAACGTCTCGTC
>NZ_JAIQDG010000088.1 GCF_020037125.1 Myxococcus sp. RHSTA-1-4
CGAGCTGGGCGAAATCGAGTCCGCCCTGGAGGCCCTCCCCGGCGTCCGACGCGCCGTCGTGCTCGCTCGCGAGGACGCCCCGGGCAGCCCGCGCCTCATCGCCTACCTCGTCACCGACGCGGCCTCCCCCATCGACACCGCCTCCCTTCGCACCTCCCTCCTGCGCTCCCTGCCCGAGTACATGGTGCCCTCCGCCTTCGTCTTCCTGGAGGCGCTGCCCCTCAACACCCACGGCAAGGTCGACCGCAACGCCCTGCCCGCGCCCGGTACGGCGCCCGAGGCCGGCGCCGGCTACGTGGCCCCCCGCACGGCCACCGAGGAGAAGCTCGCGGCCATCTGGGCCGAGGTGCTCCATCTGGAGCGGGTGAGCATCCAGGAAGACTTCTTCGCCCTGGGTGGCCACTCGCTCATGGCCACGCAGGTGGTGTCCCGCGTGCGCCGGGCCTTCGAGGTGGAGCTGCCCGTGCGCGCCCTCTTCGAAGCACCCACCATCGCCGCGCTCGCGCTCCGGGTGGAGTCCGCGCGGCCCGCGGCGGGCGAGCAGGTCCCTCCGCTGGTGCCCGTGCCGCGCACCGGCCCACTGCCGCTGTCCTTCGCCCAGCAGCGACTGTGGTTCCTCGACAGGCTCCAGCCGGGCAGCGCCTTCTACAACATTCCCTTCGCCGTGCGGATTGACGGCGAGCTGCACAGGGAAGCCCTCACGCGCGCGCTCCAGGAGCTCGTCCGCCGCCACGAGGCGCTGCGCACCAGCTTCCATGGCCAGGAGGATGGAGAGGCCGTGCAGGTCGTCCATCCGGACGTGGAGCTGGCGCTGCCGCTGGTGGACCTGGGCGAGGTGCCCGAGTCCCAGCGCGACGCGGAGGCCCGGCGCCTGGCCTTCGCGGAGGCGCAGAAGCCCTTCGACCTGACGCGGGCCCCGCTGCTGCGCGCCACCCTGGTGCGGCTGACGGAGCAGCGCCACGTGCTGCTGGTCACCGTCCACCACATCGTCTCGGACGGCTGGTCCAACGGCATCCTCATGCGGGAGGTGGGCACGCTCTACCCGGCCTTCGCGCGGGGCCTGCCGTCTCCGCTGCCGCCGCTGGCGCTCCAGTACGCCGACTACGCGACCTGGCAGCGCGGCTGGCTGAAGGACGACGCGCTGGAGCGGCAGGTGGCATGGTGGCGGAACCAGCTCGCGGGCGTGCCGCATGCGCTGGAGCTGCCCACCGACCGGCCGCGCCCGCCCGTGCAGACGGACCATGGCGCCGCCGTCCCGGTGCGCCTGGGCCAGGAGCTCACCGCCGCGCTCCACGCCCTGTGCGAGCGCGAGGGCGTCACGCCCTTCATGGCCCTGCTGTCCGCCTTCCAGGTGCTGCTGTCGCGGTACTCCGGGCAGGACGACATCGTCGTGGGCTCGCCCATCGCCAACCGGCAGCGGACCGAGCTGGAAGGCCTCGTCGGCTTCTTCGTCAACACGCTGGCCCTGCGCGGACGGCTGGCCCCCCGGATGCGCTTCCGGGAGCTGCTCGCCCAGGTGAAGGAGACGACGCTCGGCGCATACGCCCACCAGGACGTCCCCTTCGAGAAGCTGGTGGACGAGCTGAAGCCGGAGCGCGACCTCAGCCGCTCGCCGCTGTTCCAGGTGATGCTGGCCCTGCAGAACACGCCGCGCCAGCCGGCCAGGGAGGGCGGCGCGAGCACGGTGCGCCCGCTGGACGTGGACAGCGGGACGGCCAAGTTCGACCTGTCGCTGCTGCTCGGTGACTTCGGGGACGACATCTCCGGCGTGCTCGAGTTCAACACCGACCTCTTCGACGCGGAGACGGTGCGGCGAATGGGCGGCCACCTGGTCCGGCTGCTGACGGCCGTGGTGGCCGACGCGAGCCAGCCCCTCTGGAGCCTGCCGCTGCTCGGAGAGGAGGAGCGGCACCACATCCTGGCGGGCTTCAATGACACCTCGCGCGAGCCGCACACGCCCGTGCTGGTGCACCGCCCCGTGGAGGCCCAGGCCGCGCGCACGCCGCACGCGGTGGCCGTCAGCGACGGCACGCGCTCGCTCACCTACGCGGAGCTGGAGGCGCGCGCCAACCAGATGGCGCACCACCTCATCGAGCTCGGTGTGCCCCCGGGCGGCACCGTCGGGCTGTGCCTGGACAAGAGCCTGGACATGACGGTCGCCGTGCTGGCCACGCTCAAGGCCGGCGCCGCCTACCTGCCGCTGGACCCCCACTACCCGGCCGAGCGGCTGGCCTTCATGCTGGAGGACGCGAAGGCCCCGGTGGTCCTCACGCAGTCCTACCTGCTGTCCGCGCTGCCGGAGGACCTGCGCTCGCGCCGCGTGTGCGTGGACACCCTGACGGACACCCTCGCGCGCCAGCCCTCCCATGCGCCGGACCGGGACGTCCCGCCCGAGGCCATCTGCTACTTCATCTACACCTCCGGCAGCACGGGCCGTCCGAAGGGCATCGTCATGCCCCACGGGGCGGTGAGCTACCTGCTGGCATGGCAGAACCCGCGCTCGGTGAACCCGTCGGGCGTCACCTTGCAGTTCGCGTCGCTCAACTTCGACGTGTCCTTCCAGGAGCTGTTCAGCACCTGGTGGATGGGCGGCACGGTGCTACTGCCCACGGGCGGCTTGCGCCAGGACATCCCCGCGCTGCTGGAGTTCATGGACCGGCACGCCGTGGAGCGGCTGTTCCTGCCATTCGTCGCGCTCCAGGCCATGGCGGACGCGGTCGCGCACGGCGCCACGCCGCCGCGCGCGCTCGTCGAGGTGGTGACGGCGGGCGAGCAACTCCAGGTGACACCAGCGCTGGTGGCCTTCTTCGAGAAGCTGCCCGGGTGCGTGCTGGAGAACCAGTACGGCCCGTCGGAGGCGCACGTCGTCTCCGCGTACCGCCTGCAAGGCCCTCCGTCCACGTGGCCGCGGCTGCCGTGCATCGGCTCGCCGCTGGCGCACACGCAACTGTACGTGCTGGACGCGTACGCGCAGCCCTGCCCGGTGGGCGTGGTGGGAGAGGTGTACGTCGGCGGCACGCACCTGGCGCACGGCTACCTGGACCGCCCGGACCTGACGGCGAAGGCCTTCGTGCCCAACCCGTTCAGCGCCGAGCCCGGGGCGCGGCTGTACCGCACCGGTGACGCGGCGAAGTGGAAGACGGACGGCACGCTGGAGTTCCTGGGCCGCCTCGACGGACAGGTGAAGGTCCGCGGCTTCCGCGTGGAGCTGGGCGAGGTGGAGTCCGTCCTCCGCGCCGCCCCCGGTGTGCGCGACACGGCCGCCGTGGTGCGGGAGGTCGTCCCCGGAGACAAGCGCCTGGTGGCGTACGTGGTGCCGGTGGCCAGCCCCGGCGGCGAAGCCCCGGCGCCGGACGCGGAGGACCTGCGCGCCTTCCTGCAGCAGCGCCTGCCCGAGTACATCGTGCCCTCCGCCTTCGTCATGCTGGAGGCCCTGCCGCTGACCCCCAGCGGAAAGCTGGCGCGCAACCTGCTGCCCGCCCCCGACGCGGCGAGCCTGCGGGGAGACCAGCCCTTCACGCTCCCTCGCACCCCACTGGAGGAGAAGCTGGCGGAGCTGTTCGCCAACATCCTGCGGCTGCCCCAGGTGAGCGTCACCGACAGCTTCTTCGAGATGGGTGGCCACTCGCTGCTCGCCACCCAGGTCATCTCCCGCATCCGCTCCGCGCTGGGCGTGGAGCTGCCCCTACGTGCCCTCTTCGAGGCCCCCACCGTCGCCGCGCTCGCCTCCCGCATCGAGTCCGTGGGTGGCGCCTCCTCGGCACTCCA
>NZ_JAIQDG010000089.1 GCF_020037125.1 Myxococcus sp. RHSTA-1-4
GCGCGTGGGCCAGGCCCTGCGCGAGAGGCTCGGATGCGGCTCCCTCCCGCTGAAGCTCCGCCGCGGCCGAGGGCTTCGCCCCCGCGCCACCGCCAAGCAGCAGCCAGCGCCCGTCGGACAGGCGCGTCACGCTCTGCCCCGTAGCGGCTTCGGGCCCCCCCTCGGTGAGGGCTTGTACCGCTTCGCTCGGCACCTCCGCGAAGGGCTCCTCCTTGCAGCCCGGAAGGACCGCCAGCACCAGGAGGCTGATGGCAAAAGACAAACGCACGGCTTGAGGCATGACTCTTCTCTTTGAATAGGCAGCAGGAACAGAGGTCATGACTTCACCTCCGACGCGAACAATGTGGGAGCGCTCATCGGGTGTTCACCCTCAGAGTGAGCTGACCGGTGTTGGCCTGATACGGATCGACGCTGATGCTATGGGTCCCCGCCGTGGCCGCCGTGAAATTCAGAGTGGCCGTCTGGTTGGGATAGCCATACGTGCTGTTGAGCTGAGTGCCGTCGGGCTTGTAGATGCGCACGATGGCGTAGTTGGTGAAGGTGCCCGCGGACAGCACCAGCGCCAGGTTGGCTCCCGCCGCCGCCGTGAAGGTGTAGCGGCCGTCCTGGCCCACCCGGCCGGTGCTGAAGGTCACCGTGGCCCCGCCCACCTCGAGGCTGCCCTCCACCGTGCGCGACAGCAGCAGCCCCACCGACGCGGACGCCGCCCCCGCCGGGTTGAGGAGGAGGGTGTACGTCCCCGTCACCGGCAGCTCCGGCAGGTTGCAGTTACCGGGAGCGGTGTAGCCGTTGCAGTTGACGAGCGTGCTGCCGTCGGGCTTCAGCACGCTGATATTGACGGACTGCGCGGTGGGCGTGGTGCTGATGCTCGACACGCCCAGGCCCAGCCGGTCCCCCGCGGTGCCCGCGAAGGTGTAGCGCCCGTTCTGCCCCACCTCCAGGCTCGCCACCACGGCCGCGCCATCGATGTCACCCGCGCCGCCGGCCACCTCCTGCACCAGCCCCAGGGTGAGCTGGCCCGTGTTGCCCAGGTATGGGTCGACCGTGATGCTGTAGGTGCCCGCCGTGGCCGCCGTGAAGTCCAGCACCGCCGACTGGTTGGGATAGCCATACGTGCTGTTGAGCTGAGTGCCGTCGGGCTTGTAGATGCGCACGATGGCGTAGTTGGTGAAGGTGCCCGCGGACGTCACCAGCGCCAGGTTGGCTCCCGCCGCCGCCGTGAAGGTGTAACGGCCGTCCTGGCCCACCCGGCCGGTGCTGAAAGTCACCGTGGCCCCGCCCACCTCGAGGCTGCCCTCCACCGTGCGCGACAGCAGCAGCCCCACCGACGCGGACGCCGTCCCCGCCGGGTTGAGGACGAGGGTGTACGTCCCCGTCGCCGGCAGCTCCGGCAGGTTGCAGTTACCGGGAGTGGTGTAGCCGTTGCAGTTGACGAGCGTGCTGCCGTCAGGCTTCAGCACGCTGATGGTGACGGTCTGCCCCGTGGGCGTGGTGCTGACGCTCGTCACGCCCAGGCCCAGCCGGTCCCCCGCGGTGCCCGCGAAGGTGTAGCGCCCGTTCTGCCCCACTGCCATGCCCACCACCGTGGCCGCGCCATCAATCTCCACGCCGCCAGCCACGTCCTGCACCAGCCTCAGGGTGCCCTGCCCGGTGTTGGCCAGGTATGGGTCGACCGTGATGCTGTAGGTGCCCGCCGTGGCCGCCGTGAAGTCCAGCACATCCGTCTGGTTGGGATAGCCATACGTGTACGCTTGCTGGGTGCCGTCGGGCCTGTAGACGCGCACCGTGGCGTAGTTGGTGAAGGTGCCCGCGGACGTCACCAGCGCCAGGTTGGCTCCCGCCGCCGCCGTGAAGGTGTAACGGCCGTCCTGGCCCACCCGGTCGGTGCTGAAGGTCACCGTGGGCCCGCCCACTTCGAGACTGCCCTCCACCGTGCGCGACAGCAGCAGCCCCACCGACGCGGACGCCATCGCCGCCGGGTCGAGGAAGAGGGTGTACGTCCCCGTCGCCGGCAGCTGCGGCAGGTTGCAGTTACCGGGAGCGGTGTAGCCGTTGCAGTTGATGAGCGAGCTGCCGTCGGGCTTCAGCACGCTGATGTTGACGGACGCCCCGGTGGGCGTGGTGCTGACGCTCGTCACGCCCAGGCCCAGCCGGTCCCCCGCGGTGCCCGCGAAGGTGTAGCGCCCGTTCTGCCCCACTGCCATGCCCACCACCGTGGCCGCGCCATCAATCTCCACGCCGCCAGCCACCTCCTGCACCAGCCTCAGGGTGATCTGCCCGGTGTTGGCCTGATACGGGTCGACGGTGACGATGTAGGTCCCGGTCGTGGCCGCCGTGAAGTCCAGCACGTAGCCCTGGCCGGGATAACCCTGCGTGTAGGTCTGCTGGGTGCCGTCGGGCTTGTAGATGCGCACCGTGGCGTGGTTGGTGAAGGTGCCCGCGGACACCAGCAGCGCCAGGTTGGCTCCCGCCGCCGCCGTGAAGGTGTAGCGGCCGTCCTGGCCCACCCGGCCGGTGCTGAAGGTCACCGCGGGCCCGCCCACCTCGAGGCTCCCCTCCACCGTGCGCGACAGCAGCAGCCCCACCGACGCGGACGCCGTCCCCGGCTGGTCGAGGAAGAGGGTGTACGTCCCCGTCGCCGGCAGCTCCGGCAGGTTGCAGTTACCAGGGGCGCTGTAGCCGCCGCAGGTGACGAGCGTGCTGCCGTCGGGCTTCAGCACGCTGATATTGACGGACTGCGCGGTGGGCGTGGTGCTGACGCTCGTCACGCCCAGGCCCAGCCGGTCCCCCGCGGTGCCCGCGAAGGTGTAGCGCCCGTTCTGCCCCACCTCCAGGCTCGCCACCACGGCCGCGCCATCGATGTCGCCCGCGCTGCCGGCCACCTCCTGCACCAGCCCCAGCGTGAGCTGCCCGGTGTCGGCCAGGTATGGGTCGACAGTGATGCTGTAGGTACCCGCCGTGGCCGGCGTGAAGTCCAGCACCGCCAGCCGGTTGGGATAGCCATACGTGTACGCTTGCTGGGTGCCGTCGGGCTTGTAGACGCGCACCGTGGCGTAGTTGGTGAGGGTGACCGCGGACAGCACCAGCGCCAGGTTGGTCCCCGCCGCCGCCGTGAAGGTGTAGCGGCCGTCCTGGCCCACCCGGCCGGTGCTGAAGGTCACCGTGGGCCCGCCCACCTCGAGACTGCCTTCCACCGTGCGCGACAGCAGCAGTCCCACCGAAGCCACCGTGAGCCCCTGCGGGTCGACGACGACGGTGTAGGTGCCCGTCACGGGCACCACCGGCAGATTGCAGTTCCCGGGGGCGGTGTAGCCGCCGCAGTTGATGAGCGTGCTGCCGTCAGGATTGAGGACGGTGACGAGGACGGACTGCCCGGTGGGCGTGGTGCTGACGCTCGTCACGCCCAGGCCCAGCCGGTCCCCCGCGGTGCCCGCGAAGGTGTAGCGCCCGTTCTGCCCCACGACGTTGGAGAAGCTCACCTGAGGGCCGTCCACCACCACGGGGCCGCTCACGGCGCGAACCAGCGAGAGCGAGGCGCTGAAGCCCGTCGCCGAAGTGCCCGGCTTCAGCACCGCCGTGTAGACGCCATCCTTTGGCGCCACGGCGACGTCGAAGACGCCAGGAGCCGAGAAGGTGTGGTTGTTGAGCAACACCCCCGCGGGGTCATAGACGCGCAGGTTCGCCGTGGAGGCGCCACCGAGCGTCAGCGCCGTCACCGCGATGCTCACCTGCTCGCCACGCGAGACAGGGAAGGTCAGCACCG
>NZ_JAIQDG010000008.1 GCF_020037125.1 Myxococcus sp. RHSTA-1-4
GCGGAGGGACGGGCGGCCCAGGTGCAGCAGGGAGCCCTTTACCTCGCTCCTTGCCCGTTACAGCAACACGCTCCTAGCGGACAGCGCGGCGGAGCACGGGGGCAAGCTCGCTCCGGCACGCCTCGTCGCACTCGGGGAACTGGGTGAGGAAGTCCGCATGCTGCTGGCAGCGCTTCTCGAAGCCGCGCTTCACGCCCGCGTCGGTGAGGCACACCAACCGGACCTCGTCCCACGTCTCCTTGTAGAAGGCCGCCCGCTGAGCGGGGGACATGGCGTTCAGCGCCCGGTTCTCTCCTCCCTGGAGGTACAGCCACACGGTGCCCAGCATCAGCAGCACCACGCCCAGCACCAGTGCCTGACGGAGCCGCTTGTCACCGCTCGGGGGCGCCAGGTCCCTCGAGAAGATGTTGTCCTCGCCACCATCCCCGGGCGGAGAGCCGCCGGCCATCATCCCGTTCAGACGCATATCCCTCCGTTTCACTGCAACACGGGGCCCCATGCCAGCACGACCTTTCCCCGGTGTACACGAGCCGTCACCCACCACGCCCGGGTTGCAGCCTGCAATGTCTGGGGGCCCTGCCGGTTGCGCGATGCGGTGAGCGCGGCGCGTGCCGGCGCGCGGGATGGCCCGGTGGCGCCCATTCCCCCGCGGGACGCCGGGCCCGGCGCGCGGGATGCACCTAGGATTGAGCCATATGGATGCACGGCTGGACACGGCCCCGGTCGCCGGGGAGCGCCCGATGCGGGTGCTGGTGGTGGACGACGAGCGCAACATCCGCGCCACGCTGCGGGTGTGCCTGGAGGGCTTCGGCTGCGAGGTCCGCGAGGCGGCCACCCCCGAGGCGGCCCTGGCGGCGCTCGCCCAGGGGCCTGCCGACCTGGCGTTCGTGGACCTGCGGCTGGGCACCCATAGCGGACTGGAGCTGCTGCCGAAGCTGCTCGCCGAGTCCCCCAACCTGGACGTGGTGCTCATCACCGCGTACGCCACCTTCGACACGGCGGTGGAGGCGGTGCGGCGCGGCGCGCGCGACTACCTGCCCAAGCCCTTCACCCCGGCGCAGATTCGCCACGTGCTGGACCGGGCGCGGGCACACCGGGAGCTGTCCTCGCAGCTGGGGAACCTGGAGGGACAGCTCGCGCAGGCCGTGCCGGAGGCCACGCTGGAGACGGCCTCTCCGGTGATGCACGCCGCGCTGGGGTTGATGGCGCGCGCGGCCGCGTCCGACGCGGCGGTGCTGCTGCGAGGCGAGAGCGGCACCGGCAAGGGCGTGCTGGCGCGGGCGCTGCACTCCATGAGCGCGCGGCGGCGCCGGCCCTTCGTCACCGTCAACTGCCCCACGCTGTCCGAGCAACTCCTGGCGAGCGAGCTGTTCGGCCACATGCGCGGCGCCTTCACCGGCGCGGTGAAGGACCAGCCCGGGCGCGTGGAGCAGGCGGAGGGCGGCACGCTCTTCCTGGACGAAATCGCGGAGATGAGCCCGGCGCTCCAGGCGCAGCTCCTTCGCTTCCTCCAGGAGAAGCAGTTCGAGCGGCTGGGCGAGGGGCGCACACGCAAGGCGGACGTGCGGGTGGTGGCGGCCACCAACCGGGATTTGGAGAAGGACGTGGCCGAGGGGCGCTTCCGCGAGGACCTGCTCTACCGGCTCAACGTCATCGAGGTGAAGCTGCCCGCCCTGAGGGAGCGGCCGGAGGACCTGCTGCCGCTGGCCCGGCGCTTCGTGGCCTTCTTCGCGCGCGCGGCGCAGCGGCCGCCGCCGGAGCTGTCACCCGCGACGGAGAAGATGCTGCTGGCGTATTCCTGGCCGGGCAACGTGCGCGAGCTGCGCAACGCCATGGAGCGGGCGCTCATCGTCTGGCCGGCGGAGGTGCTGGAGCCGCAGGCCTTCCCGGACCGCATCGCCGCGGCGGGCGGCTCGGTGGTGGCGCTCGGAGGGCCGCATACGCTGGAAGAAGTGGAGCGAGAGCACATCCTGCGTGTCATGGCCTCGGCCCCCACGCTGGACGAGGCGGCGCGGATTCTCGGCATCGATGCGTCCACGCTGTGGCGCAAGCGGAAGAAGTACGAGTCGGGCTCCCCCGGAGAGGGGTGAAGTCCCAGGGTGCACCGGGCAGGCAGCCGAGACGGGGCTCTCTCTGGCGGCCGGGTTGCCTGGAGGCAGCGGGACTGGCGGGAGCCACCACGTCTCCGGAGTGAGGAGCGCGCGAGGCCCCGCGCGGCCGGGCCGGTGATTGCGACGCCCCGCGGGCGTGCGGACCGTTCGGAGGCAAGGACCCGAGACAAGGAGCGCACCGTGGACGTCATTGACCTGTTGATTCAGCAGCACCGCGAAGCCGACGCGTTGTTCGAGGCATTCCGGAACGCACAGGACGACACGAGCAAGAAGGAGTTGTGCATCCAGCTCGCGGAGGCGCTCACGTTGCACGACACCATCGAGACGCGGTGGATCTACCCCGTCGCGCGCCGCGTGGTGGGCGATGACAAGATAAACCACTCGGAGGAGGAGCACGGTGAGATGAGGCGGCTCATCGCCGACATGCTCCGCTCCCGGAACGACGCGAACGCCATGGCGTCGAAGGTGGGCGAGCTGGAGAAGCTGGTGAAGAGCCACATCTCGGACGAGGAGCAGAACGTGCTGCCGCAGTTCGGGCAGAAGGTCACCGAGAAGGACATCGGCATGTCCTGCAACGACATCGTCCGCACCGCCTCGGATGTCCGCCGCGAGGAGATGAGCAAGCTGGAGGGACAGGCCACCCTCTGACGGCCTTCTATGTCTCCATCCGCCCTGCCGCGCCCGGCTGCGGCAGGGTGAACCAGAACGTGCTGCCCTGGCCCGGCGCGCTCACCACGCCGATGTCCCCGCCGTGCGCCTGCACGATGTCCCTGGCAATCGACAGCCCCAGCCCGGCCCCACCGGCCGGCGCGCCCGGCGCCCGGTAGAACTTCTCGAAGATGCGCGCCTGCTGCTCCGGCGCAATCCCCTCCCCCGTGTCCCGCACCTCGAAGCGCACCCGCGCGCCCTCGCGCGACACGCGCAGCTCCACCTCGCCTCCCGCCGGCGTGTGTTTCACCCCGTTGCCCACCAGGTTGCCCAGCACCAGCCCCAGCCGGTCCGGGTCCACCTCCACCGCCTCCACGTCCAGCGCCACCTGCCTCGACAGCCGCACCCCTCGCTCCTCCGCCACCGCCCGCTGCGAGTCCAGCGCCGCGTCCGCCAGCTCCTCCGCCGTCACCCGCCGCACCTCCAGTTGGAGCTGCCCCGCCTGGATGCGCGACAGGTCCAGCAGGTCGTCCACGATGCCTTGCAGCCGCTCGCAGTCCTCGCGCGCCGCGAAGAGCAGGTCCGCCTGCTTCTCCGTCACCGGCCCCACCACCCCCTCCGCCACCAGGTGCACCGCCATGCGCAGCGACGTGAGCGGCGTGCGGAACTCGTGCGCCACCGTGGCCACCAAATCGTTCTTCAGCTCGTCGAAGCGCCGCAGCCGCGTCACGTCCTGGAGGATGACGGTGGCCCCCACCACCTCGCCCGTCTCGCCGTACACCGGGCTCCCCCGGGGCAACAGCCACCGGTCCCCTTCCGGCAACCCCACCCGCACCGCCTCCTCGTAGCCCCTCGGTTGATACGCGCCCCGGCCCCCCAGCACGTGCCCGCGCACCCGCTCCAGCACCTCGCGCGCCTCGGGCGCCACGCGCCCCAGCACGTCCCCGCCCTCCTCCAGCGACAGCCGCAGCACGTCCTCCGCCGAGCGATTCACGTTGAGCAGCCCGCCCCCCGCGCCGAACACCACCACCGGGTCCGGCAGGCTGTCGATGGCCGCCTGCGACGCGGCCTGCGCCTGGAGCAGCTCGCCCAGGCTGCTCCGCCGGTACTGCTGGAGCGCCTCCGCCATGGCGTTGAAATCCCGGCCGAGCTGCGCGATTTCGTCCCGCCCCTCCACCACCGCCCGTGTCGCGTAGTCCCCCTTCCCCAGCCGCTGCACGGCCTGCGACAGCACCGCCACCGGCCGCAGCGCCCGGTGCATCAGCGACGTGGAGGCGAACAGCCCCGACACGAAGGCCGCCAGCACCGCCGTCACCATCAGCGTGTTCACCCGGGTGCTCTGCCGCCGCAGCGCCTCGCTCTTGCGCACCATGGCGTCCTGGTTGAGCGCGAGAATCGCCGCCGCCGCCGCCTTCGCCTCGGTGAAGGCCGGCTCCAGCGCCCGGAAGTACGCGCCGCGCGCGGCTTCCGGAGAAGGCAGCGCGAGGAAGGCGTCGTACTCCGCCACGTAGCCCCGCCACGCCTCGCGCAGCCGCGTGGTGGCCTCCACCTCGCCCGGCTCGGTGACGTTGCCCTCCTGCACCCGCAGCTCCTCTTCCAGCGCCGGCCGCTGCGCCGCCTGCTGCGCCGCGCCCCGCTCCCGCTCGCCCGCGACGATGAAGAGCGCGGCGCTGTCCATGCGCTCGAGCTGCTCCGTCATCCGCTGCATGGCCAGCACGCTGCGGTAGTTGTCCTGGAGGATTTCCTGCCCCGACCGCCCCAGGCGAGACAGCGTGAGGACGGCCACCACGCCCACCAGCACCAGGGCGAGCGCCAGCGGCGCCTGCGCCAGCAACAACCGGCCCCGCAGCGTCATGGGCGGCGCTCCTCGTGGGGAGGCTCGAAGGCCACCACGTGGATGTCGAAGCCCTCGCCCTCGCGCAGGAGCCGCACGTCCGCCGCGCGCCCCAGCATCCGCTTCCACCACGGCTGGTGCGAGCGGCCGACGATGATGTGGCCCACCCCGTGCGAGCGCGCGAAGTCGAGAATCGCCTCCACCGGGTCCTTCGCGCGCAGCCGCACCACCTCCGCGCCCAGCTCCTTCGCCTTCTCGATGTTGGCCAGCAGGTGCCGCTGCGCCTCCGAGTCGATGAGGTGCGGCGCCTCGCGCGGCGTCTCCACGTAGACGACGAACCAGTCCGTGTTGAGCCGGCCCGCCATGCGCGAGCCCCGGCGCAGCAGCGTGGCCGCGCGCGGCGGGTAGCTGGACAGCGCCACCAGCACCCGGCCCCACGCCGCGCCCTTCTGCAGGGACTCGTCCCCCGCGCGCGAGGGCTGCCCGGCGGTGGCCCGGTCCAGGCTCTCCGCCACCTCGCGCAGCGCCAGCTCCCGCAGCGTGGACAGGTTCTCCCCCTTGAAGAAGCGCTCCAGCGCGTGGGGCACCTTGTCCTCCGCGTAGATTTTGCCCGCCTTGAGCCGCTCGTGCAGGTCCTCCACCGCCAGGTCCAGGTTCACCACCTGGTCGGCCCCCTTGAGGAAGCTGTCCGGAATCGTCTCGCGCACGGTGACGCCGGTGGTGCGCTCCACCAAATCGTTGAGGCTCTCCAGGTGCTGCACGTTGAAGGCGCCGATGACGTTGATGCCCGCGTCCAGCAGCTCCTGCACGTCCTGGTAGCGCTTGCGGTGGCGGCACACGGGGAGGTTGGTGTGGGCCAGCTCGTCCACCACCGCCACCTGGGGCCTGCGGGCGAGGACGGCGTCCAGGTCCAGCTCCTCCACGGTGACGTCGCGGTAGGTGTACGGCTTGCGCGGCACCGCCTCCAGGCCTTCCACCAGCGCCTGCGTCTCCTCGCGGCCATGCGTCTCCACGAAGCCGAGCACCACGTCCACCCCGCGCCGCTTCAGCGCGTGGGCCTCCTCCAGCATGCGGTACGTCTTGCCCACGCCGGCCGCGAAGCCGATGTAGAGCTTGAGCCGGCCGCGCCGGCCCCGCTCCACCAGCTCCAGGAAGTCCTCCGCGCGCGTGCGCCGCGTCATCGTCATCCCCGGGCCTTCCAGCGGCGGTCCCGGCTCAGGATGCCCACGAAGCGGACAGAATGCATGGGAAGAGTGGCCCGGCCCATACCGCGTCCTCCATCCTCCGCTGGCACGGGCAGCGTCGCGCCAGGATGAACCTCCACCCGCACACCCTCAGCCGGAGGGCCCCCACCACGGTGAACCCACGGGCTCACGGCGCCCCCGGGCCCACGGGCGCCGCGACGCCCCTGGCATCCGCGCCCGTGCCGCCCGAGGGCTCCGCCGGGAGCCGGCCGAACTGACGGTCCATCGCCAGGTTCAGGAGCAGCACGTTGACGCGCGGCTCACCCAGCACGCCCAGGGTGCGGCCCTCTACCTGCGAGTCCAGCAGCGCCAGCACCCGCTCGGGCGCCACGCCTCGCGCCCTCGCCACCCGCGGCGCCTGCCAGCGCGCCGCCTCCGGGGACAGGTGCGGGTCCAGGCCGGACGCCGACGCCGTGACGAGCTCGCCCGGCACCGGGCCCGGCGCGTCCGGGTTCTCCCGGCGCAGGCGCTCTGCGTCGGCGGCCACACGCGCCTTCAGCTTCTGGGACGTGGGGCCCAGGTTGCTGCCCGAAGACGCCGCGCCGTCGTAGCCGCTGCCCGCCGCGGACGGGCGCGGCTGGAAGTAGCCCGCGCGGCTGAAGCCCTGGCCGATGAGCGCGCTGCCCACCACGCGGCCCCGCTCGTCCTTCACCAGCGAGCCGTTGGCCTCGCCGGGAAAGAGGAGCTGCGCCACTCCGGTGACGGCCAGCGGGTACAGCAGGCCCGTGAGCACCAGGGTGACGACACAGGCGCGCAGGGCGGTGACGAGGTGGGAGACCATGATGGATTCCTTTCAGACCAGGCCCACGGCGCCGAGCAGCACGTCGATGACCTTGATGCCCACGAAGGGGACGATGACGCCGCCCACCCCGTAGAGGAGCAGGCTGCGCCGCAGGAGCGCCGCCGCGCCCAGCGGCCGGTACCGCACGCCGCGCAGCGCCAGGGGGATGAGCGCGATGATGATGAGCGCGTTGAAGATGACCGCGGAGAGGATGGCGCTGAAGGGCGACGCCAGTCCCATGACGTTGAGGGGGGCCATCTCCGGGAACACGCCCATGAAGAGCGCCGGGAGGATGGCGAAGTACTTCGCCACGTCGTTGGCGATGGAGAACGTGGTGAGCGTGCCGCGCGTCATCAGGAGCTGCTTGCCCACCTCCACCACCTCCAGCAGCTTGGTGGGGTTGGAGTCGAGGTCCACCATGTTCCCCGCCTCCTTCGCCGCCTGGGTGCCGGTGTTCATCGCCACGCCCACGTCCGCCTGGGCCAGCGCGGGCGCGTCGTTGGTGCCGTCACCCGTCATGGCCACCAGCTTGCCCCTGCCCTGCTCGGTGCGGATGAGGGCCAGCTTCGCCTCGGGCGTCGCCTCCGCCAGGAAGTCGTCCACGCCGGCCTCGCGGGCGATGGCCGCCGCCGTGCGCGGGTTGTCGCCCGTAATCATGACGGTGCGGATGCCCATGGCGCGGAAGCGGTCGAAGCGCTCCTTGATGCCGCCCTTCACCACGTCCTTGAGGTGGATGATGCCCAGCAGCCGCGCCCCGTCCGACACCGCCAGCGGCGTGCCGCCCGCGTCGCCGATGCGGCCCGCCGCCTGCACCAGCTCCGCCGGCACCGCGCCGCCCTGCGCCTGCACGTGCTTCACGATGGCGTCCACCGCGCCCTTGCGGATGCCGCGCGGGTGCGGGTCGACGAGGTCGCAGCCGCTCATGCGCGTCTGCGCGGTGAAGGGCACGAAGGTGGCGTGGTGCGCCTGCAGCTCGTGCGGGCGCATCTTGTAGGTGTCCTTCACCAGCGTGACGATGGAGCGCCCCTCGGGCGTCTCGTCCGCGAGGCTCGCGAGCTGCGACGCCTCCGCCAGCTCCTCCATGCGGATGCCCGGCATGGGCAACAGCTCCGTGGCCATGCGGTTGCCCAGGGTGATGGTCCCCGTCTTGTCCAGGAGCAGCGTGTCCACGTCACCCGCCGCCTCCACGGCGCGGCCGCTCATGGCCAGCACGTTCTTGCGCAGCAGCCGGTCCATGCCGGCGATGCCGATGGCGCTCAGCAGGCCGCCAATCGTCGTGGGGATGAGGCACACCAGCAGCGCCACCACCGCCGTGCCCGACAGCGGCACACCCGAGTAGAGCGCCAGCGGCACCAGCGTCACGCACGCCAGCAGGAAGACAATCGTCAGGCCCACCAGCAGGATGTGGAGGGCAATCTCGTTGGGTGTCTTCTGCCGCGCCGCGCCCTCCACCAGGCCAATCATCCGGTCCAGGAAGGACTCGCCCGGGTTGACGGAGATGCGCACCACAATCCGGTCCGACAGCACCTTCGTCCCGCCTGTCACCGCCGAGCGGTCTCCACCGGACTCGCGGATGACGGGGGCGGACTCGCCGGTAATCGCGGACTCGTCCACGCTGGCGATGCCCTCCACCACCTCGCCGTCGCCGGGGATGAGGTCGCCCGCCTCGCACGCCACCAGGTCGCCCTTGCGCAAATCAGGGGCGGGCACGCGCTCCTCGCGCCCGTCCACCATCCGGCGCGCGGTGGTGTCCTTGCGCATCTTCCGCAGGGCGCCGGCCTGGGCCTTGCCGCGTCCCTCCGCCACGGCCTCCGCGAAGTTGGCGAAGAGGACGGTGAACCACAGCCACAGCGTCACCGACACGGTGAACCACAGGGGCGCGGCGTCCGGGCGGGGCGCCACGAGGTCCTTCACCACCAGCACCGTGGTGAGGAGGCTGCCGGCCCACACCACGAACATGACGGGGTTGCGGGCCACGTCGCGCGGGTGGAGCTTCTTCAGACTGTCCCGCAGCGCGGGCTTGAGAAGCGACACGTCGAGGAGCGACGCCGGCTTGGAAGCTGCGGGGCTCATGGTCAGTAGACCTTTCCGGCCCCGGCGAGGAAGTGCTCGACGATGGGACCGAGGGAGAGGACGGGAAAGAACGTGAGCGCGCCGACGATGACGACCACGCTCACCAGCAGGCCGGTGAAGAGGGTGCCGTTGGTTGGGAAGGTGCCCGGGCCGGCCGGCACCACCTTCTTGCCCACCATCGAGCCCGCGAGGGCCAGCGCGGGGACAATCATCAGGAAGCGCCCGCCGAGCATCGCCAGGCCCAGGGTGATGTTCCAGAAGGGCGTGTTGGCGTTGAGGCCCGCGAAGGCGCTGCCGTTGTTGGCCGTGCCGCTGGTGTACGCGTAGAGGATTTCCGACAGGCCGTGCGGCCCCGCGTCGTTGAGCGAGGACACGCCCTGGGGAATCACCGCCGCCACCGCCGCCAGCCCGAGGATGAACAGCGGGAAGATGAGCACGTACAGCATGGCGAGCTTCATCTCCTTCGCTTCAATCTTCTTGCCCAGGTACTCGGGCGTGCGGCCCACCATGAGGCCGGCGATGAAGACGGAGAGCACCACCATGATGAGGATGCCGTAGAGGCCGGCGCCCACCCCGCCGAAGATGACCTCGCCGAGCTGCATGTTGACGAGCGGCACCAGCCCGCCCAGCGGGTTGAAGCTGTCGTGCATGGAGTTGACGGCGCCACACGACGCGTCCGTCGTCACCGTGGCGAAGAGGGCGGACGCGGAGAGGCCGTAGCGCACCTCCTTGCCCTCCATGTTCCCGGCCCGCGCCACCTGGGCGGCGGAGGCCACGGCCGCGTTGGGCTGGGTCTCCGCGGCGTAGGCGGTGGCCACGCCCGCGAAGAAGAGGACGGACATGGCGGCGAAGAGGGCCCAGCCCTGCTTCGTGTCCCCGGCCATCTTCCCGTACGTGTGCGTGAGGGCGGCGGGGATGGCGAAGATGGAGAACATCTGCACCAGGTTGGTGAGCGGCGTGGGGTTCTCGAAGGGGTGGGCGCTGTTGGCGTTGAAGAAGCCGCCGCCGTTGGTGCCCAGCATCTTGATGGCCTCCTGCGAGGCCACCGGACCCATGGCCAGCGTCTGCCTGCCGCCCTCCAGCGTCACCAACTCCGGGTACGCGGAGAAGTTCTGCAGCACGCCCTGGGACACCAGGAAGAGCGCGTAGACGAAGCAGACGGGCAGCAGCACGTAGAGGGTGCCGCGGATGAGGTCCACCCAGAAGTTGCCCAGCGTCTTCTGCCCCTCCGGCCCCGGCCGGCGGGTGAAGCCGCGCGCCAGCGCCAGCGCCACGCCGATGCCGGCCGCCGCGGAGACGAAGTTCTGCCACGCCAGCCCCGCCATCTGGCTGAGGTAGCTCAGGGTGGACTCACCACCGTAGGACTGCCAGTTGGTGTTGGTGGTGAAGCTGGCCGCCGTGTTGAAGGCCAGCTCCGGGCCCACCGCGCCCAGTCCCTGGGGGTTGAGCGGCAGCAGGTGCTGCAGGCGCTGCAGGAGGTAGACGCTGAGGACGCTGAAGAGGCTGAAGGCCAGCAGCGCCAGGGAGTACCGCACCCAGGTCTGCTCGCGCCTGTCCGCCGCGCCACACAGGCGCAACAGCACGCGCTCCACCGGGCCGAGCACCCGGGGCAGCGGCTGCGAGTCCCCCTCGAAGACGCGGAAGAGATACGTGCCCAGCGGCTTCGTCACCGCGAGCACCAGTCCGAAGAACAGCAGTATCTGCGACCAACCGATGAGCGTCATGGCGGGCCCCTAGAACCGCTCCGGGCGGAGCAGGGCGTAGACGAGGTAGACGGTGAGCAGCACGGACAGCAGCGCTCCGGCGGCGTATTCGAAGGTCATTGCGGGTGCCTCACAGGCGCTCGCAGCCGTGGGTGTAGGCCCACCCGAGCGCGAAGAAACCGACGGTGACGAGGACGAGGACAAGGTCCATTCAGGGCTCCAGCGAGCACGGCGCGGCCACGCCCCCCCGGTGGGAGCGGCTGCACCGCGCGAAAGGGTCAGAAGTAGGCGACGGCCCCGAGCACCACGAGCGTCTCGGAGTCCACGAGGACCGGCGAGCCGTCGGCCTGCGTGTCGTGGCCGGAGAAGACGTCCGCCGTGGAGCGGTCGTGCCGCGCCTCCAGCTTGAGGGTGAGGGGCTCCGCGGGCTTCACCTCCAGGGTGAGGGTGCCCCCGGTGAGCGTCTGCTCCACGCCGGTGATGAGGCCGTCGTCGTCGCGGTAGGCCTCCACGCGGGCGGCCACGGCCACGGGCCCGGTGAGCTGCACACGGGCGTTGAGCCCGGCGGCATACCAGAGCGCCGAGCCGTCCTCGGGAAGGTCCTGGGTGCCCACGTCCGCCGTGGCCGCCAGGCTGAGGGCCTCCGTCACCTTGAAGGTGGCCACCACGTCCGCGAAGAGGCGCAGGCCGTCGCTGCCCTCGGTGCCCTCCTCGCCGATGAAGGTGTTGAAGGCCGCGGACAGCCGCTCGCCCGCGTAGGCCACCTGCGTGCCCAGCGCCTTGCCGCGGTTGTTCTCGCCAATCGTCTGCCAGCCGTTGAGGAGGTGGAGCTGCGCGCTCCACGCGTCATTGAACTTCCAGGTGCCCTTGAGGCCGGCCTGGTAGTAGGGCGACAGCTCGCCCATCCACGAGCGCGTGTACGTCCAGTTGAGCTGTGACTGGAAGGACTCCAGGCCGATGTGGCTGGGATAGAGGCCCGCCTCCAGCGTCAGCGGGCCCGTGACGTAGAACAGCGAGGCCTGCTGGTGGAAGCGCCACACGTCCGGCCCCACCGCGGGGCCCTCGGGCTCGGCCAGGTGCAGCACGTCCACGGAGGTGCCGAAGCCCAGCAGCACCCGGAAGCCCACCGGCCCTGGCTCCAGTCTCACGCCCAGCGTGGCCAGGTTGATGGATGCCTCGTTGTGCCGCTTCGCCGTGGTGCCGGTGCCGGAGATGAAGTTGGCGGAGTCCGCGGGGCGGTTGAAGTTGTAGCCGTAGTAGGTGTCCACCCCGCCCTCAACCCTCAGACGGGAGAGGAGGCTCGGGGACTCGGACCCGGTGGCCTGCTTGGAGGGAGACTCGGCTGGCGCGGTCTGGGCCAGGAGCAGGGCGGACAGCAGGGAGGGAAGCTCGGCGAGGACCATGGCCCTTGCTCCAAGAGCACTCGCTGTACCAAGCCGGGTGAGGTCCAGCTCCCTGGAGTTGCGCGGGGTTGGCCATCCCTCCCACCTTCGCGTGGTTGCAACCTGCACGAAGCGCTTCAAGCGCCCCGTGCGCGGTGAAAGCCCGCCATGCCGCGTTCAACGCGTGCGGGGAGACGGCCCTCCTGGAAGCGGGCTCACCGGCCTCCAGGAGGGGAAGCGGAGAAGCTCAGTCGTTGAGGTCCCGGCAGCAGAGCACTCCGCCGAACTTGGAGCCCGTCTTGGTGACCGTGTAGGCCTCGCACAGGCCGTTGTCGTCCGCGTCCGTCGCGGCGTCGCACGACCACGGGGAGCCCACGCTCGCGAGCCCCGAGCACAGGTTCTCCGAGAACTGGTTGAGGGGTCCGCAGGTGGCCTCGGCCCCGAAGTTGCCGCAGCCGAAGAAGTCGTTCGACGTCAGCGCGGTCTGCTGGCAGCCCTCGGAACAGCTCGCGGAATCGCACTCCGGGCCCGTCGAGGTGCCGTTGGCGCACACGGCGCAGCCATTGGTGCTCTGGCGGGTGGCGAAGAAGAGGGGATTGTCCGTCGGCCGGGTCGCGCCCTCGCAGCCGGTCGGGGAGCGCGCCGCCACCTCGGCGTCACTCGTGCAGACGTGCCATCCAACGGCGCAGAGGTCGGCCACGTTGCACCCGGCGCCTCCCGGACGCGGGCCGTCGTCTCCTCCCTGGCGGTCACAGGCGGGGGTCTGGGTGTCGTAGGTGGCGAGGCCAGGACAGGCCGGGGCCTCTCCCGGGTTCTCCGTGTGAATGCCGGGAATGCGCCAGGCGCCGGCACACCCCGCGATGTCCGGCCAGCGAGAGATGTCACGGAAGCCTTCCCGTTGACGGTCCGCGCAGCCGCTGTCGTCGGATGGGTGGGCGAACCCGGATGGGGCCACCGCCAGAATCCCGCCCGCGACAAGGCCGCCAACCAGCAACACTCTTCGTAACGTTCTCATGAGTCCCCCGTTCGGGCGGGCCTCAAGCCCGCGCCGTGTTTTTTGGGCGCGGCGGAGGATGAGACGCGGGCACGGTCCCCACAACCGCCCCTGGAAGCCGTGTCATCCACCCGGTGGAGGACAGTCACGGCCGCCTTCGGCGAACCCTACTCCACCGTCTGCGCCTGCGACACGCTCACACCGTCCCCCGTCACCGACACCGTCACGGCTCCCGCCTGGATGGCCCGGAAGTAGAACACCGCCTCCTGGTGCGGCGCCTCCAGCGTCAGCGCCCTGCTCTCCCCCGAGACCGGCAGCTCCTCCGTGCACGCGTCATCCCGGTAGAACGTCACGCCCGCGCTCTCGCTCCGCACCACCAACGCGGACGACGCCAGCGCGGACAGGTTGCCCGTCGCGTCCTGGCTCTGCACCACCAGCGCCCCCGAGCACGCCCCTACCGCCACCCGACGCTCCGGCGTGAGGAAGGCCACCCGCGACGCGGCCTCCGCCAGCACGTCCACGTCGAACGTGACGCCCGGCTGGGTTGCCCGGTCGTACCCCGCGCCGCTGATGCGGTTGCGGCTGATGATGTTCGCTCCGCCGTAGTCCGCGATGGCCGCCTGATACGGATAGCCGTTCGTCACCGCCTCGCTGTTCAGCATGTTCTCCACCACCTGGATGCGCGTGGGCTCCGGCGGCGCCCCGGTGCCGTCCGCCGACGACTGCGACAGGTTGATGCCCACGTCGTTGCCCTCCAGCGTGTTACCCCGGATGACGACGTCCTTGCTCAGCGGCGTGCCGCCGTTCGGCCCTCCCACCACCAGGATGCCGGAGGCGACGGTGCCCGGCCCCGTGTACGAGTGTCCCCGCACCGTGTTGCCCGAAACCCGCCCCGTGGCGCCGGAGCCCACCAGGATGCCATTGCGCGCGATGGCGGCCACCGGACCACCGCCGTCCACCGTGTTGCCCTCCACCATCACCTCCACCTTGCCCGAGGCCACGATGCCGCCCTTCTGGTAGCCCGCCACGCTGTTGCGCAGCACGTCCACTCGCACCGAGTCCGCCGCATCCACCGCGTTCCGCACCTCGATGGCCGTGCCCTCCTGGCAACCACCCGTCGAGCCCTGCTGGTGCAGGTCCACCACCTCGCTGTCGGTGATGGAGCCGCTCGCGCCCTCAAGCCGGATGCCGCTCAGCGCGTTGGCGCCATCGTCACACAGCGAGCCCGCCAGCCCGCGCGCCTCCACCCTCGCGTTGCTCACGTGAGCCGTCGCACCCCGGTTGCGCAGCACCGCGCCCTGGAAGCGGCCTCCTTCCGGGTCCACCGCCGTGAGCACATGCCCCGCCCCGTCGAACGTGTGCCCGTCCGGGATGAACACCGTGCTCTCCGTCGTGCAGTCCGCATCCAGCGCCACCCTCGCGTCCGCCAGCGTGACGGAGCACGGAGGGAACTGGCCGCACCGCCGGTCTCCCCAGTCCACCGTGAAGGTATGCGTGGCGCTCAGCCCCGAGGCATTCGTCACCGTGAGCCGCACCGTGGGCGCCACGTCCGCCGGGACGCAGGACAGCGCCGCCCAGTCCACCTCGCCCGAGCCCCCGGCGCGCTCCGGCGCACCGAGCAGTCCCGTGTTCGCCGTCCACGTGAAGGTCAGCTGTTCATTCTGCGGGTCCTCCGCCGTGGCCGTCAGCCGCACCAGCTCCGCCGCCCGCGCGCCCGGTGCCGACTGCGAGGTGGACACGATGACCGGCGGCAGCTTGCGCACCACGCACAGGTCCACCGTGCCCTCGCGCTGACCGCCGAACCCGTCACTCACCAACAACGAGAGCCGGCAGTTGTTGCACGCTCCCTCGGGAAGCGCCGTCGGCGTGAAGCTCGCCTGCGCCACCGACGCATCATCGAAGTCACCCTCGCACGTGGCCGTCCAGGCGTAGGTGAGCGCGTCACCGTCGTCATCCACGCCCACCGCCTGGAGCGCCACCGGCGAGCCCACGCTCACCTCCGGCGCGGGCCGTGCCCCCAGCTCCGCCAGCGAGGGCCAGCGGTTGAAGACGGCCTGCCCTTCGCTCTCGCCACCCACCGGCACCGTGAAGTCCAGCGTGGCCGCCGCGCCCCGCGCATCCGTCACCTGGAGTGTCAGCGTCACCGCGCCCCGCTCCGCCGGCGGCGTCCACACCGGAGCGGCAAGCGTGGCGTCGGAGAAGCTCCCCGCCGGAGCCCGCCATGCGTACGTGAGGGCCTCGCCCGGGTTGGGGTCATGCGCCACGGCGCGCAGCGCCAGCTCCACCCCGGGCCGAGCCACCGCGTCCGAGGCCACCACCGCGTCGATGAAGGGCGCCGCGTTGCCCACGGGCTCTCCGGCGGAGGGGGCCTGGGGCACCAGGACCACGAGCGCCGGCCTGAACCGCACCAGCTCCACGCCCTGGACTTCCCCCCGCGCCACTTCCGCGCCCTGCGCGTCGAGCACCGTGGCCCGCAGCGTGGCGTCCCCGCCCGACGGCATCCCACGCACCGAGCCCTGCCACTGTGAGCCCTGGCCGGACAGCTCCTGGCCGGAGGAGTCCCCCTCGCCGGGCAAGGCCACCACCTGCACATGCGCCACCGACGCGGCGGGCAGCGAGCGCGGCAGCGCCACCACCATCCGCGCCGACGCGAAGGGCTCCAGGTCGATGCCGGGCTCTTCATCCAGATGACAGCCCGCCGCCAGCAACAGGGCTCCAGCCATCAGCGCCAGGCGCGTCGTGTCCGCTCGATGCATGTCACCGTCCTCCGTGCGGGGCCGAGTCACGCCACGATACCGGCAAGCGCCCATCCCCCCAAGGAACCGGCCCCAGCCCGCTCGCCCTCCAGGGCCGCCTCGCGTTGGCCGGGCGACGCTCACGGGCCTCGTGCTGTCCGCCATGTGCACGTGCGCGCGGGTGCGAGCCTCACGGCACTCCACGGGCGTGTCTCCGGTGCTCTCCTGTACGGCCGTGCGCGACCTCGAACATCGCCGGCCCCAGCCCTGGCCCATCCGCGTGGCCCACTGGGTCAACGTGCCGCTGCTCGCCATCATGGCCGCCAGCGGGCTGCAGATTCTCGCCGCGTACCCCATGCTCGGACCGCAGGGCCGTCCCTACGGGTGGTACCCCTTCCAGGGCACGCCGCCGCCCGAGTGGAGCCGGCTCGGAGACTGGCTCGCCGGCGCACGGCACTGGCACTTCGCCTTCGGCTGGTTCCTCACCCTCAACGGCGTGGCGTACGTGCTCTACCTCGCCCTCAGCGGCGAGTGGCGCCGCCGCCTCTTCCTCCCCCGCCGCGACACACGCAACGCGCTGGCCACGCTCGCCTTCTACCTGCGCCTGCGCGGACACGCGCCCGAGCAGGGCCTCTACAACGGACTCCAGCGGCTGGCCTACACGGGCACGCTGGTGCTGGGCGCCCTCTCCATCCTCTCCGGCCTCGCCCTCTACAAGCCCGTGCAGCTGCGAGCGCTCGCCAGCCTGCTCGGCGGTTATGACCCGGCGCGCGCCCTCCACCTCATCGTGCTGGCCCTGTTCGCCCTCTTCACCGTGGGCCACATCCTCATGGTGCTCCTCCACCCGCGCACGCTGGGGGAGATGGTGACGGGCGGGAGGAAACCCGATGCCTAGACTCCTCCGGCCCGCGCGCGGGCTCCTCACCCGGCGCACCGCCCTGCTCGGCGCCGCGGCGCTGACGGCCGGCGCGTGTGACAGCAGCCGCCCTCGCGCCGGCTTCCTCGGCGCCATGGAGCGCTTCAACGCGCGCGTCCAGGGTGCCCTCTTCGACGAGGCTCGGCTCGCCCCGGAGCTGCCGGCCTCGGAGGCCACCCCGCCGGGGGCCTTCCCGCAGTACTACGTCTCCGACAGCGTGCCGCGCGCTCCCGCGGGCTGGGCACTCAAGGTGGGCGGGCTGGTGGAACGCCCGGGCGTGCTGTCCCTGGAGGACCTCCAGCGCCTGCCGCGCACGGAGTACCGCATCCGCCACCACTGCGTGGAGGGCTGGAGCGCGGTGGCCTCCTGGCACGGCGTGCGCCTGCGCGACCTGGCCGGGCACGTGGGCGCGGACGCTCGCGCCGGCTACGTGGAGTTCCGCTCGTTCGACTCCGGCTACCACTCGTCCTGGGACAGGCCGAGCGCCTTCCACGCACAGACGATGCTGGCCTACGGGATGAACGGACAGCCGCTGACGCCGGAGCACGGCGCGCCGCTGCGCCTCTACGCGGCGGTGAAGCTCGGCTACAAGATGGTGAAGTACCTCACCGAGGTGAACTTCCTGCCCGAGCCCACCGGTGGCTACTGGGAGGACCGCGGCTATGAGTGGTACGCGGGCGTGTAGCGCGCCCGCGTCACGCCTTGCTGCCGGCGAAGCCTCCACCAAAGGGCGAGAAGCCCCGCTTGCGCAGCGCCTCGCGCTCGGCCTTCAGCGCGGCCAGGGCCTCGTCGCGGTTGTTGTAGTGGTTCACCGCCGCGCCGTTGATGGCCCCGCTGGTGAGCACGAACATGCGCGTCATCTCGTCCCCGCCGTAGCGGTACGAGCGGTGCGTGTAGCGCTCCAGCACCTCGCGGCGCTCCCGCCCGAAGACGCGGCCGGCGGTGAACTTCACCACCAGCCCGTCCAGGTTGATGAGCAGGTCCACCTTGCCGGGGTACTTCGAGAGGTGCTCCTCCACCTCCCGCCGCCAGCGCAGGACGTCCGCCTCGTTCGTCAGGATGCAGTCCGTGAAGTGAGCGGTGACGACGTCGTTCTGGGCGTCGTACTCGAAGTTCATGCTCCAGGCCATCGCTACTGCCTCCTCCTCGTGCCTCGGATGGCGCTCAAGCCGGCGAGGAGCCGGCGAGGAACGCGGAGACGAGCGCCGCCATCTCCACCGGACGCTCCACCTGCGGGTAGTGACCGGGGCCCGGCAGGTACGTCAGGCGCGCGCGGCGGATGGGCTTCACCACGGCGTCACGCAGGAAGGCCGGGGGCAGGAAGGCGTCGTCCGTGGCCACCACCAGCGTGGGCGCCGTAATCGCGGAGAGCTTGTCCGCGAAGCCACCCGCGGTCCACGCGTCGAAGATGCCCTCGAGGGCCGGCGCGCTCGTGTTGGCCGCGTCCTTCAGCATCTCCTCCACCATCTCCGGCGTGGCCTGCTTGCAGGAGAGATTGATGATGGTGGTCTGCTTCTCGCGGTTGCCCGCCGACGTGCGGAACAGCCCCGCAGCGTCCGGGGGCAGCGGCAGGCCCGCCGCCGGCACCGTGTTCACCAGCATCAGGGCCTCCACCCGCTCGGGCGCCTGCGCCGCCACCCACTGCGCGAGCTGGCCGCCCATGCTGTGGCCCACCACCGTGAAGCGCTTCGCCCCGGCCGCGTCCGCCACCGCGAGCACGTCCTCCGCCAGGCCCTTCAGCGTGTAGCCACCGGCCGGCTTGCCCGACTGGCCCGTGCCCCGGCTGTCCGGAATCACCAGCCGCAGCCCCGTCAGGTCCAGCCGCTCCACCATGGCGTTCCACACCGCGCCAGACACCATCCACCCGTGCACGAGCACCACCGTGCGCGGTCCATCTCCGATGACTCGATAGTGCAGTGAAGTCCCGTCAGACGCGGAAGTCGTGGGCATAAGGTCTCCTCGGTGGACCAGGATAAAACAGCGGTGAAGAAATGTGCAGATCTGAAAGAAGCAAGCCACGAGTCCGAGACGGGAGCCAAGGGAGGACATGTAGGAGCCCGCTCCAGGTGAAGCAACCCGCACGGAGGAGGCGGGAGCGGGCGCGGGAATGACGCGGGCGCCCATGAGGAAACCTGGATGTGGCCGGGCCCCACCCGGGCCGCGGCTCTGGCAGAGTCCGCGCCCTCATGACGGATGAATGGGACGGGACGGGCGGCGCTCCGCCAGGAGGGCCCCGGCGCACGGTGTACTGCGAGGACGCGCTGGCGTGGCTGGAGGCGCGGCCGGTGCTGGAGGGGTGCTCGGCCATCGCGTCGCTGCCGGACGTGTCCGAGTTCCCCTCGCTGACGCTGGCGGAGTGGAAGGCGTGGTTCAAACGCGCGGCGGGGCTCGTCGTCTCGCGTGTGCCGGCGGACGGCGTGGCGCTCTTCTACCAGACGGACGTGAAGCAGGAGGGCGTCTGGGTGGACAAGGGCTACCTGGTGGCGCGCGCGGCGGAGGAGGCCGGGTGCGAGCTGCTCTTCCACAAGGTGGTGTGCCGCCGCGCGCCCGGGACGGTGACGTTCGGCCGGCCGGCGTACTCGCACCTGCTGTGCTTCTCGCGAGGCGTGCGCGCGGACATGGCGAAGTCCACGGCGGACGTGCTGCCGGAGGCGGGCGAGGTGACGTGGACGCGCGGCATGGGCGTGGAGGCCTGCCTCGTCGCGTGCCGCTTCATCCTGGAGCAGACCGCCACGCGCACCGTGGTGGACCCGTTCTGCGGCCACGGCACCGTGCTGGCCGTGGCCAACGCGCTCGGGCTGGACGCGGTGGGCGTGGAGCTGAGCCGCAAGCGGGCTCGCAAGGCGCGCAACCTGCGCGGCGAGTGGAAGGAGGGGAAGCTCGTGCTCGCCGGAGCGGGAGGCACCGGAGCCTCGGAGGACTCCGGCGCGGAGTGAGCACGTCGACGCCGGCCGTGAGCGCGGTGGGCCCCCGCTCGTGACGAGGCGCTACTTCGCCGGCTGAGCCAGCCGTGCCGGGACACCCGCGTCCGACGCGAGGGCCGGCGAGAGCAGCGCGTCCTGGGACACCGCCCCCGGCTCGCGGGCGACGGCCGCCTCCAGCTCGCCAATGAAGGCGCCGAAGAGGCGCTCCTCCAGCGCCAGGGCGTCATCCAGCGAGGCGCCCAGGGCGGTCAGGCGCGCCACGCACGCGTCCTCGATGCTGCGCCGGTGGCTCTGCTCCTCGGTGACGACGCGGCCCAGCTCCTCGCGCACGCTCGGGTGCCGGGAGGCGGCCTTGTAGAGCGGGTAGAGCACCATGGCGCGGCGCTCGATGGCCGTCGTGGTGAGCAGGTAGTGCAGGTACACGTCCGGCGCGCCCGTGCGGGACGTGGCCCAGGCGGCCAGCTCGTGGTCCAGCGCCTGGAAGTAGCGGACCGCGGCCTCCGGGCAGAGCAGGCCCGGAGTCTCCGTTCCGGCCAACTCCACCGCCAGGCGCTTGAAGGCGAAGGCATGGCGCGTCTCGTCCGCGAGGTGGCCCAGCACCTCCAGCGAGGGATGACGGTCCGCCACGGTGCGCGAAATCTTCCGCGCTCCGATGAACTCCATGAGGGACACGGTGTGCAGCCAGCGCGCCTCCACCTGCGGCGTCTGGGCAATCTGGCGAAGCACGGTCTGGATTCGGTCACGCATGGCGCCGCCGTCTAGCGCGCCGCCCGGCCTCACGCGAGCACGAAGACGCGTGTCTGCCCGCCCCAGGGGCAGGGACGGGCGTTTTCACTCCTCGCGAATCAGGGGAGCGGCTGCCGGGCCGCTCGTGTGCGCATGAGGCTCCGGTGTCGGGGTGTTGCGTGCTTGCCTCCCGGGCCCGGTGCTACACAGGGCCTGCTCGCCACGCGGTGCCGGTGCGGACCCGGTGTCCCCCGCGCGACCGCGGCTTCGAGAGGGAACGACCTCATGCTCACGCTGCCCACCACCCTCCTGCTGCTCGCCGCCGCTCCCGCCGCGGGCGGCTCCCTCCGTCTCCACGAGGGCCTGCCCGCGGGCTTCCAGGCCGATGGGAAGCTCGAGGAGTGGAAGCAGCCGCCCTCGCTCACGCTGGGCGCGGCGAACCAGGTGGCGGGCGCGATGAAGGTGGCCTCGCCCGCGGACCTGTCCGCGAAGGTGTGGGTGGCCATGGATGCGCGGGGCCTCGCGATTGCCGGTGAGGTGCTCGACGACAAGGTGCAGCTCACGAATCCGAAGCGGGACATCAACGCGGACCATGTCGAGGTGTGGCTCGCGCTGCCGCGGCCGGCGATGCCGCCGCTGGCCTTCGTCAGCCACCTGGACGAGCACCGCGTCGAGAAGGAGTCCGACTGCGAGAAGGCGGCCCCGGAGGACCCGGCGAAGTGCAAGGCATGGTGGAAGCAGCAGACCGCGCGGCGCAAGCAGCTGCAGTCCGAGCTGGTGGCGCAGTACGGCGTGACGCCGAAGGGCGTGGTGCGCTTCGGTCCGGACAGCACCGTGGGGCAGGCGCGTTATGAGCCCTTCCCTGGCGGCTACCGCTTCGAGGCGCTCATTCCCGTGAGCGCCTTCCCGCGCACGGCCCAGGCGCCGCTGCGCGACGTGCGCGTGCTGGTGGACCTGGTGGACAGCGACGAGGGGGGCGTGAAGCAGGAGACGTTCCTGTCCTCGTCTCCGAAGCGGAAGTTCGGTGATGCGTCCACGTTCCACGCGGTGACGCTGACGAAGCCGCTGCGCTTCGGGAAGTGGCCGGAGCTGCTGGAGTGGTCTCTGAAGGGGCAGCCGGGCGCCTCGTACGCGCCGGGCCCGGACGCGGATGCGCTCGAGGTGTGGGTGAACCCGGCGCAGGCCTACCAGTACGTGCCCGAGACTCCGAGCCCCGACGTGTCCCATGTGAACCTGGCCGACGTGAAGAGCCTGGGGAAGGTGGGCGACGTGGAGCTGGTGTCCGTGCCGGCGAAGGTGGACGACATGGGCAACGTGGAGCGCTGGCTGGTGTCTCGCAAGGGACAGACGATTCTGGACACGCGGGGCGTGGGCGGAGACGCGGTGAAGGTGACGCGGCGGGCGCCGGGGATGCACGTGCTCCAGGTGTACGACGGCCCCAGCAACCCGCTGGGCAGCGGCGCGTGCGGCGCGTGCCCGGTGGTGTACTTCACGCACTTCTCGATGGATGCACAGGGGAAGTTCTCCAAGCCGGACGGCCTGGAGGGCACGGGCGGCCGGACGGGATACCCGGTGGAGTGGACGGTGGACGAGGCCCTCACGCGCATCGAGGCGTTCGACGTGGAGGAGGACGAGGACGGCAAGCACGGCGCGAAGCGGCTCGCCGTGCGCCACACGTTCGATGCGAAGACGGGGAAGTTCACGACGGAGACGTTCGCCGCGCCCGAGGCTCCGGGCATGTCGGAAGACCAGCCGTGACGAGCTGAAGTCGCGCGCTCACGGTGGCGGCAGGGACGCGGATGCCCGCTCCACCGCCTCCGCGGGCGCCTCCACGCCGAGGAACCGGAACAGCTCCGTGGCCACCATGTGCGGCGCGTCCCACATGACGAAGTGCTTCGCGCCCGGCACCTTCACGTACCTCGCTCCGGGGATGTCCCACGCGAGCCGCTCGCCGTACTTCGGTGGCAGGAAGCCATCGTCCTCGCCCCAGAGAATCAGCACCGGCACGCCGAGGTGTCCCAGCCTCGGCGCCACCTCCAGCGTGTGGTTCGTGTTCAGCGACACCGCGTTGCGCACCAGCGACACCTTCCCCACCTCCGTCGCGTACGGCGCCAGCAGCCCCTCAATCACCCCGTCCGGCGGCGCCCTCGCGAAGCCCCCCCTGCGCATGCCCAGCTTCAACAACCGCTGCACCGCCTCCGCCGACAGCTTTCTCACCGCGCCCGGGTGCCCGAGCTGCAGCATCAACTCCAGCGGCCACGCGTCGTAACAGACGCTGTCCATCAGACACAGCCGGCCCACCCTGCGCGGGAAGCGCACCGCGAGGTGCTGCGCCACGCCGCCCCCGACGTCGTGCGCCACCACCACCGCGTCCACCACGCCCAGCCGGTCCATCCACGCGTCCACCACCTCCGCCTGCCGCGACACCGAGCGGTCGAAGCAGTCCCGCCGGTCCGAATACCCGTAGCCCAGCAGGTCCGGCACCAGCACCCGGTGCGTCAGCGCCAGCGCCGGCGCCAGCGCGCTCCACAGGAAGCTCCACGTCGGAATCCCGTGCAGCATCACCACCGGCCGCCCCGTGCCCAGGTCCACGTAGCTCAGGAAGCGGTCTCCCAGCTCCACCACCGCTTGCCGGGCCTGCCACTCGCGCCAGTTCATCGCAGCTCCCCCGCGGCCACCCAGTCCGGTACCAGCCGTGACGCCGCCGGCACCGGGCGCCGCTCCACCTCCGGCGCGTCCAGCGTGAGCTGCGCCAGGTTCAACAGCAGCATCGGCAGCCGCCGCTCCAGCGCGTCCGTCACCCGGAACACCGCCGCCGCGGCCTCGCCCTGTGACGCCACCCACTCGCGGCTCAGCGTCACCCCGTACGGCAGCGCCCTCGCCTCCCGCCGCGCGGACCTTCCCAGCGCCTCGGCCGCGTGGACGAAATCATCCTCGGCCATGCGCGGCTTCAGCCGGCTCCAGGCCGCTTCCAGGTACTCCGGCCACAGCGCCAGCGCGCGGTACTCGCCCGGCACTCCCGGCTGCCCCACCGTCTTCACGATGTCCGCGAACAGCGAGCGCAGCAGCGCGTCGTCGGGCCGCTCGGACACCCACTCCATCGCCGCCATCCTCGCGGGCGCCCCCCGCTCCACCCTTTCCGCCGCACCCGGGACGGCATTCCGCCCCACCGGCTCGGCCACCAGGGCCAGCCGCACCGCCGAGGCCAGGAGCAGCACCTTCGGCTGCAAGGCCCCATACAGCTCCAGCACGCCCCGCACGTGGAAGCGCTGGCTCGGCCCCAGCGTCACCGCGTCCCACGCCCCGAGTTCCTCCCACTCGGCCGCGGCGTCGAGCGCCTCGTCGCGCAGGCGGTCCGCCGCCTCCTCGAAGGCCCGCGTCTCCACGTTCGGCTCCATTGCTTCCCACATCGAAGCGAAGAAGCGCGGGAAGGCCGCCCACAGGCGCAGCGACACGTCCACGCCCGTCACTCGCAGTACCTGCCGCAGCTCGTGGTAGACGCGCTCGACGTCGCCGTCCGCGTCGCGCTCGCTCACCTGCTTTGCTCGGGCCATGCCGGATACCCCCGGCAACGGTGGGCCCGGCACACCCGCGCGGACATCCACCATGCCTGGCTCGCCTGCCCTGGAGGCCGGACGTCAGGCGCACGCATGCACCGCCACGCACCTCACTGCGTCAGGACACCGCCTCCGGCGCCGCCGCCACGCCCGGCTTCGACGTCGCGGCGCTGCCCGCGGACGCGAGGATGACGCAGCCGATGGCCGCCCACTGAATGAGCGTGAGCTGCTCGCGCAGGAACACCAGCCCCGAGAGCGCCGCCAGCGCCGGCTCCAGGCTCATCAGGATGCCGAACGTCCGCGCCGGAAGCCGCTTGAGGGCAATCATCTCCAGCGAATACGGCAGCGCGCTCGACATCACGGCCACGCCCAGCGCCATGGGCAGCAGCGACACGTCCAGCAGCCCGCGCCCCGCATGGGCCACTCCCAATGGACACACGAGCACCGCCGCCATGGCCATGCCCAGCGACGTGGCCGTGCCTCCATGCACGGACGCGCCGGCCCGCTGGCCGAAAAGGATGTACAGCGCCCAGCACGTGCCCGCCACCAGCGCCCAGAAGACGCCCATCCAGTCGAGCGCCTTCGACGTCTCCGAGAGCGGCAGAATCAGCAGGATTCCCGCCATGGCGAGGAACGCCCAGACGAAGTCGATGGGCCGCCGCGTCGACAGGAGCGCCACCGCGAGCGGGCCGGTGAACTCGATGGCCACCGCGATGCCGAGCGGAATGCGCTCCAGCGCCAGGTAGAAGGTCAGGTTCATCCCCCCGAGCGCCGCGCCGTAGACGGCCACCGCGAGCAGCTCCTTGCGGGTGAGCGTCTGCCTCCACGGGCGCCAGAAGGCCAGCAGCATCAGCGCCGCGAAGAACAGCCGGAGCGCCGTCGCCCCCTGCGCGCCGACCAGCGGGAACAGGCGCTTCGCCACCGACGCCCCCGCCTGGATGGAGCTCATCGCGACCAGAAGTGTCAGCACCGCGACACTCACCGGGCTCAACATCGTCCGGACTCGAGACATTGCGCGCACCTTCGCACATCCCGACCGCCCGCCCCATCTCCCTCTCCCTGCTCGGGAAAACCCGGCGCGGCCCCCGCACATGTCCACAGCCCGTCACTCCCCGGCCCCACCGGGTATGCGGAAGACGCTGGACAACACTCCCGCCCCCCCGGGGAGACGACTCGGCTCGGGAGAACCTTGTACAACCCCGAGAGGGGCCACGTGACGGCTCCGTGGGGGGATATCTCAATGGACGGCGGCAACGACATTCACGGAGCGCGCATCGTCAACGTCACCCTGGCCAGCTCGCTGGGGGCCTATCTCCTGCGCACGCAGGAACTGGGCGTGGTGGAGGGCACGGTGGGCGCGCTGGTGCTCAACCCGGCCATCCAGCCGGTGCTGGAGGCGCTGCACCACGTGCTCGCCGGCGGAGAGGTGGAGGTGCGCGTCGTGCGCGCCGGCAACCCGGACATCGTCGAGGAGCTGGGCCGGCGCGCCGCGCAGGCCACCCAGGAAGCCAACGCCCTCAACCAGGCAGCGGGCTTCTATCTCACCGGCACGGTATGAGCCGGCGCAACGCCGTCACGTCGTCGTTCCGCCGCTGGACTCGCTCGCAGGACGCGGCCGAGGTGCTGGCCGCGTCCGGCCTGGGCGCGTGGCTGGTGCTCACCGTGTTCGTGGTGGGCCTGCTGGCCATGGCCGCGTGGGCACCGGGCGCGCGCCTCTTCTTCGGCATTCCCTTCGGCACCGGGCTTCTATGCGCCGCGCCCATGCTGGCCAGTGGCCTGCTCTTCTCCGCCGTCCACCGGCGCCGCCAGCGAATCGAGCCGTGGGGCTGGCTGTGGCTGGCCTTCGGCGTCGCGGCCGTGCACTTCTTCGTCGCCGCCCTCATGGCGCTGTCCGCGCTGCCGGGCGCCACCGTCGTCGCCTCCCTCCTCCTCTTCACCGCCGCCTTCCATGGCCGGCTGCACCGGGTGACGCCGCGTCAGCCCTTCCTCGCCCTGGGCACCGCGCTGGCGCTGTTCGGGGCCCTGCGGCTCCGCGAGAGCGACGAGCACCTGGCCCTCTTCGGCGTCATCGGCCCCGCCGCGCTCACCGCCGAGCTGTACCTGGGTGCCTTCGCCGTGCAGCACGACAAGGCCCGCGCGGACGCGGAGCGCCTGCGCGCCGCCGTGCACGCGCAGCTCCTGGAGCAGCAGGAGCGGGACGTGGGCCGGATGTCCCAGGCGCTGGGCGAAATCCTCGGCTACCACCATGACCTCGACAACGCCCTGCTGAGCGCGAGCAGCGCGGCGGACATGCTGACCGTCATGGGCGTGCAGCGCCACGCGCTCGCGCGCGCCGACCACGAGGAGCTGGTGAAGAAGCTCCACGACAGCCTGGCGCAAATCAAGGAGATGGTGACGGAGATACGCGCCAAGGGCCGGCGCCATGCCGGCACGGACCCGGAGCCCGTGGACCTGCCGCCGGTGCTGGAGTCGGTGCAGGCCAGCGTGGGCCTGCGCTTCCCCGACGTGGACATCCACGTCGAGGTGGAGCCCAACCCGCCGCCCCGGGTGTTGATGCGCGGCGGCGCCCCCACGCTGCGCCGTGTGGTGGAGAACCTGGTGCTCAACGCGTGCGAGGGCGACGGCGAGCACGGCGCCGAGCAGGTGCGCATCCGCGCGCGCGTGGAGCCGCTCAGCGGCCGGCTGGAGGTCGTCATCTCCGACGACGGCCCGGGCTTCCCGGCGGACCACCTCGCCGGCCCCGCCCGGGAGCTGCACACCACCAAGCCCCAGGGCACCGGCCTGGGCCTCTACACCAGCGAGTGCCTGCTGCGCGCCAGCGGCGGCATGTTGCACCGGCAGAACGCGCCCGGCGGCGGCGCCCTGCTGCGCGTGGTCCTTCCCCGGGAGTACCCATGAGCGCCGGAGCCCTCTACCAGGAAGCGCTGCGGGTGCTCCGCCGCATGGAGCTGCCGGAGGTGTCCGAGCGGGACGTGCTCGCCACGCTGGAGGCGGGCCAGCCCGGGCCGCTGTCCCTCTTCTACGAGGCGGGCGCGGAGGCCGGCCTGCCCCGGCGGGTGCTGCTCACGCGCGGCACCGGACTCTTCTTCAGCTTCTGCGCGGGCAACCTCGCGGACGACCTCATCGACGGCGACTGCACCTACCACGCGCAGCCCCTCCGGGTGGGGCCCTTCGTACAGTTCCTCCTGCAGAACCTGGCCTTCGCCACGCTGGCGGGCGAGGACGCCCAGGTGCCGGCGCCGGTGCTGTCGGAGGCCACGCGCACGCTGGCGCTCGCGGCCGGGCCGCAGGCGCTGGAGGTGCGCGCCCGCCAGTGGACGGCCCCCCTGTTCCGCCAGGTCGCCGAGGGCATCGCCGGCCAGCAGTGGGAGGCGTACCTGCGCGTGCTGTGGGCGGGCACGGTGCTGGAGCCACGCGCCGCGGAGGCCGGCCGCGCGCTGGGGGTGGCCGCGCACGTGGTGGAGGACATCCGCTCGCGCGACGTGCGCTTCACCAGCATGCCGCCCGAGGACCGCGACGTGGTGGTGGGCTGGGCCCGCGGCGCCGTGCAGGCGCTGCGCCGGCACGACCTGCGGTGCCTGGACGCGGCGCTGCGCCGCATCGAACCGATTCTCCCGGAGGTGGAGTCATGAGGGCCGAAGCCCCGAAGACCGAGGCGTGGCGCGACGAGGTGACCGGGTACTACGAGGAGAAGACGGAGCGGATTCTCCGCCGCTACGGCCCCGGGCCGCGCGTGCACTACCACTCCGGGCTGGTGGACGCGGTGCCTCCGCCGGGCGGGCCGGAGGAGCAGGTGCGCGCCCAGGTGCACGCCGCCCAGGAGTCACTGCTGGCGGAGCTGGCGCGCGCGGTGGGCCGCTTCCCGGACGGCGGTGACGTGCTGGACGTGGGCTGCGGCCTGGGCGGCGGCGCGCTCTACTGGGCCATGGAGCACCACGCGCGGGTGACGGCGGTGACGAACGTGCCCTCGCACGTGGAGCTGGCGCGGAGCTTCGCGGAGGCCGCGGGCGTGGGCTCGCGGGTGAGGCCGCTGCTGTGTGACGCGCTGGCGGTGCCGGGCCGCGCCTGCTTCGACGCGGTGGTGGCGGTGGAGAGCGCGTGCTACCTGCCGCGCACCGACTGGTTCCGCCGCGTGCGCGCGCTGCTCAAGCCCCGGGGCGTGCTGGCCATCGCCGACTGCTTCCTCGGGAGGCCGGAGCTGGCCGGGCCCTTCGACCGGTACTGGCGCACGTGCATCGGCACGCTCGACGAATACCTGTCCGCCGCGCACGACGCGGGACTGGAACTGGAGGTGCGCGACGACGTGTCCTCGCGCGTGGTGGGCTTCTGGTCCCTCACGCTGGAGCTGATGGCGCACGAGCGGGCGGCCGCCAGCGGCCCGCACCCGCCGCGCGCCCTCTCCGTGGCTGGCCGCGGCGAGTCCAGCCGCGAGCACCTGCGGCTCCAGCAGGCGCTGATGGACGGCGGGCTGGAGTACGGCCTGCTCGTGCTGCGCCGCGTGGGCTGAGGCGCGCGGCGCACCTCTCCCGGAAGGCGGCGCTCGCACGCCCGGCCGGTGACAGGACGGGCGGAAGCTGGGAGGCATCCCGTACAGATGCCGCATGGCGGCACCGCCCCCAGCCTTGGGCCAGTCATTCCACGGGAGGTGGACTGCATGAAGGCACTCAAGCATTGGATGGTGCTCGGGGCCGCCGCGGCGGCCATGACGGTGACGGGATGCCAGAACCGCGGGCAGGAGGAAGGCACCGGCGGCGCGGGCATGGAGGGCACCGAGGGCACCGAAACCCAGGGCACGGGCGGCGCCGGCCAGATGATGGGCACCGACGCGGGCACCGGCGGCGCCGGCATGGGCACGGACGCGGGCACTGGCGGCTCCGGCGTGCTGCAGCAGGATGAGACGGGTGGCACGGGCGCCATCGAAGACGAGACGGAGCCCGGCGCGGGCACCACGGAGCAGCCCCAGCAGTAATCCACTCCGGTCCACGTGAAGCCCGAGGCGCCAGGGTCCGGGAGGTTCCCGGGCCCCGGCGTCCTCGCACGTGCCGTGTCTACAGCAGCGGGGCCAGGGCGGTGAGCAGCCGGTCCACGTCCTCGGGCGTGTTGTAGAGGTGCGGCGACACGCGCAGGTTTTCACCGCGCACACTGACGTGGATGTCCTGTTCCGCCAGGCGCCGCGCCACCGTGGGCGCGTACCCGCCCCGTCGCCGCAGGCCGATGAGGTGCCCCACGCGGTGTGCCTCGGGAGTGACCTCCAGGTGCAACCCGGTGGCGCCCCGGGCAATCCGGTCCGTCAGCGCGCGAAGCGTGCGCTGGACGTCCTCCACGCCCCACGCCAGCAGTTGCTCCAGCGCGGCCGCGGCCATGGGCACGAGCTGGAAGTTGCTGCGCTCGCCCACGTCGAAGCGGCGGGCCCCGGGCTGGTACGCGTCGCGGTAGTCCACCAGCCGCGAGAAGTCCTCGCTGCCCTGGCGGAGGAGCCAGTTCTGCTCCAGCGGCACGCCCTCGCGGTGCTGGGGCGCCACGTAGAGGTAGCCCAGGCTGTAGGGCCCCATCAGCCACTTGTACCCGGCGGCCACCAGGAAGTCCGGCCGCACCGTGCCCACGTCCAGCTGCAGCGCGCCCACCGACTGCGTGCCGTCCACCACCAGCGCCGCGCCCACCTCTCGCGCCCGCGCGCCCACGCGCACCAGGTCCACGTAGGAGCCGTCCGTCCAGTGGCAGTGCGGCACGGCCACCACCGCGCAGCGCGCGTCCACCTCCGCCAGCACCGCGCGCGTCCAGTCCCCGTCCTCCGGGCGGGCCACGGTGACGACCTCGGCCCGCTCGCGCCGCGCCAGCTCGCGCCAGGGATAGACGTTGGAGGGAAACTCCTCCGCCAGCACCACCATCCGCTGGCCCTCGCGCACGCGCAGGTTGGCCGCCGCCACCGCCGTGCCGTAGCTCGCCGACGGCACCAGCGCCACGCCGTCCGTGTCCGCGCCCACCAGCCGCGCGAAGAGCCCGCGCAGCGCCTCCGAGCCGGTGAAGAAGTCCTCCGGCTTCACGCGCCAGGGCCGCGCCTTGAGCCCGAGCGCCGCCTCACCCGCCGCGCGCACGGAGCGGAGCTGCGGGGACATGTACGCGCAGTTGAGGTACGTGACGCCGTCGGGCAACTCGAAGAGGTGACGCTGGCTGGGGATGGGCATGGCGGGCGCGGAGTCTATGGCCGCGCGCACCTGTCTCCCACCCCTGCTAGCGTGTCGCGTCCGGGGCAACAAAGGCGGGAAGCAGCGTGAGCACGCGTCGGTGGATATCGGGGCTGGCTGTCATGGGAGTGCTCGCGCTCCTGGCGTGGGGACTGCTTCGAGGAGGCCGGGGGACCGGAACGCCCACCACTCCCAGGACGGCCCGTACCTCGGGAGCCATGCCCACGGCCCGCGCTTCCGCGGCCCCCGCCGCCCTGCGTTCCGGCGCCGGCCTGAGCATCCGTGGCACCGTGGTGGACTCCCGCGGCGCGCCCGTGGCCGGGGTGTACGTCTCCGCCTCGTCGCCCGAGCCCGGGCAGACGCTGTCCGAGCTGCCCTGCCCCGAAGGCTCGCAGGAGGACTACGAGGACCCGAGGGACCCGCGCATCCGGGACCGGAAGCTCCCCATGTGCATGAACAAGGCGTCCCACCTCGTCATGGAGCTCGTCGGCGCGCGTGAGGGCGAAGCCCCCATCCAGGCCGAGACCACCACCGGCGCGGACGGCACCTTCGTCCTCGAAGGGCTTCCCGCGGGTCCCCAGGCGCTGTGGGCGCTCGGCGAGCACGGCGCGATGGCGCACTCGGGCATTCCCGCCGGCTCCGAGGGCGTGGAGCTGGTGCTGGACGAGGGCTTCCTGCTGAGCAGCACCGTCATGGGCGAGGGAGCCCCCCTGGCCGGCGCCTCCGTGACGCTGCTGAGCATCGAGCCCACGCGCTTCTTCGACACGACCACCGGCACGGACGGCACCTTCCGCTTCGGCCCCCTGCCGCGCGGCAGCTACTTCGTCTTCGCCGCGAAGGACGGCTGGCTCCCGGCGCTCACCCCGTTTGATTCGGAGGGGGTGACGCTCCACCGCCCGAGCCGGCTCTCCGGACGCGTGCTCTCCAACGGAGCCCCGGTGCCGGGCGCCGAGGTGCTCATGGCGCCGGGCGAGGCCATCCCGGGAGACGACGCGCGCAGGCTCACCGCGGACGCGGAGGGCCGCTTCAGCGTCGTGCTCCCCGCAATCGCTCACACGTTCAGTGCCTCGCTCGACGGGCGCTACGCGCTCGCCCAGGTGGCGGCGGGCACCGCCTGGCCGGAGGTGGTGCTGGAGCTGGGCAGCGCCCCCTGCGTCGAGGGCACCGTGTCCGACGACTCGGGGCGGCCCGTGGCGGGAGCCAGCGTGCTCATGTACCCGCCACGGACCTACGACACGAAGCTGCGGACCGTCACCGGCGCGGACGGGCACTACCGCCTGGGCCCCGTGGAGCCCGGGACCTGGGCCCTCACGGCGGAGGCTCCCGGATACCTCGACCTGCCACAGGCCGAGGAGCTGGAGCTCGGCCCGGGCTCGGGCCGGGTGGACCTCACGCTCGAGCGCGCGGTCTCCGTCACCGGACGCGTCACCGACGCCGAGGGCCGTCCCCTCGCCGGCATCCAGCTCGAATTCGTTCGCCCCCTCGCTTACGACTCGGTGGACCTCGACGAGCCGCAGGAGGGCACCTGGACGGATGAAGACGGCCGCTTCGTCGTGGACGCCCCCGAGCCCGGGGACTACCGCATCGACGTCCTCTACGCGCCCCTCCTCGAAGCGTCCTTCCCGGTCCGCGCTCCCTCGCGGGACGTCCACCTCACGCTGCGGCCGGGCGCCTCGGTGGAGGGGACGGTGGTGGATGCGCGCGGCCTGCCGCTGGAGGGCTTCTACGTGGAGCCGCAGGACCCGGAGGGCGAGGAGGACCTGGAGCTTCGGCGCGGCGCGCACACCGACGCGAAGGGCCGCTTCCACCTCCGGGGCGTGAAGCCCGGCCGCTACCTGCTGCTGGCGTCGCGGGAGACGTCAGGGCTCACCCTCCGGGCCTCCCTCCTGGTGGAGCTGGCCGAGGGTGTCCGGACCGATGTGGAGCTACGGATGGCGCCGGAGCGCATGCTGTCCGGAGTCGTCGTGGACGGGTCGGGCCAGCCCGTGGAAGGCGCCTTCGTCCGGGTCCGGCCGCCCCAGGCGGACGCGCCGGTCTGGAAGCGGGAGGGCCGCCACGGCCGGCATGGACCACCAAAGGGCGTCGAGACGGGTCCGGACGGCCGCTTCACCCTGCGCGGCCTGACGGAGGCCGAGTACGACGTCAGCGCGTGGAAGCCCGGCCATCTCCTCGCTCCCGAGCGCTCGACGGGAGGCACCCCGCGGGCGGAAGGGCACCTGCTCCGAATCGGCGCGGACACGGCGGAGGTGCGCCTCGTCCTCGCGCGAAAGGACCACATCGTCGGCCGGCTCGTGGACCCCGGCGGCGCGCCCGTCACCTCCTTCCAGGTGAACCGCCTCCCGGTGGAGGACCCGGGCGGCGCCTTCGCCGTGCCCCGCGACGCCATGGGGGACGAGCCGCTCGTCTTCGAAGCGGACGGCCTGAGCCCGCGGGTGCTCCGGCGGGAGTCCCGTGAAGGAAGTGACGGGGACCTGGACCTGGGCGTGGTGCGGATGAGCCGGGGCCGCAAGCTCCGCGGCCGGGTGGTGGACGCCGAGACGTCCGAGCCCGTCTCGGACGCCAGCCTCCTGCCCCATACCCGCCCCACCGGCCCGGAGGGGCGTTCCCTCTCCCTGCTTCCCATCGGCACGGCGGAGGACGGCACCTTCGAGATTCCCGCCCTGGACCTGGAAGCCTTCACGCTTACCGTGAGCGCTCCGGAGTACCGCGAGCAACAACTCACCCTGGCGCCGGAGCAGGAGGAAGTCACGGTGCGGCTGGACCCGGGCGCCCGGGTGGAGGTGACGGTGAAGGACCGTCAGGGCCGCCCCCGCGCCGCGAGCGTCGAGTTCGATACGGAGAACGGTCCCGGTGCGTCGGCCATCGCCCACAAGGGCCGGCTCGTCCTGCGCGGCCTGGAGCCGGGGCTCTACACGGTGCGGCTGGAACCCGAGAGTCCCCTGGTGCACCGGTTTCCCACCTTCCTTCCCCAGCGCGTGACGGTGCCCGCGAGTGGACACGTCCAGGTCCACTTCCAGGAGCAGGAGGCAGGCGCCGCCAGGTAGGAGGGGTGTGCTGTCACCCCCGCTACACCCGGTGTGGCGTCCATTCGACTCCGGGAGGCAGCCGGGGGCGGGCCGCTGTCGTCCATCCATCGGTGTTGGGGGCTGGAAAATCGGGCGCGCGGACGGCTTCGGGTACGGTGGATGACGCGCCATGCCCTTCAAGTTCGTCCACGCAGCGGACCTGCACCTGGATACGCCGTTCCGGGGGGTGTCCGCACAGGGGCCGCTGCCCGGCCGCTTCCAGGAGTCCACCTTCCGTGCCCTCGCCCGCATCGTCGACCTGTGCCTGCGAGAGCGCGTGGCCTTCCTGCTGCTCGCGGGGGATTTGTTCGACGTGAAGGACCGCTCGGTGCGCGCGCGCCTGGCGCTGCGGCGCGAACTGGCCCGGCTGGACTCGGCGGGCGTGCAGTCCTTCATCGTCCACGGCAACCATGACCCGCTGAGCGGCGACACCGGCACGCTGGGCCTGCCCGCGTCGGTGAAGGTGTTCGGCCCGGACTGGGAAGAGGCGGAGGTGGTGCGCGAGGGCCGGCGCCTGTGCCGGGTGCAGGGCATCTCCTACCCGGACGTGGAGGTGCGGGAGGACTTGTCCGCGCGCTTCCGCCGCACCGGCGACGGCTTCTCGGTGGGGCTGCTGCACGCCAACCTGGGCGGCGCGGAGGGCCACGCCAACTACGCGCCCTGCACGGCGGCGGGCCTGGGCGCGCGCGGGCTGGACTACTGGGCGCTGGGCCACGTGCACACCCGGGCCGAACATGCGCTGCCCGGTGGCGGCGTGGCGGTGTACCCGGGCAACCCGCAGGGCCGGCACGCCAACGAGTCCGGCGAGCGCGGCTGCGTGCTGGTGGAGGTGGAGGACGGCGGCATGCGGCGGCGCTTCGTCCCGGTGGACGCCGTGCGCTGGCACCGGCTGGAGCTGCCGCTGTCCGGCGTGGGCACGCTGGACGGGCTGCTGGCCATGGCGGTGGAAGCGGTGGAGTCGCGGTGCGCGGCGGAGCTGGACGGCCACGCGGTGCGGCTCACCCTCACCGGCCGCGGCCCGCTGCACCGGGAATTGGCCAGGCCCGGCGCGCTGGCACAGGTGGAGACGGACCTGCGCGAGCGGCTGGCCCGGAGCCACCCGCCGGTGCTGTTGGAGTCGCTGCGGGACGGCACCCGGCCGGAGCTGGACTTGGAGGCGGTGCGGGCCGGGGGCGGCTTCGCGCGCACGCTGCTGGAGGAGGCGCGCTTCCTGGCGGAGAGCCCGGAGGAGCTGGCGCGGCTCTGGGAGCAGGAGACGCTGGGCAGCCTGGGCCAACGGCTGAAGCGGCTGGGCGTGGACGTGCTGGAGGCGCCCCGGCCAGAGTGGGTGGTGGGCGCGGGCCTGCACGGCGTGGAGTCGCTGCACGAGGAGGAGGCATCATGAAGCCGGGGCTGCGCATCGACTCGCTGCGCGTGCTGGGCTTCGGCCGCTTCTCCGGCGTGACGCGCGAGCTGGGCCCGGGGCTGCACCTGTTGTACGGACCGAACGAGGCGGGCAAGAGCACGCTGCTGGCCTTCCTGCGCAGCATGCTGTTCGGCTTCGAGAAGAACGGACACCCGGAGCGGTACGAGCCGAAGGGTGGCGGCCCCTTCGGCGGCGAGCTGCGGCTGACCACCGAGGCGGGGGCCCTGCTGGTGCGGCGCGTGGCGGCGGGGCGGCGCTCCAAGGGTGAGCTGAGCGTGCTGGGCCCGGATGGACAGCTCCTTCCGTCCGAGCGGCTGGAGGACGCGCTGGGGCACGTGTCCCGCGAGCTGTTCTTCGACGTCTTCGCCTTCCGCCTGGACGAGCTGGCCGGCTTCGAGCGGCTCACCGAGCAGCGCGGCGCGTCCGAGGCGCTCGTGGCCGCGAGCATGCGAGGCGCGCGCAGGCTGCCGGAGGTGGTGGCGCGGCTGCAGAAGAGCGCGGACGAGCTCTACAAGCCGAACGGTACGAAGCCCCTGCTCAACGAGACGCTGAAGGCCCTGGAGGAGGTCCAGTCCCGGCTGCGCGAGATGGGCGACCGGCCGGCGCGGTACTTCGCGGAGAAGGAGCGGCTGGGCGCGCTGGGCGAGGAGCAGCGGGTGCTGGAGGCGGAGCTGCTCGTGGTGGGCCGTGAGGTGGAGCGCCTGACGCGGCTGGAAGCGGCGCTGGGCGACCTCGTCGCGCTGGCGGAGGCCCGCGCCGAGCTGGAGTCACTGCCCGCGCTGGAGCACTTCCCCGAGGGCGGCGAGGCCCGGCTGGAGGATGCGCTGCACCGGCGCAAGAGCTACCGCGCGGAGGGGGCGAGGCTGGCGGAGCGGCTCGCGGACGTGGAATCGGGACTGGAGCGGCTGTCCGCGCCCTCGCGGGTACGGGGGCGGGAGGAGGCGCTGCGGCTGGCACTGGCCGCGTACCAGGAGCGCTCGGGGTTGATACGGACGCTTCCTGCCCGGCGCGCGGCGACGGTGGAGAAGCGCCGGCAGGTGGAGCGCGAGCTGAAGGAGCTGGGGCTGCCGGTGGACGGGCCCGGGCTGCTGGCGCTGGACCTGAGCGCGAGCGTGCGCACGGCGCTGGAGGAGCTGGCCACGCGGCTCGGCGCGGCGGAGTCGGCGTGCCGGGAGGCCTCGAGTGTTCGAGGCCGGGCGCGCCTGGAGCGGGAGCGGCTGGACGGCGAGGTGGCTCGCGTCGAGACGGAGCTGGCGGGGCTGCCGGAGACGCGGCCGGCGCAGGTGCGCCAGCAGCAGGCGGGCCTGGGGCGGCTGCGCGGGGTGCGCGCGGAGCTGGAGCGGCTGGGCGAGCAGCGCACCGAGCTGCGGCGCCAGTTCGAGGGGGCTCGCACACAGGTGGAGCCGCCGCCCGTGGAGGTGGTGCTGCCCGTGTGGTGGGTGCCGGCCGTCGCGGCGGTGGTGGTGGTGCTCTCGGTGGTGGCGTGGCTGCTGGCGGGGACGGAGGTGGCGGCGCTGTGCCTCACGGGTGGGCTGCTGCTGACGGGAGTGCTGGAGATGGCGCGGCGACGCGTGGAGGCCGCGCGCGCCGCGACGCTGGAGGCCCATGCCGCGCGCCAGCGTGGACGGCAGCAGGAGGAGGAGCGGCTGCGCTCGGCGCTGGCGGGACTGGCGGCACGGGAGGAGTTGCTGCACCGCGAGCTGCTGGCCTCGGCCGCCGAGGCCGGGATGGCTCCGGTGGTGACGGCGGCGGACATGGCGGCGAGGGAGGCCGCGCTGGCGGAGGCGCTGGAGCAGGCAGGGAGGAGGGAGGAGCTGCGGCGGGAGCGGGAGAAGCTGGGCGCGGAGCAGGGACGCGCGCGGCGGGAGGAGCTGCTCGCGGACGAGGCGCTGCGCGAAGCCCAGAGGCGCCAGGGAGCGCTCGCGGGAGAGCTGGCGGGGCACCTCGCCTCGCGGAGCTTCCCGCTGACGATTCCCGCCTCGGCCGCGCTGGCGCTGTGGAGGGATGCCGCGGCGCTCAAGCAGCGGCTGCTGGACGTGGGGACGGAGGAAGCGGCGCTGGCGGCGGATGAGCGGGACTGCGAGCCGGTGCTCACCCGCCTGTGGGAGGAAGCGGCCGATACGATTCTGACCTCGGACACGGAGTGGACGACCGGCTCGCCTGGAAGCGCCGCGGACTCCGGGACGGCGATGCGGTCCTCGGGAACCGTTCGAGTCGTGCCGGGCGCGGCACGCTTCGCGAACACAGCGGACCTGCCTCCGGGCTTCATGGAGGATGTGTCCGCGCGCGTGGCCTCCGCGCTGGAAACCGCGCGCAAGCAGAAGACCGAGAGACAGACCCTGGACGAGCGCCGGCGCGAGCTGCTGGCGGAGAAGGCTCGGCTGGACGGGCTGTGCCACGAGGAGGAGACAGCCATCACGGCCCTGCTGGCCGACGGCGGCGGCACCGACGAGGAGTCCTTCCGCCGACGGGCCGCACAGGCGCGCCGGTACGCGGAGCTCATCCACCGCGCGCGAGAGCTGTCCCTGCGCCTCGAAGCGCGCACGGGAATGTCCGAGCCGCTGGCGAGAGGAGCCCTCCGCGAGACAGGCGGCGAGGAGGGCCTGCGCTCCGCGCTGGAGTCGCGGCGAGCACGACAGGCGGAGGCACAGCAGCGTCAGAAGGACGTGCTCACCGAGCTGGGCGCCCTCCAGCAACTGCTCGAACAATGGGAGAACGATGGCGAGCTGGCGCGGCTCCGCATCCAGGAGGAGGCGCTGAAGGCCCGCGCCGCGGAGCTGGCCACGCGGTACGCGGCGGACCGGCTGGCACTGGCCCTGCTGTCGCGAGCGCGCCGCCGCTTCGAGGAGGAGCAACAGCCCCGCGTGGTGCAGCTCGCCTCCGAGCACTTCTCCGCCCTCACGGGAGGCCGCTACCGCCGCGTCTTCATCCCCACCGGCGAGGAGCGCGAGCTGCGCGTCAGCGACGGTGAGCACGACTGGAGCGCGGCCTCGCTCTCCCGGGGCACGCGCGAGCAGCTCTACCTGGCCTTCCGCCTCGCCGTGGTGCGCGACTTCGGTGAGACACGGGGCGCGCTGCCGCTCATCGTGGACGACGTGCTGGTGAACTTCGACCCGGAGCGGGCGCGTAGCGCCATCCGCCTGTTCGCCCGGCTCTCCGCGCAGCAGCAGGTGATTGCCTTCACCTGCCACCCCTGGCTGCGCGAGGCCTTCGAGGCCGAGGGCGCCCGCGTGCAGGAGCTGGACTCCGGCGCGAGCGCGTCCCAGCAAGCCTCCGCCGCCGTGCTCCAGGCGGGCTGAACCTCCACCAGGGCGGGAAGGCCCCCACCAGGCCCGGTGAACCCAGGCCCCGGGAAGCGCGGCGGCCGGAACGGTCCCTCCTGCCACCACCCGCCGTGAACACCACGGCACGTGACACGCGTCGCGCCTCGACGCGCCCGCGTCCCCGCGCGACGCTGCTCCACTGCGGTGCCAGCGTCGCCCGCGTACGCTCCCGCGTCCTCCGGAAACGCGGCCCGGCACCGGCCGGCGTGTCGGTTCCCGACGCGTCGGTGTCGCCGGTGTACGCACCCGCGTCCCCTCCCGACGCGGACCGGCCGCACCGGTTGTCCGATTCCCCACACCGGCGGCGCGCTTCCCCTCGGAAGCCCCGCTCCGTGCCTTCGGGTTACAGCCCGCGCGGCCCCTGGCAGCGCGATTGCAAACGGTGGCGGCAAGCAGAAACGAGAGGAGCCGCCATGCCCCGTATCGCGAGCACCGAGGTCGTCGTCCCGAAGTCCCTGTCCGTGGAAGAGCGCCAGCGCCTGACGGACGCGCTGTACGCCGTCCACCAGCAGATCTTCGACGGCGTCGAGCGGGAGTCGTTCGCGAAGTACGTGGTGGAGTCCAAGGCGGAGCAGACGTGGATCCAGGTCCACAAGAACGACGAGGGCGACATCGTGGGCTACTTCGCGATGCACGTCTTCGAGAAGCCGCTGAACGGGGTGAAGACGGCGGTGTTCCGGGCCGAGGCGGGCTCGCTGCGGGCGTACCGGGGGGCCAACACCAACACGCGCTTCGGGCTGGCGCTGGTGCTGAAGTACCTGCTGCGGAACCCGGGCCGGCCGACGTACTACATGGGCTCGCTGGTGCACCCGTCCAGCTACTCGCTGCTGGCCAAGTACTGCGGCGACATCTGGCCGCGGCGCGAGCAGCCGGTGCCGCCGGAGCTGCTGGCCTTCATGGACGGGCTGGCCACGGAGTTCGGCCTGGAGAAGGTGGACGCGGCCAACCCGCTGCTGCGGCAGGTGGGCTGGCGCACGCGCGAGTCCGAGGTGGAGCGCGACTACTGGCGGCAGTGCGACAAGCCGTCGGCGCGCTTCTTCGTGGAAGCCAACCCGGGCTACGTGGACGGGCACGGGCTGGTGACGCTGGTGCCGGCGACGGTGGCCAACATCCTGAGCGTGATGCGCGTGCTGGGCGGGCGCACGCTGCGCAAGCCGGTGGACGGCGCGCTGTCGCTGGCGCGGCGGCTGCCGGGCGGCGCGAGGCTGCGGCGCTCGGAGGTGGCCCGGCGGCTGAAGGCGTCGCCGCTGTTCGCGCGCTTCGACACGAAGGCGCTGGAGTCCCTGGCCGCGCGCGCCCAGGTGATGGAGCTGCCGGCGGGCCGCTACGTCTTCCGCAAGGGTGACACGAGCGACGAGCTGTACCTCCTGGCGCGCGGCGCGGCCTACGTGCTGGCGGAGGACGGCGGCGAGGACGAGGTGGTGAACCAGCTCGGCAGCGGGACGGTGTTCGGCGAGATTGGGATGCTGGCGGGTGAGCGCCGCTCGGCCTCGGTGCGCACGGCGGCGGCGTCCACGGTGGTGCGGATTCCTCGCGCCGCGCTGCTGCCGCTGCTGGAGGCGGACGCGGAGCTGCGACGCGGCGTGTGGAGCACGTTCGCGGAGCGGCGCTTCGACGACCTGGTGCGGGGGATGGACCGCTACGCGCACCTGGGCCGCAAGGCGCGGCTCGCGTGGCTGCTCCGGGGCGAGCAGGTGGAGCTGGCGGCGGGAGAGGAGCGGGCGCTGGAGCCGGGCTCGCACCTGCTGATGCTGACGGGCGCGGTGGAGCTGTCGCACGCCGCGCCGAGGATGACGGTGCGGGGCACGCTGCTGCTGGAGGTGGAGCGCCCGCTGCGCGTGGTGGCCCAGGAGGGCACGCGGCTGGTCGTCCTGCCGCGCCTCTCGTCTCCGGAGCTGCTCCGCGCGGTGGAGGCGGGCGACGCCGAGGTCTTCTCGCTGTCCATGGCACCGGTGCGGGTGCCCCGCGCGGCGGCGTGAGCCCTCACCCCCACAGCCGCCGCGTTATCACCTCTTCCAGGTTCCGCTGGTGGAAGACCTCCTCGAAGTCACTGGTCCGCACGTCCGCCGGCAGGCAGTCGTCGAGGGAAATCGCCCGCACCCGCTCCGGCTCCCCGCGCGCCTCGCGCACCGCCGCCTCCAGGGCCCGCAGGTAGTGGCGCGCGGAGCTCAGCGTGCGCGGTGACACCACGCCGCCGTGCCCCTGGATGACGCGCGAGCGGCCCCTCGCCTCCGAGCACGCCAGCGCCGCGTCAATCGCCTCCGGCGCACCGTAGGCGAAGTACGCCATGTTCCCCACGGCGGTATCCGCGGAGAACAGCAGGTCCAGCGAGGGCACGTCGATGTTCAGCGTGCTCGTCGTGTGCCCCGTGTTGGGGAACACCTCCAGCGCGTGCCGCCCCCACTGGAGGTGCAGCGGCCCGGCGGAGACCCGCAGCTCCGGCGCGCGGAAGAACCCCGCCTCCTCCTCCGACTGGTAGCGCTCCGCCCGGAAGGTGTCCTCGATGCGCTCGTGCGCCAGCACCAGCGCCTCCGGGAACGCCTGGAGCGCCGCCAGGTGGTCGCTGAACCCGTGCGTGCAGACGGCCAGTCGCACCCGGGCGTGCAGCTCGTCCTGGACGAAGCGCCGCAGCGCCTCCGCGTCCGCGCGGCTGCCGAGCGCATCCACCATCAGCACGTCGGGGCCGTTCAGGAACAGGGTGGTGTTGGAGGCATAGGCGTCCCCGGTGACAACGAGGACATCCGGAGCAAGGGAGCAGGTCTTCAAGCTCATGAGGCGGACTTGTCCCCAAGTTCTCCACATGAGTCCAACGCATCGTCCGCATGAATCCATGCAAGAATCGAATCGATGATTCTGGACGTGAGGCACCTGAGGCTGGTGGCGGCGGTGGTGGACACGGGCTCCGTGACGGCAGCCGCGCGCGTGCTGCACCTGTCGCAGCCGGCGCTGAGCCACCAGCTCCGCGACGTGGAGGAGCGCCTGGGCGCCGAGCTCTTCCAGCGCCAGGGCCGGCGCATGGTCCTCACCGGCCCCGGGAAGCGGGTGCTCGAGGCCGCGCGCAAGGTGGTGGCGGAGGTGGACGCCGCCGAGGTGGAAATCTCCCGGCTCGCCCGGTCCTCCCAGGGCCTGCTGCGGCTGGCCACCGAGTGCTACACGGCCTACCACTGGCTGCCCGGAGTCCTGCGGCGCTTCTCCGCGAAGCACCCGGGCGTGGAGGTGCGCATCGCCGTGGACGCGACGCGCAGGCCGGTGGAGGCGCTGCTGTCCGGAGAGCTGGACCTGGGCATCGTCAGCACGCCGGTGCGGCACCGCCGGCTCGCGGGCGCGCCCCTCTTCGAGGACGAGCTCCTGGCCGTCATGGCGCCGGACCACCCACTGGCGAAGAAGCGCGCGCTGCACGCGGCGGACTTCGCGAACGAGCACGTGCTGCTCTACAGCATCCCCCTCACGGAGAGCACCCTGTTCCAGGAGGTGCTGGTGCCCGCGGGGGTGACGCCGGCGCGCGTGTCCCGCGTGGAGTTGACGGAGGCCATGGTGGAGATGGCGAAGGCCGGTCTGGGCGTGGGCCTGCTGGCGCGCTGGGCGGTGGCGCCGGAATTGGCGCGCGGGACGCTGGCCGCCGTGCGGGTGACGAAGCATGGGCTGCGCCGCCACTGGCACGCGGCCTGGCCGCGCACGGTGCGCCCCGCGCCCTACCTCACCGCTTTCGTGGAATTGCTGGCGAAGGCCGGGCCGCCGGGACGTTGAGTCACGAACTCCGCTTCCCTCCGGCGCGCCGGGCTGTGGCAGACTCGCCGCGCCATTCGACTCCTACTGTCCATCCTCTTCTGGTCGTTCCTGGCCGTCTCCAGCACGGTGCTCTTCGTGGGCGCCGTGCTCATCTGGCTCGTCACGCTCCCGTTCGACCGGAACGGCCTGGTGCTGCACCTGTACTCGTGCTTCTGGGCGCAGCTCTACTTCTACGTCAACCCGCTGTGGCACCTGAAGGTGGACGGGCGCGAGCGCCTGCCGTGGAAGGGACCGGCGGTGCTGGTGTCCAACCACGAGTCGCTGGGCGACATCCTCGTCCTCTTCGGCCTCTACCGCCCCTTCAAGTGGGTCTCCAAGGCGGAGAACTTCCGGCTGCCCCTCATCGGCTGGAACATGCGGCTCAACCGCTACGTGCCACTGGTGCGCGGGGACAAGGCCAGCATCGCGAAGATGATGGCCGACTGTGAGTACTGGCTGGCGCGCGGCGTGCCCATCCTCATGTTCCCGGAGGGCACGCGCTCCTTCGACGGGAAGGTGAAGCCCTTCAAGGACGGCGCCTTCGCGCTGGCCATGAAGATGAAGGTCCCCGTCATCCCCGTGGTCCTCACCGGCACGGCGCGCACGCTGCCCAAGCACGGCCTGGTGCTGAACGCCACGTCCAACTGCCACGTGCAGGTGATGCCCCCGGTGGACCCGGCCACGTTCCCCGACGTGGCCACCCTGCGCGAGCACGTGAGGGACCTCATCGTCGCGGAGAAGGCCCGACTGGAGGCCGGCCTGCCCGCCACCGCGCCGGCGTAGGCCCCCCGAAGACCCGGGCCTCCACGCCCTGCTACCGTGCGGCGGATGCGGTCGGCGGCGGTCGTCACACTCGGAGTGCTGGCGCTGGGCGCCGTCATCGCACTCGTCTCCCCGTGGCTCCAGGCTCCGGAGTCGCCAGCCCGCGTGGCGCGTGCTCCGGCCCGGACGCTGCCCGGCCCCAGCACGCCCACGCCGCCCCCGCGCGGTGCCCTGTCCCTCCGGGGCCGCGTGCTGGATGCGCAGCGCGCTCCCGTCGCGGGCGTCGAGGTGTCCGCCACGCGCGTCATGCCCGGCGAGTCCCTGTCCCGGCTCCCCTGCGACGCGGAGAGCCCCGAGCTGCCGCTGTCCTCCCTGGAGTGCGCCGACGTGGCGGGGAACGTGCTGATGGAGCTCATCGAGGTGGGACGCGGCGGCGCTCCCGTGCTCGCCCGGACCACCACCGCGGCGGACGGCACCTTCCAGTTCGACGGGCTGCCCACGGGCACCGTGACGCTCTGGGCGATGGATGCCCGGGGCTCCACCCTGAAGCCGAACGTCCCCACCGGAAGCGAAGGCGTGGAGCTGCTGCTCGCGAAAGGCGCAACCCTTGCGGGCCGTGTCGTGGACGAGTCCAGCGCGCCCGTGGCCGGCGCGAAGGTGACGCTCTTCGACGTCGAGGGCTCGCGCTACTTCGAGCTGAGCACGGGCGCGGACGGCCGCTTCGCCTTCCCCCACCTGCCGGACATCCCCTATGGCCTCGTCGCCTCCAGCCCCGGCCTGATGCCGCACTACCTGCCGGACGTCGTCGCGAAGGATTCCGGACTGAGCATCCTCCTCCACGCGCCCCGGCGGCTCGTCGGACGGGTGCTCGCCGGGGACAGGCCCGTCGCGGGCGCCCAGGTGCGGGTGCAGGGCACCTCCCATGTCACCACGACGGGCGCGGAGGGCCGGTTCGCCTTCGAGCCGCTCGCCCCGGAGGAGTACGCGGTGGAGGCGGAGCATGAGGGCCAGCACGGCCTGACGTTCGCGCTCATCGCGGAGCCTGGGGAGACGGAGGCCACCGTGTACCTGGGCCTCCTCTTCTTCGTCGAGGGAGCCGTCCGTGACGAGGCGGGCGGCCCCGTCGCGGGCGCCACCGTCTCCGTCATGCCCCGGAACGACGGCAAGCCAAGGACGCCCTCCCCGTCCGCCACCACCGCGGCGGACGGCCGCTTCCGGCTCGGGCCCCTGAGGCCCGGACGGACCCGCTTCGTCGTGGAGGCCGAGCAGTACCTGGACCTCCAGGAGGTGGTGGACCTGACCTCTTCCAGCCCTCCCCCCACCTTCACCCTCGCCCGTGCAGTCACCCTCGAGGGTGTCGTCACCGATGCCGAGGGCCAGCCCCTGGAGGACGTGCGGCTCGACGCCGCGCCGAAGCAGGAGGAGAAGCCGGCCCCGGAGCCGGAGGAGGACTCCGACACGGACTGGGAGCCGGAGATGGATTGGAATGGGAGCGACCCGTTCTTCGCGAGCTCGGATGCGGCGGGCCGCTTCCGCCTCAAGGTCGACAAGCCCGGACGCTATGTCCTCACCGTCGGCGGCGGCGACCACGTCTCCACGCGGCTGGAGGTGGACGCCCCCGCCACGGGGCTCCGGCTCGCGCTGCGCGGAGGCGGCTCGGTGAAGGGCTCGGTGGTGGACTCGCGCGGCGAGCCACTGGCCGAGGTGAGCCTCCACGTGCGGCTCGGAACCGGGAGCACCGCCCAGACACTGGACACTGTGAGCGACGAGGAGGGGAACTTCCTCCTGGAGGGGCTGCCCCCGGGCCCCCACATGCTGGAGGCCTCGCTAAAGCTCGCGGGCGCCATCCATCGCGCCTCGCGCACCGTGGAAGTACCGGGCCCCGGCACCGTGGAAGCCGTCGTCCGGATGGACACGGGACAGTCCGTGTCCGGCATCGTCGTGGACGAGCAGGGGCGCCCCGTTCCCGACGCCGAGGTGGAGGCCTTCACCTTCTTCGAGAAGTGGGAGTACCCGGGCGGCTCCCCCGCCACGGCGAAGACGGGGCCGGATGGACGCTTCACCGTGCACCACCTGCCGGAGGGCCGGTGCGTGCTGTCCGTCTCGAAGCCCGGGTACACGCAGGACGCGCGCGAGGAAGAATCCCGGCCGAGCTTCCCGGACTCCGCCCGCACCGGGGCCCGCGACGTGCGGCTCACGCTGCGCTACCAGGGCAGCGTGTCGGGACGCGTGCTGCACCCGGACGGAAGGCCCGTGGCCCACTTCTCCGTATACGGAGAGCAGCAGGTCACCCGGGGGACCGATGGCGACTTCCGCCTGCCCGTGGAGCGGCCGGGCCGCCACCACCTGCGCATCATTGCCCCGGGGCTCGGGTCGGCCTACCGGGAGGTGGAGGTCGCGCCCGGCCAGGACTTGGACCTGGGTAAGGTGCGGCTGGACCCCGGACGCCGGGTAAGCGGCCGGGTGGTGGACGCGGAGACCTCCGCGCCCGTGGTCGGAGCCGTGGCGCGGGTGTACCTGTCGGAGGAGCCCCCCGACGCGGAGGACCCGGAGGCGCGGGTCGCGATGCATATCACCTCCTTCGACGGCACCTTCACGTTCGTCATGCTGGAGTCACGCCCCCTGCGGCTGGAGGTGCGGCGAGAGGGCTACCTCCCCCTGCTCCAGCAGCTTGGCGCGGGTGACGAGAAACTGGAGCTGCGGCTGTCGCCCGGGTGGAGGGCACGGTGAGAGACCGCGAGAGCCGGCCCGTGGAGACCCAGGTCCGCCTTCCTCGTGCTCATCCTGGAGAAAGGCGCCCGCTGCCTGGCCTGGAGCGAGGAGCTGGACGTCCCCGCGGAAGGAGAGGTCACCCGCGAGCTGAAGCCGGTACCGCGCCCCGTGCCCGCCACGCGCTGAGCCCGGCGGAGCCCCCACCTTGCGCGGAGGGGCGAAGCAGCGTCAGGCTGGGAGCCATGAGCAACAAACCCAACCTCGCGAACACCGAGGAGCTGGAGCTGGACTGGGGCAGCCGTGAGCAGCGCGCGCCGGCGCAGGGGGGCGAAATCGCCGTCGCGAACGCCGCGCAGCTCACGGAGGTGCCCCCGGCCCAGCCCGGCAAGGGAGCGCCGGGAGACCCGCGCTACATGAGCCACGAGATGCGCGCGCAGCTCTCGGGCCTGCTGGAAGGCCCCTCGCTGCGCATGCGGCAGATGCGCGAGCTGGCGGAGGTGCTCATCGGCTGGGAGTCGAGGAACCAGTACGAGGTGTGCGACGAGACGGGCCGGGTGACGGTGTACGTGGGTGAGTCCGGCGACGGCTGGGGCTCGGCACTGAAGCGGAACTTCTGGCCCTTCTACAAGGCGCGGCTGGAGTGCATGACGCAGGGCGGCTCGGTGGCGCTCGCCCTGGAGCGCCCGTGGAGCTTCTTCTTCGCGAAGGCGAACCTCGAGGCGTGGGATGGCCGGCTCCTGGGCACCCTCCAGCAGCGCTTCACCTTCTTCGGGCGCCGGCTGGAGCTGCTGTCCCCGGGGGGCGCGGTCATCGCCACGGCGGAGGGGCCCCTCTTCAAGCCCTGGACGTTCCGCATCATGCAGCGCGGCGTGGAGGTGGCCGTCGTCCGCAAGCGGTGGAGCGGGCTCTTGCAGGAGGCCTTCACCGACGCGGACACCTTCACCCTGGAGTTCTCGCCGGAGTGCACGGACGGCCGCCTGCGGCAGATGATTCTGGGCCTCGCGCTGCTGGTGGACCTGACGTACTTCGACAACCGGAAGGACAGCTCCCCCGTGGGACCGGGCCTGCAGCTCCTGGACTGGCTGAACCCCTGGTCCTGAAGCCCCCCTGAGCGGAGCCTGCCCGGGCCCCCCGGCCTGTGCTAAATCCCCCGGCCATGTCCACGAGCGATGCGCTGAGCGCAGCAGACCTCGAGCGGCTGGTCCGGGCCGAGGCGCCCGACCTGGCCGAGGCCGTCCTCACCTTCCTGGCCCAGCCGGAGAAGGCGCCCGAGACGCCTCTGCCGAAGGATGCCTTCACCTTCGACAAGCTGCTCCAGACGCTCAACCAGGCCCAGGCGCGCTACGACGCGGAGGGGCGCCGCACCGCCTCCACCGAGGCCTGGCAGCGCTTCCTCTCGCAGAAGGACGTGCCGCTGCCGCCGCGGCTGTCCCTGGCCGGCCTGCTCGTCGGCCTCTACGAGAAGGACACCGACGCGTCCCGCGCGGCCCTCATCGACATCATCCGCCGCTCGGACCTGCGCTTCGGCCTGTGGGGCGGCCTCAAGCGCATCTACAAGCTGGCCGAGGCCCGCCACGACGCGGAGATTTTCGGCGTGCTCGCCTGGCGCTTCGACGTGGAGCGCGGCCGCGGAGGCCACCGCCGCGAGGTCTCCGGCGGCACCCTCACCTACCTGCGCCGCCGCGCGTGGCGCTACCTGCGCCACCTGGGCACCGCCGTGCCGGAGCTGTACCCCCAGTTCGCCGTGGAGGTGCTCCGCCACTACGAGCAGGACCCGTCCTGGTACTCCGTCTGGGTGGCCCACCACATCTGGGCCCACGGCAGCGGCAACTACACGGCCACGTCCTTCCCCATGCAGCCGCCCGCGGACATGGTGAAGCACCGCGCCTTCCCGGACGCGTGGAAGCGCTCGCCGGACGCGCTGATGCGCCTCCTGGACACCTGCCAGTCGGACCCGGCCGCGCGCTTCGCCATTCAGGGCCTGCGCAAGGACCACCCGGAGGTGCTGCGCAAGGTGACACCCGCGTGGCTGGACCGGCTCGCCCGCCGCCCGCTGGCCAGCGCCCATGACTTCCTCGTGGAGACGCTGCAGGGCTCGCCCGAGTTCCACCAGGGCCGGCTGCGCGCGCTCGGCCTGCACGAGGCGGTGCTCGCGCTGCTGATGTCCCCCAGCGACAAGGCCCGCGCGTACGCCATCGAGTACGCCCGTGCCCACGCGCAGGACCTGCCCGCCGAGCGGCTCGCGGAGCTGGTGTCCCAGGGCGCCAACGACGTGAAGTCCTTCGCCGCCGCCACGCTGGAGAAGCGCAACCCGCGCGAGCTGGGCCTGGAGCTGCTGGGCCGGCTGCTGTCGTCCAAGCCCACGAATGCCTTCGCGGCCCGCTCGCTGGAGCAGTCCTTCGACCGCGCGGAGCTGCCCGCCGCCTTCCTGAGGGATTTGTACCTGGGCACCAACGAGCAGCTCAACTGGGTGAAGGGCTTCGTCGCGTCCAAGTACGCCGCCACGGAGCTGCCCGCGTCCTTCTGGAAGGAGCTGCTGGAGGACCCGCGCCTGGAGAAGAAGCCGCACCCGGTGGAGGGGCTCGTGGTGAAGGCGCTGGGTGCGTACCCGCCCGCGGCCATCGGCCCGGAGTGGCTGCTGGACAAGGCGTCGCACCCGCGCATCGGCGGCACGGTGAGCAACTGGCTGATGCGCGCGGACAGCCTGCCCGGGCTGGACGTGGAGCGGGTGAAGGGGCTCGTCTTCAGCACGAAGCACCGGAACGTGGCGCTGGCGCTGCTGGGCAACCGCAAGCTGTTCACCGCGCGCCAGCTCACCGTGCCCTGGCTGCTGGCGCTGGCCCGCCGCGCGGACCCGCAGCTCCACGGCTTCGCGCACCGCTACCTGCTGGAGCACGTGGCCCCGGCGGACTTCAGCGACTCGGGCGACGCCGCCGCGGGCCTGGAGCGCCTGTTCGAGCTGGCGCTGGGCGCGAAGCAGCCCGTGCAGGTGCGCGGCTTCGCGCAGACGTACCTGCGCTGCCACCACCCCGTCATCGGCCCGGAGCAGCCGGAGTCCAAGTCCTACGAGCTGAAGCCGCGCGCGCCTCGCAAGGCGTACACGCCGGAGAAGCTGTGGCCCGCGCTGTCCGACACGCGCGACGACGTGCGCCGCTTCGCCCTGGCGATAACTCGCGCGGAGCTGCGCGCCTGGGGCTGGCACACGCGCGTGTACGAGCTGGCCGACGCCGAGGCGAAGGAGGTCCGCAACCTCGCCTATGACGCCCTGCTGAAGGCGGGCGAGGAGGGCGCGGACGCGCGGCACGTGTTGCAGCCGGAGGAGCTGGACCCGGTGAAGGTGTTCTCGCTCACGGAGAGCACGAAGCGCAGCACGCGCGAGGTGGCGGTGGAGCTGATTCGCCGGCACTACGCGCGGCTGGGCGGCGCCGAGCGGCTCGCGTGGCTGATGCAGAGCGCGGACCGCGAGGTGGGCCTGTTCGCCGTGCGGCTGCTCTGGGAGAAGCACCGCCCCACGCACCTGCCGGAGGGTTGGAGGCCCGCGGGCGCGGAGGAAGCGCCCGTCGCCGGCACGGAGCGCTTCGCCAACGTGGACGCGCTGCGCACCTTCCTCCGGAAGATGCTCTTCGGCCTGCCGCCGGGGCGCGCGAAGGAGGCCCGCGAGGGCGAGGTGCAGCGCCGCCTGTCCGCCAGCGTGGCCAAGCGCCGCGTCATCGAGCTGGTGCGCGACCTGGGCCTGGAGGACGAGGCCTTCGCCCGCGTGGTGGCGCCCGTGCTGGGCGAGTTCACCGGCTCGATGGCCAAGGGCGAGTGGCAGAGCTGCCTCGCCTCGCTGGTGCGGCTCCGCGCCGCGCATCCGGAGGCGCAGCTCGGCGGACTGTGAGGAGCCCGCCTCTCGTGTGAGGCCGCGCAGTTGCCGCAGAATGTGCGGGTCCTGGAAGTCGGGGAGATGCGCCCATGAGAGTGGTTGCGGTAGGGATGAGCTCGAGCCTTGGCCCGGCGACGACCGCCTGCGCCGCATTCCGGGCGGGCATCGTCCGGCCAAGGCCCTCGGAAGAGGTGGCCACCTTCGCCCCTGGTGACCGTGAGCCGCAGCCTGTCTTCGTTCGCGAACTGCGGGGGTCGACCTTCGGATTCTCGGGTGTGGGCCGGCTCGTGGCCATCACCCTGGAGGCGCTGGAGGACCTGGGCACCCGCGTGCCGCTGGATACGCTCGGCCGCGAGGCGGGCGTCTTCCTGGCGCTGCCCGGCTTCGTGGATGGCTCGGGAGTGGCGGCGACCGAGCGGCTGGGACGCCAGGTTCTCGGGAGGGCGCTGGAGGCGCTCGGCGTGTCGTGGCCGGAAGAGCGATGGCGGTTCTTCGGTGGTGGCTCCGCGGGCTTCGCACTCGCGCTGGACGCTGCTCGTCAGGGAATGGAGCGCGGCACCTTCGAGACCTGCGTCGTGGGTGGGGTCGACTCGCGGACGGAGCCGGGCCACCTGCGCTACCTGCTGGCGGAGCGCCGGCTCAAGACGGCGGACAACCCGGTGGGCCTCGTGCCCGGCGAGGCCGGTGCGTTTGTCGTGCTCCGCTCCCGAGGTCCGAAGTCAGCGCGGGGAGCAACGCCCGCGGTGGACATCTCTGCTGTCCGGCTCGGGCACGAGCCACGGCATCGGGGCACCGATATGCGCCCGGATGGTGTGGCGCTCTCCACGTGCGTCCAGTCGGTGCTTGGCGGTCAGCCCTCGGGAAAGGGAGATGTCCTGTTCGTCACGGACCTCAATGGCGAGGAGGTGCGCGCCTGGGAGTGGGGCTGTGCGCTGATACGCCTGCGGAGCGACGGGGTGCTGAAAGGGGATGTCCCTTTCTGGGTGCCAGCCACGGGGTTCGGTGACGTGGGGGCGGCGGCCGGCGCGGTGGGGGCCTGTATCGCCAACCACGCCTTCTGGCGCCGCTACTCGCCGGCCTCCCGGATTGTCGTGGTCATGCAGTCGGACTCGGGAGAGCGCGCCGCGTTCACCGTGTCCTCCAGTGGAACCCCGGAACGAGGAGTCCGTGCATGAGCAGGCCAGGCAGAGGCAGGGGGAATGGCCCGGTGACGCTCCAGGGGCTCGTGCAGGGCCCCTTCGAGCTGTACGGAAAGCCCGTCTCCGACGGGCGACCCAACCTGCGTGACTTCGGCTCCACGCCTCGCGGCACGGGCGAGATGAAGCGCAACGAGCCCCGCAGGAAGCAGGTGAAGGAGACGAGGAAGAACCGCAAGCGGGATGACGGCTCGCGGGAGGCCGCTCCACACGTGGACCCCGGCAATCCGAAGCGAGCCATCCTCGCCAAGGGCAGCAGCTATGCGAGGAATGGAGCAGCATACATCCGCGGCACCCGTCCCTCGGAATACAGCACCTTCCCGCACCTGGGCCCCGCGGCGTTCCAGGCGGATGTGCAGTCACGGGCCAGCATCAGCCAGCCATCCAACTTCAACCCCGAGCTGACCGGACAATCCCTGCCCTACCCGTGGCGCGCCCACCACCTGATTCCGGGCGAGGCTTTCTATACGGAGGATTCCGAAGGCGAGCTCATTTTCGACAAGGAAGAGAACTTCGACATCGTGCTGCAGACGCCCTACGACATCGACCATGGGCACAACCTGATTCTGCTCCCGTCCCTCGCATGGGCCGTGCCCGTCCATGCGCTGATGCAGCATCCCAACAATCACAATGGCTACACGAAGGACGTGATGCACCGGATGAAGAGCATCGACAACCAAGTCGACACTCTGCGCGGAAAGCGCCTGGAGCATGCAGCCATCGTGGCCAACGTGTTCGAGGAATTGAAGAGCCTGGAGTCGGACCTATGGGACGAGCTCCTCGACGAGTCACGGGCAGCCGTCCGTGGAGCCGCTGAGGGCCGACTCCATGATGGCCCCTGGTGCCGGTGGAAGACACAGGAAGGCAGGGAGTATGTCTGGCCTTCACTCTGGTAGCGTCACAACAGGAGGACCGGTGAGCTTCTCGCTACTCTGCGACCGGAATGATGGGGCCGTCCTCGACGCCTATCCGAAAGGAGGCCCGGAAGGGTGGCGCTATCTGGTATCGGAGCGCCTGACGGCCGAGTATCCCTCCGGCGGCCTCCTCACGGGGTTCTCACCCAACTTCCCGGACCTGCGGAAGCTCTACGACTTCGTCGACAACATCCTGGACATTCGCGTCGTCTCAAACCGGGTGCGGCGCGTCATCCTGGAACTGGCGCCCGACGACGTGGAGTTCCTGCCCCTCACCCTGGTCGACCATCAGCGGGACGTCGTCTCCCGTGATTACTTCATCATGAACGTGGTCGCCGACCGGAACGTCATCGACCTCGAGAGCTCCAAGGTCCGGATGAGCCACATCCTCCCGGAGGAGATCAGCCGCGTGTGGCAACTGACGCTCAAGGACGACATTCCTCCCGAAGGCCCCAAGGTCTTCCGCCCCACGCATCTGCGCGGCTACACGATGGTCGACTCCACCATCGCAACCGCGCTGACCCGCGCCGGAGTCACGGGGGTGAAGCTCCTCCCCGCCAACGGCTGGAACGGGAAGTTCCGCTGAGGCCCCCATGGAAATCGACTTCGCCCTTCTCCGGGAGAACGCTGGAGCCGCGGTACCCGTCCTCATCTCGCACATCGCCCCGGACACGGAGCGCGACCGGCTGGTCGAGGAGGTGCGCGAGCTGTGCCGCTGCTTCGTCAACATCGCGGCGGCCACGCTGCTCCTGGAGGGCCGCTCGCAGCCCTTCTTCCTCAACCTCTGCCGGGCGGCGGAGAACTGGCGCCGGCTCCTCGTCCACCTGGAGCAGCGCCAACAGCCGCCCCCGCCTGCCTCGTGGGGCCTCACGCCGCTGGCCGGCGTGGTGGCCGCGGGCCACTGGGAGCTGGCCACGCGGGTGGCGGAGCGGCTGTCGGCGCACAGGCGGAAGGAGGAGGGAGAGTACGCCGTGGAGTTCGCCTGGGCCTCCGCGCTCGGCGGCCTGGTCCTGCACGCGGCGAGAGGAGAGGACCCCACCTCCCGGATTCAGGAACTGGCCCGCGTCTCCAGGGAAGAATGCTGGCCCACGCTGGCGCGGGCCCTCGTGGACGGGGACTCGGCCGCCTTCCTTCCCGCCTTCGCTGACGCCCATGCACTCCACGAAGCCCGCACCGAGAAGCTGGCACGCGGCTTCACCCAGCGGGAGGACCGCTTCGCCGCGCATCGCTATTTGTGGTTCGAGGGACTGGCCCTGCTCCGGCTGGCCCGGAAGCGCGGGCTCGACCTGCCCGCCGAGCGTCACCACTACTGCCCACCCCTGGCCCAGGCGCCCATGACGGAGCCGTACCAGGGAGACTGGGTGGCACGTCTCGGCCAGTCCTCCGTCACCTGATGCTCAGCCCCCACACCTGTCACCACGAGCCCCTGAACCCGCCGGGTGCGGCTACGCTGGCGCCCCATGCTGCTCGATGAACTGTTGAACGACTTCCCCCGCGAGCGCTTCCTGCGGGAGCACTACCAGCGCCGTCCCTACTCCGGCCGGGCCGCGGCGGAGCGCCTGCTCCAGCTCGGCACGTGGGACACCATCGACGAGCTCATCGAGCGCACGGAGTGCGACGTGCTCCTGGCGCGCCAGGACGTGCCCTACACCGGTGAGCGCCCCAGGACGGCGCGAGAGGCCCGGGAGCTGTTCGCGCAGGGCTACACACTCGCCCTCCGCCAGCCGGACCAGCACCACGCCGGGCTGGCACAGCTCGCGCGCACCTTCAGCGCGGAGCTGCACGGCCGCATCAACCTGCACATCTACTGCACGCCCGCCGGCCACCACGGCTTCGGCTGGCACTGCGACCCGGAGGAGGTCTTCATCCTCCAGACCACCGGCCGCAAGGACTACCTGCTGCGGGAGAACACGCTCCACCCCGTGCCCCTCCCGGAGGCCCTGCCGAGCGGCGCCCTGGCCGCGAAGGAGACGACGCCGGTGGAGACGCGCTCGCTGAGCGCCGGGGACTTCATCTACATCCCCGCCGGACACTGGCACATGGCCCAGGCCCCCGAGGAGGCCATCTCCATCTCCATCGGGCTGATGGCGCCCACGCCGCTGGACGTGCTCGACATGGTGCGCGCCACGCTCGCCAGCAACCCCGTCTGGCGCCGGCGCCTTCCCGCCCTGGGGCACGCGTCCGGCCTGGACGACGCGCGCAAGCTGGAGCTGCTCCGCACGCTCTTCACGGAGCTGGGCGGCGAATTGCAACGCGCCCTCTCGGACCCGGGGCTCCCCCTGCGCTTCCTCGCGCAGACCGCCCGGTTCTACCTCCGCGCCGCGGGAATCCGGGGCAGCGGGCGCTGACACCGGGACGGGCGGTACGCGCCCCACGAGGCTCGAGCCGCCACGGCGAAGTTCTTCGAGCGCTGGAGCACATGGACGCCCGAGCTGCACGACACACTCGCCGCCCGCATCCGCGAGGCCCAGGGCGCGCGCTTCCGGCGGGTGCGCTACGGAGCGCTGGGCGAGAAGTGACGGTGGCCCGTCACGCGCGCGCCAGCTGCTCCCGCACCAGGGCCCGCAGCACGTCCGCGGCCAGCGGTTTGAAGAAGCACCGGCCGGGAGGCAGGCTCTCCAGGAAGGCGCGGGCCTCGGGGGTGAAGGCGCCGCCGGTGATGAAGACGACGCGCTCGCGCTGGTCCGGGGCCACCTCCGCCAGCCGCTCGAAGAAGGCCGCGCCGCTCATCTCCGGCATCATCACGTCGCAGAGCATCAGGTCGAACCGCTCGCCATGAGACAGGCGCTCCAGCGCCTCCTGGGCGCTCGACGTGCTCTCCGCGACGTACTCACCCGCGAGGATGCGGGCCACGCCGCGCGCCACCAGCGGCTCGTCGTCCAGCACCAGCAGCCGCGCCCGCCGGGGCGCGGGCGCCAGCGCCTTCGGGGGGGGCACCCGCCTGGCTTCCTCCGCCCCCTCGGGCGCGGGCGGGAGCACCACCCGGAAGCGCGTGCCCTTCCCCAGCTCGCTCTCCACCTGGATGTCGCCCCCGAGCACGCTGATGATGCCGTGGCAGATGGACAGCCCCAGCCCCGTGCCCACGCCCACCGGCTTGGTGGTGAAGAAGGGGTCGAAGATGCGCTTCAGGTGCTCCGGCGCGATTCCGCTCCCCGTGTCCGCCACCTCCACCACCGCGCGGCCCTCCGCGTCCGTGAAGGAGGAGAGGGCTATTTCATGGCGCTCCGCGTGTCCGTCGGGAATCGCCTGCGCGGCGTTGACGAGCAGGTTGACGAACACCTGGCCCAGCCGGGCCTCGTTGGCCATCACCCTCGGCACGTCCCCCAGCGACAGGCGGATTCGCGCCCGGTGCCGCACCTCGTTGTGGCAGATGGACACCGCGCTCTCCAGGACGCGCCGCACGTCCAGCGGGTGGGTGGTCTCCTCGTCACCTCGGCTGAAGGTCTTCAAGTCCCGGACGATGTGGCGCACCCGGCCCGCGCCCTCGCTCGCGTCGCGCAGCGCCTCGGCCAGCGACTGCAGGAACGACACCTGCACCTGCGTCACCTCGCCGTTCGCCTCCGCCAGCAGGGGCTCCAGCCGCTCCAGCACGAACTGCTGGTTGCCGATGACGTAGGAGAGCGGGTTGTTGATTTCGTGCGCCACGCCGGCCGCCAGGGTGCCCACGCCGGACATCCGGTCCGCCAGCCGCAGGCGCTCCTCCATGCGCCGGGCCTCCGTCACGTCGCGCGCCACGGAGACGGACGCCACGCGTCCTCCGAAGCGCAGCATCACCCCGCACACCTCGGCGAGCGCCACCGAGCCGTCGCGCCGGACGATTCGGGCCAGGCGCTCCGGGAGCAGCTCGCCCCGCAGCACCGCGTCCCGCCGCTCGTTCCACAGGGTGCGCTCCTCTTCCGGCATGTGGGCGGCCATCGGCTTGCCGGCCAGCTCCTCGAAGCGCTCGTAGCCCAGCAGCTTGAGCGAGGCCTCGTTGGCGTAGACGGCGCGGTCGTCGTGGAAGATGGTGATGGCGACGGGCAGCCGGTCGATGAGCCGCCGCAGGCTGCGCTCCGCCTCGGCGGACGTATCCAGCGCCGACTTCAGCTCCGCGTTGGCGGTGGCCAGCTCCCGCGTGCGCTCCTCCACCCGCGCGCTCAGCTCCAGCGCGCGTGCCCGCAGCCGCCCCACCCGCCAGCGGTACGTGCCCAGCGCGCCGCCCGCCACCACCAGCCCCACCGTCATCAGGAAGCCCGGCGCCTCGAAGAAGCGCGCGGGGCGGACCAGCACCACGCCCGTCTCCACGGGGCCCCAGCGCCGGTCGGTGGACTCCGCCCTGACGCGGAAGCGGTACTCGCCCGGCGGAAGGTTCGTGTAGTTCATCGAGCGCCGCGTCCCCGCCTCCGTCCAGCCCGGCTCGAAGCCCTCCAGCCAGTAGTGGTAGCGCACCTTCTCGGGCGCCACGAAGGTGAGCGCCGCCCAGCGCAGCTCCACGTCCAGCACTCCCGGCGGCAGGCCGTGGGTGATGTCCACCGGCTTCCCGCGCGACAGCACCTCGGTGACGTGCAGCGGCGGAGGGGTGCGGGCCCGGGGCTCGGACGAGACGGGCACGCGCACCGCGCCCACCACCGTGGGGAACCAGACCTCGCCCGCGCGGGTGCGCAGGCTGGCGGCGTTGGAGTAGCTGTTGCACTCCACGCTGCGCATCCCCTCCGAGCGGCCATATGTCACCGCATGGACGCGGCTCACCCTGCCGGCGAAGAACTCCGCCAGCTCCGCCTTGTCCACGCGGAAGATGCCGCGGTTGCTGCCCATCCACAGGCGGCCGCGGCCGTCGTCCACCACGGACAGCAGGTTGTTGGCCGGCAGCCCGTCCCGGCTGCGCACCCGGGCCACGCCGCCGGCACTCACACGCGCCAGGCCGTCATCGGTCGCCACCCACAGCGTCCCCGGGTCCTTCGAGTCCAGCTCCAGCCCGCTCACGTCACGCCCCGCGAGCGCCCGCTCCGGCCCGTCCTTGCGCAGCACCCCGCTCTCGTCCAGGAAGTCCAGCCCCGAGGCCGAGCCCAGCCACAGCCCGCCCCCGGGCGCCTCGCGCATGTTGGTGATGTTGTCCCTGGCGAGCCCGTCCTGTGACGTGAAGACGCGCCACTGGCCGTCGCGGCGCCGGGCCAGTCCGGCCCGCGTGCCGAACCACATGGCGCCCGTGCGGTCCTGGAGGAGGGAGTACACGCTGTCGCTCGGCAGTCCCTCGGCGGTGGTGAGCCGCTCGAAGCGCCCCTGGTGGAAGCGGGCCGCGCCCACGCTGGTGGCCAGCCACAGCGCCCCCTCCCGGTCCTGGAAGATGTCGGAGATGCGGCCCGGCGGGGCGCCCTCGGCCGCGCCGTACACGGTGAGCTGCCCGTCCTTCCACCGGTGGAGCCCGCCGCCGGAGGTGCCAATCCACACCGCCTCCTCGCGGTCCTCGTAGACGCTCCACACGAAGTCGTCGACGAGGCCCTCGGGCTTGCCCACCACCTCCAGCTCGGGGCGGCGCAACTGGTGGAGGCTGGCGGAGAAGGTGCCCACCCAGAGGCTGCCCTCGACGTCCTCGAGGAAGGACACGACGTGGGCGTTGGTGGGGACGCCCCGCGCCGGCGTGTAGCGCCCGCGCTTCAGGCGGCCGAAGCCCTCCGCCTCGGAGCCCACCCACAGGCCTCCGTGGCGGGACGCGCGCAGGGCGGTGATGCGGACGGGCGCCTCGGGGGGCGCGGGCTCGAAGCTCCCGGCGGCGGTGCGGCGCCACAGCCCGCCCGCCTGCGTGCCCACCCACACCGCGCCCTCGCCGTCCGGCGCGAGCGCCATGACATGGTCCAGGGGACCGGGGGGACTCATGCGCTCGGCCAGGCCCGCTCGCACCCGCCACAGCCCCGCCGTGCGGGTACCCACCCAGACGCCGCCCTCCGCGGGCGCCAGCGCGCTGATGTCCTGGTTGCCGAGCGCGTCCACGTAGACCAGCCGGAGGCCGTTCCCGGTGCCCGCCACGTAGGCGAGGCCATGGTCGGTGCCCACCCACAGCGTGCCGTCCGGAGTGCGCTCCAGGGCGGAGACGCGGTCCCCGCGGAGCCCGGAGCGGGTGGGCAGGTGGGAGAAGGTTCCGTGGGAGATGCGCACGAGGCCGCAGCCGCCGGTGCCCGCCCACACGGTGCCGTCCGGCGCGGCGGCCAGGGCCATTATCTCCTCGCACGGCAGGCCCACGGACTGGTCCAGCACCGTCCAGGTATTGCCGTCGAAGCGGGCCAGGCCCTCCTGGGTGCCCACGAAGAGGTGCCCGTCGGGCGCCTGCGCCAGCGCCAGCGCCGAGCTCTGCGGGAGCCCGTCATCCAGGCCCCAGACGCGATGGAGCGCGCCGGAGAGCGGCACGTCCGCCTCCTCGGCCCGGGACGCAGGCGCCAGCAGCGCCGCGAGCATGGCGAGTGTCACGAGGTGACGCGGCGTCACCTTCGACCTGTGTTGCGCGAGCAAGGAGTGCGGCCCCCAACGGACAAACGCGGGGAGCCTACCCCATCCCGGGGGCGCCCACCCGTGACCGCCCGTGTCATACGCGCGGCGGGGGACCTCCAGCGTGGGAAGGAGGTGGGCCGGGGTGCATGGCTCCCGCTTCGCCTGCTTCGGCCTCGACCTCCTTCTCCACCGCACGCCTCACAGTGCTAAGAAGGGCCTCCCGTAAGGAGCGTCATGCCCGTCCTCGCCATCGGCAACATCGAGAAGGTCCGTGCGCTCGCGGCCAACGCCCGCATGCTGCTGGTGGGCGGGGCGCGTGCCTCCGCCGCCAGCCGTGTCACCGCGTACGAGCCGGGCTCCAACAAGGTGCTCTGGAGCACCGAGCTGCCCTCCGCCGTGCTCGCCCTCGCCCTCTCCGGCGAGCGCTGGGCCGCCGCCGGCGCCGACGGCTCCCTGCACTTCGGCACCCTCTCGGACGGCAAGGCCGACTTCCAGCTCCACGGCGTGCACCCCGGCGGCGCCACCGCGCTCGCCTCCAGCGCGGACGGGAAGCTCCTCTTCAGCGCCGGCGCGGACGGCTCGGTGCGCGCCTGGGACTGGGAGTCCACGCGCAAGGTGCATGACTGGAAGGCCTCGCCCCAGCCGCTGCGCGCCGTGGCGGTGGACCCCTCCGGTACGTACGCCGCATGCGGCGGTGACGACGGCGTGGTGCGCTCCTTCACCGTGGCCACCGGCGCCCGGCGCGACATGCCCGGCCACGAGGGCGCCGTGCGCGCGCTCGCCTTCACCCCTCGCGACGGGCGCCTGGTGTCCGGCGGCGACGACGGGAAGCTGCGCATCTGGTACCTCGTCGGCGCGGTGGAGTTCGAGGTGCGCGGCGACAAGGACTCCGGCCATGCCGGCTCCGTGCTCGCCCTCCTCTTCCCGCCCACCCCCGCCGCCGAGCCCGGAGGCGAGGAGCCCTCCGACCGCATCTGGTCCGCCGGCAGCGACGGCAAGGTGAAGGCGTGGCGCCTGGACGAGCGCCGCAAGCCGCGCACGCTGGACTGCGGCAGCAAGCCCGTGGGCGCGCTCGCCTTCATGCCTCCCGCCAACGCGCGGCAGGCGAAGCAGATGCTGGGCTCCGTCTTCGCGGCCGGCGAGGACCGGCGCACGCACCGCTTCGGCATCGCCGTGGACGGCAAGCCCACGGACGACCACGACACCTCCCAGCACGGCTTCGACCTGCTGACCGAGTCCCTCAAGGCGGGCCGCCCCAAGCGCGAGTCCGCCGTGCGGGAGGCCGCCGCGCTGGAGGAGACCGAGGCGCTCGACTTCGTGCTCCAGGTGCTCGGCTCGGACAAGGACGCCGAGGTGCGCCGACTGGCCGCGCAGGAGCTGGCCGCGAAGGGCCGCACCGCCGCCCGCCCCAAGCTGCGCGAGCGGCTCAACGACGACCACCCCATGGTGCGCAGGGCCGCGCTGGAGGCCCTGGAGAAGCTGGAGACCGAGTCGCCCCTGGCCGCCCCGCGCGCCGCGCTGGACTCGCGCTTCGCGGACATCCGCGTGGCGGGCCTGGAGCGGCTGGCGAAGCTGGGGGGCGTGTCCCCGCTGGTGCCGGGCCTCATCGCCGGGAAGCTCGCGGACGGCGAGGCCGCCGTGGGGCTGGCCGCGCTCGACGCCCTCTCCGAGGTGACGCCCGGAGGCAGCACCGAGCCGCTGCGCACCGCCTTCGAGCGCGGCCCCGCGCACCTCGAGGTGGAGGTGCTCATCCGCGCCGCCGGGGCCGGCCTGCTGGGCCACCCGCAGCTGCAGCCGCTGGCGGCCCGCGCGCTGGATGACTCGGACGCGGACGTGCGCCGCGTGGCCTTCACGGTGCGCGTGCTGGAGCGCCGCGCCCTGGCCCACGCGCTGGAGTCGCGCGACGAGGACTTCGCCCGCGCCACCAAGGACGTGGCCCGCCGGCTGGCCCAGCGCGCGCGCCGTGCCCAGGGTGTCACCGGCAACACGCCCCTGACTGACGCGGAGGTGCAGACCGCCCGGGACCTGCTGCCCGCGCAGGGCGCCGTCGGTGGCCCGCTGGCCGAGTCCGACCTGGAACCCCTGCTGGCCGCCATGGCCTGCCGCACGCCGGACACGGCGGTGCGGGGGGCTCGCGGCCTGGCGCAGCTCGGAGACGCGCGGGCGCTGGGCGCGCTGCTCCAGCTCTCCCGCGAGCCGGACGCCGCCATCCGCCGTCAGGCCGCCACCGCCCTCCAGGCCCTCCAGGACCCTCGTGCCCGCGAGCGGCTGGTGTGGATGCTGGACGACGCGGACGCGGACGTGCGCGCCGCGGCGCTGGAAGCCGTGGTGGCGCTGGACACGGACGCGCCCCTGTCCGCCGCCGAGGCCGCGCTGCGCTCCGGCCACGAGGACGTGCGCGTGCGCGGCCTGGACCGGCTGGTGAAGCTGGGCGCGGCGACGCAGGGCGCGGAGCCGCTGCTGGGTGACGCGCTGGAGGACGAGTCCTCCAAGGTGCGCGGCGAGGCCTTCCGCACGCTGTGGGCGTGGAACGAGAAGGAGCCCCAGAAGGCGCTGGACCGCGCGCTGGCCGGCCGCTTCCCGGACCTGCGTGGCCGCGCGGTGGAGGTGCTCTCGCAGCGCGGCACCGAGGACTGGGCGCTGGAGCGGCTGCGCAAGTCCGTGGAGGACCGCGACGCGGGCGTGGCCATGTCCGCGTACGACGCGTGGGTGAAGCTCGCCGGCAAGGAGAAGCCGGAGCCGCACCTCGCGGCGATTGCCTCCACGCACCCGTCCCTTCGCATCGCCGGCGCGAGGGGCTCCGTCCACGCGCCCGTCGAGACACTGCGCTCGCCGCTGCTGAAGCTCGTCCAGGACGAGAACGTCGAGGCCGCCGTCGCCGCGCTGGAGGCGCTCGACAAGCTGGTGCCGAAGGAGAACGGCCCCCTGCTGGCGGGCATCGCCTCGGCGTCGCTGCTCGTGCGCGTGCGCGCCGCGGAGCTGCTGGCCCCGCGCGGCGCCGAGGACATCATCGAGCCGATGCGGGTCCTCATCACCGACAAGGACCTGGAGCGCCTCTACCCGCCCGCCCTCCTCAACCCGCTGCGCATCCGCGCCTCGCGGGCGCTGGCCTCGCTGGGCTCGCGGCGGCTGCTCAACTTCTTCGCCACCGTGCTGCTGCCGCACGACCTGGGCGACATCCAGGAGCAGGGCGCCCGGGGCCTCGCCACCGCCAGCCGCCGGGGTGACGAGGGCTACCTGCTGGACGCGCTGGGCCACGCCAACGTGGCGGTGCGCTCATGGGCCGCGGACGGCCTGTCGCGCCTGGGTGACACGCGCGCCCTGCCCGTCCTCACCGGCAACCTCCGCAACGACCACCTGCCCATCCGCCTCGGCGCCATCCTCTCCTTCGCGGCCCTGGGCTCCGAGGGTGACGGCGGCCTGCTGCACGGCCTGGAGGACCGCGCCCGCGAGGTGCAGGAGATGGTGTTCGCCATCGTCCTCGCCCGCGACTTGCGCGCCAGCCGCCGGGGCGAGCCGCCCGACCTGCTCACCAGCGCCCTCTCCAGCGGCAGGCCGGAGGTGCGCTACGCCGCCGCCCGCGCGCTGGAATTGCGCACGGAGGCGGACGCGTACCGCGCCCACCTGGTGGAGGCCCTGCTGCCGCCGCGCCCGGAGAAGGCCGGAGACATGAAGGAGTGGCCCGCCGAGGAGGACCGCGCGAAGCGCATGGTGGGGCTCGCCGAGGCCCTCTCCAGCGACCAGCCCGAGCAGCGCTACGCGGCGGCCCAGGTGCTGCTGCTGCGCAACAAGCCGCTGGACTACTTCCGCGAGGCCCAGAAGGTGGCCCGCCCGCGCACGCTGGAGGCCCCGTGGAAGCCGGAGACGGCGCCCGCCGCCTCGCCCGTGCAGGCCACGCCCGCGAAGAGCTGGCTGCGCCGCCTCTTCTCCGCCGTGAAGCCGGGTGTGCCGGAAGCCTCGCCCGAGGCGGCCGCCACCGCCGAGCGGCAGCACCTGCGCCGGCTCGCCTTCGGCGCCTACGTGGGCCTCTTGCGGCAGGTGTCCGCGGGTGATGATGAAGGCCACCGCGTGCGCCGCGACGCGGTGGACCGCGTGGTGAAGCTGACGCAGGAGGGTCATGCCGGCACACCCGCCGCCGTGGCCGCCCTGCTGCGCGCCCTGGAGGACCCGCACCAGCTGGTGCGCAAGGCGGCGCTGGCCGGCCTCAAGGAGCTGTTCCCCGCCGGCAGCGACGAGCCGCTGTCCCTCGCCCTGGCCTCGCTGTCCCCGGACGTGGCCCGCGCCGCGCTGGACGAGCTGACGGAACGCGGAGACGTGGCGAAGCCGCGCATCACCGCCGCGCTCAACTCGCCGCTGGCGGACGTGCGCCGCTATGCCTTCGAATTGCTGGAGAAGCTCAGCCCGCCCGGCAGCCTGGAGCCGCTGCTGGCCGCGCTGGGCAGCGAGCACGCCGACCTGCGCGTGGGCGTGATTGAGCGGCTGGCCGGTGCCAATGACCCGCGAGTCACCGAGGCGCTGGGCCGGGCCATGGCCAGCGAGCACGAGGACCTGCGGCTGCGCGCCTCGGAGCTGCTGGCGTGGCGCGGGGATGACCGCGCGGTGGAGGTGCTCGCCGCCTTCTTGCGCTCGGAGAACGCGGCCGCCGCGAAGCGCGCCATGGAGGCCCTGGCCCGGCTGGCCACGCCCGCCGCCGTGGGCGCCCTGTCCGCCCGGCTCCAGGCCGCCCCGGATGCCAACGAGCGGCAGCGGCTGGTGGTGGCGCTCGGCAATACCCGCCGCGCCGAGGCCCTGGACGTGCTGGCCCGCCGGTGCCTGGAGGACGAGTCCCCCGCCGTGCGCGGCACCTGCGTCACCGCCGCCATGAATGTCGCCGGCGCGGACGTGAAGAAGCGCGACGCGGCGCTCGCGGTGCGCTTCCTGCGGCAGGCGGTGAAGAGCCAGGACGTGGCGGTGCGGCAGGCCGCCGTGCGCGAGCTGGAGTACGGCACCGAGGCCGGCCAGTCCGAGGCGCTGGTGGGCCTCTTCGCGGACCGCGACGTCACGGTGCGCGCGGAGGCGGTGGCCCGCTACGCGAAGCGCGTCATCGAGCACGGCGCCAGCGTGGAGCCCCTGGAGGAGGTGCTGCGCGGCGGCGCCCGCGAGCTGATGCTGCCGGCCGCCGAGGGCGTGGCGCACCAGGGACGCGCCAGCGCGCTGCGGCCCCTGCTGCTGTACGCCCGCGCGGGCGAGGACGGCCAGCGCGAGCGCGCCCTGCTCGCCCTGGGCACGCTGGGCGACGCGCGCGCCCTCTCCGAGCTGGAGACGGTGGCCGCGGGCGGCACGCCGGAGGCCCCGACGGAGCCCTCCATGATGGCCGCCGCCATCGAGGGCCTCGGGCGCCTCGCCTCGAAGCTGCCGGACGGTGAGGACCGCCGCCGCGTCGAGGAGAAGGTGGAGGCCGCCGCGGTGGAGGGCACCAGCCTGGACCTGCAAGCGGCCGGCATCCGGGGCCTGCGCGCCATCGGCGGCGAGCGCGCCCGGGTGAAGCTGGAGGCGCTGCTGGGTGACTCGGGCACGCACCTGTACGTGCGCACGGCCGCGGTGCAGGAGCTGGCGAAGCTGAAGGACCCGGAGTCGGAGACCGCCCTCGCGCTCACCCTGGACGCCCCCGAGCAGGACCTGCGCCGCGAGGCCCGCAAGGCGCTGGACGTGCTCTTCCCCAGGGAGCGCACGCGGGTGGAGTTCCACGCCGTGGCCAGCCGCTTCCCGGACATCTCCGAGCCGGCCGCCGCCTACCTGTCCGACGAGGGAGACCCGGCGCTGCTGGTGCCCCGGCTGGCCACGCTGTCCAACGTGGGCCTGCGGCTGCGGCTGCGGCGGGGACTCGCCCGGCGCGGCGCCCTGCCCGTCCCCGAGGCCGTGGCGCTGCTGGGCCACGACAAGCCGGAGGCCCGCGAGGAGGCCGCGCTGCTGGTGGGCACCTGGACGGGTGAGGCCCGCGAGCCGGGCGCGGTGGACGTGGCCGCGCTGTCCCGCGCGCTGGTGACGGCCGAGCGCCGCACCGCCACCGAGTGGGCCGCCGCGCCCGCCCCGAAGCGCGCCCCGCTGTCCGCCGCCTGGGAGCGCCTGCTGTGGGCCGGCTCCCGGCTGGGCGCCGCCGCCCTGTCGGACTCCGCGCGCACCCTCCTCCAGGGTGGCGAGGCCGGAGCCCCCGCCCGCGTGCGCCAGGAGGCCGCGCGTGTGCTGGGCCGGCTGGGCACCGTGGAGGGCACGCTGCAACCGAAGGGTGCCGCTCCGGCCGGGCCCGTGCTGTCCCATGACAAGGAGCGCGCCGCGGCGGCCGAGACGCTGCGCGCGGCGCTGGGCGACCCGGACGCGCGGGTGCGCGCGGCGGTGGCGGACGCGCTGGCGAAGCTCGCCCCCGAGCGCGCCGCGGCCTGGGCGCTGGAGGTAAAGCCCTTCGACCCGGTGGCCCTGGGCCCCACGGGTGACAGGCCGGCGCCGGACGCGCTCACCACGTCCGAGGGCCGCCGCCTCGCGGTGCCCGCGCTGCTGGGCACCCGCGCCGAGGAGCCGCTGCTGGCCCTGGCCCGGAGCGCGAAGGCCGACGTGAAGCCGGACGCCTATGCCGCGCTGGGCCGGCTGGGCACGGACACGGCGGCGAAGCTGCTGCACGACGCCGCCTTCGACAACTCGCAACCCGTGGAGCTGCGCAAGGCCGCCTGGCGCGCCCACAAACGTGCACGCCGCGCCGCCGAGCGCGCCCGGAAGGAAGGAACCCCGTCGTGACGACCGCCACCCGTCACCCCGTCGAGCTGCGCTACGCCACCGCGAGCGACGTGGAGGCCGCGCCGGACGCCTCGCGTGTGCTGCTGGCCCTGGAGGGCTCTCGCGGCACCGTGGGCGTGCGCGGCCGAGTGCGCGACGCCGCCCTCTTCCGCGACGTGCTCGCCGCCACCTTCGGCATCCTCGCGTCCGACTTGCGCTACCGGGGCAAGGACCGCACCGCGTACCTCGCGTATCTGATGAAGCAGGGGAAGCGGGCCAGCGCGCAAATCTGGGAGGCGCAGAAGGCCTTCCTCGACAACGCGCTGGAGGGTGAGGAGAAGAAGGACGCGGTGCTGGACCCCGTCCTCACCGTGGACCCGGACAGCGTGTCCCTGGAGGTCTTCTCCCGCGACGAGAGCGCCTACGCGCGCCTGTCCCTCGACAACGCCCTCTTCGAGGGCCGCGAGGCCGCGCACGGCTCCACCTTCCTGGACGTGCCCCCGGAGCTGCCCGCCCGCGTGGACCGGCTGCGCACCTACATGCCCGTGTCGCTGGAGGCCCACGTGGCCCTGCCCGCGCGCCCCTCGCAGCCTGGCCGCGAGCCTCGCAACGTGGAGGTGCCGCACGCGTGGCTGCGCGGCTTCCTCCAGGTGCAGTCCGCCGCCACGTTGCCGGCGAGCACGTGCCGGCTGGCGCCCATCGACCTCTACAACCTCCTCTTCGCGCTGCGCACGCGCAAGGCGAAGAAGGCCCCGCGCGCCCTGCGCTTCGAGCTGGTCCCCGGCGCCCCGCCCCGGCTGGTGCTGGAGCCGTGGGAGCTGGTGCTGGAGTGCCACGGCGGCACGTACACGGGCAGCGCGCCCGCGGTGGTGCGCACCTTCGGCCGCCAGCGGCTCGCCGCGCTCGCGCGCCTGCTGCCCCACGCGCACTCGGTGCGGGTGCAGCTCCTGGGCCCGGGTCTGCCGGTGTTCTGGGTCATCGACATGGGCGCGGCCACGCTGACGCTGGGCCTCACCGGGTGGACGGAGAGCGGCTGGTCCTCGGCCGCCGCCTTCGACGCCCTCATGCCCCGCGCCGTGCCGGATGGGCTGGCGGAGAAGCTGCGCGGCCGGCTGCTCGCGGAGGGGCCCCTCTCCTTCGACACGCTCGTCGCCGGAGCCGGAGCGCCGAAGGAGTCCGTGCGCGCCGCGCTCCAGCTGGAGTGCCTGCGCGGGCGCGTCCTCTTCGACCTCGCCCGGGGGGAGTACCGCCCCCGCGAGCTGATGGCGGCGCCGGTGGACGAGGCCGTCATCCGCTACGGCAGCGAGCGCGAGGCGCGGGCCCACCGCCTGCTGGGCGACGGCGGCCCGGGCGCGGGCGAGGTGAAGCTGACGAAGGTGCACGAAGTCGTGGGCGAGGGCACCCGCATCCACGGCGAGGTGGTGGACCGGGAGGCGGTGCGCAGCTTCTTCCCCAGCTTCATGCTGGACGTGGAGGGCCGGCTGAAGGACGCCTCCTGCGGCTGCCCGCACCACCGCCGCTCCGGGCTGCGCGAGGGCCCCTGCGAGCACCTGCTGGCGCTGCGCCTGGCGTACGGGCGCCGCCGCGCGGAGGAAGAGGCGCTGCGCAAGACGCCCGAGGGCCGCAAGCTCATCCGGGCGGAGACGCGCTCCTACGTGCGCCGCGACGCGGAGAGCGGCCTGGAGACGGTGTACCGGGTGTCCCTGGACGGGCAGGTGGTGGCGGTGGAATGGGGTCCGCGCACCGGCGAGTCCCGCCACCAGCGGCTCTGGTTCGACACGGATACGGAGGCGCGCACGGCCTACTTCGCGCGCCTGGAGAAGCTGGCGGCCGACGGCTACATCGACGCGGCCTCGGCCTTGGTGTAAACCTCTCACTCACGGCCCGGCCGCCTCGGCGCGGCCGGCAGGACAGGAGCGACGGAACGACGACGGAATGCGCTTCACGCGCGAGCAGCCGAGAGAGGTCTGGAGTGCATCAGCCTGAGCGCCTCGAGCGCGGGAGCGGTGTTGCGCCGCTCCGGTTGGAATGCAGGACACTCTCCGCAAGGTAGCCTGTTCTTGGCTCTCTCCCTCCTAGGCACTGCGCCCGGGGTGGGTAGCTGAGCCAACGACGCGAACGCCGTTTACCCACCCCGGGCGCAGTGCCTAGGAGGGGAGAGCCGGTGAGGCTACCGTGCCCCAGGTGAGATGGTGGTGCCTTCCCGGCCTCCCTCGACTGCTCGCGCCACGCCCCGTCCCATGCCGCCGCCCCCGCCTCAGGTACTGACATGACCGCCAGGCTGGAGTCGTTCGTCCCCGCAGCTTCGCCGCAGGCCGTCTCCACTCCCGCGCCCTCGGCCCCCGCCGCCAACGCCGTCTCCCAGCGCGAGGTGCGCCGCGCCGCCCACGAGGCGCTGCTCACCCGCTGGAAGGCCATTGCCGACGCCGGTGGCGCCGACTCCTGGGTGCAGGGGCAGCTCGTCTCCCGAGGCCTCGCGGTGGCGGACCTCGACTTCTCCCGCGCGTCGGAGAAGGAGAAGACGGCCTGGAAGGAGAAGAAGAAGGCCGAGGCCACCGAGCGCCGCGCGCTGGAGCGCCAGTCCCACGAGGCGTGGAAGGCCACGCACGTCTCGCACCTGGGCGCGGGCGTGCACTGGGAAGAGGACGCGGGCGCCGACAAGTTCGACGTCGCGGCCCGCGAGGAGCGCGCGAAGGCGAACGGCCTGCCCGAGCTGGGCTCGACGGAGGCGCTGGCGAAGGCGCTGGGGCTGAGCGTGTCCAAGCTGCGCTGGTTCGCGTTCCACCGCGAGGTGGACACGGGCACGCACTACGTGAGCTGGAAGATTCCGAAGCGGGACGGCGGCTCGCGCACGATTACGTCCCCCAAGCCGGAGCTGAAGGAAGCGCAGCGCTGGGTGCTGGCGAACGTGGTGGAGAGGCTGCCGGTGCACGGGGCGGCGCACGGCTTCGTGGCGGGGCGCTCCATCCTCACCAACGCGCTGGCACACCAGGGCGCGGACGTGGTGGTGAAGGTGGACCTGAAGGACTTCTTCCCCTCCGTGACGTGGCGGCGGGTGAAGGGCCTGTTGCGCAAGGGTGGACTTCCGGAGAGCGCGTCCACGCTGCTGGCGCTGATGGCCACCGAGGCGCCTCGCGAGGCGGTGCAGTTCCGCGGCAAGCTGCTGTACGTGGCGAAGGGCCCGCGCGCGCTGCCGCAGGGGGCGCCGACGTCGCCGGGAATCACGAATGCGCTGTGCCTGCGGCTGGACAAGCGGCTCTCCGCGCTGTCGAAGCGGCTGGGCTTCACGTACACGCGCTACGCGGACGACCTGACCTTCTCGTGGACGAAGGCGAAGCAGCCGAAGGCGAAGCGCTCGCAGCGTCCGCCGGTGGCCGTGTTGCTGTCGCGGGTGCAGGGCGTGGTGGAGGCCGAGGGCTTCCGCCTGCACCCGGACAAGACGCGGGTGGCGCGCAAGGGCACGCGCCAGCGGGTGACGGGGCTGGTGGTGAATGAAGTGGCCGACGGCAAGCCCGCGGCGCGAGTGCCGCGCGACGTGGTGCGCCGGCTGCGCGCCGCCATCCACAACCGGGAGCAGGGCAAGCCGGGCCGCGAGGGCGAGTCGCTGGACCAGCTCAAGGGCATGGCCGCCTTCATCCACATGACGGACCCGGCGAAGGGCCGCGCCTTCATGGAGCGGCTGTCGAAGCTGGAAGCGAAGGAGCAGCAGCAGCCCCCGGCGGCGTGACGCTCAGGGCGTTGCCGGAGCCTCCGTCTCCTGCTTCAGCAGCGCCTCGTCCAGGAAGGCCCGAAGCCTGCGCGGGTACTCCTCGGGCTCCGTGGCGACGAAGTTCCCGTGTCCCGCGCCTTGGATTCGCCACGTCCGCGCGTACTCGCGCACCTTGGCGAACAGCTCATCCGCGAGCGGCTGCCCGGACTCCTCCGTCCCCATGACGATGAACAGCGGCCGGGGACGGATGCGCTCCACCGCGTCGATGGTCCTCACCTCGTCAATGGCAATCCCGCGCCGCCAGAACGGCACCAGCGCCCCGGACTGCGACACGAAGCCGAAGCGCCGGAAGTCGTACGCCGCCGCCAGCCACAGCGTGTTGAACGGCGACAGCAGCACCACCGCGCGCACGCCCGGGTCCTTCGCCGCCACCTCCGCCACCGCGGCCGAACCAATCGAGAAGCCGAGCGCCCCCACCCTCTCCGGGTCCACGTCCGGCTGCGCCCGCACGAACTCCAGCGCCGCCGCCACGTCCTTGCGCTCCTGGTCCCCCCACGTGGACGTCTGCCCCTCGCTCTCCCCGTGGGCGCGCAGGTCGAAAAGCAGCACGCCGTAGCCCGCGTCCTTCAGGATGCGCGCCTCCGGCAGCAGGTCCGCGCGAGTCTGCGACAGCCCGTGCGCCATCACCACCGCCGCCCGGTTCCGGGACGGCACGTACCAGCCTCGCAGCGCCAGCCCGTCCGGCGTGCGCAGCGTCACGTCCCGGGCCTCCGCGAAGTCCGCCGGCTTCACCGCCCGCGGCTTCGGGTAGTGGAAGTACGCCTCCGAGTGCCGCAGCGCCCGGACGAACACGGCCGAGGCCCCCAGCAGCCCCAGCGCCAGCACCCCACCCAGGACCCACCGCCACTTCATGTCCGCCTGCCCTCCATGACACGGCGCACGGCCGTCCGTCCGCTCCGGGCGCCATTGGTCAACGTCGTGCAACCCAGTTTACACTTCGCCCGAACTTTCACAGGGCCGGCAAAGGACCGGCATACCAGGGGTGCTGTGGGGAACTCCAAGACGGTTTACGACGCGGTGGTGGTGGGCTCGGGGGCATGCGGCGGTTGGGCCTGTAAGCAGCTCACGGAGGCGGGACTCCGGGTCCTCGTGCTCGAAGCCGGCCGAGGCCTCCGCGCGGACAAGGCGCTCTGGATAATGCACCGGCTGCGCCAGACGCTGCTCCGCTACCACACGGAGTCGGACACGCGGCGCAAGGAGCGCCAGCAAATCCAGTCCACCACCTTCGCGTGGCCCTTCCACCCACACGCCTTCGTGGACGACGTGGACAACCCCTACACCACGCCGGAGGGCCAGCCCTTCACCTGGATTCGCGCGAGGCAGGTGGGCGGACGCACCTCGGTGCGGGCGCATGGGCGCCAGTTCTACCGGCTGTCCGACTTCGACTTCAAAGCGGGCAGCCGCGACGGGCAGGGCCCGGACTGGCCGCTGACGCTGGCGGACCTCGCGCCGCACTACGAGACGGTGGAGCGGTGGATGGGCATCCGCGGCAACACGGACGGGCTCCCCAACCTGCCCGACTCCATCTTCGCCGAGCCCATTCCCCTGACGCCCGCGGAGCTGCGGCTGAAGGAGCGCGTGGAGCGCCGCTGGCCCGACCGCCGCGTCGTCGCCCGCCGCACCGCCAGCGCCCCCGTCACCATGCCCGCCGCGCTGAAGACGGGCCGCCTCACGCTGCGCACGCACGCGGTGGTGAACCAGATTCTCCACGACGCGAAGACGGGCCGCGTCACCGGCGTGAGCTACCTCGACGCGGAGTCGGGCAAGTCGTACGAGGCCCACGGCCGCATCGTCGTGCTCGCCGCGGGCACCATCGAGTCCGCCCGCCTGCTGCTCCACTCGCGCAGCAGCGCGTTCCCTGACGGGCTGGCGAACTCCTCGGGGCTGGTGGGCCGCAACCTGATGGACCACACGTACCTGCTGGGCATCGAGGCGAAGATGAACCTGCCTCCCGAGCAGCAGCGCAAGGAGCACAGCTGGGCGTACATCCCCCAGTTCCGCAACGTCACCACGCGGGAGCAGGGCTTCGTGCGCGGCTATGGCGTGCAGGTCTTCACCTTCGACGACAACTGCCACTTCGTCCCCTTCGGGGAGATGGTGCCGCGCGCGGAGAACCGCGTGACGCTGAGCCCCACCGTGAAGGACCGCTGGGGCATCCCCGCCGCGCACATCGAGTGCAAGCACTCGGCGAACGAAGTGAAGATGGTCGAGGACTCGGTCGCCGCGTGCCAGGAGATGATGAAGGAAGCCGGCTTCACGGTGGAGAGGGTCAACGACACCATGTCCACGCCGGGCATGGCCATCCACGAAGTGGGCACCGCGCGCATGGGCACGGACCCGAAGACGTCCGTGCTCAACGCGCACAACCAGAGCTGGGACGTGCCCAACCTCTTCGTCACGGACGGCTCCTGCTTCCCGTCGCAGGGCTCGCAGAACCCCACGCTGACGATGATGGCCATCACCGTGCGCGCCTGCGCGTACATGGTGCGGGAGCTCAAGGCCGGACGGCTGTAATCGCCTCGGCCATGGCACTGGCAGCGGACACCCCCGCTGCCGGGCCGCGCTCAGCGCCGGGTGAGCACCGCGCTCACCATCAACCCCGTGGCGAGCAGAAGTGCCACGGGCCCGAGCCAGTCCCCCCAGGCAAGCGCGAGTGACGTCATCGGCGCGGTGACGGGCACCCGCATCACGAGCCCCGAGCGCTGGTTGTCGTCCACCTCGGCCACCACCGCGCCCGTCGCGTCGATGAGCGCGGACACGCCCGAGTTCGTCACGCGCACCTGGGACCGGCGCGTCTCGATGCTGCGAAAGGCCGCGTGCGCCAGGTGCAGCCGGGGGGCGGGCGTGCCGGAGAACCACGAGTCATTGGACAGGGTGAGCAGCAACTCCGCGCCCTGGCGCACGCCCTCCGCGACGAACGAGGGGAAGATGGACTCGTAGCAGATGAGCGGCGCCACCGTGAGCGAGCGCCCGTCGCGCAGCCTGAAGCTCACGGCCTTCGGTCCGGGGCCGCGCTTCCAGCGCCCCGTCCACGGCAGCCACTCGCGCAGCGTCGGCGTGTCGATGGCGTCCGGCACCCACTCCGTCAGCGGGAAGAGCATCGTCTTGCGGTACGCCGTGCGCTCCAGCCTGTCACCGCGAGCCGAGGGCCCCAGGAACATGGCGGCGTTGAACTCGCGCTCGCCCTCCAGGTCATACGCGCCGAAGACGAGCGGCACGCCGCGCTGGGCGACATAGCCGGCAATCTCGGCGTCCAACTCCGCGCCCGCCTCGCTGCGGGGCGAGCCGAAGGTGGTGGGGTACACCGTCTCCGGCCACACCAGCAGGTCCACCGGCCCGCCGCGCAGCAACCCGTCCGACATTTCATAGTGCGTGTCGAGAATCATCCGCACCACGTCGTACGTACCGCGCTCGGCCTTGAGCTTCTCGTATTGGGTGATGTTGGCCTGCACCGCGCCCACCACCAGCCCGCCCTCGCGGCGCGTCGCCTCCATCACCCGCGAGTGACGGAAGGCGCCATACCCCGTCAGCGCGAGCACCAGTGCCGTCCCCACCGCCGCCGGCCCCACGGCGCGCCGCCGCTCGGAAGGGACTCGCAGGGAGCGCAGCGCCGCGAGCACGCACTCGTTGACGAGCAGGAGCAGCAGCGTGAGCCCGGGAGCCCCCGCCACGTCCGCGCCCTGCCGCTGCCACTCCAGGGTGACCAGGCCGAGCCCGAGCGTGTCCGCGAACAACTTCGGCGCGAACCACTCCACGCCCACGTACACGAGCGCGGTCACCAACGGAGGCAGCCACGCCAGACGAGACCCGGCCCCCGTCCCCACCGCGCGCCTCGCGAGGTACCGCGCCAGCGCCGCCGCCGGGAACTGCAACTGGACCACGGGCGACATCAGCAGCAGCGCCACCCAGCACACCCACAGCGGGGCCTGCGAGTACGCCTGGACGGCCCCCGGGAACCAGCCAAACACCGCCGAGGAGAACACCGCCGCGAGCGCCAGCCCCAGCCCCAGCGCCTCACGCGGCGAGCGCGCCCGGTCCACCACCACGAGCCACGGCACCAGCGCCACCCAGCCGAGCAGCGTCCACGGCATGCGCAGCCGGGAGAACAGCGCCAGCATCGCGGTGGTCGCCAGTACCCCCAGCAGCGCCACGGCGAGGCGCCGCGCGCGTCCCGCCTCCGCTCGCGAGTCCGTCACGGCTCGGCCCCGTCCTTCGCGCGCCTGGGGGACCGCGGCATCTCGAGGGCCTGTCCCGGAGGCACCGTCTTCGCGGGCACCACGCGCGAGTCCGTCACGGCGCGGCTCCAGCCTCGGTCCCCTCGGGAAGCCGCGGCATCTCCACGCGCCCCGCTCGCGAGTCCGTCACGGCGCGGCCCCGGCCTCGGCGCCCTCGGGGAGCTGCAGCATCTCGATGGGCAGGCCCGGAGGCGCCATCTCCGCGGGCACCACGCGATTCTCGGGCAGGGGAATGGGCTGGCCGCTCTCGTCCTTCGGCGCGTAGTCCGGATGGAACATCAGGATGGCGGCCACGCGCTCACCGTTGTCGGTGGACTGGTAGTGGCGCACGAAGCCGGGCGGCAGTGGGAAGTCCTCGGGCACGACGATGCCGCGCTTGAGCGGCTTGGTGCCGGGCCGGTAGAGCTGCGTGCCGGTGGGCCCCGTGTACGGCGCCTCGTCCGCTGGAGGAGGCACCGCTTCCTCCACGACAGGCGCGGCCACGGGCTGGGGCGCCGGAGCCACGGGGCGCGGCCTCACCACGGGCGCCTGGGCCACCATCGGTGGAGGCTGCTCGGCCACGGGCGCGGGGGGAAGCTCGGCCATCGGCTCCACCTCCACGTCCGAGGAGAGCCACCAGGCGCTCAGCGCGACGCTGAGGATTGTGAAGATGAGCGCGCCGCCCACGAGCCACAGGCCCACGCCGCTGCTGGAGCGCGAGGGAGCGACGTGCGTGACGCCGTCACCATCGACGCGCCGTTCTGGAGCTGGATGCTGCGGCCTCATGCTCGCCCGCGGACCTCCGAGCCGCGTATGCTACGGAGCCACTCCCGCCGAGGCAATCCGGCCGCCTCCGGTCGAAGCGCCCCCCCATGAGCACCCCCTCCGCCGCCCTCGTCGAGCCCTCCGGCCCGTCCTCCTCCCTCACGCCTCCCGAGCCCGCCCCCGAGCGCTTCGCGGTGCACGCCGTGTCCCTGCCCCTGCGGGGACTCGGACTGGCGGCGCGGCTCACGGCGTATGGCTGCCTGCTCTTCTTCAGCGCCTGGCTCGTCCTGGACATCCTCGCGAACCAGCAGAGCCTCCAGCCCCGGCCGCTGGTGCTCGGCCTGGCACTCGGAGTGCCACTGCCGCTGGCACTCGCCGCGCTGCTGCGGTGGCTCACCCGCGCGACGGTGGACGTGGAGACCACCCGCCTGGTGCTCACCCTCCGCGGCGGCGCGCGGATGGAGATTCCCCACGACGCCGTGGAGTCCGTGCGTCCCTGGAAGCTGCCGCTGCCCGGCCCCGGGCTCTCCCTGCGCATGAAGTCGGGGCGCGCCTTCAGCCACGGGCTGGAGGTGGAGGACGCGGCGCCGCTGCTCGAGGCGCTCGGCCGGCACGGACCGCTGGGGGCGGCGCAGTCACATCCGCTGGTGCGCTACGCGCAGGCGAGGCACGCGCTGTGGCGCCGGCGCTGGTACCACCTGCTGGGCAAGCTCGTCCTGTTCCCCATGCTGCCCGCGGGCATCATGTTCCAGTTGCACCAGCGCATCGCCTTCGGGAGTGTCCTCGGCGAGTACCAGATGTACGGGCTTGGGGCGTGGCTGCTCTCGTTCAGCCGCGTCTACGAGCAGGTGTTCCTGAACTTCATGCTCTGCGCCTGCTTCCTGCGCCTGCTGGTGGAGGCCGTGTCCCTCGCGGCGGCGTGGCTCACGCCGTCCCGCGCGCGGGGCGTGCGGCGCGGCGCGGAGTGGTTCGGCAGGCTCACGTATTACCTGGGACTGATGGCGCTCCTCGCCGCGCGGCTCCTGGGGAACTGAAACACGCGGCGGCGCGGGGCCCTGGAAAGACGAGGGCCCCCGACCCGTGTTGAGAAGGTCGGAGGCCCCGGCGCCCGAGCTCACCCGCGTTCAGCGGGCGCGGGCATCACGGCGTGGCGGGATTGAACTTCGCGGACTCCCAGCCCATCTTGTCGTGGCCGTTCTTGTTCCACTCGGGGTTCTTGCCGCCAGGCATCTGCGCGTCGGTGAACTGCGGCGCGCCCGTGCCGGAGCCGGAGCCGCTGAAGATGCTCACGCCGATGGTGGAGCCGTAGTAGGTCGGGTGCGTGTTGTCCGACTGGATGTAGTCGTAGCTGGTGCTCGAGTTGACGAAGTGCGTGTTCGCATCGCGCAGCGTGGAGCGCAGCGTGGTGGTGATGCGGGTGACGTACGCGTCCTCGGTCTCACCGGCGCGGTAGCGGATGGCGTCCGAGTCAATCTGCCCGTCGCCGTTGGAGTCGTACTCGCCGGCCATCATCTCCGCGAACGAGTCCGCGCACTGGAAGCCGTAACGCGCGGCCAGGTTGCACGCCCGCCAGTTGCTGCGAGCCAGCAGCGGCAGGAACTTGGTCTGCTTGTTGACGGTCGCGCCCGTCACCGCGTCCTTGCAGCTCGTCTGCACGTTGTCGGCGGCATAGCCCGGGTAATAGATGTTGGAGATGATCTTCACCTTGGCCGTCGTCGCGTACTGGTTGATGGCCTGCATCGCCTTCTCCATGAAGGTGGTGCAGGAGGCCAGCGCGCTCTCCAGGCCGGCGTAGCTGCATGTGCCCGTCTGGTCCGAGAAGGCACTGCGGGCCTGCAGGTAGTCGTTGCCGCACATCTCGAACATCACGACGCGCGTGTTGCTCGCCTGCATGTACGAGCGCTCGGAGATGATCTTGTTGTTGAAGATGTCGTCCGCCTTCGCGCCGGACTTGGTGCGGCGGATGACCTCCATGTCCGTGTTCCACGTCTGCGCCAGGTACTCGCCCTGGACGACGGGCGCCGCGCGGCGGGCCACGGCGGTGAGGCTGCCGTTGTAGCCGGCGTAGATGGAGTCGCCGTACGCCACCACGCGGTACTTCGTCGTGGAGGTGGACCGGTCGATGGTCCACGACGTGTTCTGGTTGATGGTGCTCGCCATCGCGCTACCGCTCACCGTGAAGGCCGCGCACATGGCAACGAAGGACATCCCGCTGCGACGGAAGGACATGCCCCGCTCCTTTGGGGTTTTAGGGGGAGCCGGGACGCTACACGCAGTTGATTCGACAATCACCCTGAATCAGGAATAACGCGCCATGTTAGAAATAACGGGTGTAGACAGACCCACCCTTTGTCGCGGGAGTGTGTCCTGTTTCTGACGCAGCGCGATGTTTGACGCGTTGTTTCATCATGTCTCACGGGGGCCTAGAGTGCGTGGCCGTGAACGTGTCCCGGGGAGCGCGAGCGCTGGCGCAGTGGCTGCTGCTGGGTGGGGTGGTGGGGGGGGTGTGCGGCGTGGCGTCGGCGGTGTTCCTGTACCTGCTGGACGAGGCCACCCGCTTCCGCGAGGCGCACCCGTGGCTCGTCTACGCGCTGCCGCTGGTGGGGCTGGTGCTGGGGGCGGTGTACGGGAAGTGGGGCGCGCCGATTCGCGGCGGCAACAACCTGGTGCTCGATGCGGTGCACGAGGGTGACGCGCAGGTACCGCTACGCATGGCGCCCATGGTGCTGGTGGGCACGGTGCTGACGCACCTGTTCGGCGGCAGCGCGGGCCGCGAGGGCACGGCGGTGCAGATGGGCGGCAGCCTCGCGGACGCGGTGGCGCGGCGGTTCCGCGTCAGTGCGGACACGCGGCGCGAGCTGCTGGCGGCGGGAATCGCCGGCGGGTTCGGCTCGGTGTTCGGGACGCCGGTGGCGGGCGCGGTGTTCGGGCTGGAGGTCGTGGTGGTGGGGCGCCTGGGCTACGAGGCGCTGCTGCCCGCGCTGGTGGCGTCGGTGGTGGGGGACCTGGTGACTCGGGGGCTGGGCATCGAGCACACGGTGTATCCGGTGCCGGGGGCCCTGCCGCTGACGGCGTGGGTGCTGGCGAAGTGGCTGGTGTTCGCGGTGGCGGTGGCGGTGGTGGCGGTGGCGTTCGTGGAGCTCACGCACGGACTGAAGAAGGTGTCGGAGAAGCGCGTGCCGTGGCTGCCGGTACGGATGGCGCTGGGCGGCGTGGCGGTGGTGGCGCTGTGGAAGCTGGCGGGGACGGATGCGTACCTGGGCCTGGGCGTGCCGGGGATTCTGCGGGCCTTCGAGGACCCGGCGCTCCCCATGTCCGCGTTCGCGTGGAAGCTGGTGTTCACGGCGGTGACGCTGGGCGCGGGGTTCCTCGGTGGCGAGGTGACGCCGCTGTTCTTCATTGGAGCCGCGCTGGGGAACGTGCTGGCGAGGTTGCTGGGGTTGCCGGTGGACCTGGGCGCGGCGGTGGGGCTCGCGGCGCTGTTCGCGGCGGCGGCGAATACCCCGCTGGCGCTGTCCATCATGGCGGTGGAGCTGCTGGGCGCGAGCGTGCTGCCGCACGTGGTGATTGTCGCCACGGTGGCGTACCTGCTCACGGGGCACCGGGGCATCTACCCGGCGCAGCGGATTGCCCGGTTGAAGCACGGCGGGCCGCTGCTGCGCAGGTTGGTGCCGCTGCGGGAGCTGCCTGGAGAGGAGGCCGCGGGACGCGAGCCCCCGGGCCCCACGGGCCCGGGGAGCGGAGGCTGAGGGTTACGGCTCCGGGTAGTGGTAGACGGAGCCGCCCGCGCCCACCACCCAGAAGTCCCCCGTTGAGGTCATCGCGATGTCGTACAGGGGATTGTTCGTCGTGGGGAGCTTCGGACCGGCCGCCCAGCCGAACGACGTCCGCCGGTAGAGGTTTCCGTTGGCCCCCTTGTCGACGATGTACGCGTCGTTATTGGGCAACATCACCACGCTGCTGAAATTGGCCGGCACTCCCGGAGGCGGCGTCACCAGCACCCAGCTCGCCCCCGCGTTCGGCAGCCCGTTCCACCTCCACACCGCGCCCCCGTCGCCCACCGCGTAGGCCTGGTTGGACGCCCCCATCCACACCGCATTCATGTTGTTGGCCACAGAGGTATTGCTGAGTCCATGCTCCACGGCGGTGGTCAGATCTGAGCCCAGATAGGCATGGATGCGCTGGTTGCTAGAGGCTCGGCCCGCCACGAGCAGCAGACTCGGGTCCAAGGCATGGATGCCATTGTAGACGCTAACGGTGTCGTCCTGCTGCACCGGGGCATTACCGGGCACCCAGGTGAACAGGCGCCCATCGGCGTTGACGAAGTAGAGCGTGGTCGTCCCGCCCGACTCGAAGCCCACCATGCCCGTAATCGTGTTCGTATTGGGTGCGGTGACCTGATTGATGCAGGCCGCCCCCGTGTGCACGGCCAGCTTGCCGCCCGCGCCCCCCAGGTACACATGGCCGTTGGAACCCACCCACGCCGCGTGCCAGTCCACGTTGCCGCAGTTGTTCGGGTCGGGGTCCGTCGCCGAATAACTGAAGCTCTTGAGAGCCGCTCCCACCGCGTCGCGCAGCAGAATCTTCCCGCCAATGCCCGCAATCCACACGGGTAGCCCACTGGCCCCCACCGCCACCGTCCTGAAGTCGTGGCCCGGGCCAATGAAGAAACTTTCCACCTTCTTCAGAGTTCCACCGCAGCTGAGCCCCTCGTCCGCAGCGCCCGAGCAGTTGTTGTCCACCGCGTCGCAGACCTCGGTCCCTCCCAACCGCGCACTCGGGTCCACGTCATCACAGTCGGTGGCATTAGCCACCGTCCCGGTTGGCGGCGCAGTGGAAGCACAGACCTTGGTGCCTGTGCTCCCAGCGGCGCCCTGGCCGTCCCCATCCGCATCCGGGTGGTAGCTCACCGGCGCTGGCGCATCGCACACGGTGCCGTCCTGCGCCGTGTTGCAGATGAACCGTCCCGAGCAGACATCGTTGTTGCAGACATTCCCCTTGTTCGAGAAGGGCTCATCGATGCCATTGGCACAGTTGTTATCCACGCCGTCACACAGCTCCGCCCTACCGGGCGCACGGACGGGGTTATCGTCCGCGCAGTCGAACGGCTGGGCGTTCCTGGGGGCATAACCCGCGCCCGGGGACTCGCACTGGGTGACCAGGGTGGTCTGCCCCTGGGTACCGTCGCCATCCAGGTCGAGATACCAGTCCTTGTCGAACCCCTCGTCCACGCCGCCAGAGCAGTCGTTGTCCTTGTTGTCGCAGACCTCCGCCTTGCCGGGCGTCCGCGCGGGGTCGTTGTCCTGACAGTCGCCTCCCACGGCCACGTAGCCCGCGGGCGCCACGCAATCCAACGTGGGAGCTCCCGCGCCTACCCCATCACCGTCCGCGTCGCGGAAGTACTCCGTCACCACCACTCCCTCGTCCGCGCCGCCAGCGCAGTTGTTGTCCAGCCCATCACAGACCTCCGGCAGGCCAGGAGCCCGGTCTGGATTGTCGTCGTCACAGTCATTGCTGGAGGCTGAGTAGCCGGGAATCGGCCCGCATCTCAGCGTGGGAGTACCCGCGCCCACGCCGTCGCCGTCCCCATCCCGGAAGACCTCGGTGAAGGGAAGTCCATCATCGGCACCCAGCCGGCAATCGTTGTCCAGGCCGTCACAGACCTCGACGCGCCCCGGCCCCGGACGCGCCTCGGCGTGAGCATCGTCACAGTCAGTCCCCCCATTCACGGGGGAGACATATCCGTCACCATCGGCATCCCGGGCGCTCAGCGAAAAGGCGAGCGACTGTCCACCTCCTTTGCTCAGAGTGACCTCCGCCCGGGCTCGTGCCACCTCGGGGCCGGAACAGGACTGTTCGTGTGCGGTGGAGATGATTTCGGTGGTCTGGCTCCAGTCGCCTTCCCGGAAGATGGAGACCGACACCTTCCTCGCCGAAACCTCCCGGTCGAGCACCAGAATCTGCTCCTGGACCTGCTTGTCCACGGCCGCCGCATCCCGGGCGAGCACGATGATGCAGCCCGCGTTGAAATCGAAGGCGACGTCGACCTTGATGGTGCGCTCTCCTTTGAGTTCTTCCAGGCTGGGCACCGTGCACCCGGCAAGCACCAGCGCCATGCTCCACGGCAACAAGCGCCTCATCGCGCACCTCCCTCCGCCGTGAGCGTCTCCGACTCCCCCATGAGGAGCCACGTCACCACCGCCCCGGCCACCGCCACGCCCGCCGTGCCGAACAAGACGTTGGCCGTCGTCGCGCTGCGCTGCGCCTGCCCATGCCGCTCCTCCAGCTCGTTGAAGAACCGCGCCTCTCGGGCCTCGTTGATCTGGCGCCGGGAAGACAGGCCGAAATACGTCCCCGCGCCTCCAGCGGCGACTCCCGCGCCCAGCAGCACCATGCTCACCACCGGCACACGCTGCATCCACGGCCTCTCCTCCGCCATTTGAGTGGCGAGTTCTTCAGGACGAGAGGGCACCAGGTCCGGCCGCGCCACCTGCTCACGGGATTCCGCCGACGCTGATGTTACCTGGGCAGGCTCCTCGAGAGGCACGCCCCCCGGCATCGGAGCCACGGGACGTGACTCCGCGACCTTCGGCGTGTCCGTGCGCTTCCGGGCCAGCTCCGACTGGAGCTTCCTGCGCTGGGCCTCGAACTCCGCCGTCACCTTGGGAGAGACGCGGAGCGGCAGCCGGGCATCGGGCTTGAGCACGAGCGCGGACCGGAAACCGGCACGGGCCGCCTCCCATCTGCCCAGGTCGGCGCTGATGATGGCCTTGTAGAGAGAGAGGGTGACCTCTTCCTCCGTGCCGTGTGGCACCTTGCCGGCGCGCTCGAGCTTCTCCAACGCCAGCTCATATTCGAGGTCGTCGTAGAGGCGCACGGCCTCGGCGATATGACGTTCGAACTCGCCTTCCGCCCGAGCCGCGAGCGGTGGAAGAACCACCGACAGGCACACGGCGAGCGTCAGGCATCTCCCCCGCAAACGAACCTTGGACATACCTGGACTGTAAGGCATCCCGCGAACCCAGGAGAAATGCCTTACAGCCCTCGCTCGCGGCGTGTCCGCGCCGTCACCGCTCCCGAACCGTGGAGGCCCAGGAGCGGTACATCGAAGGAGGGTTACGGCTCCGGGTAGTGGTAGACGGAGCCACCCGCGCCCACCACCCAGAAGTCCCCCGCCGAGGTCACAGCGATGTCGTACATGGGCTGGTTCGTCGTGGGGAGCTTCGGACCGGCTGCCCAGCCGAACGACGTCCGCCGGTAGAGGTTTCCGTTGGTCCCCTTGTCGACGATGTACGCGTCGTTATTGGGCAACATCACCACGCTGCTGAAGTTGGCCGTCACTCCCGGAGGCGGCGTCTGCAGCGTCCAGCTCGCCCCCGCGTTCGGCAGCCCGTTCCACCTCCACACCGCCCCCCCGTCCCCCACCGCGTAGGCCTGGTTGGACGCCCCCATCCACACCGCATTCATGTTGTTGGCCACAGAAGTACTGCTGAGTCCATGCTCCACGGCGGTGGTCAGGTCTGCGCCCTGATAGGCATAGATGCGCTGGTTGCTAGAGGCTCGGCCCGCCACGAGGAACAAACTCGAGTCCAGGGCATGGATGCCATTGTAGACGCTACCGGTGTCGTCCCGCTGCACCGGGGCATTACCAGGCACCCAGGTGAACAGGCGCCCATTGTCGTTGACGAAGTAGAGCGTGGTCGTCCCGCCCGACTCGACTCCGACAATGCCCGTAATCGTGGCCGTATTGGATGCGGTGACCTGATTGATGCAGGCCGCCCCCGTGTGCTCGGCCAGCTTGCCGCCCGCGCCCCCCAGGTACACATGGCCGTTGGAACCCACCCACGCCGCGTGCCAGTCCACATTGCCGCAGTTGTTGGGGTCGGGAGCCGTTGCATCGTAGCTGAAGCTCTTGAGCGCCGCCCCCACCGCGTCGCGTAGCAGAATCTTCCCGCCCATGCCCGCGATCCACACGGGCAACCCACTGGCCCCCACCGCCACCGTCCTCAAGTCATGGCCCGGGCCAATGTAGAAATCGACGACCTTCTTCAGACTGCCACCGCAGCTGAGCCCCTCGTCCGCGGCGCCCGAGCAGTTGTTGTCCACCGCGTCGCAGACCTCGTTTCCACCCAGCTTGGCCCCCGGGTCCACGTCATCACAGTCGGTGGCATTGGCCACCGTCCCGGCTGGCGGCGCAGTGGGAGCACAGACCTTGGTTCCAGCGCTCCCCGAGGCGCCCTGGCCGTCCCCATCCACGTCCGGGTGGTAGCTCACCGGCGCTGGCGCATCGCACACGGTTCCATTCTGAGCAGTGTTGCAGATGAACCGTCCCGAGCAGACATCGTTGGTGCAGACATTCCCCTTGTTCGCGAAGGTCTCATCGATGCCATTGGCACAGTTGTTATCCACGCCGTCACACAGCTCCGCCTTGCCGGGCGTACGGACAGGGTCATTGTCCGCGCAATCGAACGCCTGGGCGTTCCTCTGGGTATAGTCAGCGCCCGGGGACGCACACTGGGTGACCAGGGTGGTCTCATCCTGGGCACCGTCACCATCAGCGTCGCGGTACCACCTCTTCTCGAACTCCTCGTCCACGCCGCCAGCGCAGTTGTTGTCCTTGTCGTCGCAGACCTCCTGCTTGCCGGGCATCCGGTCGGGGTCCCCATCGTCGCAGTCACCATCCATGGCCGCGTACCCGGGAATCGGGCCACAGTTCTGCCTGGCATTGCCCGCGCCCACCCCGTCACCGTCCTCATCCAGGTAGACATCAACGAGGGCCAGCCCTTCATCCACCTGCGTGTCGCAATCGTTGTCCCGGCCGTCGCAGACCTCCGTCGCCCCGAGGTACGTCTGCGCGCCCGTCTCTGCCGAATCGTCGCAGTCCGTCCCGCCCCCGTTCCCGCCCTGCTCCGTGGCCACGTAGCCGTCCCCATCCGCGTCGGGCGTCACCAGCGCCACCCTCTGGTCGGGCTTCTTGCCCGTCCCGCTCAAGTCGAGGTCCACCTGCTCCTCGTCCACCAGGCGCCCCTCGCAGGTCTGCTCGTGCGCCGTGACGCGGAGCCGGAGTTGCGGGCCCCACCCTTCCTTGCGAACGACGGCCACCGCGAGCGGCGGCTCCTGTTGGTCCAGATTGGTAACGACCTTGGACTCCAGCTCCACCTCCGGGCTCGCCGCATCGAAGACCTTCACGGCGATGCAGCCCTTCTTGAAGCTGGAGGTGTACTCGACCAGGACCTTGACGCCGGCCTGTTCTTCCTTGTTACAGGCCAGGACCAGCAGACTCAGAACGGAGAGGGCAATGTGACGCATGGAGCGGAGTCTACCGCAGCCCTCCGTCCGGGCGCCGCTCGGAAGCCCTCTTCCTGGAGCCCCCCTCCCTCCTGCCCAGGAGGGCATCCATTTGCCGCCCTGACGACATCCAACAGCCCGGTTGAAGGGAGCGAGCTGCTCCCCACCCGGGCTTCCTGGAAATCCCGGGCCCAGCAGCGAGCCGTCCGCCTACATCTCACGCCCAGGTGAACGACCCGCGGCACCGGCCCGACAGGCACTCGCCGTCAGCCGAGCAGGCCCCGCGGTCCTTCTCGTGTGCCCCTACCGCGCGGGCCGTGCGGGCCTGCCGCCCTCCGCCACCGGGCCGGCGCCGCCCGTGCCGGGCAGCCCGCGGGCCTCGCGCTGGCGCAGCTCGGGAGAGGCCACGGCGAAGCCCTCGGGCAGCATGCGGAGGATGCGCTCGCGCCGGTGCTGGGAGCTGACCCGCCGCCGCTCCAGCATCGCCTTCTCCGCGCGAGCCGCCTTGTCCAGCGGCTCGGGCCGGGCCGCCAGCGCGGCGAGCCGCTCCTCCACCGCCTCCAGCTCCCGGTCGATGAGCACCGGCTGGATGTTGCGCAACTCCTTGCGCGCGCGGCCCACGGCGTTGTTCTCAATCCACACCGGCAGCACGGCCACGTCCTCCAGCGCCACGGGCGCGCCGGGCGCGGGCCGCGCCAGCGTCACTCGCAGCAGCATGGAGTCCCGCTTGTCTCCCTCCGCGCCCTTCCTTCCGGGCACGTGGCGGTAGAAGCGGTCCTGGTTCGCCACCAGGTTGCCCAGCGAGTACGCGATGAGCCCGCGCCTCCCGTCCGCCGTGGGGTGGGCCTCCAGCGGCTGGAGCACGTGCGGGTGGTGGCCGATGACGGCCTTCGCTCCCGCCTCCAGCAGCGCGCGGCCCAGCTCGCGGTCATCCGGGTGCGGCGTGTCCTTGTACTCGGTGCCCCAGTGCACCAGGACGATGAGCGCGTCGCACCGGGCCGCCGCCGCGCGCACGGCCTCGGCGGCCTCCTCGGGCTTGAGGCCCCGGTGGTGGCGGTGCTCCGGGTAGGGCACGAAGGCGACGTGGGCGCCCTCCTCCGTCTTCGGGTTGCTGAAGCCGTTGAGCCAGCGCGTGAAGGACAGGAAGCCCACCTTCACCCCGCGCACGTCCAGGAAGACGGGCTCCCACGCGGCGGACTTCGACGGCCCGGTGCCCGCGTGGCGGATGCCGGCCGCGTCCAGGTGGCGCAGCGTCTCCAGCAGGCCCGCGGGGTGCTGGTCCCTCGCGTGGTTGTTGGCGGTGGACACCACCTTCACCCCGGCCGACGCGAGCGCGTACGCCATGGCCGACGGCGCGTTGAAGAGCAGCTCGCGGGTGACGGCCTTCTTGTTGTCGGTGACGGGCGTCTCCAGATTCACCACGCCCACGTCCGCGGTGCGCAGCACGTCGGTGATGGGGCCGAAGACATGGTCCCAGCCCTCGTGGTTGAGCGAGGGCGCCGCGCCGCCGTCCGCCGGCTTCGCGCCGGTGCGCGCGTGCAGCTCCGCCACCGTCTTCACCTCGCCGTGGGGAATCACGTCCCCACCGAACACGAGCTCCACGCGCGTGGGCGTGGTGGCGCACAGCAGGGGCACGAGGAGCAGCGCGGGAAGAGTCACCTGGCGGACATTAGTCCAGCCACCTGACCCGGGAGGAAGTCCCCTCCCCCGGGTTCCACCGGCCCCGGTGACTCACCGCGGCAGGTCCGCTCACATCGCCAGCGCCGTGCCCATCCACCGCTGCGCGGCCCAGCCCAGGGCGCTGAGCGCGGCGACGAGGAAGCCGTACTCCACGGTGGCGCGGGTGTCGCCCTCCTCGGCTCCGGGCATGGCCACGGCCTGGAACCCGGCGCCGAGCAGCAGCAGCACCAGCAGCCCCTCGGCGGTGAGGAACCAGCAGGCGCCGATGACCGCCACCGCCAGCCAGCGCTGCTTCCGCGACAGGGCACGGAACCCGCGGCCTCCGTCGAGCTGCCAGACGGGGAGGAGGTTGAAGAGGTTGAGCCACGCGGCGGCGTGGGCAATGGCGCCCAGGCTCTTCCACCCGGTGACGAGCGCGGCGCCGAACAGCACCACCGCCGCGCCGAAGCCCCAGATGGGCCCCGCGAGCCCCACCCGTGCGTCCTCGCGTGCATCCACCGGCGTCTGCTTGAGCCGCACGAAGGCGCCGAGGCCGGGGATGAACATGGGCGCGCTGGCCTGCATGCCGAAGCGGCGCAGCGCCGCCACGTGCCCCATCTCGTGCACGTAGATGGAGGCAATCAACCCGAGCGCGAACACCCAGCCCCACGCGGCCCAGTACACGCTCAGCGCGAGCAGCATGGAGAACAGCGTGCTCGCCTTCGTCAGCCCGAGCAGCAGCAGCTTGCCCTTGCCCAGGAGGAAGACGAGCACGAACTTGAACTTCCACATGAGCAGCCCGAGCGTCCCCAGCGCGGCGAGCACCTTGGGCATGTTCGACTTCTGTCCCGCCTGCGTCCCCGCCGACACGGCGCCGAGGAGTCCGGGCGCATCCACCTTCCGGCTCAGCGCCTCCACCCGGGCGGTGACCTGCGCGTGCTGGCTGGAGCCCGGCGGCAGCAATTCCAGGGCGCGGCGCCAGGTCTCCAGCGCCACGGCCGGCTCATCGCGCGCGGTGGCGGCCTCGGCCTCGCTCGCGAGCCGCTGGAGCTCCTTCGCGTACACCAGCCGGTGACAGGACGGACAGGTGAGCAACCGGGGGCCCAGCTCTGAGCCGCACCCCTCGCAGCGCGTGACGGCGGCGACGGCTTCAGCCAACGGACTGCTCCTGGGCCTTGCCCTCGGACTCGGGCGCCGGTGCTTCGCCAGCGGGAGCGAGCTGGAAGGGCCCGTCAATCTTCAGCACGGCGCGGGTATTCCTTCGCCACGCCTCCCACAGGGCGAAGCCGTAGATGAGCAGGGAGATGGGGCTCTCCATGCCCACGAGGACGGGCGCCGCCAGCGAGAGGATGCCCGACACGATGACCCGGAACACGACGGGCATCTCTTCCGGCGCGGCCCCATCGGTGGCCTCGGCATCCGAGGCCGAGGAGAAGCCCTCGTAGACATCCGGCGCGAGCGAGCCGCAAACGGACAGGTAGGTCAGCAGCACGGCGAGCACCTGGTAGAAGCGGCCCCCGCGCCCGTCCGAGCCCTTCCGCACGGCGGCACCCACGCCCCAGCCCACGGCGATGGCGATGAGGCCGAGGTTGTAGCCGGTCAGCGCGGAGACGCCGAAGTACAGCACCGCGCCCGCAATCGCCGCACCCGTGCCGAAGGCGAGCGCACGGAAGAACCGGCCCGACTTCGAGCCGCCCGTCATCGACGCCTCCACGGCGTCCTTGCACGACGGGCAGAGGAGCTGACCATTCGCCTCGAAGTACGTACCGGTGATGGCGCGCTGGCACAGCGCGCACTTCGGAGCCGCACGCGGCTCGGTGAACTCGGCGCGCTCGAACTGGAGCGGCGCGTCCGAGGGAGCCGCGGGAGAGGCTGGGTCTGTCATGGGTAGGAATTGGGGTGAGAGGCGGTCGCGAGACTAGCTGATGCGCCCCGGCTCACGGCAACCCGTCCTGCCGGGCAGGCTGGCCCCCCGTGCCTGGCCCGTATCCGGACCCAAGGCCTGGCTGGTAGAGGGTGACCTCGTGAGCGAGGCGCCCCCACCAGCGGCCGTGACGTACTTCGAGCCCCGACCGGCTCCGGCCGAGGTGCCTGCACGGCTCGCCAGCCCGTTCGACCCGCGCCCTCCGCATCCGCTCGCGCGCCGCGCCGCCGAGGAGCTGCAAGCACTCCTGCGCGCTGGAGACGTCCCGGCGGGCTTCGACCCGGGCGTCCTCGAGGCGCCCGGGGGCGGGAAGATGTTCGGAGTGCTGGTCGTCGCGGCGGAGGACGGCCGCATCGGCTACCTGCGGGGCTTCTCCGGCATGCTGGGTGGACACTGGCACGTCGAGGGCTTCGCGCCCCCGCTGTTCGACCCCGTCGCGCGCGACACGTTCTGGCCCGGTGGGCAGGCAGAGCTGCGCACGCTCGAGCTGCGCCATGCGGACCCACGAGAGCCTGGCGCAAGCCGCGCCGAGATTGAACACCTGCGAGCGGAGCGCTCACGCCAGCTCTGGCGGCAGCTCACCGACAGCTACGTCCTCCCGAATGCGCGCGGGGAGCGCCAGTCCCTCACGGCCCTGTTCGAGCCCGAGGCGCCTCCCGGTGGCGCGGGTGACTGCGCCGCACCCAAGCTCTTCGCCTGGGCCTATGCGCACCACCTGCGGCCCCTGGCGCTCGCGGAGTTCTGGTGGGGCGCGCCGCCCACGAAGGGAGAGCGGCGCGCGGGCGAGTACTACCCGGCCTGTCAGGGCAAGTGCGGGAGGGTGCTGCCGTACATGCTCGAAGGACTGAGCGTGGAACCCGCGCCGCCCGGCAGCACGGCGCCCACCTCGCGAGAGGAGCCACGCGTGTTGTTCGAGGATCCGTGGCTGCTCGTCGTGGACAAGCCGTACGGCCTCCTGTCCGCGCCCGGCCGTCATGCGCGCCAACGTGACTCGGTCCTCGTCCGGCTCCAGCGGAAGGAATTGAATCTCCTGGTCGTGCATGCGCTCGACACGGAAGCCTCCGGGCTCCTGCTCCTGGCGAAGGACCCGGAGACACAGGCGGCGCTCCGCCGGCAGCTCGCGCGCCGTGAGGCGGACCTCCGTCACGTCGCCTGGCTCGAAGGCACCGTGGCAGGTGACCACGGCGTCATCGAGCTGCCGCTCCGTGCCGACGCGGACGAACGGCTCCGCCAGCAGGTGGACCCGGTCCACGGCAAGCGCGCCGTCTCGGAGTGGCGCGTCACTCAGCGGACCGGCACCCGGACCCGCGTCTCGTTCCTGCCCCGCACCCGGCACGCGCACCAGCTGCGGCTCCACGCCGCGCATCCGCTCGGGCTCGGCGCGGCCATCGCCGGTGACGCGCTGTACGGCCAGGCCGGCCCCCGGCTGCTGCTCCACGCCGAGGCCCTGACGTTCACCCACCCACGGACCGGCGAGCGCCTCGCATTCGAGAGCCGCCCGCCGTTCTGAGACCCCGGCGATGCGCCGGCCGCGGAATGGAAGCTCCGTTCCGCGCTACTTCGTGCCGAAGAGCCGGTCTCCCGCGTCACCCAGGCCCGGGATGATGTAGCCGTGCTCGTCGAGCCGCTCGTCGATGGCCGCGGTGTACACGTGCACGTCCGGGTGGTGCTCGCGCAGGTTCGTCAGCCCTTCCGGGCTCGCCAGCAGGCACACGAAGCGCACGGAGCCGGGCTTGTTCCGCTTCAGCCGCTGGAGGGCCGCCACCGCCGAGTTGCCCGTGGCCAGCATCGGGTCACACACCACCACGTCGCGGTCCGCGAGCTGCCCCGGCACCCGGTAGTAGTACTCCACCGCCGCCAGCGTCTCCGGGTCGCGGTACAGGCCGATGTGCCCCACGCGCGCGGACGGCACGAGTTGCAGCATGCCGTCGAGGATGCCCTGCCCCGCGCGGAGGATGGCCACCAGCACCAGCTTCTTCCCGTCCAGCACCGGCGCCACCGTCTTCGCCATCGGCGTCTGGATTTCCTCGTCGCGCAGCTTGAGGTCGCGGAAGGCCTCGTACGCCAGCAGCAACGAGATTTCCTGGAGCAGCGCGCGGAAGGAGGCGGTGCTCGTCTCCGCCCGCCGCATCAGCGTCAGCTTGTGCTTCACCAGCGGATGGTCCACCACCGTGCAGTTCGGGAACTCCATTGCATCCTCCCTCGGTCAGAACACCGTGCCGTCACTGTCCACGCGGATGGGCGGCACGCCACCGGGGCGCAGCTCCGCCGCCACCCGCCGCCCCGCCGTCCACGTCCCCCCTTGCAGCACCTTCGCCAGCGGCAACTCCTCCGCGTTCATCCCCAGCCGGCCGCGCACCAGCGCCGCCACCCTGTCCAGCAGCGCCACCGTCAGCGCGCGCCACTCCACGATGGGCTCGTCCCCCGGGTGCAGCGCCACGGTGGTGATTTTCGTGTCACGGGGCACCAGCACGCCCAGGTCCACGAAGAGGCCGCCGTTGCGGTACTCGGGCAGGCCGGTGAGGCCGTCCAGCTCCGTCACCACCACGCCGGCCTCGGCCAGCGGCTCCACCAGCGAGTACGTCAGCCACTGCGACAGCTTGTGGAAGGGCACCAGCGCCTCCACGCTCTCCACCGGGCCCAGCGCCGAGTGCGGCCACACGTCGCCCAGGTTCACCGCGTCCACCATGACGCGGCCCGGCCAGATGGGGCCCAGCACCTCCAGCACCAGCCCCAGCAGCTCCGCGGCCCGCACGGAGCGCCGCTGCGCGGTGATGATGTCGAAGAGCGCTCCCGGCCGGGGCAGCACCTTCGCCAGCCCATGCATCAGGTGCAGCCGCCCGTCCAGCCCGTCCAGCGGGTTGGAGTCCGACACCTGCATCCCCCGCGCGAGCGCCTCGCGGGTGAGCCGGCCCAGCGCCTCCGCGTCCGCGCGCAGCGGCCGGTCCGGGTCCGACGAGAAGACGCCATCCATGAACATCCGGAAGCTGGCGACGGCCAGTCCCTCCGAGCGCGCCCACGTGCCGCCGCCCCGCTCGCGGTAGCGCCACTTCGGCCCGCTGCCCGCGTCCAGCAGCACGCTCACCACCACGAGGTCCAGCTTGGCCCGCGCCCGCTCCTGCGGCGTCGCGTCCTTCAGCCGCTCGTTCAACTCCTCCACGCGCGCCACGCCGCCCGCGTCGAAGTGGCCCCAGCGGCTGTGCAGCGGAATCTCCAGCGTGGGGTAGCACTCGCGTGTCACCTGCAGCACCGTGTCCACCACCGTGGGCAGCCGCGAGGGCTCCACGCGGAAGTGCGCCAGCCGGCCCGCCAGTCCCAGGTCCAGCAACTGGTGGCACCGCTCGCGGATGGCGGACGGCGTGCGCAGCCACGCCACGGCGGGAGAGACGTCGGACCTTGCCAGTGAGGTGTCAGACATCGAGGTCCCGTCCCTTGACCTGGGCCAGCGCCGTCGCGTCCGCCACCGGGCCCTTCGTGAAGTAGCCGGCCGCCTTCTTCGCCTCCATCTCCACCTTCGCGTCGGCGGGGATGAGCTCGTCCGGAATGGGAACCCGCTCCAGGATTTCGATGCCCGAGCGGACGATGGCGTCGTGCTTCATGTCGCTCATGGACACGAAGCGGTGGATGCGGGTGATGCCCAGCCAGTGCAGCACGTCCGGCATCAATTCCTGGAAGCGCATGTCCTGCACGCCGGCCACGCACTCGGTGCGCTGGAAGTAGGTGGCCGCCGAGTCGCCGCCCTCCTGCCGCTTGCGCGCGTTGTAGACGAGGAACTTCGTCACCTCGCCCAGCGCGCGGCCCTCCTTGCGCAGGTAGACGATGAGGCCCGAGCCCCCATTCTGCGCCATGCGCACGCACTCCTCGATGCCGTGCGCCAGGTACGGCCGGCACGTGCAGATGTCGCTGCCGAACACGTCCGAGCCGTTGCACTCGTCATGCACGCGCACCGCCAGCGGCGTGTCCCGGTCCGCCAGCGCCTCGACGTGGCCGAAGGCATACAGCGTGAGCCCGCCGATGGGCGGCAGGAAGACGTGCAGGTCCGGGCGGGTAATCAGCTCCGGGAACATGCCGCCCGTGTGCTCGAAGAGGCCGCGGCGCAGCGCGCTCTCCGTCATCCCGAAGCGCTTCGCGATGCCCGGCAGGTACCACACCGGCTCCACCGCGGCCTTCGTCACCTTGATGTCGCCGTTGGCCTGGAGCAAATCGCCATCCGGCTTCAGGCGCCCGGCGATGACGGCGTCGCGCAGCTCGGGCAGGTTGATGTGGGCCTTGGTGACGGCGATGGTGGGCCGGAAGTCGATGTCCTGCTCCGCGTAGGCGCGGAAGACCTGGGGGGCCACCGCGCCCCACGGGTCCAACGAGACGATGCGCTCCGGGTCGCTCCAGGACGGGTACGGGCCAATCTGCGCGGCGGGCGAGGTGTTCTTCAGGTCCGCCCGGTGGTCCTGCGGCAGCTTGCCCGCGGCCACGGCGAGCGCGCGGTACACCGCGTACGCGCCGGAGTGCGTGCCGATGACGTTGCGGTGCGCGGGCTCGGTGAGGGTGGCCACCACGGGGCCGCGGCGCAGGGGCTCGGGGTCGCCCCAGCGGATGGGGACACCCGGAGTCTCACCATCCGGATGGGAGGTGAGGCGGATGTGATTGACGGGCTTCTTGTCTGCCATGGGACGCCCTCCTTGCGGGCGCGGGGAATGTCGAGCGCGAGGACCGGAAGCGGATCAGCTCATCCACGAGCCGTCGGTGCGGGCCGACCACTTGCGGGTGACCTTCTTCAGCGCCGTCCAGAAGTCGAGGCTGGACGGGCCGGTGATGTCGCCATGGCCGAAGCGCGAGTCACCGGTGCCACCAAACGAGAAGGGCTCGCGCGGCACGGGGACGCCCACGTTGACGCCCACCATGCCGGCGCGCACGCCCTCCACCACGGCCTGCGCCACCGCGCCATTCGTCGTGAAGATGGAGGCCGCGTTGCCGTAGGGCGACGCGTTCTCCACCTCCAGCGCCGCGGACAGCGTGGGCACGCGGATGATGGAGAGCACCGGGCCGAACAGCTCGCGCCGCGCGGCCTCCATCTCCGGGCGCACGCCGTCCAGCAGCGTGGGCCCCAGCCAGTTGCCGCCGGCCCACGCGTCTCCGGCGGGCCGCTTCCCGCGCCCGTCGAGCAGCACCTTCGCGCCCTCGGCTTCCGCGCGGGCAATCGCCGTCTCCAGCCGGTCCACCGCGCCGCGGTCGATGAGGGCGCCCATGCCGGGGCCCACCTCCAGCCGGGCCGCGCGGCGGGAAACTTCCTGGATGAGGGGCTCCACGTCGCCGACGGCGAGCAGCACGCTGGCGGCCATGCAGCGCTGGCCCGCGCAGCCGGTGAAGGAGTCGACCACGGCCTGCGGCGTCAGCTCGGGGTCCGCGTCGGGGACGATGATGACGTGGTTCTTCGCGCTGCCCAGCGCGAGCACGCGCTTGCCGCGCTTGCAGCCCTCCGCGTACACGTGGCGCGCGACGGCGGACGAGCCCACGAAGCCCAGCGCCTGCACCTCCGGGTGCGCCACCAGCGCGTCCACGGCCTCCTTGCCGCCGTGCACGACGGAGAAGACACCGGGCGGATAGCCGGCCTCGCACATCAGCTCGCCGAGCGCGCACGCGGTGAGGGGCACCTTCTCGGAAGGCTTGAGGATGAAGGCGTTGCCCAGCGTGACGGCGATGGGGAACATCCACATCGGCACCATCGCCGGGAAGTTGAAGGGCGTGATTCCGGCGACGATGCCGAGCGGCTCGCGGCGGAACTCACAGGTGACGCCGCGGCTGACCTCCATGTGGCCACCGGTGTCGAGGTTCTGGAGGGACAGGGCGAAGTCGCAGACCTCCAGGCCCTTGAGGAGCCCGGCGCGTCCCTCCGCCACCGTCTTGCCGGCCTCGCTGGCGGCGAGGTTCGCGAGCCGCTCCAGGTCGCGCTCCACGAGCTGGCGGAAGCGGAAGAGGAACTGGGTGCGCTCGCGCAGCGGCAGGGTGCGCCAGAGCGCGGCGGCGGGCCGGGCGGCCTCCACCGCCCGCGCCACGCCCGCGGTGGGCGTGAGCGGCACCCGGCCGATGACGGTGCCCGTGTACGGACTGCGTACGTCGAGGAGGCTCGCGCCCGAGGGCATCTGCCACTCGCCCCCCACCAGGTTGCGACACGGAACGACGCTCTCAGGAAGCTGGATGAAGGACACGCGCACCCCCCAGGCGTAGCGTGAACGAGGTGCGCTCCATCATAACCGCGAGCGATGACAGCCCGGCAACCCGGGCCAGGAGCGGGTCATCCTTGAATCAGTGGACTGTCACGTATCCAGACAGCCGGAGTGCTGGAAACCGGCCAATGCAGAGCGTCATTTCATGAATGGAAGACACTAGCGAGACGGCTCACCGAAGGTTCGCGGGCCGGCGCGCCAGTCGCTTTCCACGTCATTGTCCAGAGGGCCGCCGGGTCCCCACTTCCGGCCCATTGTCTGTGGGGCCAACGGAAGCGGCACCGGCGAGGGCGTGTCCTCGGTGAAGTCGCCTCCAATCGAGGGCCGTGGCCGGCCCCCCAGCAGGAGCACGTCATCGACGGACTGGCGGACGTGGAACAGGCCGGCGATACCACCCGGGCCTCTCGTGACGCCTGAAATCCGCAACGAGGTGCTGGCCCCGCCCAGGTTCCAGCCAAAGAACCCCTCCGCCACCTTGATTCCGGGGACCTGTCGCGCGGTGACGGGGTCGGTATAGGTGCTGGAGACCGGAGGGCCGCTGTAGCCGAACTCCTCGAAGATGACGAGATAGCTCCCGCCCGACATCGTCCCCAGGAGCCCCGCCTGGTTGGCGTAGTCGGGCTCGTCGACGTTGGGGTTCAGGTCCTGGCGGGCACGGACCTGGATGGAGAAGGGAGACAGGTCCAGGGTCTCGCTCGCCGGCTCATCCAGGTAGAGCTCCACCACTTCCGGAAACCACTCGGTGATGACCAGCCCGCGCCGCTGGGTGCAACCGGCCAGGGCGACCAGGAGGAGGACTCCCACCGCGCGAAGGAGAAAGGGACTCGTCATGACTCGCACCACAGCTCGACTTCGTTCGAAACCAGGGTGGGATGGCTCGCGTTTCCTGGCCGCCCCACCCTCGCCTTGATGTCCGCCGGGTTGCGGGGACCAATCGCCGGGTTGTGCCCTTCGCCGGTGCCGTCCAACCGCCCCACCACCTTGTTGTCTGCGTCACAGGTCAGGGTGAACGTGAGGGTGCCCTCATGTGGCCCCGGCGAGAGGTTGCGCGCGTCCACCACGAGCTGTCCCCGGTCCACCACGTCGTCCGCGTTGAGGGCGCCGTCATCGTCGAACACCTGGACCGCGGGCGCGACGTTGCCTCCGGGCTGGTGGAGCTCGTAGGCGATGCGAACCGTCACGACCCCGGCGCCGGGCTGCGGAGGCGGAGGAAGGATGCTGACCTGGGTGAGGGTGTAGTCCGCGTCATCCACCACTCCCACGCCGATGCGGATGGGGCCGCTGGCACACCCGCTGCTCACGGCGACGAGCAGGGCGGCCAGTTCCAGCCAGACATGACGCCGACACATCTTCGCCTCCTCTCGCGCGTCACCGTGGGTTGATGGTCATCTTCGGCGGCTCCAGCTCGAGCGGCGCCCACTGGCCGAGCTCCGTCCCGGGCACGCCGAGACACAGCAGGCTGTAGTTGACGGCCCCGAACCAGGGGTCGTCGTGGTTGTCGTCGGACAGGAAGAACCGGATGCTGAGGTCCGCCAGCTGCGTCGGTGGCTGCGTGGCGGTGTTGGGCGGATGAATTCGGACCACGGAGACCTCGACGTTGCCCAGGCCCCAGTGGTGGTCTTCCGAATCCCAGTCGAGCCTCGCGTCGGGCGCGCCGGGGTTCGGCTGGGCGGTGCCATAACCGAGCCCCCACCCGGTGAGTGACGGGAGGATGACCGCGGTCCCCACCGGCACCTCCACCGTCGCCTCGACGAAGTGGGAATCGGCGGCCTCTGGAATATTCCCGCTCGTCGTCGTCAGGCGCAGCAGGCCCAGGACTTCGAGCCGCCGGGCGATGACGCCGTGGGTCACGGGGCCTTCGACCGTCGTAATCGTCTCGGGGCGGGTGGCCGCACAGCCGCCCAGCAGCATCGTCAGCAGCCCACCCACGGCCCAGACGATGGCGAGTCCATGCCTCCCCGACATGCGCGCTCCCCCCTTGGTGACACGTTCAATATCCGCATCACGTGTCCACCTGCCGGTGAGGCGCCGCGAGACGCCGGGAGGGCTGCTCGTTCAGCCGCGAGCGTCCAGGCCCAGGGCCGAGCGGAGTCTCGCGAGGGTGGCGGTGTCCTCCGCGTCGGGAGGAAGGCCCTGGCTCCGGGCCTCGACGTACAGCGCGAGCGCGTACTGGAAGCGGGAGGAGGCGGTGGAGGCGTCGCCCTGCTGCTGGAGCAGCTCGCCGTCCTCGGCCACCAGCCGGGCGAGGACCTTCACGCGAGCGGGGTCCCCGAGCAGCCGCGCGGTGGACGCGGGGTCCGCGAGCAGCAGGGCGCCGTACTCCATGCCGAGCGAGGAGAGCGCCGTGTCCTGGATGAGCTGCCGCGCGTCCGTGAAGCGCTGTTCCCGCCGGGCCTTGAGGATGCGGGCGAGCGCGGCGGCGAACTCCTCGATGAGACGCTCGATATAGTCCTTGCGGATGGACATGGCGGGTGGAGGGTAGGCCCCGCGGCCTGGGCCGGCCACCCCATTCTGAAACGCCCGCCCGGCGCGCTAACGTAGCCGCCCTCCACGAACCAGGCGGGAACGGTCCATGAGTCAGAGCGGAAGCAGTCCAGAAGGAGCACGCGTGCGGTGGCTGGTGGCGGGAACCTTCTCCCCCGCTCCCTCCGGCCGGCGCTTCCATCTCACCCCCGAGTCCTTCGGCGCCGAGCTCGCGCGCGCCGCCAGCGGGCTGCGCGTCACCGTCCCCGACCGGCTCGGCGCCAGTGACTCCCGCACCGTCGAGCTGTCCTTCGACCGGCTCCGCGCCTTCGGCCTCGCCGACCTCATCACCACCGTCCCCGTACTGCGTGCCCTCCACGCCCTGCGCGAGGAGCTCGCCGGCTCCGACCCGCTCCGCCCGCTGAGCCCCGAGGAGGCCGCCTCCCGCGTCGCCAGCATCACCGGCCCCGGGCGCCTCCCCGACGCCGTCGCCGAGGCCCTCCGCGCCGCCGCGCCTCCCCTCCCCGACGCACCTCCGCCGCCTCCCGCCACGTCCGGAGACGAATTGGTGGAGGCCCTCCTCAACCGCGCCGAGGCGGGCTCCCCCGCCGCCGCGTCCCGCGCCGTGGACGCCTTCCTGCGCGCCATCAATCCCCGCGCTCCCGCCTCCCCGTCGTCCTCGCCTCCGCCGCCCGCCGCCTCGCGCAAGACGGCCCGCGACGTCATCGAGGAGGCCCTCCTCCTCACCGCGAAGGACCTCCTCGCCGCCGAGCCCGTCGCCCACCTCGAGTCCGCGTGGCGCGGCCTCAAGTGGCTGCTGGACCAGTGCCCCAAGTCCTCCGGCCTCGCCGTGGAGGTGCTCGACGTGAGCCACCCCTGGCTCCTCGACTCCCTCCAGGCCGTGCTCGCGGCCGACCCCTTCGACCGGCCCGACGCCGTCTTCGTCGTGGACGCGAGCGATGACGTCGCCCTGCTGGGCAGGCTCGCGGCGCTGGGCGAGCGCGCCCAGGTCCCCGTCGTTGCCGCGGTGCCTCCGTCGCTGCTGGGCCTCACCCCGGGCGAGCTGGCCCTGGGCCTGGAAGAGGAGCGGGACACCATCTCCGAGGCGTGGGCGGAGCTGCGCCAGGACGAGTCCGCGCGCTGGCTGTGCGCCGTCCTCAACCGCGCGGTGGTGGCCAGCGAGGGCCGTGGCGTGGCGAAGCGCGTGAGCTTCACCAGCCCCGCGCTCGCGGTGGCGGCGATGCTCGCGGCCAGCTTCCGCGACACCGGCGCCTTCGCGCGCATCATGGGCCAGCCCGGCGGGCTGCGCGCCCCGGCCATGTGGGAGCTGCCCTCCGGCCGCGACAAGGGCCTCGCCATCCCCACCGAGCTGTTCCTCCCCATCCGCGCCCAGTCTCGCCTGGAGGAGCGAGGCATCCTCGGCCTGGGCAGCGGGCGCAACGCGGACGCGGTGCTGCTGGCCGCCGCGCCCACCGTGTACGGCGGCGGCTACTCGGTACCGTTGCCCGCGCAGCTCCTCACCGGCCGCATCGTCCGCTTCGCCACCTGGGTGAGGGACCAGCTCCCACCCGGCTCCGCCGGAGAAGAGGTCTCCGACATCTTCTCCCAGGCCGCCGAGGTCTTCCTCTTCCGCGGCGCCACCGAGAACGGCCAGCTCCGCGCCGAGGTCGTCTCCACCGACGAAGGCCGCGGAGTCCAGGTCACCGCCACCGTCCGCCCGGAGCACGCCGGCACGCGCTTCCAGCTCGGCTTCGTCCTGCCGCTGCGAGGCTGAGCGCGGCGGGCCCCGGCGCCGGAGCGCGGCCGTCCCGCGGGCCGCCTCCCGGCGGCCTCCCGGGCGCCACACGTGGAAGGAACGTTCATTCCACGGTGCCCGGCTCGATGGGCCCCGGCGTCAGCCCTGGAGGCGCAGCACGTACGCCTCCAGGTACACCGTGGGCAGCGGCATGTCTCCCTCCGGCTCGCGCACGTAGCCGCGCTTCATGTACATGCCCGCCACGCCCACCGCGCCCCTGCGCACGTGGAGGCACACCGCGTCCACGCCCCAGCGCCGGGCCAGGGCCTCGGCCGCGTCCAGCAGGGGCCGGCCCAGCCCGGTGCCGTGGTAGCGCACCGAGGTGGCCAGACCGCGCAGGTCCGCCGCGTTCGGCAGCCACGCCTCCGAGCCCGGCGCGCCCGGCGGGAAGAGGGCCACCGTGCCGGCGACCTCGCCGTCCACCTCCGCCACCAGCACCGAGGCCACCTTCCGGCGCGAGGCCACGTCGCGCAGCTCGCGCCTGCGCTCCTCGGTGTAGACGACGTCCGGCAGCTTCTTCGCGTACTGGGTGAGGAAGGCCTCGACCAGCAGCTCGCCGACGACCGCGTCATCCTCGGGCCGCGCCTCGCGGATGACGGCCCGGCCCACCACGTCCTGGTTGCTCATGCGCCGCGCTCTAACACACGAGGCCCGCGCCGTTCACAGGTAGTCGCCGATGAGCAGGGAGAGCTGCTCCCCCAGCTTCTGCAGGAGTCCCCGCCGCTTCCACCCGCTCCAGTGGATTTCGCGCGAGTGGCCCAGGTCCTTCTCGAAAGTCTCCGCGAGCCGCGCGGCCAGCTCCGCGTCCTCCACCACCACGGAGCCCTCCTCCGAGCCGGCCAGCGCCAGCGGGTCCAGGTTGGTGGAGCCGACGACGGACAGCGAGTCATCCACGAGCATCGTCTTGGAGTGCAGCATGGACAGCTCGTACTCCCAGATACGCACGCCCCCTTCGAGCAGCCGCGCGTAGGTGGCACGCTGCGCCGACTGCACGGGGGCGATGTCATGGTACCGCCCGGGCACGATGACACGCACGTCCACGCCCTGCTTCACCTTCTCGATGAGCATGTCGCTGATGGCTTCCGAGGGGATGAAGTACGCGTTGGCAATCCACAGCCGCTCCCGCGCCGCGGCGATGGTGAGCAGCGTCATCCGCCGCGCGTCGGACAGGAAGCGGTGGCCGGTGCTGGCGACGAAGCCGGCGCGGGCTCCGCCCACCGCGGGCAGCTCCGGGAAGTCGCTGGCCGGGAGGAAGTCTCCGCCGGCCTCCTGCCAGTTCTGGGCGAAGGCCACCTGCATGTCGCGCACGGTGGGGCCCTCGACGCGGACGTTCATGTCGCGCCAGTACTCCGCCCCCTGCGCGTTGCCGAGCCAGCTCTTCCAGATGCCCCAGCCCCCGGTGATTCCCACCCTGCCGTCACGCACCACGATTTTGCGGTGCATGCGCGCCTTGATGCGGGAGGCGTCGAACGAGGAGATGGAGCCCTGGATGGGGCGGAAGACGCGCACGTCGCAGCCGGCCTCGACCAGGGAGGGAGACACGGCCTCGAAGTTGACACTGCCGAGCGGGTCCACGAGCACGCGGCAGACGGTGCCGGGCTGGCGCTCGCGCAGGGCCTGGACCAGCCGGTCCGACGGCTCGCCCGGGCGCCAGATGTAGCTGGCGATGTGGATGCTGGAGCGCGCGGCGCGAATCTCCTCCTCGATGGCCTCGAAGATGTGGCCGTTCTCCACCAGTTCCACGCGGTGGCCGGGCTCCAGCGCCACGCCGAGCGATTGGAAGTACGCGAGCGAGCGCGCCTCGGGGCCGCCCTCCGGCAGCGCACGGATGCGCAGGTCGTGCCGGTGATTGGGATGGGGGCACCCGGCGACCAGCAGCGCGACGAGCACGAGCGGGGCCAGCTTCACCTCCGGAAGCTAATCGCCCTGGAGCCGGAGTGCATCTGCCCTCCATGACGCTCCGGTCTGACACCAGCGTCCGCCCGCGAACATCCGGCCCCGGCGCCGCTGTGCGCTGGAGGGCACCCTGTCCGGGAGAGGGTGGCCGCCTCCACGCGTGATGCGCACCGTTCCCCGCCACCGCGCTCCAGGCCGGAGGACGGGTGGCCCCAGTGTGCCCATGTCCCTGCCCTGCCCCGCGCCGCGCGTGTCGTTCACCGTGTCCCTGCTCCTGGGGTGCCTGCTGGCACCAGTGGCATCCGCGGCCTCGGACGCGCCCCTGCGGCAGGACGAGGAGTCCCGCGACGCACCCGCCGGGCCCGCCTCCCCGGACACGGGCGGCACGCGGCTGCCGGGGATGAGCGGCGTGCCGCTGGGCTCGGACGGTGAGGACGTACCGCTCACGGCGGAGGCGCGGGTGGCGCATGGCGGGCTGGCGCTGCTTCCGCTCGGAGGCAGCTGGGGTGCGACGCGCGTGGGCGGTGACACCCGGCTGGGGGCCACGGCGTCGGAGACGGCGGCGGGCATGCTCCTGGGCGCGATGCCGTCGCGGCTCCTCTTCTTCCGGCCCAAGGCGTACAACCGCTCGCGCTGGGTGGAGATGGAAGTGGTGGCGTTCGGCGCGGGGCTCGTGCTGACGCCGCCACTGACGGCGCTCGGCACGTGGGGGCTGGGAGAGCTGGCGTTCGGAAGGAGCCGCGACCCGGGTGACGCGTACCTGGGGGCGCTCGGTGGCGCGGCGGTGGGCGCGCTGCTCGGCGTCGTCGTCCACGAGGTGCTGGTGAAGCTGGCCGGCCCGAGCTCCCACCTGAAGACGGCACGTCAGCTCATCGCGCTGGGAGTCATCGGCGCGGGTGCGACGGTGGGCTACCAGTGGGCGGGAGGCGGACCTCGCCCCGACAGGAACACGCCGTAGTTCCTCGCATGGCGCATGCGAACGATTCGAGCGGCACAGCCGGGCTCCCCCCGTCGGGACTCGTGGGTAACTGCCTTGCACCTCCATCCAGCCATCCCGGTGGGATGGACAGTGACGGCTCGCCCCATGTCGCTCCCACGGGCGGCGTCAGCCCCGACGCCTCAGCGTCCACGGGCGTGCCCGCGTCAGGCTCTTCCACGACGGGACGGGCCTCGGGCTCGCCATCGAAGATGCGCCGGAGAATACGGCCGTCCTCTCGAATGGCGTATTCCACTCCCGAGTCCAGCGGGAGGACCTTGCGGTCACATGCCGAGGGGTCCACGTCGATCCGGACAAAGATGATGTCGGCCCTGCGGATGACACGATACCTGTGGGCGGCTCGCCGCTCCCAACAGGGGCCTTCCCTGGCGTCCACGGGAAGAAAGTCCTCGGAGGCCACCTTGATGGCCTGGAGCGTCGCTCCATCCAGTTCGTAGATGCTCCCGGGTACGCCGACCTGCTGTGCGTGTTGCTCGTGGAACTCCGGGAAGATGATGGACCGGTCCTCTTCCAGCATCGCCATACGAGGAGCCGGGTTCCTCGGACATCCCGATGCGAGCAGGAGCATCACGCAGAGCAGCCTCCTCATGGCGTCCCTCCGAAGCAGGGCCCCGTGGCGGTCTTGATGGCGAAGTCCATTCCATCGCCGCTCCACTCCACCCTTCCCGTCTGCTCACAGCTCCATCGGCCTCGCGTCTGGGTCCAGCGCATGAGCTGCCCCGTCACCGGTACATATTGATGGAATCCATCACAGGTGGGGTTCGCCACGTCGTGGGAGAAGAACGCAACGATGGAGAGCCGGACAACCCCTTCCCGGGTCTGGCTTTCGAACCCATGCATGGCACCCTCTTGAACGATGAACCGGATGTCGCTCTTCGAGAGAGCGCTCCCATAGGGATGGTTGTGGAGTGCGTAGACGTACTTGATGCTGCTGGCCGGGTAGCGCGAATCCTCGACCTGCGAAGGAAGCAGGCAGGTCCTGGTCCGATGCAGTGGATCGATCTTCGACTGGTCCGTCAGCTTGCTCACGAAGTACTGGTCGTCCGGCGTGTAGTAGACTCAGGCGCAGTACTCGCTGGAGACCCGCCAGAACGTTCCGGACTCCTGATGCCCCGGGCGTCCCGCGCTCGCGTGCGGCTTCGAGAGAATCTTCCCGCACGCCGCGAGCAACGCATCCGAGTAGGCGTCAAAGGGCCCCAGCATCGGCCCTGGCAACTTCTCCAGGATGGGCTGCCCGGAGCCGGGCCTGACGATGTCAGGGTCCGCCGTGCGGGATGACGCACATCCCATGGCGGCGAGCAGGGTGAGTTGGAAGGAGCCCCGCCATCCAGGAGTCATCGAGCCAACCTACCATGCGCCCGTGGGCCCACGCGCCCCCTACTCCGTCCGCATCGCCTCCACGGGGTCCAGCTTCGCCGCGCGAGCGGCCGGGTAGATGCCGAAGCCCAGGCCGACTCCGCAGCTCATGGCCAGCGACAGCGCCACCGCCCAGCCGGGCACTTCCGTGGGCAGGCCCATCACCCACCGCGCCAGGTGTGCCAGCGCCACGCCCAGCGCCACGCCCAGCACTCCGCCCACCAGCGACAGCACCACCGCCTCCAGCGCGAACTGCGCCAGGATGCGCCGCTTCTTCGCCCCCAGCGCCTTGCGGATTCCTATCTCCCGCGTCCGCTCCGTCACCGCCACCAGCATGATGTTCAGGATGCCGATGCCGCCCACCAGCAGCGACAGCAGGCACACCCCGAAGCTGGCCACCGAGATGACGGTGGAGATGTTGTTGAACATCTCCGTGGCGCTCTCGTTGGAGTAGACGAAGAAGTCGTCCTCCTCGTGCGGCTTCAGCGCATGGCGCCGCCGCATCAGCATCGTCACCTCGTCCTGAGCCCGCGGCAGCAGCTCCGCCGAGCGCGCCTGGATGCTCACCCGCAGGTCCCTCGCCCCGAAGAGCTGGCGGAACACCGTCAGCGGCATCATCACGTTGTTGTCCTGGCCGCCCCCGCCCAGGAAGCCGCCCCGGCGCTTGAGCGTGCCCACCACCAGGAAGCTCCGCCCCTGGATGCGGACCGACTGCCCCACCGCCTCCAGGCCGGGGAACAGCGTGTCCGCCAGGTCCGGCCCAATCACCACCACGCGCCGGCCGTCCATGTACTCCGTGTCCGTGAAGGCCCGCCCGTTCTCCACCGTCACCGAGTTCGTCTGGAAGTACTCCGGCGAGCCCGCCCAGATGTTCACACTGGCGCGCGACTCACGCTGCGCCGTGGACACCTTCACGCCCCCCTTCGAGTCCTCCGCCGCCGCCCGCAGCACCAACGGCTGCTCGCGGATGGCTCTCAGGTCGTCGTCGCTCAGCCGGGGCCGCCTCGCCAGCTCCGCCGGGGACAGCGGCCCGCCGAAGGGCAGCCGCTGCACCTGGAAGCAGTCGGGGCCCAGGTCGGACAGGCTCTCGTTCACCTGGTTCCGCAGCCCCTGGATGATGCCCATCATCGCCACCACCGTGGTGGCGCCGATGACGATGCCCAGCAGCGTCAGGAAGGAGCGCAGCGGGTTCGAGACGAACGTCCCGAACGCCAGCCGCAGGGTGTCCCACAAGGCCATCATCGCCGCCGTCTCCCGTCAGTCGTGGCGGAGTGCTTCCACCGGGTCCAGGTTCGCCGCCCGCGCCGCCGGCCAGATGCCGAACAGCAGCCCCACCATCGCCGCGAAGCCCACGCCGAGGACCACCGTCAACGGCTGCACCGACGCCGCCAGCGGCGTAATCAGCGACACCGTGTACGCCAGCCCCAGGCCCGCCAGGGTCCCCAGGGTGCCGCCCAGCGCGGACACGCTCGAGGCCTCCATCAGGAACTGGAGGATGATGGTGCGCTTGCGCGCCCCCAGCGCCCGCCGCACGCCAATCTCCCGCGTCCGCTCCCGCACGGACACCAGCATGATGTTCATGATGCCGATGCCGCCCACCAGCAGGGTAATCAGGCCCACCCCCGTGGCCGCGCCGTAGAGCGCGCCGGTGAGCTGGGCGTAGATGTTGGCGAGCTGCTCGGGGCGGTTGATGGCGAAGTCGTCCGGGATGCCGGGCGGCGTGCCGCGCTCGCGGCGCAGCACGGCGGTGAGCTGGTCCTGCGCGTCCAGGATGTTGTCCGGCGAGTCCAGCGCCACCGCGATGTTCGGCGAGCGCCGCTTGCCGTAGTACCCGAGGAAGGTGGTGTACGGCACCAGCACCACGATGTCCTGGTTCTCCCCGAGGATGCTGCCCTTGGCCTCCAGCGTCCCCACCACGCGGAAGGGCTTGTCATCCAGGTAGATGCGCTGCCCCAGCGGGTTGACGCCGGTGAAGAGCGTGCGGACCATCTCCGCGCCGATGACGGCCACCGGCGTGCGGCTCTCCACGTCCGCCTCGGTGAGGAAGCGGCCGCTCTCCACGTTGAAGGACGACACGGTGCCGTACTCGGGCGTGGTCCCCACCAGCGTCACCGCGTTCATCTTCCTGTCCAGCCAGCGGCCCTCGCCCCGGTCGAAGTAGAACGGCGCGACGGCAATCACGTGCTCGGAGGCCTGGCGGATGGGCTCCACCAGCGCCGGGGTGAGGTCCTTCCGGTTGCGGTACTCCCACCAGTTCCCCTGCATCGTCCACGGGAACTTGGAAATCTGGAGGGTGTTGGCACCGATGCCCGCGAGCTGATCCGCGAAGGATTGGTTGATGCCCTGGATGATGCCGACGATGGCCAGCAGCGTGCACACCCCCACGCCGATGCCCACCGTCGTCAGGACCGTCCTCAAGCGGTTGGAGTGCAGTGAGAACAGGGCGATTCGCCCGCCCTCCCACACGTCGACCCGAAAACTCACGTGATGACCTCTCCGCCGCCAGGCAGGCGCATGGCCCATGCGGGCACCCTGGCTACGCGCCAGGAACCCAGTGATTGCACGAGGCATTTCCGAGGGCAAATGCCCACCGTCCGGGTCCGCTTCACGGAGCGAGAGGCCCCACACCCGGCAGGTGGCGCCACCCCCACGTCACGCGCCCCTCAGCGGCCCGCCACCCGCCGCCACGCCCGGACCAGCGCCTCCGCCGCCCGGTCCACCTCCGCCTCGGTGGTGTCCGGCCCCAGCGACAGGCGCACCGCGCCCAGGGCCTCGGCCTCGGGGAGGCCCATGGCGCGCAGCACCGGAGAGGCGGACTCACCGCCCTCGTGGCAGGCCGAGCCGGTGGAGGCCGCCACCTCCGGCGCCGCCGCCAGCACCTCGCTGCCACGCACACCCGGGAAGCGCACGTTGAGGGTGTTGGGCAGCCGCTCCGTGGGGTGGCCGTTCAACGCCAGCCCGGGCACCTCCGCGCGAAGGCGCTCCCATAGCCGCTCGCGCAGGGCGACGAGAGACGCGGTGCCCCGCTCCAGCCGCGCGCGGGCCCGCTCGCACGCGGTGCCCAGCGCCACCGCGTAGGGAACATTCTCCGTCCCCGGCCGCAGGCCCCGCTCCTGGCCGCCGCCCAGCACGAAGGGCCGCAGCGGCGTGCCCGGGCGCACGTACAGCGCGCCCACGCCCTTGGGCGCGCGCAGCTTGTGGCCCACCAGCGTCAGCAGGTCCACGCCGAGCGCCTCCACGTCCACCGGCACCTTGCCCACCGACTGCGCCGCGTCCGTGTGCACGGTGGCGCCGTGACGGTGGGCGAGCGCCGCCACCTCGGCCACCGGCTGCAGGACGCCCGTCTCGTTGTTGGCGTGCATCAGCGTCACCAGCGCGGTGTCCTCGCCCGCCGCGTCCAGCGCCCGCGCGGCGTCCTCCACGCGCACCCGGCCGTCCGGGTCCACGGGCAGCCACGTCACCTCCCAACCCCGCCACTCCAGCGTGTCGCACGGCAGCTTCGTGGCCGGGTGCTCGATGACGGAGGTGACGACATGGCGCCGCTCGGCGCGGGCCTCGGTGGTGCCGCGGATGGCCAGGTTGTTGGCCTCCGTGCCGCCGGAGGTGAAGAGGATGTCGCCGGGCTTCGCGCCGATGAGGGCCGCCACCTTCGCGCGCGCCTCCTCCAGCGCGGCGCGGGCCCGCCGCCCATAGGGGTGTCCGCTGGAGGGGTTGCCGAACTCCTCGCGGAGGTACGGCAGCATCGCGTCCACCACCTCGGGGTCGATGGGGGTGGTGGCGTTATGGTCCAGGTACAGGGGACGCTCGGGGTGGCTCATACGCGCCGCAGGATGGCGGAAGGACGGGGCCGTGTCGCCCTCCCGCGTCATCCACTGTCCGGACCCGGGCACGCGCGGACGGCTTCCGCGGCGCCCGGGAAGCGGCTCAGCCGCCGTGCCTCACGGCAGCACGGTGACGGTGTTGCCGTCGATGCGCACGTTCAGCTTCGCCTCGTTGGGATGCGTGGAGGCCTCCTCGATGATGTCCTGCTCGTCCACGCCGACGCGGAGCGTGTACGTGCCGTCCGAGAGGTCGGTGATGTCAATCCACTGGCAGGGGATGTCGGCGACGTAGATGTCCGACCAGCCGGCGGAGATGCCCATGCGCTCGGAGTAGGCGAAGTAGGGCGCGGCGTCCGAGCACTGGCGGTGGTAGTCCACCAGGTAGAAGCCCTGCTTGCGGCCCTGGACCACGTCGTTGCCCTGCGCGTCGCGCAGCGCGTACCCGGCGAAGTGGGTGAGGTGGTCGTGCCTGTGGCACGCGTCGTAGACGTAGAGGTCCGGCCGCTCCTGGGCATTGGGAACGGAGGCCGCCGCGGCGCCCAGGTTGACGATGGAGGTGCTGAAGCGCAGCAGGCGCCGCTCGCCCGCGGCCGGCACGCAGCCCTCGAGCACCTCGCACGCGCCGGCGGCGAAGGTGCGGCGCTCCACGTACAGCGAGCGCGCCAGCACGTCCGCGTCCACGGTGAGGTCCGGCTTGCCATTCACGGGGTCCAGCCCCAGGTTGCACGAGGCCTCCTCGGGCAGGTACGGCGGGGCCGTGGGCGTCGCGGGCACCGCGCCACCGGCGAAGATGGCGACGCGTCCCCCGGGCCCGGAGATGAGGCCGTTCGGAGGCGACATGCCCACCACCAGGTCGTCGAAGCCGTTGCCGTCCAGGTCCCCGGGCGCCAGCACGGCGAAGCGATGGAAGCCCTCGTACTGCGGGGGCAGCGAGTCGGCCCTGGGCCAGGCCCACGAGGGCTTCAGCTCCGAGGAGACCGCCTGACCGGGGGAGTAGTAGTAGAGGCGGCCCAACGAGCTCATCACGAAGTCCAGGCGGTGGCCGTCTCCGTCCACGTCTCCCACCGGCAGGGGCCCGCCGAGCAGCGCGAACACCGGGTCCTCCATCAACGACCAGACCGGCGTGGCGGAGTAGCCACCCTCCGCCTGGGCATCGGACAGGTGCAGACGCAGCGAGCCGCCGCCGGGGCCCTGGAAGCGCTCCGGCCGGCCGTCCCCGTTGAGGTCGGGAAGGAGATGCAGCGTCTGCGAGCTCACCGTCCACACGGGCTGCGCCGTCAGCGCGCCGTCACACACCAGCTCGGTGCCCGCCTTGCACCCGAGGTAGAGGCGGTGCTCGCTATTATTCTCGGTACTGCTGCTCACGAGGAGGTCCTGCGCGCCGTCGCCGTTGACGTCGCCCGCGCGCCTCGCGGAGGTGCCGGACAGGGTCTCCGTGCGAGCCACCAGGGCGAAGGGCTCCCCCACGACGCCCGCCTGAGCCCGGAACACGGACACCGAGGCCAGCCTCACGCTGACGAGGTCATCCAGCCCGTCCCCGGTGACGTCCGCGAGCACGGCGTTGTTGTAGATGCCGCTTCCCGGCGCCCGGAACAGCACCTCCGAGAGCACCTCTCCCAGGGCAGGCCGCCCCTTGAAGACGAGCGCGCCATAGGCGCCGGAGACGAGCAGGTCCGCGTACGAGTCCCCATCCACGTTGCCAATGGACACCACCATGTTGCTGCCGCGGGTGCGCGTGGAGGTGTTGCGCCAGTCCATCACCTGGGTGACGGCCTGCTTCGAGAAGTACGTGCCCTCGCCGGCGAAGAAGGACACCCGGCCCGGGTCCTGCGTGGTGGGCAGGCACGGCGACGCCACGACGGCCAGGTCCTTGCGGCCATCGCCGTTCAGGTCCCCCATGGCGAGGGAGCGGCCGAAGCAGCCCACGGTGTAGGCCGGGTCGTACTCCACCTCCCACACCGGCGTCTCGGACAGCACCGTGCCCGCGTCACCGGGCCCCGCGTCCGGGGCACCGGCGTCTGGCTCGCCGGCATCCGTCCCGGCGTCGGGGGTGGGGTCGGGGTCGTCACAGGCGCAGAACGTCACGGCCATGAGGGCGGAAAGGGACAGCGCTCGAAACAATCGCATTCGGAGGCTCCTCGAACAGCGCGCGTGTGGGGGGACCGCGTCCAGGCCTCGCGGCCTTCTGGAGGCACGGTGGACGTCAAGGTTACACGCGGGACCGACAACCCTTGCCAGCTGCTTGCCGGATGAAAGGATTCAACTCCCGACACGTGTGCACCTCCGTGCCGGTGTGAACGGTCCAGAGGGCGACGCCGGACGGGCGGACCGGAGGCACGGGTGACTGGCCATGGGAAGGGAGCATCCCCACCCTGGCCGGCGGCGCCTGCGTCACCGGCGCGACCACCGTGAGCCATGGCCCCGTCCGCCGCCCCAGCCACCGCCGACGTCCTGACCGCCGCCTTCCCCGCGTTCACCCGCCCACAGAAGGTCTTCACGATGCTGGGGGCGCTGCTGGGCGTCCTGCTGGCGGCGCTGGACCAGACGATTGTCGCGACGGCGGGGCCGGCCATCCAGGCGGACCTGCGCATTCCCGCGTCGCTCTACCCGTGGCTCACCACGTCGTACTCGATGGCGTCCGCGATGATGGTGCCCATCTGGGGGAAGCTGTCGGACCTGGTGGGCCGGCGGGCGGTGCTGGCGTCGGGCATCCTCGTCTTCCTCACGGGCAGCTTCCTGTGCGGCGTGTCCCGCTCCACGCTGGCGCTCATCGTCTTCCGCGCGGTGCAGGGGCTGGGCAGCGCGGCGCTGTTCACCGCGGCGCTGGCGGTGGTGGCGGACCTCTTCGAGCCTCGCGAGCGAGGCAAATACCAGGGGCTGTTCGGCGCGGTGTTCGGCCTGTCCAGCGTGGTGGGCCCGCTGGCCGGAGGCTTCCTCACCGACAACCTGGGCTGGCACTGGGTGTTCTTCATCAACCTGCCGGTAGGGGTGGTGGCGCTGGCGCTCGTCTTCCTGCGCATGCCGAAGCTGCGGCCCCACGGGGTGGGACGCGGAGGGCTGGACCTTCCGGGCGCGGCGGCGCTGGCGGTGGCGGTGGTGCCGCTGCTGCTCGCGCTCAGCCAGGGACGCGCTGACGGTGGCGCGTGGGCGTGGAGCTCGTGGCGGATTCTCGGCCTGTTCGCGCTGGCCGCGGTGGGCACGGCGCTCTTCCTCTTCGTGGAGACCCACGCCCGGGAGCCGCTGCTGGACTTGAAGATGTTCCGCCTGCGCGCCTTCAGCGCGGGCAACGCGGCGGTGTTCATCATTGGCGCGGTGTTCCTGTCGGGTGTCGTCTTCCTGCCCCTCTTCATGGTGAACGTGGTGGGGCTGTCGGCGACGCGCTCGGGGTTGACCATCATGCCGCTGACGCTGGGCGTGGTGGCGGGCAACGTGCTGAGCGGGCAGCTCGTGTCGAAGCTGGGGCGGTTCAAGGAGCTGATGCTGGGCTCGCTGGTGCTGCTGATGGTGGGCTTCGCGGTGATGGGCTTCACGCTCACGCCGCAGTCCACGCAGGCGGAAGTCACGGCGAAGATGGTGCTGGTGGGGCTCGGGCTGGGGCCGACGATTCCGCTCTACACACTGGCCATCCAGAACGCGGTGCCGCCCCAGCGCATCGGCGTGGCCACGTCGGCGGCCACCTTCTTCCGGCAGCTCGGGATGACCGTGGGCGTGGCGCTGCTGGGCACGGTGTTCGCGGCGGCGCTGTCCGGGACGATGGAGGCCCGGCTGCCCCAGGCCACCGAGGGGCTGCCCGAATCGGCGCGGGCCCGGGTGCGGGTGGCATCGCCGGACACGAGCGCGGAGGGACCCCCCGCGGGTGAGACGTTCCGGGCCCGGGAGGTGAAGGAGCGCCTGCGCGCGGAGTTCGAGGCGGAACGGCGAAGGGTGGCGGCGGGGCGCGATGCCGCCGGGGCTCTCGCGAGGCTGGAGGCGGAGGAGCGGCGCGCGCTGGAGTCCGTGGACCGGGTGGACCTGGTCATCAAGGAGTCCTTCACGCGCGGCGTGGCGGCGGTGTACCGCGTCGCCCTCCTCATCGCGCTGGCGGCGCTGCTGGTGACCTTCTTCCTGCCGGAGCAGCCGATGCGGCGGAAACAGGGCCCCGCGCCGGCGAAGTGAGCACCACGCCTCAGGCGGCGGTGAGCGCCTGGGGACGGGTTCCGGCCTGGGATGCCAGCGTATAGATGCGCACGGGCATGCCCACGCCCTTGAGCACATGCTCGCCCAGGTCCTTCGTGTCGCCCTGGTAGTGGGAGACGAAGGCCTCGGACAGGAGCACGGGCTCGTTGAGCGCGGCGCACAGGCCGCCGATGCGGCTCGCCAGGTTGACGGCCGGGCCGATGACGGTGAAGTCCAGCCGGTCCGTGGCGCCGATGTTGCCGTACATGACGTCGCCCACGTGGAGCGCGGCACCGAACTCGTACGTGGGCAAGCCCTGGCGGCGGCGCTCCACGTTGTCGCGGGTGGCGGCGGCCACCGCCTCGCGGACGGTGCGCGCCGCGGCCTCGCAGCGCTCCTCCACCGGCGAGCCCGCGTCGATGCGGAAGATGGCGAGCACCGCGTCGCCCATGAACTTGAGCACCTCCGCGCCGTGCGCGTGGAAGGCGCCCACCATGGTCTCGAAGTACGCGTTGAGCAGCTCCAGCAGCGCGTCGCGCGGGAGCGCGTCCGACAGCGCGGTGAAGCTGCGCAAGTCACTCAGGCAGATGACGGCGGACGTCGTCTCACCGTCGCCCCGGCGAATCTGTCCCTGGAGGATGCGCCGGCCGGTGTCGCGCCCCAGGTACGTGTCCAGCAGCACGCCCGTCATGTCCTTGCGCGCGAGGACCTCCAGCACGAGCTGGAGCAGCGGGTGCAGGCCGTGGAGCAGCGCGAGCTGCGCGTCCGAGAAGCCCCCGGGTGCGTCGGTGGCCCAGGACACGGCATGGCGCGCGCCGTCGCTGAAGCACACGGGCAGCGCGAGATAGTCGGTGAGCCCGTCCGCGCGCAGCTCGTCGAACATGGGGAAGTCGCCTGGAGCGGACGGCGCCTCCAGGCGGCGGTGGATTCCGGGCGAGCCGTCGAGCAGCGCCTTGAAGGGGCTGAGCGCGAAGCCGGGCAGGTGCTGGAGGCCGTGCGGGTGGACCTCCGTGGAGACGCCCTGCCCGGGACGCCAGCGGAAGCTGCGGCCGTGCAGCAGCGGGTGCAGGGTGAAGAGGGAGATGGACGCGCGGGCCAGCGGGACCCCCTGCGCTTGCAGGCGCTGGCAGAGCGCCTCCAGCAGCGGGGCCGGGCTTTCCACGCTCCTCGCCTCGGACACGAGCCATCCCGCGACGTCCGGACCCGTCCCGGGCGGCTGCTGTCCGCGGCTCATCCGCGAGTCTCCGGCATTCACACTCACTGGCGCTCATTCCTGGCGGAAGGCCGCCGCCAGGGGTGTCTCATTGTTTCACCGAACCCGCCCCCGGGCGAGGGGAAGGTCCACTCGCGAGGGCAGCCAGGCAGGCGGGGGACTCCCGCGCCCGCCTGGTCCCAGGGCTCACGGCGCGCAGCGGATCTGCACGGGGTAGCTCTCCAGCACCACGCACTCGCCCCGGGCGCACTGGAGGCGCTCGCAGACGGCCCGGGTGTCCACGCACAGCGCCTTGCGGCCCGTGTCCAGGTCCAGGCTCGCGCACGTCAGGCCCTCGGGGCAGGCGGGCGCCTCCACGCCACACTCCTGCCCGTCGAGCACCGAGCCGTCCCTCAGGGTCAGCTTGCCGTCATCGGTGGCGCCATTCGGCTCCGGCGCCGACGCACAGCCGGCGAGGACGGACAGGACCACCAGCAGGACCGGAAACCGCGTTCCGCGCTTCATGGGACACCCTCCTTGTCAGCGAGAAGCCTGCCCACCCGGACGTCACTGCCCGGAGGCCTTGGACTGCGGAACGAGCGCGGGCGGACCGGGCGGCGTCGCCGGTGCTTCCGGACGCGCGAGCGTGCCCGGCATCTCCGCCATCGCGTACGTCATCCACGCCACGGCGGCGGTGCTGCGCGCCAAATCTTGCGGGTCCACCTTGTCCAGCGTGTCCGCCATGGTGTGGTGGTAGTCGAAGTAACGGGTGACATCCACCTGCACGCCGAAGAAGGGCACGCGCGCGGGAATCATGGGGGTCAGGTCCGCGCCGCCCGCCTCGCGCTCGTGGAAGGTCCCCGCGCCCAGCGCCACCAGCGGGGGAAGCCACGGGCGCACCAGCTCCTGGCCGCCCGCGCCCGCGCGCAGGTTGATGCCAATGGGACGGAAGCCGCCCGAGTCCATCTCCATCGCGGCCACGTGCCGGGACAACTCGGCGGCGTGGGCCTCCGCGTAGGCGCGCGCGCCGTGCAGGCCGTGCTCCTCGTTCATGAAGAGCACCACGCGCACGGTGCGGCGCGGCGCCTGGGGCAGCTTCGCGATGAGGCGCGCCGCCTCCATCACCATGGCCACGCCCGCGCCGTCGTCATGCGCGCCGGTGCCCACGTCCCACGAGTCCAGGTGCGCGCTGATGAGCACGATTTCCTGGGGCTTCTCCCGGCCGCGCACCTCGGCGACGACGTTGTGGGACTCGACCTCGGGCAGCTCGGAGCAGCCGAGCACCACCTTCACGCGCACGGGGCCACGGGCGAGCATCCGGTGGAGCAGGTCCGCGTCCTCGGTGGACACCGCGGCGGCGGGAATCCTCGGGCCGCCGGCCTCGAAGCGCGTGGAGCCCGTGTGCGGCGTGCGAAGGGACGCGGTCGCCAGCGAGCGCACCAGCGCGCCCGCGGCCCCGGCCTTCGCGGCGGCGGCGGGCCCGCGCCCGCGCAGCCCGGCGAAGCGGCCGTAGTCCGCCGGCACGGACATGGTGTGGTTGAAGAAGACAATCTTCCCCTTCACCGAGTCGCCGAGCGCCGCCAGCGCCTCGAGCGAATCCACCTCCACCACCTCGGCGGTGAGGCCGTCCGGGGCGGTGGGAGCGCTCCCCCCCAGCGCGATGAGCGAGAGCGGGTGCCCGCGCGTGCGCTCGGAGGCGAGCACCTCGCCGCGCTCCTCTCCGCGCACCCAGCGCGGCACCTTGACGGGCTCGGTCCATCCCTTGACGCCGTCTGCCTTGAAGCCGCGCAGCGCCCACTGCACGGCGGCCTCGGCGCCCGCGGAGCCGGACAGGCGCGGGCCGATGCCGTCGGTCAGCTCGGCGAGGCGCGCATAGGCGTGGCCCTCGGTGAGCGCGGGGCCGATGAGCTTCTCCGCGACGGCCTGCGAGTACGCGGGGGACACCGCCTTCACCGTGGCTGCGGGAGCAGTGGCGGGCTTCGCCGCGGGCGCGGCGCCCGAGAGAAGCTGGAGCGCGAGCGAGGCGGGCAGGACGAAGGTGGCTGCGGGCAAGGAGACCTCCGGGGAGGGCGCCCACTCTCCGCAGTTCACCGGGGGCTCGCAAGCACGATGCTCGGCACGCACGGTGAAGCCGTGTGCGGGTGCTCGTGAGCCCTGGGAGCGAGGAGCCGGAGAGAAATCCCAGGGGCCACCGCGCGCCGAGAGGGGGAACGCGGCGCGCGGGGCTCAACTGGGACTTCCACGGCGGTGCTGCTTTTGGGGGAGGCAATCACCGCCGCCACGTCTCACTCCGAAGAGGAAACGTGGGAGGCACTCTGAAGGTCCTTGACGCCCGCGTCAAGCGCGGTCCCTCCACGGGCATACAAACGAACACTTTCGGTTCCAAGCGACGGGAACTTTTCACTGGGAGTGTTCATTGCAACTCAAAATCAGAGTCAACGAGGAGTCTGCGTCGACTCCATCCCCCTTCAGACTCAAGGAACCCGGATGAACCCCGACGCCTTCTTCGCCCTCTACCGCGACCTGCCCCAGCTCGGCCCTGGCAGTGATGTCTGTACGCGCGAGGCCCTGAAGCGGTTGCCTCCGCTTCCGCCGTCACCGCGCGTGGTGGACATGGGCTGCGGCGTCGGCAGACAGACGTTGGTGCTCGCCGAGACGCTGCGCACGCGCGTGCTCGCGGTCGATTTGCACCCCCTCTATCTCGACCAGCTCGAGCGCGAGGCGCGAGCCCGCAACCTGTCAGCCTTCATCGAGCCCCGGCGCGCGGACATGGGTGCGCTGGACCTCCCCGCCGGCTCGGTGGACCTGCTCTGGTCCGAGGGCGCCATCTACCACCTGGGCTTCGGCCCGGGCCTGCACCGCTGGCGGCCGATGCTCGCACCCTCGGGGCTCGCCGCCGTCACCGAATGCTCCTGGCTCACCGACGGCCGTCCCGCCGAGGCCGTCCGCTTCTGGAGCGAGGCCTATCCCAGCATGGGCACCGTGCCGGAGAACCGCGCCACCGCCGAGCGCGAGGGCTACGAGGTGCTCGACACCTTCACCCTCCCCGCCTCCGCCTGGTGGGACTACTACACGCCGCTGCTCCAGCGCATCGAGCGCATGCGCCCCACGGCCGATGCCAGCCTGCGCGAGGTCATCCAGGAGACCGAGCGGGAGATTGCCCTCTACCGGGACCACGGCCACAGCTACGGCTACGTGTTCTACCTGCTGCGCGTGCAATGACTCTCAGAGTCTCAATTCTTTGCACCGCTGCGCCCCCGCGGCATGTGGTGCGTGGGCGGTCCACCACGCACAGCAGCCGCCACGGCATCGAACGTCGAATTCTGGACATGCAATTTTTCCGTAAATGGTGTCTATGTCGGGGTTGACGTTGTTGCCATCCAAGCCCCCCCGCATGTCCTGAACCGGCCTCCCCGAGGCCGGCGCTGGCGGCGCCCTGCCTCGTAGGGATGCATGTTGATAGAGCAGTGGGCTCACCGCTTCTTCGAGCTCTCCACGGAACCCTTCGTCGTGATGGACTCCGACGGACGGATTCTCCAGGCCAACGCCGCCTGGAGCAGTCTGGTGGACTGGCCCCTCGACTCGCTGCGGCACCAGAACTACCGCGGCTTCGTCCATCCGGAAGACGTCGGCACCATGGAAGCCCACCTGCGAGGGCTCGTGGGGAAGAACGGACGCGCGGACTTCTCCTGCCGGTGGCGGGGTCAGGATGGCACCTGGCGCGCGCTGTCCTGGAGCGTGGCCTCGGGGGTGGAGGACCCGCTCTACTGCACGGTGCGCCCGCATGAGCCGCCACCCTCCGTCGAGCAGGCCCTGCTGCGCTCGGAGCAGAACTTCCGCCGGCTCATCGACACCGCGCCCGAGGGCATCTTCGTCCACCGCCATCAGCGCTTCATCTACGTCAACCCCACCGTGCTCAAGGCGCTGGGCTATGAGCACGCGAGCGAGCTGCTCGGCCAGCCCATCTGGAGCATCGTCCACCCGGATGACCTGGAGCTCGTCCGGCAGCGCGTGCACACCGCCGTCGGCGGTGAGCTGGCCCCGCTGCGGGAGATTCGCTACCTGCGGCGCGACGGCACCTGGTACGACGCGGAGAGCGTGGGCATTCCCGTCGAGTTCGACGGCGAGCAGGCCGTGGTGGTGATGTCGCGCGACGTCACCGAGCGCAAGCGCGTCCAGTCCCAGCTCCTGCAGAACGACCGCATGGTGCTGGCGGGCACGCTCGCCGCCGGCGTGGGCCACGAAATCAACAACCCGCTCACCTACGTCATGGCCAACCTCGACTCGGCCATGGAGGCCATGTCCCGGCTCGGCGACGAGCTGTCGCGCTGCGTGCCGGACGGCCCCGGCACCGTGGCGTGGAGCACCGTCCTGCGCGAGACGGAGGGGCTGCTCAAGGAGGCCCAGGAGGGCGCCACGCGCGTGCGCAACATCGTGCGCGACCTCAAGTTCATCTCCCGCCAGGACGAGGAGCGCCGCGAGCCGGTGGACGTGCGCGAGCCGCTCGACTTCTCCATCAACATGGCCTCCAGCGCGCTGCGCGCCCGCGCCCGGCTCATCAAGAAGTACGAGCCCGTCCCGCACATCCACGCCGACGCGTCCCGCCTGGGGCAGGTCTTCCTCAACCTGCTGGTGAACGCGGCGCAGGCCATTCCCGAGGGCAACGCCGAGGACCACCACATCACCGTCTGGCTCCGTCCCGCGCCCTCCGGCGGCGTGGCCGTGGACGTGAGCGACTCCGGCGCCGGCATGACGCCGGCGGTGCTGGCGCGCATCTTCGACCCGTTCTTCACCACCAAGCCGGTGGGCACCGGCACGGGGCTGGGGCTGTCCATCTGCCACAGCCTCGTGCGCAACCTCGGCGGCGACATCACCGTGCGCAGCCAGCCCGGCCGGGGGACGACGTTCACCGTCACCCTGCCCGGCATGCCCGAGAGCGCCCGCGCCACCCCCTCGGCCCCCGCGGCTCCCGCACCGCGCACCGGGCAGCGGGGACAGGTGCTGGTGATTGACGATGAGCCCCCCGTCGGGCGCTCCCTGGCGCGCATCATCGGCCCCCAGCACCAGGTGAAGGTGGTGACCAGCGGAGAGGAGGCGCTCGCGGCGCTCACCTCCGGGACGGCCTGGGACGCCGTCTTCTGCGACCTGATGATGCCCGGCATCACCGGCATGGACGTCTACGAGCGGGTGCGCGAGTCCGCGCCCGACCTCTCGAAGCGCTTCATCTTCATCACCGGCGGCTCGTACACCGCCCGCGCCCGCCAGTTCCTGGAGCGGGTGCCCAACCGGCAAATCGAGAAGCCCTTCGACGTGGAGTTGATTCACCGGTTTCTGGGAGAGGTCCTGGGCACGCCGTCCGGCGCCCGTGACGCCTCGCAGTGAAGTGCACCGGCGCCGGATGTCCCGGCGCGGCCTTGAAAGGAATGCCTGTGATTGGCGGCACCTTCGTCATCGATGCGGTAACGCACGCGTACAACCTCCACCCCTCCAACTACCGCGCCGGCCGGTATGCCGAGTCGCTCGCGCAGCTCATCTGGGGCCTCCACAGCGGCCTCTCCGGAGAGAGCCACCGCGTCAACAAGGCGGAGGGCTTCCTCAAGAACTGGTCCGTCCAGGAGCTGGCCCACATCCTCTTCGTGGAGAGCTGCATCGACCTGGCCGTGCACCACGTGCTGCCGCTCCAGACGCTCTACACGGACGGGCTGTGCTCGTACGAGAAGACGCTCGAAATCAAGAAGCGCTACCCGGACCGCTTCCTCGTTTATGCCGGCGTGGACCCGCTGCGCGGCACCGCGGCGCTGGACGATTTGGAGAAGCAGGCCGAGGAGCTGAAGCCCGCCGGCCTGAAGCTCTACCCCGCGGCCTGGCTGGGGGACTCGTTCCGCCACACCGGCTGGCGCATGGATGACCCGAGCATCGCCTTCCCGCTCTTCGAGCGCGCGCGCAAGCTGGGCATCAAGAACATCGCCGTCCACAAGGGGCTGCCCATGGGCGCGGTGCCGCTCGAGCCCTACAAGGTGGATGACATCGGCGGCGCGGCGGATGCCTTCCCGGACCTGAACTTCGAAATCGTCCACGGCGGCATGGCGTTCCTGGACGAGACGGGCATGCAGCTGTCGCTGTTCCCCAACGTGTACGTCAACCTGGAGGTGACGGGCGCGCTCATCGTGAAGCGCGAGCGCTGGTTCGCCGAGTCCCTGGCCGCGCTGCTGAAGTGGGCGGGCCCGGCGAAAATCATGTGGGGCTCGGGCACCGTCTTCAGCCACCCGCAGCCGGCCCTCCACAAGTTCTGGAACGACTTCCAACTGCCGGACGACCTGGTGCACGTCGCGGGCATGCAGGTGACGCCCGAGGTGAAGCGGATGATTCTCGGCGAGAACTACGCCCGCTACGCGGGGGTGGACGTCGAGGCCGTCAAGGCGCGCATCTCCAACGACAGCTTCGCCAAGGCTCGCGCGAAGGGAGACGCCACGCCCTACAGCTACAAGGAAGGCCTCCATGACTGAGCAGGAGCTGCGGGCGCGCATCCAGGACATCCCGGACCCGTGCAGCCTCGCCACCGGCGTGCCGCTGGGCATCGGCGAGATGGGCCTGATTCAGTCGCTGGAGTGCGTGGAGGGGAAGGTGACGGTGCGCATGCACATCACCTCGCCCATGTGCATCATGGCCGCGTACTTCATGCGTGAAATCGAGCAGCGCCTCACCGGCCAGGAGGGCGTCGCGTCGGTGCACGTGGAGTTCGACCAGGACCTCCAGTGGACGCCCCAGGACATCCACCCCGATGCCCGCGAGCGGCTGGCGGCGAAGCGGATCACCATGCTCGGCGGGCGGCTGATGCCGCGCGGCGAGGCGGGGAAGTGCGGCGCCTGAGCGCGTAAGTCCCCGATTTCACGAATGTGACGGTGAGTGTCGGGGGGAAGCGCACAGGGAGAAGCAACTCTCCGTGGGCTCCCCCGACAATGATCGACAGGTAGAATTCCTCCACAAATCCCCCGGAGCCCCCATGAATCCCCTCCAGCGTGCTCGCCAGATTGCAACCAACGTCGCCACCGGTGCCGGCCGGGCCGTGAACCAGGCCCAGGACGCGGTGGGCAATGCCGCCGGTCAGGTGCGGGACGCGGTGGGAACCGCCGCCGGCCAGGTGCGGGACGCGGCCGCCGCGGGCGGCCGCCGCGTGGGCCAGGCGGTGGACGGCTTCGAGCGCGGTGCGGCGCGTGGCGCCCAGGCGGTGGTCGGGGCGTTCGGCTTCGGCAACCAGCCGGACCGCGTGCACGACGGGAAGTTCGTGGGCGCGGGCGGGCAGACCTTCTCCCCCACCACCCCGCTGAGCGACATCCCCGCCGTCACGCCGCGCAACAACCCGAACGCGACGCAGACCATCCTCTACGTCAACGGCATCCAGACGACGAAGGACGCGCAGTTCAACAGCCTGCAGGCCATCGCGGACACCACGGGCTCGCGCGTCATCGGCATCCACAACGCCACCGAGGGCATCGCCGCGGACCTGACCCAGTGCGTGAAGGACAAGCTGGACAAGGGCCGCAACCCCGCCGTGGATACGCTGGCGGACACGCTCTACAGCGAAATCAAGGCGGGCCGGAGCGTGCACCTGATGGCGCACAGCCAGGGAGGCCTCATCTCCAGCCGCGCGCTCGGTGACGTGTACCGCAGGCTGCGCATCGAAGACGGGATGAGCCAGCAGCAGGCCCAGCAGATGATGAGCCGCATCAACGTGGAGACGTTCGGCGCGGCGGCCACGCGCTACCCGGACGGCCCGAACTACGTGCACTACGTCAACCGCGGCGACCCGGTGCCGGGTCTCTTCGGCCTGGGCCCGATTCCGGACCGCTGGAACCCCATCGCGGACGGCGGCAATGGCTCGCGCGTGCACCACTTCAACGAGTTCCACCTCAACCCCATCGCGGCGCACGGCTTCGAGTCCGTCTACCTGAACCACCGCGTGCCGTTCGACCAGGCCCGCGCGGGGAACTTCGAGCGCTAGGCCATGGCAACCGCTCCGCGCAGTGGACTCGTCGGCATGCTGCGGTCCTGGGTCTCCTTCCTGGGCCCGGCCGCGCCCGCCGACACCCCGCTGACGCGTGAGTCCGCGCGGCGGCTGGTGCAGGGCTTCCTGGGGGAAGAGGGCACCCCGCCGAGCGGTGGCATCAACGAGCAGGGCTTCGGCGGAATCTCCGCCGGAGGGATGAGCCTCTACTTCGAGTGGCACGAGGACACCCAGGCGCTGGAGTGCAGCGCGCTGGTGTACCGGTTCCGCGAGCCACCGAAGCCGGGCGTCATCGAGGGCTTCCAGGCGGAGGAGCGCGAGGGCACCGACGCGGGTGGCGGCACCGTGGACTACGAGCCGGAGAACCGGGGCCTGTTCCTCAGCCGCACGTACACGCGGATGCCCACGGAGCGCGCCTTCGCCAAGGACATGCGCCGGCTGATGAAGGCCAGCCAGAAGTGGGCGGACGAGGTGCTGGACCGCGTGGCCTCGCGCGTGTTCCACCCCGAGGAGCTGCAGCCGCGCTGAGCGCGGGGGCTGCCGCTACGCCCGGGAAGCCCTGCGCCCACGGGGGCACGCTCGTGCCAGCCGCCGCACCGCTTCCCGCAGCTCCGCGGGATTGAGCGAGGCATAGCCCAGCCGGAAGGCCCTCGGCCCCGCCCCCTCCAGCGCGAAGGCCCGGCCGGTCGTCAGCAGAACCCCTTCCCGCCCGGCCTGCTCGGCCCACAGCTCCACGTCGAGCTCCTCGCGGACGCGGGTCCACAGCGCGAGCCCGCCCGCGGGCACGTCGAAGTCCACGCGCCCCTCCAGCTCCGCGCGCAGGGCCTCGGCGAGCACATCGCGCCTCACCAGGTACTCGCGGCGCGCACGGCGGGCATGGCGCTGCAGCTCGCCCTCTTCGAGGAGTTCCGCGACGGCTCGCTCCAGCGGCGCGTCTCCCTGCCGGTCCACCACGGCGCGCAGGGAGGCCAACCGCCGGACCACCGGCGCGGGGGCGGCGACGTAGCCCAGGCGCAATCCGGGAGCCACCAGCTTGGAGAGCGAGCCCACGTAGATGACGCTCCCCGCCCGGTCCGCGCTCGCCAGCGGCAGCACGGGACGGCCCTCGTAGTGGAACTCGTGGTCGTAGTCGTCCTCGACGATGGCGACCCCGGCCTCCTCCGCGAGACGCAGCAGCTCCAGCCTGCGGGCCGCGGTGAGGGTGACGGTGGTGGGGTACTGATGGTGCGGCGTGACGAAGACGGCGCGCACGGGCTTGCGAGCGAGCAGCGCCTGGAGCGCCTCCACCTTCATGCCATGCGCGTCCACCGGCAGTCCCACGAGCTCCGCGCCCGCCAGCCGCAGGGCGTCCCAGGCGGGGCGGTAGCCGAGTGACTCCACCGCGACGACGTCACCCGGACGCACCAGGGCGCGTGCCACCAGGAAGAGCCCCATCTGGCTGCCCCGGGTGACGAGCACGTCGTCCTCCCCGGCGGCGAGCCCCCGCGTCTCGCTCAGCATCCGGGCCAGCGTCCGCCGCAGCAGGGGTTCTCCTCGTGGGTCGCCCACGGCGAGCGTCGTCCGGGACCTGCCGGTGAGGACCCGCCGGAAGGCGCGCGACAGCTCCACGGCGGGGGCCAGCCGCACGTCCGGTGCGCCGTCATTGAAGAGCAGCGTTCCTCTCGGCGGCGGCGCGGTGGCTTCCCGCGGTGACTCCTCCCAGCCGTCGAGCCGGAAGGCGGGCCGGGCGGGCATTCGCTGGCGGGGCGCGCTGCCGAAGCCCCTGGGCGTCTTCACGGGCAGGGTGCCGGACACGAAGGTGCCGCGTGACGGCTCCGCGGACGCCCACCCCTGCTGGATGAGCTCGCGATACGCCGCGTCCACCGTGTTGCGGTGAATGCCCAGTTGCCGCGCGAGCGCGCGCGTTCCGGGCAGGGCATCCCCGGGAGACAGCCTGCCGCGCTCGATGTCGCGGACGATGGCGCGCGACAGGCGCACGAAGAGCGGCGCGTCGGAGTCCGGGGTGACTTCCAGGTTCAGCTTCCAGGAGCGGAGCACCGGCCTAGCGTACTTCGAAGAACCGGCACTTTTCGAGGTGCCGGCCTGTCTCTACTTATTCGCCCGCGTCCGCCGCTCCGGAGAGACGTCCTTCCGGCGACCGGCGGGCGAGGAGACGCGACACCATGAGCCAGACCGCTGAAGTGAAGAAGAAGTACGAGTCCGCCGACTTCGACAAGACGCCGCCCCGCCCGCGCGTCGTCATGCCGGACCGGCTCGCCCACCCCCACGTGGAGGACGCGGGCCGCAACGAGGGCTACTCCCAGGAGCGGAAGCACCCCGTCTTCTTCGTGGACCTGCCCTCGCACGCCATCAGCATGACGATTGGCTGGCTGGAGCCAGGCCAGTCCTCCAACAGGCACCGCCACACCTACGAGACCATCCTCTACGTGCTGGAGGGTGAGGGGTACTCGGACATCCAGGGCCGGCGCATCCCCTGGAAGCAGGGCGACGCCGTCTACATCCCCGTGTGGGCGTGGCACAACCACGTCAACACGCACCCCACCGCCCGCGCGCGCTACCTCGCCTGCGAGAACGCTCCCATGCTGCAGAACATGGGCGGCGTGGCGCTCCGCGAGGAGGTGGGCGAGAAGGGCCAGTCGCTCCTGCGTCACGAAGAGGAGGGCTGACCATGAGCCGCAACGTTCCGCTGCGCGGCATCATCGGTTACACCATCACTCCCTTCCGGGAAGACGGTGGCGTCGACCTCGACACCCTCCAGTTGCTGACGGACCGGATGGCCGGCTCGGGCGTCCACGGCATCGCCCCGCTGGGCAGCACCGGCAGCCTGCCCTACCTGGACGACGGGGAGCGCGAGGCCGTCATCGAGACCACGATGAAGGCCGTCCGAGGCCGGGTGCCCGTGCTGGCGGGCGTCTCCAGCCTCACCACCGAGCGCACCCTCCACCATGCCCGCTTCGCCGAGCGGGCCGGCGCCGCCGCGGTGATGGTCATCCCGATGAGCTACTGGAAGCTCACCGAGGAGGAAATCTTCCGGCACTTCGACCGCGTGGCGAGAGCCATCTCCATTCCCATCATGGCCTACAACAACCCGGCCACGGGCGGGCTGGACATGACGCCGGAGTTCCTGGCCCGGCTGCTCCAGATTCCGAACGTCACCATGGTGAAGGAGAGCACCGGTGACGTGGGCCGGATGCACCGCCTGCGCCAGGTGGCCGGAGAGGACGTCGCCTTCTACAACGGCTCCAACCCGCTCGCGCTCGCCGCCTTCGCGGCCGGTGCGCGCGGCTGGTGCACGGCGGCGCCCGCCCTCATCCCGGAGCTGAACCTGCGCCTCTACCGCGAGGTCGTGGAGAAGGGAGACCTCGCGGCGGCCCGGAAGGTGTTCCAGCAGCAGCTGCCGCTGCTCCAGTTCATCGTGAAGGGCGGACTGCCCCGCACCATCGCCGCGGGACTGGAGCTGCTGGGCACCCGCGTGGGCCCGCCGCGGGCGCCGCTCCTTCCGCTGCCAGACACGGAGCGGGAGGCGCTGCGCCGCATCCTGGAGAAGCTCGAGGCGTGAGGAAGTGATGTGCCCGCCCGGGCGCTGGCCGTGGGCCATCGCCCCGGGCGTTGACCCGAAGAGGCACGCGGGCCGAGGGTCAGCGCGACACTCGGACCGTGGGGCGCCAGTCCTCGCGGCACAGGGCCCAGCGCTCGTGGTCCCTCCACCGGCCGGCCACCTTGAGGTACCGGGGTGAGAACCCTTCCAGCCGGAACCCGGCCCGCTCCACCAGCGCCTTGGACGCGGCATTGCCGGGCTGGATGTTGGCCTCCACCCGGTGGAGCCTCATCGTCCGGAAGGCGTGCGTGAGGACCAGTTGCAGGCTCTCGGACATGAGCCCACGTCCCTGGAAGCCGTGGACGGCCCAGTAGCCCAGGTACGCATTCTGGAACCCACCCCGGAATATCTGGCTCAGGTTGAAGACGCCGATGAGGTGCCCGGACTCGCGCTCCCAGGCGAGGAGGGCCTCGAAGTCTTCGCCCTGGTTGCGCTGGAGATAGGCCTGGAACCCCTCGGGCGTGGTGGGGGGCGAGACCCACGGGCGGTGGAAGGCCCGGCTCGCCCGGGTGGCCGCGAGGAACACCTCGCCGTCATCCACGTGAGGGGCTCGCAGGACCACCCGGGGACCTCGGACGAGGACGCGCCGTGTGACGCGTGCCGCCTTCTGACGACCTGTCGCAATCCGTGCCATCTCTTCACCGCGCCATGGGCACCGTCCCCATGGAGCGGTGAGGCTACTTGCGGCTCACGGTCAGCACCACCTTGCCGCGCCCGTGTCCCGAGTCGAGGACGCGGTGCGCTTCCGCCACCTGCTCCAGCGGCAGCACACGCTCGACCAGTGGGCGCATCTGCTTGCGCTCGAGGAGGACGGACATCTCCTCCAGCCGGCGCCGCTCGCGGGTGAGGAAGACACCGTGCAGCGTCAGGTTGCGCGGGTAGAAGGCGGACACGTCCCCGCTGAACCCGAGGATGGTGGCCAGCCGCCCGGCCGGCCGCGTCGCCGGGATGCTGGGAATCATGTTCTTGCCCACGGTGTCGAACACCGCGTCCACGCCCTGGCCGCCCGTCTCGCGCAGCGCCACCTCGGCCGGGTCCTCGCTCCGGTAGTTGATGGCCACGTCCGCGCCCAGCTTGCGCAGCGTCTCCAGGTTGTCCGGACCGGAGGTGGCCAGCACCCGGGCGCCCATCGCCTTGGCGATCTGCACCGCGAACGAGCCCACGCCTCCGGCGCCTCCGTGGATGAGCACCGTCTCCCCGACGCGGACCTGCAGCCGCCGCACCAGGGCATCCCACGCGGTGCCTCCGGCCAGGGGAACGGCGGCGGCCTCCTCGTGCGACAGGCTCGCGGGCTTCCTCGCGATGATGCTCGCCGGGACGACGTTGAGCTCCGCGTAGGTGCCGTGCGGGTTGCCGAAGATTTCCGGCGTGTAGAAGACCTCGTCGCCGGCCTTGAACTCCGTCACGCCCGGCCCCACCTGCTCGATGACACCCGAGGCGTCGTAGCCGATGACGGACGGCGGCTGGAGCCCCGCCCATCTCCCGTCCTGGCGCAGCTTGGCGTCCACGGGGTTGGTGCCGGAGACGACGACCCGGACGAGCACCTGCCCGGGACCGGGAGTGGGAGTCGGAACGTCACGGACCTCGAACAGCTCGGGGCCGCCGAAGCGGGGAAGGACGATGGCGCGCATGGGCGCGGAACTAACCGGGCGCGCCGGACCTCGCAATGCCTCCTGGAAGCAAGCGTCCATGGCCGGACGACCGCGGCTCGCCTCGGGGGCCGCACCGCGCGGAATGGAATCTCCATTCCACGGCGCAGGCCCCCGGAACCCCACCGCGCGGAATGGAGCGTCCGTTCCACGGACGGGGCACCCGGAAGCGCATGGCAGCGGAATGGAGCGTCCATTCCGCAACCGGGGGGCCCCGGGGCGCATGGCCGTGGAATGGAACGTCCATTCCGCAACCGGGGGGCCCCGGGGCGCATGGCCGTGGAATGGAGATTCCATTCCGCGAGAGGGAGCGCCCGGGGAGGCACGGCGTGGAATGGAACGTCCATTCCGCGGATGCCGCGCCCCGCTCCGGGAGGAGGTGGAGGTAAGCGCCCAGGCAGTCGCTCACCGGCGCCTCGTCCGGAGTCAGGCGTCCTGCTTCTTCTCCGGTGTCAGCACCACCAGGAGCTGCCGCGCGGAGACCTGGGCGCCCACGGTGATGTTCACCGCCTCCACCGTGCCCGCCACGTCCGCGACGACCTGGAATTCCATCTTCATCGCCTCCAGGACCGCCAGTACATCCCCGGGCTTCACCGTCGCGCCGGCCTGCGCGCTCACGCGCAGGATGCGTCCGTCCATCGGCGCGATGAGCCGGCCGCTCCCAGCACCGTCCGACTTCGACGGCGGCCGGAACGTCACGTCCGTCACCGCGTGCGCGCCATCGCCCAGGTCCAGCCAGAGCGAGTCCCCATCGCGCAGGTAGCGCGCCCGCTCGCGGGCCCCTGCCACGGAGAAGTCCAGCACTCCGTTCGCCATCCCGAGCACCGCGAGGTCGAACGTCTCGCCTCCCACCTCGACCGAGTACCGCTCCGAAGACATGGGCCGGACCACCACCTGCTCCTCACGGCCGCGGCTCACGAGCTTCAACGGCACCGGATGGGCGCTGTACGCCGTATTCCAGTTCACCAGCGAGGCATCCAGCCCGGCCTCCCTCGCGAGCTTCAGCGCCTCGCCATGGAAGAGCACCACCCCCGCCAGGGCCTGGACCTTCGCGCCCGGCTGGTAGAGCCGCTCGACAGCGCCCGCCTCCGCGTGCTTCCCGATGAAGCCCGTGTCGTACTCGCCCGAGCGGAACGCCGGATGCCCGAGCACATGGAGCAGCAGGCCCTTGTTCGTGGTGACGCCGAACACCATGAGGTCATGCAGCGCCCCCACGAGCCGCCGGCGCGCCGTCTCACGGTCCGGCCCGTACGCAATCACCTTCGCCTGCATCGAGTCGTAGAAGGGCGGAATGTCCTGCCCCTCACGCACACCGTGGTCGATGCGCACGCCCTCGCGCGCGGGCAGCCTCCACCCGAGCAGCCGTCCCGCCTGGGGCGCGTAGTTGTTCGCCGGGTCCTCCGCGCAGAGGCGCACCTCGATGGCGTGCCCCTTCCAGGACACCTGCTCCTGCGTGAGCGGGAGCCGCTCCCCCGCCGCGACGCGGAGCTGCCACTCCACCAGGTCCAGCCCGGTGATTTCCTCCGTCACCGGGTGCTCCACCTGGAGGCGGGTGTTCATCTCCATGAAGTAGAACTCACCACCCGGCGCGAGCAGGAACTCGATGGTCCCCGCTCCCCGGTAGCCGATGGCCTTCGCGGCCGCCACCGCGACCTCGCCCATGCGCGCACGCAGCGAGGGGCTCACGGCCGGCGAGGGGCTCTCCTCGACAATCTTCTGGTGCCGGCGCTGCACGGAGCAGTCGCGCTCGCCCAGGTGCACGACATTCCCATGCTCGTCCGCGAAGACCTGGAGCTCCACGTGGCGCGCGTCGATGACGGCCTTCTCCAGGATGAGCTCGCCGCTCCCGAAGGCATTCGCCGCCTCCGAGCGCGCCGACTGGAGCGCCGCGCGAAGCTGCGCCGGCTCGCGGACGAGCCGCATGCCACGCCCGCCACCACCCGCCGCGGCCTTCACCATCAGCGGGAAGCCGATGCGCGCGCCCTCGGCCGCCAGCGCCTCGTCATCCGCGTCCGTGGCCTCGTAGCCGGGGATGCAGGGGACGCCCGCCGCAATCATGCGGAGCTTCGCCTGCCGCTTGTTCCCCATCAGCGAGATGGCCTCGTGCCCCGGCCCGATGAACACCAGCCCCGCGTCCCGGCACGCGCGGGCGAACTCCGCGTTCTCCGAGAGGAAGCCATACCCCGGGTGGATGGCGTCCGCGCCCGACGCCTTCGCCGCCGCGAGCAGCTTGTCGATGACGAGGTAGGACTCCTTCGCGGGCGAGGGGCCGATGGGCACGGCCTCGTCCGCCGCGAGCACGTGTGGCGCCGCGCGGTCCGCCTCGGAGAACACCGCCACCGTCCGGTAGCCGAGCTTCTTGCAGGTCCGAATCACCCGGACGGCAATCTCGCCACGGTTGGCGACGAGGACCTTCTTGAATCGCTCCATGGTGTCCGTCCCTCTCACAGGCGCGCCACGCCGAAGGTGTTGGGGTGCACCTCACGCCGCTTCGCGTCCCGGCACACGGAGAGCGCGAAGCCGAGCACCCGCCGCGTGTCCCGCGGGTCGATGAGGCCGTCATCGAAGAGCCGCGCGCTGCAGTTGAACGGGTGCGACTCCTTGTCGAACTGGTCCATGATGGGCTGGCAGAAGGCGCGAATCGCCTCCTCGTCCACGGCCTCCCCGCGCCGCGCGAGCTTCTCGCCGAAGACGATGGACATCACCTTCGCCGCCTGCTCGCCGCCCATGACGGCGGTGCGCGCGTTGGGCCACGCGAAGATGAAGCGCGGGTGGAAGGGCCGGCCGCACATGCCGTAGTTGCCCGCGCCGAACGAGCCGCCCACCAGCACCGTGAGCTGCGGCACCGTCGCGTTCGCCACCGCCTGAATCATCTTCGAGCCGTGCTTGACGATGCCGCCCTGCTCCGGCTGCGTCCCCACCAGGTAGCCCGTGGTGTTCTGCAGGTAGAGGATGGGCGTGTCCGTCTGGCAGCAGAGCTGGATGAACTGCGCCGCCTTCGTCGCCCCCTTGGGCGTAATCGGACCGTTGTTCCCGATGATGCCAATGGGCATCCCGAAGATGCTCGCCCTGCCGCAGACGGTGTGCGGGTCGTACTCGTCCTTGAAGCCGGTGAACTCGGAGCCGTCCGCGATGCGCGCGATGATTTCGCGGCAGTCGTACGGCTTCCGGTAGTCCGCGGGCACCGCGCCGCACAGCTCGTCGGGCGAGTAGCACGGCTCCGCGTACGCCACCCGCTCCACCGGAGGATGCTGCGCGTTCCACCCGAGGTTCGCCATGATTTCGCGGGCCATTCGGATGGCATCGGCGTCGTCCTCGGCGAGGTAGTCCGCCGTGCCCGCCACCGTGGCGTGCATCTCCGCGCCGCCGAGCTCCTCGTCCGTGGCCACCTCGCCGGTCGCCGCCTTCAGCAGCGGCGGGCCCGCGAGGAAGACCTTGGCCTTCTTCTTCACCATGACGACGTAGTCGGACAGGCCCGGCAGGTATGCGCCGCCCGCGGTGCTGGAGCCGTGGACCACCGTCACCTGCGGAATGCCCGCCGCCGACAGCTTCGCCTGGTTGTAGAAGGTCTCCCCGCCGGGGATGAAGATCTCCTGCTGGTACATCAGGTTGGCGCCGCCGCTCTCCACCAGCGACAGCATGGGCAGCTTGTTCTCCAGCGCAATCTGCTGGCCCCGCAGCGCCTTCTGCACGCCCCACGGCGACGCGGTGCCGCCCTTGATGGCGGAGTTGTTCACGAAGACGAGGCACCGCACCCCGGACACGTAGCCGATGCCGGCGATGCTGTTGCCTCCGGCCAGCGAGCCGTCGCTGTCGTCGTGGTAGCCGTAGCCACACAGCGTGGACAGCTCCAGGAACGGAGAGCCCCTGTCCAGCAGGAGCATCAGCCGCTCGCGGGGCAGCAACTGGCCGCGCTTGTGGAACTTCTCGCGCGCCTGGCTCTCCGTGTTCCGGACCTTCGCCTCCACCTCACGCAGCTCGGCGACGCGCGCGAGCATCTCCGCGCGCTGCGCCTTGAACGACTCCGAGTTCGGGTCGATTCGCGATGTGATTCTCGGCATCTGTCTCACCCCTGCCCTTCACGGAGCAGCGACTCGGGAACGTCCACGTGGCGCGAGCGGAGCCACTCGCCCAGCGCCTTGCCCTGCGGGTCGAAGCGCGTGGACGACGACACGCCCTCGCCCAGGATTCCGTCGATGACGAAGTTCAGCCCCCGAAGGCCCGGGAAGACGTGCCGCTCGATGGGGAAGGCGGCCGTCTCCGGGAGCAGCTCACGGAGCTTGTCCGCCGTGAGCGCGTGCGCCAACCAGCGCCAGGCCTCGTCCGTCCTCGCCCAGACGCCGATGTTCGCGGCGCCGCCCTTGTCGCCACTGCGCGCGGCGACGATGCGCCCGAGCGGCACCCGGCGCGTGGGCCCCGAGGGCAGCGGCGCGGGAAGCTCGGGCGGTGTCACCGGAGCCAGAGCCTGCGTCTTCTCCTTCGCCAGCGGGGCAATCACGGAGCGCGTCCCATCGGGCAGGACGGCGACGTGCTCCACCTTCGCCGCGTCCACATAGGCGGGCGTGTAGACACCGTAGGGCGCGCCATCCGACGGAGGCGCCGTCATCGTGAAGCCCGGGTAGCTGCCCAGCGCCAGCTCCACCGCGGCGCCGCTGAAGGCGCGGCCCACCACCTTCGGGTCCGAGTCCTTCACCACGACGCGCAGGAACGCGGCGGCCTGCTCCTCCGTGGCCGCGTCCTCCCGGTCCGTCCGGACCAGCGTCCAGTGGACCTCCTTCGGCTTGCGCGTCATCGCCGCTTCCATCTGCTCGCGGACGAGGCGGGCCTTCTCCTCGATGTCGAGCCCCACGAGGACGAACGTCGCCTCGTTGCGGTAGCCGCCCAGGTTGTTGAGGCAGACCTTCACCGTGGGCGGCGGCGGCTCACCGCGCACGCCCGAGATTCGGACGCGGTCCTTGCCGTCGGAGGCCAGGGCAATGCTGTCGAAGCGCGCCGTCGCGTCGGGCCCCGCGTACCGGGCCCCGGTGATTTCGTAGACGAGCTGCGCGAGCACCGTGTCCACCGTCACCGCGCCGCCCGTGCCCGGGTGCTTGGTGATGACGGAGCTCCCGTCCTCGTGAATCTCCGCCAGCGGGAAACCGGGACGGCGGGCGTCCAGCTCCGTGAAGAAGGAGTAGTTGCCACCCGTGGCCTGCGTGCCGCACTCCAGCACGTGGCCGGCGACCATCGCCCCGGCCAGCCGGTCCCAGTCGTCCGTCTTCCAGCCGAAGTGCGCCGCCGCCGGACCCACCACCAGTGACGCGTCCGTCACGCGCCCCGTGACGACGAGGTCCGCCCCCGCGCGCAGACACCCGGCGATGCCCCACGCGCCCAGGTACGCATTCGCCGTGAGCGGGCTGCCCAGTCCCAGCTCGTCGGCATTGCCGATGAGGTCGTCGCCCTCCACGTGCGCCACCTTCACCTGCACGCCCAGGCGGCCCGCCAGCTCCCTCAGCGCGGCGGCGAGCCCCGCCGGGTTCAGCCCTCCCGCGTTGGTGACGACCTTGACCTTCTTCTCCACCACCAGCGCGAGACACTGCTCCATCTGACGGAGGAACGTCTTCGCGAAGCCCGTGGCCGGGTCCTTCATCCTGTCCCTGCCGAGAATCAGCATCGTCAGCTCGGCCAGGTAGTCGCCCGTGAGGACGTCGAGCTGCCCGCCCTCCAGCATCTCCCGGACCGCCGAGAAGCGGTCTCCATAGAAACCCGAGGCATTGCCGACACGCAGGGGGGACGCGCTCATGCACTCTCCGCACAGCCGCGGCACCTCACACGGGCCGCGAGTCTGGGTTGAAGGAAGTCTGGGGGGCGGCCTCAAAAAAAGCAAGCGCGCTTGCTTTTTTCCACCCCGGCTTCCATCCTGACTCTCGTGAGTGAGTCCTCCAGCGCGACGGGCAGGCAAGAGCAGGAGCGCAGCCGTGTCACGCGCCAGCGCCTGATGGAGGCCGCCATCAGCGCCCTCTCGGAGCTCGGGTGGGCAGGCGCCACGATGACGGTCATCGCCGAGCGGGCGGGCGTGTCCCGTGGCGCGTGTCAGCACCACTTCCCCACCCGCGCCGACCTGGTCGCCGCGGCCGTGGAGTACGTCGGACATCAGCAGGTGGAGGAGGTCATCCGGCGCGCGGAGCAGCTCCCGGCGGACTCGCGGCGGACGGAGACCATCCTCCACATGCTCGCGGGCATCTACATCAGCCCCGTCTTCACCGCGGCCGTGCAGCTCTGGGTGGCCGCCGTGGCGGACCCGGAGTTGCGCTCGCAGCTCGCCCCCCTGGAGGCGCGCGTCGGGCGGGAGTTCCACCGGCTGACGGTGAAGCTGCTCGACGTGGACGACAAGGACCCGGAGGTGCGTGAGCTGGTGCAGGGGACGCTCGACCTCATCCGCGGCCTCGCGCTGGCGAATCTCCTCCGGGACGACAGCGCCCGGCGGAAGAAGGTGCTCCACCGGTGGGCGCTCACGCTCGAAGATGCGCTCGAGGCCCGGCGCTCACGCAAGGCCGGGGGCTGAACTTCACGGCAACACGCCAACACGGGCCCCGGCGGACGCCAGGGCCGCATCTGGAGGTGACATGGGCTACCGCTCTCTCTTCGCGCCGGGCTGCTTCAAGGACCGCGTCATCGTCGTGACGGGCGGTGGCAGCGGCATCGGGCGCTGTACCGCGCATGAACTGGCCTCGCTGGGCGCGCACGTCGTGCTGGTGGGCCGGAAGCAGGACAAGCTGGAGGCCGTCGCCGCGGAGCTTCGCGAGGACGGCGGCGCGTGCTCGCTGGAGGTGCTCGACATCCGCGACGAGGAGGGCGTGAAGGCCACCGTCGGCCGCATCGTCGCCGCGCATGGCCGCATCCACGGCCTGGTCAACAACGCGGGCGGGCAGTTCCCCTCTCCGCTGGCCATGATTTCCAAGAAGGGCTTCGACGCCGTGGTGTCCACCAACCTCACGGGCGGCTTCCTGATGGCGCGCGAGGTCTTCCTCCAGTCGATGAGCAGCCACGGCGGCGCCATCGTCAACATGCTCGCGGACTGCTGGGGCGGCATGCCGGGAATGGGGCACTCGGGCGCGGCGCGCGCGGGCATGCTCAACCTGACGCAGACGGCCGCCGTCGAGTGGGCCTCGGCCGGCGTGCGCGTCAACGCCGTGGCCCCCGGCTGGGTCATCTCCAGCGGCCTGGACAGCTACGAGGACGAGGGCGTCAAGGCGCTCATCCCCCTGCTCAAGAAGGAGGTCCCCTTGCAGCGGCTGGCCACCGAGTCCGAGGTGAGCGCCGCCATCGTCTTCCTGCTCACCGACGCCGCCGCCTTCATCACCGGCGAGGTCATCAAGATTGACGGCGGCGCGTCGTGCAACACCAAGGTCTACCCGCTCGAGGAGTCCTCCGCCTCCAAGCCCTACGAGGGGTTCCATCGCGCGACGCGACCCGCCATCCTCGGAGGGGAATCCAAGAAGTAGGAGCGCGGCACGCGCGAGGCCCCAGCCTCTTTGGCCGGGGCCTTTTGCTTGTTCAGGGGACCGCGGTGCCGTCGAAGAAGGCCCGTGCCCGAGCGACAGCGGACAGGCCCACCCTGCTGCCGAGCCGGCGGCCCACGAAGTCATCCGGCGCCACGTGGATGCCGCCCCACAGGCGCGACTGTCCCGCCTGGTCCGCGGCGTCGTAGTACGTGGCCCACTGCAAGCGCACGTCGGTGGAGGGGCCTCGCTCGAAGGTGAGGTAGGCGTTGGCGCTGGCAACGAACTCGCCCAGGCCGCCGGGGAAGTACGCGCTGCCGGTGAGGGAGGTGAGCACCTCGGCGGCGGAGCGGCTGAAGGTGCTGTGCCCGGAGATGAAGCCCGGGAAGGCGGGCGTCACGAAGGTGCGGAGCTGGAAGGGAATCCACTCCACCGCCCGAATCCAGCCGGAGCCGCCCACCTCGTTGCGGCGGTCTCCCGGCTCGCCCCTCCACGAGAGCACCACCACCTGTCCCTGGAAGTGCGCCAGGTGCGCGTGCCGCTGTCCCGGCGCGGAGCTCTCCGGCGTGACGACCTCGATGAGCCCCGGCACCAGCGGCAGGCCGTCCGGGTGGTACGACGGCCCGCTCGGGTCCGTGGACTGGCCCAGCTTGCCCATGTAACGGATGAGGGAGATGGGGCGCGCGGCGATGAAGGCGCGCTTGATTTCCCACGCGACGATGGCCGCGTCATGCACGGCGCCGTTGAGCGCGAGGTACACCTTCACGTCCCACTCCAGCGGGTCCAGCGCCTCGCCCGCGCCGAAGAGGCGCCGCGAGAAGCCCGGCGAGTCCGCCACCGAGTTGGCGAGCACGTTCCAGTGCCCCGGCGGCGTCTCCGACTTCGGGCCGTCCGCCCAGAACTCCGCCAGCACGCGGCCGAAGTCCCCACGCCTCACGAGGTGCGGCGTGTACGGCTGGCCGGTGATGGGATTGACGGGATGGCCGGTGCCGTCATTCGCGCCCAGGCTGTTGTTGCCGTACGCGCCGGGCGACAGGTCCATGAGCTCATCGCTGCCGAGCCAGCTCGTCTTCCGCAGCACCTCCACCACGTTCGTCCGCAGCTCCGCGCCGAACACCGGCGGCGCGCCCGGGTCCAGGTACAGCCCGCCGCCCTCCGGCCGCGTCAGGGCGAACGGCGTCACGTTCGTCCAGTGCGCGCCGATGTAGCCCTGCACACCCGCCGAGGTGATGATGCCGTTCTGGGTGACGGCCACCGCCAGGTTGAGCGGCTGCCACAGCGAGGGGTTCACCAGCGTCGCACCCGGCGTGTCCACCACCAGCGGCGCGTTCACGAACTGGAAGCCCGTGGTGTCCTTGTAGTCGTTCTGCTCGTTGGCGCCGTCGTCCGCGCCCGCGCGGATGATGGCCTGGCCGATGCGGTTGCCCAGCGCGCGAGGGCTGTCTCCCGCAGTGGTGGTGTCGTCCGGCGCGTACCCGAGCTTCTCCATGAAGGCGCGGAAGCACGCCGCGGAGGTGAGCCCGCCGGTGGACTTCGCATAGCGGTGCGTGAGCACACGGTAGGCGGCGTAGCTGAGGGCCTCCGCGCGCGCCGCCGCCACGTCCTGGGCGGTGTGCTTCTCACGCAGGAAGGTGCCGTCCGCCGTCGCGTCGTAGGCGGCCCACGCGTCCCACATGGCCGCGGACAGGTGATACAGGTTGCGCGCGTGCACCGTCGGCCGGGGAATGTCGCGGCGGATGGCGTTGAGAATCTGCTCGTTCCACCGGCGGGCGATGGTGCCCGCCGGACGAGGGTCCACCGCCGACGCGGGACAGCTCACCGCGGGCGGAGGGACGGTCTCCACCGGAGGAACCCGCGCCACCTCCGGCCCCCGGTGCAGCAGCGCGCCCACGTCGAGCGAGCCCGACAGCACGTTGCCGCCCACCGCCCACACGCCCCCCTCCGGGTCCGTCCACGTCGCGTGCAGGGACTCCACCAGCGGCGGCGAGCCAATGTCCGCCCGCGCCCAGACGCCTGCCTTGCGCTGGTACACCTCGCCCCGGAAGCCCGTGGCCCAGCCGGTGCCGTCCTCCGCCAGGGACACGCCCTGGAGGAGCGGGCACCCCTCCGGGGAGCGGCTCACGAAGCGGCCGGCGGACTCGTCCAGCTCCAGGATTTCTCCCTGGCCCTCGCCGCCCACCACCGTCACGACGCCGCCGGCACCGTGCACCGTGAAGAGGCGGCTGGTGGTGCCGGTGGGAAGCCTCGCGAAGGCTCCGCCCCCGCGCGAGCGCAGCACCACGCCCTGCGCGCCCACCACATACACGTCACCGCCGGTGCCCCACACCTTGAAGAAGCCGGGGAGGTCTCCATCGGCCGTGCGTGGCAGGTCCGCGAATGGCAGCGCCACCTCGCTCCACCGCGCGCCGTCGTAGTGCCAGATGAAGCCGCCGCGGTCGGACACGCTGCCCACCGCGTACACGTCATCCGGTCGTGAGCCCCACAGGCCGTACACCGTGTGGCGCGCCAGGCCCGGCGTGGACATGCGAGTGAAGGTGCCGCCCTCGTAGCGGAGGATGTTGGCGTTGCCGCCGGACATCATCACCGGGCCGTCCTGGAAGGCGTGGACCCACCACAGGTCTCCGCGCACGCCGGTGGGCAACTCCTTCCAAGCCGTGCCGTCGAAGTGGAGCACGGTGGGCCCGCGGCCCCGGTCCGCGCCCACCGCCCACACGTCAGAGCGCGAGCGGCCCGACACCGCGAGCAGCGCCTCCGGCCGGGCCTCGGCCACGGCGGCCCAGGGGATGGGCTCGGGCTGTGGCTCGGGCTCGGGGTCATCCGGACAGCCGGTGAGCAGGGCTCCCAGCAGCACGGGCAGCAGCCATGCGCCTCTCACACGCGCCCGTGGCGTGGAGGGGGTGAAGGGGTGCTCCTGCATGGAGGTGCTCCTGCGTACCGCGGGGTTCACTTCAGGGAGGTGGGGTGCCACGTGTTACGGGTAGGTCTCCCACTGGAGCGTGGCGGTGCGCGTGTCGGAGCCGTGCTCGCCAGACTCCGCGACGAAGGACGCCTTCAGGCGCACCTCCCGGCCCAGGGCCTCGGACACACTGGGGACCACCAGCAACAAGCCCTCCAGCAGGGCGGGGGCGCCCTCCGTGGTGGCCTGGGTGAAGCGCAGGTCCACCGCGTAGGGAGCCGACACGCGCACCCCGTCCGAGGTCCGCTCCAGGGACATCTCCACGCGGGCCTTCATGTCATTCAGGTTCCAGGCCCGCATCGACACGAAGACGTGCTGGCTGCCCTGGCCTCCCGAGGTCAGCTCGAGCGTGCCGCCGTCCTCGATGGGCGTGAACCTTCGGCCCGTGCCCACCTCGAAGCGGAGCGGCTCTCCCTCGGGGTCGGGCCCCGGGCCGGGGTCGGGGTATGGGTCGGGGCCAGGGCCGGGGCATCCCGCCAGACCGAGGCCCAGGGCGACGAGCGCGCTCCAGGTGACCGCTCGAATGCGGCTCATGGCGCCACCCGCGCGGCGGAGGAGATGGAGGTGCCCCGCGGCACACGCCGGGACGAGAAGATGGATGAAGCCACGACGTACGACAGGGTGCCCGCGCTCAAAGATGTCCCCCGGACCACTGAACCACGGTCCGGGAGCATACGTGATTTCCGAGGCTGGATTGGAATGCCCCGAATCGAGGCCCGGGGTCAGGAGCGACGGAAGCGAACCACGCGCACCTCCAGGGCGCCGGCCTCGGCGTCCAGGACGGTGCGCATCACTTCCAGGGCCCGCTGCTCGTCGAAGCCTCCGGAGCCTGCGCCGATGAGCGGGACGGCCAGTGAGGTGAGGCCGAGCTCGCGCGCCCGGGCCAATGCGTTGCGGACGGAGTCCTGGATGGAGCGCTCCGATGCGCGCCAGAGCATGTTGATGCCGGCCACGTGGATGATGGCCTTGTAGGGAAGCCGTCCGGCCGAGGTCACCACCGCCGTGCCGAGCGGCATCGGCCCCACGCGGGCCAATTCGCGGAACGGACCGAGCCCCGCCTTGCGCTTGATGGCTCCGGACACGCCCTGCGGCAGGAGCAGCCACCAGGGGATGATGTTCCGGTTCCAGGCGTTGACGATGGCCTCCACCGGCTGGTCGAGCAGGTCTCCTTCGACGATGTGGACGGGCATGGAGGGGACTCTAGCGCTGCCTCGTGCTCGAAAGATGAACCGTCCGTGATTCGACCATGATGTGGCCGCATGGCGGCGTACCATCATCGCCCGACATGCGTTCCCATTCCCGCTGGCTGCTGGCGTTGCTGTGCCTCTGTGGCTGTTCCCGCACCTCCCCCCCGTCCGTGAAGCCTCGGGAGGAGGGCGCTTCCACCACCGCGGCCCGGTCTCCGGACGCTCCACTGTCCAAGGCCGCGCTCGATGCCGTGCGCAAGCGCGCGATGTACATCGTGGACGCGGAGCGCGCCGCCATCGGCGCCACCGACCTCCTGCTGGCGATGGAGGAGCGCGACGAGTCGAAGCTGGAGTTCTTCCTCACCGTGCCCCGAGGCGACACCTGGTACGGCCTCTTCGGCAAGCTGGATGACCAGGGCACCTTCGTGCCCGGGTACGCCTTCCGCTCGCCGCGTGCGGTGCCCGAGAAGATGGAGCCGATGCCCCTGAGCGCGCTGCCCGCGGACTTCAGCGCCGAGGCACGCGCCGTGAGGACGGCCACGCAACGGGCCTACGCCACCCATGGCAGGCGGCAGCTCAATCCCGTGGTCTATGCGGAGGAAGGGGCCCTCTCCGTCTACGTGCTGCAGGGCTTCAATGAACGAGGGCTGTATGTACTCGGCGGTGACTTCCGCTTCGACTTCAGCCGGGATGGGCGCAAGGTCCTCGAAGAGGTCGCGCTGCACAAGAGCATCATCCCGGTGGACCTCCGCGAGGATTCGGAGGGGCAACGCCCCGAGGCCATCGTGCACTCGCACGTCTTGTTTCCCGGACCGGTGGAGACCGAGTGGGCCCTGCTGATGCTCTACCCGGAGCTCAATGCGCTGTACGTAACCGGCCTGGACTCACGCTGGATGTACGCAATGCATCCGGACGGCAGGGTCCGAATCATCGATGCAAAGAGGGAGAAGGCAGTCGACCCGGAGTGACGACGCTCCTGGACTCGGGACCTCCCGGCGCACAGGCCAGGAGGTCCAAGCCCTCACAGCCGGCTCATTCGTGCGCGGTAGGGATTCGCACGAGGCAGAGCGCCGCCTGGCGGTGCCTGGGCCATGGCGGTGCATCGGCGAAGGCGCGAACGGGGCGGCCCTCGGTGAATGCCCTCGCGTTGCACGGACCAGGATGGACGTCTCGCCGCGTTCGCGGCCGCCCGGGAGCCAAGGCACTCGACCCGCGCATCCCTCCATCGAGCCCCCTGGCATGTGTCCCGCGAAGGCCAGGCGGCGCGACGGCAAGATGACACGGCCAGGCGCTCGCATTGCCGGGGAGCGCATGGGGGCGGAGATTCGGCGTGCGTTGAGAGTGCGCCACTTTCTCGGAGAGCATGCCCCGGCACCACTCCGTCGGAGACGGGCACCTCTGGCGATGCAGCACCGGTGGCCAACGCGGAGCCGCCAGTCCTCTCGGCCTCGATGTGCTCCGCGACAGACGCAAGCGTGCCGGTGACTCCAGGCTCGAGGTCTTCCGTCCTCGCCGCCCCAGAAGGAGGCGTGTCGGAGCCTCGGGAGGGCGAGTCCTCCTCCGCAGCCAGCGCCTTCCAGAGGGCCCGGCCCGCGGCGTTGACGTCTTCCTCGACCAGCGCCCCCTCCTCGCCCCGGGCCAGTGCTCGCACCAACTCCGCCAGCGCTCCCCAGATGAGTCCCTCTCCCACCCGGGCGCTGCCCGGCGCCAGCGCCCCCTCGCGCTCACCGAGGGCCAGCACCTCGCGCACCAGCGCCCGCGCCTCGTCCCCAAAGGACTGCGGCTCGAGCGAGTCCTCGTGCCAGTGCATGAAGGCGAAGTGGAAGCACTCCGGCCTCCGCGTCGCGAACCAGGCCAGCTGCTGCCAGAAGTCGTCGAAGTCCTCGCGGAAGCCGCGGCCCTCCCGCGAGCTCGGCTCCACCTCGAAGACGATGCGCGCGATGCGGCACAGCTCGCTGTCGGCCCACTGGCGCACCCGGTGGGCGAAGGCGCCCTTGCTGCCGTAGCGCCGGTAGAAGCTGCCCACCGACAGGTTCGCGGCCCTCGCCATCTCCTCGGCCCGTACGTTGCCGTAGCCCCGCCGCGCCATCACCGCCGCCGAGTCCCGCATGCTCATGAGGTACAGCTGCTCCGCCGTCCACATACCCCTTCCCCTCCCTCTCGCCCCTGGGACGACGCTCCGCTGAAAGGAGTGCTCCTCCCGCGGCATGGTGTCTATCTCAGGGGGCTGACATGCCAGGTGGGTTGGGGCCCGCCACCGGAGAGGACTCGGCGGGTCACGCGGAATGGATGCTCCATTCCGCGCGTGGCGGCCCGGGGGAGCCGACATGGCAAAGAGGTTGGGGGCGAGGCGCGGTGAGGGCTGCGCGGGCCGCGCGGAACGGACGCTCCATTCCGCGCAGGGCGGCCCGGGCGGGGACTGACAAGGTGGAGAGGCGGGGCCCATACGTGGTGAGCGCGTGGCGGGCCACGCGGAATGGAAGTTCCATTCGGGACCTGGGCGGCTCGGGGCTGACGTGCCGGGTGGTGAGGCGGGGCCCATGAGTGGTGAGCGCCTGACAGGCCATGCGGAACGGACGCTCCATTCCGCGCAGGGCGGCCCGGGGGGCTGACATGACGAGAAGTCGTGGCATGGGAGACAGGGCCTGGGGCTTCGCGGGTTCTCGGTCTCCGGGCACTCCGAACATGCCCGGGTTGCCGTTGCGGCTACTGCGTGGCCGAGACGGCTCCGCGGCAGGACTCATCCGCGTCCCGAATCAGTCGCAATCAAGAGCCGCCATCCAACCACCTTGGAAGTGGCTGCGGCTCTCCCCAGGTGGTGTCACCGACGGGAATGGACGGGCCGGACGAGGTCTCCGGCATCCCTGCATCCGGCCCTTCCGAAGTGGGAAGCGTTTCGGGTTCACCATCAAAGAGCCGCCGGAGGATGCGCCCATCGGTGCTGATGGCGTACTTCACGCCGCCATCCAGCATCCGGGGGCCAGGCTTGCAGGACTCGGGGTCAGCGGAGAGCCGCACGAAGACGACGTCTCCCTGCTTGATGACCCGATAGCGGTATGACTCCTGCCTGTTCCAGCATGACCGCTTCGTGGAGTCAGGAGGCAGGAAGTCATTGGCCGCAATCGCAATGGCCCGGAGCAACACACCGTCCAACTCATATGGCTGGCTCTGGGCGCTCATCCGTGCTGCCTCGCGGTCGAAGAGGTCCGGGAAGACGATGGACGTATCTTCCTCGACTGGAGCAGGGCGCCAGCCCTGGTTTCGCGCGCAACCGGACAGGACGACGACCGCCACGAGGAGCAGACCTCTCATGGACAAACCCTCCGCGCTATTCGAGGCGTTGATCCCCAAGGACGTGACCGATGAGGCAGAAGACATCTGAGCCGTCACGTCCACGGAAGCCGGGTGGCTCAGCGGAACTCGTCCACGATGTCGACCCCCGCGCGCGGGAATTCGAGGATGGCCGTCCCAGGCTTGGACTCAGGCCGCTTCATGAGCTGCCCCTTGCCAAGCCGGGCGACAGCGCAGATAGGCACCTTGTCGCCTCCCCTGACGGGCTGAGCCTCGTAGTAGCGGATGACGACAGGGTGATGGGATGGTTATCGGCCTGGTTCGCATCGAGATCAACCCAGGCGGACTCCCCGACGAACATCCTGAGATAGCGCATCGCCTTTCGCGATTCCTCGGGGCACTTCTCCGGCCCTGGCGTCCCATCGGCACGAAGAGCGACTCCACCCATGGTGGCTCCGGCGCACCCGGAGGCCATCAGGAGAAGGGAGGTCCAGCACAGGAGCGCGAGCTTGTTGTCAGCCATCCTGGTCGCTCTTACTTCCGGGCGAGGTTGTGTTCCAGCAAGACGTAGGCGTGCCTGAGCCCGTCGTGCCGGTAGAGTTCCAACATCAGGTTCGTCAGAGCGCCACCCTCCACGAACGCACCGCCGTCCACGACGAAGGCAATCGCGCCGGACGCTCCAGGAGGAATCGAATCCTGAGTCGCACGAACAGCGACGGCTCGGCGCTGACCACCGGAAACGGTCATCAGGCGGGCCTCCTTGATGCTCCAGTCCCGCTGCGTGTCATGGTTCCGGACCTTGAATACAACCGCCGCCTTGTCCTTCCCCTTGAAGACGAGCGTCTCAACCTCGGCGTCCTCGTCCCTCCCCGCCCAGCGCCGGTACATGACGAACGGCGTCTGAGCAATGGCGCCGCTCGCCAGCAGGGCCGCCAGGGCATGGTCCGCCGAGGTCTCCTCCATTCGGTAGCGCTCGACCTGCTCTTCAAGCACGCGCTTCTTCTTGAGCGCGTCATGCAGGGATGAGAGCACGGCATCGTAGCTCTCACGGTCCCTGAACACGTTGACCTGCTGGTCCGCCCTACCCCACTCCTCTTGCCGCGGCGGTCGCACCAGAAACGGAATCTCCGTTCCATCCGCGAGCGTCACGAGAAGAGGAACGCCTTCCTCGGGCGCGAGGTCTCGCAGTGGCTCCAGAACCACCTTCCTGCCGCCCACGAGAGGTGGCTCGAAGCGGCCCTCCCAGCCCAGCAGCTTCGTCCTGGCCGGGTCGCACGGCAGCTCGAAACGCAGGACGGTGGCGACCTGCCCCTTCACATGAATGCGATGGGTGGTGCCGTCCGGAGAGTCCGAGAGCAGGGGGGTCCGAATGGAGAGCGTCTCCCACAACCTACCAGGGCCTCTGGCCCCCCCAAGCCGAGAAGCCTCCCTCGACACTCCCCCAGACTCGGGACCTCCCGGCGCACACGCCAGGAGGTCCCGGTCCTCACAGCGGGCTCAGTCGCACTCGCTCGTGTGCGTGTGCGCCGTGGCCTTCGGGCTCCAGCCCTCGTTGCCGTCCTTCTCGAAGAAGAACTTCGCGCGCTGGCGCTGACGCGTCCCCACCTCGTTGAGCGTGGCCGCGTCGTACAGCCGCCCGTTCACCATCGTGTAGCGCACCGTGCGGCTGTTCCGGAGCTCCTCCAGCGGGTTCTTGTCCAGCACGATGAGGTCCGCCAGCTTGCCCTCCTCCAGCGAGCCCACCTCGCCGTCCATCCCCAGGTAGCGCGCGCCGTTCAGCGTCGCCGCCCGGAGGGCCTGCAAGGGCTTCATCCCTCCCTGGCCGAACATCCACAGCTCCCAGTGCGCCGCCAGGCCCTCGCGCTGGCCGTGCGCGCCCAGCTGCACGCTCACACCCGCGTCATTCAGCTCGCGCGCCACCTTCGCCGCGTTGAAGTGGTTGAAGTCCTCGTCCGTCACCAGCTTCGCCGGACGCAGGCTCTTCGAGTCCACCACCCGCCGCGGCACGAAGGACAACAGCCGCTCGTCCTCCCACACCTTCGTCTTCTGGTACCAGTAGTTCTCACCCCAGATGCCGCCGTACGCCACGCCCAGCGTCGGCGTGTAGCCCGTGCCGCTCTTTCCCCAGAGCTGCTTCACGTCCGCGTAGATGCGCGCCACCGGAATCGCGTGCTCCACCCCGGTGTGCCCGTCCACCACCATCGTCAGGTTGTGCTGCAGCAGCGAGCCACCCTCCGGCACCACCAGCATCCCCAGCTCGCGCGCCGCCTGCAGCACCTTCTGCCGCTGGTCTCTCCGCGGCTGGTTGTAGCTCTTCACGCTGAACGCCCCGATGGCCTTCATCCGCCGCAGGTGCGAGCGCGCGTCATCCAGCGATTCAACCGGCGCCCGGTAGCCCGCCCCCGCCGCGCCGTAGAGGATGGTGCCCGTGGAGAAGATGCGCGGCGCCAGCAGCGCCCCCGTCTTCCCCAGCTCGCTCGCGGCGAACACCTGCGACGAGGCGTTGGACGGGTCATGCAGCGTCGTCACGCCGAACGCCAGCGACGCCGCATGCACCCAGCTCTGCTCCGGCATCAGCCCGTCCACGCCCATGGCCCCGTGCCAGTGCACGTCGATGAGCCCCGGCATCAACGTCTTCCCCTTCACGTCCACCACCTTCGCCCCCGCCGGCACCTGCACCTTCCCCACCGGCCCCACCGCGACGATGCGGTTGCCCCGCACCACCACCACGCCCTGCTCCAGCACCTCGTCACCCTTCATCGTGATGACGCGCCCGCCCACCAGCGCCAGCGTGCCCTCCGGCACGTCCGACTTCGCCAGGAAGGAGATGTCCACGCCCTTCGCCGGCGCCTCCGGCAGCTTCTCCGGCGCGCCGTCCATGAAGCGGAAGCTGTCCTTCAGCTCGCGCGTGAAGAGCTCGGGCCCCAGCGCCCAGTGCAGGCGCTTGCTGTCACCCGACCAGTGCAGGTACTCGCCCGCGTCCTTCGTCACCCGCGCCACCGGCAGCGCCTTCGCGTCCGGCCCCGCCGACGCCGACTTCGCCCCTCGCGGGAAGGGCATCAGGAACGCGTTGAAGTTCTCCCGGAACGCCACCCACTTCTCGTCCGGGGACACCCGCAGCTCCGTCGCCTCCGCGCTCGTCAGGTGCGTGCGCTCCTGGCTCCCGTCCAGCGCCACGCTCTTCAGCGAGCGCACGTCCTCCTTCTCCTTCGACTCCACGTGCAGGAAGTACACGCGGTCCGGGCGCGCGCCGAAGTGCGGCTGCTCGCCGTCCCGCGACAGCCGCCGCGGCGTGCCACCGGACACCGGCATCACGAACAGGCCCGTCTCCCGGCTCCACTGGCCCGGCATCAGGTAGCCGTCACCCGACGCGCGGTACACCAGCGCCTTGCCGTCCGGGCTCAGCGCCGGCTCCACGTAGTAGCCCGGCTTCGACGTCAGCACCTTCCCCTCACCCCCCGTGGCCGGCACCACCCGGATGGAGCCCAGCTTCTCGTCGTCCCACGTCGTGTAGACGATGGACTTCCCGTCGCGGGAGAACGACGGGTAGAACTCCAGGTGCTCCTCCTGCTTCGTCAGCCGCCTCGGCGTGCCGTTGGGCAGCTCGCGCACGTACAGCTTGCCCAGCGCCTGGTACACCACGCGGTCCCCGCGCGGCGACACCTGCACCCAGCGCAGCATCTTCGCCGTGAAGCGCTCGGGCGCCACCGCCTGCGGTGTGCGGACGGCCTGGAAGAGGGTGCGCGTGCCCCTCACCCGGAAGGGGATGGGCGTCACCTTCTTCGTCGCCACGTCGATGCGCTGCAGCTTGCCGCCCGCCCAGAAGACAATCGACGTGTTGTCCGGCGTCCACGCCATGCCCGGGTACACGCCGTGGATGGCCCACGTCTCCTGCATGTCCCGGTCGAGCCCGTCATACAGCGGGCGCTCGGCGCCGGAGTCCACGTCCGTGACGTAGAGCACGCTCTTGCCGCGCACGCGCCGGACGAACGCGAGCTGCTTCCCGTCCCGCGACGGCGTGGGCCGGATGGCGCCCCCCGGGCCGGTGACGAAGGGGTCGATTTCCTTCGTCTCCAAATCCAGCCGCTGGATGGCGTAGATTTCCCCGTTCGGGTCCTTGTTGTACTCGAACGTCTTGCCCGGGGTGATGTCCTGGCTGAAGTAGACGTAGCGGCCGTCCGGGGAGAACGCGGGCTCGCCCAAATCCTTCTGGTCGTTGGTGCGCTCGGTGAGCTGCACGCCCTCGCCGCCGGAGCGGTGGTACATCCACACCTCGCCCGCGCCCAGCGAGCGGCGCGCGGTGAAGTGCTTGCGCGCGACGATGAACTGGCCGTCCGGGCTCCACGCCGGGCTGTTGAGCAGGCGGAACTTCTCCTGCGTCACCGCCTGCGCGTCCGAGCCGTCCCGCTTCACCACCCAGACGTTGTCGCCGCCGCCCCTGTCACTGGTGAAGGCGATGGACTTCCCGTCCGGGCTGAAGCGCGGCTGCATGTCCCAGGCGACACCCGTCGTCACCGCCTTCGCCTCGCCGCCGCCGATGGGCAGCACGTAGAGGTCCCCCAGCAGGTCGAAGACGAGCTCGTCCCCTCGCGGGCTGACGTCCACGTTCATCCACGTGCCCTCGGTGACGTCGATGCGCACCTCGGTGGCGGGGAAGCCCGGCGCGTCCACCTTCCACGCGTCCTTGTCCTTGCCCTCCTTCGCGGCGTCCGCGGTGGTGGTGGCCGGGGTGCCGCCGTCCACCTCCGCGGCGCGGGCGGCCTCGCGGGCGGCTTCGTCCTTCTTCCCGGGCGCCGGAGGTTGGTCCTGACGGGCGGCGGGAGGCGTCGTCGTGGGCTGCGCGGCCAGCAGCGCGCCAGGCAGCAGCAGCGCGGCGCAGAGAGCGGAGGTCAGTCGTTTCACCGTGAGTCCTCGTGAAAGGGCGGGGTGTGTCGGGTGGTGGAGACTACCCGGCCCCCAGGGGCCGGAGGATGCGGCGCCGTGAACAGGCGGGCGGGCAGGCCTCTTCCTGGCGGTGGTAGGGTGCTCTCCGGGTGAAGCGGATTGGACCGTCGCGTCACACCGTCTCAGGGGGGACACACCATGAAGCCGAGCAGCACCGTCCGGGCCACGGGCCCGCGTCCAGGCCGGGAGGTCCGGCCATGAGGAAGCTCGCCGTCCTCATCATCCACGGCATCGAGGTGGATGACCCGGGTCTCTTCGACACCGCCCTGCGCAAGCTGCGCGAGCAGTTCGGCTCGCAGGCCCGCACCGCGCCGGAGCAGGCACTCGTCGTGGAGACCGTGAACTGGGCCTCCGTGCTGGAGGGCCCCGAGCGGGACTTCCTCGCCCGGCACGGCACGCCCGACGCGGAGGGCTACTGGCAGTCGCTCTACGACGGGATTCGCGCCGTCAACCAGGGCCGGGAGTCCGCGCTGGTGCCCCTCATGCTCCGCATGATGCGGCCGTCCACGCGCGGCATGGACCAGCGCTACCCCGGCCTGCGCTGGCTGATGGTGCACTTCGTGGGCGACATCATCGCCTACCAGTCCAACCCCGCCGACCCGGACGTCTACACCGCCATCCACCGCAAGGTGGCCGAGGCGCTCGCCCGGCTTCGCGAGAAGGCCGGAGACACCGCCCCCCTGTGCGTTCATCTCGCACAGCCTGGGCAGCGTCATCGCCAGCAACTACTTCTATGACCTCCAGGTCCACCGGCAGACCGGGCGCGACATCATCGAGGAGACGGTGCGCGCCGCGCAGGGTCCGTCCCCCCTGGAGCGCGGCGAGACACTCAGCCGCTTCTACACGCTGGGCACGCCCATGGCGCTGTGGAGCCTGCGCTACCGGAACGCGGAGCTGGACCGGCCCGTCCTGGTGCCCGCGCCGGAGCTGGAGCGCCACCACCCGGGGCTCGGCGGCGAGTGGCTCAACTTCCATGATGATGACGACATCTTCGCCTGGCCGCTCCAGCCCCTCAGCGCCGCGTACCGTCACGCCGTGAAGGATTGCGCCGTGCGCCTCGCCGGGCCGCTGTTCTCGTGGACGCCGCTGGTGCACCCCTTCTACTGGTCCGATGACGCGGTGATGGGGCCCGTCGGCCGGTCTCTCGCGGACGCGTGGAGACTGCTCGGCGCGACGCCGCCGGCGCCCACGGTCGCGGCGTAGGCGGGGAGCCGCCCGTCGCGGACGTGGGCGGCTCATCCGCTTTCGTGGAGGCGGCCCGCGCCAGCGGTCGCGGCACAGACGGGGAGCCGCCCGTCGCTCGCGGGCGGCCCATCCGCCTGCGTGGAGGCGGCCCGCGCCAACGGCCGCGGCACGGGCGGAGAGCCGTCCCCGGTGCATCCGCCCGTCACTCGCGGGCGGGTGCAAGCGGCCCGGCGTCGCGACGCTCGCCCCCACAGTCCGCCACGCGCCCTTTCCGGGGATGTCTTGGACGGAGAGCGGAAGTCCCGGAACGCCCCGGTGTGGGAGGGGTGGACACCCGTCGAAACGCAGCGCGCAACGGGGCGGAGATTCTGGTATCCGCGCTTCATGTCGGACTTCACGCTTCCCGAGGACAAGGCGGCGCGGATGGAGCGCTGCGCGGTGTTCTACACGGACGCCGTGCCACACAACCACGCGCTCGGCCTGAGGCTGGTGGACATCGGCCCCGCCGAGGCCACCGTCGAGCTGCCCTACGCGGACTTCCTCGTCGGCAACCCGGAGACGGGCGTGCTCGCCGGCGGGCCGGTGACGACGCTCATCGACGCGTCCTGCGGCTCCGCCGTGTTCCTGAAGCTGGGCCGCTTCGCGCCGCTCGTCACCCTGGACCTGCGCATCGACTACCTGCGCCCCGCGCGCCCCGGCGTGTCGCTGACCTGCGTGGCCGAGTGCTACAAGCTCACCCGCCAGGTGGCCTTCGTCCGCGCGCTCGTGCATCAGGGCGACAAGAGCAACCCGGTGGCCTCCGCGCAGGGCACCTTCATGAGGACGGAAGAGTGACGGCCATGAGCGAGACGACGCCCACCCCCCTTCCCCTCGCCGAGCTGGTGCGCCAGGTGCGCAAGTCGCGCGAGTACCGCAAGCTCACCGACGCCATCCCCTACACGCGCTACATGGGCATCGGCGTGGAGAACCTCGCCGGAGAGATGCTCTGCCGCATGGCCTACTCGCCGAAGCTCATCGGCAACAGCATCCTGCAGGCGCTGCACGGCGGCACCCTGGGCGCCCTGCTGGAGTCCGCCGCCATCTTCGAGCTGCTCCTCCAGACGGACACCGAGCGCGTGCCCAAGGTCATCTCGCTCACCGTGGACTTCCTGCGCTCGGGCAAGCCGCAGGACACCTTCGCCAAGGCGCTCATCACCCGCCAGGGCCGGCGCGTCGCCAACGTGCGCGTCGAGGCCTGGCAGGATGACCGCACCCGCCCCATCGCCAGCGCCCACGCGCTGTTCCTGCTCGCCGAGCCGTGAGGTCCACGCCATGAGCTCCAGCGCGGGTCCGGGCAAGCTCGTCTTCGACCTCATCGAGGCCGCCAAGCCCCAGGGTCCCTGGGGCCAACTGCTGGTGGGCTTCTTCGCGGTGGGGTTCGTCGCAACCTTCCTGGTGGTCCGTCACAAGCACCACCGGGACAGGAGTCACTGACGGAACGCCCGCTCCGCCGCCCGCCCTCCCCTGGCCGCCCGGCTCCGCCCGCCTCCAACTTCGAGCCGGGACTTCCAGAACCGAGGAGGCAGGCAATGAAGCGCTGGATGGGTTGGATGCTGATGGGCTCGCTCTCCATGGGCGGGGCCGCGGTCGCGCAGGACGACACGCAGCAGCAGAGCACGCAGAACGGGACCGATGACACCCAGGGCATGCTCCGCATGGGCGAGGCGGAGGCCATCGACCAGGGCGAGAGCCTGAAGGACACGACGGGCCAGGGCACGGGCGGCTCCGGCCAGCAGGTCCAGGGCGCCCAGCCGGATGCACAGGGCGCGAAGCTGATGGACCAGGGCCTGCTGCCCATCCCCACCGACGAGAAGGCCTACCTGGAGATGCTGCACCACTCGCAGCAGATGGAGGTGCAGCTCGGCCAGCTCGCGCAGCAGAAGGGCGTGTCGAAGGGCGTGAAGGACTACGGCGCGCGGCTGGTGAAGGACCACCAGGCGGCGGACCAGAAGCTGCTGTCCTACGCGCAGAAGAAGAACCTGACGCTCGGCGAGCCGAAGGTGGATGACGACTTCCACAAGACGATGAAGAACGCCGACGACGCCGTCATGGCGAAGCTCCAGTCGCTCCAGGGCCCCGCCTTCGACCGCGCCTTCCTCGCGCACGCGGTGAGCGACCACGACGCGGACGTCGCCAAGGTGATGGCCGGCCAGCAGCAGTTCGCCAGCAACACCGAGCTGAAGGGCCAGCTCGACTCGCTGCTGCCCACGCTGAAGCAGCACCGCGACCAGGCGTACAAGCTGCTGGGCCAGGAGAAGCCGCGCCAGGCCCGCGCTGCCCCGCAGGGCCGGTAGCACGGCACCCGCGCGCGGGGAGGGGGCGCTCCAAGACTTTCCTTGTTACAGCGCCCTTCCCCCCTTTTTACAGGGTTCACCCCGGGTTCGTTCGGCCCGGGTGCGTCGGGCCTCGTACCCCGGGCGCGGAGGCCTGCACGTCGCGGAACGGGCATCCGGGCCTGGGGGTGGAGACTCCGCCCGGCACCGGACCTTTCAACGGCCCCGCGCTTCCCGGCATGCCCCCTGCTTCCTGTCCCCCGCATTGGCAAGGGGGCCAAGGGTATGGGCGAGCGGGAGCTGATGAAGTTGAGGGAGCTGAAGGAAGCCGCGCACGCCCTGTTCGTTCGTGGGCGCTATGCGCAGTGCGCGGAGACCTACGCGCGCATCCTCCGGCTGGCCCCGAAGGACCCGAACGTGCGCGTGCGGCACGCGGAGTGCTGCCGCCGCGCCGGGGACCGGCAGTCGGCCGTCGCCTCGTACCGAGCGGCGGCGGCGCTGCTGATGGAGCAGGGCTGCGAGTCGCGGGCCCGGGGGGCGCTGCGCGCCGCGCTCGAGCTGGACCCGAAGGACCCGATGCTCCACTCGGACCTGGCGCAGCTCGGCCAGCCGAAGCCGCCGTCCACCGCGATGGAGGACGAGCGGCTCTACAGCGGCAACACGGGCTTCTTCGAGCGGCTCGACGCGCGCGCGGACAGGAGGAGCCCACCACCGCCTCCCCCTGCCTATGTCCTCCGCGCGGCCGAGGAGACGCGCGCAACGGGGCCGCTTCCGGCCGCGCCCTCCATCACGCCGCTGAACGTGGAGGCGCTGCAGCGCGCGGCCGGACGGGTGGCGCCGATTCCGTTGCTCCCTCCCGCGGCTCCGCCGGGCACGCGCCGCGAGTCGTCGAGCCTCCCCATCGTGCAGGGGCGGCTCATCACCCAGCCCCCGGTGCCTTCTCATGCTCCGGCGGCGGGTGCCGGGGCCCGCCCTCACGGGGCCACGCTGGCGCCCGTGCCTCCGGCGATGCGTCTCGCGGGAGCAACGCTGGCCGGTGTGCCTGTCACGGACAATGCCGGAGGCCCGCTGACGATGGTGCCTGTTCCCGGGCATGGCGCCGGAAACACTCGCGCGGCTCCCGGAGTCGGAGTGATGCCCTACCGGCCCGAGCTGCGCCGCCTGGGCCCGAACGCCGTGGCGCTCCGGGTGTCGCCGCAGGCGCGCTGGGTCATCATCCGCTCGGACAGCCCGCTGGAGGTGAGCCGCGCGGAGACACTGCCCGTGGCACAGCAGCCCGTCGCGGGCTGTTCGCCGGAGTAGCACCCGGTGGGCTCCGCTCCGGCGAGTTCCTGAGCGCGCGGCGCTCGGGCATTCCCGGAACGGAAGCTCCATTCCGGGGGCTCTGCCAGGCCTCCACCAGCCAAGGCCCCGCATCCCCGCCATGTCGGCCCCCGGGCCGCCCATGTCCGGAATGGAGGTTCCGTGCGCGCCTCCGCGAGCGCGCCACCCGGCCGGTGGCGCGGCCCCGCGGGGTCCGCGCGCTTCCGGGCCGGCGCGCCAGCACGCCCGTGCCCTACATGGACACCGACTTCTTCGGGTCGAGCTGCTTCTTCTGCTCGGGAGCCTGGGTCTTCGCGGGCGCCGGAGTCTCCGCCGGGAGCCGCGCCTTCACCGGTGCCTCGCAGTGCTCACCCTTGCGGTTCGGATGGCAGTGCCGGATGCCGTACACGTGGTGGCAACCACACGAGTCCACGCGCTTCTTCGCGCACACGGACGGATTGAACACCGGGGCCGCCACTTCCACGGGCTTCTGCTCCGGCTGCTCCACCGGCGCCGCGTTCAGCGCCATCGCCAGGAAAACCCCACCAAGAAATCCCATCGCCCAACCCCCTACCTGGATGCTGAGCCATTGATGGGAATGGCTTCGGGACGCGGCAAGTCCCACGCCGAGCGGATTCGTGCCATTCGCACGCGAGCCGACGGTCGCTCGACCGCGTGAGTGAACCGGGCAGCCGGCCCCCCCTGCCGAAAAGTGCGCCTCGGGCGTTGCGATGACAACACCGCGCGCCGCGGGACCACCTCAGCCCCGCTCAGGCATCAGGTAACCCGAGAGGACCTGCACCACAGCGGTCGCGAATGGGGAGTGGTGCCCCTTCGCATCCTTTCCATCGAACGCGGCCAGGAAGGCTCGCAGCGCATCATCGCCGAACGCGTCGTCCTGCAGCAGGGGGAGGACCGCCTCGATGGCCATGTTGCGCTGTGCGACCAGCTTGGGGATGTCGAGCCCCAGGGTGTCGATGGTCCGGCGGGCCGCGGCGGCCCGGGCCGGGTCGGCATCATTCGGGCGAACGCCCCCCGCGCTGTCGAAGACGAAGTAGTCACGACAGTCCCGCATCAGGGGATGCACCTCGATGGGGGTGTCGCCCTTGAGGTGGCCGCAGTGGGCGGGCACCTGGCGCGGCTGTTCCTCCAGGCCCGCCTGGCAGCAGGCGAGCAGGTTGGAGAACTCCAGCGCGAGCTCGGGGGCGTGGTGGCGCGGCTGGAGGTGCTCGATGTGGGACTCGCGCTGGGCCCTGTCCGGGTCGATGCGCCGCTCGCAATAGCAGCAGACGTAGCCCTGGTCGCGCAGGAGGGCACTCAAGACCTCCGGCTTCTCCGGACGCTTCAAGTTCTCCCATGTCGGGCGCCAGCGAGCCGAGGCCCGGGCCTTCCAGTCCTTGAACGACGCCGGCTCAGCGCTTCGGACGATGGGGCGCACCGGGCAACAGCTCCTTTCGGCGGATGAGCACGTCCGCCTTGGCGAAGTTCGGCTCGTCGGAGCCAATCTCCTCCGCCAGCTCCCCCCGGACAGCGCGAGCCTCCTCGAGCTTCCCCTCGTCGATGAGGCGGAAGAGCTCCTGGAGCCGCTCCTTGATGCACCGGGGCCGCTCGTCCACGCCCATCAGGTCCTCGAGGATGCGGTTGCTGTCGAGCCCGAAGGACGCTCCCGGCCGCGCCGCGACGGTGTCTCCGTTCCGGCGCTCCAGCAGGTAGATGCTCTCGGGCTTCACCTCGCTCAGCACCTGGGGCGAGTGCGTGGTGACGATGAACTGGCAGTTGGGGAAGGTGCGCTCCAGGTCCGCGATGATGGTGCGCTGCCAGCGCGGGTGCAGGTGCAGGTCCACCTCGTCGATGAGGACCAGGCCGTTGCCCAGCCGGGGCTCCTCCAGGTCGGGGTTGAGGAGCGAGAGCCTGCGGGACAGGTCTCCCACCAGCGTCAGCAGCGCCTTCTCTCCCGAGGAGAGCTGCATGACGTCGAGCGTCTCGTCCTGCTTCTGGATGGCCATGCGCTGCTGCCTGCGCTCGATGCGCAGGTGGGAGAAGCCTCCCAGCAACGTGCTGATGGCGCCACGGACGGCTTCGAGCTGACGGTCGCGATGGTCTTGCTGCCTGCGGGCCCGCTCCTCGTTCTCCAGGTCCTCGCGCTCCCGGAACCAGGTGTAGAAGTCGTCGAAGGTGCCGACGCCCGCGGGCAGCGCGCCGTGGAAGGCCCGCTTCCACTCCTCCGCGGGCAGCTCCTCCTCCGAGTCCCTCGGCGCGCTCAGCCACTGTCCCCGGCTCGTGGAGTACTGCACGACCAGGGGCGGCGCGGGCCGTGGCCGCTCCCGGGTCTTCCCCCACAGGAAGCGGCCGTAGGGGTCGGGCTCCCCGCTCAGCTCCGGCTCCCCTTCGGGAAGCTGCCCCGCCGACTCACCCCACGTGAAGGTCTGGTCTCCCTCGCGCGCCGTGATGGTGAGCTTCCACCCCCTGGCACCGATGCGGACGTCACGTGCATCGAGGGTATGCCGGACCCGTTGCAGCTCGAGGTCCTCGAGGATTCGCTCGAAGGCCCACTCCATCAGCAGCGCAATGGCATCCAGCACCGCCGACTTGCCCACGCCGTTGATGCCCACCAGCACGGTGGTCTGCGTGGGGAAGTCCAGCGCGAGGTGACGGATACCGCGGAAGTTGGTCAGCTCCAGCCGCTCGACGCGCATGCCCGTGCTCCCCGAGGCCCGCCGGCCCGTGCCGCCCACTTACGCCAGATGGGCGACGACGGCACGGAAATCGCTCGCCTTCCCGCCCGCCCTCCCAGCATCCTCGTGAAGAGCGTGTCTCCAGGGGGCCCTGGTCAGCTTCGCTCGGACGCCCCCGTCCCTGCCGCGTGTTCATCCCTCTCCTGGGGATTCAAGTCATGAGCTGGAAGCAGCGTTTGGAAAAGGCCGCCGAGGGCCATTACGTCCTGCCGAAGACCAAGAGCATGAAGGTCGACGCGGACCTGTTCCTGTCCGACAAGCTGCTCTGGGGCGAGGGCCCCGAGGAGCCCGGCCTGGAGGACGCCGTCTTCGACCAGGTGGTCAACGCCGCGTCCTTCCCCGGCGTCACCCGCGTGGCCGTCACCCCCGACTGCCACGTGGGCTACGGCGTGCCCATCGGCACCGTGGTGGAGACCGACGGCGTCCTCCTGCCCACCGCCGCCGGCTACGACATCGGCTGCGGCATGGTGCAACTCCAGACGTCCCTCATGGCCGAGGACGTCGCCGACCCCGTCAAGCGCCGCAAGTGGATTGACGAAGTCACCCGGCGCATCGCCGTGGGCGTGGGCGCCAGCCGCGTCCAGAAGCAGCGCAAGGTGACGGACCGCACCTTCTCCGAGGTCGTCCGCCACGGCGCCAAGGCCCTGGGCCGCGGCTCCTCGGTGACGGAGCGCGACTTCATCCCCGTCGAGGATGACCGCGTGGACATCCCCGAGCGCGCCTACGGCAAGAGGGACCAGCTCGGCAGCCTGGGCGGCGGCAACCACTTCACCGAGATGCAGGTGGACCAGGACGGCCGCGTCTGGGTGATGCTCCACACCGGCAGCCGCGGCTTCGGGTGGAACATCGCGAAGCACTTCTTCGTCGAGGGCGCGGCCCAGCTCGGCCTGAAGAGCCGCAGCGAGGACTTCGTCTGGCTGGACGCGGAGAGCGCCCTGGGGCGCGAGTACTGGAACCTCCACAACATGGCCGCCAACTTCGCCGTGGCCAACCGGCTCATCATCGGCGAGGCCGTGTGCGCCGCGCTCGAGGACGTCTTCGGCGGCACCGCCAGCGTCTACTACGAGATTTCCCACAACCTCATCCAGAAGGAGGCCGGGAAGTTCGTCGCGCGCAAGGGCGCCACGCGCGCGTTCCCCGCCAACCACCCCGCCCTCAAGCGCACCCCGTGGGAGAAGACGGGCCACCCCATCCTGATTCCGGGCTCCATGGAGACGGGCAGCGCCATCCTCTTCGCGGAGCAGGGGGCGCAGAAGTCCATCTACTCCGTGAATCACGGCTCCGGCCGCCGGCTGTCCCGCGGCGAGGCCCGGCGCGTGCTCAAGCAGGACGTCACCGACAAGCGCATGGCCGAGGCGGGCATCCTCCTCAACACCCGCACCACGCCGCTCGACGAGTCCGGGCCCTGCTACAAGAACCTGGACGACGTGCTGGAGACGGTGGAGATGGCCGGCCTCGCCCGCGTGGCCCACCGCCTCAAGCCCGTGGCCTGCATCAAGGGCGCGGACTGAGGCCCCGGGTCCGGAATCACCTGGAATTCTCGGCCCTGCCCCCCTGCCCGCCCGCCTGCTCCAAGGTGGGTGGGACAGTCCTCCCCAGGTGACGGGAGGCACGAGCGGATGCGTGGGACGCGGGGGCTCGCTACAGTGGGCCCGCTTGGAGTCCCCGAGAATGACCACGCCGTCTCCCGCTGCCCGTCCTCCTTCCCGCGAGGCGGAGCTGACTCGTGCCGAGAGTGAGCTGTCCGTCCATGAAGCGAAGCTCGCCGAGCACCTGGCCCGCGCCACCGCCGAGGCCTCCGCGCTCGCCACCCGGCTGAACCAGTTGCGCGCGGCGCTGGCGCGAGTCCAGCAGGAGCCCGGCGCGGACCCGGCGCTGGCCGGGCAGGCCGCGGGGCTGGAGGCGCTCGCGGTGCCCGCGCTGGACGTGGAGGCCTCGCGCGAGAAGGCGCTGAAGGCCCGCGAGGCGGCGCTGCATGCCCGGCGTCAGGCGGGGCAGGAGATGCACGCCGCGCTGAAGGCGCACCAGGAGCAGGCGGCGCACGTGGCGCGCGCGGTGGCCGACGCGGAGACGGTGGTGAAGCACCACGTCGATGCGGCGGCGGCGCGCACCCGGGCGCAGCAGGAAGCGCAGGCGCGGGCCCAGCAGGAGGCGGCGCGCGCGCGTCAGGCCGAGCTGGCCCGGCCGGCGGCCACGGCGCGGGCACAGGGAGCTCCCATGCCCGCGGCTCCGGCGGCCCATCCCGCGGCGGCGGCGCAGGACGGCAGGGACGCGCGGCGCAACGGACGGGTGCGGATGCACACGTCCATCGACATGCGCAGCGACTCGAACTTCTTCACCGGCTTCTCGATGGACATCAGCGAGGGCGGCGTCTTCATCGCCACGGTGGACCCGGTGCCGCGCGGCACGCAGGTGGAGCTGGACTTCACGCTGCCGGGCGGCCGGCCGATGAAGGTGACGGGCGTGGTGCGCTGGGTGCGCGAGTCCAACTCCCGCACCCCGGAGCTGATGCCCGGCGTGGGCGTGCAGTTCACCGGACTGCCTCCCGAGGTGGCCTCCGCCATCTCCTCGTTCGTCACCACGCGCGACCCGATGTTCTTCCCGGACTGACGCCGGGGCACGGGGCCGTCCCCCCCGAATTCGTCTGCTATTCGACCGGCATCCTTTCCCCCTCGCCCGGGGGCGGGATTATCCTCGGCGAAAGACAGACAATCCGAGGCTGAATGAGCGCGCCCACCCGGAGTCCCACCGTTACCGTCGCCCGTCCCCCGCGCTGGGATTCCCGCCGCCGCGCGGAGGCCGGGGACACCCCCGCCACCGAGCCCACCCCGGCCCCCACCGTGGACAAGGTGAACCTCGCGCAGAAGCTCGCCCTCTTCTCCGAGCACTGGTCCCCCAAGGTCGTCGGAGACCTGAACGGCCAGCAGGTGAAGGTGGTCAAGCTCCAGGGGCCCTTCGTCTGGCACCACCATGAAGCCGAGGACGAGCTCTTCCTCGTCCTCCACGGCCGCCTCCGTATGGAATTGAGGGAGCGCACCGTGGACGTGGACCCGGGCGAGTTCATCATCATCCCCCGCGGCGTCGAGCACCGGCCCGTCGCCGAGGAGGAGGTCCACGTCCTCCTCTTCGAGCCCGCCTCCACCCTCAACACCGGCAACGTCCGCGAGGAGCGGACGGTGGAGCAGCTCCAGCGCATCTGACGGCCCGGGCATCAACCGGACAGGCGAGCCCCGGCCTCTTCGCGCGCCCGTGGATTCCTCCCCGGACCCGCACAGCGCACCTTTGCTCCGGACCCGAGCGGCCCCGGCGGGGGCCTCACGTCGAGGAGCGGGAGCGATGCGCATCCACCACCTGAACTGCACCACCCTGTGCCCGCCCGGGGGCCGGCTGATGGACGGGCGGAAGGGCTTCGCCGGACCCGCGGCGCTGACGTGCCACTGCCTGCTGGTGGAGGGCGCCAACGGGCTCATCCTCGTGGACACCGGCTTCGGCCTGCAGGACGTCCTCCACCCGCGCCCGCGGCTGGCGCCCCTGTTCCTGAACGTGCTGCTCCGGCCCCGGCTGGTGGAGGAGTCCACCGCCATCCGCCAGGTGCAGCGGCTGGGCTTCAAGCCCGAGGACGTGCGCGACATCATCCTCACCCACATGGACTTCGACCACGCCGGCGGCCTGGAGGACTTCCCCCAGGCCCGGGTGCACCTGCTCGCGGACGAGTACCGCCAGGCCACCGCGCAGGCGTCGGCGCTGGACCGGGGGCGCTTCCGGCCCCAGCAGTGGCTGGCCGAGTCGAACTGGGTGACGTACCCCACGGGCGGCGCCGGAGAGCGCTGGTTCGGCTTCGAGTGCGTGAGGGACTTGCAGGGCCTGCCGCCGGAAATCCTGCTGGTGCCGCTGGTGGGCCACACGCTGGGGCACGCGGGCGTGGCCATCCAGACCGAGGACGGCTGGCTGCTGCACTCCGGGGACGCGTACTTCTACCACGGGGAGATGGACCTGGACCGGTACCGGTGTACCCCGGGCCTGCGCTTCTACCAGAAGCTCATGCAGACCGACGGCTACCTGCGCTGGTACAACCTGCGCCGCCTGCGCGAGCTGGTGCGGCGCCACGGCCGCGACGTCACCGTGTTCTGCGCGCACGACTCGCTGGAGTTCGAGCTGCTCGAGGAGCGGGAGAAGGCCCCCGCCGAGTCGCCGCTGCGCAGCTTCCTCGCTCCCGTCTCCGAGTCCACGCTGCCCGTGTGACTCGCACCGCGGCTCACGACGGCATGGGCGGGGCCGGAAGCTCCACCTCCGCGCCCAGGTGCATCAGCGGCAGGTCCACCGTGAAAATCGCGCCCTCGCCGGGCGTGCTCTCCACGTGGATGGTGCCCCCGTGCGCCTCCACCAGTTGCCGCACGATGTAGAGCCCCAGGCCGAAGCCGGCGTGCTGGCTCGCGGACGGTTCGCGCTCGAAACGGTCGAAGATGCGGCGATGGGACTCCGGAGCGATGCCCACGCCCTGGTCCGACACCACCAGCCGCGCCCGCGCCACCCCCATCCGCTCCACCCGCACCCCCACCGGGTGCCCCTTTCCGAACTTCAGCGCGTTGGAGAGGAGGTTCGTCACCACCCTGTCCAGCCGCAGCCGGTCCCACCGGCCCACCAGCCCCAGCTCCGCGTCGAACCTCAGCTTGCAGCCCGCCTCCTCCGCCTGCTCGGCGAAGCGCTCCACCACCTCGTGCGTCAGCTCCGCCAGGTCCACCGGCGCCACGTCCAGCACCAGCTTCCCGGACGACAGCCGCGACAAGTCCAGCAGGTTGTGCAGGAGCTGTCCCAGCCGCTGCGCCTGCTTCAGCGCCGAGCCCAGCCCCTCGCGCACCTTCTCACCTCCGGCCACCAGGTCCGTCCGCTGCAGCCTGCGCAGGAGGAGCTGCAGCGTGTTCAGCGGGTTGCCCAAGTCGTGCGCCGCCACGCCGATGAGCTCCACCGCCTCCTGCGCCTCGCGGAACAGCCGCGCGTTGTCCAGCGCGAGCGCCGCCCGCCCCGCCAGCTCCTCCACGAGCACCTGGTCCGTCAGCGTCAGCCGCCGCCCCGGCGTGGACGTCAGCAGCACGAACACGCCCCGCGTCTGCTGCCCCACCCGCAGCGGCACCACGAGGTACGAGTGGATGCCCACCTTCTCCATCAGCTCCAGGTGCTCCGGGCTCTCCGCCTTCTGCGCCAGCATCTCGGGTGGCACGTCACCGGCGAGCTCGGAGCGGCCCGAGCGCAGCACCTGCCAGAGCTCTCGCGGCGACTCGGGCGTCGGCGGGTAGCGCCGCAACGTCTCCCATATCCGCTGCTCCTTCTCCGGCACCGCGTGCGTCACCGCCCGGGGCTTCAGCTCCCCCGAGGGCGTCAGCAGGTACAGCAGGCACGCATCCGCCACCTCCGGCACCATCATCCGCGCCAGCTCCGCCACCGTCAGGTCCGGGTCCAGGAGCTGGTGGAAGATGCGCCCGGCCTCCGCGAAGAGGCGCTGCGTGCGCTCGGCCCGCCGCAGCTCGGTGATGTCGCGCGACACCTTGGCGTAGCCCCGCAGCCGTCCCTGCCCGTCGCGCAGCGCGGTGATGATGACCTCCGCGAGGAACCGCGTGCCGTCCCTGCGCACGCGCCACCCTTCCGTGCACAGCCGTCCGTTCCGTCGCGCCCGCGCCAGGTCCTTGTCCGGCAGCCCCGCGTCCGCCGCTTCCGGCGGGTAGAAGATGGAGTCCGGGCGTCCCAGGATTTCGCTCTCGCGGTAGCCCGTCATCCGCTCCGCGCCCGGGTTCCAGCTCACCACGCGGCCCTCCTTGTCCAGCAGGTCGAGGCCATAGTCGCGGACTCCCTCCACCAGGAGCTGGAAGCGCCGCGCGTGGGCCTCGGCTTCCTGGTGGAGCGGCCTCAGCCGCCGCGTCAGCACCCACGCCAGCACCGCGGCCACCACCAGGCCCAGCCCTCCGACGAGCAGGATGAGCACGAGCGTCCTCCGGTCCGTCGACACCGCCTCCTGGATGCCCAGCGACAGCCGCGCCTCGCTGTGCTCCTCGAGCCCTTGCAGCGCATCGAAGGCGCGCCGCCGTGACTCGCTCACGCGCGACTCGAAGATTTCCTCCAGCCGCTCGCGTCCGGCGCCGCTCTCGTTGGCCTGCACCAGCTCCCGCACGGTGTCCTCGTGCTCCAGCTCCGCGTGGGCGGCGGACTCCAGCAGCGCGGCCGCTTCGCCGCCCAGCCGGGACTTCAGCCGCTGATAGGTGGCGGTGAAGCGCTCGCGCGACGCCGCCATGTCCTGCGCGAAGAGCGGGTCTCCCGACAGCGCATAGCCGCGCCCGCTGGACACCTTGTCGCTGAAGGCCCGGCGCAGCCGCTCCACCTCCAGCAGGTCCATGGACAGGTCCAGGATGCGCGCCTTGTTGCTGGTGCGCACGGACAGCAGCGCCACCACCGAGGTCCCCGCCAGGACGAGCGCCACCAGCAGCGAGGCGAGAAAGCCCGCGCCCACGCGCTGCGCGAACGTCCACGGTCGCCCCACTCCGCCCCCTCCCGCAGGCCGGAAGCCCGGCCCGGGCAAGGTGCGCGGACGTGCCATTCCAGGCCAGCCGTGCCGGCGGACCGGGACCACCGTCGGGAATCGTGCGCTCACGAGGCCCGCGTCTGTCCACCGGCCGCCAGAAGGCCCGCTGGCGCGCGGCGCGCTGCTGGGCACGAAGCCGCCGCGGCACCACGTTGGGACGCGGGCGAGGGCGGCGGGAGCGCATGCGGGACAAGGGACGTCTGGGGGCGTGGGTCTGGGCGTGTGGACTGGCGCTGTGGGTGGCGTGTACCGACACGGGCTCGCACCCCGGGCCCGCGGATGCCCGGAAGCCGTCCCGCTGCGAGCCGATGACGTGTGCCTCGCAGGGCATGGACTGCGGCATCGCCATCGACGGCTGTGGCGGCACGCTGGAGTGCGGCACCTGCGCTCCGGGAGAGACGTGCGGCGGAGGGGGCCGGCACAACGTGTGCGGCGCCGCGCCGTGCGTGCCTGGCACCTGCGCGGCAATGGGCCGTGAGTGCGGGCAGGTGCCGGACGGGTGCGGCGGGGTGCTCGACTGCGGGACGTGCGCCGCCCCCGAGACATGTGGCGGAGGCGGGACACCGTACGTCTGCGGACAGGCGGCCTGCGTTCCGGACACCTGCGCGTCGCTGGGGAAGGACTGCGGCGCCGTGCCCGACGGGTGCGGCGGCACGCTGGAGTGCGGCACCTGCGCTCCGGGGAGGACGTGCGGCGGAGGCGGCGCACCCAACGTGTGCGGAGACAGGGAGTGCGCTCCGGCCACGTGTGAAGTGCTGGGGAAGAACTGCGGGCCGGTGTCGGACGGGTGCGGGGGGATGCTCGACTGCGGCACCTGCGTGGGTGGCCAGACGTGCGGCGGCGACGGCGTGCCCAACGTGTGTGGCGCCGCGCCCTGCACGCCGGCCACGTGCGAGGCGCTGGGAAGGAATTGCGGCAGCCTGCCGGACGGCTGTGGCGGGCTGCTCTCGTGTGGCACCTGCGTGGACGGCCAGACGTGCGGCGGGGGCGGCGTGCCCAACATGTGCGGTGGAGGCACGTGCACTCCGGACTCGTGCGAGTCACTGGGGAAGAACTGCGGCACCGTGCCGGATGGGTGCGGCGGCGCGCTGGAGTGCGGCACCTGCACGGCGCCCGGCACGTGCGGCGGGGGCGGCGTACCCAACGTGTGCGGACAGACGTCCTGCACGCCGGCCACGTGCGAGGCGCTGGGGAAGGACTGCGGCACCGTGCCCGACGGGTGCGGGGGCTCGCTCCAGTGCGGCGAGTGCCCGGACGGGATGACGTGTGGCGGTGGCGGGACACCCAACGTGTGCGGCGCGCCCGCGTGCCGGCCGTACACCTGTGGCCTGCTGGGGAAGAACTGCGGCCTCGTGAGCGACGGGTGCGGCGGAAGGGTGGACTGCGGCACCTGCCCGGTGGGCGAGTCCTGCGGCGCGCCCGGCGTTTCCAACGTCTGCATCGCGACGCAGGCGGTGTGCGTGGACCAGGACCTGGGCGGCGCGCTGCCGGTGACGGCGAAGGGCTCCACGGCGTACGCGGGGGACGACCATGGGGCCTCATGCGGTGGGAGGCCGGCGCCGGACCGGGGCTTCCGCTGGACGGCGCCGAGGAGCGGCACCTTCACCTTCGACACGGCGCGCTCGGCGCTGCGCTCACTGGTGTCCGTGCGCCGGAGCGGATGCGGCGGCGCGGAGCTGGCGTGCGCCACGGGCGGCATCAGCTACGGCGGCGGCGCGCGGGTGACGGTGCCGCTGGCGCAGGGGGAGACGGTGCTGGTGGTGGTGGACTCGGCGAGCGGCGACCGCTTCAGCGCGGGCTACTTCGAGCTGCACATCGACGCGCTGCGCACGAGCGAGGCGGGGGCCTGCTTCGACAACATGGACAACGACGGGGACCGCTGGGTGGACTGCGCGGACACGGACTGCCACGGGACACCGGGCTGCGGCGGACGGGGCTGCGCGCACCATGACCTGGGCAGCGCGCTGCCCGTCACCTTCCAGAGCGAGACGGTGGCTTCCGGCGACGGCTTCCAGGGCACCTGCGGCGCGCTGCTCCAGCAGGACCGCGCACACCTGTGGACGGCGCCGCGCGCGGGCACCTTCGTCTTCGACACGTCTCCCGGTGGCTGGGGCAACGCGCTCTACGTGCTCACCGGCTGCCGGGGCACGGAGCTGGGGTGCGCGGCGAATCCGAGCGCCAGCGTGCAGGGCTCGCCCGCGGTGAAGGTGGCGCTGGCGCAGGGGCAGACGGTGCTGGTGGTGGTGGACGGCATGGCGAACCCCGGCCAGGACACGCCCATCCGCTACACGCTGCACGTCAGCGAGTACGCGCCCACGGAGGCGGGGCACTGCGCGGATGGGGCGGACAACGACGCGGACGGCAGGGCGGACGCGGCGGATACAGACTGTGATTGAGCCCGTGAGCACATACCCGCCCTGGACTGGAGCGACGCCAACCGCTTCAAGGTCGCCAACCCACCTCCACCCGGTTGGCGCCCCCTCGGCCCTGACGGCGAGCTGCCGCGCACGCTCCTGCCCGACGACGAAGCCTGACCGGCGGCGCACATCCCAGGAGAGGGCGCTGCCCCTGCGCCAGCGCGCGGGCGACAGCCCGGCCCCGGCGCCGGGGTCATCGAGCGGCGTTCCGAAGCCCCAGGAGCCGGGGCTCAGCCCGGCGTGGACGCCGACGCGGGCGCGGCCCCCTCACCCGCCGGAGCGTCGCCGCCCGGCGCCTCGAAGGTGCTCGTGTCCGGGTCCACCTTCCAGGCGGAGAACTTCTGCTGCTTCACGTCCCGCAGCTTCCCGTCCTCGTAGCAGACCGTGAAGATGAGGAACTGCGGGTTCACGAGGTTGGGCTGGCCGTAGCGGTAGCACTCCGCCCCGCTGCCATCGCGCTCCAGCGTAATCGGCCGTCCCAGCAGGGCCGACACCTGCTCCGTCGACATGCCGCCGCGCACGGACTTGATGCCCGTGGGCGTGATGAGCCGGTACGTGTGCTCCTCGCCCTTCGCCAGCGCCCAGAACCCCACGCCCAGCACCACCGGCACCAGGGCCGCCATCAGCGCCATCGCCCAGCGCCCGCGGGGCACCGGCCCGCCTTCCTTGAAGGCCGTGAAGAGGGCATCCGAATTCGCCCGGGACTCGGCCGGGGAAGCTTCTGTCGTGCTCACGTCGCCTGACATGCAGACCTCATAACCCGGATGCAAGAAAGTCCACGCCGCCCCACCTTTATACCTGCCCTCCCTCCAGGGGGGACATAGATGCCCTCGGCGGCCCGGCAGCCCAGGTGACATGGAAGTTTACAATCCCCAGGGAACGCGCCTGCTACATCCTTTTTACAGGAGTCCACCAGGAGTCACGGAACCATGGCGAAGCGCGGTGCCGGGCGGAGTGCCACCCAGAAGCCCGTGGAGCGGGACGTCCTCCCCGCGGGCACGGAGGCGGTGGACACGGAGCTCTTCTTCAACCGCGAGCTGTCATGGCTGGCCTTCAATGACCGCGTCCTGCAGCTCGCCGAGTCGCCGGTCGTCCCCCTGCTGGAGCGCCTGAAGTTCGTCTCCATCTACGCCCGCAACCTGGACGAGTTCTTCATGATTCGCGTCGCCCGCCTGCACGAGCAGGTGCGAGGCGGCGTGGCGAGGCTGGTCCCCGACGGCGCCTCGCCCGGCGACACGCTGGACAAGCTGCACGAGGGCATCTTCGAGCAGGGCCGGCGCCACGCCGACTGCTTCGAGAAGGTGCTGCGCCCCGCGCTGGCGGAGAAGGGCCTGCGCATCCTCTCCGCGAGAGATTTGGACCCCGAGCAGCGCGGCCAGGTGGATCAGCGCTTCCGCGAGCAGATATTCCCCGTGCTCACCCCGCTGGCCATCGGCCTGGGGCGGCACTTCCCGTACATCTCCAACCTGTCGCTCAGCCTCGCCGTGCTGCTGAAGGACCCGGATGCGGACGAGGAGAGCATGGCGCGGGTGAAGGTGCCCAAGGAGCTGATTCCCCGCTTCCTGCCGCTGAAGGGCAACGTCTTCGTCCCGCTGGAGGAGGTCATCGCCCAGCACCTGGCGGACCTGTTCCCCGGCATGGAGGTGCTCAGCTGGGGCGTCTTCCGCGTCACCCGCGACGCGGACTTCACCGTGTCCGAGGACGCGGAGGACCTGCTCAAGGCCGTGGAGACGGAGCTGCGCCAGCGCCGCTTCGGCGACGTCATCCGCCTGGAGTACCAGGCGGGGATGAGCCCCAAGCTCCTGGAGCCCCTGGTGGAGGCGCTGGGGCTGGAGGAGCGGCAGGTCTACGAGGAGCAGGGACTGGTGGGCCTGTCGGACCTGGCGGCCATCGCCTTCGGGCCCGGCTTCCCCGAGCTGAAGGACCCGCCGTGGACACCCGTCACCCAGCCGCGCCTGCGCCCGGAGGCGGACTCGCAGGACGGGGGCACCGTGCTGTCCGCGATGCGCCGGGGCGACCTGCTCGTCCACCACCCGTACGAGTCCTTTCCCTCCTCCGTGGAGCGCTTCGTCACCGAGGCGGTGGCCGACCCGGACGTGCTCGCCATCAAGCAGACGGTGTACCGGACGTCGGACAGCTCACCGCTGGTGCCCGCGTTGATTACGGCCACGGAGAGCGGCAAGCAGGCCGTGTGCATGGTGGAGCTGAAGGCCCGCTTCGACGAGCGCACCAACATCCGGTGGGCCAACGCGCTGGAAGAGGCGGGCGTGCACGTCGTCTACGGGATTCCGGCCCTGAAGACGCACGCCAAGGCCATCCTCATCGTCCGGCGCGAGGGCGAGCGGGTGCGGCACTACGTGCACATCGGCACGGGCAACTACAACCCGAAGACGGCGCGCCTCTACACGGACCTGGGCCTGTTCACCCGGGACCCGGACATCGGCGCGGACGTGGCGGACCTGTTCAACTACCTCACCGGCTTCGGCCGGCCGAAGTCCTTCCGCAAGCTGCTGGTGGCGCCGCTCACCATGCGCGAGGGGCTGCTGGAGGAAATCAAGCGCACCCTCATGGCGCACACGATGGAGCGGCCGTCACGCATCCAGATGAAGATGAACGCGCTGGTGGACCCCGTCATCATCCGCGCCCTCTACGACGCGTCCCGCGCGGGGGTGAAGGTGGACCTCAACGTGCGCGGCATCTGCTGCCTGCGCCCCGGCGTGCCCGGCGTGTCGGAGAACATCCGCGTGGTGTCCGTGCTCGGCCGCTTCCTGGAGCACTCGCGCGTCTACCTCTTCGAGCGCGGCACGGAGACGCGCTGCTATATCGGCTCCGCGGACCTGATGCCTCGCAACCTGGACCACCGCGTGGAAATCCTCGCGCCGGTGGAGGACCCCACCCTGGTGACGCAGGTGCGCGACATGCTGGAGCGCTGCCTGGCCGACAACACCTCCGCCTGGGAGCTGACGGCCGACGGCACCTGGCGCCGCCGCGCCCCGGCCACCCCCGCCGAGAAGCGCTCGGTCCAGGCCGAGCTGATGGAGCGCGCCACCCGCATGGCCCAGTTCCAGGGAGGCCGGCCGCTGCCCTGACCTGCTGGCGGCCAGGGGCCGCTCGCACGCTCACCGTGCGGGGATTCACTGGGAGCAGGCAGCCTGCCTGCATGCTCGGTGAAGGATTCCTGCAAAACAAGGGGGCCTCGCGCAAGGAGCGAGCTGGCCCGGGCACCTTGCTTGCGGGCTGAGAGGAGCGTGGGGTAATAGCCCCCGGTCCCATGAGTGCCCAACCGCCCCGCTTCAGTGTTGTCATTCCGTGCTTCAACCAGGGGGCGTTCCTCGCCGAGGCCCTCGACAGCCTCCGCGCCCAGACGCTGCCGCCCCACGAAATCATCGTCGTGGATGACGGCTCCACGGACCCGTACTCCGTGCAGCGCATGGATGAACTGTGCGTGGGCGGCGTGAAGCTCGTCCGCCAGGAGAACCGCGGCCTGTCCGGCGCGCGCAACTCCGGCATCCGCGCCGCCACCGGCGACTGGATTCTGCCGCTGGACGCCGATGACCGGCTGGCACCCGACGCGCTGGAGACCTGCGCCACCGCCATCGCCGCGTCACCCGAAGTGGACGTCTGGTATCCCGACATCCAGTACTTCGGGCTCGAGAATTTCGTCTGGAAATGCTTCCACTTCAATCCCTGGCGGCAGCTCTGGGAGAACCAGATGGTCTGCAGCTCGGCCATCCGGCGCACGGTGTTCGACGCGGGCGTCCTCTACAACGAGCGCATGCGGCAGGGGTACGAGGACTGGGAGTTCTACATCCACGCCTGCGTGGAGAGGGGCTTCCAGGCGCGCAGCCTGGGCAAGCCCATCTTCCATTACCGGCGCTGGGGCTACAGCATGCTGTCCGCCGCGGATGCGAAGCGCGCGATGCTGGTGGAGCAACTGCGCCGCGAGCGCCCCATCTTCCAGGACGAGGCGCGGCTGCTGGAGCTGAAGCGCCGGCACAACCCCTTCCTGGGAGTGGCCGCCGAGAGCCCGGAGCTGGGCGCCGCCCTGGCCGGACAACGCTTCCAGGACTTCCGCGTGGTGGAGGACACCGGCCGGGTGACGCGCCAGGGGGACCTGGCCGTCTTCGGTGACGTGCCCTGCTCGCGCGTGCTGGTGAGCGTGGCGGACGCGCCGCTCGCCGCGGCCCTGCGCGCCGACCCCTTCCTGCTGGAGAAGGTGGCGCGGACGCTCCAGCAGCACAACCCGCCCGTGCTGTGGCTCGTCACCACCGAGCCCGACAGCGCCTGGCCGGGCTTCCTCCCGTCCGAGCAGGAGACGCGCGCCGCCTCCACGCGCTGCGTGGGCTTCTGCCTCGCGCCGTCCGCCTTCCTCGACGCGCCGGACATTTCCCGGCTCGGAGAGAGCCTCGTCGAGGACCTGGCGCACCACCTGGAGCACCGGGGCGCGCGGCCTCCGATGACGCTGGTGGTGGGTCCCCACCTGTCGCCCTCCGAGGGTGTGGCGCTGCCGGTGGCGCGCGCCCCCCAGGCCCCGCCGCCCATGGCGCCTCCGGCCCCCGTGCTGGCCGAGCGCACCCAGTTGCTGCGTCTGGGCGCGAAGCTCATCGGCAAGGGGGTGAACCACCTCGCGCAGGGGACCCTGAACCCCTCCATGCACGACCGGTTGATGCGGTCCGGAGTGGTGCGCGGGCTGCGCTCCCGCCTGAGCTCCCCGCCTCCCGCCCTCCCGGCGCAGGAGCGCGGACCGGTGCGAGCCGGCCCCCTCTCCCTCGCGGTGCAGACGGACACCCGCAGCCGGGACACGCGCAACTATGTCCTGGAGCAGCCCCCCCGCTTCGGCGCGCCGCTCACCGGGGACTCGCCCGCGGTGCTGGTGGTCACCCCATCGCTCGCGCCGGGCCCCACCAGCCGGGCCCTGGTGCAGCTCGTCCAGGAGATGGCCCGGGCGGCCCCCCATCAGCGCCGCTACCTTCTCCTCACCCAGGAGGAGCCCCGCGCCGGGGCCAGGCTCGCCCACGCCTCCGAGCTGCTGCCCCACCTGACGGGCGCCTTCTGCCTGCCGGGACTGGCCTCCCGGAGCCCGGCCGAGGAGCTCCCGCGCCTCGTCGAACGGCTTGGCGTGGAGGGTGTGCTCATCTCCGATAGCCGGGTGGCCTTCGACGCGCTTCCGGCGCTGCGCAAGCTGCCCCGCCGGGTGCGCATCGTCGCGCACGCGCACGAGCTGCGGCGCGCGCCGGTGCCGGACAATGCCTCCGCCTGTGCCTACGCCGCCATCCGCTTCAACAACCTGCTCGACGCCTACTACGTCTCCTCCCAGGAGGTGGCGAAGCAGCTCGTGCGCGACCTCTACGTGTCCGCCTCGAAGGTCCACGTGGCACCGCCCCTGGTAGACGCGGGGCGGACGCCGCCCGTGCGCCGCCCGCCGCCCGGCGAGGGCCGGTCCCCGCGGGTGCTGTGGTTCCATCCCGCGAGCGCGAGCGACGAATCGCACCTGATGCTCCTCGAGCTGGTCCGCCTCTGGAAGCGGCGCCACCCGGGCCGCGCGCTGGACCTTCAGCTCATCCCGCAGGCCCCGCTGGCGGGCTGGCTGCCCCAGGCGCTGGAGCAGCACCGGCTGTCCGACGTGGTGAGACCGGTGCCACCGGTGGAGGACCTGCTGCCGCTCTACCGCGACGCGGACTGCCTCATCCTTCCCGCGTTCGGTCCGGAGCAGGCCCTCGCCGCCTGGGAGGCCCTGGCCGCCGGCCTCCCGGTGATGGCCGCGCCCGCGGGCCGGGGCATGTCCCCGGAGCTGGCGTCACGGCTCTTCATGTCCCTCGAGCAGCCAGAGCAGCCCTTCGACTACCTGCGAGGCCTGGAGCAACTGCTGGACGACCCGGAGCGGCTGCGCGCCCACATCGAGATGGCCCGCGCGGCCTGCGCCGCTCCGGAGACCCGCACCCAGGCGGTGCGTCAACTGGAAGCGCTGCTGCTCCCGCCCACGCCGCCGCAGCCCGTGCGGCAGCGCGCGGCTTCCTAATTCGTCGCGATACGAGTCCTCTGTTCCATGAGTGCCCAACCGCCGCGCTTCAGTGTTGTCATTCCGTGCTTCAACCAGGGGGCGTTCCTCGCCGAGGCCCTCGACAGCCTCCGTGCCCAGACGCTGCCGCCCCACGAAATCATCGTCGTGGATGACGGCTCCACGGACCCGTACTCCGTGCAGCGCATGGATGAACTGTGCGTGGGCGGCGTGAAGCTCGTCCGCCAGGAGAACCGCGGCCTGTCCGGCGCGCGCAACTCCGGCATCCGCGCCTCCACCGGTGACTGGATTCTGCCACTGGACGCCGATGACCGGCTGGCGCCGAACGCCCTGGAGTCCTACGCGAGCGCCATCGCCGCGTCACCCGAGGTGGACGTCTGGTATCCCGACATCCAGCACTTCGGCATGGAGGCCCTGCTCTGGGAGAGCCCGCCCTTCAACCCCTGGCGGCAGCTCTGGGAGAACCAGATGGTCTGCAGCTCGGCCATCCGGCGCACGGTGTTCGACGCGGGCGTCTTCTACAACGAGCGCATGCGGCAGGGGTACGAGGACTGGGAGTTCTACATCCACGCCTGCGTGGAGAGGGGCTTCCAGGCGCGCGTGCTCGAGCGCGTCATCTTCCGCTACCGGCGCTGGGGCTACAGCATGCTGTCGGAGTCCAACTCCCGGCAGGCGGAGCTGCTGGAGCAGCTCCACCGCGAGCGCCCCATCTACCAGGACGAGGAGCGGCTGCAGGAGCTGAAGCGCCAGCGTGACCCGTACCTGGCCATCGCGGCCGCCAGCGAGGCGCTCCGGCCCGCGCTGGAGACGCAGGCGCTGAAGGACTTCCGGCTGGTGGACGAGTCCGGCCGGGTGCAGCGAGAAGGAAGCCTGGCGCCCTTCCAGGGCCACCCCTTCGCGCGGCTGCTGGTGAGCCTGGATGACGTGCCGCTCGCGGCGGCCCTCCGGGCGGACCCCTTCTTCCTGGAGAAGGTGGCCCACGTCTTCCAGGAGCAGCGGCCGGCCATGCTCTGGCTCGTCACCACCTCCGACCCCGGGCAGGCCTGGCCGGGGAACCTCCTGCCCGAGCGCGAGGTCCAGGCGGATTCGCTGCGCTGCGTGGGCTTCGGTCTCCACCCCTCCTTCCTGGTGGACGGTCCTCCCATTCCCCGCACCGACGCGGGACTCCTGGAGGACCTGGACGGCCACATGGGGCGGCTGGCGCCGGGCTCGGTGGCCTTCATGGTGGTGGGCTCCTGGTCCCAGTCAGAGACGTCCGCGCTCACGCCCTGGGTGCCCACCGCGAACGCGAGCATGTCAGCGGCCCTCCAGGCCGAGGAACGCAGGCGCCTGGTCCGGCAGGGGCTCCAGCTCGTGGGCCAGGGGACCAGCAAGCTGGTACGCGGCGTCATCGGCGAGCGGCCCCATGACAAGCTGCTCTCCGTTTCCCTGACGCGGCAGGTGAAGTCCCGCCTCCTGAGCCAGGCCGCGGCCTCCTCCACGCCGTCCCAGGCCACCGCCACCGGCGTGCCGGTCAGCGACAGCCGCCCAGGGCCCTTCGCGAGCTGGCAGCTCGACACCCCGCGGCAGCGCCAGGCGCTCCTCAAGGGGCTGCATCAGCCCCCCCGCTTCGACAAGCGCCCGCTGGCGGGAGAGCCCGCGTTGATGATCATCACGCCGTGGGTCGTCCACGGCGGTGTGGACCGCGCCCTGGTGGACCTGCTGCACGGCCTGCGGAGGGTGGCGCCCCATCAACGGCGCTACCTCGTCACCACCATCAATGCCGGGCGCCCCACCGTCATGGCCTGGGCGGACGAGGTGCTGCCCCTGATTGACGGCGCATTCTGCGTCCCCGACGTGGCGCCACACACTCCCCATGACTTCATCGCCGGGCTGGCGAAGCGGCTGGGCGTGGGCGCCGTGCTCATCGCCAACAGTCAGATGGGCTTCGACTCGTTGCCCAAGCTGCGCCAGTTGGAGCAGCGCGTGCGCGTCATCTCCCAGGCGCACACCTTCCCGAAGGACCCCGTCACGGGAGAGCTGTTCGGTCACTGCGCCTACTCGGCGTCCCGGTACAACAACCTCATCGACGGGTATGCCGCCATCTGCCAGGACACGGTGGACGGCTTCGTGCAGAAGTTCTACGTGTCGCCCACCAAGACGCGCATCGTCTTCCTGGGCGTGGACACGGAGCGCTTCGGAGCCGCGTACCGCCGGCGCTTCGTCGCTGGCGAGCGCCCGCGCGTGCTCTGGCTGGGACGCCTGGCCCCGGAGAAGGACCCCCTCATGTGCCTGAAGGTGGCCGAGCTCTGGAAGCAGCGCCATGGCAGCGAGCGGCTCGGCTTCCACATCACCGGCAGCGGCAGCGAGGAAGCCGCCCTGCGCGAGTACGTCCGCCAGAAGAACCTGGGGGACGTGGTGACGATGGAGCCCGCCGTGGGCGACACGGTGCCCCAGTACCGGAGCGCGGACTGCCTGCTGATGACGTCGCAGTACGAGGGCATCCCGGTCGTCATCTATGAAGCCATGGCCGCGGGCCTGCCCGTGGTGGCCTCCGTCTCCAACACCTCCATCCCCGCGGTGCTCCCCGCCGAGGATGCCTGGTTCATCCACCGCCAGTCCGAGCCCGCCGACTATGTGGCCGCCCTGGAAGAGATGCTGGCGAACCCGGACGAGGTGCGTGCGCGCGGCGAGCGCCTGAAGAAGTCCAGCGAGCGCTTCGGCCTGGTCCGCTACGCCCAGGAGATGATGGAGATGCTCTTCCCCGAGCCCCGCCAGCAGCCGCTGCGCCGCGTGGTCCCCTGAAGCAACGACGCCGGTGCTCCCGTCTCGGGGGCACCGGCGTTTTCATGACTCCGAGCGCCGCGTACGCCGCCGCGTTGGCCACCACGTCCAGGCCCGGCGGCACCGTGGTGATGCCCGGCACCTCGTACGTGTCCAGCAGGCCGTCACACCAGTTCTCGCCCGTGTCGCAGCGCGTGTTGCCCGCCGCCATCGCCGCCGCCAGCCCGCTGCTCACCGGCAGGTCTCCCAGCACCAGGGGCCCGAGCCCGTAGTAGTAGTTATCTCAGCGGGCCGAGGAAGGCCGTACTGTCCACGATGTCGCCGCTCGGAGGCGCCGGTGGCGGATGGAGGACCGCCTGCGCGCTCTCACCAACGCCGAGGGCTTCTTCTGCGACTTCCGTCGGACCACACGCACCCAGCACCAGCGCGGGGAGCGCCCAGCGAAACGAATGCACCAGCTTGCCACGCATGAACTCGCTTCTTTCGGGGTGGAGGGGGGACACAGGGCTGTCCCGATAAACTGGCGCGCCTTTGCCACACCCGGCGAGTAAAATTCAAGTCACGGTGCCCGTTTTTCACATATCTGGAATTCGAAGTACTCACTCCTCACGGGTGCCGAGGATTCCCCGGCTGGAGTCCTCGCGGCGGTGGGCCTCGACTTCGTGGACCTCGCGCCACTCAATCCACCCGGCGCGCGCCGCGTGCCTCGCCGCGGCGGTGGTGTCATCCACCACGAGCATCTGGCTGCCGGCGACGCGGATGTCCACGGAGATGCGCTCCAGTTCCCGCGCGCGGCGCGAGTGGCCCGGCACGTTGCGGATGTAGACGCAGAGGATGCGGCCCGGGTACTCGCGGCAGATGGTGCGGTAGTGCTCCGCGTCCTCCTGGCCGCTGTCGCCGATGAGGATGAAGGGCAGGTGCTCCAGCGTGTCGAGCACCCCGCGAATCTTCTCCAGCTTGTGCCCGTGCCCACCTCCGGGCGCGAAGCCCTGGGCGGACAGGCCCCAGTCGCGCAGCAGCAGCGGCCCGGCGGGGATGTGGTGCAGGCCGAGGAACTCGTCGAGGTGCTCGTACAGGTTCCACGGGCTGCTGGACACGTAGAAGATGGGGTTGTCCGCCGCCTGCCCCTTTCCTCCCTGGAGCGCCGCGTAGAAGGCATCCACTCCGGGGAAGGGCAGCCGCACGCGGTGCTCGGTGAGGAAGAGCGCCCAGGCCCGCTTCAGCGGATGGGTGACGCCGGTGACGATGACGGTGTCGTCGATGTCGCTGATGACGCCATACGCCGCGCTCGCGCCCGCCACCCGCACCGGCGCCGCCACGCGCGCCACGCCGTGGGGTTCCGGGGACAGCAACTCCAGCTCCACCATGTGCCAGCCCGAGCGCACGCCTTCCGGCGGCGGCACCCACAGCTCGAGGAAGCCCTCCTCGTCGGTGGTGCCCTCCCAGCGCTTGTCGCCCCAGCGCACCGCCACACGCGCGCCGGGGATTTCACGCGTCATGTAGCGCTTGTAGGAAGCGACGGCGCTGCCCACCAGCGTGTGCCGTTGCCGCGGCGGGCGGACATGCCGGTCCTCCAGGACGCGCGCCTTGATGACGGCGCGCTCGGGAGTGCCGTAGCCCCGGTAGGGGAGGATGCGCAGCGGCGGAGCGATTCCGAGCCTCTGCCGCACCCGTCGGCTCAGTGCGTCGTAGTGGGCGTCCACGCGGACGGCGAGGCGGTAGAAGGCAGGGAAGAAGTCGGCCATGGCGCAGGGCGTAACGAGGGGGAACGGACGCGACTGTAGAGGACTCCGAGGCCCGCGAGGGGCATTCCCGCGCGGAAGCCGCCACCCGGCGGACACAGCCCGCGGGGCCCTCCGCGTACGTACTTCCCCTGGAGTCCGCCCTCAACCCGGAGGTTCGCCTTGATGCGTCATCCGTCCCGCTGGTTCCTCGCCACCGTTGCCACCGTCGCGCTGCTGTTCGGCACCGTGGCCGCCTCGCAGTCCACGCCGAGCATCACCTTCCAGTCACCGTCGCAGAGCTGGAGTGTCTTCGCGTCGTCCAACCCGCTGCCCTACGGGCAGACGGCCGCCATCCACTACAGCACCGACCGGCTGACGGCGTGCCGCGGCAACATCAACAGCACCACGCCGGGGTGGACCATCACCGGCTACTACAAGTTCAACAACGGCCCGGTGCAGAGCTTCTGGGTGGCCGGCTTCTCGTCCGTCCCCAACCCGCCGCCGCCGTCCATCCCCCTCAACCAGAAGGGCGACCTGGCCATCTGGTTCGAGAACACCAACCGGTGGGGCTGCCAGGCGTGGGACTCCAACTACGGCAACGACTTCCACTTCAACGTGCAGTGACGTGACGGGCCGGGGCGTGGAATGGAGGTTCCATTCCACGCTCCCGGGCCGCGACGTCAGTGGGGCCGGGTGACGAGCTCCGCGCGGCCGATGGGGCTGTGGCCCGCGGCGAGCAGCCGGCGCGCGGCGAGCACCGACACGCAGTCCTCCGTGCTGTGGAAGTCGCCGTAGAAGGTGAGCAGCGTGGCCGGGTCCACCACGCGCACGCCGTTCACCCCCACGGAGGGCACGCGCCGGACGAAGACGTCGAGGATGACCTTGCCGCCCGAGTCGTGCCGCGCGTAGCGGTAGAAGTGCGTGGACGTGGCGTCGAAGCGCGTCCAGATGCGGTGGTAGCCCCGCGCGGTGAGCACCGGCACCACCTCCGGGAAGCGCGAGGGCTCCACGAAGAGGTCCACGTCCTTGTGGTCGTGGAAGAGCTTCAGCTCCTCGTGCGGTGGGGCCATGAAGTGCCAGGCCCAGCCGCCCGACACCGTCACCCAGGGCGCCAGGGCGCGCACCTCCGCCTCGGAGACGCGCAGGCGCTCGGGGTTCCAGGGCTCGTTCGCCCGCTTCGGATTGCGTGGGTCTCCCATGGCCGTGTCCTCCAGTGGCCTGCCCTGACGGGGGCCATGGAGGGCGACTGACACGGGGCCGTCCGGTGCTGGCGGCCTTGGTCACGCCTGCCTGGTGTGCGGCCCAGGAGCCCCGGCGGGCAGGCCGTCTGCGCGTGTCCCCTCTCTCTGGTAGAGCAGAGGCATGGCGCATCCCAGCGTCGAGAACCTCACGCCCTTCACCTTCGAGCCGCTGTTCCTCAACGACGAGGAGCTGCGCCCGCTGTTCGTCCCGGTCGTCAAGGCCACGTTCGAGCTGCGCCCTCGCGGCGCACCGGTACTGGCGGAGAAGCAGGAGCCGCTGCGAGTCGCCGGAGAGCGCTGGGAGGGAGGAGAGACGCCCAGCCCGCGCCTGGAGCCCGAAGGCGCGTTCTTCAAGCCCGCCACGGACGTGGTGCTGGTGGGGCATGCCCATGCTCCCGGGCCGGGGACTCGAGAGCTGCTCGCGGAGCTTCGGGTGGGGCCCGTGCACAAGAAGGTCCGGGTGGTGGGGGACCGCACGTGGTTCAAGAGCCTCGGGGGCATCGGCATGACGCAGCCCGCCCCCTTCGAGCGCATGCCGCTGCGCTATGAGCGCGCCTTTGGTGGGAGGGACCGCGACACGTTCGAGCCGCGCAATCCGGTGGGCACCGGCTTCCGCGCCCGGGGGAGCCGGTTCGAGGAGGGGCTCCTGCTGCCCAACCTGGAGTCCCCCACCGAGCCCCTGAAGGCCTGGGGCCAGCACCCTCCGCCCACGGGCTTCGGCTTCATCGAGCCCCACTGGCAACCGCGGGCCGCCTTCGCGGGCACCCATGACGCCGCGTGGGAGAAGTCCCGCCGGCCCCTGCTGCCCCGGGACTTCGACCGCCGCTTCCTCAACGGCGCACCCCAGGACCAGCTCGTGCCGGGCTACCTCCGCGGAGGCGAGCCCGTCCTGCTCGCGCACGTCACGCCGCGGGGGCCGCTGAGCTTCCGGCTCCCGGCGCTGCCGCCCGTACGGGTGCTGGCCACGCGGGCCCAGGACCTGGATGACGTGGACCTGGAGCTGAAGCTGGACACCGTCGTCCTGGACACGGACGCGATGAGGCTCTTCCTCACCTGGCGGGGCACCTTCCCGCTGCGGCGCGAGCCGACGGAGCTGCGCGCCATCCAGGTGACCTGCGAGGGCGCGGAAGGACTCGCCCCCGGGCAGCCCGCGGGTCCGGCCTGAGGCGGCTCACGGCGCCGGCGTGGACTGGAGGGCCCAGTCTCCCGAGTACGTCACCGTCATCGGCACCCGGGCCAGCGGGGGGCAGTAGCGGAAGTCGGTGTCCTCGGGGGCGATGCCGGCGCGCTCCGCGAGGCGCAGCAGCGCCAGCCCCTCCAGCCAGATGAACCGGTGTGGGGCGAACGCCGTCACCGGCGTGGCCACCGAGCGGGCGCGCTTTTCGATGGTGATGCCGTGGTCCAGGCACGCGGCGGCGAAGGCCTCGGCGAAGCCGGCCCTGTCTTGCGCCACCAGCGCCCGCGCCAGCGCCACCCGGCTGGAGTAGGACTCCTTTCCCACCTGCTCCAGCGGAACGAGCACGTGCTCCAGCGCCACCGGCGAGGGGGGCGGCGTGCGGGCGAGGAGCTGGAGCGCGCGGGCCCAGAGGAACTCGTCCTCGTACTCAGCGCCCTGCTGCCACTGCGTGGCGGACCCGGCGGCCACGGCGTCCGCGAGGGCGAAGTGGCCGGCCGCGAGCGCGCCGAGCAGCGGGGTATCGCGCCGGGCCGGAGGAGGCGCCAGCCCGCGGCCCTTCAGCAGCTCCTGCATGCGGCGCGCGTTCTCCGCCATCCGGCAGAGGTTGAGGAAGAAGCCCTGCGGGTTGCCGTCCACCAGCAGTGTGGCCACGGCGATGATGTGGAAATCCAGGGTGACGCCGTCCAGCCAGGCGAGCAGGCGGGGACGGTCGGCTCCGGGATTGAGCCGGCGCAGCCGCTCACCGAGTGAAGCGGCCGCGTCGGCGCGCAGTGAAATCAGACGGGCCATGGGAGGACGGAGGGGGAGCGTAGCCTGGAAGCGGGCATTCAGGCACCATGCCCCTGATGAGACCGCCGCCCTTCCGCCGGTCTCGCTCCAGGCAGGTGCGCGCATGTCCGAGCTCAGTGCGAATGAGATGAACACGGCGTTGGCGCAGAAGCTCCTGTCCATCTACGAGCGGAGCAGGGACCGCAAATACGAGGCGGCCAAGGCGGCGAAGAAGAAGAAGCCCAAGCCCACGGATGCGGCCGCGGACGACGCGGACCACGTGGACAGCAACGCCCCTCCGCGCGGAGTGCTCGGCAAGGACGACGCCTACGCGCAGAACGGGTCCGACTACATCGCGGCGCAGGACGGACGGGGCGTGTACCGCGTCTTCGACCACGCCTACCTGGACGAGATTCGCGACCTCGTACGCCAGACGGCCGAGTTCCCGGGAGGCCCCCCGGAGAACTTCAACCCGAAGGCCAGGGACAAGGACAAGAAGCCCGCGCTCCAGAAGTACCCGTATGCGTGGGAGGCCCACCACATCCTGCCCGGCTCCGCCTTCTACTATGAGCTGAAGGATGGGCCGGTCTTCACCTACCGGCAGATCCGCCTCATCCTCCAGTCCGACTACAACCTCAACCACGGCCACAACATCATCATGCTGCCGGACCAGGCCTGGGCCGTGCCGGTCCACGCGCTCCTTCAGCACCCGGGTGACCACCCCAACTACACGCAGCAGGTCATGAAGGACATGAGGGTCATCGCGAAGGACATCCAAGAGAAGATCGACGCCAAGCAGGACCACAAGGCACTCGTGGCGGACATCTTCGAGCAATTGAAGGGCCTGGAAGAAGACTACTGGGACCTCCTCGTGGACTTGAGTCGAGCCGTCGTGGCGTCGGTCACCGCTGGCAAGGAGTACAAACATGACCTGGTGCGCTATGCCCCCAAGGGCAAGAACGCCAAGAGCCGCTACGAGTGGGGTTCCCTCTACTGAATGGAAGGAAGGTCGTACCTCCCATGAAATACTTCGTCTTCAAGGTCCAAGGCGCCGACGCGGGTTTCATTGATGCCTACCCCCGCAACAGCCCCGCTGACTGGAAGTTCGACAAAGGCATCAGCCTCGCCAGCGAGTTCCCCATGGGCGGCGAGGTCTCCTTCTCCGACAATTATCCCGATGCCCGCGACCTGCATGACTTCCAGCCCAACCTGATGAGCGACCTGCTCGTCTCGGGCCGGGCACGCAAGGTCATCGAGTCCCTGGAGGTCACCAACGCCGAGTGGCTGCCCGTCGTGGTCAAGGACCACAAAGGCAACGCCGTTGGGAAGGATTACGCCTTCCTCAACCTGCAAGGCGCCGAAGACGCCATTGACATGGAGCGTTCCGTCTACAGGATGAACGCCATCGCCAAGGATCAGATCAGCCGGGTCAAGAAGCTGGCGCTCAAGTACGACGCCATCCATCCTCAGGCGAAGATGTTCCGCTGCACCACGCACCGCCGCCTCATCCTCATCCGCGAGGACGTGCACGCGGCCTTCGTGCAGGCGGGACTGACCGGCTTCAAGGTCTACAACGCCGAGGGCTGGAACGGCCTGGAACTCTGAGCGCGCCATGTTCGAAGCCAACTGCCTGAAGGAGCAGCCCGCCGACATCGTCAGGCGGGTGCTGGAAGAGCAGCGGCCGTGCTTCGTCACGGCCCGTGAGGGGGAGCGCGGTGTGTTGCTGCCCCTGGACGAGGTCTACGACGAGGTGGTGGACGCGCACCCACGCGTGCTCAGCGCCCGGATGAAGGACCTGGTCCGGCCGGGCAAGGACATGGCGATGTACTGCGTCCAGGTGGCCCTTTCGGACGAGCGCGACGCCATCCGCTTCGTCGACGAGGAAGGGCAGCCCGTGCTGGCCATGGTGGGCGCCGTGCGATTCCTGCGCTGGCTGGAAGAGGCGGAGGAGTCAGAACCCGAAGAAGAGCCCTAACGAAAGACAAGTCCCTCCATGAAGTACTTCGTCCTCAAGGTCATGGCTGCAGAAGCGGGCTTCATCGAGGAGTACCCTCGTGGCAGCCCAACGGACTGGAAGTTCGACAAAGGCATCAGCCTCGCCAGGGAGTTTCCCATGGGCGGCGAGGTCTCCTTCTCCGATAACTACCCCGATGACCGGAACCTGTACGACTTCCAGCCCAACCTGATGAGCGACCTGCTCGTCTCGGGCCGGGCGCGCAAGCTCATCGAGTCGCTGGAGGTCACCAACGCCGAGTGGTTGCCCGTCGTGGTCAAGGACCACAAGGGCAACGTCGTCGGCAAGGATTACGCCTTCCTCAACCTGCAAGGCGCCGAGGACGCCATTGACATGGAGCGTTCCGTCTACAGGATGGACCCGATCGAGAAGGATCAGATCGGCCGCATCAAGAAGCTGGCGCTCAAGCCGGCCACCATCAACCCCCAGGCGAAGATATTCCGCTGCACCATGGAGCGCCGCCTCATCCTCATCCGCGAGGACGTGCACGCGGCCTTCGTGCAGGCCGGGCTGACCGGCTTCAAGGTCTACGATGCCGAGGGCTGGAACGGCCTGGAGCTCTGAACCTGCCCGCGCGCCGTGCCCAGCCTACGCGCCCCGCTTCCGCGCGGCGGCCAGGTGGATGACGGCGCGCTCCCCCGCATCCGCCGAGGAGAGCACCAGGATGGAGGGCGCGGGTGCGTAGCCCCGCTGCAACGCCCGGAACGCGAGGGCCGTGGCCACCGCTCCCGACGCCACGCCCGTGTGCCCGAAGCCCTTGGCCGGCATCCACACCGCGCATCGCTCGAAGCGTGCGTCCCTGTCGCGCAGCCTCACCTGGAGCATTCCCCACTCGTAGGCACGCGCGTACTGACCATCATGGTCCGACACGAGCAGCGGCGGAGGTGTGTCCGGCGCCAGCGGCCCCAGCGCCGCGAGCACCTGGCGCGTCAGTTCCTGCCCGTCCGGAGGCTGCTCGGCGTCCAGTGGCCGGGCGTCACGCCCCTCCGCCACCCGCACCACCGTCACGCCCGGCTCCGCGGGAGGCTCTCGCGTGAGCACCAGCGCCACGGCCGCCTCGCCCGCCATGAGCCCCGTGGGCCGGCCCGGTGTCTTGAGACGGCGCTGCTGGTTCAGCAGCTGCAACGTCTCCTGTGGGAGCAGGCTGTCCACCGCGCAGAGGAGCGCGGTCTCCACCTTCCGGTTCCGCAGGTCCTCCTCCGCGGCGGCCAGCGCCTGGGCGAAGGCAACGTTGCCCGCGTGAAACGCACGCACCGGTCCACGCCAGGTGGGCAACCCCAGCCCCTGCCACGCGCCCTTCACCAGCCGGTCCACCAGAAGCGACACGCGCTCGGACACCGCGTCCGGGTCCTCTTCGTCGGGCTCCTTGCTCGTGGTGAAGCCCCGCTCCTCCGGGTCTGGCAACACCAGGTAGAGGCCCACACCAGCGCCTGGTGCCCGCAAGTCTTCCCGGGCGCCCAGGTCCACCAGCGCCTCCACCAACAGGGCCACCAGCCGGCCCACGCCGGAGAAGCCCAGGGTGGCCGCGCCCGCCGCGTGCACGGAGACAGGGCTCGGCTCCTCGTCTCCCTTCAGGAAGAGCTCGAAGTCCGGCGCCGCGGAGGGCATCGCCATCCCGGCCCGAAACGCCGCGGCGGCCGGGAGGAGCCCGCCCAGCGACGACACCATCCCCACGGCCTTCACCCATCCAGACATGCGCGTCCTGGCCTCCCACGGCGGAGCGCCCCCGGATGAACCCGGGCGCCGGGGAAGTGTTCCACGCCACCTGACAGCGGACCAGTGCCCCACTCGTGTCTCGCGGGGTGCGGCGCTACACTCCCGGCAAGCAAGGCGGGCCATGCCCACCGGGAGTCACGAGCCATGAGTGCCACCGTCGGTGTGAACAAGCTGTCCGTCGTCCACAAGGACACCCACGGAAACACCATCGCCTTCCCGGACGTGTGCAAGACGCCCAGCCCGGGCGGTCCCATTCCCATCCCCTACCCCAACGTGGCGATGTCCTCGGACACGGACAAGGGCACCAAGAAGGTCTCCGTGGATGGCAAGCCCGTGTGCGTGGAGGACTCGAACTTCAAGACCAGCAACGGAGACGAGGCCGGCTCCGCGGGTGGCGGCGTCGTGTCCGGCAAGACCAAGGGCAAGGCCGAGTTCGTCAACTACTCCTTCGACGTGAAGTTCGAGGGAAAGAGCGTGGCGCGGACCTTCGACCTGATGCTGCACAACGACAAGAACACCCCGCCCGCGCCCCTGCTCCAGGGGCCGGTCATCGCGCTCGGCAAGGACGACATGAAGGCGAAGTGCCTGGTCTGCGACAAGGAACTGTGACGCCTCCCCTGTCACGCCGTCCCGCCATCCGCTGGGAGCTGCTGGAGCGTCACCTCGAGGAGGCGGAGTTCCTCTGGACGCAGTGGGAGCGCGGGCTGTGGGATTCCGCCCTCACGCTGGAAGACGTCGCCGGAGGAGACGAGGGGCGCCTGCACGCCCACCTCGATGCGCTCGTGGTGGCTGGCGCCCCCGCCGCCCAACGATTCCTGCTGCCCGCGCTGGAGTCGGAAGAGCCGGCGCTCGTTGCCGCCTCGGCCTGGACGCTGCTCGCGGCGGAGGACTCGAACTGGCGTGGGCATCTCCTCCAGCGGATGGAGGACGCCCCCGAGGCCATCGCCCCCGGCGTGCTCCGCGCGCTGGAGCTGTCCGGGCGCACGGAGTTCCAGGCCTGGGTGCTCCAGGTCCTGCCCCGTCAGGCCCCGGCGCTCCAGGCCGGGCTGCTCCGCGTGCTGCGCCTCCAGCACGTGAGCGCCTCCGCCGTGCTCGGAGGGCTGGACGTCGAGGCGGAGCCAGCCCTCCATGCCGAGGCCCTCCGCGCGGCGGCCTTCGCGCCGGGAACGGTGGCCGACACGCTGCTGGCACGGGGACTGGAGCACACACTGCCCGCCGTGCGGGACGCGGCGCTGGAGACAGGACTGCTGCTGGGCTCTCGCGCGGCCTGGGAGCAGGCGCGGAGAAGGGCCACGTCACGAGAGCCCGTCCCCAGGGCCGCGCTCCTGGCCCTCGCGGTGGCGGGGGAGTCCCGGGATTCGCAGACGCTGGTGGGACGGCTGGCGGACCCCGAGGCCCGAGAGGAGGTCCTCTGGGCGCTCGGCTTCAGCGGCAGGCTCGCCGCCGCCGAGGCGCTGCTCCCCCTGCTTCAGGACGAAAGCCTGGGCGCACTCGCCGCGGAGTCCTTCGCCGCCATCACCGGCCTTCCACTGGCTCCCCCGCACCTCCTGCCGGAGCCCCCACCGGAGGACGAGGAGGAGGAACCCGAGACTCCCGTGGAGGACCTCCGGGAGCTGCTTCCGCGGCCCCTCGCCCCTCCCGGCCGCGTGGATGGGAAGGCGGTGGAGCGGTGGTGGACGAGCGTGCGTGGGGGCTTCGCGGCCGAGGGCCGTTACCTGCGGGGCGCGCTCCTGACGGTGGACCGGCTCGCCAGCGCCCTCGAAGGCGAGTCGATGCGGCGCCGCCCCGGGCTCGCCTGGGAGCTGGCCATGCGCAGCGGTGGCGCCCTCTGCGTGGAGACCCGGCTGTGGACCTCCGCGCAGCGCCAGCAGGCCCGTGCGCTGGCGTCGCTCCGCCCGGAGGTGCTGACGCGCGGCTGGAGCCGGCTGGTGAGCCGCTGAGCCCGGCGCTCAGTCCCGCCTGCCCAGCGTGCGGTCCAGGTTGTACGCGGAGCTGATGAGCGACAGGTGGGTGAGCGCCTGGGGGAAGTTGCCCAGCGCCTCGCCGGACGGGCCCGTCTGCTCCGCGTAGAGGCCCACGTGGTTGGCGTAGCCCAGCATCCGCTCGAAGGTCAGCCGCGCCTCCTCCAGCAAATCGGGCCTCGCCACGCTGGCGCGTGTCATCGCCTCCACCAGCCAGAAGCTGCACAGGTTGAAGGTGCCCTCGCGCCCGGGGATTCCGTCCAGCGTCTTGTCCACGTCGTAGCGGAACACCAGCCCGTCCGACACCAGGCCCCCCTTCGCCGGCGGGCGCCGCATCCTGTCCAGCGTGGACACCATCCGCGGGTCCACCGGCGACAGGAAGAAGACCAGCGGCATCAGCAGGTTCGCCGCGTCCAGCGCCTCGCTCTCGTACGCCTGGATGAAGGCCTCGCGCTTCGGGCTCCACCCCTGCGTCATGATGTCCTCGAAGATGGTGTCGCGCACCGCCAGCCACCGCGGCCGGTCCGCCGGGAAGCTGCGCTTGTCCGCCAGGCGGATGGCCCGGTCCACCGCCACCCAGCACATCAGCTTCGAGTACACGAAGTGCCGCCGCCCGCCGCGCACCTCCCAGATGCCCTCGTCCGGCTGGTTCCAGTGGTTGCACACCCAGTCCACCAGCCGCCGCAGGTGCCGCCAGAAGTCATATGAAATCGGCGCCGCGTACTTGTTGGACAGGTACACCGAGTCCATCAGCTCGCCGTAGATGTCGAGCTGGAGCTGGTCCGCCGCCGCGTTGCCGATGCGCACCGGCCGCGCCCCGCCGTACCCGCTCAGGTGCGCCAGCTCCAGCTCGTCCGGAACGCGGCTGCCGTCCACCGAGAACATCAGCGGCAGCGGCCCGTCCCCCTGCTCCGCGCAGCGCGCCTCCACCCAGCGCATGAAGGCCGCCGCCTCCTGCTTGAAGCCGATGCGCATGAACGCATAGACGGTGAAGGCCGCGTCCCGCAGCCAGCAGTAGCGGTAGTCCCAGTTGCGCGTGCCGCCGGGGGACTCGGGCAGGCTGCACGTGGGCGCCGCGACAATCGCCCCGGTCGGCTCGTACGTCAGCAGCTTCAGCGCCAGCGCCGAGCGCCGCACCGTCTCCCGCCAGCGCCCCGTGTAGTCGCAGCCCGACAGCCAGTGGCGCCAGTACTCCACCGTGTCCCGGAAGATGGCCTCCGAGGACTCGTGGCTGTGCACCAGCTCCCGGCACGACATGCGCGCGCCCTGCCGCAGGTTGAAGACGGCGGACTGGTTCTCGCGCAGCGTGAAGCGCGCGCTGACGCCCCGCTCCTCCCTCCGTAGCGGCACGGACGAGGCCAGCGTCAGCTCCAGCGTCTTCGACGCGAAGGCGGCCCCGCCGTGGATGACGTGCGTCTCGTGCGAGTCCCGGGCGTAGTTGAAGGCCGGGAAGCACTCCATCATGAAGCGCATCTCCCCGCGCACCACGCGCACGCGCCTCAGCACCTCGCGCTCGTGCTTCCGCTCGTGGCGCGACATGGGCATGAAGTCCACCAGCTCCCCCACGCCGTCCGGTGTGTAGAAACGCGTCACCAGCACGTTGGTGTCGGGCCAGTAGAACTGTTTCTTCATCACCCCGTCCGGCTCCGGGCAGATGCGCCAGTGGCCGCCCCGGTCCGGGTCCAGCAGCGCGCCGAAGACGCTCGGGCTGTCGAAGTGGGGGAAGCACAGCCAGTCGAGCGTGCCCTCGTTCCCAATCAGCGCCACCGTGCGCAGGTCACCGATGATGCCGTGGTCTTCAATGGGCACCGAGCGGCCCGCCACGTTGCTCACGCTGCTCCCCGTTGCCATGGGCGTCTCCTCGCCGGCACCGCTCACGTGAAGGTGATGACGTGCTTGATGCCGCCACCACCCTTCCTTCCCGTCACCGCGTCGCAATAGTCCTCGGGCGGGTGGCGGGCGGTGATGAGCCGCTCCAGCCCGCCCGGCCAGCGGGCCCGGAAGCGCCCCAGGTCGTCCAGCGCCATGTCGAAGTCCGAGTCCGCCGCGTTCACCGTGCCCAGCACCACCTGGTTCTTCAGCACGAGCTGCTTGAGCAGCGCCGCGCCCTCCAGCGACAGCGCCTCTTCGTGAGACGGCACGCCGGTGAGGACGACGACGCCGTTGGGGGCCAGCACCTTCAGCGTCTCGAACGCGGCCTTCGCCGCGCCCGCCGCCTCGTAGAGGACGTCCGGGGCGCCGGCACGGCGGACCAGCTCCTCCACGGACAGCTCCTTGGAGGAGAGGTACGGGGCGCCCACCGCCTCGGCGGCGGCCGCCTTCTCGTTGGGCTTGGGGCTGCGCGAGTACACCGTGGTGACGTAGCCCCGGCGCAGCAGCGCCATGACGCCGAGCTGCCCCACCGGCCCCGCCCCCAGCACCACCGCGCGCCCCGTCTCGGGCTTCCACGGCAGCCGCTCCTGGATGCGCCGCACCTCGCGCAGGGCCTTCTCGGCGATGGTGAGCGGCTCGGTGAGCACCGCCACCTCGCGCAGCTCCGCGGGCACGCGGTGCACGTACGCCACGTCCTCCACGAAGAGCTCGGCGCAGAAGCCGTGCGCCTCCTTGATGCCCCGCTCCGTGTAGTCCCCGGTGACGCAGAAGTCCGGGTGCCCGTGCCGGCACGCGGGACAGGTGGCGTGCGGACACGGCCGGCGCACGCGCGGCACCACGAGGTCTCCCTTCTGGAGGCCCTGCACGGCGCCACCCACCTCCACCACCTCGCCCAGGCACTCGTGGCCGACGATGAGGTACTCCGAGCCGGGCGGCGACGTGCCGTAGAGGAACTGGACGATGTCCCGGTCCGTGCCGCACACCCCCACCTCGCGCGTGCGCACCTTCACCTGCGTGGGCGACTGGAGCCGGGGCTCCGGGGCGTCGATGACACGCACCTCGCGTTGCTGGGGGAAGACGGCGACGGCCTTCATGCGCGGGCTCCTTCGGGTCCGGATGCGTTCCACGGAGGCGGGCAGGGACTGACTCCTGCCGGAAGCGCCGCGGGCGCGCACGGTACGGTGGTGACTCGGGTCCACCGGTGCACACCGCCCGCCTGCCCGCTGCCCAGGGGTCAACGCTTGCGCGGGGCGCACGAAACCGCTGCCGCCCGGGCGCTCGCGGGTCTATGAGAGGGAATCGTGAGCGAGTCCACCGTCCCCTCCCCTTCCGACGAGCCGCGCCGCAGCCGCTCCACCGCCATTGGCGCGGCGGCCTGCGTGCTGCTGGCGCTTCCCTTCCTCGTGCTCGGGCCGTACCTGCTGGATACGAAGGGGCGCGTGGAGCTGCTGTGCGAGCCGGGCGGCCCCTGCACGCTCACCCGGGCGGGGTGGCTCACCCGCGACGAGGTGGGACGCTTCACGCTGGACGAAATCCAGGGGGTGACGCTGGAGCGCACCCGGAGCGCCCGCCGCAAGAGCGTCCCCATCTTCCGGCCGGAGCTGGAGACGGCCCGGGGGAAGTTCCCCCTCTTCTCCCAGTGGGCCACCGACGAGGCCGAGGCCGTGCGCGCGGAGGAGCAGGTGAAGCGCTACCTCGCGGCGCCCCAGGCGGGGTCCCTGGAGCTGGTGCGGGACGACCGGCGCGCCTCGCTGCGCGTGGGTGGTGCCTTCACGGGCGTGGGCGCGCTGCTGCTGGTGTTCGCCGGCTGGCTGCTCGTGAGGACGCGGGCGCACCGGCGCGCGGAGCGGGTAGGGGCGCCCCCTGGCTGACAGCGCATACGGTGGCCCGGGCGCGTGGGCGGTAACTCCAGACACGACGCGATTCCCCGCATCATGCGGTCGGGAACATTGTTGGAATTCGTCGTGCAACTCGTTCTAGGCTTGCCTGGAATTACTCGCTTGGGGGCACTGATAATGAGGAGACCCGCGCTGGTACCTGGCCTAGTGCAGTCCGACGTTGCGTCCGCAGCAGACGAGCCTCGGCGCCACGAGCTACGCCTTTCCAAGCCCCGGCTGGAAAAAGTCCAGGTGCTCACCGAACTGGACCCTCGACTGCAGCGACTGGTCGAAAAGGGACAGCGGGGTTTTCGACCGCGTGCGACGTCATCCACCCAGACAGGACAGGTGGCGGTCGTCGCCCGTGTCCGGGATGTGGACGCGTGGTGGGCCCATCCCGACGTGAATCCGGGTGTGTTGCTCGGCTCGAGGGACACGGGTGGTGAGCGAGGCTATCTCTGCACGGCCCGGGTGCCACTGCAGCGCATCGAGCATCTGCGGGGGCTCGACAACGTCCTGAGCCTCAAGGCCGCGCAGCCAATCCGTCCCGCCATCCACGAAACTGTGCGGGACATCCGTGCCCGCCGGGACTTGCTGCCCAAGGGGCTCAAGAGCAACCAGGGCAGCGGTACCCTCATCGGTGTCGTCGACTTCGGCTGCGACTTCACCCATCGGGACCTGCGCAACGCGGATGGCTCGACGCGACTCATCGGCATCTGGGACCAGCGCGCAGACTCCCTGCCGGACAGCCCCCTAGGCTATGGCCAGTTCCATAACCGGAAGAATATTGACTCGGCCTTGCGCAGGAAAGAGCCCTTCGCCGCGCTCGGCTACCGGCCGGACCAAAACCTTGACTGGAAGTCAGGAGCCCATGGAACCCACGTCCTGGGAATCGCCGCTGGAAACGGGAAGGGCAGCGGCAGCAAGTACGCTGGCATCGCGCCGAAAGCAGACCTGCTCTTCGTCGAGCTCTCCGCGAGCGACATCCCTTGGGAGGGAGACGGGGTCACGACGAGCAGCTTTGGCGACTCGGTCCAGTTGCTGGAAGCGGTGCAGTTCATCTTCGACACTGCGGGTGGCAGGCCCTGCGTCGTCAACCTGAGCCTGGGTACCAACGGGGGGCCGCATGATGGCTCGACGCTCGTGGAAGAAGGCATCGACCAGATAGTGAGCGCAGCGCCCAACCGGGCGGTCGTCATCGCCGCATCCAACTCCCACGAGGACCACATCCACACGGCGGGGCAGGTACGGCAAGCCGAGTCCTTCGACATCCGTTGGGACGTGCGTAACACCCACAAGAGTCACAAGGAGCTGGAGCTCTGGTACACGGGGAGCGACGAGTTCGAGGTCGAGCTGCTCATGCCCGATGGCACGTCACTCGGCCGGGTGGCGCTGGGCGATACAAGGCGCTCGCTCGATGACACCGGGGAGCTGGCGTTCTTCGTCGCCCACCGCAGGAAGGACCCCAATAACGGGGACAACGCCATTGGCATCCTCCTGGAGGTCGGCGTCCCCCAAGGCATCTACATCGTACGGCTCCATGGGGTCCGCGTACAGAACGGCCAGTTCCATGCCTGGATTGAGCGAGACGACGGTGCGCAGTCTCGCTTCAAGGACCCCGTGCCCACCCACACCCTGGGCTCCATTTCCTGTGGAGAGAAGAGCATCACCGTAGGCTCCTACGACGCGCACAAAGCCCATCTCCCGCTCTCTTCGTTCTCCTCCGCCGGTCCCATCCGACAGGCGTCATTGAAGAAGCGCAAGCTTGAAAAGCCGGAGCTCAGTGCCCCCGGCCAGGCGGTGTGGTCGGTCAAGTCGGGCAGCCAGAAGGGCCTCAGGACCATGTCGGGAACGAGCATGGCGGCGCCTGCCGTCTCGGGAGCGGTCGCGCTCTTGTACGCGGAGGCCCATGCCCGAGGTCTCTCGCTCCCGGTCGATGAGCTGCGACAATTGCTCCTGGAGACGGCCCGCCCCGAGCAGCAGGGATGGCACCCGCGATTGGGCTTCGGCCGGCTCGATGTCGCCGCAGCGCTCAAGGCCCTCCAGGCACGTGTCCCGGTCACCAGCAGCGCAAAGAAGGCGCCGAGGGTGGGAAGCAAGGGCCTCCGGGGCAAGCGCCGGTCCAGTGCTAGACCGACGAAGCGTAAAAAAGCGACTTAACTACCCCATTAGGCGAATTGATGGTACAAAGAGGGGGGACGTACCGTCCAAGTACTGGCGTACGCATAAGGGGAACTGCCAGAGTTGCGGCGGGTCATCTTCGTCTCCACTCTGCCAGGGGGCAGCAATCATGCCGTTGCTGAATCAGGACGTGCGAAAGCCAGAGAAGAAGACGAAGGAGGAGCCAGCGGCTGGCTCCTCGAAGCGGCGCTACACCTCGGTGACTGAGCATTCCGCGCCATCGAAGCTCGACCATGACATCAAGCGCAGCGCAGCTCAGGTTGATAAGCACGCGTCCTCCAAGCCCCTGTCTACCCGGGGCCGTGCGGTCGCCGTCATCGTCAAGGTGCGCAAGGCCGACTACGTCCCGCCCCAGGTCAAGGTGCGCTCCAAGATGTCCCCGCTGATCTTCACTGCGGAATTGCTGGAGCAATCCCTCTCCGAGCTCTCAAGCGACCCCAACATCGTGTCGGTGAGCACGCCGAAGCTGTTGCGGAACGTGGACTGAAAGTCTCACGACTCACGGGTCTGCTTCCGCGCATCCGGGCACGAAGCCCTACCAGAGGCCCCGGCGGCACCGGAAGTCGTGCACCAGGAACCAGACGAAGCGGGTGACGCACAGGCCCAGCGTCACGCAGAAAGCGGCCCCGAAGCGCTCCAGGTCGAACCGGAACTTCCAGTCCAGCAGCTTCACCTTGCCGAAGCCCGCCACCAGCGCTCCCACGGCGATAGACGCAGCGCGCTCCCCAGCCCGAGGAAGAGGACGAGGCCCGCGCGGCCGAACCGGCGCTCCTCGGCGTACTGGTCCAGGGCTCCGAGCACCACGTTGTCGAACCAGCAACCGAGCACACGTCTAAGTCGAACCTGCCCTCCCGTCCGGGACGGCCGAGCGGGCCCCGGAAGCACTCCCCGCACGCAGTCCCAAGTTGTGCCCGTGGGGGGAGTGGACCGGGGCACAGGTGATGGAAGGCCCATGGCGACGTAGGGGCGCCATGGGGAACACATGGGAGGCAGGCAGACATGCGGGGGCTGCCCATGCCGTCCGTGCCCTCCCCACTTCCCACCTCTCCCCACGTGCGTAGCTTGTGGCCGATGCTGCGTGCCCTCCTCGGCCGATGGCGAAGCTCGTTGCGCCTGCTCCGGCCGGCGCACGTGGAGGCGAACCGCGCGAAAATCGCCGTCGCCCAGCTTGGCCACCAGTACGCCAACAAGGTCGTCGCCCTCCAGGACGTGGACCTCAACGTCCGCTCGGGCGAGTTCGTGTGCCTGCTGGGCCCGTCCGGCTGTGGCAAGTCCACGCTCCTCTACGCGCTCGCGGGCCAGGTGAAGCCCACCGGCGGCACCGTGTCCATCGACGGGAAGCCCATCCACGGCCCCGGGCCGGAGCGGCTGCTGATGTTCCAGGAGGCGGCCCTGTTCCCGTGGCTCACCGTGCGCGGCAACATCACCTTCGCGCTGGCCGCCAAGGGCGTGCCGCGCGCCCAGCGCAAGGAGCGCGCCGACGCCTTCATCCGCCGCGTCCAGCTCACCGGCTTCGAGGACACCCTGCCCCACCAGCTCTCCGGCGGCATGAAGATGCGCGCCTCGCTGGCCCGCGCGCTGGCCATGGACCCGGCCGTGCTGCTCATGGACGAGCCCTTCGGCTCGCTGGACGCGCAGACGCGCATCCACATGCAGGAGCTTCTTCAATCCATCTGGATGCGCACCGGCAAGACGGTGGTGTTCGTCACCCATGACGTCCACGAGGCGCTGATGCTCGGCACCCGCGTGGTGCTCATGGCCCCGCGGCCGGGACGCGTCGTCCGGGACCTCGAGGTCCACCTGCCCATGCCACGCAAGCCCGAGGACGCCGGCCTCAACGAGATGACGCGGCACGTCCGCGAGTTGCTGCGCCAGGTGGAGGGCCCCGCACCGCGCGAGCCCGTGCCCCGGCCGCCCCCCGCCCCGCATCCCGCCGTGCCCGCGCACGGGCTGGCCCGGCCCGCGAGGTGAGCCATGAAGCGCTACGTCCACAAGCTCGGCATGTTCGTGCTGCTGCTGGGGAGCTGGGAGCTGGTGGCCCGGCTGGGCATCTGGTCTCCCCACCTGTTCCCCGGCCCGGTGACGGTGGTGAAGAGCCTGGGCGCCATGCTCTCCGACGGCCGCATGGCCGAGGCCACGCTGCGCTCGCTGGGACGGCTGGGCCGCGCCTACCTCGTCTCCGTGGCCATCGGCGTCCCCCTGGGCCTGCTGATGGCCCGGATTTCGTTCTTCCGCGACGCGGTGAAGCCCGTCGTCATGGGCCTTCAGGCACTGCCCTCCATCTGCTGGCTGCCGCTGGCGCTGCTGTGGTTCGGCCTGACGGACGCCGCCATCCTCTTCGTCGTCGTCATGGGCAGCGTGCTGGGCATCGCCATCGCCACCGAGGACAGCGTCAACGGCGTGGACCCGCAACTCGTCCGCGTGGCCAGCACCCTGGGCGTGAAGGGCATGCGCTTCCAGCTCGGCGTCATCCTGCCCGCGGCCCTGCCCGGTATCGTCACCGGCCTCAAGCTGGGGTGGAGCTTCGCCTGGCGCGCGCTGCTGGCCGGCGAGCTGCTCTTCGTCTCCGGCGGCCTGGGACAGCTCCTCACCGTGGGCCGCGAGCTGATGGACGTGCCCCAGGTCATGGCCGTCATGCTGGCCATCATCGTCATCGGCATCACCGTGGACCGTGTCCTCTTCCAGACGGTGGAGGTACGGGTGCGGCGCCGCTGGGGCCTGGTCCCGTCCATGTGACGAAAGTCGACGTAAGCCGCCAGACGCTTCGCCCCCGGGTCCGTTGAAATCCCGCCGCGCCGTACCTTTCTTGGCCGGGTATGCGTGCATCCCGCTCCCTGTTCCTCCTCGTGCTCACCGGCCTGGCGGTGCTCGGCGCCGGCTGCAAGGGCAAGTCGTCCTCCGGTAGTCCGGACGCCCCGCTGCGGCTGGGCTTCTTCCCCAACATCACCCACGCGCAGGCGCTGGTGGGCAACGCCGAGGGCACCTTCGCCTCGCAGCCCGGCGTGGGACGCCTGGAGGTGAAGCAGTTCAACGCGGGCCCCGCCGCCATGGAGGCGCTGGTGGCCGGCTCGCTGGACATCTCCTACGTGGGCAGCGGCCCCGCCATCAACACGTTCCTCAAGGCCGGGCGCGAGCTGCGCATCATCTCCGGCGCGGTGAATGGCGGCGCGGTGCTGGTGGTGCGCACCGCGCAGTCCGCCGCGGAGCTGAAGGGGAAGAAGCTGGCCACGCCGCAGCTCGGCAACACGCAGGACATCTCCCTGCGCTACTGGCTGAAGCAGCAGGGGCTGAACACCCACCTCCAGGGCACCGGCGACGTGCAGATTGTCCCACTGAGCAACCCGGACATCCTCGGCCAGTACCTGCGCGGGAGCATCGAGGGCGCCTGGGTGCCCGAGCCGTGGGGCGCGCGCATGGTGGCCGAGGGCGGAGGCCGCATCCTCGTGGACGAGCGCGACCTGTGGCCCGAGCGCCGCTTCCCCACCACCGTCATCGTGACGACACGCAAGGTGCTGGAGACGCAGCGCCCGCGCGTGGCCGCCGTGCTGCGCGCGCACGTGCGGCTCACCGAGCGCTGGAAGGAGGACCCCGCCGGCTTCACCACCTCCGCCAACGCCGCCTTCGGCAAGCTCACCCGCAAGCCACTGCCCCCGGAAATCGCCCAGGCCGCCTTCTCCCGGATGGAGCCCAGCCTGGACCCGGTGCCCTCCGCGCTCGCCACCGCCGCCCGGCACGCGAAGGAATTGGGCTTCACGACCGATGCGGACATCACCGGACTGGTGGACCTCAGCGTCCTCGACGAGGTGCGCAGCGCCACGTCGCGGAAATGAGCCGGTGCCGCACGGGGCCTCGTGACGCGCCCGGGGGGATGACGGCGGGCCCGGGCCCGGGGGAGGATGCGCGTCCATGAGGATGGAGCGCGTGGAGGAGACGCTGGAGCGCATCGGCCAGGAGGCCGCGCGGGCGCCCGGCGGAGTGATGGCGTTCGACGGGGACGGCACGCTGTGGAGCGGGGACGTGGGGGACGACCTCTTCCTCGCCCTGCTGGAGCACGGCGGCATCCGCCCGGAGGCGTACGCGGCCCTGGAGCGGGTAGGCGCGGCGCACGGCATGGCACCGGGCCTGGGGGCGCGCGAGCTGGCGCACCAGCTCTTCGAAGCGTTCGAGGCGGGGCGCATCCCGGAGAAGGAAATCTACGAGATGGTGGCGTGGCTCTTCGCCGGCTGGCGCGTGGAGGACGTGCGCGCCTTCGCCCGCGACGTGGTGGCCCGCCGCGAGGTGAAGCGCCGCATCCACCCCGAGGCCCGGCGCGTGGTGGAGTGGGCGCTGGGCCGGGGCATTCCCTGCTACGTGGTCAGCGCCTCGCCGCTCGCGGTGGTGGAGGCCGCGGTGGTGGAGGTGGGGCTCAGCCCCGCCAACGTGCTGGCGTGCACGCCGCGCGAGGACGGTGGGACGGTGCTGGCCTCCATCATCGAGCCCATCCCCTACGCCGCCGGGAAGGTGACGTGCCTGCGCGCGCGCACGTCCCAGCCGCTCTACGCGGCCTTCGGTGACAACGTGTTCGACTTCGAGATGCTCGCGGCCTCCCGCGTCCCGGTGGCCATCCGCCCCAAGCCCCGCCTGCGCGCGCGGGCGCCGGAGCTGCCCTCCCTGGTCCAGCTCCAGCCGGAGGAGTGAGAGAGAGCCCCGGGCCAGGCGCTCCGTGCCACGGCTCAGCCCTCGTCGGGCAGCTCGCCCTTGAGCGACAGCGCGACGTTCTCCGTCTTGTTCTCCACCTGGTAGATGGCCACCACCTCCTGGCCCTTCTCGGGTGCCTTGCGGAGCTGCAGCGCGCTCAGGTCCAGCGGCACCACCGCGCCCACCGGCGTCTGCACGTAGAGCACCATGCCGTTGAGCTTGACCACCTGGCCGGACAGCTCGCGCATCCGGTCCTCGTCCGGTTCCACCCGCCGCACCGGCATGCCCGCGCTGGTGCCCTGCGGGCCCACGCTGAGCTCGTTGATGCCCTCGCGGGTCACCGGGGGCATGATACCCGCGCGGCCAAAGCTGCCCAGGTCTCCCCAGCTCTCCTGCTTCTTCTCCTCCGTGGGCTGCTCGGGGTCTCTCGCCGGCGCGGCCAGCGGTAGCAGCAGCGCCGTCAGCGAAGGCGCCGCCAGCGCGAGCGCTCGCCATCTTCTGGGAATCATCCGTGTCATCGGTCCTGCTCCAGCTTGGGGTTCGTCGACCCGGTTCGCTTGAAGCTAGGCCCTGGGTTGGCGCCCACGCAGGGTGGCAGCCACCGGCGACGCGCCTGACCGCATGCTGACGGTGCGGACGCGTCCCGGAAGTGTTCACATCGTGAAGGCATCCGCCCCTTGCCGCCCGGAAAGGGCTAGGGTGGTGCATCCGGCACGGCTCCCGCGCGAGCGCCCGGACCCATATCCACCGCCTCTGTCGGGGCGGTCGCACGCAGAGGCAGCACGTGAACGGTCGCAACGAGGAACACCGCATCGCCCTCTTCATCGACTTCGAGAACCTGGTCACCAACACCGGCATCAGCTCCGCGAACTTCGACCTCCAGCCGTCGCTCGACCGGCTGCTGGAGAAGGGCAAGGTCGTCTTCCGCCGCGCCTACTGCGACTGGTCCCGCTTCGCGGAGGCCAAGATTCGCCTGCACGACTTCGGCGTGGAGCTCATCGACGTGCCGCCCTCCACGCGGGCCGGGAAGAACGGCGCGGACATGCGCCTGGTCATCGACGCGCTGGAGCTGTGCTACGCGCGCGAGAGCATCGACACCTTCGTCATCGGCTCGGGGGACAGCGACTTCTGCCCGCTGGCCTACAAGCTTCGTGAGAACGGCCGCACCGTCATCGGGCTCGCGGTGAAGGAGTCGACCTCTCCCCTGTTCGTGAAGGCCTGTGACGAGTTCATCTACCTGCGCCCGCGCCAGTCCCGCTCGGACAAGGACAAGGGTGACAAGGAGAAGGGCCGCCAGAGCGTGGCCGCGGATGACGCCGGGCACGGCAAGCGGGGCCACCACGGGCACAAGGCCGGCGGCCGGGGCGGCAAGGGCGAGGCGGCGCCCGCCCCGCAGGCCGGTGGCAAGGGGCACGGCAAGACGGAAGTCCCGGAGATGGCCCGCGAGGTGGTGCAGAGCATGCTCGCCCGTGCCACCGGCCCGGTGAACCCGTCGCTCATCAAGGAAGCCATCGTCCGCAAGGAGCCCGACTTCGACGAGCGCGAGCACGGCTTCTCCACCTTCGCCCGGCTGCTGGCCGCGCTGGAGCAGGAGGGACTGCTGCGCCGAATCCAGCAGGGCCGCCAGTGGTACGTGGTGGCGGCGGACTCCGACCTCGGTGGAGCCCACGGCGGCACGCACGGCGACGCCAAGGGCAAGAAGCGCCATGCCCACGTCGAGGAGGAGGACGAGGAGCTGGAGTCCTACCCGGACCCCGAGGAAGACGAGGGCGTCTGAAGCGGAGCGCGCCGGCCCCCTTCAGTGGCCGCGCGGCGCGACCGCTTTGAGGAGCGCGGCCGCCGCATCGTCGGGTGCGGCGAAGGCCTGCTTGATGAGCTGCTCGAGCACATCGGCTCCCAGCTCGACGAGGCGCTGCTCGGCTTCGGGCGGCAGCACCATCCCCCGGGTGCTGGCGAACGTCAGCAACGTCCGGGTGCGGTCCTTGACGCGTTCCTTGATGCGTACCTCTGCAGCCGCTTCATCCCAGAAAGGCGAGTCCAGCATGACGCTCCTCAACGACTGGCTGAGCCACCGGGGACCGAAACGGCGGGCGGCCAGGGAACCCAATACCACGAGCAAGTCTAACCGCTCCTCCTCCGAAAGGCCCGGCTCCCGGCGCAGGCGGGCTTCGGCCCAGGCCGCCCGCTCCGGCCCCGCCGTCTGCTCCATGACGGAGAGGGCCAGCAGGGCGGGCGCCTGAAGGGCAGGCAGGGAGAAGTCCACCTCCCACAGCCTCACCACCTGGAAGTCGAACGAGAGCACCCGCCGCCCCACGCAGTCGAAGGTGTAGGGCGGCGGCGCCCCTTCGGCCTCGGGTAGCAGGTAGAGAGCGACGGGTAGCACCGGGAGTCCCTCCCGCAGGTGGGCACGCACCGCGTAGTCCAGCAGCCTGCGCGCGAAGCCCGCCTCCGGTTGGGCCTGGAGCTCCACTTCCACCGCGAAGCGCTCGCCCCGGGCCTCCACGATGAGCAGGGCATCCGCACGCCGCTCGGACTGGGGCAGGCTGGAATCGACGGCGCGTACCAACCTGGGCGCGTTGGAGCCGAAGAGCAGGAGCAGCAGTTGCTCGGGATGGCCCTGCACCAGCCGGCGCAGTATCAGGTCATAGACGGATGCCATGAGACGTCCAGGGTAGCCAGGGGTCTGACATACCTGGCACGGCCCCACACTCCGCTCACGACAGGATGGCGTTGCCCACGAATCTCGTGAGATTTAGTCTCCGCGACTTCCTGTTTTTTCTGGAGAAACATGTGAGACGTCTCTCCGCTGTATTCGTCGCGGCGGGCCTCGCGCTCGGCGCCATGGCGCCCGCGATGGCCGCCGAGCCGCCCCCCGAGTTCGGCACCGACTGGGACGACCCCCGCACCGCGGCCCCCGCCGTGGAGAAGCCGCCCACGGCCTCGTGCACGGTGCGGATTGTCGACGAGCGGTTCGACGACTTCACGCCGTACACCGGCACCTTCACCCCGCCCGCGGACTGCCCCGGCCCCTGGCACAAGGTGGTGCTGCGCATGGAGGGCAAGGTCCAGGGCGTCCAGTACGACCGGCTCGGACACCTGGAGGTGGGAGGCGTCACCCTCTTCAAGACGTCCACGCCCGAGCCCTCCCGCGAGGGCATCACCTGGTCCGTGGAGAAGGACGTCACCGCCTACGCGCCGCTGCTCAGCCGCCCGCGGCCCGTGTGGATGCTGATTGGCAACGTGGTCAACGACACCTACACCGGCGTGCTGGACGTGCAGGTCTACCTGACCTTCTACCGCGCCCAGGGCCGCTACAAGCCGGCCGACACCGCCGACGACGTGCTGCCCCTGACGAACCCGCGCCGCGAGGGCACCGCGCTCCTGGGAGAGGTGACGGTGCCTCGCAACACCGAGCGGCTCGTCGCCGAGGTGTACGCCACGGGCTCGGGCGGAGGCTGCGAGGAGTTCTGGTACATCACCACGCCCGCCTCCGTGCCGTACTCCTGCCCCGCCGCCGAAGAGGGCCCGTACCGCGAGGTGCAAATCGAGGTGGACGGCAGGGTGGCCGGCATCGCCATGCCCTTCCCGCATGTCTACACGGGCGGCTGGTCCAACCCGTTCCTCTGGTACGTGCTGCCGGCGCCGCGCGCCTTCGACATCCGCCCCATCCGCTATGACCTCACGCCCTTCGCCGGCCTGCTGACCGACGGCAAGCCTCACCAGGTCAAGGTGACGGTGCTGGGTGTGCCCGTGGGCCGTCCCGGCTGGGATTTGCCCACCAACCTGCTCGTCTGGCGGGACTCGCGCAGCGCGCAGGTGACGGGCGGCCTGCTGGAAATCCGGCTGGGGGCGCTGTCCAACGGCTCGACGCACACGGTGGTGGACGGCTGGAACCAGGTGGACACGCAGGGCGGGCACGAGCTGCGCGTCTCCGGATACCTGCGGACCTCACACGGCAAGGTGGTCACCACCGTGGAGCAGTCCGTGTCCAACCAGAGCATGCACCGCTGGCAGGGGGACGCGGAGAACCCGGACGCGCTCACCGCGACCTGGAACGACTCCAGCACCGTCACCGTGTGGGGCCGCGGCCTCTTCCCGACGATGAGCCGCTCCGACAAGCGCTTCATGCTGGATGGGCTCATCAGCGTGACGCCGGAGAACCGGCTCACCACCACCATCACCGTCAGCGACACGGCGGACGAGCTCACCACCAAGGGCCTGTTCACGCTGGAGCACCAGAAGCTCAGCGACGTCTACACCGGCGAGGCCTCCTACACCTTCGGCGTGCCGCGCCCGCAGCGCAACGCGGTGGGAGTCTCCACCCACCACTACCGGCTGACCGGCGAGCACGGCGCCTGCTACGACCGGAGCATCTCCACCCGGAACGGCTTCGTCACCGAGGACGTCCAGCACTGCGATTGAGCAAGGCGCGGCGAGCCCACGAGACGGCTCAGCACGTTTCGTGGGTGGGCAACGCCGCAGGGGCGCGATGCGCCCGCGAGGCGCGCAGGCCCCTCGGGCCCGGCGGCGTCTCGCGGGGAGACCGCGCGCACTGGGGCGCGGCCACCGGCCCATCACGGTGAGCGCGGCGTGGTGGACTCGTGCAGGTGCTCGAGGAACTCGGGCAGCAGGCTGGCGGAGATGACCCACAGCTTGCCCTCGCCCAGGTCCGCGAGCGCCGCGCGCTCCACGTACATCACGTTCTCCGCTTCCACGTAGTGGACGAACACCTTGCGGCCCCGCGCCCGGTACCACTCCGCCGCGCGGGCCAGCAGCGCCACCATGGCGTCCTGCACCTCGGGCTGCGAGTCGTCCGCCAGCGGCACCAGCCGCACGCCGTCCAGCACGTTGAAGAGGTTCAGCCCCGGCTGCGCCGACTCCACCACGGCCAGCACCAGCGGCTGACCGCCGTGCCGCGCCACGAACAGCTCCCGCTCGCGGCCCAGCGACGCCTCGCCCCACTGCTCGCGCGCGTGCTTCAGGTCGAAGCGCTCCGGCACCAGGTCCAGCGCCTCGCGGTACGCCACCGGCCGCGTCCGGGCCACCTGCTCGAAGAAGCGCGCGCGCTCCTCCGCGGTGGGCGCCCCCACGTCGATGCCCTCGGGCATCTCCCACGCGCGCTCCACCTCGCCCTCCATGAGGCGGAAGGGCACCAGGCACGTCTGGCCCGTGTGCTCGTACCAGGTGGCGAAGTCGAACTTGGTGAAGCGCACCCAGCGAACGTTCGCCTCGCAGAAGGCGAAGAACCACTTCACGTCCGGGTCCACCTGCGTGGGCTCGTAGCCGCGCAGGTAGATGTCGCGCAGCGCCTCGCGCGCGGAGGAGCGCATGCCCGGCACCTGCTGCCGCGCGAGCTGGTGCGCCATCCAGCTGCCCTCGTACGGCTTCACCACCGACAGCGTGGCCTCCACCGCCTCGCCCGCCGGGCGCACCACCCGGTAGCCCAGCCGCGTCCGGCCCTCCAGCCGCGCCTGCGTGGCGTCGAAGGCGGGACGCTCGTCCGCGAAGTCCTCCGGCACCTTGCCCGGCAGCCGGAAGTAGCCCGAGCCCTCGAAGAGCGACCACGTGGCGTCGTTCCAGTCGCCCTCCACCTTCGTCGTCGGGTGGAGCTGCGCCTCCACCAGCGCGCGCCACGCCCTGGCACCCGCCGCGTCCAGCGGCCGCACGGACATGCCGCAGCGCCGGCCCTCCGCCGTGCCGGAGATGTTGCGCACCTCCGCGCGCAGCCGCACCGGAGCCAGGCCCTCCATGGCCACCTCCAGCACCGGCTGCCGCATGCCCGGGTAGAGCAGGTCCTCGCCCGGCTCGGTGATGAAGGCCAGGCCCTCGTAGGACAAATCCAGCACCGGGCGGCGCACGTGCACCTGCGGCCACAGCGCGTGGTCGAAGGACAGCGTGCACGGGCTGCTGGGCGGCGCGCGGCGCAGCCAGCGGTGGCGGTAGCGCTCCAGCTCCGTGGGCACCGGCATCACCACCAGGCCGGACTGCTCGCGTGCCTCGCGCACCTCCAGGTGCACCACGCTGGTGTAGCCGAACGCCTCCAGCACGAAGGGCAGCGGGGGCAGCTCGCCCTCGAAGCGCCAGCCCATGCGGCCCTCGCGCGCGTCGAAGAAGTCCGCCGTCACCTTCACCTTGCGCCCGTCCGGCAGCCGCGCCACGCCGCGGGCCTGCCGCGCCGCCAGCGAGTCGCAGATGCGCGCCACGCGGTTCGGGTGGTCGATGCGCTCCTTCCACACCGGCCGCGTCTCGGGAGGCAGCAGCAGCCCGTTGTCACGCAGCGCCTCCAGCACGGAGACGATGCGGCGGCCCGCATCCAGCGGCGGCGCCACGAAGCGCAGGCTCACCTCGGGCGAGCCGCTGACGTCCATCACCTCCGCGTCCAGCGCGGTGGCCCAGCGTTCACCCTGTCCCAGCACCACCGACGCGGCCTGCCCCGGCTCCAGCGACGCCTGCGAGGCGAGGTGCAACGTCAGGTGCTCCAACGAGAGCCGCACCAGCCGGCCCGGGGCGTGGCGGTTTCCGAACGACGCCACCGCCGTCAGTTCCGTCCCCATCCGGTAGCCCAGCAACGACTCCCGGCCGCTCATCCCGTCCAGCGTGTCCACCTGCATGACAGCTCCGTTGTGTTGAATGACTTCGATTCTACAGACTCATGCAAAAAGAAGCATCCCCACTAAAAGTATGAGACTTGTGGAGACACGCTTTCGCGCAGCCTGCACACGAATGAGTCACGGAGAACTCGTTCTCCGGGACAGTCGTCGTGGAGCGACGGTGTGAGTGTCGCTCATTCGCCGCTCTCTGCTCACTTGTTTGTTCTCATGGACAGCGCATCTGCACGATGAGCGCTGTGTCGTACAGGCTCCCATCGGGTCCGCGTCCACCCACTGCATACACGCGGCCCTCGGGTCCCGCTGTCAGTGCGTGTCCCGTGCGCGAGGTGGGAAGGGACACCGCGGGCGTGAAGCGCTCCGCGGCCGGATCGAACCAGACCGGCGGGGCACCCTCGCCGTCTTCCACGAACACCCACCCGTTGCCGGCGCGCACCGCGCGAGGCGCGGCCCGGGGCCGCTCCATGGGAGCGAGCTCGCGCACGCGCACCACCGTGCCGGCGCGCTCCAGGAGGAAGGCCCGCGAGGACGGAGCGAGTCCGCCGCCCGGCAGGGCCTCGCGTCCGCCCACCACCAGCGCGCGGCCCGAGGCCAGGTCCACCACCGCGGGAGACTCCAGCGCCACGGGCAGCGAGGGGCCCACGCCGAGCAGCCCCGAGGGCTCCACCACGTCCGTGCGCTCGGAGGGCCCCTGGCCCGCGCAGCCCCCCGCGAGCAGGAAGGCGTCGCCGAGCGCCGCGCCCGCGGCGGGGCACGACAGCGAGAGACGCCCGAGGGAGGACTGCGTGCCGAAGCCCGGGCTGACGAGTGACACGCGGAACACGGCGTCGCGGGCCGGAGGCGAGGGGAACTGGGAGAGCTGGCCTCCCGCGAGCACCGCGTCCGGGCCCAGCCGGCCGGCCAGGGCACCGATGGACGAGAGCGAGGGGGAGAAGAACGTGAGCGTGGTGCCGCCGTCGGGCTCCAGCCGCTCCAGGCTCGCCTCGGCCCGGCCGTCCTCGCGCACACCGCCGAGCACCACCACGCCGCCATCCGTCAGCGCCAGCGCCGCGGCCTCCCCGCGCGCCACCAGGAGCGAGCCCCGCGCGAGGCCGCCGGACTCGGGGGACCAGACCTCCACCGTGGCCACGGGGCGGCCGGCGCCGTCGCGTCCTCCCGTCACGACCAGCGTGTCCGCGTAGGGGCCCACCGCCGGGAAGAGCGCGAGGGGCGCCGTGCGGCGCGTGAAGCCGGGCTGCTCCGAGACAGTGCCCATGGGCCCCCCAGCGCAGCCACACACGCCGCCGCCGCAGGTGAGGCCGCCGGGCTGGCAGCTCTCGCCATCGCAGTCCGGGTCCGCGCAGTCGCGCAGGTCGTCGCCGTCGTCGTCCACGCCGTTGTCGCACGCTTCCACGGGCGTACCCGCGTCGGGCGGGACGGGAATGGGCGGGAGGGACAGCTCGAGCGTGGTGCCGGAGCCGGGAGTGAGGGTGGCCTCGCCCGAGGTGGTGGAGCGCACCGTGCCGGAGCGCTCGGCGGTGGCGCGCACGGACACCCGGGTGCCCTCGGGCGTGGCGGGGCCGGACTCGAAGTTGAAGGTGGCGGGGAGCTTCAGCGCATCGCCCTCCAGCGTGGCCACGGCGAGGGGCGTGCCTTCCGGGAGCGAGGCCACGACGGAGAGCCGGTCGAAGTCCACGCCGGGGGTCAGCGGCCCGCTCACCACCACATGGACGCCACCCGGAGACTTCTCGCAGGCGAGCAGCGGCAGCAGCAGGGCGAGGAGCAGGACACGGGATGCGGCGCGCATGGGCGGCATTCTAGCGAGCCCCTCCATGCCCGGCCTAAATGATGGGGTCTTCACGCCGGGGCGTTGATAGGGAGTCCTTCGCTTCTCCGCGCGCGGTGCCGTCCTGGAGTCCCAGCAGGCGCTTCCCGGTGCGCACCACCAACCGAGGCCCCGCTTGCCCCTCTCCACCCTCTGCCTGCGCTGCGGCATGTGCTGTGACGGCACCCTCTTCACCCATGTGTCGCTCCAGCCCGCCGAGGTCACCGCGCTGGAGCAGCGCGGACTCCCGCTGACCCGGCGCGCGGACGGCTCGCCGGCCCTCACGCAGCACTGCGCGGCGCTGGATGGGCTCACCTGCACCGTCTACGCGGACCGTCCGGCGAGCTGCCGCCGCTACCACTGCCAGCTCTACGCGGCGCTCGCGGAGAAGGAGGTCTCCCTCGACGAGGCCCTCGCTGTCGTGGACGAGGCCCGGTCCCTGGTGGACGCCGTCGGGCGGGAATTGCCGCCCACCGCCGCTGGTGAGCCCCGCTCGGTGATGCAGCGCGCCCGCCGCGCGGAGCAACCGGAGCACGGCGGACCCCTGCCGCAGAAAACGCGGGCCGCCCACGAGCGCGCCGAGGCGTTCCTCGACAAGCACTTCCGCGGACGCTTCGGCCGGCGCGAGTGATGCTGACACATGCGTGAGTCCGCGTGCGCGGGCGTGACCTGCCCGGCACCGAGCGCCGGATGGGCCATGGTGCGCGCGCCTCGCGGACCGGTACGCGGGTACGGCCGCCCCTGAATCCGCGTGCCTCACGCACGGACCCGACTACGATGCGGCGGCACCGTCCTTCCCGTCCGGCCTTCCGCGCGCCCTTCCCGCCCGCGAGCCCGGCGCCACTCCGAGGTCTCTCCATGAAGACGAAGGCACCTGTCCTCGCCTCCCTGATGACGTTCTCCCTGCTCGCCGCGCCCGCCGTGCACGCGGGGGATGAGGGGCCGGTGAAGTCCGCCTCGGTGGACCTGAATGGCGACGGCAAGCCGGAGGCCCTCTCCCTGGAGTGGGATGAGGGCAAGGACCAGTTCGTCCTCAAGGCCGGCAACGCCACCCTCCGCGGCAAGACGGATGGCAACGAGCCCGCCGGCTTCACGGTGGTCGACATCGACAGCGGCGACAAGCGCAAGGAAGTGGCCGTCCACACCGGAGAGACGGACCAAGACAAGCAGGAGCACCTCTTCGCCTTCGACGGCAAGGGGCTGAAGGCGCTGGGCAGCGTCCCCGCCCTCACCGAGGCCCGTGGCAACGGCATCATCCTGTCCGACTCGTGGCAGGGCTTCTGGAACCGGCGCGTCAAGTACGTGCTGGATGCCAGGGCGGGCAAGGTCACCGAGGTGCCCCAGGAGATGTACGCCGTCGGCGTCGAGGCCACGGTGAAGGTGTCCTTCCCGCTCGCCCGGAGCCGCACGGAGAAGACGCCCGTGGCCACCCTGGCGCAGGGCTCGAGGATTCAGGTCCTGGCCGCGGCCCCCGTGGGCAGGGGCTACCTCTTCCTCGTGAAGTCCTCCACCGGGCTGCTCGGCTGGGCCGACGAGAAGAGCCTGGTGGAGAAGACCGAGGGCCTGCCCCTCGCGGGCTGAGCCGCTACGGCACGTACGCCAGCTCGACGCGCCCGAGCTGCTCGTCCGTGGACGCCACCTTCACCTTCACCGGCATGCCGACGGTGAAGGTCCGCTCCCTGCCCACCAGCGACAGCTCGCGGGCGTCGGGACGGAAGGGGCCTCCGGGCAGTCCCTCCGAGGGCACCACGCCCTCCACCAGCATCCCGTCGAGCTGCGCGACGAGGCCGAAGGGCTTCACCCGCGTCACACGCGCGGGGAACTCCTGGCCCACGCGCGCCGCCATCCACCGTGCCTCCAGCTCGCGGTGACGGTCCGTCTCCGCCCGGCTCGCGGCCCGCGCCTTCGCGTTGATGTGCACCGCGAGCGCCTCCACCGCCGGGTCGTTGTCCATGAAGTCCCGCCGGCCCCGCAGGTACGCCTTCAGAATCCGGTGCACCGCCAGGTCCGCGTACCTGCGAATCGGCGACGTGAAGTGCAGGTACAGCGGCGCCGCCAGCCCGAAGTGCGGCAGCGGCTTCACCGTGTAGCGCGACGGCCCCAGCGAGCGCCGCAGCACCGAGCGCAGCGCCGCCTCCGCCGCCGCGCCGGCAATCTGCCGGTCGAAGGCGGCCAGCGCCAGCGGCGTCAGCTCGCGCCCGAAGCCCGCCGCGAAGCCCGAGTGCTCCGCGAAGGCATTCAGGTCCGCCACCCGCTCCGGGTCCGGCTGCTCGTGCACCCGGAACACCCCCGGCACGCCGCGCGCCAGCAGCCACGTGGCGATGGCCTCGTTCGCCGCCACCATGAAGCGCTCAATCATCCCGTGCGCCGACGTGAGCCGCTCGCTGACGAGACCGGACAGCTCGCCCGTCGTCTCGTCGAAGGTGAAGCGCGCCTCCTCGCGGGCGAACTCCATGCCGCCGCGTGCCGCGCGCGCCACCGCCAGCCGCGCCGCCGCCAGCCGGAACCACGGCATCACGTCCTTCACCGGCTCCATGGCCGGTGACACCTCGCCCCTGTCGAGGAAGGCGGCCGTCTCGTCGTAGTTCAGCCGCGCCCACGAGCGGATGATGCTCTCGTACACGTCCGCCGCCGTCACCCGCCCCTGCGGGTCGATGCGCAGCTCCACCGTGAGGCACAGCCGCTCCTCGCCCTGCACCAGGCTCAGCCAGTGCGAGGACAGCTCCTCCGGCAACATGGGCAGCACGCGCCCCGCCAGGTACACGCTGGTGGCCCGCTCGCGCGCCTCCAGGTCCAGCGGCGAGCCCTCCGCCACGAACTCGCCCACGTCCGCGATGGACACCAGCAGCCGCAGCGCTCCGTCCGGCCCCGCGGGCAGCACGGAGATGGCGTCGTCGATGTCCCGCGTCGACGGCGCGTCCACCGTCACCGTGGGGATGGCGCGCAAATCACGACGCGCGCCGGGCGCATGAGACACCGCGCGGGCGCGGCGGGCCTCCTCCACCACCTCGGCGGGGAAGGACTTGCGCAGGCCGTGCCGGGCGATGATGCGCTCCAGCGAGCGGTCCTCACCGGGCTCCACGCGGTAGAGGAGCACCAGCTTGCCCTCGACGATGCGCGCCACCACCGCGTCGCCGTGCTGCACCTGCGTGCCGGCGGTGTCGAGCGCCCAGTCCGCGTTGGCCACCTCGCGGTCCACACGCAGGAGGGGCGAGCCCTTGCGCATCACCACCTCGCCGTAGACCTGGGTGCGCGTGCGCTCCACGAGCGACAGGCCGCTCGCCGTCCAGCGCCCGTCCGCCGCGGCGGTGATGGTGGCCGTGACGGTGTCGCCGGCGAAGAAGGGGTTGAGGTCCGGGGGAGGAATGAAGGCGGACAGCACCTCGTGCGAGCCGGGTGACTGCACGGTGAGGAAGCCGAAGCCGCGAGGGTGGACGTCGATACGTCCGGTGACGGAGCGAGGGGAAGCGGAAGTGTCCATGAGCCTTGAGCGCGTCTTAGCCCACTTCGTGCCCGGTGGAGCGTGTCCACGGGAGGACGGAGGGCGGGAGCGCGCGGAAAGTGCCGGTCCCCGGGCCTGCTACCGTTGAGCGGCCTGCTTTTCGCCGGGGGGACCGCGAATGCGTTGGCGAACCGTGTGCCTGGACGTGTCGCTGCTGGTGGTCCTGACGGACTGCCCCCGGAACCACATGCCGGGAGGGGCGTTCGACAGGGCTGCCCACAAGGACGTGAGGCAGTTGATGGAGAGATACGGCTGCTCCGATGATGAGTACAAGAATCGCTGCAGGGGCATCGAGGACATCGAGGAGCTTGAGGAGTGCCTCGAGGAGTGCGGCTCATGAAATGGCGGGGTGCCATGGGGCTCAGCGTGGGCGCGCTTCTCCCGGTGCCGCTGCTGCTCGTGCTGCTCAGCCTGCGGCCAGAAGCACCGAGTCCCACGTCCGAAGCCACACGGGTCAGCCCCATGCTCTCCTTCGAGGAGCGCATGCAGCGGGTGACGTACCACCGCCAATGCCGGAGGGACTCGGACTGCGAGTCGCCCATGGTCTGCGTGATAGACTCCCGTGTCTTCACCCATTACTGCAGCGACAGCCAGTGCATGACGGATGCCCAGTGCCCGGACGGGCTCGTGTGCCGGGATGTGGCCTCCGTGACCAGGGAACGGCTCGTGCGCTTCTGCGTCCCGCTGGGCTTTCGCAAGGAGGGGGAGGAGTGCCTGCCGCTCCCTTCAGACCGGCAGGATGCATGTGAGCCAGGGTTGTTGTGCGCGGACTCGGGGGCGGGATGGTGCGGCCGCCCCTGCCGCCTGAATGAACCCGCGAGCTGCCCGGATGGTTTCTTCTGCGGGAACGTTCCTCCCGAGCCCATCTGCCTGCCGACCTGTGAGACACGCGGGTGTCCCGAGGGCCAGCACTGCATCCGCCACGACGACGGAGTCTCGCAGTGCGCGGTGGTCTACGGCCCCGACTGCCAGCATTCGCCATGTCCCGAAGGCCGCGAATGCCGGGTGAGAACCTCGGTGGAGAAGCCCGGCAAGGCCTGGACGGAATGCATCGAGAGGTGCGGCCCGGACAAGCCCCCCTGCCCCGAGGGCTTCACCTGCGACCGGTGGCACTGCCTCCCGAGCTGTGACCCGCGGGACGCCAGCACCTGCCCCGAGGGCTACCGCTGCGCACAGGGAAAAAAGCCAACCCGTCCCTGGGTCTGCCAGCCCGACAGGTAGCCCCTCCTGTCACAGCCGCGGGATTGCACCCGACAACAGTGCCCCTCCTCCCGATACGAGGCTCCTGGCGCATCCCGTCCACTCGCCCCGGTTGAAACACCGCTTCCGGACACCCGCTCCGCTCGCGCCCTTCCGCGCGCGTCCCGTTGCCGCACCTTCGCGCCTGACAACGCCCTGAAACAACCGGGCGATGTCTCACCGGAGCGTTCCACCATGCGCATCCATCTTCTCCCCGTATTCCTCGCCTGTCTGTTGTGTTTCGCGGGCTGCGCTGAACCCGAATCATCCTCGGGGCCCTCCTCCCCGCTCCCCGAGTCCGCCCCCGGCCAGCACCGCGCCGCCGCCGTTCCACCCCTCTTCGCCGATACCGAGGTCGCGCATGGACTCTCCAGTCCCACGTCCATGGCCCTCGCGCCCGACGGCCGCATCTTCGTCTGCGAGCAGGGAGGCGCCCTGCGCGTCATCCAGAACGGAGTGCTGCTGTCCGAGCCCTTCGTCACGGTGACCACCGACAACCAGGGCGAGCGCGGCCTGCTCGGCGTCGCCTTCGACCCCGGCTTCCCGCAGCAGCCGTACGTGTATGTCTATTACACGTCCCCCACACCCGTGCTCCGCAACCGCATCAGCCGCTTCACCGCCAGCGGCAACCGCGCCGTCGCCGGCAGTGAGTTCATCCTCATGGAGCTGGACCCGCTCACCACCGCCACCAATCACAACGGCGGCGCCCTCCACTTCAGTCCGGACGGGAAGCTCTTCGTGGCCGTGGGTGACAACACCCGCTCCGCCAACGCGCGCGAGCTCACCACCGTGAAGGGAAAGATGCTGCGCATCAACCGCGACGGCTCCATCCCCACCGACAACCCCTTCGTCACCAGCACCACCGGCATCTACCGCGCCATCTGGGCCCGCGGCCTGCGCAACCCCTTCAGCTTCGCCATCCAGCCGGGCACCGGCCGCATGCTCATCAACGACGTGGGCGCCAACCTGTGGGAGGAAATCAACGTGGGCGTGGCCGGCTCCAACTACGGCTGGCCCGACACCGAGGGCCCCACCACCGACCCGCGCTTCCGCGCCCCGCTGCATGCCTATGGCCACGGAAGCGGCACCACGGCCGGCTGCGCCATCACCGGCGGCACCCTCTACAACCCGGCCCGCGTCCAGTTCCCCACCGCCTACGTGGGCCGCTACTTCTTCGCGGACTACTGCAGCGGATGGATTCGCGTCCTCAACCCCTCCACCGGCGCCACCGAGCTGTTCGCCAGCGGCCTGAGCGCACCGGTGGACCTCGACGTCGGGCCGGACGGCAGCCTCTACTACCTGGACCGCGGCAAGAACTCCGTGCGCCGCATCCACTACACGGCCAGCAGCGGCACCCCCACCCTCCTGCGCCAGCCCGAGAGCCAGCTCATCCTCGCCGGCCAACCCGTCACCTTCTCCGTGGAGGCCGGAGGCGCGACACCCCTGACCTACCAGTGGCAGCGCGACGGCATGGACCTCGCCGGCCGCACGAGCACCAGCCTCTCGCTGCCGGCCGTGACGCTTTCCGACTCGGGCGCACGCTTCCGCGTGCGCGTGTCCAACACCTACGGCTCCGTGCTGAGCAACGAGGCCGTCCTCACCGTGGCCACGGGAAGCGCTCCGGTGGCCACGCTGCTCACGCCCGCCACGGGCACCCTGTACCGCGCCACGGAGACCCTCGCCTACTCGGGGGAGGCCACGGACGCGGAGGACGGCACGCTCCCCGCGAGCGCCTTCACCTGGCGCGTGGACTTCCACCATGGTGACCACCTGCACCCCTTCGTCCCCTCCACCTCGGGCGTGAAGAGCGGCAGCTTCACCGTGCCGGACACGGGCGAGACGGCCTCCAACGTGTGGTACCGCGTCCACCTCACCGTGAAGGACTCCAGCGGCACCACGCATTCGGTGTCCCGGGACGTGCTGCCCCGCAAGGTGAAGCTCTCCTTCGACACGCAGCCGCCCGGGCTGGCGGTGACGCTCGACGGGCAGCCCCGCGCGACGCCTTCGCAGGTGGAGAGCGTGGTGGGGATGCTCCGCGCCCTGGGCGTGGTGTCGCCCCAGCAGAAGGACGGCGTGACGTATGTCTTCTCCCGCTGGTCCCACGGCGCCTCCGCGCAGCACGACGTGCGCACGCCGGAGGCCGACACGCGCTACACCGCCGTCTACAGCCCCACCAGCACCAGCGTGGGCCTGCGCGCCGAGTACTTCGACGCGCTGGACTTCACCGGGGCGAAGCTGGAGCGCGTGGACACCACCGTGGACTTCCGCTGGGGCGACGGCTCGCCGGACGCCTCCATGGATGGGAACACCTTCTCCGCCCGGTGGACGGGCAGCGTGGTGCCCCAGTTCTCGGAGGTCTACACCTTCTACACCCAGAGCAACGACGGCGTGCGGCTGTGGGTGAACGGGCAGCTCCTCATCGACAACTGGGCCCGCCACGACACGACCGAGAACCTGGGCACCATCGCCCTCCAGGCCGGCCGCGCGTACAGCCTCCGCATGGAGTTCTTCGAGACCAGCGGCGTCGCCAATGCCCGACTCCTCTGGTCCAGCCCCAGCCGCCCCAAGCAGGTCATCCCCGCCGACCGGCTGAGGCCCTCCACACCCACGGCTTCCCCCTGAGCCCCGCGAAGACACCCTGGCAGGTCGGGTCCTCGCACGATTCCCTACCTGAACCGTGCATCAATTCCGCCCATCCCAGGAAGTCGTGGAGTCTGATAGCAAACCGGCGGAGTCCGGGCTTTCGCGTCCGTCCGGCTGGAGGTGTAGATTCGCGACATTCCAATGAGTGGGAACACGCTGCCGCTCGCGCCGGATGCGCGATTGCTGGGCAAATACGAGGTGCTCTGCCGCCTGTCGACAGGCGGGATGGCGGAGATCTTCCTCGCGTCGCAGCGTGGGCTCGCGGGCTTCCGCAAGCTGGTGGTGCTGAAGCAGATTCTGCCGGACATCCGCGGCGAAGAGGAGTTCGTGCGGATGTTCCTGGACGAGGCCAAGGTGACGGCCGCGTTCAACCACCCGCACATCGCGCAGGTCTACGACCTGGACATCGCCGAGGGCGAGCTGTTCCTGTCCATGGAGTTCGTGCCGGGCGCCACGCTGGTGGAGGTGGCCCGCGCGTGCCGGCAGAACAACATGCCCATCCCCATGGGCTTCAGCCTGATGGCGGTGCGCGACACGGCCGTGGCGCTGCACTACGCGCACACCTTCACGGACCCGCTGGGTCACCCCTCGCCCGTCATCCACCGCGACGTGGCCGAGAAGAACATCATGGTGACGTACGAGGGCGTCACCAAGCTGCTGGACTTCGGCATCGCCAAGAGCCTGGCCCGCGCCAGCCGCACCGCCGTGGGCATGGTGAAGGGCACCAGCGGCTACATGTCCCCCGAGCAGATCATGGGCGAGCCGCTGGACGCTCGCAGTGACTTGTTCAGCCTCGGCGTGGTGCTGCACGAGTGCCTCACCGGCATGCGGTTGTTCTACGCGAAGCAGGCCGAGGCGATGATGAACGCGGTGCTGCGCTGCGAGGTGACGCCGCCGTCGCGCACCAACAAGAACGTGCCGCCGGAGCTGGACGCCATCGTGATGCGCGCGCTCGCGAGGAAGCGCGCGGACCGGTACGCCTCCACGCTGGAGTTCGCCCGCGCCCTGGAGCGCGCGGTGGGCCCGAGCATCTGGCACCCCGAGCAGAGCAGCGAGCTGATGCGCCGCCTCTTCGCCGACCGGCGCGAGCAGACGCGGCAGTTGCTGATGGCCGGGCAGGCCACCTCGGGTGACAACACCGGGGTGATGAGCCTGGCGCGTGTGCTGGCCATGGGCTCGGAGTCCGCCGAGGCACCCACCGTCAACGGAGGCGCCGCGCCGGCCCCGAGCGCGCCTCCACCGCCGGCCCGCACCTCGACGACGGTGCCCGCGACGAAGGCGCCCGCGACGACGAAGCCCGCGGCGCCGCCCCCGGGTGCGCCCGCGCCCCGGCGGCCGACCGTCACGGCCCCGGCGTACGCTCCGCCTCCCACGGAGGAGGGGGGCACCGTCCGCGCCAGGCCCCCGCTCGCGGCGCCGCCGCAGAAGCGCGTGCCTCCGCGGACGATGTCGGGCGAGGTCTCGCGCCCGCCACCGCCGCCCTCCGAGGCGATGACGCCGCCTCCGCCGCCCTCCGACGACGCGGAGCTCTCCGTCCGCACCCAGCCGGGCCGGCCGGCACTGCCGCCGGAGTTCACCCTCCGCGCGCAGCAGCCCGACCCCGTCCACGCACCCGAGGAGGCCACCTCGGTGGTGTCCACGCGCGGCCCGGAGTCCGCGACCTCCGCCTCGGAGGAGCCGCCCCGGGCCGAGCCTCGGCCGCGTGCGAGGAACACGCTGGAGGGAATGCGCGCGGTGGGCCCGCCGGCCGGCGCGGACGAGCCGGCGCGTGCCGAGGCACGGCCCCGGGCCCGCACGCTGGACAACGCCCGCGCCGCCGCGGCTCCCGCGCCGCCGGCCGAGCGGGACCTGCAGACCGCGATGCTCCGTGCCCCCGCTCCGGTCGAGCGGGGCGTGCCGGTCCGCACGCCGGCCCCTCCGCCTCCTCCGCCGGAGCGCGACGTGCAGACCACGATGGCCCGCACGCCGACTCCGCCGCCTCCTCCGCCGGAGCGCGACGTGCAGACCGCGATGGTCCGCGCGCCGACTCCGCCACCTCCTCCGCCGGAGCGCGAATTCCAGACGGCGATGGTTCGCGCGCCGGCCCCTCCGCCTCCCCCACCGGAGCGCGAATTCCAGACGGCGATGGTTCGCGCGCCCGCGCCCGTCATGCGTGACGCGCAGGCCCCGCTGCGCATGCCCGCGCCCGTCATGCGCGACGCGCAGGCTCCGATGGCCCGCTCGCCGGCTCCGGCACCGGAGAACCAGGAGGAGAGCGTCTCCATCACGCCCACGTACAAGCCCCGGCGTGGCCGCCGGCGCTCACCTCCTCCGCCGCCCTTCGCGCCGCCGGACGTCACCACCGAGCCCGTCCGCTCCATGGTCAGGTCCGAGGACCCGGAGGACGCGACGCTCGATGACTACGACGCGCACGAGACCACCCAGCGTGGCACCCGCGCCCATCGCCGGGAGCAACGGAGCCGGGCGTGGGCCGCCGTGGCGGCGGTGTTGCTGCTGGTCCTCGGCCTTGGCGCCGTGGCGGTGCTGCTCGGGCTGGACAAGGGCCGCGTGTCCGCGGTGTTGAAGCCCGCGCTGGCCCGCCTCGGCGTGGGTCCGAAGGCCGGCAACCCGGAACCCGCCGGCTCGAAGCAGGGAAGCACCCCGGCTCCGGCGGAGTCCGGTACCCAGGTGAAGCCGAAGGCCGTCGCCGGCACGGTGCCCGCGGATGGAGCCGCCACGGGGACCCCGTCCGCGACGGCCCCAGACCCGGCGAAGGCGATGGCGGGCGCGGACGCCGCACGCGCGGCCCCCACGACGCTGACGGACGCCGCCGGGTCTGAGACACCGGGCACGGCTCCCTCGGCGGACCCCGAGCGGTCACTCGACGAGGGCACCCCACCCGAGGAGTCTCCCGCCCCCAAGAAGACCCGGAACGTCGCCAAGCGTTCCAGGGAGGCTCCGGCCCGGAAGCCCCGCGGCTCCGAGGCGGCTCCCGCCACGGCCGCCGAAGCCGGCTCGGAGGCCGCCCCGGCGGGCGAGCCCGGCTTCCTCACCCTGGTCACCGAGCCCTACGCCAAGGTGTTCCTCGGCGGCCAGGAGCTGGGAGACACGCCCCTCTTCAAGGTGAAGCTGCCCTCCGGCAAGCACACGCTGAAGCTGGTGGACGGCAACGAGAAGGCGCACCGTCTCCCGGTGGACATCAAGCCCGGGGAGACCACCGCGGTCCGCATCCCCCTGGCGATGCTCTCCAGTCAGTAGCCGGCCGGCGCAATCGACTTCGCGGGTCGTGCGTACCCCGGGCATGTCGGGGCCAGCCCTGGGCCCCACCTTGCCTGGAGTGTCCCCCATGATGACCACCCGCGTTTCCCTCCTCGTCTCCTTCCTGGCGCTGTCCGCCTGTGCCCATGCCCAGGCTCAGGAAGAGCAGGACTCCGCCGCCGCGCAGAAGGGCGAGGTCCGTGACGTCCCCGACTTCGACGGCGTGGCCGTGGGCCATGGCATCAAGGCGGAGGTGAAGGTGGGCGCGAAGTCCGTGCGCCTGGAGGGGCCGCAGGACCTGCTGGCCCGCATCCAGCTCAAGGTCGAGGACGGCATCCTCGTCACCCGGGTGGAGCGGCAGGGCTTCTTCGACAACTTCAACGGCGGCCGGGTCTACCTCTACGTCTCCAACCCCAGGGTGAAGAGCGTGAGCGCCAGCGGCGGCAGCCGCATCGAAGCCGAGGCCACCAACACCGACGAGTTCTCCGCCGAGGCCAGCGGCGGCGCCGTCGTCTCCGTGCGTGACGTGGACGCACGCAAGGTGGAGGCCGAGGCCAGCGGCGGCGCGCGCGTGACGCTGTCCGGCCGCGCGCTTGAAATCGACGCCGAGGCCAGCGGCGGTGCCGTGGTACGTGCCCTCGACATCAAGGGCGTGAAGGCGCTGGAGGCCGAGGCCAGCGGTGGCTCGCGCGTGGAGGCCGACGCGTCGGACCGCGTCAGCGGGGACGCGTCCGGCGGCAGCGTCATCCAGCTCGTGTCCCGCCCGGACAGGAGCGACGTGGAGACCAGCGGCGGCTCCAAGGTCGTCTACAAGGACTGATGCGCGAGCGCCTCCCCCTACGGGTCCAGCCGCAGCTCCGCGTCCTGGACGCGGGCGCCCTTGCGCTCGAACACCTCCACGCGCAGCACCGGCTCCTTCCAGGTGAGCCGGGTGAAGTTGCTGAGCTGCACGTAGCCGCCGTGCCGGGCGACGACGTAGTCCGACTGTCCGTCGAGGATGCCGGCCTGCTCGTACATGAACTCCGGCGGGACGAAGGCCGGCGCGGCGAAGGCCGAGGAGATGATGGAGAAGAGGCGGAAGTCCGGGCGCGAGGTGCAGCGCAGCTCGCTCCATAGCGACGCGTGGATGTCCCCGGAGAGGAACACCACGCGCCGCACGTCGTTGTCGCGGACGAAGTCCAGCAGGTGCTGGCGCTGGTGCAGGAAGCCCGCCCACTTGTCCTTGCGCTCCACCGCCGCCAGGCCCGCCAGCTTCACGTCCGGGAAGAACGGCACCGAGGACACCACGAACTTCAGGTCCCTGGGGTCCTTCACCAGCCAGTGCTTCAGCGCCTCCATCTGCGTGGGGCTGATGAGCTGCGGCGGCCGGGTGCCGTGGTAGCGCTCCGTGCGCGTGTCCAGGACGAAGAAGCGCGCGGGCCCCGCCTGGAAGTCGTACCAGTACCGCGTCAGCGCGTTGGTGACGCCGGGCGTGTTGCGCCGCTCCAGCGCCGGCCCGTGCACCACCTGATAGCAGCGGTACGCCTCGATGGCCGCGAGGTAGCGCACCCGGTTCGCCCAGCGCTGCTCGTTGCTGAGGGCCGGGTCCACCAGCTTGTCCATGGACCAGTTGTCCACGATTTCGTGGTCATCCAGCGTCATGTACGTGGGCACGCGCGACATCAGCCTCCGGAGATGGGGCTGGGTGAAGGCCTTGCGGTACGTGTCGCAGTACTCCTCGAAGGTGCGCGCGTCGCGCCGCACGTCGGCGTAGATCTGGTCCCCCACCATGAGGAGCAGGTCCGTGGGCTTGCTGGCTGCCTGATTGAGGATGGTCTCGAAGATGCGGTCGCCGCGGTTGCTCAGACCGACGTACTCCTCCTCGGACGGGCCCGGGTGGCGGCAGGAGCCGAAGACGAAGGACAGCTCCGGACTGCCCGGCGCCCGCGCGGAGTGGAAGGTGCCCGCCGAGGCCCCTTGCAGGTCCAGCCCCACCGGCGGCGCCAGCAGGTGCTGCTCCACGTCCGAGAAGAAGTAGCCCATGCGGTACGCATAGACGCGCGCCGGCTGGAGGCCGCTGAAGTCGATACTGCCGGTGAAGTCATCCTCGGCGCGCAGCTTGAAATAGGCCGCCTGCTCGGGCGTGGTGGAGCCCGCCACGAGGATTTGGGCGATGCCGTAGCAGAAGCCACCGCCGGGCGGACGGGGGGGCTCGCCCCGCCCCCAGAGGCGCACGGTGGTGTCCGTGGTGGAGCCGACGATGGGGCCTACCGTGACCGGGTGAACGGGGAAAGCGAGCGCCATGGGAAGGGGCCTCCTGTGCCCTGACTACCGGTGTGATTCCGAAGCAGCGCGCACTCCGCGTCAATGACTCGGAGAGGAGGGGTCAACCCGACAACGCCTCGCGACGCGGGCCGGCTTGCTCCCCATGGCCCCGGGCGGATGGAATGCGCCTCCCCCACCCCTCTTTTCGGAGACCCCGCTCCATGACGGACCCGACGCCCTCCTCTCCCGCCAGCCCATCCCCACGCCGCAAGCGGATGCTCTGGGGCATCGGCGGCATGGTGGTGGCGCTGCTGGCCGCGGCCTTCGTCCTCGTGGGAGGCCGGACCGGCGGGGGCTCGAAGCCGGGGGAAACGCACGGCCACGGCCACGAAGGGCACGACGAGCACGGCGACGCGCACGCGGCGAAGGCCCCGAAGCCTCAGGCCCCCACGGAGGTGCTGCGCCACACGGACCGCGCCGCCCGGGCCGCCGCCACCGGGAACGCCGACAAGGCCCGCGCGGAGCTGGCCGAGGCCCTGAAGCTGGCGCCGGACCACGCGCCCGCCCTCTTCCTCCAGGCGTGCCTCGCGGTGGAGGCGGGGAATGACGCGGAGGCCGGCGCCGCGCTCGAGAAGCTGGAGGACGCCGCGCCGGGCTCCAAGACGGTGAAGCTGCTGGAGCGGCTGCGCGAGCTGCGGCGCACCCCGGGCACCGGCTGGCAGCAGGCCTTCCGCGAGGCCTGGGTGTCCCTGGGCCGGCCCGACCTGCGCAAGAGCCAGTTGCTCCCCGGCGCCACGCCCCTGCCGCCCGACCCGGCCGACGTGGAGGCGGAGAAGGCGGCCTGGACGCGCGCCACCTCGGACGACGTGAAGCTGCTGCTGGCGCTCGGCTCGCGGCGGCTGGACGCGGAGAAGGCGCTCTTCCTGCTGTCGCAGGTCCCCAGGCTGGAGGACCCGGCCCTCTACCTGGCGGTGATGGACGCGCTGCGGGGAGACGCGCTGCCGGAGTCCTCGCACGAGGAGGCCCGGAAGGTCTTCCGCCAGAAGCTGGAGGCGCTGGCGGCGGCGCACCCGCGCTCCATGCAGCTCCAGTTGCTGCTGCTGCTGGGAGACACGGAGCAGGGCTCGGAGCTGAGCGCCGCGGAGCTGGACGCGCTGGAGAAGGTGGCCGCGCTCCCCGTGTGGCGGGAGGGCTCGTTCGCGGACCTGTACCAGCAGGCGCGCCAGCGGCTGAAGGACTCCGGGGTTCCCGATGCCAGCGCCACGGCCATGGCCGCGGTGTCACGCAGCCTGGTGGACCGGGGCTCGTGGATTCTGCGCACGCGCAACGTGGGCACGCGGGGCGCGCTCTCCCCCGAGGGGCTGAAGCGGCTGGGCCGCATCAGCCGGGACATCGGCACGCGGATGATGGAGCAGCCCACCTTCCTGGAGCGCATGGCGGGCCTGCAGCTCGTCCGCGCCGGCGCGCAGGACATGGGGGACGACCTGGGACGGCAGATGGCGCTCGCCCAGATTGAAGCGCTGGAGGGCGCCATCGACCAGTTCCGGAAGACGGCGATGGAGCGCTGGCCGCTGGCGTCGCTGACGGAGGAGCTGCTGGAGAAGACCACCCGGGACGAGCCGGCGTACCTGCTGTCCTTCGCGGCGGGCGCGCCGGCGCAGGCAGCGGGGACACAGCCGTAGCGGGGTGACAGGTGGAACGAGGACTCTCGGGCCCCGGGATACAAACCCCCCGGGGCCCGAGCAGGCCCCCCACGATGCAACGGAGCCGCCGCACGCCGGACCTCCAAGGTCGTCCGGGCAACCGCACTCCTTCCACGCGAGCGCCGGAGCCAAGGGGGTTGCGCCCCGAGCGGACCTCGCGTGGGCACCGTGGAATCCATCCACGGCTTCCAACGCCATGCGGGCCGAAGAATATCGACTGCGCGCGGCCTGTCCACCCGCAGGGTCGGTCCTCCGGGGCGTGCCGTGACAGGCTGGATGCCTGGGCCGACCCGCAGCGCCCAGGGATTCACCCCTGGTACGGGCAGGCGGTTTGCATGGCGGAGCCGTCTCCCTCAGCCGGGGTATCCTCTTCCCCATGAGGCTGGAGATTGCCGCTGCCGCGATGAGTTCGTGTCTGGGGCCTCTCATCACGGCCTGTGCCGCATTCCGCGCGGGCCTGAGCCGTGCGGGCTCGTCGCGTGAATTCCGGTACTTCCCAGAGGGGGACAACGCTCCCGTTCCGCTGGTGACGTGTGCCATCCCCGAGGTCACCTTCGGCTTCTCCGCTGCGGGCAGGCTGGCTGCCATCCTCCATGAAACGCTCATGGACTTCCAGGGACGGGTGGCGCTGCGGGAGCTGGGTGCGGATACCCCTCTCTTCCTGGTGCTCCCGGATGCCCTGGCGCGCGAGTTCCCGATGCGCGCCGAGTTGCGGGAAGACGCGGCCCGCAGGCGCGACGTGCTCGGCGAGTTCGTCCTGAGGCAGACCTTCGACAACCTTGGCATGACCTGGCGGGGAGGATGGCGCTTCTTCACGGGAGGCCATGTGGCCTTTGCCCGGGCACTCCAGGCGGCTCGGGAGGTTCTCACCGCCCGGAAGGTGGGGGCCTGCCTGGTGGTGGCGGTGGACAGCCTGCTGTCGCCTCCCACCCTGCGCCAGCTCGCCTTGTCGAGGCGCCTCAAGACGGAAGACCACCCCGTGGGCTTCATCCCGGGTGAGGCCGGAGTCGCGCTCCTCCTCCGGCCGGCGACGGGACGCCCGGATGCGAGCGCCCCGTCGGCGGTCATCCTCCAGGACGTGTGTGTGCTGGAGTCGCCCGAGCCCGAGCGGGCCGATGGCCGTGACCTGGCGGCGTGTGTCGAGCGGGTGTTGCCGCCCGGCACACCCGCCTCGGAAGAGCCGTTGCTCGTGAGTGACCACAACGGTGAGCAGAGGCGGGCCCTTGAATGGGGCAGCCTGCTGCAGCGGTTGCGCATGGAACGCCCGGAATGGCGACTCGAGCGCTCCTGGTTCCCCGCGCTCGGCTTCGGTGAGACGGGTGTCGTCTCGGGAGCGCTGGGCGTCTGTGTCACACTCCGGGGTCTCCAGCGAGGCTATGCCCGGAGCCGCTCGGGAGTGGTGCTGTCCTCGGAAGACAGACAGGCGCCACGGGCGGCCATCCTGTTGTCCTCATCGAAGAAAGAAGGTCGTTCATGAGCAAGACCGGGACGGGCGGAGCCAAGAAGACCCGCTTCAACGACTTCACCTTCAGCAGCGTCGACGAGAACACCTTCAAGAACGAGAAGTTCCCCGAATTGGAGGACCCGGCATACCCCAACCAGCTCATCCAGGAGCTGGAGGCGCAGGCCAAGGAGAAGGACCAGCAACAGAAGAGCAACCACGCGAGCACGCCGGACCCGCTCAGGCGCAGGGGGCACTACCAGTACCGGGGCCCCGCGTACGTCCACAAGCACAAAGGCCGGGGGCGCTACAATCAATGGCCCTTCGAATACCTCTTCAGCGGCTGTGACGACGCCAAGAAGAAGGTGATGCTGGACAAGGTGGAGAAGCTGGCGGCGCAGCGGCCGGTCTGGGCCATCGTCAAGGACAGCGCGAAGTGGAAGGAGTGCTTCGAGTTCCCCGAGCCCGGCGGCTTCCCGGGGAATGACAAGCGCTTCTTCCTGACGAAGAAGCTCACCCACAAGACAAGGGCCGAGCTCTACTTCTTCTTCACGACCTCCGCTCCGTATCGGTGGGTGGCCCATCACCTCATCCCCATCGAGGTCTTCGACAGCAAGAGCGAGTCCCACTTCACCGACGAGGAGCAGGAGTTGATCCGCGCTTCGGGCTACGACGTGAACAACGGGCACAACATCGTGCCACTGCCCACCTGGGACGTGCCCCCCCACTGCCTGCTGGCGCACGTTGGCAGCCACTCCGAGTACATCAAGCACGCCAAGAAGGCGCTGGAGGGCGTCAAGGACAAGATCAAGGAAGCCATGGAGAGCGACAAGCCCCACGCGGCGTTCTACCCGCAGCTCATCAAGAAACTGACCAAGGCCGAGGACAACCTCTGGGACAAGCTCAAGGACCTGGGCAAGGACTCGGTCAAGCTGTATCTGCAGGGCAAGCGCCCCAAGGACAACCTGGTGAAGTTCATTTCCAAGGGCAAGCACAAGAGCACCGGGAGGCGCAGGCGCTTCCCGGAGGGAGCGATGAACTGATGACGGCCGACAACCGGACGTTCTGGATGCTCGATACCCTCAGCAACCCTGGAGCGGTCATCGAGACCTATGTGGCGGGGGCGCCGTCCAAGTGGCGCCTCTTCAAGAACCAGCCCCAGGCCGCCCAGTTCCCGGCGGGGGCCACCCTCAGGTTCTCCCGGGACTTCCCCAAGCACCGCAAGCTCTTCGACTTCGTGGCCAACACGATAAGCCTCATCATCGCCTCGAAGAAGGTGAAGGACATCCTCGACTCGGTAGGGGTGGACAACTGCGAGTACCTGCCCGTCGCGGTGAAGGACCACAAGGACAAGGTCGTGGGTCCCGAGTACTTCATCATCCACCCGCTCGGCGGCGAGGACGGCATCGACCTGGAGAAGTCCGTCTATGACAAGGACCCCTTCGACGAGAGTGAGATTGAGCGGGTCCGCACCCTCGTCCTGAAGAAGGAGCTCATCTCCCCGCGAGCCCGCCTGTTCCGCTTCAAGCCGCTGATGCGCGAGTACGTCGTGGACCAGACCGTGGCCGACGCCCTCAAGGCCGGCAAGGTCACCGGCTACCGGCTGCTGGCGGCGGATGGCTGGGACGGCTCCTACACCAACCTGGAGGCGTGATGGAGTTCGACCTCGCGGAACTCCGGGAAGAGGCCGCGGACTCGCTGGACATCCTCTTCGACGACGCCTTCCCCGAGGTGCTGGCGGAGGGAACGGTGGAGGAGCTCGTGGGACTGGTGCGCGAGGCCTGCGTGCACTTCCACACCCAGGGCGTGACGACCCTGCTGCTCGACGGAAGCCCTCAATACTTCTTCTACCACCTGGGCTGCGCGGCGGAGAACTGGCGACGGCTGCTCATCCACCTGCGCACCCGGGGAGCGGCGCTCCCGCCCGCTTCCGACAACGCACCGCTGCTCGGCGCCGTGGCGGCCGGGTACTGGGAGCTCGCACGCGACCTGTGCCGCGTCTCCTCCTCCGAACGCGGCGAGGACGAGTACGAGGACGAGTTCGCATGGGCCCACCTGCTCCAGGAGCTCGTCGTCCTGCCGGAAGGTGGGACCTTCTCCCCGGAGTTCCTCCGCCAACATGAGCGCGTGCTCGCGGAAACCCAGCCGGACCGGCTGGAGGTCTTCCAATCGCTACTGGCAGGGGACCGGAGCCGCTTCCTCGCTGCCTTGGAGCGGCTCCTCCAGCAGCATGGAGAGGAGACGGAGGCCCAGGCCGCGAGGATGGGCACTTCACCGGACCAGTTCGTCGCCTACCGGTTCATCTGGTTCGAGGGGCTTGCGTTGCTGCGGCTCGCCGAACGCGGGGGCATGAAGATTGATGAGCCGCTGCTGTATTGCCCGCCCCTCGCGCGGGTCCCCATGAAGATGGCGTACGACGGCGACTGGGCGCTCCCATTCGAAGCGAGTCCGGCTCCCCGCTGACATGCATCCGCCGTGGAGCAGACCGACGACCTACTTCGTGGGCGGCACGCGGTCCCCGCCCTGGCGCTCGAGCATCCACTGCGGGTACTCGGGCGGGAGCTTCGAGACGGCGTCGAGCTTCGCGAGCTGCTCGGACGTGAGCTTGAGCGTGGTGCACGCGAGGTTGTCCTCGAGCTGCTGCTCCGTCTTCGCGCCGATGATGAGGGTGGTGACGTGCGGCTGGTGCAGCAGCCACGCGAGCGCCACGCGCGCCACGGACACGCCGTGCTCCTTCGCGACGCCGTCCATCACGTCGATGACGTCATAGGCGCGCTCCTTGTTGACGGGCGGGAAGTCGAACTCGGCGCGGCGCGAGCCCTGCGGGCCCTGCTGCTCGCGGCGGTACTTGCCGCTGAGGAAGCCGCCGGCCAGGGGGCTCCACACCATGAGGCCCAGCTGCTGGTCGTTCATCAGCGGCACCAGCTCGCGCTCCAGGTCGCGTCCGGCGAGGGTGTAGTAGGCCTGCAGGGACTCGAAGCGGGAGAGGCCCTTGTTCTCGCTGATGCCCAGCGCCTTCATGAGCTGCCACGCGGCCAGGTTGGACGCGCCGAGGTAGCGCACCTTGCCCTGACGGACGAGGTCATCGAGCGCGCGCAGCGTCTCGTCCATGGGCGTGACGGCGTCGTAGCCGTGAATCTGGTACAGGTCGATGTAGTCGGTGCCCAGGCGCTTCAGGCTCGCGTGGACGGAGTCCATGATGTGGCCGCGGGACAGGCCCAATTCATTGACGCCGGGGCCCATGCGGCCGCGGACCTTGGTGGCCAGCACGACGCTGGAGCGCTTCGCGCCCAGGGCCTTGCCGAGCAGCTGCTCGGAGAGGCCGTTGGAGTAGACGTTCGCGGTGTCGAAGAAGTTGATGCCCGCGTCCAGGGAGCGGCCCACGAGCTTGTCCGCCTCGGCCTGGCCCTGCGTGCCGACGACCTTCCAGAAGCCCTCGCCGCCGAAGGTCATGGCTCCGAAGCACAGCTCCGAGACGTACAGGCCGGTGCGGCCCAGTTGCCGGTAATTCATGTGCGTGCCACCTCGTGTGTCCTGCCGGGGAAATGAGGGCGCGAGATGTAACGGGGCGGAGTGGACGGCGCAGCACTGTAGCTGCCTCCACAAGTTCTCCACAGGAGGCCCTCACGCCCGCCGCTTGCCGCCGCCTCGCGTGTGGCCTCGGGCCTGCCGTGCCGCATGGGCCCGCACCGGCACCGCGCGCCGGATTCTGGGAGGCGCCCGCGTCCTCCCCACGTCCTCGAACGTGAGGTCCATGTACGGCGCGCTCCTGGACCCCAGCGTGGTGCTCAGCGAGCACCGGGAGCGGAGCCGCTCGTCCGTGGGGTCATGCGGAATGCCGCTGTACGTGCCGCCGTACGCGGAGATGACCGCGCACCGCTGCCGTCCATCCGGCGGCCGCACGGGCAGGATGGCATCGAAGATGTCCCCGTCCGGCGTCCCGTTGTGACTGCCATGGTGGCTCACCTTGAGGAAGTGCACCGGCTTGAGCACGCCGTGCTTCTTCATCGTCTTCCAGCTCCGCAGCTCCGCGTCGCCGGCGAAGAGCAGCCGCCACCCGCGCCACTCCAGGCTGAAGACGATGCTCGTGTTGTTCGCCGCCTTGTCGATGGCCAGCAGGTCATCCCCCACGGCCCGGCGCCGCCAGCTGAGCAGGTTGTAGAAGGCGCTCGCGTCCACTCCGGCCGGAGGCGCCGGCTCGTGCAGGGACACCTCTCCTCCAGGCTTGCGCTCCAGTCCCAGCGCCACCGGGAAGAAGCGCCCGTAGTACTCGCTCGTGTCCTCCTCGGGCGCCCACACCTCCAGCCGTGCTTCCTTGAACGGGTGCGTCCCCTCCAGCGGCGCGTCCCGGTGGACGTAGTGCGTCTGCTCCGCCAGGCCGCGCAGGTACTCCACGCATGCACCCGTCTTCCGGTGGTCGTTGTTGAGCAGGAAGGACGGGACGACCTTTCGCGCCGCCTCGGGCTTCAGCCGGAAGTACTCCCGCAGGTCCTCATACAGCGCCCGGCGCGCGACGAGCTGCTTCTCGGCCTCCGGGTGCCGCTCGTAGTAGTCCGGCGCCGCCGAGGCCGTCAGCCACGCATGGCGGAGCTTCAGCTTCTCCCGCAGCCCTCCCTCGTACAGGCGCCCGTCCGCGTAGAACAGCCCCTGCACGTGGTCCAGGTGCTCGTGCGTCATCACGTAGAGGTCCAGCGGCGCGCCATCCAGCTCCGCGAGCACGTCCTCGAGCACGGGCTGGAAGACGGTATCCGCCCCGCCCTCGCCGGCCTGCACGTTGCCCACGTCGATGAGCAGGTGGCGCGTCGTCGTCAGGCCCGTGTCCGCGTCGTGGTCCGGCACCGACACGAGCAGCGCGTCACCAAACCGCACGTTGTACGTCCGCACCCTCAGCGCATCCATCATCCACCTCCCCGCTGGAAGCGCTGCTCCGCCACCATGTGAAGCATGTGCGCCGTGCCCACCACGCGGAGGATTCCGTCGGAGACCTCTCCCTTGATGGCGCAGCACAGCGGCCTGCCGTCGGGACCGAGCGCCTCGTCCCCCACGCGCAGAAGGTCCTCGTCCATCAACCACCGCAGCATCCCGTCCCGGTCCGTCTTCCGCTCGAAGTGCCGGTCCGACGTGAGCAGCGCCCGCACCCGCCGCGTCTCGCAGTCGATGACGAGCGTGGTGCCGAAGGTGACCTGCCGCACGTCCGGCAGCACGCCGCCGGGCACCGTGTCCGTCTCGTCCACCTTCCAGGAGACCTTGAAGATGCACTCGCGGATGCGCCGCGTCCCGTGCTCACCCGCGGCGTCGTAGTAGAGCTTCTCCACCACCAGCCGCGGCGCGATGTGGAAGGACGTGCCGCGAGGAATCCGCAGGAAGCCGCGGTGCCGGTTCGCGAAGGCGTAGGCGGCCCAGTCGCTCTTCACCAGCGTGTCCAGGTCCACGCCGGCCAGGGCGCGGTGCTCGAAGTCCGTCCGCACGTGCAGCTCGCGCTCACCGCGGACGATGCCCCGGCGGACGAACTCCTGGCACAGCCACGTCCGCTGCTCGCCGCTGTCCGGGTGCGACGCCTGGTCCGCGGCGAGGATGGCCCGGCCCAGGTCCGCGAACGACACCTCTCCCGGCGGCAGGTAGTCCAGCCCGCGGTACAGGCTGCGCTTGAACCGGGACGCCGCCACGGCCAGTGCCTTGCCCGACACCCGCCTGCGCGCCTCCTGCCAGGCGTCCTCGGACACGAAGCCCCGGTGCGCCAGCGGAGGCTCGGGCGCGTCCTCCGGGGGCAGCGCCTGCCGGGCCGTCTCCGTCGGAGCCACCAGTGACGGCCGCGCCTGCGGCTTGCGCGCGAACTCGTCCTTCAGCGCCTCGTGCAGCTTCAGCATGACGCTGTAGAGCGCGCCGGAGAGCACCTCGCTCAGCGCGTGCGGCTCCACCGAGGTGACGACGTCCTCCGGCTTCCCACCGTCGATGGGCTTCAGCGTCTTCTGGTTCAGCAAATCCCGGAGGTGGCCCCGCTCATGGCCGAGCGCCTTGCCGAACTGCTCGCCAATGGCGCTGAACGCGCCGGAGCTGGCGATGCTGCCGCCCTGCTCCTTCAGCACCTGCCGGACGAGCGGCCGGCACCGGAAGGCGGCGAGCACCGCGGTGAGGTCCGCCACCGCTTCATGCAGCGCCACCGCCTGGGGCGAGAGCGCGTGGTACAGGTCCGGGGCGATGCCATCCAGCACCGCGTGCGCCGTCTCGTGCGCGATGATGTCCTGCGACTGGCACGTGTAGATGCGCTCCTGGCGTCCGCTCGGGAGCGTCTGGCGGAAGAAGTAGAACTGCAGGCTCCGGGACTCGCGCTGGTAGAAGGCGTTCGCCCACTCGCCGGCCCGGGGCACCACGAGGAGCTGTGAGCCCTCGAAGGCCCAGCGCACCCTGCGGCCGAGCGCGTCGTCCTCCTCGAACATCTCCAGCGTCCGGAGCACCGCGCCGAAGACGCTCACCTGGATGACGTCGGCCGCGTCCAGCCGCTCGGGGTCCTGGAGGCGGAACGTGCCCGGCTCCCCCTCGCGCTCGGGAGGCTGGTAACGCGCCCCCCGCGCCAGCCTTCCCGTGCCCGCATCCAGGTCGAGCACCGCCACCCGCGGCGAGACGGGCCCGTCCAGCACCACGTCCTCGCTCCGGAGGCGGACCCACTCCATCTTCGGAAGGCTCCGCTCCTCCGACGCGACGGGGTCCTGCACGAGGACTGGAATGCGGATGTCGACGGCCATGGCCTCCCCCTCGAGTGCTCCTTCTCAAAGGTGGAGCCGGGGGTGGCGGGGTGTGATGTCCCGGCATGCGGGGACTCAGGGGGTCCCCTCGACGCCAGCCCGGAGGGCGCTGCTATGGTGGTGGCCTCGTCATGAAGCCACTGCTCCTCTCGCTGCTCTCCACCATCAGCGTCGTCCTGGGACTGGTCGGCCTGGGCGTCCTGGTCTGGGGGTTCATCCGGATGCGGCGGTCCGCGCGCACCCGGAGCTGGCCCACCACGCAGGGCACCATCCGCTCCTCCCGCGTCACCTCGCGCGAAGCCCCGGCGCTCCAGACCGAGACGAGCTACGACGACGACGCCCCCGCCCCCGCGCCCCGCATCCTCTACAGCCCCCAGGTGGAGTACACCTACACCGTGGAGGGTCAGACCTACACGGGCACGGAGCTGACGCCGGACTCGGTCGAGGTCAGCAACAAGCAGCACGCGCAGGCCCACGCGGCGCGCTACGCCCCCGGCAGGCCCGTCACCGTCTTCTATGACCCGGAGGACCCGAGCCGGGCCCTGCTCGAGCCCGGGGTCCATTCCACCTCATGGGCCATCCCGGCGGCGGGGGCCGCGTGCCTCTTCGTCACCGGCGCCTTCTATCTCTTCGTCCGCTGGTACAGCGGCCGGTAATCCCCGAAAAAAGATCCAACTCCACGCAACCGGCGCTCCACTGCGTCGAAAATGCTTCAAGTCCCAATTTTCCGAACCGGAGCGCGCTTCCCATGACCGCCAAGAGCCTTCGCGGCTTCAACTTCCTCGGCCTGACCAAATCGCTCAAGCAGCCGAAGGCGGCCCTGCCGCAGACGGCGACCCAGAAGAACCCGGTCGCGACGACGCCGGACAAGAAGAACACGGCGGTCACCCAGGAGGGGCGGTACCAGAACAGCTTCGAGGCGGGGAAGCAGATCAACCGCAACTACAACAAGAGCTACTCGCACGGTGACACGAGCGACCTCTTCACCCCCAACGCCAACCCCGGCAAGGGCGCGAAGCTGCTGGGCAAGCTGCCCGGTGTGACGCTGGCGGAGGGCTCCTTCGAGAAGAGCGTGGCCGGGCTCGCCCGCGCCGGCGGCTTCAGCAGCAAGGGCGGGCTGGCGCAGGGCCAGGGCAGCTTCGCGGTGGGCCAGGCCTCCGTGAGGGGCAGCGGCAAGGTGTCCTTCGAGGGTGGCGCGCTGAAGGCCACCGGCTCGGCGGAGGCCTCCGCCACGCTGGTGAACGCGCAGGGCTCCGTCCGCATCGGCAAGGGTGACTACACGCTGGACGCCTCGGGTGAGGCGTACGTCGGCGCCAAGGCCAAGGCCAACGGCGAGGTGGTCATCGACCCGGCGAAGGGCATCTACGCCGCCAAGATCGAGGCCGACGCCTTCGTGGGCGCCCGGGCCGGTGCCGAGGCCAACGTCAACCTGGGCAAGTTCGGCAGCGTCGGTGGCCGCGCCGAGGTCTGGGCGGGCGCGGGTGTCGCGTTCAAGGCGGAGGCCGGCTTCAAGAACGGCCGCTTCAAGGCCCGCCTGGACATCGGCGCGGCGCTCGGCGTGGGCTTCAAGCTGGGCGTGAATATCGACATCGACCTCAAGGGCATCAAGGACACCGTCAAGAAGGTCATCGAGAAGCCCATCGAAGTCATCAAGGACATCGGCAAGAGCATCGGCGACGCCTTCAAGAAGCTGAAGTTCTGGTAGCGCTCCAGCTCATTCCGCACACCCCCCGGGCGCGAGCCGTCCGTGGTGCCCTGCCAGGCACCGCGGGCCTCGCGCCCGTTGTTTTCAGGGCCACCCCCTCCCCTGGCATACTCCCGCCATGACCACCCAGAGCATGCAGGCGTTGTTGAAGGCCGGTGAGGTCGACAAGGCTCGGGCGCTCGCGGAGAGCGCGCTCGGCAAGAACAAGGACGACCGCGTCGCGCTGCTGACGCTCGCGAAGCTGGCCTCGGTGGACGGTGACTGGGCGCGCGCCGAGCAGCTCGTGAATCAGGCCACGCGCGGCGGCGTGGAGGACGCGGACTCGCGCCTGGTGAAGGCGGCGCTGGCGTCGGAGCGCGGAGACCTGGAGGCGGCCCGCGCCCTCTACACGCAGGTCATCCGCGAGGCGAAGCCCCCGCGCGCCGAGGCGCACTTCGGCCTGGGCTTCCTGCTGGCCGGACAGGACGACTTCCCGGGGGCTCGCAAGGAGTTCGAGAAGGCGGTGCAGCTGGAGCCGGAGGTGGCCCAGTACCGCTTCCACCTGGCGCGCGTGCTCCTGGTGCTGGAGGAGTTGAAGACGGCGCTGCCGCACCTGGAGCGGGCGCTGGAGCTCAACCCCCTCAACCCGCCCGTCTACGTGGCGTGGACCGTGGTGCTGCAGCAGCTCGGTGAGCTGGAGCAGGCGGAGAACCTGCTGCGCCAGGGACTGAAGCTGATGCCGGACCACCCGGAGCTGCTCAACTCGCTGAGCAGCATCCTCGCCGCGCGCGGCAACGTGCCCGAGGCCTTCGGCATCGCGAAGCACCTGGCGCGCGAGTTCCCCGACGACGCGGCGATGCAGGGCAACCTGGCGCGGATGATGGCGGCCACCGGGCACCGCGACGAGGCCCTGGAGCTGTGCCGGAAGCTGGCGGCGCGCGGGCAGTCGACGGCGCAGACGAAGTCCCTGGAGGCGATGATTCTCGAGGCCACGGAGCCGCCCGACGTGGAGGGCGCGGTGCATGCGTGGCGCGAGGCCATGGACCTGGACCCGGACGACTGGGCTCCCGCCAACAACCTGGGCAACCTCCTGATGCGCTGGGAGGAGGGAGACCCCGACGAGCGCCTGACGGCGGCCATCGAGATTCTCGAGGAGGCCCGGCGCCGCGCGCCCAACCGCGTGGAGCCGGTGCTCAACCTCGCCATCGTCAACGCGCGCAAGGGTGACAAGGCGAAGGCCCAGGCGCTGGCGCGCGACGTCCTCAAGCTGGCCCCCGCCGGCGAGAAGGAGATGCGCGAGCAGGCGGATCGGCTCCTCCAGACGCTGCGCTGACGTCCGGCGCGCACCTCGGGGAGGCACCGGCTCAGCGCACGGAGTTCTCGTGGTGGCCGTGGCCCGGCCCGCCGAAGGTGCCCGGCCAGGGCTCGCGCGCGGGCAGCAGCCCCGGCATGGGGAAGCGCATGAAGCGCGCCTGGCTGTAGGCGAACGGCGGGTCGCACTCGCCGCAGGTGGTGGCGCCGTCCATCATCAGCATCGCTCCCGGCGCCAGCTCCATGAGCTGCGTCACGGTGCGCGGCGAATAGGCGAGCGGACACTGGAAGGCCTCGCTCCCGTCCCTCGCGCGCACGGCCACCAGCAGCTGCGTGTTGTCACTGCCCACCGCGGTGGTGAGCGCCACCGTCTCCCCCGGCAGCCCCGGGCCCGCCGGCCACGTGGCCAGCCGCAGCTCCTTGGTGGTGAGGCTCTGCCCTTCCCTCAGCGAGTACGTCCACACCGGGCCCAGCGCCGGCAGGCCGAAGCCCTTGAGCTGCGTGGCGGCGGGGGTGGCGCCCCCACCGCCCGGGTTCACCGTGGTGCCCGGCGCGCTGGGCACCGCCACTTCCCGGGTGGCCACCACGCGGCCGAACGCCTGGGGGATGGAGGCCGTGGGCGAGCCGTCGCCCGTGCTCAGTGCCTGGGTGCCGTACTCGGGCAACAGCAGCCCGTTCGCCACCGCCAGCTCACCGGCGCGGAAGTCCTGCGTCTGCTTCCAGCGCGGCACCCCGTCCGAGGAGAAGGCCATCAGCAGCGTGGGCGAGCCCGGCACCAGGGGCGCCCCCACGTTCGTCGTCCGCGCGAAGGAGATGTACAGGTCGCCCCTCGTGTCCGAGGCGAGGCCGAAGGGGTGCGGGTGGTTGCACTCGGACAGCAGCGGGTCCGTCAGCTCCTGCGTGGACACCATGCGGCCGAAGGCGTCCAGCACCACCAGGAAGTACATGCGGCAGAGCGTGTCGCGGTTCTGCCCGGCCGGGTACGCCTCGAAGAGGGCCGCCAGCCGGTCCGGCGCCATCACCGCCAGCCGCGCCAGGAAGAGCGTCAGCGTCTTCTGCGCGAAGTCCGGCCGCGCCTCGGCCAGGGTGAAGGTCCACCGCGGCACGCCCGTGGAGCGCTCCAGCAGCGACACCGTGCCGTCCTCCGGCAGGTCCATGCACAGCAGCCGGTCGTTCCACAGCATGCAGCGCCGGCCCGGCTCGCGGGAGCGCACCGGCGCCTGGCCCGCCGCGTCCAGCAGGGGGAAGCCGTAGAAGCCGGACAGCGTCACGTCGCCCTCGGGCCCCACCAGCATGTCGTGCAGCGTCTGTCCCTCGAAGCTCGCGTCGTACGTCCAGTCCGTCGCCAGGGGGGCGGCCGCGGGGCGCTCGCAGACGCTCCCCCGGCACCTGCCCTCTCCCTGGCAGGGGCTGGCCGGCGCGCAGATGAAGTTGTCCGGCGGGTTCTGCCGCACGCACCGGCCCTCGACGCAGAGGTCCGCCACGTCACACCCGCGCTCCGCTCCGCAGAAGGTGCCGTCCGGCGCGGGGGCCAGGCCGCAGCCCTTCTGGGGGTCGCACGTGCCCACCTGGCACCTGCCGTCTCCCGGGCATGGCGGCGCCGGTACCGCCTGGCACCCGTCCAGCGCGTGGCACACGTCCGTGGTGCACGCGTTGCCGTCGTCGCACGTGCGCTCGCGTCCCTTGCACCGGCCGGCCTGGCAGGTGGCGTCGGTGAGGCACGCGTTGCCCGGGTCGCACGGGGTGCCGTCCGGCAGCACCGTCTCCACGCACTGCTCCGTCACCACGTCGAAGGTGGCCGTGCTGCACGTCACCGGCGTGAAGCAGTCCGGAAGGGGCCTTGCCTCGCCCGCCAGCACCAGCTCCACCCGGCCGCCATCCGAGGACGTGCCGGTGACGGTGACTTCGTATGTGCCCACCGCGGAGGGCGCGAAGCGCAGGCGCACCGGCACCTCGCCCGCCTGCACCCGCACCGGCAGCACGTCCACCAGCGCGAAGGGTGCCGTCACCTCCGTCCAGGTGACGTCCAGCGGCGCGCGGCCGCCGTTCACCACCCGCACCTCCGCCTCGCGCGTGGTGCCGGGGTACGCGGCCGGGAAGTCCAGACGCGGCTGGGACAGCCGCAGCCGGCCCACCGCCGGCTTCAGGGGTGGCTTGTCACGGCAGGCCGTGCCCACTCCCAGCACCAGTGCCAGCAGGATGACCGCTCGCCCCACCCCTGCTCTCGTCGCGCGCGCCATGGGTGCCTCCCGGAGACGTCGCTATAGCCCTCGGGCGGGCCGGATGCGAGGGGGGCTCCCCGCGGGCGGCACCGCTGGCCGACAGCCAGCCTCCCGTGACGGCGTGGCCCCCATGCGCCGCTTTCGGCTGCTGAACGCTCGACCCTGTAGACTTGGCGGTGCCTCCCACCTGGAGCCGTCTCCATGTCCGCCCCCCGCTCCGCCCTCGCGCTCGTCCTGGCCGTGCTCGCCCTGGTGGGCACGCCCGCCGCCGCGGACGACGTCCCCCGAACCATGGCCTTCCAGGGCCGCCTGGTGCGCGCGGACGGCACGCCGGAGAGCACGCCGCAGGACCTCTCCTTCACCCTCTACGCCTCGGCCACGGGCGGCAGTCCCCTCTGGCAGGAGTACCACCCCGCCGTCACCGTGACGAACGGCTACTACGCGGTGGTGCTCGGCACCACGAACCCCCTGCGGTACGAGCTGGCGCAGGGGAGCCAGCTCTACCTGGGCGTCGCGCTCACCGGCCAGTCCGAGCTCACCCCGCGCCTGCAGATGGCCTCCGTGCCCTACGCCCTGCACGCCCAGGACAGCCAGTTCCTGGAGGGCCGTGCCGCCGTCACCTTCGCCAACGCCAACCACGGCCACGCCACGGCCACCTCCACCACCGACGGCTTCATGTCCGCCGCGGACAAGGCGAAGCTGGACACACCGGCGACGGCATACAGCGACGGACTCACCGCCTCCGGCACGCCCCTCACCGTGCGCGTCAGCTTTCCCACCTCCGGCGGCACCAACGGCACGTCGCGCAACGCGGCCCGGGCCGACCACTCGCACGCCACGGCCACCACGTCGGCCGCCGGCTTCATGTCCGCCGCGGACAAGGCGAAGCTGGACGCGCCGGCCACCACCTTCGGGGACGGGTTGTCCGTCACCGCCGGTACCCCGCCCACCGTGAGCGTCAACTTCACCACCTCGGGCGGAAACAACGGCGCGCTGCGCACGGTGGCGCGCGGGGACCACTCGCACCCGAAGCCGGCCCTGGCGTGCACCCACCGGAGCGCCACCGGCAACGACGCCGGGGACAGCCGCCTCTCCGTCGCGTGGTGCGCCACCGGCGAGGTGCTCACCGGAGGAGGCTGCAGCGGCCTGGACGGCAGCCCCGGGCTCGCCTTCATGCCCACCGGACTCACCGTCGAGAGTGGCGCCACCGCCACCGGAGGCCCGGGCTACCGGTGCCGGAACGGCGACTCGGGCACCACGGCTCCCACCGCGTACGCCATCTGCTGCCGCATCCCCTGACTGGGGACTTCCAACAATTCAGGATGGCGCCTGGAAGCGTCGGTGATTTTTTCAGGCGGATCCGCTCGAACTCCCGCAACCACGCGGAATGGCAGGGAACCGGCGGGGTATGTTTCTGGCAATCGGCTGGAGCATGACCTCCGCCGAAACCGCCGGTATCGCGCAGTCGTCGCAGGCCTTCACCGTGCTCATTCCACGTGGACTCCAGGCCACGGTGGATGGATTGTCGCCGGACGCCCGGCAGGAGCTGCTCGCCGAGCTGTTCCGCATGGCGGCGCTGGCTCACCAGGAGCGCGGCCAGCTCCCTTCCGCGGCTCCCTACACGCTGCGGCTGGAGCTGGCGGGCTGCCAGGTGAGCGTGGAGCTGGACCCCTCGCGCTCGCGCCTCACGCTCGCCGGGCTGCGGCGGGCCCGGGTCCTGGCTTGAGCCCGGTCCGTTCTCGACGGGTCGAGCCGAGATGTCACGCCGTGCGGGCTACGAAGAATCCTGGGACCTGACCTATCTGGTGGAGCAGCTCCGTGAGCTGATCGGCCGCGACCTGCGGCTGCAGCCGGAGCTGACCTCGGAGCTGGAGGACATCCTCGACAGCCTGGTGCTCCGCAACCAGCGGCTGCGCGGCTTGCAGCGCATGGTCCACGCGGAGCGCGAGCCGGATGACCTCGCCGTCCTGCGCAACGCGCTGGAGAACATGGACCGCGAGCTGCTGGAGCGGCTGCCGGTGCTGCTGGAGCGGCTGCGCGCGGCCATCACCTGAGCGGGCTGCCCGCGCGACACGCCGGACGGCCTGGAGCGCGAGCCGCTCAGGGAAGGCCCGGGTAGAGCGTGTGCGTCGGCCCCTTCATCGGTCCGCCGCCGAGGCCCGCGCCCACGCTGCCCGCGCCGGAGGGCAGCACGGCGGCGCCGGGTGCCACGCCCCGGGCCTCTCCACGCACGGGGCCCTCGCAGCGTCCCGAGCGGCAGCCTTCGAGGCCCTGGCACGGCCGCTCCACACCACACGTCACCTCCTGGCACGCGCCCGCGCGGCACACCTGGCCGGAGGGACACGCGGGGACGGACGCGCACGCGTCCTCGTTGGAGAGGCACGTGCCGGCGCGGCAGGTCTCACCCGCTCCGCAGTCCGCCGCGGTGGTACAGGCCCGCGCCGCGCACATGCCGTCGCGGCACACCTGCTGTGACGGGCAGCGCACCGCCGCGCAGCCGGAGGCCGGCACGCAGCGGCCGTCCTCGCCACAGCGCTCATCCGGCTCGCAGTCGAAGCCGCCGGTGCAGGAGACACTCCGGCACACGCCACCCGGCCGGCACACCGTGGACTGCGGGCACCGCACGCCCATGCATGTGTCATACACGCATGCCGAGCTCACGCAGCGCTCCGTGGGGAAACACGACACGCCGGCCCCGCAGCCCACGCGGCCACACGTGCCCTGACGGCATCGCTCACCCGGCTGGCACGTCACGCCCAGGCACGCGAGCTCCACGCAGGCGTCCTGCTCGCAGACCTGTCCCGCGCCACAGGCCACGCCCGGGCAGGTGGTGGCGAGACACCGGCCCTCCACGCACGTCTGGCCTCCAGGGCATGCCACGCTCGCGCACAGGTCCGGCGCCACCAGCGGCGGTGTCTCCTCGCAGGCGGCCGCGAGGAGCAGCACGCCCAGCAGCGCGGCGAGGAAGGGCAGCCGTGAAACACATATAAAGGAAGGGGCCCGCGGGGACGTGCCGCTCACCCGTGCGCTCTCGCCGTCCATGCCCGTGCGCCTCCTGTCCTGGCTCCCCACGCCGGCACCCACGCTCATGGCAGCCGCTCCGTGCGGTCCGCCGGAGGCAGCGCCAGCGGCTCCGGCTGGCTCAGCACCAGCCCCAGCACCACGCCCGCCGCGGCCAGGCCCACTCCGCCCACCACGAAGGGCCACGGAGAGCGGCGTCCCTCCTCCCCGGAGGACTCCTCCACCACGGCGGGACGGGCCGCCTCGCGAGCCGAGGCCACCGCCGGTGGTGGCGGCTCCCTGGCATCGAAGCGCAGCGGCGCGCGCATGCTGCCCTGCTGGAAGAGGACGGCGCCACCGGCATCACGCGCCACCGCATACGCCTCCACCGCGCGCTCCGGAGCCGCCTTCACCGCCACCGGCCCGGGAGGCACCCCCACCGCCGCGGTGAAGCCGGCCGCGCCCGGCTGCCGCACCGCGACCAGCAGCTCCACCGCCACCGGCCGGGGCTGCTCCAGCGTGGCCACCACCCGCCCGTCCTCCGCGCGACTCACCGTCAGCACGGCACGCTGGCCCTGGAGCGCCTTGCGCGCCGCCTCGAACGGGGCGCGAATCTTCGGCCCCAGCGAGGACGGCACCCGCGCGTCCGGGTCCAGCACCAGCAGCACCTCGAAGGCCGCCTGGGCCGCCTGGGGCTGCCCCATGAAGGCCTGGGACAGCGCCAGCCCCTCCCATGCCCGAAGCCGCTCCTCGCGCGTCCCAGGGGCAGCCAGGGCCTCCTGGAAGGCCGCCGCCGCGGCGTCGAACTCCAGCGCGTCGAAGGCCTGCTCGGCGCGAGTCAGCGGCGGCTCCGCGCCCCAGGCGGAAGCCGCGCACAGCCAGGACAGGAAGAAGAGGGCGCGCACCGGCTCGGAACTCTACAGCCCTGTTACGCCGTCTCCACAGCGTTGCCGTCCCCAGCGGGTGCCGGCTTCTTCTATAGGTACATAGAGGTGTTGATCTAACGGTGGTAGAAGCAGGGAGCGCGGAGTTGGGGACAAGTCAGCAAGCCCGCGGGATGACTCGGGAATTCGCTACCTGCTACATGTGGGTAAATTGGAGGTTTCCCCCGGGCTCCCACAGGTGTTGATCCACGGCCCGGTTTCTCCACAACCCCACCCCCGCTGTCCACAGCCCATCCACAGGTTTCGGGTGAATGCGGGGGCCACGGGGGGTGAAGGCGGATACTCACGGGACGTCCGCCCCGCACAAGCCTGTTATCGTCCGTGCCGGCGACGGTCCCCCGGAGCGGGGCGCGGGCGGAGGATTTCCCCATCGACTTCTATCGGGGCGAGCGCATCGGGAAGTACGAGGTCGTCACCCAGCTCTCCGTGGGTGGCATGGCCGAATTGTTCCTCGGCTTCACCTCGGGGCCGGGAGGCTTCCGAAAGTACGTCGTCATCAAGCGCATCCTCCCGGACGTGCGCGACAACGCGCAGTTCGAGCGCATGTTCCTGGACGAGGCGCGCATCACCGCGGCCTTCAACCACCCCAACATCGCCCAGGTGTTCGACCTGGGGCAGGAGGACGACGGCCTCTACCTGGCCATGGAGTTCATCGCCGGGCAGAACCTGAATCAAATCACGAGCGCCTGCCTGCGCCGCAAGCAGCAGATTCCCATCGGCTTCACGCTGTCGGTGGCGCGCGACATCTGCATGGCGCTGCACTACGCGCACACCTTCACGTCGCCCTCGGGCGAGCCCAGCCCCGTCATCCACCGGGACGTCGCGCAGAAGAACGTCATGGTGACGTACGACGGCGTGGTGAAGCTGCTGGACTTCGGCATCGCCAAGGCGAAGGGCAGCCTGGAGCGCACCAGCGCGGGCACGGTGAAGGGCACCACCGGGTACATGTCCCCCGAGCAGGTGCGCGGCGAGAAGCTGGACGGCCGCAGTGACTTGTTCTCGGTGGGGGTGATGATGCACGAGCTCATCACCGGGGCGCGCCTGTTCGCGGGCAAGAACGAGCGCGACGAGATGGTGAAGATTCTGGAGGCGCCCATCCCCTGGCCGTCGCACGTGTCGCCGCACGTGCCGGAGGACGTGTCCAAGGTGGTGATGCAGGCGCTGGAGCGCAGCCGGGAGAAGCGCTTCGCCAGCGGCCGGGACATGGCGCGAGCCATCGAAGCGGCGGCGAGCCGGCTGCTGATGGACGCGGACCACCGGACCCAGCTCATGAAGGAGCTGTTCGCCGAGCGCATGGCGGCCACCCGCGCGCTGCTGGAGAGCGCGGAGGGCACCGCGAACAGCTCCATGGTGGACAAGGCGAAGAAGGCGCTGCGCGGCGATGAGGGGCCGTACCTCCCCGAGCGGGTGGACGACTCCACGCCGCAGGGCGGAGTGGCGGCGGTGCCGCGCAAGCCGTCGCGCCGGACGCCGGCGGCGGGGAAGCGGCCCGGGGTGGCGGACACGGCGGAGACGGACAGCGCGCCTTCCAGGCTGTCCAACGCGCTGTGGGGGCTGCTGCTGCTGTCCATCCTGGTGGGCGGAGGCTACGCGGCGTGGCGCCTGGCCGTGGTGCTGAACGCGACGGTGGAGCCCGTGCCGGAGGAGGACCCGGGCAAGCTGCGGGCCATGACGGGCCCTCGGCTCCCCGAGTTCCGCGAGCCGGGGACGCCGGTGCCGGATGCGGGCACCGCGGACGTGGAGGCGGGCACGGCGGTGCCGGATGCGAGCACGGCGGTCGTCCGGGCGAAGGCGGAGACGCCCCAGTCCACGCGGGAGAGCAGGAACCGGGTGGGGACGAAGAGGGAGCGGGCCTCCGAGCCTTCGGCGCGAGGCGAGGGGAAGCTCACCATCGTGGTGAAGGCGGAGAACGCGGACGTGTACGAGGGCGACAACAAGCTGGGACGGACGCCCCTGGTCAACAAGGTGATGCCCGCCGGCACGCACACGCTGTACATCGTGGGCTCGGACGGAAAGAGGCGGCCGCTGAAGGATGTACGAATCCGTGCGGGCCAGACGACCCGGTTCGTTCTGGAGGCGCTTCCCTGAGCGCATCCCGTCGCGCTCCGTTATCCTCGCGGCCCCAACCTTTCCCCCGGATTGCATGGCCGCGCTCACCATTGGCTTCCTGATGGACCCGCTCGAGATGGTGCGGGTGAACCACGACTCCACGTTCGAGCTGATGCGGGAGGCCCAGCGGCGTGGCCACCGGGTGCGCTACTTCGAGCAGGGCTGGCTGCGCTTCAACGGTACCCAGACGGAGGCGCGCATGCGCCACGTCACCGTGCGTCCCGAGCAGGGGCGGCACTTCGACATCCTCGACGAGGGCGTGCACCCCCTGTCCTCGCTGGACGTGCTCTTCATGCGCAAGGACCCGCCGGTGGACGTGGACTTCCTCCATGCCACGCAGCTGGTGGAGCTGTGCGGTGACAGGCCGCCCGCGTTCATCAACGACCCCGCGGGCATCCGCGGCGCCAACGAGAAGCTCTTCGCGCTGCGCTACCCGGACCTGATGCCGGACACGCGCATCTCCCGCGATGTGCCGATGCTGATGGACTACATCGCCCACAACCCCCGGGGCACCATCCTCAAGCCCGTGGATGGCTTTGGCGGGAGGGGCGTGCTCTTCGCGACGCCCACGGACCGGAACACGCGCTCGGCGGTGGAGCTGCTCACGCGGGAAGGCCGCGAGGCCATCATCGCGCAGGCGTACGTCCCTGAGAGCCGCCTGGGGGACAAGCGCATCATCCTCGTGGATGGCGAGCCGATGGGCGCGGTGCTCCGCGTGCCGCCCGAGGACGACCACCGGGGCAACATGGCCGCGGGAGGGGCACCCCAGAAGGCCGTGCTCACGCCGCGCGACCGGGAAATCTGCGAGCGGCTGAAGCCCGAGCTGCTCCGGCGCGGGCTGCTGCTGGTGGGCATCGACGTGCTCGGGGACTACCTCACCGAGGTGAACGTCACGAGCCCCACGGGCATCTACGAAGCCAACCAGCTGGACGGCGTGTGCATCGAGGCGAAGGTGCTGGACCTGGCGGAGCGGCTGGCGGCCGAGCGCAACGCCCGGTAGGCGCGAGGGGCTTCACGGCGCCGCGGCCGGGAGGGAGAGTCCCGGCCTCCCCTGTGAGCCCCGGAGCCCGCCATGGCCTCGAACGAGTACCCCTTCGTCCCCCTGCGGTGGACCCGCATGTCCCCCGCCGAGTCGCTGGAGCGCGCGAAGACGTTCCGCGAGTCCATGGCGTCGCGGCGCTCGGTGCGTGACTTCTCTCCGGAGCCCATTCCGGACGGGGTGCTGGAGGACGCGATTGCCTGCGCGGCGGGCGCGCCGAGCGGGGCCAACCAGCAGCCGTGGACCTTCGTCGTGGTGACGGACCCGGCGCTGAAGGCGAAGCTGCGCGAGGCGGCCGAGGCCGAGGAGCGCGAGTCCTATGCGCGCCGCATGAGCGAGGAGTGGCTGGAGGCGCTCGCGCCCCTGGGCACGGACTGGCACAAGCCGCACTTCACGGACGCGCCGGCCATCATCGTCGTCTTCGAGCAGGTATACGGCGTGAAGCCGCTGCCGGAAGGCGGCGTGAAGAAGGTGAAGCACTACTACGTGCAGGAGTCGGTGGGCATCGCGGTGGGGTTCCTCATCGCGGCGCTGACGCAGGCGGGGCTGGCGACGCTGACGCACACGCCCTCGCCCATGGGCTTTTTGCGCGAGGTGCTGGGCCGTCCGGAGAACGAGCGCGCCTTCGCCGTGCTGCCGGTGGGCTACCCCGCCCCGGGCGCCCGGGTGCCGGACATCGGCAAGAAGCCCCTGCACGAAGTGCTGGTCCGGCGCTAGCTGAATCGTGGTTCAACTTTCATCCATTCCATCGACGCGGTGCGCCATGGGTCCACAGGGCCTCAGTGGATTGAATGGTGGTTCATGTTTCATGCGGTTGGCGACGCATCGCGCCTTGAATGGGTGAGAGGCGCGGGAGTCTGGTGTTGCACCGTGGCCGCCGTTTTCCCCCCCAGGCGGCCAGGGAGGCACCATGTACACGCAGCATCCCCGCCGTTCGTGGTTGTGGTCGCGGTTCTCCGGAGCGAGCCTCACGGCGCTCCTGCTCGCAGGCGTCACGGGATGTGACCCGAGCGAGGAGGGCCCCGAGCTAGAGCCCGCGCCGGAAGTCAGCGAGGTGGAGAGCGCCCTCACGCAGGTGACGGGCTTCGGCAGCAATCCTGGCAACCTGCTGATGTACCGCCATGTCCCGTCGGGGATGCCGGCCAATGCGCCGCTCGTGGTGGTGCTGCACGGCTGCATGCAGACGGCGGCGGCCATGGAGGGAAGCGGCTGGACGGCGGCGGCCAACCTCTACAAGTTCTACGCCCTCTATCCGCAGCAGCAGAGCTCCAACAACGGCGCGACCTGCTTCAACTGGTTCGAGCCCGGTGACTCCACCCGGGGACAGGGCGAGGCGCTCTCCATCAAGCAGATGGTGGACTCGATGAAGGCGACGTACTCCATCGACCCGTCGCGGGTGTACGTCGCGGGCTTCTCGGCGGGTGGGTACATGGTGCCGGCGCTGCTCGCGGCGTACCCGGAGGTCTTCTCCGCGGGCTCCATCAACTCGGGAGGCCCGTACGGGTGCGCCGCCAACTCGACCGCCGGCTTCAGTTGCATGAGCCCGGGCGTGGACAAGACTCCGGCCGCCTGGGGTGATGCCGTGCGCTCCGCCTGGTCCAGCGCGGGCTACTCGGGCCCGCGCCCGCCCGTCTCCATCTGGCACGGCACCAGTGACTACACGGTGAAGCCGATGAACATGACCGAGGCGATGGAGCAGTGGACCAACGTCCATGGCATCGACCAGACGGCGGACACCACGGAGACGGTGGGCGGCTTCCCGCACAAGGTGTACCGCGACAGCGCGGGCACGGCGCTCGTGGAGACGTGGGAAATCACCAACATGGGCCATGCCGTGGGCATCGACCCGCAGTACAGCTTCCCGGGTAGCACCACCGCGTGCGGCGCCACCGGCTCGTACCTCAGCGATGTGAATCTCTGCGCCGTCTACTACCAGGCACAGTTCTTCGGGCTCACGGGCCCCGTCACGCCGGGTGACACCACGCCGCCCACGGTGAACGTGACGGCTCCGGCCAACGGCGCCACGGTGAGCGGCACCGCCACCGTCACCGCGAGCGCCTCGGACGACGTGGGCGTCGCGCGGGTGGAGTTCCTGGTGGACGGCAGCGTCGTGTCCACGGACACGGCGGCGCCGTACGAGTTCGCGTGGAACAGCACCACGGTCTCGAATGGCTCGCACACGCTGGGGGCCCGCGCGTACGACGCGGCGGGGAACAAGGCAACGGACAGCGACACCACGGTGACTGTGAGCAACAGCGGCACGCCGGCGCCCGTGACGGCCAGCTTCACCAGCGTGACGGCGGATGACGGCTACATCAAGGCGAACGCGGACGGCAGCTCGGCGGCGGTGGGCACGCTCACGGGCCTGGCGCTCGGGCGTGGGACGGACGCGAAGTACAACCGCTCGTTCCTGTCCTTCGACACGTCCAGCATCCCGGACACCGCGACCATCACCCGGGCGTACCTCACGGTGAGCTACTCGTCGGGCTCGGGTGACCCGTGGGCGAGCCCCGCGGGCAATACGCTGGTCATCGACGTGAAGAACGGCACGTTCAACGCGGCCTCCACCGAGACGGCGGACTTCAGCGCCGCCGCCACCGCGAGCGCCGTGGCGGACATCGCGAAGTTCACCACGGGCACGAAGGCCTCGGCGGACTTCAGCGGCGCCGGGCTGTCCGCCATCAACCTGACGGGCAAGACGCAGCTCCGGCTGCGCTTCGCCAGCAACCAGACGGCCACCGCGTACGTCTTCATCAGGGACGGGGCCAGCGCCACGCTGACGGTGGTGTACACGCCGTGACGTGAGTGAGGGGACGGCGGTTCGGCCCGCCGTCCCTTTCCGGCACTCAAGGCCTGGAGTCGTACTCGAAGCCCTCGTAGTCGAACGCCCGCTCGATGGCGTTCAGGTCGGCCTCCGTGCCGCCGCAGGCCTTCACGGTCTCACGCCAGCGGGCGGATACGGTGGCCTTCATCTTGTCGATGATGTGGGTGGCGTCTTCCCTCGACAGGCGGAAGCGGCCGCACTCGCTCAAGAGGTTCCGGCGGTTGGCGCGACGCTGCTGCACGCTGCCCACTTCCATCGCGAGGTCTCGCTCGGTGCTGACCTGCGGCATCGGCGTGAGGTCGTAGGCGGGCGAGAGGTTCCATTCCGTCCCCGCGGCGATGAGCGCATGGTTCCGGGGATGGTCGTCGATGTTCGAGATGAGCGCGTTGAACACCATGCGTGAGAACAGCTCGCGCAGGTCCGCATCCGGATTCGCCACCCAGCGCTTCAGCTCATCCGCCAGCAGCACGTAGGACCACTTCGAGCGGTCTTGCGGATGCTCGTCGGCGCGGAGCACCGTCAGCGCGCTGACCATGCGTTGTCGCAGGTAGCCTTCGTCGGCGCGTCTCCGGTCGAACCGCCGCACCAGGAGGACGCTCCGGCCCGCGACGGAGACGACCTTGCCGTAGGCGGACCGCAGCCCACACTCCCGGGCGAGCCTCAACATGCCGCCCTCGACGGCCGCGTTGTTCCAGCGGTCACCGCGGGACGGAAACTTGGCGACCCACAGGTCCTCCCCGTCCTCGATGACGTTCTTGGGCCGGGCGCCTCCCATGGAGGTGCCCGGGTTGACCGGCTCGCTCACCGCGTCCGCGAACGGTGGCAGGCCCTGCTCGATTCGGCCGGCGGCCTCCAGCAGGAGGTCCAGGTGGGGCAGCGTGTTGTACGGAGGGATGGGCGCGGGCGGCGTGGGGCTCTCGCCGAAGGACAGCGCTCCTGCCCGGTCTTCGGGTGAGTTCAGGAGGTAGTCGACTTCGGTGGGGTCCACACGTCCCAGCTGACGCTCGATGATTCGACGTCCCCATGCATCCGGTGAGGAATCCCGCAGCGCGCCACAGATGCCGCCGAGCCGGGTCGTCTCGACGATGCCCGGGCGCAGGGGCAGCTCGAACTTCTCCAGCTCGACGGCGCGGGGATTGGCCAGGTAGCTCTTCCCGTAGACGAAGCGCCCCACGCCACCCTGCTGCACGATGCGCCCGCAGGTGACGACCTCCATGGACCTGGGGAGCTGGATGTAGACGTAGCAACCGGCGCTGTCAGAAGTCGGCATCGAGGTCCGCCTTGGAGTGCACGCGCTTGGGGTAGCGCGCCCGCTCCAGTGTCTTGCCCTCCTCGTCCCGGTCCGGTGAGGCGAGGTTGTCGAACTCGCGTTCGAGCCCCAGCGCCCAGAGGACCGTGAAGTAGGCGCTGAGCGCGGTGGTGGGGCTTCCCTCCTCGATGCGCTTGAGCGTGCCAAGGGCCAGGCCCGTCTTCTTCGCCAGGTCCACCTGCCTCAGGCCGCGGCGGATCCGCGCCTGCGCGATGTTCTGGCCCAGGCGAGCGACGGCGCGCACCACGGCGGCCGGGGTGGTCTCAGGCGTGAGGTTCTGGCGCGGCATCGTTCAATCTATTGGCTCTAGAGGCTTCCAAGTAGCAGTCTATTTCATCATGTAGCACTGTCCATCCATCTATTGGTGCATGACGTGGATAAGAGCCAATAGATTGAAATATTCCTTCAGCCCGTCGGAGGGCTCTCGCGGAAGATGAACGCGGGCCGATACGCATGTCTGAACCCACCCCTCCCGGGCCTGGCCCGGACGAGACGCTCGACTCCATCGGCACGGCGGGAGTCCGGGTGCTCCAGCGACGGAGCGGCTATCGCTTCACGCTGGACGCGGTGCTGCTCGCCCACTTCGCGGCGACGGAGGGCACGAGCACACGGGGGCTGATGCTGGAGCTGGGCGCGGGCAGTGGTGTGGTGTCCTTCCTGCTCGTGAAGCAGTTCGGCCTGGGTCCGGTGGATGCGCTGGAACTGCAGCCCGCCGTGTACGCGCGGCTGGAGCGCGCCGTGGCGCTCAACGCATGCGAAGGCCGCGTGAAGACACTGCTGGGAGACCTGCGGCGCATCCGTGAGGTGGTGCCCGGAGGCCAGTACGCGCACGTGGTGTCCAACCCACCGTTCCGCGTGGCGAGCGCGGGGGTGCGCAGTCCGGACGACGAGCGCGCCGTGTCCAAGTCGGAGGTGGCGTGCGACGCGAAGGACGTGGTGGCGGCGGCGCGCTACGCGCTGATGCCTGGGGGCCTCGTGAGCCTCGTGTACCCGGCCGCGCGGGTGGCGGAGGTGATGGGACTGCTCACCCAGGCGAAGCTGTACCCCTCGGTGCTGCGCTTCGTGCACTCACGCGTGGATGCTCCGGCCACGCGCTTCCTGGTGCATGCGGTGAGAGACCGGGACCGTGGGCTCGCCGTGCGTGCGCCGCTCATCGTCCACGGCGAGGGTCCGGGTGGCTACTCCGCGGAGGTGGCCGCGCTGATGGATGCGCCAGTCGCCGAGAGGCTCCCTCCGGGAGAAGAGTGAGCTACGGAGCGCTCCCCAGTGCCTTCGTATTCGTCACCTGAATCCCACCGCCCTCCGACACGGTGACGAACATCTCGCTGCGCGCGGGTACCTCCAGCGTGGCCCGCCGCCGGGTCTTCCCAATCGTGAAGACGACCTCCAGGTCATGCGCTCCGGGCTTCACGTCGGTGAGGACCACGCTCGTCGTGTTGCTCGCGCCCCGGCGCGTTCCGTCGAGAGACACCGTGCACGGCTTCTGGCAGCGCACGTTGAGGTGTGACTCCACCTTCCTGCCCGCCTCCGCCCGGGCCTTCTCCGCGGCGCTCACGCTCCTGTGGTTCGTGAGCTTTACGTTCCCCTTCGAGTCACCGTAGAGGGTGGCCTCCGTGCCCGCGGGTATCTCCACGTAGCCGAGGAAGAGCCGCTGGTTGAGGAGCCCGCCGTGGGCCTCCACGCGCCGCCTTCCGGGCTCCACGTCCTTGAACTCCCACGTCCGGTCGTCCCGGCGCAGGCCCCGGCGGCCGTCGAGCAGCACGGTGCAGTCCTCCGGGCAGCGCACGATGGCCACGCTCTTCTCCCCCGCCCCGGTCTCCGTCCGCGACTTCGCGCCCTCCCCTTCCGCCCACTCCGGCGTGCCGGGAGGAGGCGTGCTCCTCCGCTCCACCACGATGCGCTTGTTGCCGCCGAGGAAGACGCTCGCCTCGGCCACATCGGGGATGTCGGCGAAGCCAGCGACGAACGGGCGGCCCAGCACGCCCGTGGCCTCCACCCGCCGCGAGCCCGGGGCGATGCCCTTGAACTCCCAGGTGGAGTCCGTCACCCGCAGTCCCCGCTTTCCATCGAGCACCACCGTGCACTTCTCCGTGCAGCGCACGCGCACGGTGACGCCGTCCTCCGCCACGGCCGGAGAGGACAGCAACAACACCAGGGATGGCAGGAGCCCGCGCGGGAACATGGCGGCACCGAGTCTCGCGCCACGCTGGCACCCAGGTCGAGCCACCCGGTGCACCCGGCCCGGAACGGCCCCGGGCCTCGGGCCGGAGGAGGGACGACGCGCCGCCGGCACGCCTGCCGGCCGAGTAGGGGCGGCATGACTCAAGGTGCCATGAGGAGGAGCCGGCCCCAACGTACCCAGGTTTCCGATGGGCCTCAGGGCCCCCATGCAGGAGGAGAGGGAATGAACGTGGCGATGCTGACCGAGCAACCGAGCATCCTCAAGGCGGCGGCCCTGGTGCCTCCGCGTCTGGCACTCGGGTCGTCGATGGTGGTGCACGGCGTGAGCAAGCTGCGCAAGGAGGGCGCGGAGCAGGCCGCGGGCTTCTTCGAGCAGATTGGCCTCAAGCCGGCCAGGCCGCTGGTGCTGGCCACGGGGCTGACGGAGCTGCTCGCGGGTGTGAGCTCCATCCTGGGCTTCGCCACCCGGCCCGCGGCGCTGGGCGTGCTCATCACCCAGGCCTTCGCCATCGCCAAGGTTCACGCTTCCAAGGGCTTCGACAGCTCGAAGGGTGGTTTCGAGTTCAACCTCGCGCTGGCGTCCATCGCCCTCGGGCTGCTGCTGCGCGGGCCCGGGCAGATTTCCGTCCACAGCGCCCTGGAGCGCAAGGCGAAGCGCAAGGAGCTGAGGCGCCTCCGGCTGCTGCCTCGTCAGCGCCGCCGCTCCGTGTTGCTGGACCTGCTGGGCTGACGCTTCACGCGCGCTCGCTGCACGCTGCCACACACCCCGTCACCCTGGCCGAGGGTGTGTGTGTCGCCTGCCCGGCTCCTGGTGGGGCGAGCGCATGCCAATCGCCCCCGGACGCCCGCGAGGCCCGTAATATGCGCGGGCCATGCCTTCGTCCGTCTTCCTCATGCTGGCGCTCGCCACCACGCCGGGTGCTCCCCCGGCGCGTGAGCCCGCCCACGACTTCTCCACAACCCAGGCCCGCTCCGCCGAGCTGCTCTCCACGGCAGGCACCGCGTCCGTGAAGGCCGCGGTCGGCGGTGACGCGCGCTCACGGCCCGCCGAGCTGCTGTCCACCGCGGGCACCGCGTCCGTGCGAGCCGTGGTCCGGGAGGAGGATGCCGGCTCCAGGCCCACGGCCGCCGACGCCACCGTCGCGGGCAATGGGTCCGTGAAGGCCGTGGCCGAGGACCTCGCGCGGGCCCGCATCGCCAGTGCCGCGGTGCTCGCGGGCGATGGGTCCGTGAAGGCCGCGGTCCGGGAGGATGCGCGCACCGGGCCCACCATCGTCCCTGTCGCCGCGCCGGAGTCCCCTTCGTCCGGGGCCTCCGGTGGAATGAACGTTCCTTCCACGTCCGCCGCCGCCGAGCCGGGGTCCCCCTCGTCCGGGGCCGCCCCTGGAACGAACGTTCCTTCCATCTCCGACCTCGGCCAGGCCGCTGCGCAGGCGGGTGCCGGGGCCCTGCGCGCCGCCGCCATGGCCCTGCGCTCGGACTCCACCGCTCCCGCCGTGGCCGACGCGGACGCGAGCTACACCCGTGGCCTCGAGGCCCTCAAGGCGAAGGACACCCGCACCGCCATCACCGAGCTGTCGGCCTGTGTGGAGGCCGCCCCGTCGCGCGTGGACTGCCGCTGGGAGCTGGGCTGGGCGTATCAGGTGGAGGGCCGCTGGACGGACGCCCTCACCCAGTGGACCGAGGTGAAGAAGCTCGCACCGGACCACCCGGACCTGGAGACGGCGCTGGCCCAGGCCCGTGGCCAGGCCTCCCTCCAGGAGAAGCTCGCGCGCGGGCCCCAGGCCAGCAACCGCCCTCCCCCGCCTCCGGGTGCGAAGGTGCGCATCCGCGCGGTGGGTGACGTCATGCTCGGCACCACCGTGCCGGAGGGGCACCTGCCCCCGGACGGCGCCGCAAGCGTCATCGCCGGCGTGCGCCCGCTGCTGGAGGACGCGGACCTCACCTTCGTCAACCTCGAGGGTCCGCTGTGCGACGGCGGCAAGACGACCAAGTGCCGCTCGAAGGGGAACTGCTACGCGTTCCGCTCGCCCACGTCGTACGGGCAGGTGCTCAAGGACGCCGGTGTGGACGTGGCGTCCACGGCGAACAACCACTCGGGCGACTTCGGCGAGGTGTGCCGCCGCGAGACGGAGGCCACGCTCGACGCGCTGGGCATCCCCTGGAGCGGCCCTCCTGGCTCCATCGCCACCGTGGAGCGCAACGGCCTGCGCATCGGCGTGGTGGCCTTCCACACGTCGCCCTCGTGCAACCACCTCAACAACCTGGCCACGGCCACGGCATTGGTGGGCGCGGCGGCGGCGGAGCATGACCTCGTCGTCGTCTCCTTCCACGGCGGCGCCGAGGGCAGCAAGGCGCTCCACGTTCCGCAAGGACGCGAGATGTTCTTCGGCGAGGACCGCGGAGATTTGCGCACCTTCGCCCGCGCGGTGGTGGACGCGGGCGCGCACCTGGTGCTCGGCCACGGCCCGCACGTGGCGCGAGGCATGGAGTTCTACAAGGGCCGGCTCATCGCCTACTCCATGGGCAACTTCGCCACCTACGGCCGCTTCACCCTCACGGGTGCGCAGGGGCTGGGCATGGTGCTGGAGGTGGAACTCGACGGTGAGGGCCGCTTCAACTCGGGCCGCATCCTCCCCACGAGGCAAATCGAGAAGGGCATCGCCGTGCCGGACCCGAGCGGCGCCGTCATCAAGCTCGTGCGCGGACTCACCGCCGAGGACTTCCCCGACACGGGCGCGCGCATCTCCGAGGACGGCACCGTGAAGCCCGCGGGCCAGGGCCCCGTCTCCGCCGTCACCGGCGGCGCGCGGTAGTACCCAATCAGGTGCTCTCCTCCGCCTCGCGGGCGTAGCGGGCCACGATGCGAATCATGTCCTTCACGCGTGGCTCCCTGGCTTGAACGTAGATGAGCTCTCTCGAGCGGTTTCCGAGCTGACGGAAGGCCGCGTAGAAGAGGGTGTGGACGAAAGAATGGGTGATGAGGCGGACCTCTGAAAGCTTGATGCACACGGGTCGTCCCGCCGTGACTTCAGGCAGGAGCAGTTCGTCCCGGATACGGCGGGCCTGGGACTTGTCCTCCACGAGCCCCGCGGCCGCGGGTGTTATCTCCACCTGCCGTGCATCGGGTGGAGGTGGTGTCCACTGCACGGGCTGAGACTTGCGGTTATCGAGGTCCGCCGCGAGCAACGCCTCGGTCTGGGCCCAGACCTTCTGCGCCTGCGAGGGCCGGAAGGAGACCGCAACGAGGGTGCCCCGCCACGGTGTGGCGAGTTGCGCGACCTCCTCTTCCTCGGGCCGGGTACTTCGGACCTGCCCGGAACCGGAGAGAAGGACGAACTGACCGCCGGTGTTTATCGCCGCGCTTCGCACATAGAACAGGCCAATGCCCGCATTGTCCTGAGTGGCCGACGCCCCACTGACACGCCACTGGATGGCGGCGTTGAGTGCCTGGGTGTCCGTCAGGTCCATTCCGTGCTTGCGCCGTATGTCGCTCGGCACGCCATTCCCCGTATCCACCACCGCGAGGCTGACCCGATCCGATTGTGGGAAGTAGCTGCAGCAGACAAAGGCGCCTGACTCGCTGTTCGAGTGCTCGTGGACGTTGTTGAGGATCTCCCCCACGCACTTCAGGACGACCGCTCGTTGATTATCGTCCTGCAGGCGCAGGATGGGGGTCAGGCGTCTGAACAGCTCGGGGCGTTCTTCCTGGCTCGTGATGCGGGTGGGAGGCAGGTAGTCCTCCTGCGGAATACCGGCCGAGGGCCGCCCCGCCAGAGCGGACAGCAGGCCGGTGCGCCACAGATAGGGAGATTTGAGGGAGTCATCGATGTGCAGCGTGACTCCCCGACTCCGTAGATGGGTTGACCATGCCGCGAGGCAGGCGAGTGCGGCGGGCTCTGCATGGGTGACAGGACGCTCGGACCTGATGCGGAGGTGCGAATGGGACTCCTCCCACCTCCAGGTACCACCAATGGGTCCCTCGCCTGCCAGGCTGAGAAGGAGCGACTCAGGAATGACAATGTCGGCGGCGGTAGACATGGGCGGATATTGACACGCCGGACCAACGTGATTACGAACACCTTGGCTTCAGATGCACCCATCGTAAGCACTGGGGCCACCAATCTGGCGAACCGCGCTCCACGGGAGCAAAACCGTTCTCCAGAATGATGCCGCTACGAAGGCATCCAGCTTATTCCGGGGCGAGCAGGTAACTGCTCGCCCCTTTATTTTGGGCAGAGCCATGCAATGGAACGAGGACCGCGTCCGGAAGTTGCTCCAGCGTGCCGAGCCGTACTTGCGCTCCTCTCGGGAGGGTGTCCTGGGAGCGAGGCTCGGCTTGATGTTGCGGCAGCTCGATGGCGAGTTCCATTCGCGTGTGTTGGGGGATGCCTCGCTGAGGTTGCTGCTGGCCCGGTTTCCCGACCTCGGGCATGTGGCTGGAGACACTGTCAGCAAGGACTTCCGCTTCTTCTTCAATGGAGCCGCTCCGCTTCTTCCCGGCGGAGAAGGCACCCGGACTCCCTCGGCCGAAGCCAACGCACGCATGGGACCGGCCGAGGCTGACCCTGTCTTCTGGGGTGCGTTGACGCACGGAAGCTCCACGGAAGCGGTGTACGTCGACCTGCACACCCAGCATGTGGTCAGCGCCGCGCTCTCACCCGAGGGTCAACCCGGCGCTCCCGTCTCTGAAGAACCCGAGAGATACCTCCGGGTCGCGGTGATACCCGAGGAGCACGTGCGAGATGAGGCACATGCGCTTGTCGAGAAGGCGGGTTCGGAGGAGACGCGGGAATCCCTCAGCCGTGCCCTGGCGAGGGGGGTCGACTCCTTCGAAAGCGCCATCAAGGGCAGCTCCTTGGAGGAGCAGTGGCGTCAAGCCTTCCACCGCTGTGTCGTGGCGCATGCGCACTCATGGCTCGCCGCGCACGGTCTACAGCCGGGCCGCTTCTTCCGGGTGAAGGCCAGCGCCCCCGTGCGTAAGCCTCCTCAGCAGAACATGATGCGGCAGCCGCGCACGGCCCTGCTTACGGGAAGCCAGTTGCGACGGCTCATCCTCGAAGCCGTGCGGCGGATGCCCGAGGAGGACCTGCTCAACCTGCAGATTCCATTGAAGTACCTGGTCGACACCCAGGCCGCTGTGGAGCCCTCTCCGAAGCTTGGAGGTGAGACGCTCCCCCAGTAAGCACTTCGGAACCTTCCCGACCTCCGCGCACCCGCGACCACGGGTGCGCCGTCCGTCCGCACGCGTTTTCCACGTGAGACGCGAGAGCCGTGGCGCGAAGTCGCGAGCGCCGTGTCACATCCGCGTCTCCTGGGACGTCCGTGCGCTGTCACCCATCGCACGGTGAAGCCCGGCTGCTGGCCCTGCCGCCCATCGCGTCATTGCGGCTCAAAGCATGACGCGAGCAGCGAGAGCGCGGAGCCCGGCCGTGCGCTACAAGGACGTCTGCCGTGCGCGCACTTCGACTGCCACGCCTCTCCTCGCTCCGCGCCTTCGACCATCCTGGCTACTTCGCTGTGTGGCTGGGAGCCCTGGTCTCCACCATTGGCACGTGGATGGAGACGGTGGCCATGGGCGTGTACGTCACGCAGGAGACGGGCCGCGCCGAGTGGACGGGTGGCATCGTCGCGCTCACCTATCTGCCATCCGTGGTGCTGTCGCCGCTGGGCGGGGCGCTGGCGGACCGGTTCGACCGGCGCGCGTACGTGGCGCTGGGCACGGTGGTGCAGTTGCTGCTCGCGGGCGTGCTGACGGTGCTGGCCTTCACGCACCAGCTCAGCGTGCCCGTGGTGGGCGTCGTCTCGTTCCTCAACGGCTGCGCGAGCACGCTCATCAACCCGGCCTTCTCCGCGATGCTCGCGGAGCTGGTGCCTCCGCGGGATTTGCACAGCGCCATGAGCCTCAACTCGGCGCAGTACAACCTGGGGCGCATCGCGGGCCCGGCGCTGGCCGCGGTGGTGCTGGGAGTGGGTGGGCCGTCCTGGGCGCTGCTCGTCAACACGCTGTCCTTCGTCGCGGTGCTGGTGGCGCTGTCGCGGGTGCAGATGCCTCCGCGCGAGACGGCGAAGGGCTCGCGGGGACTGTGGAAGGAGATTGCCCACGGCTTCTCGGTGGCGCGTGGGGACGCGGACATCTCGTTGATGCTGTGGAGCACGCTGCTCGTGGCGGCGCTGGTGGCGCCCTTCATCGGCCTGGTGCCGGTGTTCGCCATCCGCGAGTTCGGCCAGGGCGCCGCCGCGACGTCGCTGCTCGTCACCTGCCAGGGCGCGGGCGCGGTGACGGCGGCGCTGGTGGTGGGCACGCTCGTGGACTCGCTGGGGCAGCGGCGGCTGCTGGGCTACCTGTCGCTCTCCATCGGCGCGGTGTCGGCGCTCTACTGGCTGTCCCCGACGCTGCCGGTGGCGGCGGTGGGCATGTTCGTGCTCGGCGCCAACTACATGATGCTGATGAGCGGCACGCACACGTACTGCCAGTCGCGCGTGCCGCGTGAGCTGCAGGCGCGGGTGAGCAGCCTCTACAGCATGGTGCTCGGCGGCGGTTACGCGGCCGGCGTGTGGGGCCTGGGCGCGCTGGCGGACCGCGTGGGCCTGCGCTTCGTCACCGTGAGCGCCAGCGTCCTGTTCCTCGCGCTGGTGCTGACGCTGCGCCTGCTGCGGCCGAGCCGGTTCGAGGGCACGGAAGCGTTGTAGTCATCGGATGTCCGGGGTGGGGACCCTCATGAGGTCCCACCGCGGCGAGTGGACTCCCAGGACACAGCGCACCGGCGGTGTTGCCTGACAGGCAACACGCCGGCGCGAGCGTGGAGCCCTGCTCCCTCGGGAAAGGCCGGGCCGGCGGCCCGGGCCGCCGTGGGCCCGGTCCTTGCTCAGGGCCGGGCTCGCGGCTCGCGGCCCTGTTCCTGCCCGCGCCCCCCGGTGACCATGGAAGCCACATCTTCGCGTCCTCGTTCTCGACCTCCTGCTCTCCGGTGGTGGCTCGCCGCCGGCCTGCTCCCCATCGCCCTGGGTGGCTTCGCGGCCCTCTCCGCCTCGGGTGAACGGATGGACCTGCCGGAGGAGGAAGAGGTCGCCTTCGTCAACGACAAGCCCGTCTCGCTGGAGCGGTTCAACCGGCTCCTCGCCTTCACCGCCGCGCGGGTGACGACGGCGGACGGCCGCATCCCGGACGCGGATGCGCTCCTGCTCAAGAACGCCATCGTCGAGAAGCTCATCGACGAGGCCGTCACGGACGCCGCCGCGAAGGAGCAGGGCCTCGAGGTGGAAGAGAAGGAAATCGACGCGGCCTATGAGGCCTTCGCCCAGTCCTTCCCCACGAGCGAGGCCTTCAAGCAGTACCTGGAGCGCACCCCGGACGGCAGCACGGCCATCCGCGGTGACATCCGCCAGCGCCTGCTGCGCGAGCGGCTGGCGAAGCAGGACGCGGCCGGGACGGTCTCCTACGACGAGGTGAAGCGCTACTACGAGAGCCACCCCGGTGCGTTCCACCAGCCCCAGCGGGTGAGCGCGAGCGAGGTGCTCGTGCTCCACGCCGACGACGCCTACGCCCGGGCCAAGGAGCTGCGGGAGAAGGTGCTCCAGGGCTCCATCGCCTTCGCGGACGCCGCCCGAAAGTTCTCGGAAGGCCCCACCCGCGACCTGGGCGGCGCCCGGGTGGACCTGACCGAGGCCACGCTGGAGGCCCACGTCTGGAAGGCGCTCGTGGAGCTCGAGCCCGGTCAGCTCACCGAGGTCCTCGAGACGAAGGAGGGCTACAGCTTCCTGCTCGTGCATGAGGTCCTGCCCGAGCTGGACCTGAAGTTCGAGGAGGTCCAGCCCGAAATCCAGGCCCGGCTGGAGCGGCTGTACGCGGATGCCCGGCTTCAGGGCCTGCTCCCGGAGCTGCGCTCCAAGGCCTTCATCAAGAACCTCTTCGCCGAGCGCTACGCGGACCTGCTCAAGGACCTGCTGAAGCCCGGCACTGCCTCCGAGCACGCCTCGTTCAGCCTCCCGTCCACCTCGTCCGCGCCGGAGCCCGTCCCGGCCGGCCCCGAGGCCACCGCCACCTCCCAGCAGAGCCGTCCGCGCCCATGAGTCCCGCATCCACCTGGAGAGTCATCTTGAAGCGCATCCCCTGGATGGCAGGCCTCTTCCTGCTCCTGGCCGCCTCCGCCAGCCGGGCCGGCGAATTCGCCGGAGACCAGCTGGTCAAGACCTCGGCGTCGTATTTCGAGTTCTCGGAGGACGGCTACCTCTGGCCCTTCAACGTCACCTGCAGCCAGACGAGCTTCGAGCCCGCGTCGCCGGTGCAGATTGCCCCGGGCTCCGGAGACCCCGGCGCGCCGACGTCGAACCCGTTCACCTTCGCCACGTGCCCCATCTTCGACTCGAACGGAGATGGCCAGGCCGAGTTCCATTTCAGCCTGAGGTTCAACTCCCTGAGGGACCTGGGCCGGAAGACCATCGTCTGCAACGGCACGCACGTGGACCCCGCCTACTGCTGGAGCGCGGTCTCCCCACCGTGCAACGTCGTCTGCGACCTGTCGAGGGTGAGCAACTTCCGCAGCCCCGCCGTCTTCCGCATCAACGTCGTCAACTCGCCGCCCAACGCGAGCCCGAGTCACACGCCCACGCCCGCGTGGAACGCCACCGTCACGCTGCGCGCCAACTCGACGGACCCGGATGGCGGAGGGCTGAACCACGCGTGGCGCATCGTCAGCAAACCGCCCATGTCCACCGCCACGCTGGCGAACGCGAACACCGCCAACGCCACCATCACCTTCACGAGCGACCGTGACATCGGCAGCTACCAGTTCGCGGTGGACATCTCCGACAACGAGGGCGAGCTCAAGACCTTCACCCACTCCTTCAGCGTCCCCAACGTCCCGCCGAACATCACCGTCGCCGGAGCCACGGAGCTTGACGCCAACACGCCCATCAACCTCACGGCGTCCCCCACCACGGACGTGGACGGTGGTGCGCTGACCTTCACGTGGGACATCCTGGAAGCGCCTCCCCGCTCGGGTCTCGCGCCAACGACCGGCTACGCCACCACGCCGGGCATCAACATCCCCACCACCGGCCTGCACGTGGGCACCTGGCGCTTCCGCGTCACCGCGCGTGACAACGAGGGCGACACCGACTCGGAGACCGTCACCGTCACGGTGCGCAACCTGAAGCCGCGCATCGCGCTCACGGGCCCCACGGAAATCGACGTGGGCCAGACGCTCCAGGCGGCCACGTCCGTCCTCACGGATGACGACGGCGGAAACCTCACCTTCAAGTGGGAGCTGTTCCAGGCGCCCCAGTCCGCGGGCGTGGCCCCGCTCACCGTGCTGTCTTCCATCGCCTCCGTCAGCCGTCCCACCACGGCCAGCTCCGCCGGCACGTGGATTGTCCGGCTCACCGTCACCGATGACGAGGGTGAGTCCGTGCACGAGGACCGCTCCATCGTCGTGGATGACGTGCCCACCGCGAGCATCACCGGGCTGTCCGTGGCCCACCTGCTGGAGTTCCCCCTGGTGCTGGACGGGCGCGGCTCCAACGACCCCGACTCGCCGTGCCCCACCCAGGCCCACCGCTGCCACGTGACGGATGGGAGCCCCGTCCGGAACATCTCGCCGGGCATCGTCCAGTACACCTGGTACGTGGTGGACATCCCCCCGGAGGCCTGGGGCGCGTACACCACGGGCCGCGTGGATGAGGTCTTCTTCGTCCCCGCGAACCAGTCCACGCTGTCTCTGGACTGGGCGGACATGGAGCCGGGCCAGTGGCAGTTCGAGCTGGAGGTGCAGGACGGCGAAGGCAACGTCGCGCGCACCCGGCACACCGTCACCGTCGTCCCGCCGCAGACGCCGCCCACCGCCGTGGTCAGCGGGTCCGCCTGGTACCTCGTCAACCTCGCCGGGGTGCTGCCCGGCGCCATCGTGGTGGATGGCTCCGCCAGCTTCGACCTCGACAACCTGACGACGGGCACTCCCGGCTCGGGCCTGGGGATTACGCAGTACGCGTGGTCCGCGGTGCCGCCCGCCGGGTGCACCGCGCCTTCGCTGCCGAGCGCCCCCTCGGCCAGCGTCCTCACCCTCTACGCCGCGGGCGCCACCGTGCCTCCGGCCTGCCAGGGCTTCTGGCGCATCCGCCTCACCGTCACGGATGACGACTCCTCCCCGCTGACGCACTTCGCGGAGACGGGGGTGACCATCGGCAACTGCGTCTCCGGCGTCTGCGTGGATGCACCCACCACGCTCACGCCCGCCATCGTCCAGTCCTTCGACGGCGCGGACATCGACATCTACTACCACATCGATTCGACGCTCTACGAACACCCGGTGTTCAGCCTCGGCATGTACACGTTGCTGGAGGTCCTCCCCACCGGAAGCGGCACGCCCGTCTACACCGCGATGGAGCTGAGCATTCCTCCGATGAGCAAGGGCCTGCCCCTGGTCTTCAACTGGAACGGGTACACGCACGCGGGGACCCGGCCACCCACCGGCCGCTATGACGTGCGCGTGACGCTGCTCGACTTCGCGCTCGCGCCCACTGCCTTCTCGGGCTTCCAGCCCCAGGCCATCCAGACGGAGGTGGTCACCCTCCAACTCGCCAGCAGCGCGCCGCACCTCGAGCGCTCGAGCGTGGTGGCGGGCACGGGCTCCGTCACGTTCGACTACCGCGTGGATGGCGCCATCTCCATCGACAGCCTGCAATGGCGGGTGCGCAACGGGGCGGGCAGCGTGGTGACGAGCGGCAACACGCCGAGCCCCGCCGCCCTGGGTGCCTTCTCGTGGAACGGCCGGGTGGGCGCGACGCCCCAGGCTCCGGGCCGCTACGAGATGGAGCTGGAGGCGTTCCGGAGCGGCCGCTCGCTGGGCGTGTCCCCGCGTGTCCCCTTCTACCTCTACGAGCTGGGCCTGGAGGTCCCCGGCCACGCGATTCCCGCGACCGGCCTGCCCGTCGCGGTCAACTCGGATGATGACGATGCGAACGGCGTCGATGACTCGGCGCAGTCGCCCGCGCCCGCCGGGGAGAACGACCTCGTGGCCGTCACGCTGCGCTTCCAGCCCCGAGTGGACGGACAGCTCACCCTGAGCTCGGACGGTGCGGCCCTCTTCAAGGTCTGGACGAGCTCGGCCAAGACGCAGCAGCTCGTGCTGCCGAAGACGTTCAACCTCCCCGCGGAGGCCGTGCCCGCCCAGGTCTACATCGAGGGCCTCCTTCCCGGCGCGCCGCAGCTCCGGGTGGAGTACCAGCCGCCCACGGGCGCCGCGCTGCCTCGCAAGGAGCTGAAGCTCAACCTCTGGCACCTGGCGACCCTGAAGGACGCCAACAACGACTTCCGCATCACGGGAGCCGACGCGCCGACCTCCTTCGTCCGGGTGGGTCTGTGGGACGGTGCCTTCCGGCTGGCGGCGGACGGCTTCGGCCTGGTGGACACCCTCTACAACGAGTCCGACCAGGTGCGGCTGGCGGCCTCCGGCAACCCGGAGAACTTCATCGGCCGCGACTCGCGCCGCTTCTACTACCAGCTCACCGACGCGGCGCGGAACACGAACGCCGGCACGGTGGAGGAGTACGCCCTGGAGTGGTTCACCACGGAGGCGGACGGCGTCACGAACCAGGACTACCCGGCCACGAACCGGACCCTCACGCTCACGGAGACAGGGCCGAACACGGGCGTGTTCGTGTCCCAGGCGGTGATGGTGGTGGCGGACCCGGTGGACCGGGACGTCGCCACCAACACGGGGCTCACGGCCCACCCGGGCGCCGCGGCCTACGACGCGGCGGAGCACCGGGTCCGCCAGGTGAAGAACCCGGACGGCCGCGTGGTGGCGAGGTACCAGCCCGTGGACCCCGCGACTCCGGCCAGCCTGCTCAAGACGCCGCTCTTCCAGCGGTCCGTCGAGGAGCGCCGCGCGATGACCGTCCGGGTCTTCAACTTCCAGGACCCCACCAACCTGGGCATCGCGGCCATTCCCGCGGCGACGGTGAACCAGGTCACGCAGCTCATCCAGGAGCGGTACATCCCCCTGGGGATTCGCGTGGAAATCATTCACAACCCGGTGACGGATGTCATCAGTTTGCCGGCCGGCAGCGCGGTGAACCTCAACAACGTCGCCGGCTTCACGGGAAGCATCGGAACGCTCGCGCCCTCGGCGGACCAACAGGCGCTCATCAACCTGGCTCGCGGCGTGGACCCGGCCGGGCCCGCCAACGCGGACACCCTCTACCTCCTCTTCGTGGGCAACTTCACGTCGGGTGACCGGGGCCAGTCCTTCCCGGATGGGTGGATTCCCGCGGGCTCCGCCGCCAGGAACTTCGTCTTCGCCGCGGGGCGGGCCCCTTCGCTCGACTACACGGGCGCGCACGAGGTGGGCCACATGCTCACCAATGCCACGCTGACCCATGCCCAGGCCGCTGGCACGGAGGCGGGCTGGGCCGGCGGTGGGCACTACGGCGGCGCTCATGACGTGTTCAACCTGATGCGGAACGGGACCATCAGCAGCGTCCCGCTCCAGCACTCGAATACCAAGCGGCTGTGGGACGACACCGCCGTGCACACCGTCCAGCAGATTACCCGCGCGCGCTCGACGCGCTTCCTGAGGAACCCATGACTCGCCGCCTCCTTGCTGTCCTGGCGCTCACCCTCTCCACCGTGGCGGGCGCCCAGTCCAACGCCGTGAAGCTCGGCCGTGACTTCGCCACCGACGATGCCCACGCGCGGCTCATCGCCTTCAACCGCTTCGAGGAGGAGGTGGCGCCGGAGGCGCGGGCCTCCGCTCTCTCGGACCTCTGGGAGTCCGTGGAAGGAAGGCCCGAGGCGGAGGCCGTGCGCGCCACCGTGCTCGCCTACCTGATATCGCGGCCCGCGGAGAAGATGCCGTGGGACGCGCGCCTGGGCCGCCACGTGGCCGAGGCGGGCAAGGCCCCGAGCCCGGGGCTGCGGCGGCTGGCGCTGAACACCTTCACGCGCCGCGGGCCCCAGCTCGCGAAGGAAGAGACGCTCTCCTTCCTGGACGACTCGGATGACGCCGTCCGCGAGCTGGCCATCACCGAGGTGTCACGCTGGTCGGACGGCAAGAGCGTCCTGCGGGACTACGTGACGAAGCACTCCCGGTCCTCGAAGCACAAGGGCTCCGTCGCGCGGGCCCGGTTCCTCCTCGACAAGTAGTCTCCTGAAAGGACTTCCTCCGTGAGTCTCTCGTTTCCTCCGCACCGCCGCCGCGCGGTACGGCGCCCCCTTGCCCTGCTCGCGGGCCTTGCCCTCGTCTGGAGTCAGACCTCCCTGGGCGGTGGCGCGGCCGACGCCGGCGCGCCCCATCCCGTCACCGGAGGCTTCCTCATCCCCTTCGGCGTCGGAGTCGACGAGCTGAACGGGCGCGTGCTGGTGGCGGACACCGCCAACCGGCGCATCAAGTACACGGACATCTCCACCCTCGCGGGGGGCAGCCCCACCTGGTCCGAGGCCGGCTTCGTGGCGGACCCCACCCAGGAGCAGGCCCTCAACCAGCCCCAGGGCGTGGCCGCGGACGCGCAGGGCAACCTCTACGCGCTGGACAGCGTTGGCGGCGAGGTGGAGCTGTACCGGTGGAACGCCGGCACCTCCAGCTACACGTATGACCCGGCCTTCGCGTCCACCACGCGCAACGTCGTGGCGGGGCTGACCATCACCCAGCCGAAGGACATCACCGTGGGGCCCATGGGCCGGGTGTACCTGCTCGACTCGGGCAACAGGCGCATCCTCGTGGCGGATGGCCCGGATGACACGAGCTGGGACGTCGCCCTGTCGGACCCCACGTGGTTCGGCCCCAGCGGCTTCGACGTGGGGCCGGATGGCACCTTCTACGTGGCGGACACGGGCAACAACCAGGTCATCAAGATTCCCCCGGTGGGCGCGCCCCTGCGCTTCGGCTCGTTCGGTACGGGCACGTCGCAGTTCCGCAGCCCGCGCGACGTCGCCGTGGCGCCGGACGGGATGATGTGGGTGGCCGACACGCAGAACCACCGCGTCACCGTCTTCCGCGCGGACGGCAGCTACGACTCGACGCTGGGCACCGCGCCGCTCTTCACCTCGCCGCAGAAGCTGGAGATTGACGGGCTGGGGCGCGTGTTCGTCATCGACTCGGACGCCGCGCGGCTCGTGGCCTTCCTGGGCTCGGGCGGGCCGGTGCCGTTCGACCTGTACGTGAGCGACTTCCTGGGGGACACCGGCACGGAGCCCACCGGGGCCTCCCTCACCCTGTCCTCTCCGGACATCCTCGTGCGGCACCGGCCGGATGTGAACCTGGCCACCGCGGCGCAGCACGGGCTGGGGTACTACGCCTTCCAGCAGCCGCGCCACGGCGTCAACAACTACGTCTACGTGATGGTGCGCAACCGCGGCGCCTCGCCCGCCACCAACTCCGCCGTCCGGCTGTACTGGGGCGACCCGGCGACGCCGCTCGTGTTCCCCGGTGACTGGAGCGAGGGCGGCTTCTTCGAGAGCTACTCCAGCCCCACCGTCAACGTGCCCGGCAACATCGCCTCCGTGCCCGCCGTGCCCGGTGCCACGGCGGCGGGCCATGGCGTCACCGTGGTGGGCCCCATCCTCTTCCGGCCGCCCCCGCCCGAGGACGCCGCCGCGAGTGATGGCCGCTTCGTGCTGATGGCGCGGGCGTCCAACCTCTATGACCGGCTGACGCCCGCCACGGGACTGGACGAGGTGCGGAAGAACAACAACCTCGCGCTCCGCCCCATCGAGGTCTCCCGGGGCCCGTTCCCCGACGGCGTCCAGGACACGCTCGTCCTCCGGGTGGACTTCCCGGACATCACCGGCAGCGCGGACGAGGCCACCGTCGCCACGCGCATCGACGCGCTGACGCAGTGGATCAACGAGGTCAGCTACAACCTGGCCACGCTGCGCCCCGTATTCACCGCGCCCCTGCCGCTGACGCGCACCAGCTCCCAGTACTACACCGGCGAGCAGACGCCGCTGGTGGAGCTGGCCACGGACGCGCTGGACGGGCTGCTGGCCCGCGAGCCCGGCGCGCTGGATGGCCCCACCGCGGACACCGCGGATGACATCGACCGGGTCATCCTCGTGGTGAACGACCCGGGCTTCACGCGGGACTGGGCCACGACGGGCAGCTGGCCGTACACCGTCGGGGGCACCACCCGCTGGCTCTCCGTCTCCATCCAGGGGCCCTCCAACTCCCTGGCGCAGTACGCGCACGGCTACTCGCACCAGTTCGGCCTCGTGGACCTGTTCGCCCACGAGAACGTGGAGTTCCCCATCGCCGAGCCCGCCAACCGCTGGGACAACATGGCGCTGCCGTTCGAGGGGGCTCACCCGCTCGTGTGGTCCAAGCAGCACGCCGCGTGGGTGACGAGCAGCGGCGGGCAGATTCTCTTCATCCCCCGTCCGCCTGGGAGCTCGCCCCGCACGGGCCAGCCGGCCATTCCCGTCAGCTTCCAGAGCACGCTGGTGGCGGGGCAGTACGGCGCCATCGCCATCGGCCTCACGCCCGGCGTGTCGTCCTTCGAGGACGAGACGCACTTCTACTGGGTGGAGGCGCGCACGCCGACGCTGGCGAACCGGGACCAGACGGTGCCGGGCAAGGGCGTGCTCGTCTACTACGCGAACAAGGCCATTCCCCAGGGCCAGGTGCCCGTCGTCATCCGGGACCGCACTCCCGCCACCACGGTGGGCGACGCGGCGCTGGGCGTGGGTGACACGGACTCGCCCCCCGGCACGGGCATCACCGTGCGCGTGGCCGCCGAGCGCCCGTCCAACGGCGGTTATGACGTCACCGTCGATTACACGCCCCCCGTCGACTACAACGTCCGCATCCGGGTGGGGGACCCCGCGTGGACCAGCCCGGACATCTGGGTGGACAACCAGGAGGACGGGGGCGGCTACAACACCACGCAGGTGGACGAGCAGCCCATCGCCGAGCAGGACAACCGCATCTACGCCCGCGTCTACAACGACGGCCCGGCGGACGCGTACGACACCGAGGTGCGCTTCCTGCTGTCCGCGCCGTACCACACCGTGGGCGGAGAGGGCTCGTTCGACCTGTACAAAATCGTCTACATCCCGGTGATTCCCGCGGGTGAGTACCGGGACGTCTACGTGGTGTGGAAGCCCACGGGCGTGGACGACCCGCACAACTGCGTGAAGGTGCAGCTGCGCCGGATGAGCTCGGACACCAACACCCACGACAACGACGCCCAGGAGAACCTCTGGGTGAAGGAGTCCAGCCACGCCAGCCCGTATGACGTGGTGGACTTCGGCTTCCAGTTCAGGAACGCGGGCGAGAAGGAGCAGCTCGTGTACTTCCGCTACGAGGGCCTGCCCTCGCACTGGACGCAGGACTTCGGGCCGAAGAAGGCCGTGGTGGCCCCGGGCGAGCTGCTGGAGGGGCGTCTCAAGTTCCAGCCCGACGAGAAGGACGAGGACTGCGTCGCGCACGACGCCCACGTCACCGCGTGGACTCCGCGCGGGGACACGCTCGTGCGGCTGGGGGGGGCCACCGTGCGTGTGCCGCTCCGGCGCCGCACCACCGTGTTCATGGAGACGGTGGTGGACAAGGTCTCCTGCAAGGAGTTCCCCGCGTATCACCAGGAGCCGGACGACAAGCGCAGGGTCTACTTCTACCATCCGGAGAAGGCGCCCGAGGTCTGTGCCCTCATCTACGTGAAGGGCTATACGAAGCCCGCGCGGCCCAACGAGAAGTTCCTCGTGCGCTACGCGGACACCGAGGGGAACCCCGTCTACCAGACGGTGATGACCAACAGCTCCGGCGAGTTCGAGGACTACCGCCTCACCGTGGAGGGAGGCCTGTGGTCCGCCACGGCCATCTACCCGGGCGACGGGAAGTGCAGCGGCTCCGCGCGGACGCGGGCCGTGCTCGAGGTTCCGCTCGACTATACGGGCGACCAGGACCAGGACGGGCTGCCGGACAAGGAGGAGGTCCAGGGCGACGCGGATGGGGACGGCCTGCCCAACACGCTGGATTCGGACAGCGACGGGGACGGAATCCCGGATGGCAAGGAGCCGCCCGGCGATGACGACCAGGACGGCGTGGACAACGTCGTGGACAGGGACAACAAGGGGTAGCGCGGGAGACGCGAGCGGGCCGAGCCATCCGGAGTCAAACCCCGGATGGCTCAGGCACCACCTCGACGGCCGCATCCCCGCGCCAGCGTCCGGCGAGCTGACCCTTGTCGTCGAAGGCGAAGCACCACACGGCGTCGAGCGGGTCCACGGGAGGAGCAACCCTGTACGACCTTGGCGCGCCGGGCGGTGTCCGGAGCGAGCTGATGGAGAGTGTCGCGCCCGGCGCCTTGTCTTTCACGTGAGGGCGCTTGGTCAGGTGGAGCCGGGGCTCGGCGGCGAGGAGCTGGTCGGCTCCATCACCCGGGTCCATTCGTGGCAGGTCCGACCTCTCGAACGGGGTACAGACCCAGAGGCGCTCTACCGTCCCAGGGGCTCCGAGAAGGCCAGGGTGCAGTGCCTCCCGCGAGCCATGATGTGGCACCTTCAATCCCGTATGCCGGGCGAGCCCGGGGTGACGGGTGTCCACGGAAGCCCACCCGCTCTGGAGCACCGTTCCTCGCGGGTTCTTCCAGGGAAGGTCCGCGCCCAGGAGCAGCCGTGTCGCGCCCCACGTCACTTCGAGCACGGCGCTGAGCTCATTCGCCTGCTCTTTCGGAAGCGTGCCGAGCAGTGCGCTGATTTCCGAGCTCGTCGGGGCGAGACACCGGACCGTCGCGGGGCCTGGAATGAGGACCTCGCCGTCCCTCAAGGGAACGAGCCGCGTCGCCCCGGTCGTGACGAGGCGCTGCATCGCGTTCAGAGCGGAGATGACGGTGCGAGAGGCGATGTCCTTGTTGGTCACCCCCGACGAGAGGAGGTCTCCGACACGCCGGGCCAGGTCCTGCTCGGGAGGTGGATTGCCTGTCACCGCCACAACGGGTGGCCGGAGTACGTCGAGCAACTCGCCAAGGCCGGCGGCATGGTCGTCATGCGGGTGCGTGAGCACGGCGGCGAGGAGTGGTTCTCCTGGTGAGCACCAGCGCGAGATGATGCGCTCTTGCGGAAGGGCGGTGCCGACCTTGCACGCATCAATCGTGAGCCAGCCCTGTCCTGGAAGGGCAAGCGCGAGCGCCTCGGCCCCATGCCCGGTCGTCCCACCCGGGCCGCAGACGAACAGGTACAAACACCCCGCCGGAAGTGGCGAGCCGAGCTGGTCGAGTCGGGCTGCTGGAATCATGCCGACGGAGCTCCGCTCGTGCCGAGCCACTGGCGCACGTAGCGGAGTGAGTCGAGCTCTTCTTCCACGGTGGGTCTTCCGGAATCGAGGGGGCGGGAAGGCCAGTGGAACAGCCTTCTCAATCCGCCCTGGTATTCCGCGAGGATGACAAACGCGTCGACTTGCGGTGAGCGTCCGCGCGCGGCCTTGCGCCAGTCGGAGTGTGAGAGCTCGATGCCCTGGAGTTCCCTGGCCTCTTGCTGCTCGGGTGACTCGGCGTAGACAAGCTCGATACCCGCCTCATCTACCCGGCGCAGACGCCCTGGATGCCATGCCACCAGCGCGCGGCCGTCCTCTTCTTCCGGAACGAAGGCGGGCAGTCTCCAGCGGTCCTCTGGAGGAATGGAGGCCGGGTAGACCGACTCTCCGAGCTCCAGGACTTCCACCGCATCGGCTACACGCGCGGCCAGGGCGCGGAGCACGTTGCTGGTGGACACCACCTCGGTGGGAATGAGTCCGAGCACCTCTTGTGCCCGCTCGACCTCACCCACCCCGAGCCACGCCTCGACCACCCAGCGGTGGAGCGAGTGCGCGAACCGGGCATCACGACTCACCTGGACCTCGTTCGGGTCGAGCGTCACGAGCGCCCGGCGGAATGCGTCTTCGGCATCACGGAACCGGGTTCGGTGGATGAGGAACGTGCAGAAGCGGGCATGCCACCAGACGTTGTGTGGACGCTCGGTGATGGCCCGCTCGTAGTGTATTTCGACTTCCTCGGGCTGTAGGGCGGCACGGTCCAGGTTCCAGGCGTAGTAGTGGTGCGCATAGTCGTCGCGCTCGAATTTCTCCCAGCAACGCCGGTACACCATTGCCGCGTCCTCGAAGCGCTCCTGCTCCCGGCTGAGCGCTCGCCCGAGGTCCCAGTAGAACTCGGGTGCTGGCAGGTCCAGCGTGGTGAGCTGCTCACGCGTGTATCCGCCGGTGTGCGCCCGGTGGTGCATCTTCTCGAGCCACGGAATCACCTTCTGTGGCTCGAGAAGCTCTGGTGTCAGGGCACCATCCATCTGCGCCCAGGTCTGCTCGAAGCGCGCGTGGGTGTCGAGGTCGGCCCTGCTCAGTCTCTCGTCCTGCGCACCCTCCGCGAGGAGCGCACGTCGGACGGGTTCACTCAGTCGGACCCTGCCGTCGTTCGTCTCGTACCCCAGTCCCACGCGAACGAGGTCCGCGACGTCCGTGAGCGCGGGAACGGCGCTCAGGAGCTTGTCCCATGGGAGTGCGAACCTGGCGAACGCTGCCCGGCGAAGCGCAGGCGCATGTGCGTGCCGCGCCAGCAGTGGACGCAGTCTCCTGATGAGGGGTTCAAGCTGGGTGTGTTCCTGACTGACGAGTGAGCGCAGCAGTCGGGCGACGTCGGCGGGCGAGTCACCCAGCGAGGCGAGCGCGACACCCAGTCGCAACTGAGGCGGCGTGGGCCTGCAGCCCGCGAGTCCATCACGAATGTGGCGGAAGTCATCCCGGAGGCTGTTCCAGGGCGCGTCGTCTTCCAGGGCCCGAGCGTCGAGCTCAGGGACGGCGAGGTTGAGTTCATGCTGGGCACGGTGACCCAGGTCGCGGAGCACGTCCCGCCGATGCGAACCCGCCAGTACGAGCACGCGCAGGAAGGGTACGGACCGGAGTGCGAGTCCAAGCTGGCGGATGAGGCTCGCGGCCCGGTCCGAGAGGGTCTGTTCGACGGAGCCAGGTTCTTCCCACGAGGGGTGCATCCGCAGCACGAGAATCCGGTCGCGCTCCTGGAGCCGCTCGAGGCTGGAGGTGAGGGACTCCACCGTTGAGTCGGAGAGAAGCTCCAGGGAAGCCTTGCCCTCACGCGCGAGAATCGCGAGCTGGAGCCGGGCATGCGCGACAGCGTCCGGAGACGTCAGCGGCGCCGCTCGGACCACGGCGAGCTGGTTCGGAAATCGTGCCTGGAGTGCTTCGAGGACCACGTCTCGCCCAGCACCCTGCCCACCGTACAGCCAGACGAAGCTTCCCCGTGGCATGAGGAACTCGGCCGCCTGCTCGGCCTTCCGTCGCATGGGTCTGGTATCGACGAGCGCCATCGGTTCATTGATAGCACGCGGGAGACGGCCGCGGCTGATTGGGGTGACCTGACAAGGAGGGCTCGCCAGGAGTTTCGTGCAACCTCTTCCCGGCATCGTTCACCGGTGGATGCGCGCCTCTGAGTCCCATGTCTGAACCCCCTGCGGTCCACGTCTCCTCGCGCTACACACGGTGGCCACCCTCTCCGCCCAAGGAGCGAGCCCCGTGTCCATTCGTCCCCCCATCCTGGCCCTCTCCGCCCTGCTTGCCTCCGCGCCGGTGCTCGCGCAGTCCGTGCAGGAGCGCCGCGCGGCCGAGCCGCTCGGCATCGCCATGGAGGGCTTCCCCTCCCCGTACCCCGTGCGGTTCCTGCCCGTCACGCTGGAGGGGCAGGACCTCCGCATGGCCTACATGGACGTGAAGCCCACGGGCCGCGCCAATGGCCGCACGGTGGTGCTCCTCCACGGAAAGAACTTCTTCGGTGCGTACTGGCAGAGCACCATCCGCGCCCTCTCCGGAGCGGGCTACCGCGTCGTCGTGCCGGACCAGGTGGGCTTCGGCCGCTCCTCCAAGCCGGACATCCACTACAGCTTCCACACGCTCGCCTCGCTGACGAAGCAGCTGCTGGATTCGCTCGGCATCCAGGAGACGGCGGTGGTGGGGCACTCCATGGGGGGCATGCTCGCCACGCGCTTCGCGCTCATGTACCCGGAGGCCACCACGCACCTCGTGCTGGAGAACCCCATCGGCCTGGAGGACTACCGCGAGAAGGTGCCCTGGCAGTCCACCGAGGCGTACTACCGCGAGCAGCTCAAGGCCACCGAGGAGGGCACTCGCAAGTACCACCAGACGTACTACGTGAAGTGGAAGCCCGAGTACGACGTCTGGGTCCAGCTCTTCGCCCGGCAGCTCCCGAGCGGCGAGTATCCGCGCCTCGCCTGGGTGTCCGCCGCCACGTCGCAGATGATCTACGAGCAGCCCGTCGTCCACGAGTTTCCCCGCGTGAAGCCGCGCACCCTGCTCGTCCTCGGCCAGGAGGACCGCACCTTCATCGGCCGGGGCAAGGTGCCGCCCGAGGTGGCGGCGACGCTCGGCCAGTACCCCCAACTCGGCAAGGCCGTCGCGAAGGCCATCCCCAATGCCACGCTGGTGGAGCTGCCCGGCATCGGCCACATCCCCCACTTCGAGGCGCCGGAGAAGTTCCACTCCGAGCTGCTCGGCTTCCTCGGAAAGTGAACTCCGCCCTGCCCCCGGGGCTGTGGGCAACTTGGGGATGGTGCCCACTCCCGGGGTGAAGGTGGCCCGCTGCTCCCGTCTCAGGCGCCCGGAGTAGAATCTCCCGGTCCGGGGCCGGGAGCCCTGGCTCCTATCAGGGGGGCATCATGAAGAAGCTGCTCGGACCGATGCTGTACGTGGCGGACTCGCAGTCCACGGACACGTGGGCCTTCTCCGTCAACCTGTACCTCGCCGGCACGGACCCCACGAAGCCCCCGCCGCTCCGGCCCGTCTTCCTCGACATGAGCGGGGCGGAGCTTCCCGGCGCCGTCGAGCCGCAAGCCGAGGTGGCCGCCGACTTCTCCGGCCTGAAGAGCCCGGCGGCCGGTGTGCTGTGGAAGTGGCGCGTGTCCCTGCGGCGGGAGGCCGCCCCGAAGCGCGTGGCCTACCGCTTCGTCCCCACCGACGGCGCCGCCCCGCTCCAGGGCGTGGACGACGTGACGGACGTCCTCATTCCGGAGCGGGGAGGCCTGCCGCGCGCGGCCTTCTTCTCCTGCAACGGTGGCGGCAGCGCGGATGCGTGGAACGCGGTGTCCAAGATGGGCCGTCCCTTCGGCTGCTGGGACGACATGAAGGAGCAGCACGAGGACCCCGCGGGCGGCTTCCACCTGCTTATTGGCGGTGGAGACCAGGTGTACGCGGACTCCATCTGGTACGCGTCCAAGGAGCTGGTGGAGTTCCGCAAGCTGCCGCGGGAGGAGAAGCTCGTCTGCGAGCTACCCGCCGGCTTCCACGACGAGATGGTGGCCCGCTACGTGGAGCTGTACTGCGAGCGCTGGGGCGGCGCCTCGGGCATCGCCCCCATGCTGGCGCGCGTGCCCGGCCTCTTCACCTGGGACGACCACGACATCTTCGACGGCTGGGGCTCGCACGAGAAGCTCCAGGCCAGCCCCTGGTACCGCACCCTCTACAGCGCGGCGGCGTTGGCCTTCGAGGCCTTCCAGCTCGGTGGGCTGAGGACGGCGGACAAGACGCCTCGCGAGCGCAAGCCCGGGGAGACCCACTACCTCCAGACGGTGCGCTTCATGGGGAGCGAGTGCGACCTGGACGTGGTGGCGCTGGATTTGCGCAGTGGCCGCACCACCCGCGTGCGCTCCAGCGGGAAGGTCGAGTACTCGGTGATGAGCGACGCGCAGTGGGCGGGCCTGGACGCGTGGCGCCGCGAGCACCGGGAGCGCCCGGAGATGGGCAAGAAGCACCGGCACGTCGTCGTCGTGTCCTCGGTGCCGCTGGTGCACCTGCGCTTCGGTCAGGCCGCCGAGGGCGTCGGGGGTTTGATTGAGCTTCGCGACGACATGCTGGACCAGTGGGAGTCCCACGTGCATCGCGGTGAGCGCTCGCGGCTCATCATGGACCTCTTCCGGCTGGCGAAGGACTCGTGCTGCGCGGTGACGGTGGTGTCGGGCGACGTGCACGTGGGCGCGCGGGGCCTCATCCGCTCGCGCAACCCGGAGCACCTCCCCCACGGGCTGACGGAGGCGACCATCGAGCAGGTGACGTCCTCCGCCATCGTCCACCCGCCCCCCGGCCTGCTCGAGTTCCTGGGCATGCGCATGCTGGCCGCGGAGGGTGTGGAGGACCTGCCGTCCTTCGTGCAGACGGAGATGCTGCCCGTGGGCAGCGACCGCTACCTGCGCGAGCGCAACTGGCTGTCCCTGTGCGTGAAGCGGCCGGGCAGCGCCACCACCTCCCGTCCCAAGCTGTGGCTGCGCTGGGAGGCCGAGCGCACCCCCGTCTCCATGCAGGTGGTGGTGGAGCCTCCGCCCCTCCTGTAGGCCCGTGGTCCTGGAGACGGTGAAGCGGGTGTCTACAGGTACGGCTGGAGGATTTCCTGGGAGTAGGAGCGCCCGTAGCCGTCCAGGGAGATGGGCCGGCCGATGGCGACCGTGTCTCGCGTCTCGAACAGGTCCGCCGAGAAGTCGGTGGACCTCGTGGTGGACCGGGAAGAGGTGCTGGACTTCGCGGGCTCGTGCGTCACGTCACGCTGGGCACCCTGGAGCGCCTTCAGCGGGTCGATGAGGTTGCGGGTGTTGTAGCCCCCATTCGCGCTCTTCCAGAGCTCGACGTGGACGTGGTCGGCGTTGCTGCCCTTCCAGTCCGCCACGCGGGCGACCGTGTCCCCCGCCTTGACCTTGTCTCCGACCTTCACCTTGGCGGGGTCCACATGCCGGAAGACCCAGACCTTGCCGTCCTTGCCCTGGACCTTCACCGTGCCGCCGAAGACCTGCCCGGTGCTCTTCTTCGAGTGCGTCACCTGGATGACCTTGCCGTCCTGGGGCGCGCGGACCTTCGTGCCCGGCCTGGCGAACCAATCCAGGCCCCCATGGACGTAGCCGCCCTTGCCGTTCGGCACGCCTTCCCGGCCGTCCGGGATGTTGTAGCCGGAGCGCTTCGGCAGCGGCTTGTCGAGCGGAGACACCAGCTTGGGGGACTTGCCCTCCGACTTGGGGCCCTTGCCCGTGCCGTTCGTCTTCGGGCCCTTGCCCTCGTGGCTTTCGGTCCGGGTTCCAGACGTCTTCGTGCTGTGCGAGTGGCCGGCGTGGGAGACCTTCATGGTGGATGACCTCAGTGGGTGGGGACTATGTGGGGGCCGTGAGCCTTACTGTCTACATTGTCGGATTCACGCTCCATGAGTTGCTTATAGGCGCACATTTCGTGCGAATTTCTTCCATGTAGGACCTTGAGGAATGACGGGGGCTTCCGCCGGGAGGGGTGGCCTCACCCTGCCAGGGAGGCGAGGGGCCGATGCTCCCAGGGGTGGCATCCGGGCATGCGGGGGCCCGCACCGTCGCGGGAACCTTGGTGCGCCACGCGCGCGCTCCGACATTGAGCCTCGTAGCGGTACGCCGGCGTGGGGAGCCTCCCCGCGCCCTTCGACGAGGAGCGCGACATGCCCAACCGGAAGTATGACCCCCTGAAGGGTGGCAAGGAGAACCCCACCAAGCCGCCGTACGCGAAGGACCGGGTGGAGGGCGGGCTGGAGGCGGATGACACCCTGCCGCTCTACTCCGCGGACTCCATCCGCGACACGCGTGAGCAGAAGTTCGCCCTGGACAGTGACGCGCCCGCGGGCGGCGACGTGCCCGACATCCGCAGCCCCATCGACGAGGCGGACGAGCTGGAGCGCGAGCGCCAGGGCCGCGAGAAGGCGGCCAGGCGGCAGGCGGGTGAAAGCGACTAGCAAGAGCGGAGGCCGCACCGGTGCTCCGGTGACGGCGCCGTGCCTCGCGGCGAGCGCGCCCGCGGCCAATGGCGGCTGCGCCGGCGCTTCCGCCCGTGAAGACCTCCACGCCGGGGCCCGCGCGAACACGCGGACCCCGGCGTGGTGATGACTACCGCGCCGCGCTCGGGGCCGGCGCCGCGTCCGGCTCCACCGGCGTCAGCTTGCCCAGGTTGAGCGCGCCCACCTGCTCCTGGATGGTGGCGGGGTCGCCCACGAGCACGAGCTGCATCGCGGCCGGGTTCAGGTACAGCTCGGCCACGCGCTGCACCTCGGCGGCGGTGGCGTTGCGCAGCCCTTCCACCGTGCGCTTGAGCTCATCCAGCGGCCGGCGCTGGAAGTAGATGGACGCGGCGCTGGAGCCCAGGCCCTCCACCGTCTCGAAGCCGGCGGGGATGGCGCGGATGAGGCCCTCGCGCGCGGCCTCCAGCTCCTTCTCGGTAATCGGCCGCTGCTGGAGGCCGGACAGCTCGCCCATGACCTCGGTGAGGGAGGGCCCCGTCACGTCCTGGCGCACGGCGGTGAACGAGATGAGCGGCCCCACTCCCAGGCGCGTGTCCAGGAAGGCGTACGCGCCGTAGCTGTAGCCCTTGGCCTCGCGCAGGTTCATGTTGAGGCGGCTGCCGAAGAAGCCGCCGAACACGGTGGTGGCCAGGTTCAGCGCGTGCTCGTCCGGGTGCCCCGAGGCGAGCCCCGGACGGCCCACCAGGACGACGGTCTGCGGCAGCTCCGGCTTGGGCACCACGCGCACCAGCTCGCGCGGCGGCGCGGCGGGAGTGGGCGGCGCGGGCGGCGGCGCCGCGTTGCCCTTCCAGGCGCCCAGGTGCTTCTTCGCCAGCGCCACCGCCTCGTCCAGGGTGATGTCCCCGGTGAGGATGAGCGCGGCGGCGCGCGGGCCGGAGTGGCGCTGGTAGAAGCCCTTCGCGTCCGCCAGCGACAGCGCCTGCACCGTCTGAGGCAGGCCGTCCGACATGTGGCCGTACGGGTGCTCCTCGCTGAAGATGGCGGAGAGGCCCGCGAGCTGCGCGAGCACGTAGGGCGAGCCGAGCTGCCTCGCCAGGTCCGCGAGCTGCTGCTTCTTGCGCCGCTCGAAGGCCTTCGGGTCGAAGGTGGGCCGCAGCACCATGTCCGCCAGCAGCGCGAGCGCCGGGTCCACGTTGCCCTTCAGCACGCGCACGCCCACCTGCGCGCCATCCGGATTCACGTCCACCGAGGGGGACACGCCCAGGTCGGCGAAGGCATTGTCCAGCGCCACCGTGTCCCGCTTGCCCGCGCCCTCCAGCAGCATCTGGTAGGACAGCTCGGCCAGGCCCTCCCTGCCCTTCGGGTCCTGCGAGCTGCCGGAGGCGAAGGCGACGCCGGCGAAGACGAGCGGCAATTCCTTTCGCGTGCTGACCAGCACGGTGAGGCCGTTGTCCAGCGTGGCGCGCTCGAAGGTGGGCAGCACCAGCTCCGGCGGCTCGCCGGGCCTGGGCGGCGTGGCGCGGAAGGCCTCGGGGCCTGTCGCGGCGGGAGGCTGCGTCTCGGCCGCGGTCTTCCCCAGCTCGGGCGTCTCCGGGCTGGGCGGGGGCGGCTGCGGGGTGCTGGCGCAGGCGGCCAGCGTGGTGACGAGCAGGGCGGTGAGGAGGCGGCGCATCAGTGGCGCTCCTTCGTTTCGGTGGGGGCCTGCCGGCGGGCCGGCGGCACGGCGTGGAGGATGACTCGCGCGTTGGCGGGCAGCGTGTCGCGCGCGAACTGCTTCACGGACTCGGGCGTCACCTTCTCGTAGCGCGCCAGGTCCTTCGCGATGAAGTCCGGCTCGCCGGCGAAGTGGTTGTAGCTCTGGAGGACATCCGCCTTGCCGCCGAAGCCGCCCACGGCCTGGAGGCCGGCGAGCATGCGCGTGTCGTAGCGCGTGCGGGCGCGGGCAATCTCCTCCGGGGTGACGCCCTTCTTGCGCACCTCCTCGAGGACGGCGTCCACCTCCTTCTGCAAGGCGTCCGTGCTCACGCCGGGGCGGGCCACCACCTCGATGGAGAAGACGGACTGGCCGCCCTGGCTCTGCTGGGTGGCGCTGACGCTCTGGGCGAGCTGCTTGTCCAGCACCAGCCGGCGGTAGAGGCGGCTGGCCTTGCCGGTGGCGAGCGCGGTGGCCAGCACGTCCGCGGTGGCATCCCCCTCCTGGAGGTACGCGGGCGTGTGCCACTGCATGGTCAGCAGCGGCAGCTGGGCCACGCGCTCCTCCTCGCGGATGACGACGGGCGCGGTGAGCTTCACGGGCGTCACCTTGGGGAGCGCGGGCTTGGGCGAGCCAGGCAGCGTGCCGAAGTACTTCTCCACCAGGGCCTTCGTCTTCGCGACGTCGAAGTCACCGACGATGGTGAGCGTCGCGTTGGACGGCGCGTACCACTTGCGGAAGAAGTCCTTCACGTCGTCCAGGGTGGCGGCGTTCAGGTCCTCCATCGAGCCGATGACGTCCCCGTGGTACGGGTGCGGCAGCGGGAAGAGGGCCTGCCAGGCCTTCTCGCGGGCCAGCCCGTAGGGGGCGGTCTCCACGCCCTGGCGGCGCTCGTTCTTCACCACCTCGCGCTGCGTGTCGAGCTTCTCCAGCGTGAGGGCGTCCAGCAGGAAGCCCATGCGGTCGCTCTCCAGCCACAGCGCGGTCTCCAGGTGGTTGCTGGGGACCGTCTCGAAGTAGTTGGTGCGGTCGAAGCTGGTGGTGCCGTTGAGGTCCGTCCCACCAATCTGCTCGAGCAGGGAGATGTGGACGTCATCCGCCACGTTCTTCGAGCCCTGGAACATCATGTGCTCGAAGAGGTGGGCGAAGCCGGTGCGGCCGGGCTGCTCGTGGTACGCGCCGACGTGGTACCAGATGTTGACCGCCACGATTGGCAGCTTCCGGTCGACGGAGAGGATGACCTCCAGCCCATTGGGCAGGGTGTATTTCTCGTAGGGAATGGCGAGCGCTTCGCGGCCGGGCGCGGGCGGCTTCGCCTCCTGGGGGGACTGGGCGAGCGCCGGCAGCCCGAGCACGACAAGGGCTGCGGCGACGAGGGCCTTCATTCGATACAAGGTGCCTCCGGGGCTCGATGCCAAGGACTCACGTCAGCGCTTAGCACGCACCCCGGGCCCCCTGGGTAGGGGAATGTCAGTGGCCGCGGGCCTCACGTTCGGCGCGGTACGCGTCGATGGTGAGGTTGCGAACCTTGGAGCTGCGCCCCTCCTCGTTGTGGACGAAGCCCACGCTGGCCACGTACGGCTCGATGACGCGTATCTTCTGCAACGGCGTGACGATGAGCAGCTGCAGGTTGAGCCGCCGGAACAACTCCAGGCCATAGGCCGCGGACTCGTCCGAGCCCCGGCCGAAGGCCTCGTCGATGACGACGAAGCGGAAGGAGCGCGAGCGCGTCTCGCCCCACTCCAGCCCGAACTGGTAGGCGAGGCTCGCGGCCAGCACCGTGTACGCGAGCTTCTCCTTCTGTCCGCCGGACTTGCCGCCCGAGTCCGTGTAGTGCTCGTGCTCCCGGTCGTCCTCGCGCCAGCGCTCGGACGCGGAGAAGCTGAACCAGTTGCGCACGTCCGTCACCCGCCGCGTCCACCGCGCGTCCGCCTCCGCGCTGCCCTCGCGCCCGCGGAAGCGCTCGATGATGCGCTTCACCTCCAGGAACTTCTTCTCCGAGTACGCGTCGTCCTCGGCTCCCGTCAGCGGCCCCTCCGTGCACGCGCGCAGCTCCGCCTGGAAGTCGCGCACGTCCGCGTCGGTGCTGGGTGAGGCCTCCAGGACGATGTACGTGCCGGGGTTGTAGTCGATGGCCCGCAGCGAGCGGTTGATGGTGTCGATGCGCTCGCGGATGTCCTGGCGCTCGCGGAGGAGCTGGCCCTGGAAGTTCACCACCTCGCGGATGGTGTTCTCCGTGAGCAGGCTCTTGAAGCGCGTCTCGAAGCGCGGCAGGTCGTCGGTGCGCAGCGCCTTCAGCATGGCGGCGTACTCGCCCGCGGCGTCCAGGCTCGCGTCCACCTCCTGCGTCTCCAGCGGGAAGTCCGCGCGGTAGGTCTGCATGGCGCGGATGATGGCCTCGCGCCCACGCTCCATCCGCTTGCCCTCGGCGTCGATGCGCCGCTGCACGTCCTCGCGCACCTGCCGCTCGCGCTCGTCGAGCGTGTCGGCCTCCAGCGCGGCGCCACCGGCGGCCTCGGTGACGAGGGCCTCCACGCGCGGGTAGCACGCGCGCAGCTCCTCGGTGGCGTCGCGCTGGGCCTGCTCGTGCGCGGCGAGCGCCTTGCGCGCCGTCTCCTCCTGCACCTCCAGGCGGGCCTGGCGCTTCTCCACCTCCTTCAGCTTCGCCTCGGCGCGCTCCAGGGCACGCTCCTGCTTCACGAGCTGCCCCTCCAGCGTGTGCAGCACGTCGGAGGCGGACTCCAGCTCGCGGAGCTGCTCCTCCAGGCGCTGGAGGTCCGCGGCGACGGGCTTCCAGTCCAGCTCGCGGAAGGAGTCGAACACGGCGAGCTGGCTGAGCAGCTCCCTTCGGCCTTGCAGCGCCTTGCGTTTCGCCTCCAGCGCCTGGGCACGGGAGGTGGCCTCGTCGAGGCGCGTCTCCAGCGAGCGGGCCTCGGACTCCAGCGCGGCGCGCTTCTGCTCGTTCGTCCAGCCGAGCACGTAGCGGGAGCGGTCATCCAGCCGGAAGCGGTCATCCTTCTCGTGCTGCTCTCCACCCCGCTTGAGCTGGCCCGAGCGGGTGAGGGCCTGCCGCTCGCGCCGGAACTGCTCCAGCGTGTCGCAGCAGGCGTAGTCGAAGCGCCGCGCCAGCTCCGCCTCCAGCCACCGGTACATGCTGGAGTCCGGCTTGATGGCCAGCTTGCGCAACAGCGAGTGGGGCTGGAGCGCCGGCACGCGCGCCGTGCCCTCCTCCTTCACCCGGTAGTAGACGAGCCGCCCGTCCAGGTGCGTCCGCTCCACCCACTGCGCCACCTTGGGGTAGCAGGCGTCCGACACCAGCAGCGACGTGCCGAAGCCGTGCAGCACGCGCTCGATGGCGCCCTCCCAGTCCCGCTCCTCCTCGCGCACCTGCAGCAGCTCACCGGCGAAGGGCAGCGCGTCCGCGTCCAGCCCCAGCTCGGCGCACATGCGCTCGCGCAGCGCCAGCATGCGCGACGGGAGGTTGGAGCGGCGCCGGCGCAGCGACTGGAGCTCGGCCTCCACCTCGGAGTGCTTGTGCCCCAGCGCGCGCAGCTCCACGCCTACGTCGGTGAGCGCGCCGTGCGTGCGGGCCTGCTCCCCTTCCGCCTCCGTGAGCAGGCCCTGGATGGCCCGCGTGTTGGCGAGGAAGACCTCCGCGTCCGAGGCCGAGGGCAGCCCCACCGCGGCGGCGAGCTGCGCGTACCGCTCGGACTTCTGGAAGCGTGCCTCCCGCTGCCGCCGCCGCTGCGCGAGGTCCGCCTTCACCGTCTCCAGGCGCTGGCCCCCGTTGGCGGCGATGGCCTGCTTGAGCCTGTCCCGCTCCGTGCCCTGGCGGCGCCGCTCCTCCACCAGCTCCGCGGCTTCCACCTTCGCCTGCTCGCGCTCCGTGCTCCAGGCCGCGAGCTGCGCCTGGACGAGCCGCGCCTTCTGCCCGGCGAACCACGGCCGCAGCGCCTCGCGGCAGCGGCGCAGGGTGGCCACCTCGGCCGCCAGGGCCTCGTGCTTCTCGCAGTCGCGGACCAGGGGCTCCAGCTGCGCCATCTGCTTCTTGGCCTTCAGCACCGCCTCGTGCGCGCGGTGCAGGTCATCGAAGTGGCCGATGAGCGCCGCGAGCCGGGACTCCACGGCGGACGGCTGGAGCATGTGCTGGCGCACGAAGTCGGTGAGGTTGCCCACCGCCTTCATCGACACCGTCTGGAGGAAGAGGTCCAGCGCCTGCTCGTCCTTGATGCCGAAGCGCCTGCGGAACGCCGCCGCATAGGGCGGGAAGGTCTCATGCACCTCGCGCGTCACGCCCTTGAGCCGCTTCTTCAGCGCGGAGATGTCCGAGCCGAAGCCCGCGAAGTGCTCGGAGATGGAGAGCCGCTCGTCCGCGACGGCGTAGAGACGCGCCGGCTGGCCCTCGGACTCGCGCATCCAGAAGACCTGGGCCAGGGTGACGTGCTGGTCGTACGCCTCGTTGTAGAAGTGGCCGAGGATGACCGAGTAGCTCGTCCCGTCGCGCAGGAAGACGGGCCGGGAGCCATGCTCGCCGCGCTCGGACTTGTACTGGCCGAGCACGTAGGAGCGCAGGGTGCGCTCGCGGGACTCCGCGCCCGCCGCCTTGTTGTAGGCCAGCTTCTGCGGCGGGACGAGCAGCGTCACCACGCCGTCCACCATCGTCGACTTGCCCGAGCCGATGTCGCCGGTGAGCAGCCCGTTGTCGCCGCCCAGCCCCAGGTGCCAGACGCGCTGGTGGAAGGTGCCCCAGTTGTAGGCTTCGAAGCGGTGCAGCCGGAACCCGGCGCGCGCGTCGGGCGCGGCGAAGTCCATCAGGTCCGCCTGGGAAAAAGGGGTGGCCGTGCTCATGGGGTGACTCCGTTCTCGTCCGCGAGGCCGGCGAGGAGGTGGGCGCGGTAGTCCGCGAGCTTCTGCTGGAAGGTGTCGAGCCACTGCGCGTCGACGAAGGCCTTGAGGATGCGGCGCACCTCGTAGGCCTCGTCACCGCCGCGCAGCTTGCGGAGGAAGCCCAGCTCCACCACCTTGGCGAGGTCCGCTTCCAGCCGGTCCATCATCCGCGCCTCGTTCGTCCCCTCCGGGAGGAACAGGCGCACCAGCTCGAGAATCTCCTCGCGCCGCAGCACGAGCCGGCCACCACCCGCCGTGGCCTCCGTCTCCGCGAGCTTCTTGCGCAGCAGCGCGAGCAGCAGGCTCACCCCGTAGCCGAGCTGCCGGCGCGCCACGAGGCGCGGCACGTCCGCACCGCCCTCGGTGGTGGGCTGCTGGCGCAGCCAGGCGTAGCCCTCGTGCTCGTCGAGCACGAGCTGCAAGGCAAGCACCGCCACGTGCTCACGCACGCGCGCCTGCTGGTTGAGGAGCCCCTGCCACAGCGCGGGCGCGTCCTCCTGGTAGACGACGCCCTTCATCAGGGCGACGAGCACGAGGGACAGGGAGTCGCGGGCTTCGGATGAACGGGGAGGGTTGGGAGTCATCGGTGGAAGAGCACCAGGGGAAGGGTGATGCGGCGCGCGAGCCCCCGTGCATCCGTCCACGTCAGGCTCTGCGTCCGCGAGTCCTCGAACAGGGCGCGCCGGTCGTCGGCGGCAAGGTCGAGGTACGCCACCAGCTCGGCGAGGCCGTACTGGAGCGGGGTCTCCGTCAGGACTTCCGCGAGCGAGACGTGCTCGCGGGTCTGGAGCGCATGGCGGATGTTCTCCCGCAGCCGCTCCTTGTCGATGTGTGTCTGTGCGAAGAGGGCATCGGCGGGCACGTCCTCGTTGGCCTCCAGCACCTCGGCCGCGGACATCCGCAGGCGTGGAGGCGGTGAGAACAGGGGCCGCTCCAGGGGCAGCTCCACGGAGGGGGACGGCTCGTCGATTTCCATGAAGGCGCGCCCGGGCGGCTGGTTCCGCACCGCGAGCGCGTGCTGCTCCACTCCGCGCAGCAGCTGCATGATGCGGCGGTTCTCCAGCCACGCCCGGTCGTCCAGGTAGCGCCGGAGCTGCTCGGAGAGCCGCGCCACGGTGCGCTGCGTGTGCTCGCCCGTCTCCAGCCAGTCGAAGTGGATGCGCAACAGGCGCGGGTCCGGCTGGAGCGCCTTCACGGCGGGCAGCGTGAAGACGCGCTCGAGCTTGTTCGTCAGCTCCTCCTGCCGGGCAGGCGACATGAGGAAGTCCCAGAAGGCGCGGAAGCTGCGCCCCTGGTCCGAGCCGCTGATGACGTCATGCTCGCCCAGCACCTGCTCCAGCAGCTCGCCCTGCGTGCCTTCCCACGTGGCGATGCGCTCGCGCACCGCGCGGTCCAGCTCGTGGAAGCGGTGCTCCAGCTCGCGGAAGTCGGACAGGAGCCCGAGCGCGGTGTCCGCCATCTGCTGGAAGCGGTCCTTGAGGGAGGCCTCGTCCATCAGCTCCAGGTTGCCGGCGCGGACGTGCGCGATTTCCGCCTCGATTTCGGCCTTCCGCCGCTCCAGCTCCGCGAGCCGTGCGTGCGGGTCGGCCTCGGTGCCCTCCGTCATCTGCTCCAGCAGGTTGAACACGGTGCGCAGCCGCGACTCCGTGCCCACGAAAGAACGCTCGGTGAGCTGCGACAGCCAGCGGATGGCGCGCTCCGCCGAGGGCGTGAGGTCGAAGTGGGGCTCGTCGGTATCCGGCGGGTAGAACTTGCGCAGCCAGCCGCGCCCGTCCTCCGCCCAGTCATCGAGGTACGCCGCGGCGGTGCGCGGGAAGGACTCCGCCCCGAGCTTCTCGCGCAGCGTGTGCAGGTGGTCCTCCAGCTTCAGCACCAGCTCCCGCTGGGGCAGGGCCCGCGCGTTCGCTTCCAGGAAGCCCTGGTGCAGGAAGCTGGCGATGAGCGGCGCGTGGTCCGCGGCGAGCAACCGCCATGCGGGGTGCTTCTGGCGCAGAGCTTCCAGGGAGGTGAAGTCCATTGCGGATCAATCCATACAACCCGGGACTGACATCGAGATGCGGTCCACCTGGGAGGGTGACTTCCCGTCGGGAGCAGGCAGGCAGGCGCGGGTGCGGGACACATGTCCGCGCGGCCCTACCCGTCCCACGAGCAGGCAAGCGCAGTCTGTGATTCAACGCGGTGCCGATACGTGGATGAGTGAAACATGTGTCGGGCGCACGGCTGGCGCCGGGTGTGGCGCGGGCCGCGAGGGTGCTCGATTGCAGGGCACGTTCGCGGTGGGGGCCGTGCGAGACTGGACCCATGTCCGCCGATGTCCCTCCCAGCGCCCTGGCCCGCTGCGCCACCCACCCCGACGAGCTCGCGGGTGCGACGTGTCAGCGCTGCGGTGTCTTCGTCTGCGGCGCGTGCACGACATGGGTGATGGGCGCGCTGTACTGCCCCGCGTGCGCGGCCCGGCCGGAGGTGAACTACCTGGAGGCCTTCCGCCTCACGCTCTGGGGGAAGCGGGATTCCGGGGCATGGCTCGTGGCCGGCTGCACGCTCCTGGTCGCGCTGGCCGCGGTGGTGGAGCTCCTGGAGGGCCGGGTGCTCTCGTCCCTGGAGCTGCTGGCCACCACCGCCGTGGGGGTCTGCTTCTTCCTGGGCGCCCGGTGGGCCCGCATCGCGCTGCTCCTGGTGCCTGTCTACTGGGCGCTCCAGGGCGTGATTGGGCGAGGAGTTCACCTGGCCATCGGATTCGGTCTCCTCTTCCTCGGTGCGCTGCAGCTCTTCCTGGACACGCGCAACCGGCTCTTCTTCCGCGTGGACGTCTCCGAGCGAGCCCTGCGCCATCTCTGGGACCTCCGGGTCAACAACCCGCTGGCGCGGCAGGCCGTCTCATTTGGCGTCAGCGCGTTCTTCGTGCCGCTGTTCGCCCCCATCGCCATCGTCTGCGGCTTCATCGCGCTGCGCCGCGTGGACTTGAAGGCGCGGCCTCCCATCGGCCGGCGCGGCCAGGCCATCGCGGGCATCGTGCTGGGGCTGGGCGCCCTGGTGCTGTGGGCGCTGTTCGGCATCCCCTTCGTCATCGTGCGTGGGTGAGCTGCCACCCACCGTGTCGCGGCGGCTCCAGCAGGCGCGTAATTTCCAAAAATGAATATCCAGAGCAGGCTGCCGTCGTGAGGCGCGTCCATCACCACGACGGTGTGGAGCAGCTTCACCCATCCCGCAGGTCCATTCCGATATGACCCACAGCACTCTCTGGAAGCTCGCTGCTCTGTCGCTCTCCCTGTCCGCTCCGGCCGCCCTGGCCGAGGGTGGGGCCCTCCGCATGCAGGATGACCGCGGCTACGAAGACGACGCGCCGGCGGAGGCTGACCGCGGCTACGAGGAAGACGGGCGGGCGGCGAAGGACGGCGGCTTTGCCCTCGGTTTCCGCACCGGCTTTGGCATGCCCTTCGGCAAGTTCAGCGACACGGGGGACAGCGATAGCGGGAAGGTGAGCGACATGGTCACGGGCGGCATCCCGCTGCAGGTCGACGCGGGGTACTTCATCAACTCCCGCCTCTACGTGGGCGCTTCCTTCCAGTACGGGCTGGGGTTCCTCTCCGAGGACATTGAGTGCCCGGATGAGGCGAGCTGCAGCGTGAGCCAGCTCCGCTTCGGCGTCAACGTGGCCTACCACTTCAACGCGACCGAGAAGATCGACCCCTGGCTGGGCCTGGGCATCGGTTATGAGTCCGTCGACCTGAGCATCTCCGCGTCCGAAGGGGATGCATCCGCCACCGCCAGCACCTCCATCCGCGGCTTCGAGTTCGCGTCCGTCCAGGGCGGGTTCGACTACCGCGTGAACAAGACGTTCTCCGTGGGCCCCTTCGTCACCTTCACCGCGGGGCAGTACTCGACCGTCAGCACCCGCATCGAGGCGGAGGGGGGCGGCCTCGACATCGATGAGGAGGAGTCGGAGGACATCGAGGAGAAGGCCTTCCACTCCTGGCTCTACGGCGGCGTGCGGATGCAGCTCCGCTTCTAGTCCCGAGGGGAAGAATCCCGCCGGTCTCCGTTGAGAGAGGGCCACTCCCTCTTTCAACGGCCGGCTCATGTACTCAACGACGAATCTCCACCTCGGCGCCCCCCCGCGAGCTCTCTCGAGGGGCCGCGTGCTGGCGGCGGCGCTGCTGTCCCTGGGAGCCGGAGGAATCCTCTCCCCCGGTTCCGCCCTGGCGGGCATCGCCTGCCCGCCGCAAGCGCGCTACCAGCCGGCCCTGCTCATGCCGGCCACCGCTGGTGGCACCAACGTGGCGGGCGACAGGTTTGGAGGCGCCGTCGCGTGGGGAGACTTCAACCGCGACGGGTATCAGGACCTCGTTGTCGGCGCCCCCGAGGACGAGGTGGGCACGGTGCGCTCGGGGGCGGTGTTCATCTTCCCGGGCTCGTCCACGGGAGTGGGGACGGGCACCGTGTTGACGCAGTCCGCGGGCGGCGGGAGCAACGAGCCGGGAGACCGGTTCGGCTACGCGCTGGCCACCGGCGACTTCAACAACGACGGCTATGACGACCTGGTGGTGGGCGCGCCCTTCGAGAACCGCGGGGCCACCGACGACGGCGTCATCTACGTCTTCCACGGCTCGGCGACCGGGCTCCACGGGGGCACCTTCAAGGACCAGGAGGTCCTCGGCGGCGTCATGGAGTCGAGCGACCAGCTCGGCTACGCGCTGGCGGCGGGGGACTTCAACCACGACGGTTATGACGACGTGGCCGCCTCCGCTCCCAACGAGGACGGCTCGGGCGTGGTCTTCATCCTCCGAGGCTCCGGCGCCGGGCTCCAGGCGTGGTCCATCAAGAGTCAGAGCCATGGCGGTGGGAGCAACACGGCCGGGGACCGCTTCGGCCACGCGCTGGCGGCGGGGGACCACAACGGCGACGGGTACGACGACCTCTTCATCGGCGTCCCCTACGAGGACATGGAGCAGGAGGGCATCACGGACAGCGGCGTGGTGTTCCTCTTCAGGGGGAGCGGCACCGGCCTCAACACGGGCGGCTGGTTCTCGCAGACCGAGGCCGGTGGAGGCGATGAGCCGGGGGACCACTTCGGCGCCGCGCTGGCGCTGGGTGACTTCAACAAGGACGGCAAGGCCGACCTCGTGGTGGGCGCGCCCGACGAGGCTCCCGGCGGCTTCCCTCGTGGCGGCAGCATCTTCGTCTTTCCCGGCACGGCGGGCAGCCTCTCGGGGTACTGGCGCTCGCAGGAGAACAGCGGCGGAGACCCGGTCGAGTTGTCGGATGGCTTCGGCAGGGCCCTGGCGGCCGGAGACGTGGACGCGGATGGCTACGACGACCTGGTGGTGGGCGCTCCCAACGAGTCGCCCACGGGCGGCGTCAACTCCGGGGCCGTCTTCCTCTACGCGGGCACGCCGGCGAATCTGAAGACGGGCCGCCGTCTGACGCAGCAGGAGCTGGGGTCGGCCAACGAGCCGGGGGACGGCTTCGGCACCGCGCTCGCCATCGGGGACTCCAATGGCGACGGCAGGGGCGACGTGGCGGTGGGCGTGCCCGGCGAGGCGCCCTACTCCGACCCGGCGTCGGGCATGGTGGGCGTGTACCGGGGCCTCGTGCCGGGGCTGGCGCTGGGGCCGGTGCTGGCATCGGTGACGGACACCTCGGTGAAGGTCTGGGCCCGGGGCCATTCCGCGCGCACCTTCCGGGTCCAGTACAAGCCGGCGTCGAGCAACGTCTGGCTCACCAGCGCCGAGGCCCTCTTCGACGTGAACAAGGACTTCACCGCCGTGGTGACGCTCACCGGGCTCGCGGCGAACACGGCCTATGACTACCGGCCGGTGGTGGACTGCGACGCGGATTCCCAGTCGCAGGCCACGGTGGGGACGCTGAGGACGCCGGGCACGGCGGGCACGTTCCGCTTCGCCTTCGGCGCGGACGTGTCCGCCGGATGGATTTACGAGCCGAACCCGGCGAAGAGCGCCCAGGTCGAGATATTCGACAGGGTTTCGGAGAAGAACCCCGACTTCATGCTGCTCATCGGCGACCTGATGTACGCGGACGCGGGCGAGGACGCCACGACGTACGAGCAGTTCCTGGCCAGGTACCGCCAGAACTGGGCCCAGGCCTCCTTCCGCTCGCTGCTGCGGCAGAGCCCGATGTTCATGATGTGGGACGACCACGAAATCCTGAACGACTGGGACAATGGCAAGACGGGCAGGTACGTCCCGGCGCGCGCCGCGTATGACGTCTACGTCGCCAGCCAGACGCCGGCGCCGAGGACGGCCGGCGAGCTGTACTACTCGTTCCGGGTGGGGCAGGCGGACTTCTACGTGCTCGACACGCGCAGCTTCCGGACCCAGAACACGCCCACCAATGACGTGGGCGAGACGATGCTGGGGGCGGCGCAGAAGGCGGACCTGAAGGCCTGGCTCTCCGCCTCCACGGCGAAGTTCAAGTTCCTGGTGTCCTCCGTCCCGTGGAACGACTTCGCCGTGACGAACAGCGATGCCTGGGAGGGCTTCAAGGCCGAGCGCGCGGAGATCTTCAACCACATCAAGAACAACAACATCCGGGGGGTGGTGCTGCTGTCGGGAGACCAGCACTGGTCGGGCGTGTTCAAGCTGAGCGCCATCGCGCCGTACAACCTCTACGAGTTCATGCCGACCCCGGTGGCCACGTCCCACCTCGATGCGTCCACCTCGGAGGACCCGCAGGTGCTCTTCCGGCACGACGCGACGCCCGTGTACGCCGTGTTCGACGTGAACACCACCGTGAGCCCGGCCACGCTGACGGTGCGCTACTACGACGTCAACAACGCGGTGGTCTACGGCCCGATGACCCTCACCGAGAACAGCATCTCCCCCTGAGCAGCCTCGTCAGGAGTCAGGACGAAGAAGAAGGGCATGGCCACCGCTCGGACGCGGGTGGCCATGCCCCTGGGACAGCGGATGCTCGCGAGGGTGGCTGGCGCTCCGGGTGGGAGGACGCATACCGGGTGGCGCCTGGCTGCTCGGCAGGGAGGGGCTGACGGTCGCCAGACGGGCGTGTGTCGGCGCGGGGCCCGCCGGCGCTATCCTCCGTGTGAACCACCGGAGGTGCTCCCATGTCCCGAATCCGAGCCGCCATGCTCGCGCTGGCGCTTCTGGGTGCACCGGCCCTCGCCGCGTCGCCGAAGGGTGAGGACCGGCGCGTCACCGTGGACGTCGTCCGCGCGGACATCCACGACGTGCTGAGGATGCTCGCGGACATGCGGCGGCTGAACCTCGTGGTGGATGAAGAGGTGAAGGGCACGGTGACGCTGCGCCTGCGCAACGTGCCCTGGCGGCAGGCGCTGGAGACGGTGCTCGCCTCGCAGGGCCTGGGCCGTGAGCAGCAGGGCGAGGTCATGCGGGTGGCGCCGCTGCGCAAGCTCAAGGACGAGGCGGACCTGCGCGTGAAGCTGAAGCAGGCGCGCGAGCAGGAGGCCCCGCTGCGCACGTACTTCGTGCCGGTCAACTACGCGCGCGCGGCGGACCTGGTGCCGCATGTGCAGGCCCAGCTCTCCCCGCGCGGCCGCGTGAGCGTGGACGCTCGCACCAACACGCTCATCATCACGGACGTGGAGCCGGTCGCCCTGCCCTGAGCGCGCCTCCCCTCCTCTCGCCGGGACGAAAGTCCGCTACCCCGCCGCGGAGAAGGCGCGCCCACGGCTCGCCCTCTGGCTCGTTACCCCGGCGCGCAGGGGTGGCGCGGTGCCCGCGGCCCGCGCGGTGCCCACGCTCACGAGTGGACCCGAGAGAGAAATGAGGGAGGTCGATCATGGCCAATGAGCGCGAGGCACAGGAGCAGGCGGGTGAGCGGAAGGGTGCCAGCCCGGAGGTGCGCGCGCAGCGGAGCGAGTCCCGTGCGTCGCAGACCTACACATTCTTCCTGAGAGACCTGGAGGCGAAGACAGGTGTCGGCCGCGAGCGCGCGGAGCAGATAGCGCAGTCCGTGCTGTGCGCGCTGGAGCAGCGCTTGATGGATACGGAGGCGAAGCACCTGGAAGCCCAGCTCCCGCGCAAGGTGCTCGACCTGCTGCAGCGGTGCCCGCGCCATGAGGGGGCGGCCGTACGCAAGCTCCATCTGGAGCAGTTCCTCGCGATGGTGTCCGAGGACCTCGACATCACGCCGAACGAGGCCGAGCGGTTCTGCCGCGCCGTCTTCGCCACGGTGCGTGAGCACATCTCCGAGGGAGAGACCGAGGACGTCATCGGCCAGCTCCCCAACGACCTGCGCGCGCTGTGGGCACGCGAGGCCTGAGTCCCCCGGCCACCGAAGCCAGCAGCCGAGCCAACCGAAGGAAGGAGCCGCGACATGAAGAAGGTCATCGAAGTGATGACGAAGGACGTGGAGACCATCAGCCCCAACGACTCGCTGAAGGATGCCGCCGAGAAGATGCGGGCACTGAACGTGGGCCCGCTGCCGGTGTGTGATGGCGACAGGCTGAAGGGCATCATCACCGACCGCGACATCGTGGTGCGGGCGATATCCAAGGGCCTGGACCCGAACAACACCCGCGTATCCCAGGCGATGACGGACGACATCGACTACGTCTACGAGAACGACGACATCGAGAAGGTCGAGCTGATGATGAAGGAGAACCAGATTCGCCGCGTCCTGGTGGTCAATCAGGACAAGAAGCTGGTGGGCATCATCTCGCTGGGCGACCTCGCCGAGGCGCTGGGCACGAAGGAGGCCGGCAGCACGCTGGAGTCCATCTCCGAGCCGTCACACCCCTCCACCCACTGACGCCGGCGCCAGACGCGTGAAGCAGACAGGGCCCGGGTCCGCGGAGAGGAGACCCGGGCCTCGCCCTACCCCGCCAGCAGCGAGGACGCCAGGCGCCGCACCTTCTCGGACGCGTCGTTGTCGGCCACGTCGCGCAGCAGCGCCACGGCCAGCTCGTCCACGGACTTCAGGCCGCCGAGCATCCGCACCACCTCGAGGCGCACCTGGTCGCTCTGCTCCGCGCGCAGCACCGTCGCGACCGCCCGCATGTGCGGGCCCGCCACGCGCTGGGAAATCACGGTCACCGCCCGGGCCCGGACGCGGGGGCTCGGGTCACCCTGCATCACCTGGTCCAGCAGCGCATCCACCTCCGCGCCCGGAATCCCGCCGAGCGCCGTCGTGGCCGCCCCTCGCACCGAGGGCTCCGGATGCAGGAGCGCGGACCTCACGTAGACGAGCCCTCTCGGCGAGCCGGCGTTGGTCAGCGTCCGCAGGCACACCCCCGTGTCCATCGTTCGCGCCTGGCAACGCCTGAGTACCGCGTCCAGCAGCGACTGGCTGCGTCCCGGCTCCAGGAGCTCCAGCTCCTTCAACACGGCGCCCACCGCCAGCGCCGCCGTGTTCCTCACGTTCGTGTTCCGGGTGCCGTCCACCGTCCGGCCCAGCGCCTCGGCCAGCTCCGCGGTGGGCCGCTCCACCCGGCCCGCCACCGTCGCGGCGTGTGCCAGCGTCTCCGGCCTCACCCGTGTCTCCTCCAGCACCGACGCCAGTGCTCGCAGTGACTCCGGAGTGCCCGCGCTCCCCAGCGCCTCCACCACCTGCTCCGCCAGCGCCGGACTCACTTCACCCTTCCGCACCCTCTGCGCCGCGCGGTCCGCCTCCGCGGGCTCCAGCCGGAACAGCGCCGCCAGCCGCGCTTTCGCCTCGTCCCGCGCCTTCGGCGCCGTCTTCCAGGACAGCAGCTTCAGCAGCTCGGCGGGCTTCGCGCTCCCCACGAGCTGCCGGTCCGTCGAGGACGCATCCGCCCCGGCCGGCTCCCGCGCCGACAGCCGCTCCGCCCTCAGCGTTGCTCGCGCCGTCTGGAAGTCGTTCAGTGACACGGATTGGCGGTCCACTCCGACGCTCGTCAAGGCCACCCGCGTCTCCGCGCGCACGGGCGGCAGTCCGGTTCCGCCTCCTCCGCTCTCCACCACGTCCGAGCCCGCTGCTTCCTTCACGTGCCCGTCCTCGAAGAGCGTGACGGCGAGGTAGCCGTGCAGGCGGGGAGTCACGTTCGAGGACGCGACGCGCAGGTAGCGCCGCTTCGTCTTCATGTACGTGTTCACGCTGCCGCCCGCGCGGTACTCCGACTCGAAGTCGCCGGTGGTGTCCGTCTCCTCGGTGCTCCACTGCGTGCCGTGCTCCGCCACGAACTGGGTGGAGGCCAGCAACGAGCGGACGAAGCGCCGCGCCGTCGCGTCCTGCGCCGGGTCGAAGTGCACCGCCACCACCCGGCCCCGGGAGTCCTGCGCTACGTACACCGGCCGCTCGAACATGGCCTGGAGCCCCTGCCGGGCGGCGGCGCTCAGCACCGGCTTCTCGCCCGTTTCAACCTCCAGCCGCGTGGGGACCACCTGTCCGAGGAAGAGGTGCTGTCCGCCCTCGGCTCCCAGGTACGTGAGGCCCAGCTCGCCGCTCCAGCCCGTGTGGAGGAGCGCGCGCTCCTGCTCCGAGTCCTCCGCGGTCCGGGTGTCCAGGTCGAAGGTGTAGCGGTAGCGCCGGCCCGGCGTGAGCACCCGCCCCACCCCCTTCACTCCCTGGCGGATGGCCGGGGCTGGAGGCTCCTGGACCTGTGTGGAAGGGGGCTCCGTCGCCACGACGTCTGGAGTCGGGGGAGGCACGGCCTCACGCGTCCAGGGACCCGCAAGCCACACGCCCACCCCGGCCAGGATGGCGAGCAGCAACAGCAGGCTTTTCAGGCGAGGGGGCACGACACCCTGAATACGAGTGCTCGGCTCATTCCTGGTCGTCCTTGACCCACTGCGGGGTGACGGAATGAGTAGGGCGCACCGGTTCCAGGGTGCGACTTTGTGCGTCAGACCCGGTGCGTCAGTTCCCGCCGAGCTTCAGCTCCAGCTCGGCCAGCTCGCGCTGCACGGTGGCGTCCGAGTCACGGAGCCCCTCCACCTTGCGCACGGCGGAGATGACGGTGGAGTGGTCCTTGCCGAAGCGCGCGCCAATCTCCGGGAAGGAGCTCTTGGTCAGCTTGCGGCTGAGGTACATGGCCACCTGGCGCGCATGGGCCAGCGCCTTGTGACGCCGGTCCTCCTTCAGCGCCTCCACCGTCACCTTGTAGAAGCGGGCCACCTCGCGCTGGATGGCCTCGATGTCCACCGCGCGGTGCGCCGGCAGGATGTCCCGCAGCACCTCCGAGGCGAACTCCTCCGTCACCTGCTGGCGCGTCAGGCTGTGCACCGCGGACAGCTTCACCAGCGCGCCTTCCAGCTCGCGCACGTTCTTCTGGATGTGCTTCGCGATGAAGTGCGCCACCGGGTCGGGCAGGTCCAGCCCCTCGGCCACGGCCTTCTTCTGGAGGATGGCCACCCGCGTCTCGTAGCTGGGCTCGCGGATGTCCGTCAGCAGGCCCATGGTGAAGCGGCTGCGCAGCCGCTCCTCCAGGCCGGGAATCTCCGCTGGCACCGTGTCGCTGGTGAGGACGATGGCCTTGTTCATCTCGTACAGCGTGTTGAAGGTGTAGAAGAACTCCTTCTGCGTCTCCTCGCGCTTGCCGAGGAACTGGATGTCGTCGATGAGGAGCACGTCGCACTCCTCGCGGAACTTCCGCCGGAAGTCCGCCATGCGGTGCTCGCGCACGCTCTCCACGTACTCGTTGGTGAACTGCTCGCTGGACAGGAACACCACGCGCTGGGACGGGTCCCTCTCCCAGATGTGGTTGCCCACGGCCTGGAGCAGGTGCGTCTTGCCGAGGCCGGTGCCGCCGTAGATGTAGAGCGGGTTGTAGGCGTGGCCCGGCTTGTCGGCCACGGCCTGGGCGGCGGCGGCCGGGAGCTGGTTGCTGTCCGCCACCACGAAGGTGTCGAAGGTGAAGCGCGAGTTGAGCCGGGCCGGCCGGGCCGAGCTCGCCTTGACTGTCGGTGTGGGTGGGAACTGGGGGTCGGGCTCCAGACCCTCCACCACCTCATAGGCGATGGAGGAAAGCCCCTCGCCCTGCCTCGCGAGCTGCGCGTCCAGCAGCGGGCGGTAGTGATCATCCACCCAGTCGCGGAAGAAGCGGTCGGGAACGCCCATGACGAGGGCGCCGTCGCGGATCTCCAGCGGGCGCATCCGCTCCAGCCACCTCAGCGCGTAGTCGAACTTCTCCCGGCGGATGTCTTCGAGCATCCGAGCCCAGATAATTCGAGCACTTGGAGCGGGGGAAGCGGCGTGGGCAAGGGCGTTCACGTATGTCTCGACCGTGCAAAACGGGGGGCCTGCGAGCGTTCGGCCGTGCTAACAGACGCTCTCCGGTCGATCAAGGAACCGGCCGAAAGCAGCGGATCTCCTCGTGCTTTTCCGGACGTGGCTGATCGGCAACAGGCATGCCGACCCGGCACGGTTGTGGCGCCCCCGTCCCCTCCCCCCAAGCGCTGGGGGCGGATCATTTCCGGGTTGACTCACAGTGTGATTCGCAAAGGCGTGGGGCTTTGCATGCGCCCAGCGCCCGATGGCGAGGGATTCGCGGGTGCGGTGGCCGGGCGCGGGTGAGCGGGACCCGCATCAGGGAGGGGCGCTCCCTGGCATTACCCGGGGTGTGCTTCGGGTGGAACGAGGAGATTGAGACGTGGCGCGCCGAGCGGGTAGGAGGGCGCACATGGACACGGAAGAACTGCAGCAACTGGCGGTGGAGTTGGTGAACGGATACCGGACTCTGGAGGACCTGCCGGAGGAGGTGAGGAAGCTCGCCGGTAAGGCGGACACGGCCATGAAGGCCGCGCACAAGCTGTTCGCCCTCGTGCCGGCGGACCAGGAGCATGGGGACCTCTCTCCCCATTCGGTCGGCGCGCGCCGTGCCGCCGCCGCGTGGTTCTCGGGCGACCTCAAGGCGGCGGAGAAGGTCTTCACCGCCGCCGCCTGGAAGGAGCTGGACGAGAAGGAGCGGCTGCGGATGTACGACCCGCTCTTGAACCACGCCACCCTGGAGGCCGAAGAGCAGCTCGAAGAGGTGGCCGAGTGGGTGCTGAAGCTGGCTCCGGCGCACCCGCTCGCTGTCAAGGTGAAGGCGGTGATGATCATCCGGTCGGGGCGCCCGCGTGCCGCGGTGCCCCTGCTCGAGCAGGTGCTGAAGGTGAATCCCGAGTACGCGAGCGGTTGGTACAACCTCGCGTGCGCGTGGAGCCTGGCGGGAGAGAAGGCTCCGATGCTCGAGGCGCTGAAGAAGGCCATCCAGTACGGCGCGGAGTCGCTCTCCGACTATCGCGCGGAGGCCTGGTCGGACTCAGACTTCGAGCGCTGGAGGGAGGATGCGGACTTCAAGGGCCTCGTGCGGCCGATGCCGGAGGCCCCGGGCGCGGAGGAACTGCAGTCCCTCTATGAGGGGGACCGGTTCGACGCGCTCCTGGTCAAGGCGGCGGCGTTGATGGAGAAGAACCCCAAGCACGCCGCGACCTACGCCACCCTCGCGCGCCAGGGGACCGAGGCGGTGGTGGGAGACCTCGAGGAGCACGGCGACGCCAATGCCGAGGACTATGGGCTCGGTGGGGTCGATGCGTACCAGTCGCTCGATGACGCGCTCTCGGAGATCGAGGATGACGGCGGAAAGAGGGCCGTGAAGCGCTTCGTGGCGGTCCTCGAGAAGTTGAAGGGGGCGAAGAAGAAGGGCGCGAAGCCCGCGGCCGCGAAGAAGAAGGGCGCGGTGCCTGCCGCGGTGAAGAAGGGTGCGAAGCTCGCGGCGGTGAAGAAGAGCGCGAAGCCGGCGGCGGTGAAGAAGGGCGCGAAGCCGGCAGCCGCGAAGAAGGGCGCGGCTGCGAAGAAGAGCGCGAAGCCGGCAGCCGCGAAGAAGGGCGCGAAGTCGGCGGTGAAGAAGGGCGCGAAGCGCCGGTAGGCATCAGTGGGCCCGTGCGCTGGTGGGCAACCTCCAGCGCACTTGCCGCCCGACGCGCACGGCCCTGGAGGTGGTGGCCTGGCTGCGGGCGCTGGCCTTCAACCTCCTGGCCTGCTTCAGAGCGCGTCTGCCTCCGGAAGGGCGCCACCTCGTGGAGTGGGCACGCGCGTGCGAACTGCTTCGCGACAGCCTCGTTCATGGACGAAGGCAGCAGGCGCGCCTCACACCAGCATGAGGGCTCGCCGGACCTCCCTCCGCAGCTGGCCGCCACAGTCCTCGATGTGCACGGCGCCCCGGCCGCGCGGCGAAGCCTTGCCGCACCGCGCCTCTCTCTCACGAGGCCGCCTCATGAAATCGCTGACACCCGAGATCGCATCAGGCCTGACTCATGGGGCGGGGACGACAGGCGCTGCCGACCCGCCCATTGTCGTTTCTGCGGCAGGCCCGCAATGCCAGACGGCCACGAAAGACTTCGTGATACGTGTGGATTGCATGAAAATATGGATGCTGTTGTTGTGGGGGATGTTGGCCACGTCGTGCGCTTCAACGAACCTCCCCCAGCAACGCTGGGAGACAGCGGAAGCGGACACTGCGGAGTGTGACGACCCCGGCGCTGACCGATGCACCATGTTCCTCTGCGGAGTGGGGGCGTGCGGCCTCTACTACTGCGAGGACGTGAACCCGGCCCGCATCGTCCGCGCGCAAGCCGTGGCGCCCATCCGGCCGCCGATGCCTCAACCAGTGCCGCTCCCGACCCAGGCCAACCCCCAGCGCTATTGGGGCGGCATGCAAGGGCTCCCTGGGGACGCGCTGCCCGTCTTCATCATCCCCTGGCATGAGACAGAGGAGAAGTACGCAGCGCGGATGCGAAAGGAGATGGAGGACCAGCCCAAGCGCACCTGGGTCAAGCACCATGTGTTTCCCCGGGCCTTCAAGGACTGGTTCAAGGCCAGGGGAGTCAATATCCACATGACTGGACGCTGGTCATTGACAAGCAGGTCCACTTGAAGATTCACCGAGGCGAGGCGGGCGGACCTTGGAATGCAGAGTGGTACGTGTACATCCTCAACAACCCGAACGCGCATCCCCAGGCAATCCACCTCTTCGCGATGCAGCTGATTATCCGATACGAGCTCTCTGGGCCTGTCGTGCCGTACCACAGCAAGAAAGCCATCCCCCTGTTTCCCAACATCGAAGAGGACATCCACTAACCCCCTTCAGGGAAGTTGAGTAAGTCCCGACGGGTTACGTCATGGAGGGGGCGTCCATGGCGTGGCAGCCGAAGCACTGGACGGCGCAGCAGCTGGAGGAGCGGCGGCTTGCGGCCGGACGACTCCTGCGACGGGGGCACCTGTCGCAGGCGGAGGTGGCGCGCCGCGTGGGCGTCAGCGAGGCATCCGTCAGTCGTTGGGCGCGGCGGCTGCATGAGGCGGGCGGCAGCTCCCGCGGGTTGAAGGCAAGGCCGCGCACGGGCCGTCCGTCGAAGTTGAGCTCGGAGGAATGGCAGCAGGTGGCGGGGCTGGTGCGGGCAGGAGCGCGCACCTGCGGGTTTCCTACCGAGCGCTGGACGCTCACGCGAGTGGCGCACCTCATCCACCGCACGTTCGGAGTGCGCTATCACACCAACTACCTGGCCGAGCGCCTTCACAGGCTGGGTTTGAGTCCGCAGCAGCCCCGCACGCTCGCCAAGGAGCGTGACGATGCGTTGGTGGAGGCGTGGCTGAAGCGCGACTGGCCGCGCATCAAAAGGGGGCTCGAAGAAGCGGGCGGGCCATTGCCTTCGTGGACGAGACGGGTAGTTCGTTTCGGGCCCGCGTAGCCTCTACCTGGGCGCCCGTTGGGCATCCGCCCACCTTGCGCCGTCGTGACAAGCGGCGCGAAGTCTCCAGCATCGCCGCCCTTGTTGCCACGTACGGCCGCAAGCCGGCGCGCCTGTACTCGCGCCACCAGGAGGGAAGCTTCACCAGCGAGGACATCATCGCGGCCCTGCGCTACTTCCGCAGGAAGGTGGGCCGTCCTCTCACCATCGTGTGGGACGGCCTCAATCAGCACCATAGTGCCAAGATGCTCGACTTCGTCGCCCGCCATCCCGAGGACTTCCGCCTCGAGCGGCTGCCTGGCTATGCACCAGACCTCAACCCCGAGGAGGGCTGCAACGGCGTGGTGAAGGCCGAGCTGCGCAATGCCACGCCCGACTCCGTCGCCGAGCTGCGCGCCCAGGCACGCGCTTCATTCGTGCGCCTGGGCCACCACCACGACGTCCTCGCCGCCTTCTTCCATCACGCCGGCCTTCGCCTTACCGGACTTCCCTGAAGCAGGTTAGTACGACCTGGTCACTTCAAGAATGCGTGAGGGAGGCGAACTGTTCCCCCTGTGTTGCTGAGCACGATGGTTGAGGATACCCGCCTCGTTTCGGACCGTCTGGATGATGGGGAGCGGTCGCGAGTGGGCGCGTCGGCCATCGAGAACCCGGGGAGCGTCACGCTCCCGAAGAGTCAGGACTGACGGCCTCGTCTAGCCGTCTTCCCGGCCGGGTCAGCTCCGCATCAGGGCGGGGCACGAACAGCTACCGTCCCTTCGGACAGCGCAGGGCTCGCGGCGTTACACCTCCGTGAACGTCATGCCCGTGGGCTTCGTGCGCTCCAGGGCGCTCTTGATGCCCTCGGAGACGATGAGGGCGATCTTCCACCCCCAGGTACGGAACACCTTGGCGTCGCCTACCTTGGTGCGGTCAATCCGCATGTCAATCACGCCACGGTACTGGCCGACCTTCTCCGGCCGGTTGTCCTCTGGCTTCCAGTACTGCACCTCCTTGGACGCCTTGTCGTCGATGCAGCGGATGAGCTTCGTGGCCACGAGGATGAGGTACTGGTCCGGTTGGCCCTTGATGTCCACGGGGATGAGCTGCACGTCATCGGGGGCCAGCTCCGCGACGATGGAGGCCACCCGGACGTGGACGATGGGAGTCGTGCCGACGCCTGCCGTGCAGAAGTCCAACCGTCTCCCAGGCTCGTCGACAGGAATCGTCAGGCGGCCTTCGACACGGATGGGTCGCCCGGCCGTGAACATCCAGGGGTCTTCCACCTCCTGGCCACTTTCGTCCAGGGGATCGCCCAGATACCAGTTCCCGGCTTGCATGTTCTCTTTGAGCCTGAAGTAGCGATTCGGCATGGTGGGGCTGCTCGTCTTTCCCTTACTTGCTCTTGGTCACGGGCTTGTGGCGCTCCGTTCCCTTCGTCGAGACTTCCCTGGCCAGCTTCTGGAGCTCGGTTGTCAGGGCATCTCGACATGCTTCCACTTTGCGGCAGCCCTCCATCGCCCTGGTCCGCCATGGCTAGCGCGTTGGGCGCGAGCGCCAGGGTGAAGCCCTCGGCTGTTACATGGCGACCGACTGCACGCCGCCCACCGCCGCGTACTGGAAGCCCGCCTGCGACTCCACGGCGAGCGCCGCCTGCGCCGAGCCGGGCAGCCTCGCGGACTTCTCCGCCAGCCCCGCCGTGTTCCCAACCGAGGCCGTGGCCAGCATGACGAAGATTCGGGCCGCGGTTCTCCCCGAGCAATTCGCCGTACGCCTCACTCGCCGCGCTGAGCTGCTCGAAGGTGGCGGCCCGGTCCACCTCACGCACCAGCGTCAGCCACCTGTCCAGCAAGGCGCCACATGGTGTCCACGCCCAGGTAGGCGATGGCGACGGTTATCAGGGTACGGCCACGCCCTTGCTCACCGGCTCGGGCAGCGACCAGAGGAGCAGGTACACCCGGGGAGCGCGCCCGCCAGTGGGCGGGCCCATCCCGGAAATACATGAACACCCAGACTCAGCCGTGGACCCCCGGCGCGCGGGGCGGCGGGGCTGGGGACCCAGCCCAAGCGCGTCCCTGGGGAGATCAGCCGCTCGCCAGTAGCCCGCATGGCGGAAAACCGCCCACCCCACAGCCACTTGCAGCCCAGGCGATTAAACCGCCCGCCCCGTGCGTTGCTCCGGCGGCGGCCACTCCGGGTACGGGGGCCCGCTGAACCCGCCGGGTCGCCAGCACCTCCATCCACCCACATTCCCCCGGGCCTCCCACGGCTCCGGAAGGGCCTCCGGGTAGGGGGAAAGGTGATCCACTCGACCTTACCCAGTTTTTCCGGACGCCTGGAAACGCAATTTCCTCCTGGAAAGACGGGCACTTACCCGCGCCGAAGCCGCTGGGTGGCGGATGTGCGTGGGGTCCTTGCAGGGGGCCAAAAACGGCGTTTTTCGGGGCGTCCGGAGCCGGGCTTCAGCGCCCCGTTGGAGGGCCCGCTTCGTCCAGCCTTAGCAAACCTTAGCCGTGGCCCCCGCCGTCGGCGGAACTCAGCGTAGAGTTGCCGCTCCCAGTCCGCAGCACTGCGCAGCGTGCGCCATGCCGATGCTCTCCGAAACTCGGAGTCCTGCTGACCGAGGCAGCGCGCTGCTGCCCCAGCTTGGGGCCGCGACCAACGAGAAGTTGGACCGGGTGCTCGCGGCGCTGGGGGCGAAGTAGCCCGCGGCGCAGGAGTCGCAGCAGCGATGGTGATTTCGGCACTCCCTGGTTCGTCACCGGCTTCAGAGCTATGAAGCCGGTGAGGCTCCATGGCGCGAGTGTCCTGCTAGCCGACTGCAGGGCGCCCCTATGGATGCCGCAGTGCAAGCGGCATGCACTACGCCACCTGCGGACGGCTACCCACCGTCTCTCTCTAAAGCCGGGGCGTCGATGACCTTGAGTGCCTGGGTCTCGGCCTCGCGGTACGCGTCTCGGGTCCGCGCCAATCGCGTCCGGCTGGCAGGACTTCCATCCAGCCCCGCGACTGTCGCCTCCAACTCCACCTCCACGGCCTCCAGGTGCTGCGCCAGCGCCACCCGCTGAGTCATGTCCATGGGGACGACTCAGAGCAGGTGGTGTGCCGTTCCCTAGCGAGGACGAGATGAGGTGCGCCTCCACGAGTGGCGGTATTCCCCAAAGATGTGGATGGAGGAGGGCCTGCGAGTGGTGCTGCACACGAATGAGGCCGATTCTCTTTGGTGCCGTGCACTTGCGGGCAGAAGAGTTCACGAATGACCTCTGTACGCATGTTCGGGCATTTGCGAGCACGACGAGCTCCCTAGTACGCTTCGAGCAATGGCCAGGAAATCCACTGAAGTCAGGCTAAAGCGAAGAGGCGTAGGGGGGAGCCCCTTGGAGGCTACTGAGCTACCAGCAGCAGGGCGAGCCAACCGCAATGAGGTAACGGCGATGGCAGATCCAGGCTTTGATGGGCCTACTGCTGGCGAACCTGAGGGTGCAACGAAGGCTGCGCCTGCGGCACCCGAGACTCCACCTGCTGAGAAGAAGGCTCCTGGCTCTAATCGACGACGCGCTGCTCGTAAGGGCAAGGCTCCGGTGGCGGCACCTGCCACCAAAGAGGAACTGCTGCAGAAGCAGAAGCAGCTCGTAGAAACCTTCAGTCGGCTGAGCCCGAGCCAGCTGGTCAGTGAGACAGCTCGCTTATGGTCGGAGACCCACAATGCTCCGACGCTGCTGATGTGGCTCGGTGACAACGACATGATTGACCGGGACGTTGGGGATAAGGCGTACCGGGCGCTCGCGAGACTCGGCCGACGACCACCTGTTCTATGGGTGATGCTGACCTCGTCCGGAGGAAACCTGGACGGGGCGTATCAGTTTGCCCGACGGCTTCAGGACGTAGCAGATCGGGTCCACATGGTTATTCCCCGCTGGGCAAAGAGCGCGGCGACCCTCATCACGCTCGGGTGCCACGAAGTTGTCATGCACCCACAAGCTGAGCTGGGGCCGCTTGATGCGCAGGTCACCATCATGCGGAAGGGGCATCGGAAGCAGATGTCGACGCTCGATGCGCTCAAATCGCTTGAGTACATTCGCATGTACACGGCGGACAGCTTCGACCTACTGACGGACCTCATCCTTCGCCGGTCAGGCCACCAAATCACCCTGCAGAATGCAGCGAAGATGTCAACGGCGGTCACTCGAGCGCTTGTTCGCCCGCTTTTTGCCCAGGTCGATGCGATTCAAGTGGGCGAGCACTACCGGCTACTCACTCTTTCGCGTGAGTACGGAAGTCGGCTACTCGCCGAGTCCTATAAGGCAATGTCGCCGAAGCAAAGAGACCAGCTGCTCAATAAGGTCATTAACGAATATCCGGCCCACTCATTCGTTATTGACTTGAAAGAGGCGAAGGCCCTCGGCCTGAACGTCAGGCAGCCAAGCCCGGCGGAGTTGGCTATCTTGGACGTGTGCGTTAGCTTGTTTGGGGTCAAGACCGATACCATTGAGCTTTTCGACGTCACAAGTCCCTCTGCGAAGCCGTCACCCCCAAGTGGAAACATAGGGGCCTTACCAAGCGACAATGCGTCGACGAAGAAGGGGGCAAAGTGATGAAACCGAACCTGAAGAAGAAGAAGCTCGAAGAGCTTGAGCCGTTGGCACCCCCACGTGACGCAGCGACAGAAGTGTGGAAACGAGAGTCCACTGATGATGGGGCGCCTAGCTTGGTAGAAATGCTTTTTAATGCGGCCACCAAACTGGACCTGAGGCACAGGATTTCCTCTGGGGCCAAGTGGCGCACGGGCACGAACTAACGGAAGTGCCCAACCTTTAGCTAGAGAGCTGAGCCCGGTTCCCATGCTTTGGGGAACCGGGCTTTTTCGTTCATAGGAACTGCTGCTGGCTCAGAGTGTCGTAGCTCGGCGTAACAGGTCCTCCGGAGTTCGGCGAACCCGGTCGGGGTGAGTTCGGCCAAACCGGTCCGCACCGGTTCGGCCAAACCGGTCCACCCGGGCGTCCCGCCAACAGGCCACGCTGGCTTCCCAAGGAAAGGGAAGCGGCGTGAGTAACCGGAGAGTGGAGATGGACCGGCTGCAGGAATTGGTGCGGTTGCACCGCCTGGGCACGCCCGCGCGGCAAGTGGCCCGGGTGCTGCGCATGGGCGTGGACGTGGAGCGCAGCTACCGGCGGGTGCTGGAGGCGGCGGGGCTGCTGCAGGGCGACGTGCAGGTGCTACCCGAGCTCGAGGTGCTCAAGGCCGCGGTGCTGGCGGCGCGACCCGCAGCCCCGCCAGCCCCCCAGCAGACGTCCAGCCTGGAGGCGCACCGCGCCCAGGTGGAAGCGTGGGTGGCGAAGGGCCTGCAGCCGCAGGCCATCTTCACCCGGCTGCAGATGGAGGCAGGGGAGCCGGTAGGCAGCCTCTCGGCAGTCAAACGCCTGGTGGGCAGCGTGCGTCGGGCTCAGGGTGTGAGTGAAGAGGACGTGGCCATCCCGGTGGAGACGGCGCCGGGCGAGGTGGCGCAGGTGGACTTCGGCGAGGTGGGCCGGCTGTACGACGCGGACGCGGGGGCGCTACGGCGCGCCTGGGTGTTCGTCATGGTGCTCGGCTACAGCCGCCACCTCTTCGCCACGCTGGTGTTCGACCAGCGCGTGGAGACGTGGCTGCGCTGTCACGAGGCCGCCTTCGTGTACTTCGGCGGAGTGCCCCACTGCATCGTGCCCGACAACCTCAAGGCGGCGGTGGTGCGCGCGGCCTTCGGGGTGGACGGGGAGAGGGCCCTACAGCGCAGCTACCGCGCGCTGGCGCGCCACTATGGCTTCATCGTCGACCCGGCCCCACCCCGCGCCCCTGAGAAGAAGGGCAAGGTGGAGGCGGGCGTGCGCTACGTGAAGGGCAACTTCTTCGCCGGGCGGGCCGGAGAGGACGCGCGCGAGTGCGAGGCCGCCCTGCAGCGCTGGCTGCGGGACGTGGCGTCGGTGCGCGTACACGGCACGACGGGGCGTCAGCCGCGCCACCTCTTCCAGGAGGCCGAGGCCGCAGCGCTGCGTGCGCTGCCGGCAGCCGCGTGGGCGCCCGAGGTGTGGCACGAGGCCAGCGTGCACCGCGATGCCCACGTCATGTACGGCCGACGGCTGTACTCGGTGCCTTGGCGTCTCATCGGCCAGCGCGTCTGGCTGTGCGTCACGGCCCACGACGTGCGCGTGTACGCCCAGGACGAGCGCGTGGCCACCCACCCGCTCCGCGGCGAGGGCCACCGCAGCACCGTGGAAGCGCACCTGCCCGAGGCGCGCGCAGCCCTGCGCCACCGCAGCCGCAGCCACTGGGAGACGCGGGCGGCCCGGCTGGGCCCCCACACCGAGGCGTACGTGCGCGCCGTCTTCGACGCGGATGACGTCCTCAGCCAGCTGCGCTGCGTGCAGGCCATGGTGGTGCACCTGGAGGGCTTCCCGCGCGAGCGGGCCGAGGCCGCGTGCCGCCGGGCGCTGCACTTCGGCAACCTGCGCTACCAGGGCCTCAAGGACATCCTGCGCCGCGGCCTGGACTTGCAGCCGTTGCCCCAGGACGGGCACCCTTCAACGCTCTCCAGAAACGACCCACCTCTGCTCTCGCGAAGTGGACCAGGCGTGGAACGTGAAGTCCGCAATGAGTCCTGGGCATCGAGCGACGCGGGGGCGCAGGAAAAGACGAAGCCCCCGGCCGCGGTGCTGGCGGACGGGGGCTCGTGGTTGAAGCGAAGCGGGAGAGGACGCCGTCAGCCCGTCGAGTCGCGCAGGGAGGGGCCGTCGATGCGGACGGTATGGCACTGGTGGCGCAGCCGGCTCAGCAGCGCCTCGACGAGGGCTTTGTTACCCAGGAAGCCGGCCCACTCGGAGTAGTCCAGATTGGTGGTCAGCAGCGTCGGCCGCCTGCGGTAGCGCTCCTCCATCAACTTGAAGAAGATGTTCGTCTGCTCGGGCTTGAGGTTGAGGTAGCCCATCTCGTCGATGACGAGCACGTCCACGTTGG
>NZ_JAIQDG010000090.1 GCF_020037125.1 Myxococcus sp. RHSTA-1-4
AGCTCGTGGATGGACGTGTCGCGCGGGTACTCCACCACGGTGTCATTCCAGGCACCAAGGAGCTGCTGGCGCTCGGCATCGGTGAGCAGTGTCAGCCGGGACAGCGGCGCTTCCGGGGTGGCCACGAGGCCTTCCAGCAGGAGCTTCAGATGCGCCAGGAGGCGCTCGGCGGTGGAGCGCTCGAACAGCTCGGTGCTGTAGATGAGCGCACCCCGAAATCCCTCCGGTGTGTGCGTCATCTCCAGGCTCAGCTCGAACTTGGCGACCGCCGCATCGACTGGCATTCCCCGCAGCGTCAGCCCGGGCAGGGCCAGCTCCACCTCGGGCGTATTCAGCAAGGCGAACATCGCCTGGAACAACGGCGTGCGGCTGAGATTGCGCGACGGCTGCAGCTCCTCGACGAGCCGCTCGAAGGGGATGTCCTGGTGCTCGTAGGCACGCAGGGTGGTTTCGCGCACCTGCGCCAGCAGCCCGCGGAAGGTGAGGCCCGGGGTGAACCGGGCGCGCAGCACCAGCGTGTTGACGAAGAAGCCGATGAGGCCCTCGGTATCCTCGTGCCGGCGGCCGGCGATGGGCGAGCCCACCAGCAGGTCGTCCTGTCCGGAGTAGCGCTGCAGCAGCGCCTGCCAGGCGGCCAGGAGCACCATGAAGGGCGTGGCCCTCTCTTTCCGGGCCATGACCTCCAGCGCCTTGCTCAGCTTGCGCGACAGAGTCAGCGGCACCAGGCCGCCCCGGGGTGAGAGCGCCGCGGGCCTCGGCTTGTCCGTGGGCAGCTCCAGCACGTACGGCGCACCCGACAGGGTCTGCTTCCACCAGCCGAGCTGCGCCTCCAGCACCTCGCCCCTCAGCCACTCGCGTTGCCAGACCGAGTAATCCGCGTACTGCACCGGCAGCTCCGGCAGCGGCGAGGGTTGCCCCTGACGGAACGCCTCGTAGAGCACGGCCACCTCGCGGACGATCACTCCCAGCGACCAGCCGTCGGAGATGCTGTGGTGCATGTTGAGCAGCAGCACGTGCTCGGACGGCTCCAGCCTCAACACCGTGGCGCGCACCAGCGGGCCAGCGGCCAAATCGAAGGGGCGCAGCGCGTCCGCCGTGGCCAGCCGCGTCGCCTCGGCCTGTCGCTGGCCGGAAGGCACCGTGCCCAGGTCCGCCACCTGCAAGGGCTGGAGCGGGGCCGGGTGGATGACCTGGAAGGGCTCACCGTTTTCGGACCGGAAGGTGGTGCGCAGCACCTCATGACGGAGCACCAGCGCCTCGTAGGCGCGCTGGAGCGCGGCCAGCTCCAGGGAGCCCGACATGCGCAGCGCCAAAGGCATGTTGTAGAAGGCGCTGCCGGGCTGGAGCTGTTCGAGGAACCACAGGCGCTGCTGGGCGAAGGACAGCGGCAGAGGACCGTCCCGGTGCGCGCGGGTCAGTACCGGCACATCGGTACCCGAGGTGACAGCCGGAGTGGGCCCGGCCTGGTGCGTCCCCGATGGCCGCTGGCCCACCTCGGAGATGACCGGGGGCAGCTCGGTCAGGGGGGTGTCCGGGCCTCCGACGATGCTCTCCAGCAGCAGGCGGAAGTGCTCGAAGATGCGCTCGGCCGTGGCGCGCTCGAACAGGTCGGTGCTGTAGGTGAGCGAGCCGGTGTAGCCCTTCACCAGCCGGCTCAGGTCCAGGCTCAGCTCGAACCGGGCCGTGCCGGTGTCCTCGGCCGGCGCCGGACGCACGGACAGCTCTGGCAACACCAGCTCCGGCACCGGCGAGTCCTGCAAGGCGAACGTCACCTGGAACAGCGGCTCCTCCACCAGCGCGTCGACGGGAACCTGCTGGTGCTCGTAGGCGGCCAGGGTGGTGTCACGCACCTGGGCCAGCAACTGGCGGAAGGAGAGGCCCGGAGTGAAGCGGGCGCGCAGCACCAGCGTGTTGACGAAGAAGCCGATGAGGCCCTCCGTCTCGGCCGGGCCGCGCTTCTCGACGGGCGTGCCGACCAGCACGTCGTCCTGTCCCGAATAGCGGTGCAGCAGCGTCTGCCAGGCGGCCAGCAGCAGCATGAAGGGCGTGACGCCCTCGCGCTGGGCCAGCGCCTCCACCTTCTGGGTGAGCGACAGCGGCAGGCGCACGGGCAGCGTCGCGCCCCGGTGCGAGAGGACGGCCGGCCGGGGCTTGTCGGTGGGCAGCTCCAGCGCGGGCGGCGCGCCCGCGAGCTGCTGCTTCCACCAGCCAAGCTCGGTCTTCAGCGTCTCGCCCTTCAGCCAGGCGCGCTGCCAGACGGCGAAGTCGGCGTACTGCACCGGCAGCTCCGGCAGGGGCGAGGGCTGGCCCTGGCGGAACGCCTCGTAGAGCGCGGTCAGATCCCTGACGAGCACGCCCAGGGACCCGGCGTCCGAGACGATGTGGTGCAGGTGCAGCACCAGCACGTGCTCCCGCGCGCCCAGCTTCAGCAGCAGGGTGCGCAGCAGCGGGCCCCTCGTCAGGTCGAAGGGCTTGCGGGACTCTTCCGTCGCCAGGCGCACCGCCTCCGTCTGCCGCAGCGGTTCCTCGTCGATCTCCGACAGATCCACCTTCTGCAGTGGCACGAAGACCGCGGGATTGATCTTCTGGACGGGCTCGCCGTTGACGGCGCGGAACGTGGTGCGCAGCGACTCATGGCGGCGTACCAGCTCATCGAAGCTCCGCCGGAGCGCGTTCTCGTCCAGGGCGCCTTCCAACCTCAGGATGAGCGGGACGTTGTAGAGCGGGCTGCCCGGCTGGCGCTGGTCGAAGGACCACAGGCGCTGCTGGGCGAAGGAGAGCGGCAGGTCTCCCGTGCGCGGCACGCGCGTGAGGACCGGGGCTTCCCGCGAGCCGGTGATGGCCTGGAAGCGCTCCACGAGCCCGGCGACGGTGGGTGCCTCGAACAGCTCACCCAGGGGCAGCTCCACGCCAAAGGTGGCGCGGACGCGCGACACCACCTGCGTGGCCAGCAGCGAGTGCCCGCCCAACTCGAAGAAGTCGTCGTGGATGCCCACGCGCTTGAGGCCCAGGACGCTGGCGAAGATGCCCGCCAGCTTCTCCTCGACCTCCGTGCGCGGGGCGGCGAAGTCCTCGGACGCCTCCTCGATGGCCGGAGCGGGCAGGGCCTTGCGGTCCACCTTGCCGTTGGCGTTGAGGGGCAGGGCGCTCAGCTCCACCACGGCCGAGGGCACCATGTACTCGGGCAACTGTTTCGCCACGAAGGCGCGCACCGCCGAGGTGTCCAGTCCGGGCGAGGTGGGCACCACGTACGCCACCAGGCGCTTGTCGCCCGGCACGTCCTCGCGCGCCACCACCACCGCCTCCTGGACTCCGGAGAACTGGCG
>NZ_JAIQDG010000091.1 GCF_020037125.1 Myxococcus sp. RHSTA-1-4
AAGTACTCGGTGGCGATGTTGCGCAGCACCATGCGCTCCAGCCGGTCCAGGTCGTACAGGCCGTAGTGGGCCGCGCTCCGGACGGCTTCGAGGAAGGGCTTGCGCGGGTAGTCGGTATCCGAAGCACGAGCACCGTCTGGCGTCACTGAGCCGGCGCGCTCAAGGTGGCGTGCATGGCAGACACCGAGCTGTGGAAGAAGCGAGTGGCAGACTGGCGCGCCAGTGGAGTGAGCGCGGCGGAGTACTGCAAGGGCCAGGCGTTCACGACGGGCACGCTGTACCGGTGGTCCAGTCGTCTGGCGGGAGCCGCACGCGTCGAGGAGGGGGCTGCACTTCCCCTGGTTCGGCTGGTGCGTGACACGGGGTCCATGCCCCCGCCGGTCGCCGCCCGGTCCGCCCCGCTGGCCGCCGCGGTCCTCATCGAAGCGGGAGGGGCGCGCGTCCTGGTGCCGCCGGGCGCGGACACGGCGACGGTGCGGGTGGCGCTGGAGGCACTCGAGGCCGCTGGGTGGAGGGGCGGGCGATGATTCCGCACGGCGTCGAAATCTTCCTGGGCCTGGAGCCCATCGACTTGCGCTGGGGCTTCGAGCGACTGGCGGGCCTGGTTGAGGAGCGCCTGGGCCGGCAGACACGCAGTGGCGCGCTCTTCGTCTTCTTCGGCAAGCGGCGCACGGCGCTCAAGGTGCTCTTCTACGACGGCACGGGGCTGTGCCTTTTCTACAAGCGGCTGGACTCCGGCTGCTTCCAGGTGCCGCAGGGGCTGGAGGAGGGCGCCAGCAGCCTGGCGGTAGAGGAGCACGTTCTGGAGGAGCTATTGGACGGGCTGCGCGTCGAGGCGCCGCGTCGAGGCCCTCGCCCGCATTGAGGCGAGGAGCACCGAGGCGCCAAGGCGCTGAGGCCTACCTGCCAGGAGGGTGTCGACAGCGCGGACGTGGAGAGTTACAAGGCCCACGGTGCCGTTACCCGAGTCAACTCCCTCCCCCCTGGCGCGCATCGCCGAGCTCGAAGCGCTACTGAGCGCCGAGAAGCAGCGCAGCGCCCAGTTGGAGAAAGAGCGGGACGTGCTGCGCGCCTCGCATGAGCGGCTGCGCTTGGAACTGGAGATGCTCAAGCGCCGGCTTTTCGTCGCGAAGGCCGAAAGGGTGGACACCCGGCAGCTGGAGCTGGAGTTCGCCCAGAAGCTGCGCGCCCTGGAGGAAGTGGCCGGCACGCTGGGCATGGCACCGGACGAGACGTCAGGGGACGCCGGGGCGTCGAAGAAGAAGCGCAAGCCCTCGGGCCGCCGCGACTTGAGAAGTCTGCCGCTGGAAGAGAAGCGGGTGGAGATTGCCGACCCGCTCTTCGACGAGCTCGTCGCCCAGGGCAAGGCGGAGCGAATCGGCTTCGAGGAGAGCTGCAAGCTGGCCTGGCAGCGGGGCGGCATGCGCCGGCTCGTCATTGCCCGGGTGAAGTACCGCACCGTGGGCGCCGATGGCGAGGCGGAGTTGGAGTCAGCGATGAAGCCGCCCGAGCTCTTCTTCCGCTGCCTGGCCGCGCCGTCGCTGCTGGCGCACGTCCTCATCGCCAAGTACTGCGACGGGCTGCCGCTTTTCCGGCTGGAGCAGCGCTTCGCGCGCGACGGGGTGCCGGTGGACCGGGGAACGATGGCCCGGTGGGTGGAGGACGTGGGCGCGACGGTGGGGGCCACCGTGGTGGCCGCCATGCGCGACGAGGCGCTGGCCACCGCCTTCTGCATCGCCACGGACGCCACGGGGGTGGCGGTGCAACCGGTGCCGGACGAGGGGCGGCGTCAGCCTTGCCGACGCGGCCACTACTTCGTGCAGGTGGCCGACAAGGACGCCGTCTTCTTCGAGTACACGCCGAAGGAGACGAGCGCCGCGGTGCTGGAGCTTTTCAAGGGTTTCAGCGGCTATGTGCAAGCCGATGCGAAGAGCGTCTACGACGCCCTCTTCCGGCCCGCCGAGGAGGAACCGCCGGACGGCGAGGCCGCGGTGAGGCACGAGGTGGCGTGCTGGTCGCACTGCCGACGAGGCTTCTGGGAGGCGACGGTGGCCAAGAGCGTCGTGGCCCGTGAGGGGCTGGCACGCATCGGCCGCATTTTCGAGCTGGAGGCCATGTGGCGGCAAAAGCCCGTGCCGGAGATTCACCGGCTGCGGCAGGCCCACCTGCGCCCGCACGTGGACGCCTTCTTCACCTGGGCCGAGGCGGAGCACGAGAAGGTGAAGGCCGAGCGGGGCCTGCTGCGCAAGGCGCTCGGCTACGCCGTGCGGCAGCGTGAAGCCCTGCGACGCGTCCTCGACGATGGCCGGCTGCTGCTGGAGAACAACCGCTCCGAGAGGGAGTTGAGGCGGATTGCCGTCGGAAGAAAGGCGTGGCTCTTCGTCGGCAGCGATGACCATGCCCAGAGCGCCGGCCACCTCTTCACCCTCATCGCCACCGCCCGGCTGCACCGCCTCAACCCCGAGGCGTACCTGAGGGACCTCTTGCGCGTGCTGGCGCACTGGCCCCGCGAGCGCTACCTGGAGCTCGCCCCCAAGTACTGGGCCGCCACGCGCGCTCGCCTGGTGGCCGCCGAACTCGACGCAGAGGTGGGGAACCTCACCATTCCGGAGCCGCTGGCGCCCCCGTCCGAAGAGAAGCAGACGTCGCGCTGAGAGAGTCCTGGTCATTCTGGCAGATTGCGCCGCACTTCCTCACCAGGGAAGACGGTGCTCGTGCATCGGATACGAACAACCGCTCCGAGAGGGAGTTGAGGCGGATTGCCGTCGGAAGAAAGGCGTGGCTCTTCGTCGGCAGCGATGACCATGCCCAGAGCGCCGGCCACCTCTTCACCCTCATCGCCACCGCCCGGCTGCACCGCCTCAACCCCGAGGCGTACCTGAGGGACCTCTTGCGCGTGCTGGCGCACTGGCCCCGCGAGCGCTACCTGGAGCTCGCCCCCAAGTACTGGGCCGCCACGCGCGCTCGCCTGGTGGCCGCCGAACTCGACGCAGAGGTGGGGAACCTCACCATTCCGGAGCCGCTGGCGCCCCCGTCCGAAGAGAAGCAGACGTCGCGCTGAGAGAGTCCTGGTCATTCTGGCAGATTGCGCCGCACTTCCTCACCAGGGAAGACGGTGCTCGTGCATCGGATACCCGACGTCCCGGCGGGCAACCCGGCCACCCGAAGCATGAGCGGGAACTGGTGCCGCTCGAAAGCGTCCAGCAGGTGGT
>NZ_JAIQDG010000092.1 GCF_020037125.1 Myxococcus sp. RHSTA-1-4
CGCCCACGGGCAGCGGGCGCAGGCGCTCGTCCAGCACGTACAGGCGCGTGTGAGCCAGCGGCCGGCCCAGCGGCACCATGGCCGGGGCCAGTGCCTCGGCCGGCTGCTCCACGCGGCCCGCGAGCACGCCGACTGTCGTCTCCGTGGGGCCGTAGTGGTTGAACACTTCGCACTTCGGCGCCAGCGCGCGCACCTGGCCCATGAGGGGCCAGGTGGAGGGCTCACCGCCCAGCACCAGCTTCTTGCGCGGAAGCACGTGCTGGGGCTCGGCCGCCGTCAGCAGCGCCGCCAGATGGGAGGGGACGATCTTCACGCAGTCCACCGGGTGGCGCTGGAAGTACTCGGCCACTCCCGCGGGGCTGCTGGCGCGCTCCTGGGTGAGGACGTGGAGCAGGCCGCCGGTGAAGAGGGCAGGGAAGAGCACCGTGTTGCCGAGGTCGGCGACGAAGGTGGAGACGAGGGCGAAGCTGGAGCAGTCCGCCAGGCGGAGCCGCTCGGTGGCCGCGCGTACGTAGTGGATCAGCTGGGCATGAGCCACGGCCACGCCCTTGGGGCGGCCGGTGCTGCCCGAGGTGAAGAGGACGTAGGCCACGTTCTCCCCGGACACGTTGCGCGGCGGCGCATCGGTACGCTGTCCGTCGAGCAGCCCGGCGCCGGTGTCCAGCAGCACCGTGCGTGCCTGAGAGGAGGCAAAGGAGGCCGCGTGCTGGGACACGGTCACCACCGCGGGGGCGGACACCTCGTCCACCAGGGACTGGAGGCGCAGAGCGGGCTGTGCCGGGTCCAGAGGGACGTAGGCGCCACCGGCCTTCCAGACGCCGAGGAGCGCCACGAGGGTGTCCACGGAGCGGTCCAGGCAGAGGGCCACGCACGTCTCGGGGCCGACGCCCAGCGAGCGCAGGTGCCAGGCCAACTGGTTGGCACGAGCGTCGAGCTGGGCATAGGTGAGGACGGAGTCCTCACACTGGACGGCGGGCGCGTCCGGAGTCCTGGCCACCTGGAGCTCGAAGGCATGGTGGAAGCAGGAGTCGGCCGGGACGGAGGAGGTGGTGGTGTTCCAGTCGACGAGCACCTGCTGTCGCTCGGAGGGAGTCAGCAGCGGCAGCTCGGAGAGGCGCTGGTCCGGCTGGGAGACGATGGCCTCCAGCAGCACCTGGAGGTGCCGCACCATGCGCGCCGCGGTGGCTTCCGTGAAGAGGTCCGCATGGAATTGCAGGGTGCCTCGGAAGCCCTCGGGCGTTTCGAAGAGGCTGAGGTTGAGCTCGAACTTGGCCACGTCCCCGCCATGCGCCGCCATCTGCCGGAGCGACAGCGAGGGGAGGTGCATGTCCTGCGTCGGGATGTTCTGAAGGGCGAAGAGCACCTGGAAGAGCGGCGAGCGGCTCAGGTCGCGGACCGGTTGCAGCTCCTCGACCAGCTTCTCGAAGGGCACGTCCTGGTGCGCGTAGGCGCCCAGGGTCATCTCCTTCACGCGGCCCAGCAGGGTACGGAATGACGGGTTGTCGTCCAGGCGGGTCCGCAGCGCCAGGGTGTTGATGAAGAAGCCGATGAGGCTCTCCAGCTCGCTGAAACGGCGGCCGGCGATGGGCGAGCCGACGACGACGTCCTCCTGGCCGGAATAGCGGGAGAGCAGGAGCTGGAAGGAAGCCAGCAACAGCATGAAGGGCGTGGCGCCCTCGCGCTGTGCCAGGGCCTTGAGGGCTTCGCTCAGCTCACGGGGCAGGCTCACCGGCACCGTGGCGCCCCGGTGCGACAGCTCCGGCGGACGGACAAAGTCGGTGGGCAGCTCGAGGTGAGGAGGCGCCCCGGCCAGTTGCTCCATCCACCAGCCGAGCTGCGCTTCGAGCACCGGGCCTTGCAGCCACTGGCGCTGCCAGAGGGCGTAGTCGGCGTACTGCACCGGCAGCGGGGGCAGCGGCGAAGGCTGGCCCTGGCGCAGGGCCTCGTAGAGGGCTGCCACTTCTCGCACCAGCACTCCGGAGGACCAGCCGTCGGAGATGATGTGGTGCACATTGAGCAACAGCGCATGCCGGTGCTCGTCCAGGCGCAGCAGGCTCACGCACAGCAGCGGCCCGGTGGCCAGGTTGAAGGGCCGCAGCGCGTGCTCGGAGGCGAGGCGGTGCGCTTCGTCCATGCGCTGGGCTTCGGGCAGGCCCGTCAGGTCCACGACCACCAGGTGCACAGCGGAGGGCGGGTGGATGAGCTGGACGGGCTGGCCCTCCTCGGCGCTGAACGTGGTGCGCAGGGACTCATGGCGGCGCACCAGCTCCGTGAATGCGGACTCCAGTGCCTCGATGTCCAGCACCCCCTCCAGCAGCAGGGTGATGGGCATGTTGTACTGCACGCTTCCGGGCTGGAGCTGATCGAGGAACCACAGGCGTTGCTGGGCGAAGGACAGGGGCAGCGAGCCGGAGCGGGGGGCGGGGAGCAGCGGCGGCAGGGACACCGAGGTGCGCTGGCGCCGGGCCTCCTCGATGCGAGGGGCGAGCCGGACGAGGGTGGGCGCCTCGAAGAGCGCGCGCAGGGGGAGTTCCACCTCGAAGGTCTTGCGCACGCGGGAGACGACCTGGGTGGCCAGCAGGGAGTGGCCGCCCAGCTCGAAGAAGTCGTCGTGGATGCCCACCTTGTCCACGCGAAGCACCTCGGCCCACAGCGCGGCCAGTTGCTGTTCGGTGGGGGTACTCGGTGCGACGAAGGGCCGCAGCTCTGCGCGCGAATCGGGAGCGGGCAGGGCCTTCCTGTCCACCTTGGCGTTGGCGGTGAGGGGGAAGGAGTCCAGGCGCAGCAGCGCCGAGGGCACCATGTACTCGGGCAGCCGTCCTTGCAGATGCGCGCGCAGGGCCGCCATGTCCAGCGAAGCGTCGCCCGTGACGTAGCCGACGAGGCGCTTGTCTCCGGGCACGTCCTCGCGCGCCAGGGCGACGGCCTCGCGCACGCCGGAGAAGGCCAGCAGCGCCGCTTCGACTTCGGCCAGCTCGATGCGGAAGCCACGCACCTTCACCTGGAAGTCGCGGCGGCCGAGGAACTCCAGGACGCCGTCCTGGCGCCAGCGGGCGAGGTCACCCGTGCGGTACATGCGAGCGCCCGGGATGGAGCTGAAGGGATTGGGGAGGAAGCGCTCTGCGGTGAGGTCGGGGCGGCGCACGTAGCCGCGAGCCAGGCCGTCACCGGAGA
>NZ_JAIQDG010000093.1 GCF_020037125.1 Myxococcus sp. RHSTA-1-4
GCGAGAGGATTCCTCCTTGGGGGGTTCCGGAGTCCGTCCGCGTGAACTGCTCTTCCGAGAGGACTCCTGCCTTCAGGAAGGCCACGACCTTGCGAAGAACCTTTCCATCGCTAATGCGTCGGCGAAGCCGATTCATCAGCGCGTGGTGGTCTATGTGGTCGAAGCACCCTTTGATGTCTCCTTCAACGGCCCATTGGTACGGGAGCCGACTGACGGCTTCCTCCTGGGTGCGGACAGACCGCGGGCGCAGCAGCAGACGCAAGTGCTCCAGCGCTCCGTGGGCACCTCGCCCAGGACGGAAGCCGTACGAGACGGGGTAGAAGTCCGCCTCGAAAATCGGTTCCAGGATATTCTTCAAAGCCGCCTGCACGATTCGATCCTTGACGGTGGGTATCCCCAGCGGGCGGAACTTCCCCGGCTGGCCGGGCTTCGGGATGAGCACCCGTCGCACCGGACTCGGTTGGTACCCACGGCCCCTCAGCTCCTCTCGCAGCTTCTGCAAGAAAGCCTCGACGCCGTAATCCCGTGCGAGCTTCGCCACCGTGACTCCGTCAATGCCCGCCGTGCGGCTACCACGATTGCGGGCCACGCGGTGGAGAGCGACCCGCAGGTTGTGGGGAGCAACGACGAAGCCCCACAACTTGCGGAAGACGTAGTTTGGATCTTCCAGACTTCGCCGGTACAGCTTCTGCTGGACGCTCCGGAGCCACTCCATATCGGAGTAAGACGCCGCATACACGGCTTTCCCCGGCGCAGCAGCGGCCGTACCCATCGACTGCCTCCCTTCGCCTTGTGCGCGGCTCTCCCGCGCTCGGACTACTACGGAGGCTCCGTCCCTCGTCCGAGACGTCGCTGGACCTGGCAGCTTGCCGGAGCCCGAGGGCTCGGCGCTCGGAACGAGGTTCCCGTGTTCACTGATGCGACCCTTGGTGCGGTAGGTGGTCGGCTTTGCCCCTGGCAGCGCGGGCCGGCGCCCGTTTCGAGGCTTGGGGCCGGTATGCCCGTGACGGGCACATCCAGTCGCTTTCAACTGGCGACCGGGCTCTGGCTGCGAACCCGTCGGAGACGGGGCATCCTTCCGTACAGAGGGTTCCAACACCGACTTCGACTTGCGTGGACACTCATCCATGCGTGCCTCACCGTGGCACCTGTGGTCACCGACCCGGGGCCGAAGCCCAGTGCCGGCTGTTCACGCCGCTCGGCTGTTGCAGGCCGCTGTTCCAGTCTCCAGCGGCGTTCGCGGCGCCCTTCTTCACCCGGCTCGACCCGGGCGAGGGGGACCCCTTTCGGTCCCCGGTCGCAACAGCGCTTCACGGCGCACGTTGAGGAGGATGTGGAGGTGCCCGAGCACGTCGGGGTGGAGCAGGTGCGCCTCGTCGAGGAGGAAGACGGGGTGGACGCGGCTGGTGGCGAGCTCATGTACGTGCGTGGTGACGGCGTGGAACACGGCGGCCGCGGTGGCCTTCGCCTGCAGCCCGAGCGCCAGGCACAGCTGCCGATAGAAGTCGCGGCGGCCGAGCGTCGCGTTGTGGCAGTACGTCAGGCGGAAGCGCTCCTTCGGAAGGCGGTGCCGCAGGGCGCGCAGGACGCACGTCTTGCCGACACCGGGCTCACCGGCGACCAGAACGGACTGGCGCGACTCCAGTGCGTCGACGATGTCGGTGACGACGGACTCCTTTGAGGCAGGCAACCAGAGCTCGGCGTCGGGAATCTCCTTGGTGAAGGGCAGGTGGACGAGGCCGAAGGCGGAGAGGAGTTGCTGGGACATGGTGGACTCACTCCAGGGTGGGGGCGGTGGGGTCGAAGGCAACGGACGAGGCCGGCGGGACGGGGCTGCGTGCGCGGTGGGCGCGGGCATTGGCCTGCACGTCGAGCGGCTGCAGCTCGTAGCAGCGGCCGTCGTGCTCGACGCGGACGGAGGCGGGCAGCCCTTCGACGAGACAGCTGGCGACATTCACCAGCCGGCCGGCGAGAAAGCCGTGGCGCACCTCGAAAAGACGGCCGTCGAGGCTGACGACGCCGTCACGGGAGACGCGGCGGCGCGCCCGCACGGTGAGCGCCTCGGCGAGCTGCGTCTCGGAGACGAGGCGCGTCTGGTGGGAGCCCCAGACGATGCCGGGCGTGTCGCCCATGAGCGAGGCGTGCGGCTGCGAGTGGTAGTGGCGGGCGAGGAAGGTGTCGAGGCGACGTTGCACCTCGGCCAGGGACAGCGAGCGGTCCAGGTGGTCGAGACAGCCCTCGCGAAGTGTGCGCCAGAAGCGCTTATGCAGAGGTCCGCATAAGCGCTTTTATGCCGAGTCCACGATTATGCGGAGGTCGAGGCGCATCCCGAGGCTGGAAGCGCCCCGACGCTGCGCATAATCAGAGTCCGTCCTGAGACGAGAGCGTAGCCTCGGCGGTGAAGATGAGCGGCGAGCTCTTCAAGCCCTTCACCGAGCGGCGTGCGCCGCCGAAGACGAGCGATGACTTGAGGCTCACGGAAGACCTGGTCAGCCATGGGTGCTCCTTTCCGGCCGAGATGGCCTCGCAGGAGCACCCAGCGTTATGCGGAGAACGACGCATGGTCTTTGGTGTGCCTCCCTCGGGGCACCGGAGCCATTGACGTCGACCTCCGCATAATCGTGGGCTCGGCATAAAATCGCTCCATCTTTCCGCGCGCCTGCGGGTCATAGGGCCTGGCGTGCACGAGCGCGATGCCAAGGCGCGGACACGCGGTGGCGAGCGCCTTGCCGGAATAGGTCGAGCCGTTGTCGAGGTAGAGCGTCTGTGGCGCGCCGTGCTGGCGCACGGCACGCACGAGAAGGCCGAGCATGTCGTCCTCGCGCTCGGTGGAGCGCGCCTCGAGCGCGACGACGTAGCGGCTCCTGTCATCGAGCAGCGCGTGGATGCGCAGCGGCGTCCACTTCGTGCCGCCGGTGAGCACCGGGCCATGGCAGACATCGCCGTGCCACAGCGCGCCGGGGTACGAGGCCTCCCAGCGGCGGCGCTCGAGTCCCTCGTGGGCGCCGCGCAGCGAGACGCGGTCGAGCCCGCGCTCGGCGAGCAGCCGCCGCACGGTGGCGGCGCTCACCGCGCCCTCGC
>NZ_JAIQDG010000094.1 GCF_020037125.1 Myxococcus sp. RHSTA-1-4
CCTCCTGCCCCGAGTACCTCGATAGCACCGCCTGGAATGCCGCCAGCAGCACCATGAACGGCGTTGCTCCCTCACGCTGCGCCAGTGCCTTCGCTCCGTCCCACAGCGTCTTGGTCCACTGGACGTCGAGGTGCCCACCCCGGAACGACTGCACCGCGGGACGCGGCCGATCGGTAGGCAGCTCCAGCGCCTGCGGCACCCCGGCGAGCTGCTTCTTCCAGTACCCGAGCTGCGCTTCCAGCACTTCGCCCTTCAGCCAGTCGCGCTGCCACACCGCATAGTCCGGGTACTGCACCGCGAGCTCCGGCAGCGGAGACGGGCGGCCCTCGGAGAACGCCTCGTAGAGGGCGGCCACCTCGCGCACGAGGACGCCCATCGACCAGCCGTCCGAGACGATGTGGTGCATCACCAGCACCAGGATGTGCTGCTGCTCCGAGACCTTCAGCAGCGTCATCCGCAGCAGCGGGCCCTCCGCCAGGTCGAAGGGCTGGTGCGACTCCTGCTCCACCCATCGCAGGGCTTCCGTCTCGCGGTCTCCCTCCGGCGTGGCGCTCAGATCCCGCACCTGGAAGGCGAGCGGCGGCTCCGCGGCGATGAGCTGGACGGGCCTTCCACCCTGGGAGCCGAACGTGGTGCGCAGGGACTCGTGCCTGCGCACGAGCTCCTCGAAGCTTCTCCGCAGCACTCCCACATCCAGTGCCCCCTCTGCACGCACCACCGCGGGCACGTTGTAGAAGGCGCTGCCCGGCTCCAGACGATCCAGGAACCACAGGCGCTGCTGCGCGAACGACAGCGGGAGCGCCGACTGCCGATCCGCGCGGGCTCTCAGGGGCGGGGCCACCAGCGCGCGACCGGCCCGCACGGCTTGATCGACCTTGTCGGCGAGCGCCATCACGGTGGGCGCTTCGAAGAGCTCACGCAACGGGAGCTCGATGCCAAAGGCACTCCGGAGCCGCGAGATGGCTTGCGTCGCCAGCAGGGAGTGTCCGCCCAACTCGAAGAAGTTGTCCTTCGTGCCAACGCGTTCGACTCGCAGGACCTCGGCGAAGAGGCCCACCAGCAGTTCCTCCGTGGGGGTGCGCGGCGCTTCGTACTCGGCACTGGAGGCGTTCGGCGTTACCCGCGGATCGGGCAGGGCCTTGCGGTCCACCTTGCCGTTGGGCGTCAGTGGCAATGCGTCCAGCACCACGTACGCGGCGGGCACCATGTACTCCGGCAGCCGCTGCTTCACGTGGGCGCGCAGGGCGGCCGTGTCGAGCGCCGCACCCGCCTTGGCCGTCACGTACGCCACCAGCCGCTTGCCTTCCGTTCCGTCCTCCCTCGCGACGGCCACCGCCTCGTTGACGCTCGGGTGCTGCGCCAGCGCCGTCTCCACCTCAGCCAGTTCGATACGGAAGCCCCGCACCTTCACCTGACTGTCGCGCCGGCCGAGGAACTCCAGCCTCCCCTCCCCCCTCCACCGCACCACGTCGCCCGTGCGGTACAGGCGCTCCCCCTGCCCAAAGGGATTGGGCACGAAGCGCTCCGCCGTCAGCTCCGGCCGGCCCACGTACCCCACCGCCAGTCCCTCGCCTCCCACGTACAGCTCGCCCGGCACTCCCACCGGCACCGGCTGCATGAACACGTCGAGCACGTAGACCGACGTATTCGCAATCGGCCGGCCGATGGATACCGGGGCGCCCACGTCCTCGGGCACTCCCATGAAGTAGCAGGTGGAGAACGTCGTGTTCTCCGTCGGGCCATACGCGTTGACGAGCGTGTTCCCGGAGGCGAGCCGCTCCTTCGCGCGGGCGACGGGCATCACCTCTCCGCCGGTCAGCACCTGCTTGATTCGAGCCAGGGCCTCGGGCTGCCTCGCCTGCATCTGATCGAAAAGGGCTGTCGTGAGCCACAGCGAGGTGATCCCGTACTCCCCCAGCGCGCGACCCAGCTCCTCCAGCGAAGGCGTACCCGCCGGGTACACCACCAGCTTCGCTCCATGCAGCAGCGCGCCCCACAGCTCCAGTGTCGAGGCATCGAAGGAGATGGGCGCCAGTTGCAGCCATACCTCCTCCGGCCCGAAGTGTGCGTAGTCCGCCCCCAGCACCAGCCGAGCCACCGCACGGTGCGGCACCCCGACTCCCTTCGGCCTGCCCGTGCTCCCCGACGTGAACATCACGTACGCCAGGTTGGCCCCACCAACCTTCGCCTCTGGCCGGCTCTCTGGATGGCGCGAGATGGAGGACCACTCGGCATCCACGCGGACCACCGGCTCGCCTTCGGTCAGGCGCAGGGCTGGCAACAGCTTGTCCTGAGAGACCAGGACGGACACTCCGGCCTCGCGCTTCATCCAGGCCAGCCGCTCCTGTGGGTAGCTGGCGTCCAGCGGCACGTACACGCCTCCCGCCTTCAGGATGCCCAGGATGCTCACCACCAGTTCCAGCGAGCGCTCCGCGCACAGGCCCACCCGGACCTCGGGCCCCACGCCCATGCCTCGCAGGTGATGCGCAAGCTGGTTGGCCCGCCGGCTGAGTTCCTCGTACGTCAGCCACTGGCCCGCGTACTCCACAGCCACCGCGTTGGGCGTCCGCTGCGCCTGGGCTTCGAACAACTCATGCAGGCCGGCTTCGCGCGGGTACTCCACACTCCTCCCGCTCCACTCCCGCAAAAGCCGCCGCTGCTCCTCCTCCCCCATCAGCGGCAGAGCCGACAGCCGTGTCTCCGGCTTCGCGACAGCCGCCTCCAGTAGCACCCTCAGGTGCCCCAGCATTCGATCCACGGTCTCGGGCTCGAACAGGTCGCTGTTGAACTCAAGTGCGCCGTCGACGCCTCCCTCAGGCGACTCGCTCATGCCGAGCGTGAGGTCGAACTTGGACGTCTTGCCCGACGACTCCGCCGCCTCCAGCGTCAGCCCCGGCAACTTCACCGCCGAGCCCGGCGCGTTCTGCAGCACGAACATCACCTGGAAGAGCGGACTGCGGCTCA
>NZ_JAIQDG010000095.1 GCF_020037125.1 Myxococcus sp. RHSTA-1-4
TCCTTCGGCGCGCAGCTGCCCCTGGCTTCCTTCTTCGCCTCGCCCACCGTGGCCAGCCTCGCCCGTGAGCTGGCCTCCCTCCAGGCGGCTTCCACCGAGCTGCCACCTCCCTCGCCCCTGCCCGCGGGCTCCGCGCTCGCGCTGTCTGCCGCTCAGGAGCGCCTCTGGTTCATCCACCAGCTCCAGCCCGACTCCGGCGCGTACCACATTCCCCAGGCCGCGGAGCTACGAGGCACGGTGGACAGCGGTGCGCTGGACGCTGCGCTGAGGTGGCTGCTGGAGCGTCACCCCGTGCTGCGCACCACCGTGTCTTCACAGCAGGGACAGCCTCATGCGGTGCTGGCGCCCGTGCCCGCGCAGGTGTTGCACGTGGAGAGCGCGGAGGCGCTGCCCCAGCAACCCGGATGGTACACACAGCGGCTCCACCAGGAGGCCTTGCGTCCCTTCTCACTGGAGCGCGGCCCGCTGTACCGATTCCTCCTGCTGAAGGCTGGCGAGGACCGGTACATGCTGCTCGCCGTCTTCCACCACCTCGTGGTGGACGGCCTCTCGCTGGACATCCTCTTCCGCGAACTGGGCGAGGCGTATGCCGCCTTCCACCAGGGACAGCGGCCCTCGGCGCCTCCCGTCGCGCTCCACTACTCCGACGTCGCTGCCTGGCAGCGCTCGGAGGCCGTGTACGCGCGTGACGAGGCGCAGCTCGCCTACTGGAAGCGCCAGCTCGCCGGGGCTCCGGAGCTGCTCCAGCTCCCCACCGACAAGCCTCGCCCCGCCGTCCTCACCCACCAGGGCGACAACTCCGGCCTCCAGGCGTTGGACACCACGCTGGCCGGGGCCGTGCGCGCCTTCTGCCGTGAGCACACGGCCACGCCGTTCATGGTGCTGTACGCCGCGTTCGCCGCCCTGCTCTACCGCTACTCGCGCCAGGACGACTTCTGCGTCGGCACTCCCGTCTCCGGACGCACCCACCCGGCCACCGAGGGCGTCGTCGGCCTGCTGGCCAACACCGTTCCTCTTCGCACGCGCATCGACGCCTCCTCCTCCTTTGCCTCCCTGCTGGCTCAGGTGCGCTCCACCTCCCTCGACGCCCTCGCTCACCAGGACGTCCCCTTCGAGCGCCTCGTCCAAGCTCTCGGCATCGAGCGCAGCCTCAGTCACTCCCCCCTCTTCCAGGTGATGTTCGACCTGCACCGGCCGCAGAGCTCTCTCGCGAGCGCTTTCGCCGGGCTCCAGGCGCGGCCCGTGCCGGTCGACCTCCAGGCCAGTCCGTTCGACCTCGCACTGAGCGTCCTCGAGCACACGGACGGCTTCGAGCTCCTCCTGCGCTACAGCGGCGAGCTGTTCGAGCCCGCCACCGCGCGGCGGCTGCTGGACCACTATCCGCGCCTCCTCGCCCAGGCCCTCGCCGCGCCGCACACGCCCGTCTCGCGGCTGTCGCTGCTGTCATCCGGCGAGCGCGCACGAGTGCTGCGGGATGCCCGGCCCGGCGCCCACGGCTTCGACCTGGAGGCCTGCCTGCCGGAGCGCCTCTCCGCCCACGCCCGTCAGTCGCCCGAGCGCGTGGCGCTGGCCTCCTCCGACGCACGGTGGACGTACGCGGAGCTGGAGGCGTGGACCCGCCGCGCCGCGCGGCGGCTGGCGGCCCAGGGCGTGGGCACCGAGTCCGTCGTCGCGGTGCTGGGCCGGCGCACCGAGGCCACCGTGCGCGCAGTGCTGTCGCTGCACCAGGCCGGTGCGGCCTACCTGCCCCTGGACGCACAGCTTCCTCCGGCCCGCCTCGCGCGTCTCCTCTCCGAGAGCCGCGCGCCCTTCGTCCTCCCGCTGGGCTCCGTGGAGTCGCTGCTGTCCGAGGTCCTCGCGCAAATTCCCGAGGAGGCCCGCCCGCGAGTGCTGTCCCTGGATGGACTGGAGGCGGAGAGCGCCGAGCCCCTGAAGGCCCGCGCCACTCCCGGGACGCTCGCGTACGTGCTGTTCACCTCCGGCTCCACCGGCACCCCCAAGGGCGTCATGGTGGACCACCGCGGCATGCTCAACCACCTGCTGGGCATGCAGCACGGATTGGGGATGGGGCCCGAGAACGTCCTCGCCCAGACGGCGCCGCTCTCCTTCGACATCTCCATCTGGCAGATGCTGGGCGCCCTGGCCGCCGGTGGCACCACCTACGTCGTGGAGGATGAGGTGGTGCGCGAGCCGCCCCGCCTCGCCGCCGCCCTGCGGCAGGCGGGAGCCACCGTGGTGGAGTTGGTGCCCTCGCTGCTGCAGGCACTGCTGGAGGACGCGGCCGAGGCACCACTCCCGGCGCTCCGCCACATGCTCACCATTGGCGAGGCGCTGCCGCCCGCCACGTGCCGCGCCTGGTTCGAGCGCTACCCGCACGTTCCGCTCACCAATGCCTACGGTCCGGCCGAGTGCGCCGACACCGCCACCCTCCACCGGATGCACGCGCCTCCCGCCGGAGCCGCCACGCCCATTGGCACGCCCAAGGCGAACATGGAGGTGTACGTGCTGGACGATGCGCTCCAGCCCGTACCTCCGGGAGTGCCCGGCGAGCTCTTCGTCGGCGGAACCGGCGTCGGCCGGGGCTACGTGGGCCGGCCGGACCTCACCGCCGAGCGCTTCGTACCGCACCCCTTCAGCTCCGAGCCCGGTGCGCGCCTGTACCGCACGGGAGACCGGGGCCAGTGGAACGGGGACGGCACGCTCGGCTTCCTCGGCCGCGTGGACTTCCAGGTGAAGGTGCGCGGCATGCGCGTGGAACTGGGCGAGGTGGAGGCCGCCCTGGCCTCCCTGCCCGGCGTGCGCTCCGCCGCCGTCACCGTCCAGCGCCGTGGGCCCGCTGACTCCTGGCTCGTCGCCTGGGTGGTGCCCTCCTCCGAGGACGTGCGCACCGACTCCCTCCACCACGC
>NZ_JAIQDG010000096.1 GCF_020037125.1 Myxococcus sp. RHSTA-1-4
CTGCTGCGCGACTGGCCTCGCATCAAAAGGGGGCTCGACGAAGCGGGTGGGCGATTGCCTTCCTGGATGAGACGGGTCGTACGTTTCGGTCGTGTCCCTTCGGCAGGCGTGCGTGAACGGCCCTGGCGCCACCCAGTACCGTCTTCGGCCCTTTGGAGTGGACCCGGAGAGACACGGTGGCGCGACGAGCTGTAGCAGCGGAAGAGGTCGAGGAGTTGCGAGGGCGCATTGAGCAGTGGCGGCGGACGCGTACCCGGCAGGGACAGATGCCGGAGGAGCTGTGGGGGGCCGCGGTTTCGGCGGCGCGGCGCTACGGCGTCTCCCGAGTCGCGCGCGCGTTGGGAGTGGGCCATGCCGGGCTGAAGGCTCGGACGTTGGCCGCGTCCCCGCCGAGCAGGCAGGCCCGAAAAGCGGCGAAGGCCGAGGGGTTCGTTGAGGTGAGCGCCGCGCAGTGGCTCTCGCCCGCCCCCGTCTCCAGCCTGGTCATTGAGTACGTGGCCCGGGAGGGAGGCCGGCTGACGCTCACCGTGCCCTCCTCGTGCAGGGACTTCGACCTGCCCGCCCTGGTGGCGGCGCTGCGGGGCCCATGATTCAAATCACTCCCCAGATGCGGGTGCTGGTGGCCATTGAGCCGGTGGACTTCCGCCGAGGCGTCGACGGCCTGGCGCAGCAATGCCGGGCGGCCCTCGCGGAGGACCCCTTCAGCGGGGCGGTGTTCGTCTTCCGCAACCGCCAGCGCACCGCGGTGAAGTTGCTCGTCTTTGATGGGCAGGGCTTTTGGCTGTGTCATAAGCGCCTCTCCGAGGGGCGTTTTCGCTGGTGGCCCACGGCGAGCCAGGCGGCGGCCGCGCTGCGCGCCCACGAGTTGCAGGTGCTGCTGAGCGCCGGAGACCCTTCGGCCACGCAGGCGGCGGCCGACTGGCGCAAGGTCGGCACGTAGGCCGCGCCCCGAGGCTGGCGGCCATTGACCCGAAGGAGGGCGGCTTTGTCGCTCTCCAAGGGAGCGAGGCCGGCCCCCAACGTCCCAGGTAGGCTTGGGCTGATGGGACGTGTTGTAGCGGCAATGGGCAAGAAGAAGCGTCAGCCAAGGCCAGTGGACCCGGTGGAGCTGGCAGGCATTGTCGAGCGGACCCGGGGGACACTCAGCCAAGAGGACTTCGCCAAGCTGAAGGCGGCCATGGACACGCTGGCCTTCTTGACGGCGGAGTTGCAAGCGAAGGGGACGAGCCTGGAGCGGCTGCGCCGGCTGCTCTTCGGCGCTCCCACCGAGAAGACGGACGAGGTGCTGCGCAAGGCGGGGCAGCCGCCCGCCCAGCCGCCCCAGGGCCCGGCGGAGGACAAGGCCCGTGCCCCGGGGCATGGGCGCCACGCAGCGGCGGCCTACACGGGGGCCCGACGAGAGAAGGTAACGCACGCCCGGCTGAAGAGCGGGGAGGCGTGCCAGGGCTGCCTGAGGGGCAAGGTCTACCCGCTGAGTGAGCCGGCCGTGCGGGTGCGGGTAACGGGCATGGCGCCGCTTTCGGCCACCGTGTGGGAGTGCGAGCGGCTGCGCTGCAACCTGTGCGGCGAGGTGTACACCGCCCAGGCGCCCGAGGGCGTGGGCGAGGAGAAGTACGACGAGACGGCCGTGGCCATGACGGGGCTGCTCAAGTACGGCACGGGGCTGCCCTTCCACCGCATCGAGAAGCTCCAGGAGGGCCTGGGCATCCCGCTGCCGGCCACCACCCAATGGCAACTCGTCGAGGCCGGCACCAAGAAGCTGCGGCCCGCCTTCGACGAGCTGGTCAACCAGGCGGCCCAGGCCCCGGTGCTTCACAACGACGACACCGTCATGAAGGTGCTGGCGCTGACAAAGGAGCAGGTGCAGGCGGCCGCCGCGGGGGAGCCGGAGGAGCGGACCGGGGTGTTCACCTCGGGCATCCTCGCCGTGAACGAGCAGCACCCCATCGCGCTCTTCTTCACGGGACGCCAGCATGCGGGGGAGAACCTGGCCGACGTGCTGAAGCAACGGGCGGCCGAACTGGCAGCGCCCATTCAGATGAGCGACGCGCTGGCGAGGAACGTGCCCGGCGAGTTCGCCACCGTGCTGGCCAACTGCCTGGCGCATGCGCGGCGTGGCTTCGTCGACGTGGCCACCGACTTCCCAGCCGAATGCAAGCACGTGCTGGAGGCCCTGCGGGAGGTGTACCGGGTGGATGCCGCCGCGCGGCGAGACGGACTGTCTCCCCCCGAGCGGCTGGCGCTTCACCAGCGAGAGAGCGGGCCGGTGATGGAGAAGCTCAAGGCGTGGCTGGACGAGCAACTCACCCAGCGCAAGGTGGAGCCCAACTCCGGGCTCGGCCATGCCATCGCCTACATGCGCAAGCACTGGCTGAAGCTGACGCTCTTCCTGCGGGAGGAGGGCGCCCCCTTGGACAATAACGTGTGCGAGCGCGCCTTGAAGAAGGCCATCCTCCACCGCAAGAACGCCCTCTTCTACCGGACGCTGAAGGGCGCTGGCGTGGGAGACGTCTTCATGAGCCTCATCCACACCGTGGAGCTGTGCGAGGGCAACCCCTTCGACTACCTGGTGGCGCTGCTTCGCCACCCGGAGGCGGTGGCTGATGCGCCGGGCGAGTGGATGCCCTGGAACTACCAGCAGGCCCTGGCTGCCGAGGACACGCCGTCCGCGAGCTGATTCGTCCAGTCCTTCCTTCGACCGGAGCAGGTCCGGTCGCCTCCTTCACCTCCTCGCGGCACGCCACCGGCGCTCCGCGCCGTCCCCCAGTCTACAGGGCCCCCGGCGGCATGCTCACGCACGCCTGCCGGAGGGACACTTTCGGTCCCGACTTGGAACCACCTGGGCGCCCATCGGGGTCTTCCCCGTCCTCGAGCGCCTGAGCAAGCGCCGTGA
>NZ_JAIQDG010000097.1 GCF_020037125.1 Myxococcus sp. RHSTA-1-4
GCGAAGGGCATGTTGTAGAGGCTGCCGCCGGGCTCCAACTGGTCGATGAACCACAGCCGCTGCTGCGCGAAGGACAGCGGAGAGGCCTCGGTGCGGCGCGTGGGAACGAGCGGCGGAATGGCCTGGACCTGACGATTCCGGAGCGCCGTGTCCACCTGCGCGGCCAGCGCGGAGAGGATGGGCGCCTTGAACAGCTCGCGCAGGGGCAGCTCCACGCCCAGGCCGACGCGGATGCGGGAGACCACCTGGGTCGCCAGCAGCGAGTGGCCGCCCAGCTCGAAGAAGTTGTCCTCGGCGCCCACGCGCTCCAGGCCGAGCGTCTCGGCCCACAGCGCCGCGAGCCGCTCCTCGGTGGGCGTGCGTGGGGCGACGTACTGGCGGGTGGTGGCCAGGTCCGGAGCGGGCAGGGCCTTGCGGTCCACCTTGCCATTGGGCGTGAGGGGCAGGGTGTCCAGCCGCACGAGCGCGGAGGGCACCATGTATTCGGGCAGCCGCTGCTGGAGGAAGGCGCGCAGTGCGGCCATGTCCAATGAGCGCGGGGCCGCGACGTAACCGACGAGGCGCTTGTCGCCGGGCCGGTCCTCGCGCACGAGGGCGACGGCCTCCTGGACCTCGGGGTGGCTGGCCAGGGTGGACTGCACCTCGCCCAGCTCGATGCGGAAGCCGCGCAGCTTCACCTGCGAGTCGGCACGGCCGATGAAGTCGAGCGTGCCGTCGTTCCGCCAGCGCACCAGGTCGCCGGAGCGGTAGAGCCGAGCGCCCGGGATGCCGGAGAAGGAGTCGGGGATGAAGCGCTCGGCGGTGAGCGCGGGCTGGCCGATGTAGCCGCGGGCCAGGCCATCGCCGCCGATGAACAGCTCGCCGGTGACACCCACGGGCACGGGCTGGCCGTGCGCGTCGAGCACGTACAGCCGGGTGCCGCCGATGGGCTTGCCGATGGGGACGGAGATGCCCACCTGCTCGGGACGGCTCACCGGGTGGGAGGTGGCGAAGACCGTCGTCTCGGTGGGGCCATAGAGGGCGGTGACGGGGAGGTGCAGCGCTTCCACCGCGCGGCGCACGTGGGCCGGGGACACCACGTCGCCGCCCGTCATGACGTGCTTCACCGTGGTGAGCCCCGGCGGCGGGTTGTCCACCAGTTGCGTGAACAGGCCGGCGGTGGCCCACAGGGTGGTGACGCCGGAGGACTGGAGGACGTGGCCCAGTTCCTCCAGCGAGGGCACCTGGGGCGGCATCACCACCAGGCGTGCGCCGTGAAGGAGGGCGCCCCAGATTTCGAAGGTGGAGGCGTCGAAGGAGATGGGAGCGAAGTGGAGCAGGACCTCGTCTGCGCCGAAGCGCGCGTAGTCCACGCCGATGAGGGTGCGCAGCACGCCCCGGTGGGTGGTGCCGACGCCCTTGGGCCTGCCGGTGGAGCCGGAGGTGAAGTCGACGTAGGCCAGCGAGTCGGGCAGGGCCAGCGGAGGTGGCGCGTGAGTGGGCTCGGAGGCGAGTGCGGCGTCCTCCAGCATCACGGTGGCGAGTCTGTCGGCGGGAAGACGGGGCAACAACGCTCGCGTGGTGACGAGCACTCGTGGAGAGGTGTCCTCCACCATGCCCGCGAGACGTTCGCGGGGATAGTTCGGGTCCAGGGGGACGTAGGCGCCGCCGGCCTTGAGGATGGCCACCAGCGAGACGATGAGCTCCAGCGAGCGCTCGACGGCCAGGGCCACACACGTATCCGCGCCCACGCCCAATCCGCGCAGGTGCCAGGCGAGCTGATTGGCTCGCTCATCGAGCTGCCGATACGTGAGGCGCGAACCCGCGAACTCGACGGCGATGTTGTCGGGGAAGCGCGCCACCACGCGGGAGAAGACGCCGGGCAGCGTGGCTTCGCGCGGGTAGTCGGAGACGGTGGTGCTCCACTCGCGCAGCACCCGCCGCTGCTCGTCCTCGCCCATCAGCGGCAGCTCGGAGAGGAGCCGCGCCGGCCGCGCCACGGCCGCCTCGAGCAGGATGCGCAGGTGCTCCATCATTCGCGCCATGGTCGAGGCGTCGAACAGGTCGGAGCTGTACCGGAGGGTGCCCGTGAATCCCCGGGGCGACTCTGTCAGGGCGAGCGTCAGGTCGAACTTGGCTCCGACATCGCTGGGTTCGAGCGGCTGCAGGCGCAGCCCTGGCGCCTCCAGTTCCCCGATGGGGGCGTTCTGCAAGGAGAAGAGGACCTGAAAGAGGGGCGAGTAGCTCGCATTGCGAGGAGGGCGCAGCTCCTCGACGAGCTTCTCGAAGGGCACGTCCTGATGCTCGTAGGCGCCCAGGGTGGTCTCCTTCACCTGCTCCAGCAGGGAGGCGAATGAGAGGCCCGGAGTCACCCGCGTGCGCAGGACCAGGGTGTTGACGAAGAAGCCGATGAGGCCCTCCGTCTCCGCGCGATTGCGGCCCGCGATGGGCGAGCCAACGACGATGTCCGCCTGACCGGAATAGCGGTGCAGCAGCGCCTGGAAGGCCGCCAGCAGCGTCATGAACGGCGTCACGCCGTGCCGCTGTGACAGGGCCTTGATGGACTCGGCGAGGTCCGCCGGGAGGAAGATGGACTGCTTCGCGCCGCGGTACGACTGCACGGCGGGCCGCGGCCCGTCGGTGGGCAGCTCCAGCAGCGCGGGGGCGCCGGCGAGCTGCCGCTTCCAGTAGTCCAACTGCCGGGAGAGCACCGCGCCCTGGAGCCAGCCGCGCTGCCAGACGGCGTAGTCGGCGTACTGCATGGGCAGTGGCGGCAGGGGCGGCGCCACTCCGGACAGATGCGCCGCGTAGAGGATGCCCATCTCCCGGACGAGGACGCCCATGGACCAGCCGTCGGAGACGATGTGGTGCATCGTGAG
>NZ_JAIQDG010000098.1 GCF_020037125.1 Myxococcus sp. RHSTA-1-4
TCCTCCAGCGCGTCCGCGACTGCTGCCTCGACGCCTACTCCCACCAGGAGCTCCCCTTCGAGAAGCTCGTCGAGGAGCTTCGCGTGGCCCGCGAGCCGGGCCGGAATCCCCTGGTGCAGGTGCTGTTCGCCTTGCAGAACGCGCCTGGCTCGATGCTCCAGCTTCCCGGCCTCGACGTCGCCCCCATGACGCTGGAGACCCGGACCGCCAGGTTCGACCTGTTCCTCGCCCTGGAGGAGGGCCCCGAGGGGCTGAGCGCCACCTTCGAGTACGCCACCGCGCTCTTCGCGCCGCGCACCGTGGAGCGGATGGCTTCCCACTACGCGCGGCTCCTCCACGCGCTCGTCCAGTCTCCCGACGCTCCCGCCGGCCTGCTGGACTTCCTCTCCCCGGATGAGCGCCGCCAACTTCTCTTCGACTGGAACGACACCGCTCGCGTCTATCCGTCCGACGCCTCCATTGCCCAGCTCTTCCTGGCCCAGGTGGCGCTTCGCCCTGACGCCATCGCCGTGCAGCATGGGGCTCACGCACTCACCTATGCCCAGCTCGATGCGCGCGCCAACCGCCTGGCGTGGCTGCTGCTGGTCCACGGTGTCGGCAGGGCCCGGCCCCAGGTGGGCGTCTGCCTCCCCCGCTCCGTTGACCTCATCGTCGCGTTTCTTGCCGCCATCAAGGCCGGCGGCGCCTACGTCCCGCTCGACCCGGACTACCCCGCGGAGCGCCTCTCCTTCATGGCTCGGGACTCACGGCTGGCCGCCATCATCAGCAACGGAGCGCTCGTGGAGCGCCTCCCCTCCGGCGAGTGGTCTCTCCTCTCCCTCGACGACCTCGGACCCGAGCTCGAGCGGTGCAGCCCGCTTCCGCCTCCTGAAGACAGTACGCCCGGAGACCTGGCGCACATCATCTATACCTCCGGCTCGACGGGCCGGCCGAAGGGGGTGTGCATCCCGCACCAGGGCGTGATCCGGATGGCGCGCGACTCCGACCACGTACGCCTCGGCCCCGAGGATCGGGTCGCCCAGGTCACCACCGTCGCATTCGACCTCTCCACGCTCGAAATCTGGGGTGCCCTGCTCAATGGCGGCGCGCTCGTCATCATCGACAGGGATGAGGTTCTCGAACCCACCCTCCTCGCCCGGCGCCTCCAGGAGGAGCGCATCACCGCGCTGGTCATCGCCACGGCCCTCTTCAATCTCACGGCCCGCACCCACCCCGAGGCCTTCCGGACGCTGCGCTGGGTCATCTTTGGCGGAGAGGCCGCCGACGTCACCTGCGTCAATGCCGTGCTCTCACACGGCGCTCCCCAGGCACTGGTGAACGGCTACGGCCCCACGGAGAACACCACGTTCAGCACGTGGTTCCAGGCCGTCCATGTCGAGCCGGACGCGCTCTCCATCCCCATCGGGCGGCCAGTCTCCAACAGCACCGCCTACGTGCTCGACGCCGCGCTCCAGCCCGTGCCCACCGGCGTCGCCGGCGAGCTCTTCGTCGGCGGTGACGGCCTGGCCTGGGGCTACTGGGACAGGCCCGAGCTCACCGCCGAGCGCTTCGTCCCCCACCCCTTCTCCTCCTCCCCAGGCGCACGCCTCTACCGCACCGGCGATTTGGTGCGCAGGCGCCATGACGGCTCCCTCGACTTCGTCGGCCGCCGCGACAACCAGGTCAAGCTGCGCGGCTTCCGCATCGAGCTGGGTGAAGTCGAGTCCGCACTCCTCCAGCACCCCTCCGTCCGTCAGGCCCTCGTCCTCGTTCGCGAGGACATCCCCGGCGACAGGCGCCTGGTCGCCTATGCCGCCTCGGACTCTTCCGCGGCCTCTCTCCGCGAGCACCTGGTGTCGCTGCTGCCCAGCCACATGGTGCCCTCGGCCTTCGTTCTCCTCGACGCGCTTCCCCTCTCCGCCAACGGAAAGCTCGACCGCAAGGCGCTGCCGGCTCCCGTGATGCAGGAACGGAACGAAGGTTCCTTCACCGGCCCCCGGAGCGACCTGGAGGCGAAGCTCACGGCCATCTGGGCTTCCGTCCTCGGCGTCGGAGAACTCGACGTCACCGCCAGCTTCTTCGAGCTCGGCGGCCACTCTCTGCTGGCCACGCAGGTGGTGTCGCGCGTCCAGGATGCGCTCGGCCTGCCCGTTCCCGTCCGCACGCTCTTCGAGGCCCCCACGGTGGAGTCCTTCGCGCTCGCCGTGGAGAAGAAGCTCGGGTCCGCCGCTCCGGTGGCGACCTTTCACATCCCGGCCGCCCGCCGGGAAGGCCCGATGCCCCTGTCGTTCGCGCAGGAGCGATTGTGGTTCCTCAGCCAGCTCCATGACGAGCAGCGCGTCTACAACATGCCCATGGCCATCCGGCTATCGGGCGTCCTGGCCCCGGAGGTGCTCCGCGAGAGCCTCCGTGCCATCGTCCAGCGCCATGAAGCCCTGCGCACCTGCTTCCCCGGCGGGAGCGCACCCTCCCAGGCCGTCTCCGCCACCGCGGACCTCCACTTCGAGATCGCGGAGTGTGAGGAGGAAGACCTCCTGCTCCAGCTTCTGCGTCAGGAGGCCGAAAAGTCTTTTGACCTGGCCCGGGGCCCGCTGTTCCGCGCGCTGCTGCTGAAGACCGGTGAGGCGCGGTACGTGCTGCTGCTCAACCT
>NZ_JAIQDG010000099.1 GCF_020037125.1 Myxococcus sp. RHSTA-1-4
AAGCAGCTCCTCACCGGCGGCGACGTGGTGAGCGCGCCTCACGTCCGCCGGGTGCTGGAAGGAATGTCCATTCCGGTGACGGCCTGCTACGGCCCCACCGAGGGCACCCTCTTCACCTCCTGCCACCGCATGACGGACGTCTCCCACGTGGGCGCCTCCGTCCCCATCGGCAGGCCCATCGGCAACACCCGGGTGTACCTGCTGGACGCTTCCGGCCAGCCCGTGCCCGTCGGTGTCACCGGTGAGCTGTTCATCGGCGGTGACGGCCTCGCGCGCGGCTACGTGGAGCAACCCGCCCTCACCGCCGAGCGCTTCGTACCCGATGCCTTCTCCGGCGTCCCGGGTGCCCGCCTCTATCGCACGGGCGACCTCGCGCGCTGGCGGCGTGACGGCGTGCTGGAGTTCCTCGGCCGCGCCGACGCACAGGTGAAGGTGCGCGGCTACCGCATCGAGCTGGCCGAGGTCGAAGCCGCCCTGTTGGCCTTCCCCGGCGTGGCACAGGCCGTGCCCCTGGTGCGTGAGGATGTCGCTGGCGACAAGCGCCTCGTCGGCTACGTTGCGTCCCCCGAGTCGCTCGATGTCGCCGCACTGCGCGCCTTCCTCAAGGGACGGCTCCCCGAGTACATGGTGCCTTCCGCCCTCGTGCGGCTGGACGCACTGCCCCTCACCGCGAACTCCAAGGTGGACAGGAAGGCCCTGCCGGCTCCGAGCTCGGCGCTGGCCCCCTCCTCGGAGTCCTACGTCGCGCCCCGCACGCCTTCGGAGGAGCTGCTGGCGGGAATCTACGCCCAGGTGCTGGGCGTGGAGCGCGTGAGCATCACCGACAGCTTCTTCGACCTGGGCGGCCACTCCCTGCTGGCCACGCGGGTGGTCTCCCGCATCCGCGCCTCCTTTGGCGTGGAGCTGCCCCTGCGCGAGCTGTTCCAGGCGCCCACGGTCGCCGCCCTCGCCGAGCGCATCGACACCGCCGTGCGCACCGGACAGGCCGGCGTGCTCCCGCGCATCGACCGGGTGCCTCGCACGGAGCGGCTGCCCGTCTCGTACTCGCAGGAGCGCCTGTGGTTCCTGGACCAGCTCGAGCCCGGCAGCCCCGCCTACAACATGCCCATCGTGCTGGAGCTGTCCGGCACCCTGGACATCCCGGCCCTGCGCGAGAGCCTCTCCGAGCTGGTGCGCCGGCACGAGGCCCTGCGCACCACGTTCCACGCCTCCGCCGAGGGCCCCTCCCAGCGCATCGCCGAGCCCGCGCCGCTGGAGCTGCCCGTCACCGACCTGAGCAGCCTCCCACCGGAAGAGCGCCAGACCGAGGCGCGGCGGCGCGTCGCCCAGGAGGCGCTGCGCCCCTTCGACCTGGCGGCGGGCCCCATCGTGCGCGGCATGCTGCTTCGCCTGGAGGAGCAGAGGCATGTGGTGATGCTCAACGTCCACCACATCGTGGCGGACGGCTGGTCCCTGAGCATCCTGGTCCGGGAGCTCACCGCGCTCTACTCCGCCTTCTCCTCGGGACAGCCTTCGCCGCTGCCGGAGCTGCCGCTCCAGTACCCCGACTACGCGGCGTGGCAGCGGCGGTGGCTGGTGGGCGACGAGCTGGAGAAGCAGCTCACCTGGTGGCGGCGCCAGCTCGACGGGGCGCCGCAGGACCTGGAGCTGCCCACCGACAGGCCGCGCGTCCATCAGCCCGCGCCGCCGGGCGCCCTGCTGTCCCGGGTGTTCCCGCCCGAGCTGGCCGAAGCGGTGGAGGCCCTCTGCAACCGCGAGGGTTCCACTCCCTTCATGTTCTTCCTGGCCGCCTTCCAGCTCCTGCTGGCGCGCTACTCCGGCCAGGACGACATCTCCGTCGGCTCGCCCGTCGCGGGCCGTAACCGCGCCGAGCTGGAGGGGCTGGTCGGCTTCTTCCTCAACACGCTGGTGATGCGCACCCGCCTGGACGGCGAGCCAACCGTCCGCGAGCTGCTGGGCCGCGTGCGTGAGACGGCGCTGGGGGCCTACGCCCACCAGCACGTGCCCTTCGAGAAGCTCCAGCCCATGCGTGACCTGCACCAGGCGCCGATGTTCCGGGTGATGTTCGTCCTCCAGAACCTCCCGCCCGCCGAGTTCGCGCTCCCGGGGCTGACGCTGCGCCCCGTGCCGTCCGAGCAGCGCATCGCCAAGTTCGACCTCTCGCTGTCCATGACCCGCACCGGAGCGGGCTTCCTGGCCGAGCTGGAATACGACTCCGGCCTGTTCGACGCGTCCACCGCCGAGCAGATGATGCGGCACCTGCGCACGCTCGTGGAGGAGATGGTGGCCGGCGCCGGCCGTCCCGTGTCCACGCTCTCGCTGCTCTCGGGCGAGGAGCGCCAGCGGCTGCTCGTGGATTGGAGCGGCACCCGCGCGGACTTCCCCGACGCCTGCATCCACTCCCTGTTCGAGGCCCAGGTGCGCCGCGCCCCGGACGCGCTGGCCGCCTCCTTCCAGGGCGAGCACCTCACGTACGCGCAGCTCGACCTGCGGGCCAACCAGCTCGCTCATGCGCTGCGCCGCCGGGGTGTCGGGCC
>NZ_JAIQDG010000009.1 GCF_020037125.1 Myxococcus sp. RHSTA-1-4
GGAAGTTAAGCCCTCCAGAGCCGATGGTACTCCGCGGGAAACCGCGTGGGAGAGTAGGTCGCTGCCGGATTCTTTTTGAAGACCCCCGTCGCCCTCGTGGCGCCGGGGGTCTTCTTTTTTCCGCGTCCGGCGTCGCGGGCGCCTGGGCCCGGGTCGGGCCTGGCGCCGCGGTGCTACGGCACGCGGAGGACGGCCTCGCCGACGGGGTTCATTCCCGCCACCTGGCGGATCCTGATGGAGCTGCCGCCGTGCGTCGTGGAGGCCTCGCTTCCGGGACGGTTTCCAGCGGCTTCTGGAGGGGTTCAAGCCCCCGGATTCGTTGAGCTTTCCGGGGCGGGCGCGGGTTTGACTCCCTGTCGGGGCTGGGACTAGAGTCCAGTCCTCCCCCCGGTCTGTGCACCGCCTGCCGCGGTGCCCCCCGGCGCCGGGTAGCTCCACGAGATGAAGAAGCCGACCCTCTTTGGGAAGTACCTGCTCCTCGAGCGCATCAACGTCGGCGGCATGGCGGAGGTGTTCATCGCGAAGGCCTTCGGCGTCGAGGGCTTCGAGCGCATCCTGGCCATCAAGAAGATCCTCCCCACGATGGCCGAGGACGAAGAGTTCATCACGATGTTCATCGACGAGGCGCGGATCAGCGTTCAGCTGAACCACGCCAACATCGTGCACATCCACGAGCTCGGGAAGCACGACGACACGTACTTCATCGCCATGGAGTACGTCGCCGGGCGCGACGTGCGGACCATCCTGGAGCGCTACCGGCGTCGCAAGGAGATCATGCCCACCGCCCAGGCGGTGTTCGTCGCCTCCAAGATGTGTGACGGCCTGGACTACGCCCACCGGAAGAAGGACGCGCGCGGGCAGGACCTCCACATCATCCACCGCGACATCTCGCCTCAGAACATCCTCATCTCCTACGAGGGCGAGGTCAAAGTCATCGACTTCGGTATCGCCAAGGCGGCGAACCGCTCGCAGAAGACGCAGGCCGGCATCCTCAAGGGCAAGTTCGGCTACATGAGCCCGGAGCAGGTCCGGGGCATGCCCATCGACCGGCGCAGCGACATCTTCGCCGTCGGCGTGCTGCTGTACGAGATGCTCACCGGCGAGAAGCTGTTCGTCGGCGAGTCCGACTTCTCCACGCTGGAGAAGGTGCGCAACGCCGACGTCCCGCTGCCCCGCGAGTTCAACCCGAACATCCCCCCGGGGCTGGAGAAGGTCGTCCTCAAGGCGCTCGCGCGTGAGCCGGAGGAGCGCTACCAGTGGGCGTCCGACCTGGCCGAGGACCTGATGCGGTTCCTCCTGGCCGGGGACGCCATCTACTCGTCCAAGCATCTGTCCTCGTACATGAAGGAGGCCTTCGCCGAGGACATGCTCCGCGAGGCGGAGAAGATGGAGCGCTACGCCTCCATCGAGCGCCCGGACCAGATCGAGACCTCCGGCGTCACCGTGCCGCCGCCCTCGGCGCCCCAGCGCTCGGGCTCGCAGTCCCAGAAGCGGGTCCCGCCGCCGGCCGTCGTGGTGACGGGAACTCCCGCGGGCCGCGCGCCCACCTCGCCGGCCCAGCCCGCGCCGGGCTACATCCCGCCTCCCTCCGACGAGGAGCTCGCGGAGATGGACGGAGGCGGGGCCGACAAGACGCAGATTGTCGACTCGACGCAGACCTTCCGCGCGCCCGAGACGCGCATCGCCGACAGCAGCGTGGTGGTGGACGACAGCATCACCGGCCGCTCGGAGAACCCCATCCAGGGCGGTGGTACCGCCTCGGCCTTCCCGGCTCCGGGGGAGTCCTCGGCGCGCAAGGGCAAGAGCGGCCCCAAGGCCCAGGTCGTCATCAGCAACGAGGAGGGTGAGGCCTACGCGGGCGCCACGATGATTGGCCCCGCGCCCACCGCGCCTCCGTCGCGCTCGCGCCCGGCCCCGCCTCCGCCAGAGGACGAGGCCACGGGCGACATCCCCCTGCCGGTGAGCAGCAAGAGCAGCCGCGCCCCCGCGCGCGCGCCGCAGCCCCGGGCGGAGCCGGAGCCGGTGGCCTACGACGACCCGCAGGACTACGAGGGCGCGGGCCGCGACGACTACGGCGACGAGGATCCTCCGACGTACGACGAGTCTCAGGAGCCTCCGGAAGAGGAGGTCACCGGCTCGCTGCCCTCCGCGCCCGTGGCGAAGAAGGGCGCGAAGGCCGCGCCGCCTCCCGCGAAGGTCAAGGCCAAGGCGCCTCCGCCGGCCAAGAAGGGCAAGCCCACGGGCGGGAAGCAGCTTCCCAAGCCCGTCCTGTTCGCCGCGGCGGCGGGAATCGTGCTCCTGCTGGTCGTCATCGCCGCGGTGGCGCTGAGTCCGCCCTCCGCCGGCGAGGTCACCTTCATGGTGTCGCCGTCCCAGGGCGCCCGCATCGAGGTGAACGGCAAGCAGGTGGAGCTCAACACGCTGCTGTCGCTGCCTCCCGGCCAGTACCGCGTGGTGGCAAGTGCTCCCGGTCACCAGTCTCGGGAGCAGCTGGTGGAGGTCGTCGCCGGAAAGCAGACCCCGGTCTCCCTGGCGCTCAAGCCCGCCGGGGAGGCACCCGCCGAGCCTTCGGAGCCCCCGGCCAACCCCGATGGGTCGGGGACCGCCGCCGCTGGCAATCCGGAGCAGGGGGGGACGGCCCAGGCCGCGGTCAAGAACCCGGAGAATCCAACGCCCGCCGGTGCCGAGGGGACGGACACCGGCACGGGTGATACGGCCAAGCCCGTGGCGAAGAACCCGACGCCCGAGACGCCCCCCGCCCCCAGGAAGGTCGCCGCCATCTTCGAGGGGCGGGACGGCGCGGAGATCTTCGTGAATGGCACGCGCCTGGGGCGCACGCCGGACGCGCGGGCCGCCGACCTGGAGGTCGGGAAGAAGTACAAGTTCACGGCGAAGCTCGCCGGCTACAAGACGTACGCGGGCGAGTTCACGGCCGACGGCCGCGACGAGGAGATGACGGTCGCTTTCGATCTCACGAAGGAGCCCGAGCGCGAGCCCGTGCGCGAGCCGGTCCGCGAGCCGCGCACCCCCAAGCCGCCTCCGACGCAGGTCGTCACGAAGCCGAAGCCGGGGAAGGTGATGGGCAAGTTCGCGTGCAGCACCAAGCCCGCCGGCGCCGACATCCTCGTGGATGGCAAGAAGACGGGCCGTCAGACGCCCGTGCCGCTGAGCGCCCCGCTGATGCTTCCGGTGGGGAACCGGAAGGTGTCCTTCCGGCTCAACGGCAAGACGACCAAGCCCGTGGTGGTGGCCATCACCGAGGACGGTGTGGCCAAGCTGCTCAACGTGCCTATCGAGTGAGGGGGCGGGCATCCGGCACCCCCTTCGATTGTTGGATGAAGTGGGGCTCCGTCGCGGTATGACGCCCGCCCGCAACGCTGCAAGCCAAGGTGATGCGCCATGCAAACGACGCCCATTCGGGGCAAGGCCGAGGCCGGCCCCGCTCAACAGCCCTTCACGTACCCGCTCCGCAAGGAGTTCGTTGAACCCGACTGGCGTCGCATCCCCGGGTACAAGGACGTCTCCGCGGCGGAGTGGGAGAGCGCTGTCTGGCAGCGCAAGCACACCGTCAAGAACCTCAAGGAGCTGAAGGCGACCCTCGGCGACCTGCTGCCGGAGGACCTGGCGGAGAGCATCGAGCGGGATCAGCGCGAGCGGGCGACCATGTCGCTGCTGATTCCGCCGCAGATGTTCAACACGATGAACCTGCAGGACCTGTGGAACGACCCGGTGCGGCGCTACATGCTGCCGGCGTTCGCGGACCGCCTGACGGACTGGCCCAACCACCCGAAGGCCAGCCGCGACAGCCTCCACGAGGCGGACATGTGGGTGGTGGAGGGCCTCACGCACCGGTACCCCACCAAGGTGCTGGCGGAGATGCTTCCCACCTGCCCGCAGTACTGCGGCCACTGCACCCGCATGGACCTGGTGGGCAATGACGTGCCCCAGGTGCAGAAGCACAAGTTCGGCATCGGCCAGAAGGAGCGGTACGAGCAGATGCTCGAGTACCTGCGCCGCACGCCGACGGTGCGCGACGTGGTGGTCTCCGGCGGTGACATCGCCAACCTGCCGATTCAGACGCTCGAGCCGTTCGTCAGCGCGCTGATGGACATCCCGAACATCCGGGACATCCGCCTGGCCAGCAAGGGCCTGATGGCCATTCCCCAGCACTTCCTCCAGGACCAGGTGCTCGCGGGCCTGGACCGGCTGGCGAAGAAGGCCGTGGAGCGGGGCGTGGACCTGGCGCTGCACACGCACGTCAACAACGCGCAGCAGCTCACGCCGCTGGTGGGCAAGGCGGTGCGCAAGCTGCTCGACATGGGCTTCCGCGACGTGCGCAACCAGGGCGTGCTGCTGCGCGGGGTGAACGACAGCGCGCAGTCCCTGCTGGACCTGTGCTTCACGCTGCTCGACCACGCGAAGATCCTGCCGTACTACTTCTACATGTGCGACATGATCCCCAACAGCGAGCACTGGCGGGTGTCGGTGGACAAGGCACAGAAGCTCCAGCACGACATCATGGGCTACATGCCGGGCTTCGCCACGCCGCGCATCGTCTGTGACGTGCCCTTCGTCGGGAAGCGCTGGGTGCACCAGGTGGCGGAGTATGACCGCGAGCGCGGCATCTCCTACTGGACCAAGAACTACCGGACGGGCATCGAGGCGAACGACCCCGACGCGCTCAACCGGAAGTACGAGTACTTCGACCCCATCGACACGCTGCCAGAGGCCGGCCAGGCGTGGTGGCGGGAGCAGCAGAAGGCCGCGTGATGGATTCCTCGGCGCTTCCGGTGGCGCGTCCGCCGGAGCCTGGTACCTCGCCGCGCCCCTCGCTCAGTGACGAGGGGCGCCGGCGCCTGTTTCCCGCCGCCACCGACGCGGAGTGGGCGGACTGGCGCTGGCACCAGCGGCACGCGGTGCGAGGACTGGAGCAGCTCGAACGTTACGTGCCGCTGACGCCCGACGAGCGCGCCGGCGTGCAGGAGACGTCCGCGCTGTTCCGCATCGGCATCAGCCCGTACTACCTGTCGCTCATCGACCCGGAGCACCCGTTCTGCCCGGTGCGGATGCAGTCCATCCCCGTGAGGGCCGAGGCGCGCATCCGTCCGGGCGAGCTGGCGGACCCGCTCGGTGAGGACAAGACGCGCCCCGAGGAGTGCATCGTCCACAAGTACCCGGACCGGGTGCTCTTCCTCGCGCTGGACACGTGCTCCGTCTACTGCCGCCACTGCACGCGGCGGCGCATCACCCAGGGAGGGGTGGCGGAGCTCTCCAAGGAGCAGATGCGCCGGGGCATCGAATACGTCCGGCGCCACCCCGAGGTGCGCGACGTGCTCATCTCCGGCGGGGACCCGTTCCTGCTGAGCGAGGCACGGCTGGAGGAGCTGCTCGGGCCGCTGAGCGAGATTCCCCACGTGGAGATGATTCGCATCGGCACGCGCGTCCCCGTGGTCCTGCCCATGCGCGTCACCGATGCGCTGGCCCGCACCCTGCGGCGCCACGCGCCCGTCTTCGTCGTCACCCACTTCAACCACCCGAAGGAAGTGACGCCCGAGGCGCGCGAGGCGTGCGAGCGCCTGGTGGACCATGGCGTGCCGGTGGAGAACCAGGCCGTGCTGATGCGGCGGCTCAACTCGGACGCGCGCATCATCAAGGAGCTGTCGCACCTGCTGCTGCGCAGCCGCGTGCGGCCGTACTACCTGCACCAGATGGACGTGGCCGAGGGCTGCGAGCACCTGCGCACGCCCATCGCCAAGGGGTTGGAAATCATCCAGCAGCTCCGCGGACACACCACCGGGCTCGCCGTGCCCCACCTGGCGGTGGACCTGCCCGGCGGCGGCGGCAAGGTGACGCTCCAGCCGGACTACGTCGTCGAGCGCGGCGAGCGAGAGACGCTGTTCCGCAACTACAAGGGCGAGCAGTACGCCTATCCCGAGCCCGAGGAGACCGACTGCGCGTGCCCGTACGATGACGTGTGGCAGGCCCGGGCCCGCGAGTACGGCTACCGCAAGGGTTGAAGTGGAGGGGCGGCGGCTCCGGCGCGTCAGTCGTCGCCCGAGGCACGCCGCCGCTTCACCACGCGCTTCTTCTTCGCGCCGCTGGAGCTGGCACGCGCGGCCGGGCGCTTCTCGGGCTTCTCGTCCAGTTCCTGCTGCAGGGCACCGACGTCCACCGGAAGGTCGGCGGTAGCCTCGTCGCCCGGGACGCCCACGTCCACGACGGGCTCGGCCCCCTCGGCGACTTCCAGCTCCACCGGCTCCTTGTCGCTGATGCCCAACTGGACGTGAACGTCCTCGGCCGACTTCTCCCCCGTGTCCTGGGGCTGCTTCGCGGCCTGGGCCAGCTCCTCCAGCCGCTTCTTCTCGGCCTCGGCGCGTGCATTGTCCTCGGGGCGCATCCGCGCCTCGTAGCGCGCGTACTCCTTCGCCGACACGCCGTGCTTCTCCAGCACCGCCGCCGCCGCGGCCTGCTGCTTGTCGATGGCCTGCGCCCGCTCCTCGCTGCTCAGCTCCGAGGGCTGGCGGTTGCCGAACTCCTCGTTCACCTTCGCCAGGGCCTGCGACTCGTCGCGGCGGATCTGCGCCACCTTCTCCGGCGTCAGCTCGGCGCCTTCTTGCGCGCGAGCCACGCCCGGAAGGACGAGCCACGATGCGGCCAGCAGTAGCGGGAGTCGGGTGGTCATGGCGGGGAGCCCCGTTCGAGAGACGCCCGGCATCTAAGCACGGCGGCTCCAGGGGCGCACCGGTTGGTGGTGCGCCCCGTCCGTGAAGGAAGGCTCAGCCCCCGCAGCGCGCGCAGCCATCCTTCGCGCTGGAGCACTGCTCACGCCCCTGGGCACAGCGGGGCGGCAGGTCGTCCCGGTCCGGGTTGCGCTCCACCAGCGAGCACAGCTCTTCCGCCACCGTGCAGGTCCTCGAGGCCACGTCGCACTCGTCCGCGCAGGACAGGCCGTCCTGCTGGGCCCGCGCGCTCAGCTCCTCCAGCCGCGCCGAGGCCCCGTCGATGGCCGCGTCGTCATCTCCGGCGACCCGGGTGTCCACATTCTTCGCGCAGCCAGCCAGGGCGAGGCCGGCCAGGAGCAGCAGCAGGGCAGGGGAGGGAGCACGCATGGCTCCACCCATATGCGCCTCCGCGCTGTTCCGTCCAGAGGCAGCGCCCGTGTCCGCACGCTCCCCTCAGCGCTGGTCCGGCGTGGTGTGCACCGGCGGGCGCGGGCGGCGCGGCGGCTCCTCGGGCCTCGACAGGTACAGGTACGCCGTCAGCGCCAGCAGCGCGGCCACCGCGAGCCGCCGAAGCCAGTCCTCCCGGCGCCGGTGCGGTGATGCCGCGTCCTCCCGCGCCGCCGCTTCCATGCCGGCCGCCACCTCGGCCCCCACCTCGCGCAGCCGGCGGCACGGTTCCACCACGGGCACCAGTGCCGCCGGGAAGCGGGCGTCCTCCCGCGCCAGTGCCTCCGACAGCATCCGCGCCCAGGCGGATTCCTCGTCCTCTCCGGCCGGCTCGCGCGCGGGCAGCCCCACCTCCCGGGCCAGCGCGACGCCCGCTCGCAGCAACAGCACCGAGAAGGCCTCCACCGACACCCCATAGAACGCCGCGCAGGCTTCCAGGGGGCGGCCCTCCACCAGCCGGTGGAGGAGCATCGCGGAGGGGCGGGGCTCCATCGCCCGCAGGGCCGCGGTGAGGGCGGGAGGGGACAGGCGGGATGCGTCGGGCGCGGGGGACGTCACGGGCGCGACATCCTCTCCCATCCGCCGGCCGTTTTCTTGAGGCTCGAACCCATACACCTACACTTCCCGTCCATGTTGCGACCTGTTGCGCTCGTCCTGCTGCTGCTCGCCCCCCTGCGCGCGCTCGCCGTGGAGACACTTCGCATCGCCATCGAGGACTCGGGCGGTGAGGTGAAGGTGAGCGGCCGCGGGCTCGCCTTCGGTCCCGACAGCGAGGACGCCACCTTCGTCCCCATCCCCTCCGGCCAGGCCACCATCCGGCGCCGGGGCCCGAAGCTGGAGGTCAATGGCGCGCCCGTGCTCGAGGGCTCGGTGCGCTTCCGTGCCGGCGCCGCTTCCACCGATGACGCCGGCGTCCCCGGCGACGAGCCCATCAAGGCCGGTAGCGCCCAGGTGCGCGGCGACGTGGTGGTGCGTCCCTTCCGCGACGGGCTCCAGCTCATCAACGTCATCCCCCTGGAGGACTACCTCGCCGCGGTGCTCGGCAGCGAGATGCCCGTGTCCTTCCCGCCCGAGGCCCTCAAGGCCCAGGCCGTGGCCGCCCGCACCTATGCCCTCCACAAGAAGCTGGAGGCGTACAGCAACGCCTTCCACCTGGGCAGCAGCGTGCTCCACCAGGTGTACGGAGGCGTCAACCGCGAGGACCCACGCACCCGCGCCGCCGTGGAGGCCACCCGCGGCCAGGTGCTCACCTACGAGCTGGCCCCCATCGAGGCCTACTTCCACGCCTCCTGCGGCGGCCGCACCGAGTCCGGCCAGGATGCCCTCCAGCGGGACCTCCCGTACCTCCAGCCCGTCGAATGCCCCTGCGGCAGGCTGCCCGCCAGCCGCTGGAAGGCCTCCATCTCCGACACCGAGGTGAAGTCCGCCCTCCGCCATCCCGCCCAGGGCCTGCGCGTGGCCGGCCGCACGCCCACCCGCCGCGTGCGGAGCGTCACCCTCGGCGACGGCGCCTCGATGGGCGGGGTGGAGCTGCGGCGGCGGCTCGGCTACACGCGCCTCAAGAGTCTGGACTTCGAGGTGGAGCGCACCGACCGGGGTTATGTGTTCTCCGGACGCGGTTATGGCCATGGGGCCGGTCTCTGCCAGTGGGGCGCCAAGGCGCTCGCCGACAGGGAGCGGGACTACCGGGAGATTCTCTCCCACTACTACCCCGGAGCCGAGCTGCAGCAGCTCTACTGAGGCCCCCGCTTCCGGCGCGCTTTCCGCGGCGGCGCGGGGGCTGCTACAAGCGCCACCCCCGTGTCGTCCCGCCTCTCTGACTACGACTTCGAGCTTCCCGAGTCCCAGATCGCCCAGGCCCCCCTGGCCGAGCGGGACGCCTCGCGCCTGATGACCGTGAGCCGGTCCTCGGGTGCCTGGACCCACCGCCGCTTCACGGACCTGGCCGAGCTGCTGCGGCCGGGCGACCTGCTCGTCCTCAACGACGCTCGCGTCATCCCCGCGCGCCTGCTCGGCCAGAAGGCCGGCACCGGGGGGCGCGTGGAGCTGCTGGTGGTGCGCCCTGCCGCCTCCACGCTCACCTCGGCCGCGCTCTCCGGCGCCCCCGAGTCGCTCGAGTGGGTGTGCCTGGGGCAGGCCTCCAAGGGGCTCAAGCCCGCGCAGCGCCTCACCTTCGCCGGCGGCCTGGAGGCGGAGGTGCTGGAGGCGCTCGGAGGCGGGGAGTACCGCGTGCGCTTCCACGCGCCCCCGGGCACCTCGCTGGCCTCGCTGCTGGAGGAGGCCGGGCGCCTGCCGCTGCCCCCGTACATCACCCGAGAGCCCGACGCCGCGGACGCCGAGCGCTATCAGACGGTCTACGCGCGCGCCGCGGGCGCCGTGGCCGCGCCCACCGCGGGTCTGCACTTCACGCAGGGCCTCTTCGATGCCCTGGAGGCGCGGGGCATCCACCGCGCGCTGGTGACGCTGGACGTGGGCCCGGGCACCTTCCTGCCGGTGCGCGAGGAGGAGCTGGACAGGCACCACATGCACCCGGAGCGCTACACCGTGCCCGAGGCCACCGCGAAGGCGGTGAACGCGGCCAAAGCCGAGGGACGGCGCGTGGTGGCGGTGGGCACCACGGTGGTGCGCACGCTGGAGTCCGCCACGGACGGCCAGACGGGCCGGCTGCGCGAGGGCCCGGGGGAGACGACGCTCTTCATCCGCCCGGGCTTCACCTTCCGCCAGGTGGACGTGCTCCTCACCAACTTCCATCTCCCGCGCTCCACGCTGGTGGTGCTGGTGAGCGCCCTGCTGGGCCGCGAGCGCACGCTGGCGGCCTACGCGGAGGCGGTAGGCGCGGGCTACCGGTTCTTCAGTTACGGCGACGCCATGCTGGTGTCGGAGTGAGCACCATGGACGCAGAGCGGCAGGCAGGGCAGCGGGGCGAGAAGGGCGACTCGCGGGTGGCACCGGGACTGGTGCGCTTCGAGTTGCTCCACGAGGACAAGGGCACGAAGGCCCGCCGGGGCCGGCTGCACACGCCCCATGGGCCCGTGGAGACGCCCATCTTCATGCCCGTGGGCACCGTGGGCAGCGTCAAGGGCGTGGGGCCGGATGACCTGCTCGCGCTGGACGCGCAGATCATCCTCGGCAACACCTACCACCTGATGCTCCGCCCCGGAGAGTCACTGGTGGGGGAGCTGGGCGGCCTGCACCAGTTCGTCTCCTGGAACCGGCCCATGCTCACCGACAGCGGTGGCTTCCAGGTCTTCAGCCTCTCCGAGAAGCGCAAAATCACGGAGGAGGGCGCCGCCTTCCAGTCCCACCTGGACGGCGCGCGGCACTTCCTCACGCCGGAGCGCTCCATCGACATCCAGGAGACGCTGGGCGCCGACATCATCATGGCCTTCGACGAGTGTCCGCCCTCCACGTCGGACCGCGCCTACCTGGAGCAGTCCCTGGCGCGCACCACCCGCTGGCTGCACCGGTGCGTGAAGGCCTGGAGCCGCGAGCGCTCGTCCCTCTTCGGCATCGTCCAGGGGGCGCTCCACGAGGACCTGCGCAAGCGCCATGCCGAGGAGGTGTGCGCGGTGGACCTGCCCGGCTACGCGCTGGGAGGCTACTCGGTGGGTGAGGCCCCCGAGGCCATGCACGCCAGCGTGGCGTACTCGGCGCCCCTGCTGCCGCGCGACAAGCCCCGCTACCTCATGGGGGTGGGCACCCCCGTCGACCTGGTCACCTGCGTGGAGGCCGGGGTGGACATGTTCGATTGCGTGCTGCCCACCCGTTGCGCACGCAACGGCCTGCTCTTCACCTCGGAGGGCAAGCTCGTCATCCGCAATGCTTCATTCGCGAAGGACCCCCGGCCGGTGGACCCTGCGTGTACCTGCTACACCTGCCGCAACTTCAGCAGGGCCTACCTCCGGCATCTCTTCGCCGCAGGGGAGATTCTGGCCATGCGCCTCAACACCATCCACAACCTCCACTACTTCCTGGGGTTGATGGCGGAAGTCCGCCGCGCGGTGTCAGAGGACCGGTTCGCCGCCTTTGCCCGGGAATTCCGTGAGCGCTCCCGCGCCCAGGAGACCGAGCGGACCCGTGGCCGGTGAGCGTCCGGATGGATTGCCGGGCTTCCCGCGTTCACTTGCTCACATGGGGGCCCCTTGCTAAGAGGGCCCCCTTTCGGGATGGGTTCCTCGGGCAGTGTGGGGGGCCCCCCATCCCAGGCCTTCCTCAACCGACGAGGCAGTTGTGGCTGAGAGCTTTCTGATTCTGGCGCAGGCCGGGGGCGGCGGTAACCCGCTGGGCACCCTGGGTTTCCTGGTCGTGCTGGTGGCGATCATGTACTTCGTGATGATCCGCCCGCAGCAGAAGCAGTTGAAGGAGCACCGGGCGCTGCTCGGCTCCCTGAAGAAGGGCGATGAGGTCATCACCTCGGGCGGCATGCTCGGGAAGATCCACCTCGTCGACGAGCGGACCGTCACGCTGGAAGTGGCCAGCGGCGTGCGCATCCGCGTCCTCAAGACGGCCATCAGCGCCAAGGGCACTGTGGCGGAAGGCCCGCAGGCGGCGACGGCGGGCGAAGAGAAGAAGAAGGAGGAGAAGTAATGAACCGCGGCTGGTGGTGGAAGTTCGGACTCATTGTCGCGGTGACGCTGGGGACCGTCTGGTTCCTCATTCCGACGTACTACTCGCTCGTGGTCCTGGACCGCGACCAGCGCAACAACCTGGCACTGCTCGAGGAGCGGATGCCGGCGTGGGCGCCTCCCGCAAAGTACCGCCTCAACCTGGGGCTGGACCTGCAGGGTGGCATCCACATGGTGATGCGGGTCGACACCAAGACCGCGCTCCAGAAGCGCACCGAGCGCCGCGGCCAGCAGATCGCCAGTTACATCAACGACAAGAAGATTGGCGAGGTCAGCGCGGATACGGACCCGGAGAAGCTCCAGCTCACCCTGACGGCCAAGGACCCGGCGACGATGGACGCCATCGAGAAGGAGGTCCTGGCCACCTTCACGGACTTCACGCGAGTGAGCCGTGACGGCGCCACGCTGGTGCTCGCGCCGGACGAGGGCCAGACGAACTTCTTCCGCGAGGACGCCGTCAACCAGGCGATGCTCGTCATCCGCCGCCGCATCGACAAGTGGGGCGTGGCGGAAGTGGACGTGCGCAAGCTGGGCACCGACTCCATCCAGATTTCGCTGCCGGGCCGCAGCAACCCGGAGCAGGCCAAGGAGCTGGTGGGCACCACCGCGCAGCTCGAGTTCCGGATGGTGGACGACAGCAACCCGCAGTTCTTCGCGCAGATGTTCCAGCAGAACCCGCCGCCGCAGGGCAGCAACATCACCCTGACGGAGGAGGGCGGCTTCCCGCAGCTCTCTTCGCCGTCGCGCGAGGCGCTGCTGGAGTACACGAAGGACAAGGTGCCGGACAACCGCGTGGTGCTCACCGAGTGCATCGCCGACCCGGTGCGGAAGAATGACTGCGCCTCCTACCGCAGCTACCTGGTGGAGGAGAACGTGCCGCTGACGGGCGAGAGCCTGGCCGGCGCGGACGCGTCACTCAGCCAGCTCAACGAGCCGGAGGTGAACATCGCCTTCGACCCGTCGGGCGCGCGCGAGTTCGAGAAGCTCACCGAGGCGGGCGTGGGCCGGCGCATGGCCATCGTCCTGGACGACAACGTCCACACCGCGCCCAACATCAACGAGAAGATTGGCGGCGGCCGGGCCCGCATCACCATGGGCCGCATGGGCGCGCGCACCTTCGAGGAGTGGCTGGGCGAGGCGCAGACGCTGGCGCTGGTGCTCAAGGCCGGCGCGCTGCCGGCGCCGGTGACGGTGGGCGAAATCCGTCAGGTGGGCGCCAGCCTGGGTGACGAGCTCATCAAGAAGGGCGGCATGGCCGCGCTGGTGGGCGTGGGGCTCGTCCTCCTGTTCATGGCCGTCTACTACAAGAAGTCCGGCATCATCGCGAACCTGGCGCTCGTGCTGAACGGCCTGCTCATCCTGGCGGGGCTGGCGCTCTTCAACGCCACGCTGACGCTGCCGGGCATCGCCGGCTTCGTGCTGACGCTGGGCGTGGCGGTGGATGCGAACGTGCTCATCAACGAGCGCATCCGCGAGGAGCTGGGCCACGGCAAGACGGCCCGGGCGGCGGTGGACCAGGGCTATGACCGCGCCTTCTGGACCATCTTCGACTCGCACGTCACGGCGCTCATCGCCGCGTTCATCCTGTTCTTCACGGGCACCGGTCCCATCCGGGGCTTCGCGACCACGCTCATCATCGGCCTGCTGGCGTCGCTGTTCACGTCCATCGTGGTGACGCGTGTCTTCATGACCTACTTCGTCCACGGTCGTAACGCGCAGTCGGTGTCGGTCTGACCGGCCCCAGCACGGGAACGCACTGCCATGCAGATTCTCAAGAACAAGACGAACATCGACTTCATCGGCAAGCGCAAGCCGGCCGTATTCCTCTCCACCATCATCAACCTGGCCATCATCGTGGGGATTGCCGCGTTCGGGTTCAACCTGGGCGTGGACTTCGCGGGCGGCACGGTGGTGGAGCTGAAGTTCGACCACTCCATCACCGCGGAGCAGGTCCGTGAGCGCGCCCAGAAGGGCGGCCTCGAGGACGTGAGCGTGCAGAACATCGGCGCGGCGGACGAGAACTCGTTCCTGCTCCGCATGGGCGGCGTCACGCAGCTCAACGAGGAGAGCGCGGCCAAGGCCAAGGCCGCCATCGAGGGCCTGGGCAGCGTCCGCAACGTGTACGCGGACCTGGCCAACGGCATCGTCAACTTCCGCTCGGCCACCGCGCTGCCCTCCGACGCCATCAAGAAGGCGGTCGAGGGCAGTGGCACCGGCGTGCAGGAGGTCCGCGAGCTGGGCGAGGCGCAGGGCGGCGGCTTCGACTACCAGGTGGTGGCCAGCGGCATGGCGGACAAGGTGTTCTCCGCGCTGGGGCAGGGCCTGGAGAAGCCGGACTTCGAGCAGCGCCGCGTGGACTACGTGGGTCCGCAGGTGGGCAAGCAGCTGCGCAACCGCGGCATCATGGCGCTGCTGTACTCCATGGTGGCCATCCTCATCTACGTGGCGTTCCGCTTCGACTTCAAGTTCGGCCCGGGCGCGCTGCTGGCCATGGTCCACGACGTCATCATGGTGGCGGGCTACTACCTGGTGACCCGGCGCGAGTTCAACCTGACGTCCATCGCCGTGCTGCTGACCGTCGTCGGCTACTCGGTGAACGACACCATCGTCATCTACGACCGCATCCGCGAGGACATGGCCAAGTTCAAGGGCAAGCCCTTCGCGGAGGTCATCAACATCGCGGTCAACGACACGCTGGGCCGCACCATCCTCACCTCCCTCACCACGGCGTTGTCGCTCATCGGCCTGCTCATCTTCGGCGTGGGTGAGATCTTCGACTTCGCCGCGGCGATGCTGGTGGGCATCGTGGTGGGCGTGTACTCGACCATCTACATCGCCAGCCCGCTGACCATCTGGCTGGACGAGCGTGCCGCGGCGAAGGAAGCCCGGCAGGCCCGGCACGTCGACCAGCACCCGAAGACGGCGTGAGCCACCACCCTCCCGGCCGGCACTCCGGCCGGAAGCGGTGACACGACGAGGGCCCTCCTCCCGAGCAGTGGGAGGCAGGGCCCTCGGTGTTTTCGGGCGTCAGAAGCGCGCGCCCAGCGTGAGGGTGGCGTCCAGCAGGCCGGCATTGGCGTCGTCGTCCGGGACGTTCTGGGCCCAGTCCTCGCTCAGGAGCACGCGGTAGGTGGTGCGGAAGCCCGCGGTGAGGGCGCCGCTGTTGAACTCGACGCCGGCCGCCAGGGGGACCTCCTGCATCGTGTCCGAGTCATAGAGGTCCGCGGCCTGCCCCTGCACGTCCACGTAGGACAGGCCCAGGCCGGCCCCCACGAAGGGACGCACGGCGGTGAGGAAGGGCGGGGAGAGCTTGAGCAGCGCGCTACCTCCCTGACGGACGAGCGAGGGCTCCTCCAGCAGGCGGAAATCCTCCACGCCATTCTGCGAGCCCTCGTAGCCCAGCTCGAAGCCGATGAAGGTGGTGGGCTGCACGTTGAGCGTCACGCCCCAGGCGGGGCCGGTGCTGGTGAAGTCACCCAGGCTGCCGGTGTAGTCGCCGACGCCGCCGCGCACGAACACGTTGACGTCTCCCCGCTGGCCCTCCCTGCGCTCCTGCGCGGACGCGGTGCCTGCGGCGGTGAGGGCCAGGGCGAGCGCACCCGCGGCGATGCCTCTTGGAACCATGCCGTCCTCCTGTCTGGGGGTGTGCGGTTCAAGCTGTGCACCGGTCGCACGCCGTGTCTCCCACGGGCAGGCGACAGGGCGAGCGCATGACTGAACGCCCATTCAGGAAGGGAAAGGTCGTGCCCAAGGTTGACCTTCCCTCGTCAGACGTCTGAGGTACTGTCTGCATGTCAAGAATTCGTCCCGGTAACCGCCCCCGTGGGGAGGTCCGAGGAGGGGCGCTGCGCGTGCGGTGGTTGCTTCCAGACGTGGTCGACGACGAGGTTGCGTCCCTGGCCGGGGAGCTGTCGCTCCATCCGCTCGCGGCGAAGGTGCTGCTGCATCGCGGGTACCGGACACCGGAGTCCGCCGCCGCGTTCCTGTCCGACAAGCTGGCGGACCTGCCGGACCCGTTCCGGATGAAGGGGATGCCGGTGGCGGTGGAGCGCCTGACGCGCGCGCTGCGCAACCGGGAGAAAGTCACCCTCTACGGGGACTACGACGTGGATGGGGTGTGCTCCACGTCGCTGCTCTACCTGTTCCTCAAGGAGCTGGGCGCCCCACCGGCCACGTACATCCCCCACCGCCTGGACGAGGGCTACGGCCTCAACCTCGGCGCGGTGGAGCGCATCGCCGCGGACGGCACGCGGGTGCTGGTGACGCTGGACTGCGGCATCGCCTCGGTGGCGGAAATCACCCGCGCGAAGGAGCTGGGCCTGGACGTGGTGGTGGTGGACCACCACACGGTGCCGACCACGCTGCCGCCGGCGGTGGCGGTGCTCAACCCGCACCAGCCCGGCTGTGAGTACCCCACCAAGGCGCTGTGCGCGGCGGGCGTGGCCTTCAACTTCTGCATGGGCATCCGCAAGCGGCTGCGCGACGACGGCTACTTCGCCACCCGCAAGGAGCCCAACCTCCGCCTGCTGATGGACCTGGTGGCGCTGGCCACCGTGGCGGACGTGGTGCCCCTCACCGGCGCCAACCGCATCCTGGTGTCCCATGGCCTCCAGGAGCTGAGCGCCGGCCGCCGCCCGGGCGTGCGCGCCCTCAAGGAGGTGGCGGGCATGGACCCCGACGCCTCCGTCACCGCAGGCCAGGTGGGCTTCCGCCTGGGGCCCCGCATCAACGCCGCGGGCCGGCTGCATGACGCGTCGCTGGGCCTGCAGCTGCTCACCTCGGAGTCGCTGGAGTCGGCGCGCTCGCTGGCGTCCGTGCTGGACCGGGCCAACGCGGAGCGCCAGGGCATCGAGAGCCACATCCTCACGCAGGCGCTGGCACAGGCCGAGTCCCGCAAGGACGCGCGCGGCTTCGTCCTCTACGAGGAGGGCTGGCACCCGGGCGTCATCGGCATCGTCGCCTCGCGCGTGGTGGAGCGCTTCCACCGGCCCACCGTCATGGTGGGGGTGAAGGACGGGGTGGGGAAGGGCTCCGCGCGCAGCATCGAGGCCTTCCACCTCTACGACGCGCTCAGCGGGTGCTCGGAGCTGCTGACGCGCTTCGGCGGGCACAAGCACGCCGCAGGCCTCACCATTGACGCGGAGAAGCTGCCGGCCTTCCGCGACGCCTTCGAGAAGATTGCCCTCCAGCGCCTCACGCCGGAGGACCTCATCCCCCGGTGCCGGGTGGACGCGGTGGTGAACCCGCGCGAGCTGGACGCCAACGCGGTGGAGTCACTCCAGCGCCTGGGGCCCTTCGGTCAGGGCAACCCGGAGCCGGTGCTGGTGCTGCGCCGGCAGCTCGCCCGCCCGCGCGTGCTGCAGCCCAAGTCCGGTACCGGCAGCGGCCACCTCAAGCTGGCCCTGGCGGAGGCGCCGGAGCTGGACGCCATCGGCTTCAACATGGCGGACCGCGTGCAGCTCGTGGAGGGGCCGGTGGACCTGGCCTTCCAGGCCGGCTTCGACACCTTCCGCGGCCAGCGCAAGCTGTCGCTGCGCCTCAAGGACGTGCGCAAGGCGGCGTGACGCCCGTGGCGCTTCCCGCGGGCCCTGAAGCCAGAGGGCCCGGGCGCCTCAAGCAAGCCCCCAGCGCACCCGGCCCGGCGTCATCAGCGCGCCGACGCGGGCCAGCTCATTGAGGCGGAAGCGCTCCGCCTGACGCTCGAAGGCGTGACGGCACCGCTCCGAGCAGAAGAAGTACCGGCGCTTCTTGTACTCCGCCGTGGGCCGGCCCTCGGGTGTGTCCAGTTGTTTCCCACACACTGGATCCCAGTGCTGTCCCTGTCCCTGCCGCGCGCCCTTCATCATCCGCCTCCCCGCCCCCAGGGAGCCCACGGCCCCCGCCCACGGGGAGGGTAAGCACGGCACATGCCAGGGCTCATCTCCTTGCAACGCCAAGGAGATGAGGGCACGAGAGGGCGGGAGGGGTGGAGATTTTTCCGTGTTCTTCAGAAGGCGGTACCGACGCTGCCGCCCAGGAAGAAGTCGTTCATGTAGCCGCGGCGGAAGGCGAGCGCCTCCACCCGGAAGGCGAGGCGGAGGTTGCCGGAGGACGTCAGCCGGGGACGGCCGCGGAAGCCGAGGCCGTACTGGAGCAGGGGCTTGAGGCCGTTCACCTTCGTCACGTTCGCGTCCACGGTGAGGGAGGTGGCCTGGTAGGCGAGGCCGCCGCCGGCCTGGGCGAAGAAGCCGAAGTCCGACTTGCCCAGCTTCAGCTCATAGGCGGGGGCAATGGTGAAGTAGTGGAGGCGGGTGTCGCCGCTGATGAAGCGGGTGCCGTCGCTGAGGCTGCCGTAGGTCCACCGGAGGTCCGCCCAGAGGGCCTCGCGCAAGGGCTCGCTGTCGAGGATGCGGCCGTACTCCCAGGTGGCGCGCACGCCGAGCCCCACGCGTGTGTCGGCGAAGTCGCCGCGGGAGCTGTCCACGAACAGGGCGCCGGTGATGAACTCCACGGCCACGCCGAGGTTCGGGTCATCCAGGCCGGAGAGCGCCTTGAAGTCGCCGTCCTCGCCCTCCTGCTCGGAGACGCGGCGGAAGTCGTCCGTCTGGTCCACGTTCTTCACGCGGCGGTCATAGGACTCGTCATCCTCCTCGGAACGGGAGGTCTCCTCGTCCGGGTAGGCGTACGGGTCATCATCGTCCTGCGCGAGGGCGGGGGTGGACAGAACAAGGCCACCCAGGAGGCAGCGTACGAGCCAGGTCTTCACGGGTGAGGTCCTCATCCTTCGGTGGGCAGCGCGGGGCAGGTGGTGCCGGGCGTGGAGCTGGCCGGGCAGAGGTTGGGATTGGGGGTGCCGACGAGCAAGTCCCTCGGAATCTGCAGGTGGTCCATCAGCTCGTTGCAGACGGCCTCCTTCAGCCTCAGGTCGGTGACGTGGGTGATGATGGCGCCCACGGCCACGGCCAGGGTGAACCTGGACTGGTCATTGAGGTTCTGCTGGGCGAGCTGGTAGAGGCCCGGCGTCTGCGGACTCGAGTCGTTGTAGGCGGCGACGACGGAGCGCATCAGCACCTCGCGCTGCCCGGTGTTCTCTCCGGCCTGGTAGAGGGCGCTCGCGATGAGGGTGCCCACCTCGTACTCCTTGCCGCTGAACTCGCCCAGGCCCTGGTTCAGGAGCTGGTTGCGCAGGGCGGCCGTCATGCAGCGGTTCGTCACGGCGAGGTCGCGGTTGGCGGCAATCTGCGCGTACTCGCCCTCGAAGGACGTGCCGAGGAAGCGCGTGTCACAGCCCTTGATGGACCGGCAGGTGGTGCCGTAGGCGTGGAAGTCCGCCAGGCCCTCGTCGAGCGACTTGAGGATGTTGGCGCCCGGGCTGGGGCTGGAGGAGGACCAGAGCGACAGCGCCTCCGGGAAGGGCGCGCCGTTGTAGGCCTTCAGGTTGAAGACGCGGTGCGAGTACTCGTGGGCGATGATGCCGGCGTTGATGGCCAGCGGGGCGCGCTGGAGCTGGTCGAACGGCAGCACCATGAACGACGCCATGGGCGAGAAGTAGAGCGCGTTGTCGACCAGCGGGTCCTTGTCGATGTCGGCGATGACGAACTCGGGGAAGTAGTACGTCTTGACCGGGTCCTTGAAGTCCGCCGCGGGGATGTTGCCCACGTTCTGGAAGTAGTCGAAGGCGCGCTCGAGGTTGTAGTACGCCGTCACCATGTTCCAGGTGTGGAAGTCCGCCGGCCAGAGGATGCCGTCCTGGTCGATGTAGCTGGCCTTGACGTCATGGCCCGCCCCCTTGAGGAGGGCGTTGGCGAAGGCCTCGGGCGTCGTCGCGGTCTGCAGGTCCTGGTCCTGCGAGTCGTAGACGATGCGGGCGCCTCCATGGAGGTCGGCCACCGTGCCCTTGAGGCCAACGATGTCGGTGACGGTCTTGAGCTCGACCTCCTGGGGGACGTACTCGCCGTTGCTGGAGAGCACCAGGGCCTGGACCTTGACGGGGGCGCTCGTATCGGGCGCGCAGCCGGCGGCCAGGCCCAGCGTGGCGGTGGCGGCAATGACTGTTCGGAGCATGACGCCGTTTTACTCCGGACCGGTCAGAACGTGTATTCCCCCCCGAGCGAGAGAAGGCCGGAGCGGACCCGGGAGGGCTCCGCGGCGTCCGTCCCGTCCTCCGCGGCCTCCAGGTGGTCCACCTGCAATGCCACCGAGGCCCACACCCGCACCGGTTCCCCCAGACGCACCGTCCAGCGGGTGGCCAGCACGTGGGACAGGCCCTCGCCGGGGACGTAGCGGGTGAAGGCGTAGGAGAGCTGCCCCCGGACGTCCCGGGTGGCGCGCCAGGTGACGGAGGGCTTGACGTCGAAGCGCGAGGGGGCGGTGGGGATGCCGGTGGTGGCGTTGACGTCCGAGATGCGCTGGGCCACCCCGGAGCCCACGTCGCGGTTGATGCGGGTGCTCAGGCCCAGCAGGGCGCGGCGGGCTTCCAGGGCGTTCTCGAAGCGGCGCGTGAGCTCCGCCGTCTCCTCGTCGGTGAACTGGCCGGCGGTGAGCGGGTCCTCGCTGTAGAGCGTGAGGCCGGCGCGCAGGCCCAGCTCCCAGCGCAGCCCCAGCAGCAGCCTCGCGCCCAGGGAGGGCCGCGCCACCCAGAGCAGCTCCTCGCGGGAGTAGCGCACCGTCGTCCCGGTGCGCGAGGGGACGATGATTTCCCGGCTCAGCGGGTGGCGGGTGAGGGAGAGCCCCGCGTCGAGGCCGAACTCCACGCCGGAGAAGCCCGCCGAGTCGTAGGCCGCCGACAGCAGCAGGGACTGGCTGGAGTACCCGGTGCGCGCGTCCACGCCCGGCAGGCCCAGCCTCGGCCGCTCGGGGGCCAGCTCGGTGAGCGTGCTCTTGGGCAGCCCCACGCTCGCCATGACGGCCACCAGCCAGTGCTCGCCCAGGACACGGTCCAGGCCCACGGAGAGCTGGTGTGTGGCCGCGGTGCCCGCCTCGGGCCGGGCGGCGGTGTAGCCGAGCGTGAGGAAGGTGGTATTCCCAGCGAGCCCCATATCGCCGAGCAGGCTCCAGGCCCGGAAGCCCCGGCCCGCGCTGACCTCCGTGGTGACGGAGACCTCCCGGGCCTCCTCCGCGAGCGCGGGCCGCGCCATCAGCCCCGAGGCGACGAGCGCGAGCGTGGCGAGGCTCCGCCCGAGCCGGCCGGGCGGGTGGAGCGCGGACCTGGGTTCCCCCTGCATGGAGCCAGCAACACGCGGGAGGGCCCGGAGTTGCGGGCCGGGCGCGGAAGGCTGGCGGGCAGGGGAGGCGTCAGGAATCCGCCCGAAATCCGACCGTTTGAGGGGAGTGAGGCATGCGCGGATTCCTTGACGCGTCGTTTCCACGATCCGTATGGTGCCGCGCTTTCCCTCCTTTCGAACTCGAACCCAGCAGGCGGTCTTGTCCATGGCGGTCCCGTTCATCTCCGAGGTCAAGCGTACCCACAATTGCGGTCAGCTCACCGCAGCCAATGTCGGCGAGCAGGTCGTCCTTTTCGGCTGGGTGCACAACCGCCGAGACCACGGCGGCGCGGTCTTCATCGACCTGAGGGACAGGGAGGGCCTCACCCAGGTGGTGTTCGAGCCGGACAGCGCGGAGGCCCACGCGCTCGCCGGCAGCCTCCGCCTGGAGTTCTGCATCGGCGTGCGCGGCAAGGTGGTGTCGCGCGGCAAGAACGTGAATCCGAAGATGAAGACGGGTGAAATCGAGGTCAAGGCGACCGACCTCACCATCTTCAACCGCTCGGAGCCGACGCCGTTCCCCATCGAGGACAGCATCGACACCTCGGAGGAGAAGCGGCTGGCGCACCGCTACCTGGACCTGCGCCGCGGGCCCCTCCAGAAGTCGCTGATGACGCGCTCGAAGATGAACGCGCTGACGCGCTCGTACATGGTGGAGAACGGCTTCCTGGAGCTGGAGACGCCGTTCATGGGCAAGTACACGCCCGGCGGCGCGCGCAACTTCCTCGTTCCGAGCCGGATGAATCCGGGCAAGTTCTACGCGCTCGCGGAGAGCCCGCAGCTCTACAAGCAGCTCTTCATGGTGGCCGGCTTCGACCGGTACTTCCAGATCGTCAAGTGCTTCCGTGACGAGGACCTGCGCGTGGACCGGCAGCCCGAGTTCACGCAGATCGACGTGGAGATGAGCTTCGTCCAGCAGGACGACATCTTCACCATCATCGAGGGCCTGCTGAAGAAGCTGTGGGGCGAGGTGCTGGGCATCGACATCCCCACGCCCTTCATGCGGATGGACTTCTACGAGTCCATGGCGAAGTACGGCAACGACAAGCCGGACCTGCGCTTCGGGCTGGAGCACGTGGTGCTCACGGACCTGATTCGCGAGCACGGCGAGGCGGGCGGCGTGCCGATGATGTTCGAGGCGGTGCAGAACAAGGGCATCGTCAAGGCGATGGTCATCCCCGCGGAGAAGGCGATGAGCCGCGCGGAGAGCGACAAGCTGGAGGAGTTCGCGAAGCAGGCGGGCGCGAAGGGCCTGGCCCGCGCGAAGGTGGCCGAGGGCGGCGAGTGGACGCAGTCGCCGCTGTCGAAGACCATCACCCCCGCGCTGCGGCAGGCCATCAACGCGGCCGTCAACGCGAAGACGGGCGACCTCATCCTGTTCCAGTTCGGCAAGGAAGCGCTGGTGCACACGGTGATGGCGAACCTGCGCGTGCACGTGGCGAAGAAGCTGGGGCTGATTCCGGAGTACGGCAGCGGCGGCCAGTGGAAGTTCCTGTGGGTGGTGAACCCGCCGCTGTTCGAGCACGACGAGGAGACGAACACCTGGGTGGCGGCGCACCACGCCTTCACGCGGCCGCACGACGCGGACGTGGAGCACCTGCTCACGGACCCGGGCCGGGTGAAGTGCCACCGCTACGACGTGGTGCTCAACGGCTTCGAGATTGGCGGCGGCTCCATCCGCCTCCATGACCCGAAGGTCCAGGCGCAGGTGTTCAAGGCGCTGGGCATCAGCGACGAGGAGGCCCAGGCGAAGTTCGGCTTCCTGCTGGACGCGCTGAAGTTCGGCGCGCCTCCGCACGGTGGCATCGCCCTGGGCATGGACCGGCTCGCCTTCCTGCTCACCAACGCCGAGTCCCTGCGCGACGTGATTCCGTTCCCCAAGACGAAGACGGGCACGGACACCATGACGGGGGCCCCCGGCGACGTGGACGAGAAGCAGCTCCGGGAGATCCACGTCCGGTCCGTGCCGGTGCCGCAGAAGTGAAGTGAGTCAGACGATGGAGGCGAGCGGCTCCGGCCCTCCCTCCAGCGTCTCTCGCAGCCGGCGCAGGCCCTTCTCCAGTGAGGCGCGGGTGCGCGGTGCTCCCAGGCACACGCGCACCGCGGCCGGCGCGGTGGCGGGGCCCACGGTGAAGACCTCGGCGGGCGTGACGGAGACTCCACGCCGCCGGGCCTGCGCGGTGAAGGGCTCCGAGCGCCAGCTCGCCGGGAGGGGCAGCCACAGGTGGTACGTGGGGATACGGGGTGTTTTCGGTAGGGCGTCTCCGAGCACCTCGCGCGCCAGCTCCAGCCGTTCCTGGGCCTCGCGGCGGCGGCGGACCACCAGCTCGTCCGCGGTTCCGTCCTGAATCCAGCGCGCGGCGACCTCCGCCATCAGCGGCGGTGTCATCCGCGCGGCCAGGCCCGCTTCCTCCGCGAGCCGCTCCGTGCCCGCTCCGGCCGGCGCCGCGAGGTAGCCGATGCGCAGCCCCGGCGCGAGCAGCTTGGACACGCCGCCGATGAACCAGCAGGACTCCGGCACCAGCGCGCACAGCGGCGGCGGGCGCTTGTCGAGCAGCAGCCCGTAGGCGTCGTCCTCCACCACGGTGAGCCCGTGCCTGCGCACCACCGCGGCGATGCGGCGGCGGCGCTCCTCGGGCATCACCGTGCCGGTGGGGTTCTGGAGGTTGGGGAGGCAGAAGAGGACCTTCGCGCCCGTGCGGCACGCGGCCTCCAGCGCGTCCGGCTTGAGGCCCTGCTCGTCCATGGCCACGCCGTGGAGGCGCAGGTGCAGCCGGTTCGCGAGGACCTTCAGGCCGGAGTAGGTGAGGGACTCGGCCAGCACCGTGTCACCGGGGCGGGTGAGGGCGGTGAGGGCCACCTCCATGGCGTGCTGCCCGCCCGAGCACACCACCACCTGCTCCGGCCCCACCTCCACGCCGAAGCGTGACAGCCACGCGGCGCCGGCTTCGCGGTGCGCGAGCAGCCCCGCGTGGGGCTGGTAGTCGAGCAGCTCGGAGAGGCGCGGCGAGCGCTGGAGCGCGTCCAGCGTCTTGCGGAGCGCCGTGCCCGCCGGGTCTCCGGGAGGCGTGGCCGGCCAGTTGAGGCCCAGCTCCACCAGAGCATCGTCTCCCGTGTCCGGCATGGGAGCAGGGAGGTGGCGCGGCGCATCCCGGTGGCGCACGAAGGTGCCCCGGCCCACCTCGCCGCCGATGAGGCCCCGGCGCTCGGCCTCCGCGTAGGCCCGCGTCACCGTGCCCACCGTGACGCCGACCTTCTCCGCCAGCTCGCGGTGCGTGGGCAGGCGCGTTCCCGGCGCCAGGCGTCCCTCGTCGATGTCCGCGGCCAGCGCATCCGCGATGACCCGGTACAGCGGGCCCTCCCGGCCCCGGAGCTGCGGCGTCCAGCTTGTCATGGTGACAATTCATACGGTTGACGCCGGGTCGCGCGCAATGCATCCATTGTGTCGATTCTTGCTGGGGATTGTATCGGTACAAATCGCGCGGGGCGGTCCTCCGTTCTTTCGCGCCAGGGAGAGGTGCATGCCATGCAACTGACCATCGTCGATGCCTTCACGCAGACCCCGGGGGCCGGAAACCGCGCCGGCGTGGTGCTGGACGCGGCCGGGCTGGACGCCGAGGCCATGCAGCGCATCGCGACGGCGGTGGGCGCGTCCGAGACGGCGTTCCTGCTGTCTCCGCCGGGGGAGGGCACCGTCCGTCTGCGCTACTTCACGCCCACGGACGAGATCGACTTCTGCGGCCACGCCACCGTGGCCACGTTCCACCTGCTGGCCGAGCGGGGAGTGCTGAAGGTTCCGGGCGTGTACCGGCTGGAGTGCAGGGCGGGCACGCTGGACGTGGAATTGGAGGCCGTGGGCCCGAGAGGCGCCCGTGCGTGGATCGTCACGCCGAGGCTGCCGTGGGTGGAGAGCCCGGTGCCGCTGGAGGCGGTGATGCCGCTGGTGGGTGGAACGGTGGAGATGGTGGACCGCTCGCTGCCGGTACTGCGCAACGGGCACCGGGTGATGGTGCCCCTGCGGCGCCGCGAGGATGTGTGGGCCCTGGCGCCGCGCTCCGGGGCGCTCGCGGAGGCGCTGCGTCCGCATGGGCTGAGAGGCGTGTACGTGTTCACCCGCGAGACGAAGGACGCGAGCAGCATCGCGCACTCGCGCTACTTCGTGCCCGGGCTGGGCGTGGCGGAGGACCCCGTGACGGGCTCGGCCGCGGGGCCGCTTGGCATGTACCTGGCGACGCACGGCGTGCTGGCGCTGCCCGACAACGGCGGCACGGTGCGGGCGCGCATCGAGCAGGGCGATGCCATTGGCAAGCCGGGGCGGATTGAAGTGGAGGTGACGGGCCGGCCGGGACAGCCCGAGCGGGCGCGCATCGGCGGGGTCGCGGTGACAGTCATTGAAGGCACGCTGCGCGCTTGAGCCGTGGCCCGGAGGTGGCGTGGGTCATAGGCTGGCCCCGCAGTGGAGTCCGCCATCCGCTCCAGCGCCTATTACTTCTGCATTCTCTGACCCGCCGCCGGGTCCCGTGGGAGAGGGGCCCGGCGGTCGTGCTTGTGCTCCTCGCCCTTCGCTCCGGGCTCGGTTCGGGCAGTAGAACGTCACCTCGTAGCTACTCCGCCGAGGACTTCTGCCGGGGCTGAGGCGCTCCCGGGACAGCCACGAGCTGCCGGTAATGGCGCGGGCTCAGGCCGGTCACCTGCTTGAACTGCCGTGACAGCGCGCTCTGGTCGCAGAACCCCACCGCGAGGGCGATGGCCGCGATGGACTGCTCCGTGTCCGACAGCCGCTCCGCCGCCGCGTCGATGCGCGTCTTCATGATGAACTGCCCGGCGGAGAGCTGGAAGATGCGCCGCATCCTTCGCTCGAACTGCGCGGCGGACATGCCCGCCCGCCGCGCCAGCGCGTCGATGCGCAGCCGCTCCCCGTAGTGGGCCTGGATGTGGTCGATGGTCGCCGCGAAGCGCTCATCGACAAGTCCCGCGCGCCCGGGCTCGTGCACGTCCCTGGACAGGCAGGCCAGCCCCATCACCGCCCCCGAGGCGTCGAACAGCGGCACCTTGCTCGTCAGGCACCAGCCCGGCTTCCGGTTGTTGAAGAGCGTCAGGTCCAGGTTGTCGACGAGGGGCCGCCCCGTCCGGAACACCCGCTGGTCCTGCCGCACGTAGCGGTCCGCCATGTGCCGGGGGAACAGGTCATGCGCCGTGCGGCCCACCGCCGCCGCCTTGCTCTCCAGGCCGCAGCGCTCCGCGCAGGCCTCGCTGATGCACACGTACCGCCCCCGGGTGTCCTTCACCGAGAAGACGATGTCCGGCACCCGGTCGAACAGCGCCTCCGCGAAGAACGGATTCGCCACCCGCCCCATGAAGTCCACCCGCCAGTGCTCCAGCTCCGCGCGCGCTTTGGTGGTTTCCATACGCCCCCACAAGGGAAAGACACAAGAATCACAGTCTTGCTCGCGAATACCTTGGACTCCGCGTGAAACCCACGCCGGTGTCTCCTGACGCAGCGATGTGCCGGGGAGCGGGGCAGGGCGGTGCGGACGGCGACACCGAGGAGCCGAACCATCCCCCTCCGAGGAGCACGAAGCCATGCGTAGCCCATTCGTGGATTGGTGTCGCTGTCACATCGCCCTCGCAGTCTGTCTCACCCTGTTCGGACCGGGCGCTTCCGCCCGCCCCGGCGGCCCCGCGCCGGCCGAAGCCCGGAGGGCGCATGGACTCGAGCATCCCCACCAGCGCATCCCCACGGAGGAGCGCCCGCCGGACGTCTCCCCGGAGCAGCTTCGAGAAGCCTTGACGCCGCGCCCGCCGTCCAGGGCGCTGCTCGCCGCCTGTGACACGGCGGCCTTCGCCTCCGCCAGCGGAGGTTCGCTCGTGACGCTGGTGAAGGGCTCCACGGTGGAGTGCGTCAACTCGCTGTTCGGTGTCACGGGCTCCCGCGCCGCCCAGGTGTTCGCCGAGAGCAAGATGGTCACCATCGCCAACGCGCTCACCACCGACGCGCGGGCGTACACCGGAAGCAATACCAGCGGGACGCTCCAGCTCATCCTCTTCCTGCGCGCCGGCTACTACGTGCAGTACTACAACCCGGACGTCGTGGGCAGCTACGGCACGGCCCTGAAGAACGCCATCCGCCCGGCCCTGGCCGCCTTCGTGGCCAACAGCCACTTCACCGACGTCAATGACGCCCACGGCAGCGTGCTCAGCGAGCTCGTCATCCTCATCGACAGCTCGGGGGAGAACGCACTCCACCTGGGCACCTTCCAGGGACTCCTCGACCGCTTCAACGACACGGCCCTGGCCTATTGGTACATGCGCAGCGCCACCAACAACGTGTTCGTCGGCCTGTTTCGCGGCCACTACAACGCGGACTTCGTGGCGGCGGTGAACCAGGACACGTCCATCATCGACACGCTGAACGGCTTCGTGGCCCGGAACGAGCACCTGCTGGGCACCGACCACCAGTTCCTCACCGTCAACGCCGCGCGCGAGCTGTCCCGCTTCCTGCAATACACCGGAGCGCTGCTCGACAAGACGCGGCCCCGGGTGAAGGCACTCATCGCCAACCACTCCATGACGGGACCGGGCGCGGGCGTCTGGGTGGGCGCGGCGGAGATGGCGGACTACTACGACGGCGCCAACTGTGCGTACTACGGCATCTGCGACTTCCGGCGCACGCTGGAACAGGCGGTGCTCGAGGTGTCGCACGCGTGCAGCGCCACCCTGCGCATGCGCGCCCAGGACATGACGGCCACGCAGCTGAGCCAGAGCTGCGGCCAGCTCGCGGCGCAGGAGACGTACTTCCACGACACGCTGAAGACAAACCGTGTGCCCGTGGCCGACGACGGCAACACCGCCCTGGAGATGGTCATCTTCGACAGCAGCCTGGACTACCAGACCTACGCCGGGGCGCTGTTCGGCATCGATACCAACAACGGTGGCATGTACCTGGAGGGAGACCCCTCCGCTGCCGGCAACCAGGCCCGGTTCATCGCGTACGAGGCGGAGTGGGTGCGGCCCACGTTCAAGATCTGGAACCTGGAGCACGAGTACGTCCACTACCTGGACGGCCGCTTCGACATGAAGGGCGACTTCGGTGACAGCATCAGCCAGCCCACCATCTGGTGGATTGAAGGCCTCGCCGAGTACGTCTCCAGGAAGGACGACAACGCTCACGCCGTGGAGCTCGGCACGAGCAAGGGCTTCCAGCTCAGCCAGATCTTCCGCAACGACTACAACAGCGGCACGGAGCGTGTGTATTACTGGGGCTACCTGGCCGTGCGCTTCATGTTCGAGCGCCATGCGGACCAGGTGGGCACCATGCTCGGTCAGTTCCGCGCTGGCAACTACACCGCCTATCGCCAGTACCTGGATGGGATTGGCAGCTCGCGGGACGTGGAGTTCCACCAGTGGATTGATTGTGTCGCCACCGCGACCGACCCGCGCACCTGCGCCAACCCCGGCACTGGAACCGGCACGCGCTGCACGGACCCGAACTCCATGGTGCTGGGCAATGGCTGCTACCGGGACGGCCTCGCCAGCAGTGATGCGCTGTACTTCTACCTCTGGGTGCCCTACGGCGCGCGCAACCTGCGCTTCCAGTCCAGCGGAGGAACGGGCAACGCGGACATGTACATCCGCGCCGTCCAGTGGCCCACGCTGACGGAGTTCGACTACCGGCCCTATCTCTCCGGCAACGACGAGACGGTGGACATTCCCTCTCCGATGGATGGCAACTGGTACCATGTGATGCTCAAGGCCCGCGCACCGTACGCGGGGGTGAGGGTGGAAGCGCGCTTCGACGAGGCCCCCTGACGGGGCGAGGCACACCCCGGGCGGCTTCACCGCCCGGGGTTTCATCTCCGCGCCAGGACACCATCCACCGTGCGCCACAGGTTCAGCGGGTTCTCCTCGCGCAGCTCCGCGGGCAGCAGCACGTCGGGGACGCACTGGAAGCACACCGGCCGGACGAAGCGGCGAACGGCTCCGGTGCCCACGGCGGTGAAGCGGCCATCCGAGCTCGCGGGGTAGGGGCCGCCATGCACCATGGAGGGACAGACCTCCACGCCGGTGGGCACCCCGTTCACCAGCACGCGGCCCACCCGGTCCGAGAGGGCGGGGAGCAGCTCCGATGCCAGCGCGTGGTCTCCGGCCTCCACCATCAGCGTCGCTGTGAGCTGGCCCTCCAGACGCGAGGCCACGCTCGCGATGTCCCGGACCTCCCGGGCGCGCGCCAGCACCGCGCAGCTCCCGAACACCTCGTCCGTCAGCGCCGCGTCCGTCAGCACCGGGCCCGCGTCCACCTCGAACAGCGCGGGCGCGCCATGGGCCCCGCGGCACTCGCCTCGGACCCATGTACGGGTGTCCGCGCGCGCGGCGAGCCGGCTCACGCCCTCGCGGAAGCGCTCGGCGATACCGGGCGTCAGCATGGGCACCGCGGAGACGGCTCCCAGGCGCTCGACAAGGCGGGCGCGGAACGCCTCGTAGCCCGGGCCGTCGACGGCCACGAGCAGTCCGGGCGAGGTGCAGAACTGGCCCGCGCCCTGGAGGATGGAGGCGGCCAGCGCGTCCGCCAGTGCCTCGGGACGCGCGGCCAGCGCCCCGGGCAGGAGGAAGACGGGGTTGATGGAGCCCATCTCCGCGAAGACGGGAATGGGGACGGGCCGCGCGGCGGCCAGTTCCATCAGCGCGCGGCCCCCGGCACGCGAGCCGGTGAAGCCCACCGCGCGGATGGCGGGGTGTCGCACCAGGGCGCGGCCCGCCTCCGTGCCGGCGTCGAACAGGAGCGAGAACACTCCCTCCGGCAGACCGCATGCGGCCACCGCGGCGCGCACCGCCTGGCCCGCGCGCTCGGACGTGGCCGGGTGGGCGGGGTGGGCCTTGGCGACGACGGGACAGCCCGCCGCCAGCGCGGAGGCGGTGTCGCCGCCCGCCACGGAGAAGGCGAGCGGGAAGTTGCTCGCGCCGAACACCGCCACCGGCCCCACCGCGCGCAGCATGGAGCGCAGGTCCGGGCGGGGCACGGGGCGCCGCTCGGGCAGGGCGTGGTCGATGCGCGCATCCACCCAGCTCCCCTCCTCGAGGAGCCGGGCGAACTGGCGGAACTGCCCGGCGGCGCGGCCCAGCTCGCTCTGGACGCGCGCGGGGGGAAGCCCCGTCTCCCGGGGGGTGACGGCCAGGAAGTCGGGCTCGGCCGCCAGGAGCGACTCGGCGATGTGCTCCAGGAACACGGCTCGCGCGCGCGAGGGCAGGGCGGCGAAGGCGGGCGCGGCCTGCTCCGCGAGCTGGCAGGCCCGGTCCACCTCGTGAGGGTGCGCCGAGTGGTAGCGGGGCTCCAGTGCCACACCCGCCGCCGGGTCCCAGCCGGTGAAGGATGCACCGCCGGGCTCACCGCGCCCGGCGCCAATCAAAGACAATCCCATCCAATCCATTCCGATGGTCCTCGCTCTACAGGGCCGGCCGGTTCGCCAGCGCCTCGCGCAGCACGCGCAGGCACTCTTCGCGCTCGGCGCCGGCCAGCTCCAGCCGGGGCGGGCGGACGCGCTCATGGCCCCAGCCCATCTCCTGCTGCACCAGCTTGATGAGCTGGACGAACTTCGTCACGGTGTCCAGCCGCAGCAGCGGCAGGAACCAGCGGTACAGCGCGAAGGCGGCGTCCTTCTTTCCAGCGATGGCCAGCTCATACAGCCGCACCGACTCGTCGGGGAAGGCATTCACCAGCCCCGCGACCCAGAAGCGCGCACCCGCCTCCACGCCCTCCACGAGACAGTCATCCACGCCCACGCCCAGCGCGAGCCGGTCACCCAGCAGGGCGCGGATGCCGGTGACGCGCCGGGCATCGGTGGAGGACTCCTTCACCGCCGAGGCATTGTCGAACTCGGCGGCCAGCTCGGCCAGGTGCGCCGGGGTGAAGTCCGTCCGGTAGGCCACGGGGTTGTTGTAGAGGAGGCACGGCAGCTTCGTGGCACGGAGGACGGCGGCCATGTGGGCCTTCATCTCGCGCCAGTCACTCGAATAGACATACGGCGGCAGCACCATCAGCCCCGCGCAGCCCGCGTCCTCGGCGGCCTTCGCCAGCCGGACGGCCTCCGCGGTGGAGAGGGCGGCGATACCCGGGATGACGGGGACCTTCACCGCCTCCGTGCAGGTGCGCATCAGCGCGGCCTTCTCTTCCAGGCTCAGCGTCGCGCCCTCGCCCAGCGAGCCGCAGGGGATGATGCCGGTACAGCCTCTCGACACGAGCCAGCGCACGTGCGCTCGCACCGCGCCGTGGTCGACGGACAGGTCCGCGTTGAAGGGGGTGGTGATGGCGGGAAGGACACCATTCCAGGGGCTCATGACTCTCTTTTCAGGGTGGGTGGGGGTTCAGCGGGAGGTCGCAGACTGCCGATGCGCGCGGGCAGGCCGGGCGGACGTACGCTCTCGGCGGCCCAGCCGAAGAGGGTCTCCGCCGCGGCGCCGCAGGTGCGGCCCTGGCAGGAGCCCATTCCCAGCCGCGCGTAGAGCCGGGCCTCGCGGAGGTTCGTGCAGTCCTCCAGCGCGGAGAGCGGCACGTCCTCACAGCGGCACAGCAGCGTCTCCGGCGTGGCGAGCCGGCGCAGCTCCGGGCGCGGAGCATCGTGAAGGGCCAGTGCGCCGGCGAAGGCGCGGACGCGCCGCCACGACTTCTCCAGCGAGTCCGGGACGGGCTGCTCCGCGGCGGCGAGGCCCGCAAGCTCTCCGCTGATGAGCGCCTGGTCCACTCCGCCGATGCCGAGCAGCTCGCCCACGGCGTGGACGCGAGGGACGCGCGTCTCCATCCGTTCGTCCACGACCACGGCCCCGCCCGACACCTCGCAGCCCAGCAGCCGTGCCAGCTCCAGGTTGGGGACGAGCCCCCAGGCCGCGCCCAGGTAGTCACACGCGAGCTGCTCCTCGCGGCCGCTCACGGACATCCGGACGCTTTCGAGCCGGTGCTCGCCGCGTGCCTCCAGGACCCACGCTTCCGTGGCCGTGCGCACTCCCACGAGTCCCGCCGACAGCACCGCGCCCTGGAGCAGCTTGCCCGGGTAGCGCCAGAGCTGGAGGGCGAAGCCCCAGTGACGCGCTGCGGGCGCCTGCTCGGCGATGAGGAGGACTTCTCCTCCGTGGGCATGAAGCGTCGCGGCGGCGGCGAGCAGCAGGGGGCCCGTGCCCGCCAGCACCACGCGGCGGCCGCGGATGGAGAGGCCGTCCTTGACGAGCACCTGCAGGCCGCTGACGCCCAGCACGCCGGGCAACGTCCAGCCGGGGAACGGCAGGAAGCGTTCCCGCGCTCCCGTGGCGAGCACCAGCCGGCCGTAGCGCACCGCGAGCGAGGACGGGCCTTCTTCGACGAGGAGCAGCCCCGGCTCGGGCGCGGCGACGACTCGGGCCCCGGGACGGAAGCGCGCGCCGGAGGCGGCGAAGCGCGAGAGCCAGCGGCGGGCGAGCCGGTTCGTGCCCTTCCGTGCCTCACCCCGCCAGACCTGTCCACCAGGCTCGGGCTGCTGGTCCAGGACGAGCACGTCCAGGCCCGCCTCGGCCGCGCGGCACGCGGCGGCGAGTCCGCCCGGACCGGCACCGACAATGACGAGGTCGCACGCCTCACGCATCGGTCACCACCTCCAGGTCCTCGCGGCAGGGTGTGAGGCACGTCAGCACCTCGGGGACTCCGTCCACGGTGGCGCGGCACTCGAAGCAGACGCCCATGCCACACAGCGGCCCGCGTGGGCGTCCCGCCAGGTCGCTCCGGCTGACGAGGTCCCCGGCCAGGGCCAGTGCCGCCGCCACCGAAGTGCCAGCGGGCACGGTGAGGGCTCGGCCGTTGATGCGCAGGGTGACGGAGGTGGCGGCCTTTGCTCCGGGCTCACGCATGGTGGGCCTCGCTCAAAGGAGTCATGGACGCCAGGAAGCGCGCGGGCGCGTAGGGCCGGGAATCAATGGCGCTGGAGCGGCCGAGCAACTGGTCCGCCACCAGCCGCGCGCTGCCCGTGGCGGTGGTGATGCCGAGCCCTTCATGGCCACAGGCGAGCCACAGCCAGGGCTTCTCCGGATGGGGACCGAGCAGCGGCAATCCATCCGGGGTGGCCGGACGCAGTCCCGTCCAGACGCGGAGGGCCCGCAGCCCGTCGAGTCCCGGAAGGAAGTCGGCGGCGCGCTTCAGCATGCGCTCCAGGATGGCGGGCTCGACGTGGCTTCCGTCCGCGCCCGGCTGGCGCGACGACCCCAGCAGGAGCTGCCCGGTGACACGCGGCTGGGCATTGAAGGCCACGGACGCCCCGCCCGAGCCATGCGCGCTTTTGAGATAGCCCAGCTCCACGAGCTGGTGATGCACCACCGGAGCGCCGCGGTGGGTGATGAGCAGGTGCCCCTTGCGAGGGGAGATGGGCAGCTCCGGGCAGAGACGGGGACTGGCCACCCCCGCCGCGAGCACGATGTGGCCCGCGGCGAGAGCCTCGCCGTTCTCCAGCACCACGCTTCCCGGGCGCAACGCATGAACCGGGCAGCCGGGCATCAGCCGGGCGCCCCTGTCTCGAGCTCGCCGCGCGAAGTGGAGCGCGGCACGCGGCGGGTACAGCACGGCATCGTCCGGAACCCGCAGCGCGCCGACGAGCCCGGGGGAGAGGGCGGGCTCCGCCTCACGGAGCGCGGCGGCATCCAGCACCTCGGCGCGCACGCCCACGCCACGGTAGCTCGCGACCTTGGCGTCAATGGCGGCCCGCTCCTCGCTGTCGGTGGCGAGCCAGAGCGTTCCGCACGCGTCGTACTCGACGGCGAGCGGCAGCTCATCCCGCAGCTCGCGCCAGAGCGCCACGGACCATGCCGTGAGCGCGAGCTCCGCCGCGTTGTCGTCCATGGCCACCAGGTGGCCCATGCCACACGCCGTGGTGCCCGAGCCGATGGAGCAGGCCTCCACCAGCGCGATGGAGAGTCCCTCGGCGCTCAGCACGTCCGCGAGCGCCGCGCCGACGATGCCACCGCCGACGATGACGCAGTCGAAGGTGTTCATCCGATGCCCCAGGCGAACGGGTCCGAGGGGTCGACCCTCAGCGTGGCCTCCGCGTTCACCGACGCCGTGCCAGTGATGGTGGGCAGGATGCGATCGCCGTCGCGCACGTAGCGCGCCTCGAAGCGGCTGCCGATGATGCTCTCCTGCACCCACGTCTTGCCTTCCACGAGGGCGCCCTCGGCGGCGAGGCAGGCGAGCTTGGCGCTCGTCCCGGTACCGCAGGGCGAGCGGTCATAGGCGAGCCCCGGACAGAGGACGAAGTTGCGCGCGTCCACTCCGGGCGTGGGCGAGGGCGCGTACAGCTCCACGTGGTCTATCTCCGCGCCGCCGGTGCCGGTGATGCCCTGGCCGGCCAGCGCCTGCTTGATGGCGGACGCAAAAGTGGTGAGCGCGGGGATGTGCCGCGGCTCCAGGGGAAGGTGCCGGGCACGCGAGAGGAAGAACCAGTTGCCACCCCAGGCGATGTCGCCGCGCACCTCGCCGTGGCCGGGGACGGAGACAACCACGTCGTGGGCCAGCCGGTGGCTCGGCACGTTGGCGATGCTCACGCGTCCATCCGGGTGCAGCGTGGCCTTCACGACGCCCACGGGCGTCTCCAGGGCGTGGACACCCGGAGTGATGCGGCCCAGGTACTCCAGCGTCTTCACCACGCCGATGGTGCCGTGGCCGCACATGCCCAGGTACCCGACGTTGTTGAAGAAGATGACGCCCGCGACACAGGAGGGGAGGGTGGGAGGACACAGCAGCGCGCCCACCATGACGTCCGAACCGCGAGGCTCGCAGACGATGGCCTTGCGATATGCGTCGAACTGCTCACGGAAGCGCTCGCGCAGGGCCGCCATGTCGCCCTGTCCCAGCTCCGGGCCTCCGTCGGTGACGACGCGGGTGGGCTCACCGCCTGTGTGACTATCGATGACACGAATGCGCCGCATGCGGACCACTCCCTCGCTCCGGGCTCCTCGATGGCCAACCTAGGAGCCATCGAGGACGGTTTCTTGAGGGTTCCGCGCACGGCGGCGATGCAATCACGCAAATGCGTGCCGGGAGGTAGGCCGCGCCCACCCGCCAGATGGCGAGTTCTGGCTGGACGACATCTGGCGCTACGAGCACACGCTGGCGAGCCTGAAGGTGGACCCGCGGAAGCTGATGTCCCAGCGCTCGGTGCGGGGGCTGTATCGCGAGCTCCGGAGCGCCTTCGAGCGCAACCCCTGGCGCGACGGGGTGGTGAGGCGCAGCGGCATCCCCCTGGCCAACCTCGCCTACGACGCCTGGTACACCTGGCGGGCCGTGCGGCAGGCACCGCATCTCCGGCCCCATGCCGCAAAATGCGAAAACCACTGGAAACCAGATTTCCGGAGATGAAACAATCCTCGCCGTGATGCAGCGGCACTCGAAGGTGCCATGCAAGGCTGAACGCGGTGCGCTGTAAACGACGAGGAGCGATACGTGAGCACGAGGAACATTCTTCGAGGCCTTGCAGTGGGAATGACAGCCCTTTTGAGCTACCAGGCCCATGCCGCCAGTGGCTCGTTCAGCACGCTGACCTACAACATCGCCGGCCTGCCGGAGATACTCTCCAGCGCCACCAGCGACCGCCAGAGCGCAACGGAGCAGATCAGCTGCTACGTCAGGCAGTTCGACTTCGTCAACGTCCAGGAGGACTTCAACTACCACGCGGCGCTCTACGACACCTGTGATGACCATCCATATCGCTCACCCACCAGTGGCGGTGCGGGTATCGGCAGCGGTCTCAATTCGCTGAGCCGCTTCCCCTACATGGACTGGGAGCGGGTCTCCTGGAATCACTGCAACGGGGTTGACTGCCTGACCCCCAAGGGCTTCACCATTGCACGCACCCGCCTGGCGGAAGGCGTATATGTGGATGTCTACAACCTCCACACGCAGGCCCAGACAGAAGCCGCGGATCTGAACGCGCGTCGCCAGAACATCCTGCAGCTTCTTGGCTACATCGAGACGCATTCCGCCGGCAATGCCGTGATTGTCATGGGGGATACCAACACGCGCTACACCCGCAGTGGCGATAACATGTGGGAGTTTCTGCGGCGCGGCTTCACGGATGTCTGGGTCAGCCAGATTCGCAATGGGGATGTGCCTTCGGAGGGCGCCGCGGCCATGGTGTGTACGCCGGCCTATACGAGCGCGAATTGCGAGGTGGTGGACAAGGTCCTCTTCCGCGACAACGGCTACGTCGGCCTGCAGGCGCTCTCCTATCTGATTCCGACGGACACCCAGAACCCGGCGGGGGAAGAGCTCTCCGACCATCGCGGCATCAAGGCGACCTGGAGCTTCTCCACCGCCCCGAATCGCCGGCTCAGCGATACATGGGGTGGTCCGCATGGCGTTGCGTATAACGATGTATACAGCCTGCCGGACAGCCCCGCGGTGAGCAAGCTCACGATTCGCGCCGGCAACCGAGTGGACCGTGTGGAAGTGACGCTGAGCAACAGCTATGTCTTCTCCCACGGCGGTACGGGCGGCTCGGAAAGCTCCCTGACGCTGGGCAGCAATGAATACCTGACCTCCCTGTATCTGTGCTCCGGGACCTACGATAACAGGACGCGCATCTTCCACACCCGGTTCACGACCAGCGCTGGCCGCACGCTGGCGGGTGGGACGACCACTTCGAACTGCACGACGTACACCGCCCCCAGCGGCTGGCAGATCGTGGGCTTCCATGGCCGTGCGGGTGATGAAGTCGACAAGCTGGGCGTGGTGTATGCGCCCCAGGTTTCCAAGCCGGCGGCTGCCACCTACCTTCAGTTCGTCAATCGCAACTCGGGCCAGTGCCTGGATATCAACAATGCGAGCATGGCGAGTGGGACCAACGTGCAGCAGTGGCCTTGCAGTGGAGGCGACTGGCAGAAGTGGAGCTATGACGCCAGGTCCGGCCTGATTCGTAGCAAGCAGGATCCACGCTACTGCCTGGACAACAGCGGCTCATTCGCGGATGGCGCCGACATCATCATCTGGACGTGTAACGGAAACGCCAACCAGCGCTTTGTCGTGGATACCCACGCCGGCACCATCCGCATGCGGACCCATCCAGCACAGGTGCTGGATGTGAACAACCTCAGCACCGCCGCTGGCGCCAACGTGCAGACATGGACGTTCTGGGGTGGCGCAGGCCAGCTCTGGAACTTCGTTCCCTGAGCATCCGGGCCGCGCCCTGACTGCCCATCAAGCTGAGAGGCACGCTGACGCGCGCCTCCAGCGATGGCCATCAATCAGCCGACCCACCCGACCATCAACAAAGGTGCGCGGCAACAACACTCACGGGTCGATGGCGAAGTTCGCCACCCCGTTTCCACGGGCCGTGTTCTTGATGAAGACGTTGCCCACGTTGCCAGAAGCCTGGGCGAAGCCGTAGCGCGCGTTGTCGTTCGCCTTGTTGCAACGGATGATGTTGTTGTCCGCCCCCGTCGTCTCCGGGCAGCCGATGCGGGTGGCGCCACCGCCCTTGCAGCCGATGTTGAGGCCATCGAGGGCGATGCCGAAGTCGGTGGAGCTCAGGTTGTTGTCCTGGATGAGGTTCTCGTCCGCGTCCTCGAGCAGCAGGACGTTGGCCGTGGGGCGCCCCAGGAAGTTGCTGTCCACGACCTTGTTGTCCTTGAGGGTGTTGCGGTCCGAGGAGTGGATCTGGACGCCGACGTCACCGTTGCGAGCGATATGGCTCCGGGTGATGACGTTGTTGTTCGCTCCGAACAGCAGATAGCCGCCGCAGTGCTGGGGCCCCACGTTGTCCTTCACGTTCGTCTCCTTGAAGGTGTTCCGGTGGGAGAAGGTGAGCCGGAATCCGAACGAGCCGTTCCCGGAGGAGACGATGTCCCGGAACCGGTTGTCGCTGGAGGCCTGCACCGAGATGCCATCAGCCGTGTTGCGGGTGACTCGCAGGTCGTCGAGCCGGTGTCCTCCTCCGCCTGTCAACAGGATGCCGGTGCCGCACTCCTTCACGCGGCCGTCCTCCAGCTTCGCGCCGGTCCCGGTGAGAGTGATGCCGACAGTGTCCGCGCCGCCCGCACAGCTCACCGTGTGCCCGTTCAAGTCCAGCCGCGCACCGTCGGTGAGCGTGAGGACCGAGGCTCCACTGCCGGGATTGCAGCGCAGGTCGCGGCGGAGCTTGTGACTGCCGGCGCCAAGGGTCGCGCCACAGGTGATGTCCCCATTCTCCTCGGCCAGCGCGGAAGAGACAGGACCGAGCAGCGCGGACAGGCAGGCTCCCAGGATGATGCTTGAGTTCTTCATGATTTCCCCCTCAAGCCCGGGTTCCGCCAGGACAGCCGGCAGGCCGGGCGACCGCACGATGGGGGTGGAGCCCGCCCGGGCACAGGCGTGCACCGGTACGAGGGGCGTGTTGCCTCGCCCATTCCCTGCTCCATTCATGAGCGGGGCCGGGAGTCGCCTTGGTCCTTCCGAGGGTATCGCACGTCGAAGGCCATCCGCACCGCCGCGAGCACCACCGCGTCTCCCGCGGCCCGGGCCTGCTCCTCCGGCTGGGCTTCTGAATAAGGGCCCGCCGAGCCGGGATCCACGCGGGCCCGGGGAACGTGGACGCGGATTGGGTCCCCGACACGCTGGACCCGGACCTGGGGCCGACAACGGGCCCTTCCTCTGGATGCGAGGGTGAGGGGCACGCAGCCGATTCCGCGCGACGGCTCGCTTCGGGGGGGCCAGACTGCGCGCCTCCGCCCTGAGGTGCGCCGAATGAAGCTGCTGCGCCCGCTCGCGTTCGCCTTGCTGATTGGCTGCACGACGACTCCGAACCCGCCCCCGACCACCGCCGAACCGCCGACGGCGTCGAGCGCCACCGCTCCGTCCATCGAGAATCCGAACGCCTACACGTTCGAAGGAGTCGAGGTGTTCGGCTCGCGCAGGTACCCAAGAGAGGAGCTGCTCGCGAACCTCGGCCTCCCCGCTCCGGGCACGAAGGTCGACGTCGAGAGCCGCGAGTTCGGGAAGATGCTTCAGCAGAGCAAGGCGGCCTTCACCTCGAGGTTCCGGTTCGCGCTCTGCCGCTACTCCTTCGTGGCCTACCCGGGCCCGAAGACGGTGCGGCTCACCATCGACCTGGTCGATTTCGGTGACGAGTGGCGGATGCGGCACACCCCGGCCCCCACGGGGGACGCCGAGGACCCCGCCGGATTGATCTCCGCATGGACCGACTACCTGAAGAAGCTCTCGGCGCTCCAGCGCGAGGGTGAACTGCCGGCGGGCGGGCCCGGCGACGGCCCCTCCTGGGGCCGCTGTGAGGGCGGTTGGCAGTGCTTCGGTGGCTTCGGGCATCCGAAACTCGCCGGGCTGGAGCAGAAGTTCATCGAGCGGGTTCCGCCCAACTTCGATGCGCTCGTGAAGGTGCTGCGCGAAGACAAGGACGAGCTCGAACGGATGTCGGCGATCCAGTTGCTCTCGTACGTTCCGGACCGACGGAAGGTCGTCGAAGTGCTGGTCCCCTTCGTCAGCGACGAGGCGCCGGGCGTCCGCAACGAGGCGCTGCGCTCGATCGGCACGGCGCAGAGCCTCGAGCAGCACCTCTTCATCCCGCTCGAGCCCCTGCTCGACGCGCTCTGGTACCCGCAGGCCACGGATCGCAACAAGGCGGGCTGGGCGCTCGTGTACGTGGCCGAGCGCGACGAGGGAAAGGCACGAAAGCAGGAGATCCTGAGGAGGGTCGGCGAGCTGCTGCCACAGATGGCCGGTGCCGGCCAGCGGGTCGACTACGAGCCGGCGCAACGCATCCTGAAGGCGCTCTCCGGAGAGGACTTCGGCTCGGACGTGGCCGCCTGGCGCGCGTGGGTCGACGACGAGCTGAAGCGGTAGCGGCTCAGGTCCTGGTGCTGCCACGCGCCTGATCGAGCCCGAGCAGCGTGGCGTTCACCTCAGGGTCTACCGTTTCTTCTTCGCCGGCAGGCCATTCTGGGCCACCGCGGCCTTCACGAGCGCCTTGAACGCGACCGCGTCGACCTTCTCCCCTTCGTGGATGTCGATCGCCCTTCGCGTGTTGCCTTCCAGGCTGGAATTGAAGAGGCGCGATGGGTCTGGGAGCTTCGCCCCCCGGGCGAACGTGAGCTTCACGACCTTCGTGTACGCCTCCCCGGTGCAGACAATCCCGTGGTGCGACCAGACCGGAGTGCCCATCCACTTCCACTCCTCGGTCATCTCGGGGTCGGCTTCCAGGATCAACGCCCGCATGCGGGCCAGGGTCTCCCCGCGCCATCCCCCCAGGTCGAGGATCCGCTGGTCGATGAGCCGGGAAGCGGGTTCCCCGGTTGCCTGCTCACGGCTACCCATGGACGGCCTCCAGTTGCTGGGGCGCGGCCTGCAGGCGGCGCCAGAAGAAGTACGAGAGCCCCCAGAGCACGCCGGTGGCCGCCGCCCAGCCCCACGCCTCCGGGCCATCGCCCACCGAGAGGTGGGCGATGAGCGCGGAGCCGAGGTTGATGGCGAAGCCGGCGTAGGCCCACTCCTTGAGCCGCGCCGGCACCGGCGCAAGCAGCAGCCCCACGCCGAGGAACTTGGCCCACGAGAGTTCCACCCGGAAGTAGTCGGGGAAGCCGAAGCGGGTGAACGCCTCCGCCACCTGCGGCAGGCTCAGCTGCGCGTAGGCGGTGAAGCCCATCTGCAGGCAGAAGAGCGCGGTGACAATCCAGAAGCCGATGATGATTCCCTTGGAGCGGGGCATGTTCAGTTCCGTGGGTGAGAGGGCAAACCGGGGGCCTCAACGCCGAACTGCTTTGCGTACTCGGCGTTCAATCGCTGCCAGCCGTCGAACTTCATGGCCTCGGGGCCGACGATGCGTCCAATGGGCTGACCGGCGAGAAGCCGATCCAGCACATCGAAGCAGATGTGCCAGCCCGCGGCGCCCATCGAGATGAAGCCACGGTTGATGTTGTGCCAGAGCGTGAGCCGGGTGCCGCCGCCGCCCAGCGGCTCCAGCTCCCAGCGGAGGTCGTTTCCTCCCCAGCTATATTCGAGCGCCCTCGGCGCATCAGCCCGCTTCACGTGGGTCGCGGATACGTACGGCGTCGGCGCTCCCACTGCCGAGAGCCTGGCGGTGCCAACGGCACCGAGGCTCCGGTCAGAATCGAACGGAGCCCATTCGCGGAGATGCTCGGGCTCCGTGATCGCCTGCCAGACCCTTTCAGGAGGATGGGTCAGGTCGCGGACGAGAACGAGCGTCCACTTCTCCCCATCCTTCTGGACCTTGGCTCCGGCCGCGGGGCCGGGCGCGTACTTCTCACGGTTTCTCATCGCTTCTTCCTTTCTTGGATGTCTGCTCCATCCGATCGAGATGGCGTTCGAGCGCATCGATGTGGGCCGTCCAGAAGCGCCGGAAAGGCGCCAGCCAGGCGTCGATCTCCATGAGCGGCTCGGGCCGGAGCCGATAGACGCGCCGCCGGGCTTCGACGCGCGCCTCCACGAAGCCGGCCTCGCGCAGCACGCGGAGGTGCTTGGACACGGACGTCTGAGGCATCCGCAGCCGGCGCTCGATCTCGCCGACGGAGCGCTCCGACGACGCCAACAGACTGAGGATGCTCCGGCGGTTCGGCTCCGCGATGATCGCGAATGACGATTCCATGTGGAACATATGCCTGATGGTTCATATGACCGTCAAGGCATATGAGAGGGCATCGAACTGCTGCATCTCGGTGGCTTCCAGGGCGGCCAGGATGGGGCTCCCTCCAGTCGTCGTGCGTACGTTCCCAGCATGGAATCGTCCCGAGGGTGGGCGTAGACCCGGCGCGTCATGGATGGGTCGTGGAGTGGAGTGCCGGCGCGTAACCGCGTAAACAGGGGCCCCCAGGGAGGGGCAGGTGCGATGAAGACGTTCCTCGTGGTCAATCCGCGCAGCGCCAACGGTCAGACGGGAAAGCGTTGGGCGGAGATTGGCGCGCAGGTGGGCAGGGCGCTCGGTGACTTCGGACACGGGTTCACCCAGGGCGGCATGGATGCGGCGCGCATCGCCCGCCAGGCCCTCGAGGAGGGCTACGACTGCATCGTCGCCGTGGGCGGCGACGGCACCCTCAACGAGGTCACCAACGGCTTCTTCCGCGACGGCAAGCCCATCAACCCCCACGCGGCGCTGGGCCTCATCCCCCGCGGCACGGGCGGCGACTTCCGGCGCACCTTCGGGTGGGACCTGGACCTGGACTCCTCGCTGGCCCGCCTGCGCTCCGAGAGGACGGAGCCCTTCGACGTGGGCCGGCTCGACTTCATCAACAACGAGGGCCAGCCGGAGACGCGCTACTTCGCCAACATCGCCTCGTTCGGCGTGAGCGCCGTGGTGGCCCGCGAGGTCAACAGCGGCAGCAAGGCCCTGGGCGGCAACTTCAGCTTCGTCTGGGGCACCCTGAAGGGCCTGGTGAAGTACACCGAGCGCAAGGTGCGCCTGTCCTTCGACGGTGGCCCCGCGGAGACGCTCGACATCACCGCCGTGGCCGTGGCCAATGGCCGCTACTTCGGCAGCGGCATGTTCGTGGCGCCGGAGGCCGTCACCCACGACGGCCTCTTCGACGTCACCATCTGGTCCGGCTACGGGCTGAGCGACTTCCTCCTCAAGTCGAAGGGCGTCTACAACGGCTCCCACGTCACCTGGAAGGGCACGCGCCGGCTGCGCTGCCGCACCCTCCACGCCGAGCCCGTCGAGGGAGAGGACGTGTTCCTCGACGTGGACGGCGAGACGCCGGGACGCCTGCCATGCACCATGACCATCGTCCCCGGGGCCATCCGCCTCAAGGTGTGAGCGCGGAGGGCGCGGCCTTCCGGGCCCACGCGGACCTGCCGAGGGCCTCACCCGCCGCGAGGTGGAGGTGCCGCGGCTCATCGCCCGGGGGCTGAGCAACCGGGAGATTGCCCAGGCGCCCGGCATGGCGGCGGGACGGTGAAGAACCAGACCTCCAGCATCCCCTCCAAGCTGGGCGTGAGGGACCGCACCCGCGCCGTCCTCCGGGCCATGGAGCCCGGCTGCCCGCGGGGCGGACATCCCACTTGGAGAGTGGGCCCATTCCGAGGCAACCTCCTGCATCAGGTGGCGCCCGGCGTTATCCCTGCCGGACGCACGACGGCACCACGTCCCGGTGCCCTCCGCCGCAGGAGATGCCCCATGCCTCAAGAGCGAGGACCCGCCCAGCTCGACCTGTTCACCGGCGCGCCCGTCGAGGCTCCCACCCGGGGCCGCAAGGGAGCCCAGCCGGTAGGGCCCGCCCCCGTGCCGGAGCACCTGTCCGCGCTCGGCCAGCACCTGCCCGCGGGCACCTTCCTGGGGACCTCCTCGTGGACGTTCCCCGGGTGGACCGGCATCGTCTACGACCACGAGGCCGCCGCCTCGCAGCTCGCGCGCGAGGGCCTGGCCGCGTACGCCCGCCACCCGGTGCTGCGCACGGTGGGAATCGACCGGACCTTCTACGCCCCCATCCCCGCCAGCGCCTTCGCCGAGTACGCCGCGCAGGTGCCCGAGGGCTTCCGCTTCCTCGTGAAGGCGCACGAGGTCTGCACCCTGGCCCGCTTCCCGCTGCACGAGCGCTATGGCGCGTACCGGGGCCAGGCCAATGACAGGTTCCTCCACGCCGCGTACGCCGCCGAGCACGTGGTGGCGCCCTTCGTGGAGGGGCTGGGGGACAAGGCCGGGCCGCTCGTCTTCCAGTTCCCTCCGCAGGACCCGCAGTCGCTGGGCGGGACGGCGCGCTTCGTGGAGCGGCTGCATGCCTTCTTCGCCGCGCTGCCCCGGGGCCCGCTGTACGCGGTGGAGGTGCGCAACGAGGAGCTGCTCACGGAGGGCTTCGCGCAGGCGCTGGCGGACGTGGGCGTCAGCCCCGTGCTGGCCGTGTGGCGCGACATGCCGCCCGTGGCGCAGCAGGCGAAGCGCACCCGCGCCTTCGAGGCTCGCGCGCTGGTGGTGCGGTGGATGCTGCCGCCGAACCTGGGCTACGAGGAGGCTCGCGCGCGCTACGCCCCCTTCGACAAGCTGGTGGACGAGGACGTGTCCACCCGCGATGTGCTGGCCCGCGTGTGCCTCGCGGCGGAGCGCCGGGGGAAGCCCGCCTTCATCACCATCAACAACAAAGCCGAGGGCAGCGCCCCCTTGTCCGCCATCCGGCTCGCGGAACGTGTTGTCGCGCGCAGGACGGAGGAGGGCAGGCAGCAGAGCGTTTCCTCGTGAACGCCTCTTGCCCTTGTGCACGGCTCTTGCTTACGTGAGGCGACATGAAGTCCATGGCCCTGGCGGCAGTGGTGGTTCAGCTCATGACGGCCGGCGGCGCCGGTGCGCACGGAGAGCGTGCGACCGAGCAGCGGGACGCCGCCGCCGATGACCTGGGCAAGAACCTGTCCGCGCTGAAGGGGGAGCTGTCCTCCCTGTCGGAGCAGTTCAAGGCCGCTCGCGAGCGCCGGCGGCTGGCGGCGGAGCAGAAGACGCGCGAGGACGAGGAGTGGCACCATGGCCCCAAGGCGCCTCCTTCCCAACGAGCCACCCCTCCCACCGGAGGGGCCGGAACCTCCGCCCACTGAAGACGCGGCTGTAGAAATTCCCATTGATGGGAACCTGGACCTGCACATCTTCCATCCCCGGGAGGTGAAGGAGCTCATCGTCGAGTACCTCTGGGCGTGCCGCCAGAAGGGGTTGCTCGACGTGCGCATCATCCACGGCAAGGGCAGTGGGGCGCTGCGGCGCACCGTGCACGCGCTGCTGCCGAAGCTGCCGGAGGTGGAGTCGTTCCGCCCCGCGTCCGAGAGTGACGGAGGCTGGGGCGCGACGTGGGTGCGGCTGCGGCCGGCGGAGACGCCCGGCACGTAGCGCCGCGCCTTGTCCGGCCCCAGGGGCCGGGGCATGCTCACGAGCACCATGCGCTGGGTCATCCGCTCCGAGCAGCAGCGTGCCCTGCGTGGGCTCGCCGTCGACCACTTCGTCGAGGACGCCGCGGCGCGGCTGCGGCGGCACTGGCCCGCCACGTGCGCGGCGCTGGGAGAGGCGGGGCTCGAGGCGCGCATCCGCCGGGGAATCTCCCTGGCCGCCCGCCATGACATCCACGACAACGCCGCCGTGCTGCGCTACCTCAACGCGATGTTCGCGCTGGGGGACGGCTTCGCTTCCGACGCGCGCTACCCCTGGGCCGCGGCGCTGCTGGGAGACACGCGACTGGATGAGCACGAGCGGATGGAGCGCGTGTCCGCCGAGGTGTCCGCCACGCTGCGCGCACGGGAGGTGACGCATGGATCCATTTGAGGGGTGGAACCTGGAAGAGGGCGCCGCCCAGCTTCCCCAGCCGCTCGCGCCTCCCATGCCCGAGCCGCAGCCCCGGGATGACGCGTCCGAGAGCTTCGATGCCCTGGACGCCGAGGCGGCGCAGCTCGCCCCCGAGTCGCGCGTGGACTCGCCGGTGGTGAACTGCCCGCTGACGTGGCTGGAGGTCACTCTCTTCGACGAGGACGGGGACCCCATCGCCGATGAGCCCTTCGAGGCCTCGCTCCCGGACGGCTCGAGCCACAAGGGGCGCACGGACCCCCAGGGCCGGGCGAAGATTCATGACGTGGACGTGGAGGCGGGGGACGTGGACGTGGAGGTCTCCATCCGCCGCGCGGAGGACGGGAGCGCCGCGGGCTACTTGGTGCGCATTCTCCCCCGCGCTTCTCCGGCTCCGAAGAAGGATGCCGAGGAGGAGTCGCCTTCCGAGGAAGACGAGCTGCGGGCCGAGCTCACCGTCCCCGACCGCTGAGCCCGGCGCGGCCCCTGTCAGAGGGTGACGCTGACCTCCACGGGCAGGTGGTCACTCACGCCCGTCGTCTTCCAGTAGGCGTCGTGACACGCCTGGAACTGGGGCTGGGTCAGCCCCGCGCCGGCGCCCGCGCCACCGCCGGCGCGCCGGTCCGCCTTCTCCACGATGACGTTCTTCAGCCGGGCGAAGTTCACCGCGGTGAAGCCCACCGTGAGGATGTGGTCGTAGGCGTGTGAGGTGTGCTGGGCGTAGGTGGCGTTGAGGCCCGGCTGCTTGAGGCTGGTGCGCGTGGGGAGGACGCTGAGGTGGCTGGTGAAGCCTCCCCCGAAGCCGGTCAGCACCGCCCGGTCATTGGCATGGCCCGGGCCGTTGTTGGTGCACTGCGCGAGCTGGCCGGCGGGCATGGCGCAGCAGTTGAAGTCTCCGACGATGAGCGCGGGCTCGGCGCCGCGCAGGGTGGTGATTTCCCGGATCTGCCCCAGCCGTGCCGTGCCGTTCTGGGCGTCGAGGTTGTTGGGCGTATTGCCCACCATCGCCGCCTGCGCCGGGGACTGGTAGTTGGGCGCCGGTGAGTGTGCCGCGAGCAGCAGGAAGGTGTTGTTGGGGCCCGGCACCGTCAGGTCCCGGAAGCGGCACAGGTAGGGCCGCCGCTGGTACGCCTGCGGGAAGTGGATCTGCGCGCCGCCGGCGGTCTGGAAGGTGCACTGGCCCACGTAGGCGCTGCCCGGGTGGACGGCGAGGCACCGGGGCGTGCCCGCGGCCACCACGTCCACCGGGACGCCGCCCTGGACCCTGCTCCGCACCCGGTTGCCGTTCGTGTCCACCCACCAGAGGGTGCTGCGGGCCGCGTCCATCGCGAGGCTCACGGGCACGTCGCCGTTGACGACCGCGGCCGCGTTGTTGCCGTTCATGTCCGCGAGCCAGATGTCGTTCGTCGCCGCGTCGACGAAGTACATCTTCTTGCGGGCCATGTGCAGGGTGAGTTGCCGCGGCTGAACGCCCACCTGGTTGAAGCGGTTGCGGACGCCCTGGCCTTGCAGGTCCGACGACTGGATGGTGTTGGTGCCCGTGTCCACCCAGTAGAGCAACGCCCGGGCGAAGTCGATGGTGAGGCAGTCGGGGCGATTGAGGCCGGCGGGAGGGAAGTTGGAGTTGCCGTTCCCGTCCAGGTCGCACCACTGCAGGCGGTGGGCGCCCGCCGCGTTGGACCAGTAGAGGATGTCGAACTCCGTGTCCAACGCCAGGTCCACCGGCTGCCGCGCCGTGCCCATGGGCAGGGCGGGGGTAATCGTCATCGCGTTGGCGCCGGAGTAGTCGACGCGGCGAATCTGGTTCGCGTTCGTGTCCACCCAGTAGACGCGCTGGTTGACGGTGTCCAGGCGCAGGCGGTCGGCATACACGTTGGGCACGGCCATGGCCGCCGCCGCGCCGCCCACCAGGTCCGAGCTCCAGAGTTGGTGCGTGTTGGTGTCGACCCAGAAGACCTTGTTCGCCGCCACGTCCAGGGTGATGGCGGTGGCATCCGCGCCGGTGCCCTGGGATGCGACGTTGTTGCCGGGCAGCCCGGCGCGGCGCAGCGTGGTGCCGGTGTGGTCGTACCAGTACACGCGGCCGTCATCCGCCGCGGCGGAGTTCCAGGGCTGGGTGAGCGTCTGGCTCCTCGCCGGGCCCTCGAGGGCCACGGTGTTGGAGTTGTAGAAGATGGCCAGCGTCTCCGCCTTCGCGCCGTTGCAGAGGGCGAGCGGCGGCGCCACGCGCCAGCCGGGGTCGCGGTGCTGGAGCTTGGACAGCAGCTTGAAGATGCCCAGCACGCCGTCCCCCGCGGCGAGGTCTCCCGGGTTCAGGCTCTGGACGCAGCCGGGCTCGATGACCACGAGGATGTCGTAGTTGGGAGCCGCCGGGGGTGGGGGATTGACCACCTTGAGGATGCGCCGCACCGCCGCGGCCCTGCGGACGAGCCGCGCGCGGAAGTTGTACATGTTCCAGGAGAGGATTCGGACGGCCACGGCTCACCTCGACAGCGTCCAGTTGCTTTCCACGACCTCGCCCTCCACGACGGCGGCCGCCCGCAGCCGCAGCCTGTTGGTGCGCCAGCAGTAGTAGAGGTGCAGCTCGCTGTAGACCTCCAGGGGGAGCGCGGGAATCTCCGGGTCCAGCGACCGCAGGCGCTGCCCGGCGTGGTCGGCCACGCGCCGCAGCGGCATCATGGGCGGAAGCTCGGGAATCCCCTCGGGCGGGAGCCCCTCGGCCTCATCCTGCATGGCCTGGTCCCGGGAGATGTCCCGGCCGGCGAGGCTGGCGAGGACCATCAGTCCGGGCGTGACGAAGAGGGCGTTGAAGGTGAGGCCACAGAACTCCATCCGCGCGGAGATCTGGAACATGGCCTCGCCGGACTCGTGGCTCCACTCCCACTCGAGGCGCACGTTCCTGAAGGCGAGGTCTCCGCCGCGCAGGGTGAAGTCCCGGACAGCGAAGATGGCATGTGCGTCCGTGCTCGCCCGGTCGAACAGGTCCACGCCCAGCCCGGCCTCGACGAGCCAGGTCTGCCCGCCCACCGCGGAGAGAAACGTGTCCAGGTGCTTGACGCGCGTGCGCCACCCACTGCCGCCCATGAGCGGGTCCAGCTCCGCCAGCGGCAGCTCGACGGGCCGAGGCAGCAGGCTCTGCCAGCAGAGGACCTCGTCGTCCGCGGGCAGCTCGGTCCACACCGGGAGCCGGTGGCCGCCGACCTTCAGCAGTCCCCGCAGCTCCGCGTGGTACAGCCTCCCGCCGTCCCGGAACTGGCTGCCCATGCGCAGGGAGGCGTTCTCCACCTGGGCATCGGCCAGCCTCAGCGTGAAGGGGAAGGACGTCATGTCGACGTCGGGCTGGCCGTCCTGGTTCGGGACGAACTGGCCCACCAGGGTGACAGGGAAGAAAGAGTCGACCGCGGCCTGCAGGTTGGGGCCGAAGCGCACTTCGATGGCGAAGTTGGTGCCGGCGCGGTAGCCCCCATCTCCCCACGGAAGAATCTGGTCTCTCGAGCAGAGCACGTAGCGAGCGCCGGAGAGCGTCAGGTCCTCGTTCTCCGGCCAGTACATCTCCCGGAGTTGCGCCCGCAGCACGTCCATGGGCACGGTGATGGTGACGGAGTGCTCCACATTTCCGCCCGACAGGTCGAAGCGGGCTACCACGTCCCACCCGTGGGCGGCGTCCCTGCCGCTGACGCTGAAGGACTTCAGCGGGTCGTGAAGCACGGAGCGCGCCTGGCTGAAGCCCTTCCGGCTCTTGGAGAGGACCTTGACCTGGACCTCGACGGGAGGCGGCTCGTCCTCGTTGCCCCTGTAGCGCCGGTTCATCTTCCGCAGCCGCACCTCGATGCGGCCATTCAGCCGCACCAGGTGGTGCTTCTCGGTGCGAGCGATCCGCGGCTTCCGGAAGTTCGGGGACTTCTTGAGGTGCAGCTCGCGCGGCTCGTCGACGCTGGGCTGGGCGAGCAACAGGGCGCCCAGGCCCAGCAGCCCCAGCACGTCGTCATGGAGCGGGCCGGTGTAGTGCTTCAGGGGGACCTGCTGCCGCGCCGCGTCCCTCTTCACCGACTCCAGCACCTGGCGGAGCGGACCTCGCCCGTACTTCATCGGTTCGCCTCCGCGGACGCGAGGCGCGGAGAATCCCCGGGTCCGTGGCCGCGCTCCTCCAGCCCCTCGGGCCCCAGCGCGTACTCCAGCAGGGACTCACCGCGCGGGCTCTCCGCGAGGAAGCGGCTCACCGGGCCGAAGAAGGTCCGCAGCTCCCGGAGATTGCAGGTGGGCAGGTACACGCGGAGCACGCGCGGGTCGTAATAGCGGAAGTAGAGGCGCCGGCCCGACTCGTCCTCCACCTGGAGGAACTTGCGGAAGTGCCGCCGCAGCTCCCCCAGGCTCGCGGAGGCGGCGGCGAAGATGCCCCAGGACTGGCCCCACGCGCGCTCGAGCAGCTCGCGCGTGTTATCCGCGTCCCGGCTCAGCTGGACGAGGTAGGGCGCCACCGCCAGCAGCTCGCGCGGCACGGCTCCCTCGTAGAGGCAGACGCAGCCTCGCGTCCAGCTCATCAGCGTGCGCGTGACGGCGGGGGAGCGGGCGCCGTCCAGCACGGCGTAGACCTCGAAGGGTGGCTCCAGCGGCTCCGGGGGACGCCAGAGCAGCTCCATCACCCGGTCCACGGACGGGGCGGCGGAGGACGGCGGCGTCATGCCGCCCTCCGTGCCGCGGCGCGGGCGCACTCCTCGCAGAAGGGGACTCCCTCTTGCGCGGCCCGCACCAGCGCGTGGACCTGCGCCGCCGTGTCGATGGGGGCGGGAGCGGCGGGACGGGGGGGCGCCTCGCGCACGGGCGGCTCCGGCTCCACCTCCACGGGAGGCTCCCGGAAGGCCAGGGACTGGTAGCGGGTGCGCTGGTGGGAGAGCAGCACCAGCTCCCCCAGGCGGAGGGCACGCTCCAGGCGCTGCCGGAGCCGGTGCGCTTCCGAGGACAGCGCCAGGCGCGACAGCCCCAGGGGCCGCTCGTCACCGAGCGCCTCGTACAGCATCCAGGCGCTGCCTGGCGCATGGGCCAGCCACTCGTCCACGTGGAAGAGGACGATGGAGTCGGGCACACGCGCGGAGGCGTCCGCCTCCGTCACGTCGGTGCCTCGGATGAGGAGGTATTCCGCGCCCAGCCCCCGGAGGAGCCAGGACTTGCGGTGCGGGACAAGGGAGGGGGGGGAGGGGGACATGCCCCCCGAGTGTTAGCAACACTCGCGCCATGTGCCTATCCCCGGAATTCAAGTGAGGCGTGCCGCCCCCGTCCCTCTCGGCGTGTGGCGGGGACGCGGGGCGCGTCCCTGGGGAACGCGGTGGGAGTCCCGCGGGGACGCGGGGCCGGAGCCCCGGTGCGCGAAAGGTGGGGGGGCGGCACCGCGTCGCGCGGTGCGCTCAGGACAGCCAGAAGTAGGCGGAGGCGATGAGGGAGCGCTTTTCCGTCACCTTCGCCTTCTGCGCCAGGTCCGCGAGCTGCCGGTCCTTGGCGGCGTAGCGCTTCTCCTCCTCGTTGCGGAGCGAGGACAGCTTGCGCCGGTACTCGCGCTCCATCCGGTCCGAGTGCGCGCGCGCCTTCGCCTTCTCGGCCACGTCCTCGGCCGCCGCCACGGCCTTGCGCGCTTCAGTCCACACCTGCCGCGCCGCCTCCACCGCCTCGCGCGACTCCAGCAGGCAGTCCTCGACGTAGCGGTCCGCGCGCTCCTTGGCCTTGTCCAGCTCCAGCGCGTTGCGGCGCTCCGCGGCCCGGACGATTTCCTCCTTGGCCGCCACCAGCGCCTGCTCCTGCATGAGCTGCACGGACACCGGCGCGGGCTGGCGGCGCTTCTCCTCCTTCGCCGCCAGCTTCACGAAGTGGGCGCCGTCCTGGAACGGCAGGGCCCGGAAGCCGCCGTCGCGCTCGCGCACCAGCACCAGGTGCACCAGCTTCTCCTCCGGCTTGAGGCCCGTCGTCTCGAACTTGTAGGCGAACCACCAGCCCTCGGAGCCCGCCAGCCGGGCCAGCCGCGAGGGCAGCCCGGACGCGTCGAGCTGCAGGTAGCTCACCGCGTCCTGCGTGCGCTCCTTCACCGCGTACGCGGCCTTCGCAATCTCCAGCCGCCCCGAGGTGCGGCTGCCCAGCACGGAGTTGGTGAGCGCGCGTGCCTCCTGCTGCCGCTTGGCGAGCGCCTGCTTCGCCTGGTCCTGCTGCACGCGCAGCCGCCGCCGCACGTCGCCGTCGAAGCGCTCCAGCACCACCGAGCGCATCTCCGTCATGCGCTTGCTGATGCGGCCTTCCAGCTCCTCGCGCAGCTTGTCGAACGCCGCGTTGATGTCCTCCGGCTTCCGGCAGGACTGGTAGATGTCGAGGATGCGCCGCTCGAAGTCGACGCCGCTCTCCAGCGCGCCGAGGATTTCGTCCGACGCGCCGAAGACGCCGTCGAAGAGGTTGAGCTTCTTCTCCAGCAGCTCGAACAGGCGCGCGTCCGCCGCGTTCTGCCGGTTGAGGAAGTTGATGACCAGCACGTCCCGCTGCTGCCCGTACCGGTGGCAGCGGCCGATGCGCTGCTCCACCCGCTGCGGGTTCCACGGCAGGTCGTAGTTCACCACCAGGTTGCAGAACTGGAGGTTGAGCCCCTCGGCGCCCGCCTCCGTGCAGATGAGGATCTGCGTCTTGTGGCGGAACTCATCCACCAGCGCGCGGCGCTCCTCCGGCGTGCTGGCCAGGTCACCGGCCAGGAGGGAAATCTTGCCCTTGTAGCCGCTGTCCGACAGGAGGTTGAAGAGGTACTGCTGCGTGCGCCTGGACTCGGTGAAGATGAGCGCCTTCTCCGGCCAGCCGTGCGCGCGCATCACCCCGAAGGTGCGATCCAGGCCCCGCTTGAGCGCCTCGCCCTTGGCGTTGACCTTGATGGAGTCCGCCAGGTCCGCGTACTGCCGCAGCTCCCAGACCTCCTGCTCCAGCGCGCGGACGTTGGGCGCCTTGGCCGGGTCGTCCGACCACTCCTCGCCCTCCTCGACGAACTGCTTGGCCTCCTCGGGCTCGAACATCGCCAGCGCCTGCTGGCCCAGCTTCGCCGCCTGGAGCCGCTTCTCCAGGTTTTCCGACAGCCGGCGCAGCGTGGGGGCGATGGCGTACGTGGAGGACGCCAGCAGCTTGCGGTAGCAGAGCGTCAGCAGCGTCTTCTTGCCGGGCTCAATCGCCGCGGCCTCCGAGCGCTGGAGGTACTCGCTGACCTTCTCGTAGAGGTCGTGCTCCTCGGGGGAGGGGGTGAAGTCCTCCACGATGGAGCGGCGGTTGGTGTAGCGGACGTACTCGCGCACCTGCCGGCGCAGGGTGCGTTGCACCACCGGGGCCAGCCGCTCCTTCAATTCGGCGACGGCGGCCTCCGTCATGCCGCCGCCCTCGTCCACGCGGTAGCGGCTGCGGAAGGCGTGCTCGGGGCCCAGGATCTGCTCGTCCAGCAGGGACATCAGCCCGAACAGCTCCATGATGTCGTTCTGGAGCGGGGTGGCGGTGAGCAGCAGCTTGGGGCGCCCGGCCAGCGCGGCCTTCAGCGCCTGGCCCATCTTGTTGTTGGGGCGGTGCGCGTTGCGCAGGCGGTGGGCCTCGTCGATGACGACCACGTCCCACGGAATCTCCGCCGCCAGCGCCGCCTTGTTGGCGGCGAAGGGGTGCGAGCAGATGACGGGGAAGGGCTGGTCGAAGCAGTTGCCGGTGGCCCGCACGGTGCGGCCGTCCACCATCACGCTGTCCAGGTCGAACTTCTCCCGCAGCTCGCTGTTCCACTGCGCGCGCAGCGTGGCCGGCGCGAGGATGAGGATGCGGTTCTTCCCCTCGGCCATGAGCTGGGCGATGACGAGGCCGGCTTCAATCGTCTTCCCGAGCCCCACCTCGTCGCCCAGCATGCAGCCGCCGCGCGACAGCGCGTCGAGCGCGAACATGGCGCCCTCGACCTGGTGCGGGTTGAGGTCCACCTTCGCTTCCGAAAGCGCTCCGGCCAGCCGCTGCTGCGTGTCTCCACTCCTGGCCAGCAGCTCCTCGGCCAGCAGCCGCTCGTGGAAGGGGGTCAGCGTCTTCGCGGGCTCGGACTCCACCCGGGACGCCATCGCCGCTGCCGCCGCCGCCGCGTCGACCTCCACCTCAACCCTCAAGCCCCTCGCGCCCTCCGCCAAGACCGTCTCCATCCGTGATGTTCGAGGTCGCCCACCCGTGAGGTGGGCGAGAGAGACCGGCCATTTTGTTGACGGAGACGTGTCTGTAAAGGGGGTCGTTTCCGGGGCCTAGAATTCGGCCTCGGAGCGATTGGCATGCTTCTTTGCTAGCGACGCGCATGCGTGTCGCATGCACGCCCCGCACAAAGTTTTCGCTGGACTTGACGGCACGACTCAGAGCAGCCCACGCGATTTCACGTCGAGGTACGCGTTGAGCGCCGCCGCGCCGAAGCCCTTCGCGGGGGCGCGCACCACCAGGGCTCCGGCGTCACGCAGGGTGGTGGCGGTGCGGCGGTACTCGGCCTCCAGGCGCGCCGCGGCCTGCCGCGCATAGGCGTCCTGCGCCTCCCGGGGCACGGCGGTGGCGGCGGCCTCCAGGTCCTCGTCCAGCAGCGAGGCGACGACGGGCAGGTGGCGTGGGCGCAGCGCCAGGGTGCGGGTGAGGAGCCCGGCGGAGGCGTCCGGGTCCACCAGGTCCGTGAAGAGCACCACCAGCGCGCGGCGCGACTGCCGGGCGAAGGCGAAGTCGAAGGCGCGGCCGTAGTCGCTCTCCTCCAGCGCGGCCTCGGCGCGGTAGAGGGACTCGGTGATGAGGCGCAGGTGCTCGCGCCCCTTGCGCGGCGGGAGGTAGGCCCGCACGTCGCTGGCGAAGGCGAGCACGCCCACCAGGTCTCCCGCGTCCAGGCTCACCCGCGCCAGCCGCAGCGCCGCGTCCACCGCGTGGTCCAGCTTGCGGCGGCCCTGCACCCGGCCCGCCATGTGGCGCCCGCAGTCCAGCAGCAGCAGCACCGGCTGGTGCCGCTCCGGCTGCCACGTGCGCACCAGCGTGCCGCCATGGCGCGCGGAGGCCTTCCAGTCGATGTGGCGGTAGTCGTCGCCCGGGCGGTACTCGCGCAGGGACTCGAACTCGCGCCCCTCGGCCGCGCGGCGCCGCTGGGTGCGCGCGGAGGCCGAGTCCGACGTCCGTGCCAGCGCCAGGGCCTCCCGCGAGAGCGCCGTGAGGTCCGGGTACACCTTCACCGCCCGCGCGGCCGGCACGCGCACCTGGCGCCAGCACAGGCCCAGCGGGCCCGCGAGCCGCAAGTGGAGGTCCCCGAAGCTCGCGTCCCCGCGCGCGGGCGGGGTGACGAAGTACGTGAGCCGCGCCGGGGCGCCCGCTGGAATCGTGAGGGACTGGCGGTGGCCGGTGCTCTCCACGCCGGCGGGCGGCTCGTCGCGCGCCTCCAGCCGCAGGGGGCCGGCGGCGCCGCCGGTCCGCTCGAAGTCCAGGTGCACGGCGTTGGGCGTCCCGGAGGAGAGGATGGGCTCCACGCGGCGCGACACCCGCACGTCCCCGGCGCGCGGGGCGCGGAGGAAGTCCACCGCGCAGAGCGCGGCCACCGCCACGTCCACCGCGAGCGCGAGCCACCCGAAGGCGGGGCTGGCCACCGCGAGCGCGGCCGGCAGCAACCCCGCCGCCAGCAGCGCCACCGCGAGGCCGGTGGGGACGGGACGGCCGGCGCTCACCGGGGCACTCGCACCCGCTCGAGCGTCTGCCGGAGGACGTCGTCCGCGGTGACGCCCTCCACCTCGGCCTCGGCCTTGAGGAGGAGGCGGTGGTTGAGGACGCTGAAGGCCACGGCCTTCACGTCGTCCGGGGTGACGAAGTCCGAGCCATTCAGCGCCGCGCGCGCCTTCGCGGCCGCCAGCAGCGCCTGCGCCGAGCGGGGGCTGGCCCCCAGGCGCACGCGCGGGCTGGCGCGCGTGTCGCGCACCACGCTCACCACGTACTGGAGGATGGAGTCGTCGCAGGTGACGCGGGCCGCGCGGCCCTGGAGTTCCATCAGCGTGGGCGCGTCCAGCACGCGGTCCAGCGTGGGCGGCCGGCCCTCGCGCTGGTGGTAGGCGCGCAGCATGGTGGTCTCCGCGTCCGGCTCCGGGTAGCCCACGCGCACGCGCATCAGGAAGCGGTCCAGCTGCGCCTCGGGCAGCGGGTAGGTGCCCTCCAGCTCCAGCGGGTTCTGCGTGGCCACCACGAAGAAGTGCGGCGGCAGCGCGTGCGAGACGCCGTCGATGGTGACCTGCCGCTCCTCCATGGCCTCCAGCAGCGCGGCCTGCGTCTTGGGTGGGGTGCGGTTGATTTCGTCCGCCACCACCACCTCCGTGAAGATGGGGCCCTTCACCAGGCGGAAGGCGTTCTCCTGCGGCTGGAAGACGTTGGTGCCGAGGATGTCCGCCGGCATCAGGTCCGGGGTGAACTGGATGCGGGTGAAGAGCAGCCCCAGCGCCCCGGCCATGCTGCGCGCCGTGAGCGTCTTGGCCACGCCGGGCACGCCCTCCAGCAGCACGTGGCCCCGCGCCAGGAAGGCCGTCACCAGGTCGGCCAGCACCTGCTGCTGTCCGAAGACGACCGAGCCGAGCGCGGCGGTGAGGCGGGAGAGGGGAGAGGCGTCGGACATGGTGGCGGGGAAGGTAGCCCGCCGCCGCGAGGCGCGGCAGCGGTTTCGTGAGGCTCAGCGTCTCAGTGGGGCTTGCTCTTCAGGCCCAGCAGCGTCCCACCGAGGGAGGCCAGCGAGCCCAGCACGGCGATGAAGACACCCATGCTGGGCGTCGAGTTCATCACCTCCGCGTTGCCGAACTCCGAGGGCACCCGCGTCGAGTCCGACGCCATCTTGATGAAGATGAGGCACCAGACGAGGCACACGAAGGAGGAGATGAGCTGCCCCATCCAGGGCACCACCGGGTTGAGGCGCTCCAGCGAGCCCTTCACGCGCATGCCGATGGCCGTCATCACGAAGATGGAGAGCGCGAAGGCGCCGGCGCCCATGCTCATCAGCCCGAGGATGTCACCCTCCGTCGCCGTCTCCTTCCACGGCAGGAAGCACGAGAGCACCACCACCGCGGCGCCCCAGAAGGCGACCTTGTCTCCACCGGCCAGGAGGCCGAACAGCTCCTTCGCGTCCCGGATGAGCTCCTCGGGGTCCGCGACGCCGTCCTCGCTGCTGCTGGCCCGGGCCGAGCGGTCCCACGGGTCCGGCCCGTCGTCGACGGGCGGCACCACGGGCTCCGGCGCGCGGCGGGGGGGCGGGGCCGGGCGGGCGGCCGGTGCCGAGCGCGAGCCTCCGGCGGCCCGGGCCGGGCGCGGCGGCGCGGAGCGGGCAATCTCGTCCATGCTCCGGATGTTGGTGGCGTCCGAGTCCGGAACGGCGGTCCGGGCGCCCGACTTCCCCTTGGGGCGCGCGGCGGCCGCGGGCTTCGCCGCGCGGCGGGGCTCCTCTGGCGCGTCGTCGTACTCCTCGGCGTTGTCGGCGGGGGGCTCGTCCGACAGGAAGGAGCCGTCGATGATGTAGTCACAGACGGAGCAGATGGACGTGTTGGCGGCTACCTTCGAGCCGCAGCCAGGGCAGTTCAGGACCAGCACTCCCGCGGAGAGAAACGCTCGCATCTTCGGAGCCCCGGCCCGGGGCTGTCAAACCAGATGCGGCCTAACCCCTGGATTTTCGCGGGAAATTGGCCTACGCCCCAGCGCATGAGCCGACCGCACACCGCCCGTGCACTGTCCGCCTGTCTCGCCGTCCTGACGCTGTCCGCCGGCTGTGTCCATGGCGGCCCCTCACCGGAGCGGGAGCCGGTGGACGCGGCGACGCTCGCGCGCATCCGGGACTGGGAGGACCGGCGCTCGCTGGGGGATGGGGCGCTCGTCTCGCTGGCCACCGGCGCGCCGGACGCACGGGTGCGCGCGCGGGCGCAGCGGGCGCTGGCCCGTATCCAGGACGTGGCCACGCGGGACGCGGTGCTCGCGGGGCTGAAGGACGCCGAGCCGGACGTGCGTGACGAGGCCGCCTTCGCCGCCGGCGAGCTGGCCCTGTCGTGGGAGCCGTTGACGGACGCGGAGCGCTCGGCGCTGACGGAGGCGCTGCTGGCGGCGGAGGCCGCGGAGCGCGAGCCCCGGGTGCGCGCCACGCTGCTGGACTCGCTGGGGAGGACGGGCACTCCGGCCGCGCTGGCGCGGCTGGCGGAGTTGCTCCAGGGCGGCGACGTGGCGGTGGCGGGCCGGGCCGCACTGGCGCTCGGCGTGGCCGCGCGGCGCGGTGGGGCGGCGCTGGTGGCGGGCGTGCCGCTGGCGCCCGCGGAGGCGCTGCTGGCGGCGGAGCGGCCGGTGGAGGCGCGCCATGGAGGCGCCTACCTCCTGACGACGGCGAAGCGGCCGGAGGCGCTGCCCGCGCTGCGCCGCTGCCTGGGGGACGCGGACCCGGACGTGCGCGGCCTGTGCGCGAAGGCGTTCGGGGACGTGGGCGGGCCGGAGGACTCGGTGGTGCTGGGGCGGCTGCTGGAGGACCCGGTGCCGCGCGTGGCGGCGGAGACGGCGCGCTCGCTGGCGAAGCTGGCGGCGATGTGCAGCGGGCCGTGCACGGCCGTGGAGGCCCTGGAGGCGCTGGTGCCCCGCGCGAAGCGGGTGGGGCGGGGGATGGAGACGCCGGATGCGCCGACGGCGGTGGGCCCGGCGGGCGCACCGGTGGAGACGCTGGCCCGGTCCGCGGATGGCCATGCGATTCTCGCGGTGGCCCAGCAGGGCCTGCCCGGGTTCGCCGCCCCCCTCCTCGTGTCGCTGCGGCTGGCGCTGGCGGACGCGGAGCGGGGCGCGGCCTCGGACCTGGCGCGCGCGGACCTGGGATGGCTGGACTGCCGGCTGGCGGCGGCCCTGGACCGGCAGCGCGGCAGGCTGGCGGACACGACGAACTGCGGCTTCGGCCGCGTGCAGGACGAGCGGCGGCTCGCCCTGGGCCTGCGTGAGACGGCGCTGGCGCAGGACAAGGGCGCCGCGGACTTCGCGGTGGGCTACCTCAGCCACCGGGACGCGCGCGTGCGCGTGGCCGCGGTGGAGGCCGTGGGCTCCCGGCCGGTGCTCCGCGCGGCCACGGCGGTGCGTCCCCTGCTGGAGGGAGACGACCTCGTGGTGGCCGGAGCCGCCGCGGCGGCCCTGGGGAAGATGAAGGCCCAGGCCCTCGCGCCCGCCCTCGAGCCCCTCGCCGCGCGCGTGCCGAGGGAGCCGGGAGACCTGGCCGAGCCGGTGGCCGGCGCGCTCGTCGCGCTCCAGGGCAAGGCCGCGGAGCCCCGGTTCCACGAGTGGCTGAAGCACCCGCACGCCAACGTGCGCCGCGTGGCCGCCGAGGCCCTCACCCAGCTCACCGGCCAGCCCGTGCGCTCCGAGCGCGTGGAGCTGCCGGCGGACACCTTCCGCCCGGAGCCCGCGCCCGCCGGGGCCGCGCTGGTGTTCCACACCGCCAAGGGCGACATCACCGTCCGGCTGGACGCCGACGAGGCGCCCCTCACCTCCGGCAACCTCTACACGCTCGCCCGGCGCGGCTACTTCAACGGCATCTCCTTCCACCGCGTGGTGCCGGACTTCGTCGCGCAGGGGGGAGACCCGCGCGGAGACGGGGAGGGCGGCCCGGGCTACTCCATCCGCTGCGAGATGACGCGCCGGCCGTACCGCCGCGGCACCCTGGGCATGGCGCTGGCGGGCAAGGACACCGGAGGCAGCCAGTTCTTCTTCACCCACGCGCCGCAGCCCCACCTGGACGGCCGCTACACGGCCTTCGGCGAGGTGGTGGCCGGCATGGACGTCGTGGACGCGCTGCTGGAGGGGGACATCATCCGCGAGGTGCGCGCGGTGACGCTGGCCCCGTGACTCACGCGCCGCTGGCGCGGGCCAGCGGCACCGGAGGCCCGAGCGGGTGGCCATTCCAGCGCCCGTTCTCCGCCTCCTCCATCGCCTCCACCTCCTGGCGGATGCGCTGCCACTCCGTCTCGGGGACGCTCAGGAAGGCCTCGGCCAGCGCCGGGTCGAACTGCGTGCCCGCGCAGCGGCGGATCTCCTCCCGGGCCACGCACATGGGCCGGCCCTTGCGGTAGGGCCGGTCCGACGTCATCGCGTCCACCGTGTCCGCGATGCAGAAGATGCGCGCCCCGATGACGATGTCCTCGCCCGCGAGGTTCTGCGGGTAGCCCTTGCCGTCCCAGCGCTCCTGGTGCTGCAGGACGATGAGCGCCGCCTCGTGCAGGTACGGCATCTTCGCCAGCATCCGGTAGCCGAACTCCGGGTGCTTGCGCATCTCCACCCATTCATCCGGAGTGAGCGGCCCGGGCTTGAGCAGGATGGAGTCCCGCACGCCAATCTTGCCGATGTCGTGCAGCAGCGCTCCCTGCTCGATGACGTCCAGCGCGGCTCCCGACAGCCCCACCTCCTGGGCCAGCCGCCGCGAGAAGAGCGACACGCGGCGCGAGTGCCACTGCGTCTCCGTGTCCCGGTAGTCCAGCGCGCTGATGAGCCCGTCCAGCAGGCCCGCGGTGCGCTCCACCACGCGCCGCTCCAAGTCGCGGTTGATGGCCACCAGCTCCGCGTTCTTCTCCGCCACCTCGCGCGTCAGCCGCTCGTTGGCCTCCACCAGCCGGTAGTGCTCGAAGGCCTGGCGAACGCTGCTCGTCAACTCGCTGAGGGACCAGGGCTTGCCCAGGAGGCGGAACACCTCGCCCCGGTTGACGGCCTCGGACGCGGTGCGGAAGTCCGCCGCCGCCGTCAGCATCAGCCGCACCGCCCTCGGGTTGCGCTCACGCAGCGCCCCCAGCAGTTCGATGCCGTTGAGGTACGGCATCATGAAGTCCGTCAGCACGACGTGAAAGCCCACCTCGCGCGCAGCCAGGGCCGGGTCGCTGTGTGTCACGACCTCGTATCCTTCCGCCTGGAGAATGCGGGACAGCGCGGCGAGGATGAGTACGTCGTCATCCACCACGAGGATGCGGTCCATATCGACGGAGTCTCCAGGGAGGGAGGCGTGCCTGCCTCCCTTATACACGCGTCCCTCGCCGCCAATACAGGGCCCCTCCGGGGCAGGTGCGCCTCCAAACCCTGGAAATCCTTGGAGATTCCACCAGTCCGGAAGAGTCGCACATCCAAGTGACGCTTGCCTGCCCGCCAAGGTGTGTTTTATGGTGCGCCCGCAGGCCTCGTTGAATCGTAACCCCTTGGAATCCGGGAGCAATCTCCGATGGCTAGAGCCCCCGAAGGGCCGGTGCCGGTGGTGGTGATGGGCTTGGGGTTCATCGGGCAGGAGATTGCCAGGGCCGCCATGTCCTCGCCCGAGGTGGAGCTCATTGGCGCGGTGGACATGTCCCCGTCGCTGGTCGGGCGTCCCCTGGGTGACGTGCTGGGAGGGCCCGCCCCCCGCGTCAAGGTGATGGACTCGCTGGAGAAGGCGGTGGGCAAGCGCAGGGGCGCGGTGCTGCTGCACGCCACCGGCTCGCGGCTGCCGCAGGTGATGGACCAGATTCTGACGGCGCTGAAGCTGGGGCTGCCGGTGGCCAGCACGTGCGAGGAGCTGGCCTTCCCGTACCTCAAGTACCCGGAGCTGGCGGAGAAGCTGGAGGAGGCCGCGGAGCGCGCGGGCGTGGCGGTGGTGGGCACCGGCGTCAACCCGGGCTTCGTGCTGGACAGGCTGGTGGCCGTCGCCGGGCAGGTGTGCGGGCCGGTGCGCCGCGCCGTCGCCACCCGCGTGGTGGACGCCCGCACCCGGCGCGAGGCCCTGCAGCGCAAGGTGGGCGCGGGGCTGACGGAGGAGGAGTTCTTCGAGCTGGTGGACGGCGAGCAACTGGGCCACGTGGGCCTGGTGGAGTCCGCCGCGCTGGCGGCCCTCGGACTCGGGCTGGATTGCGACGACTACGAAGAAGAAGTAGCCCCCGTGTTCGCGGAGGAGGACATCTCCGGCGGCGCATTCCCCGTGAAGAAGGGACGGGTGGCGGGCATGTTCCAGTCCGTGGTGGGTTTGGAGGAGGGGCAGGAGCGGGTACGGCTGGAGCTGACCATCGCCGTGGGGGCTGACGACCCGAAGGACCGCATCGAAATCGACGCGGACCCGAGGCTGGTGTTGGAAATCCCGGGGGGAGTGGCGGGTGACCGGGCCACCGCGAATGCGCTGGTGAATGCCGCGCCACGCTTGACGGCTGCCGAAGCGGGTCTCCTCACGGTGCTCGAGCTTCCGGCCGGACGTTAGAGTCAGGAGAGGGTCATGCTGGACAAGAATGCGATCGGCCGCGCCTCGCCGCCGACGCTGAACGAGGTGGAGAAGGGCGCCATCCGCCGCTTCGCGGAGGCCATTGGCGATTACAACCCCATCTACTACGACGAGGAGTACGCGCGGGCGTCCGGCTATCCCACCATCATCGCTCCCCCCACGTTCCCCGCGTCCTTCCACTCCGCCGCGGACCTGCGGGAGCTGTTGGGGGTGGGCATCAAGAGCCTCCTGCACGCCGAGCAGGGCTTCGACTACGAGCGGCCCATCTTCGCCGGCGACCGCATCTACGTGTCCACCCGCGTGTCGGATGTCTTCGAGCGCCCCGGCATCTCCGGGCGCATGGACATCGCCGTCATCGAGGACGAGGGCCGTGACGAGGAGGGCAACCTCGTGTTCCGCGCCCGCCGGACGCTGGTGGTCCGCGCCGCCAAGGAGACCCCGTGATGCCCGCGCGCAAGCTCTACTTCGAGGCCATCCGCGTCGGCGACGAGCTGCCGGCCCTGGCCAAGGCGCCCATCGACCGGGTGCAGCTGTCCCGCTACGCCGGCGCCTCCGGTGACTACAACCCCGTCCACGTGGACGAGGTCTACGCCAAGAGCGTGGGCATGCCGAGCGTCTACGCCCCGGGCATGCTCGTCATGGGCATGCTGGGCCAGCTCATCAGCGACTGGGCCCGCGGCGGCCAGATGCGGCGCTACAACGTGCGCTTCATCAAGATGGTGTGGCCGGGCGACACCGTGGTCTGCAAGGGCCGCGTCAGCGACAGGCACGGCACCGGCGGCCGCTACTTCGTCGAAATCGACCTCTGGGCGGAGAACCAGCGCGGCGAGCTGGTGATGAAGGGCAGCTCACAAATCCAGCTCTTCTACTCGCTCGAGGACGAGAACCGGCAGCGCTCCGGCCAGTCGCCCATCGTCGTGGAGGTGCCGCGCGAGAGCCTGGCCACGGCCACCGCCAGCGCCGCCACCGGCCAGGCGGCTCCCGAGGAGGGCGAGGAGGGAGACGAGCGCCGCGCCGGCGCCTCCTCCAAGAAGACCGCCCCCCGCGAGAAGCCCGCCGCCAAGACGGCGACGCTCCCCACCGCCAAGAAGGCGAAGAAGTAGGCGTTTTCCCTGGCTTGATGGGCGGTTCCGACCGCTCATCAACGCGCGGTGTCATTCAGGGTTGACTCAAAAATCAGTCGCCGCCACACTTCCTGCGTCTCATTCGCGCCGCTGACCCGACTTGCCCTCTTGAGGGGCTGGCAGCGAGCCATCACGCAGGAGTGGCCATGTCCGCCGGCATCAACACCTACAAGACCGACCTTCGAGAGATCTTCTTCACGCTGTTCGAGCAGTTCGGCTTCGGCCAGGTGTCCGGCCAGGCGCCGTACGAGGCCTGGGGCCCGGACGAGGCGAAGGCGGTGCTCACGGAGACGTACCGGTTCGCCCGTGAGGTGCTCGGGCCCCTCAACTCGGTGGGAGACCGGGAGGGCTGCCGGGTGGAGAACGGCGCCGTCTTTACCCCCGCCGGCTTCAAGGACGCGTGGAAGAAGCTCTACGAGCAGGGCTTCAAGACGGTAGCGGTGGATCCGGAGCACGGCGGCCAGGGCGCGCCGATGATGCTCCAGGTGACGGTGGAGGAGCTGCTGTCGGGCGCCAACACGGCGTTCAACATGTACCCCGGCCTGGCCTTCGGCGCGGCGGAAGTCATCGCCGAGTGCGGGACGCACGCCCAGCAGAAGATGTACGTGGAGCGGATGCTGAACGGGACGTGGGGCGGCACCATGTGCCTCACCGAGCCGCACGCCGGCTCCGACGTGGGTGCGGCCAAGTCCACCGCCCGCCGCAACGCGGACGGCACCTACAACATCCGCGGCACCAAGATTTTCATCTCCGGCGGCGACCACGACATGGCGGAGAACGTCATCCACCTCGTGCTCGCGCGCATCGACGGCGCCTCGCCGGGCACCAAGGGCCTGTCGCTGTTCATCGTCCCCAAGCTGCGCATCAACGCGGACGGCAGCTCGGGCCAGCCCAACGACGTGGGCGTGGGCTCCATCGAGCACAAGATGGGCATCAAGGGCTCCGCCACCTGTGTCCTCAACTTCGGTGAGAGCGACGCGTGTGTGGGCGAGCTCGTGGGCACCGTCGAGCACGTCGGCATGAGCCAGATGTTCAAGATGATGAACGGCGCGCGCATCGCCGTGGGCATCCAGGGCCTGGGGCTGGCGTCGGCCGCGTACTTCAACGCGCTGGACTACGCGAAGGACCGCAAGCAGGGCTCGCACTTCACCAAGTGGAAGGACCCCACCGCGCCCCGCGCCGCCATCATCGAGCACCCGGACGTCCGCCGGATGCTGCTGGACATGAAGGCGCACGTGGAGGGCATCCGCTCGCTCATCATCAAGCTGGCCATGCACCTGGACAAGGCGAAGCAGCTGACCGGCAAGGACGATGACGCGGCCACCTACCACCGCGGCCAGGTGGAGCTGCTCACCCCGCTGGTGAAGGCCTTCGGCTCGGACCAGTCCTTCCGCATCTGCGCCCAGGCCATCCAGGTCTACGGCGGCGCCGGCTACATCCAGGACTACCCGGTGGAGCAGTACACCCGCGACTCGAAGATCTTCTCCATCTACGAGGGCACCAACCACATCCAGGCCATGGACCTGGTGGGCCGGAAGATGGGGCAGGCGGGCGGCATGCACTTCCAGCAGTTCATGGGCGACGTGGGCGCCTTCATCGAGGCGAACCGCGACAACCCCGTGTACGGCGAGGCGGTGAAGACGCTGGCCTCGGCGCAGGAGGCGCTGATGTCCAGCGCCATGACGCTGTTCGGCTGGTCGCAGGACGGCAGCAAGTTCCCGCTGATTCCGCTGTCCGCCAACCGCTTCCTGCAGATGATGTCCGAGGTGGCGGTGGGCTGGCTGCTGCTGGACGCGGCCGTCATCGCGGAGAAGGCCAAGGGCTCGCTGTCCGCGGAGCACCCGGACCGCGCCTTCTACGAGGGCAAGAAGTACAGCGCCCTCTACTTCGCCCGGAACGTGCTGCCCGGCGTGGAGCAGGCCGCGAAGATGATCTCCTCCGAGGACACCTCGCCCATGGACATCCCGGACGGCGCCTTCGCCTCCAACTGAGCCGCTTCTCGTGAGCCGGCGCCCCTGACACACGGGGGCGCCTGAAACGCCAGAGGCCACCCGGGACTCTTCGTGTCCCGGGTGGCCTTCGTGTTTCCGGAAGAGAGGGGCTACTCGCCCTCGCGCACGCCGATGGCGAGCTGGCCGAGGCCGGCCTTCTTGGCCATCTCCATGACGAGCACCACGGTGCCGTGGGGGACGCCCTCGTCCGCCTGGACGATGACGACGGTGTCGGGGTCCTTCGCCCTGGCGTCGTCGAAGGACTTGCGCAGCTCGTCCTCGGAGACGACGTTGCCGGCGAGCACGAAGCGCCCGTCGGCGAGCACCGCCACGGCCAGGTCCGTGGAGCGCGCGGTGACGTCCGCGGCGCCGCCCTTGGGCAGGTTCACCTTGAGGCCGGCCTTGGCGCCGCCCCCGGGCCCCTGCTGGACGATGACGGAGCTGGTCACCATGAAGATGATGAGCAGCACCAGGAAGATGTCGGTCAGCGGGGTGATGTTGATTTCAGCGAAGACGCCCTCTTCGCCCTCGTTGTCCCCCGGTGTCTTTCCCATGGCCATGGCGGGTGTCCTCCGGGCTCAGGCGGGCTTCGGGTCCGGGCGCGTCCCGGCGGGCGGCGGGGACTCGCGGGTGGGGGAGGGCTCGGCGGGGGCGGGGGCGGCCGAGGCGCGCTCCTTGAGCAGCTCCACGAACTCGTCGCCCAGCAGGCGCAGCTCCACCAGCACGCGCGACAGGCGGGCCTGGAAGTAGTTGTAGAAGACCATCGCCTGCACGGCGACGAGGATGCCCACGGCGGTGGCCACGAGCGCCTCGGAGATGCCCGTCATCACCGCCGCGCTGCCGCCGGTGCCGCCGGCCTCCACGTCCAGGCCCAGGTCCTTGAACGAGCGCATGATGCCCGCCACGGTGCCGAACAGGCCCACGAAGGGGGTGATGGAGCCGATGGTGGCGAGCATCCAGAGGTTGCGGCGCAGCTTGAGGCCCACCTGGGCGCGCTCGCGCTCCACCGCGGCCTCCACGCCCGCGCCCCCGGAGGCCCGGGAGCGCTCCAGCCGGTCGAAGCCGGCGAGGAAGATGTCGGCGACCACCACGTCCGAGCGCTCGGCGGCGGTGCGGGCCGCGGCGACGTCGCCGCGCAGCAGGTGCTTGTTGATCGTCTCGCCCAGGATGCGGGAGCGCTCGCTGACCCCCCACAGCGCGATGAGCCGCTCGACGGCGACAATCAGCGCGGCGACGGACGCCAGCAGCAGCAGGGCCAGGGTGACGCCACCCAGGCGGAGGTAATGGAGGATGTCGTTCAGGCTCATTGGTGGGTGACCAGGCAGGGCGGCATGGCCCAGACTAGGAGATATGAACCGCGCAGCCGCCGCAATCTTCCTGGCAGTCCTCTGTTCTGCCTGCCCCAAGCGAATCGAGTTCGGCCCGGAGGGCGAGCTCACCGACGCCCAGGCCGTCTACCAGCGCGTCAAGGAGAACCAGGACAACATCGTGTCCCTGGAGGGTGATGCGAAGCTGCGCGTCGAATCTCCCCAGGCGAGCGGCACGCTCAGCATGTTCGTGGCCATCACCCGGCCGGCCCTGCTGCACTTCGAGACGTTCGATTTCTTCAACCGTCCGCTCGCCTCCCTGGCGTCGGATGGAAGACGCTTCGGGCTGTACCAGTCCGAGACGAACACCTGGTACCAGGGGCCGGCGAGCGCGGAGAACGTGTCGCGCTTCCTGCCGGTGGTGCTGCCGGGCGAGGAGCTGGTGGCCATCATGCTCGGCCAGGTGCCGCTCATTCCCCCGGAGCGGATGACACTGGAGCTGGACCGCGACAAGGGCGCCTACGTGCTGACCCTGTACCGGGGGCCGGCCACGCAGGTGCTCCAGGTCCACACGAAATACCTCCGCGTGCTGAAGAGCCAGGTGCGCGGCATCCCCGGGTACGACCTGTCCTTCGATGACTTCCTGGAGAAGGGCTCCGTCATCTTCCCCGGGAAGGTGGAGCTGGTGGCCGAGCAGGCCGCCACGAAGCTCCAGGTGCGCTATCAGCAGATTTCCCTCAACGGACGGCCGGACCTCACCCTGTACGAGCTGGTCGTGCCCGAGGGGGCCAAGGTGGTGGAGGTGGACGAGCGGGGCCGGGAGCTGCCGGCCGGAAGCGCCGTGCCACCGGAGCCCCCGGTGTCGTCCTCGCCTCATGCGGTGCCGGGTTCCTGAGCGGGCAGGCGCGGAAGAAGGGGCGCCGACGTCCGAGTCGATCTAGAGTGGCCCCCACGACATGGCACAGATCAAGCTCGGTGAACTGCTGATCAAGGCGAACGTTCTGCAGGAGAGCCAGCTCAAGGCCGCGCTCGCCGAACAGGCGAAGTGGGGCGGAAAGCTGGGCGAAATCCTGGTCAGGATGAGCCTCGTCTCCGAGGACATCCTGGTGCGCGCGCTGTCCAAGCAGCTCGGGATGCCGGCGGTGAACCTGGACGCGGTGCAGATGGTGCCGCCGCACGTCAAGGCGAAGATTTCCTCGCAGATGGCGCGGGACTTCTCCGTGCTGCCGCTTCAGCTGCGAGACGAGGGCAAGACGCTGGTGGTGGCGATGTCCGACCCGCTCAACGTGCGGATGCTGGACGAGCTGCGCGCCGTCACCAAGTGCCGCATCGTCCCCAACGTGGCGGGCCGCAGCTCCATTGCCCGCGCCTTCTCGCGCATCTACGAGGCGAACGCGGAGCTGGAGGACGCGGACACCAACTTCAAGGTGGTGGACGCCCAGGGCCGCACGGTGGTGAAGAACCTGAAGGACCTGGACCCGGCCGCCGCCGTGGCGACCGCCCCCGCGCCCAAGCCCGCGCCCGCCGCCACGCGCCCGAGCACGGAGACTCCCGCCGTGCGCCCGTCCAGCGGCAGCCCCGCGGACCTGCTGCGCAGCGTGGAGGAGGTGCAGCGCAAGGAGGTCGCCGCCCTCAAGGCGATGGTCGAGCTGCTCATCGAGAAGGGTGTGTTCTCTCGCGAGGAGTACCTCGCCAAGGTCAAGCGGTAGTCCTGCCCCATGCGCAAGAAGATTGGCGAGCTGCTCATCGCGGCCGGAGTGGTGACCGAGGAGCAGGTACGGGCGGCGCTCGGGCGCCGCGGGGCCCCCGGCAGCCAGAAGCTGGGCGAGGTGCTGATGTCCCAGGGGCTGTGCACGCCCACGGACATCGCCCGCGCCCTGGCGACCCAGCACGGCCTGCCCTTCACGGAGCTGCCCGAGGACATCCCCCCCGCCGTCACCGCGCTGGTGTCCCTGGACTTCCAGGCCGAGCACCGGGTGATGCCCTTCCGGCTGGAGGTGGAGGGCCGCAGCGAGCGCATCCACGTCGCGGTGGAGGACCCGGGCGACCTGACGCTGGTGGACGAGCTGCGCTTCCAGCTCCGCAAGCAGGTGCGCGTCTTCGTCGTCGCCTCGGACGACCTGGACACCGCCCTGGCGCGCGCCCGCGGCGAGCCGCTGGACATCGTGGAGGCCGAGCCCCTGGACGAGGAGCCGCCCGTGACGGCCGGCGCGTCGCTGGAGTGGGACTTCCCCGAGGCTCCGAAGCCCCCGCCGAAGCCCGCGCCCCCGCCGTCTCCCGCCAAGGCCGCGCCGCGCGGGCAGGCCACGCCGCCGCCCCCGCCGGGCACCGACGTGCTGGATGACCTGCTGGGAGTGAAGCCCGCGGCCCCGGCCCGGCCTCCGCCGCCGCCCGTGCCGGATGACCTGCTGGACGTGCAGCCCTCGGCTCCGGCCCGGCCTCCGCCCGTGCCGGACGGGGACGGGGCGGGGGGCAAGCCTCGCGTGCCGGTGGTGATGTTCGGCGGCGCCGCGCAGGGCTCGAAGCCGTCGGTGCCGCTCACGCCGGCGCCTCAGTTCTCCGACGAGGACCTGGCCGTCCTGGACGACATCGAGCGCATCTCCCGGGGCGACGAGGCCACGCTGGACACGGAGAAGGTGAAGCCGGCCCGCATGGTGGCGAGCCTCATCCGGCTGCTCATCCGCAAGGGCCTCATCCAGGAAGTGGAGTTCCTGGAGGAGCTGGCCCGGAAGTGACGGCCGCCGCCGTGCAGCCCGCCGCCGAGGGGCCCCTGCTGGACGTGCGGGGGCTCACCGCCGAGCTGTCCTTGGAGGGAGGGCCGGTGCGCGCCGTGGACGGCGTGTCCTTCACGGTGCCCCCGGGCGGCACGCTGGGCGTGGTGGGGGAGAGCGGCTGCGGCAAGAGCCTCACCGCCCTGTCCGTGCTGCGGCTCGCCCCCCAGCCTCCGGTGCGCGTGGTGGGCGGCGAGGTGCTCTTCCAGGGGCGGGACTTGCTCGAGCTGCCCGAGGCCGAGCTGCGGCGCGTGCGCGGGCGCCACGCGGCCATGGTCTTCCAGGAGCCGATGACGTCGCTCAACCCCGTCTTCACCGTGGGGGAACAGATTGGCGAGGGCGTGCGGCTGCACCTGGGCGCGTCGCGCTCGCAGGCGCGCGAGCGGGCGGTGGAGATGCTGCGGCAGGTGGGCATCCCCGCCCCCGGCGAGCGCGTGGACGCGTACCCGCACCAGCTCTCCGGCGGCATGCGGCAGCGGGTGATGATCGCCATGGCGCTGGCGTGTGACCCCGCGCTCCTCATCGCCGACGAGCCCACCACCGCGCTGGACGTCACCATCCAGGCCCAGATTCTGGACCTGCTCAAGCGGCTCCAGGCCGAGCGCCGCATGGCGGTGATGCTGATTACGCACGACCTGGGCGTGGTGGCGGAGAGCTGTGACACCGTGGTGGTGATGTACGCCGGCCGCGTGGTGGAGCGCGCTCCGGTGCGTGAGCTGTTCTCCCGGCCGGCGCACCCGTACACCGCGGGCCTGCTGCGCTCCATTCCCTCCTTGCAGGTGGCGACGGGGGAGGGCGGCGCCGCGTCCCGCCGGAGGCTCCAGGCCATTCCCGGCATGGTGCCCTCGCTGCGCAAGCCGCCCTCCGGCTGCGCCTTCCGCGACAGGTGCGACCGCGCGCTGGAGGTGTGCGCGCGCGTGGTGCCGCCGCTGGAGCCCCAGCGCGGCGGGCAGCTCGCCGCCTGCCACAACCCGGTGCCCGCGCCATGACGTCCGGGCCGCTGCTCCAGGTGAGAGACCTCAAGGTCCACTTCCCCGTGCGCGGGGGGCTGCTGGGCCGCGCGCGCGGCGCGGTGAAGGCCGTGGACGGCGTGGGCTTCGACGTGGTCCGCGGGGAGACGCTCGGGCTGGTGGGGGAGAGCGGCTGTGGCAAGAGCACCCTGGGCCGCGCGCTGCTGCGGCTGGTGGAGCCCACGGCCGGCTCCATCCGCTTCGACGGGCAGGAGCTGACCGGCCAGTCCCAGCGCCGGCTGAGGCCGCTGCGCCGGCGCATGCAGCTCGTCTTCCAGGACCCGTACGCCTCGCTCAACCCCCGCATGACGGTGCGGGACATCCTGGCCGAGCCCTTCGCCATCCACGGCCTGGCGCGCGGGAAGGGCGAGCGGGAGCGCGAGGTGGCCGCCCTGGTGGACGCCATGGGCCTGCCCCGCGAGGCCCTGGAGCGCTACCCCCACGAGTTCTCCGGCGGACAGCGCCAGCGCATCGGCATTGCAAGGGCCATCGCGTTGCGTCCGGACCTGGTGGTGGCCGACGAGCCCATCAGCGCGCTGGACGTGTCCATCCAGGCGCAGATCGTCAACCTCCTGGTGGACCTGCAGCGCGAGCGCGGCCTCACCTACGTCTTCATCGCGCACGACCTGAAAATCGTCGAGTACGTCTCCACCCGGGTGGCCGTCATGTACCTGGGCCGCATCGTCGAGCTGGCGCCCGCCGCCGGCCTCTACCGGCGCCCCCGCCACCCGTACACGCAGGCGCTCCTGTCCGCCGTGCCGGTGCCGGACCCGGGCCACGCGCGAACCCGCCTGCTGGTGCCGGGCGAGCCGCCGTCCCCGCTGAACCCGCCGGCCGGGTGCGCCTTCCACCCGCGCTGCCCCCACGCCATGGAGCGCTGCCGGCGCGAGACGCCGCCGCTGTACCCGCTCGGCTCGGGACACTCGGCCGCTTGTTTTCTCGCGGAGGGAGACTCCCGGGAGGTCTCCTCCGCCCCCACCTCTGGAGGTGAGTCCGGTGTTCTGGCTCAGCCACCATCACCCGGATGAGTACAACCGCACCTACGTGCTGGGCGGGGTGCGGATATGCGCGCGCTGCCTGGGCACGTACCCGGTGATGCTGGCGGCGCTGACGGGCCTCTTCGCCCTGCGCGCACCGCTCCACTGGAGGTGGGACGTGCCGGTGGTGCTCGCCCTCACCCTGCCGGCGCTGGTGGACTGGGCCGTGGGCCGCTTCCGCCCGGCTTCCGGCTCCAATGCCGTGCGCACGCTCACCGGGGTGCTGCTGGGGCTGGCGCTCGCCCGCTCGCTCCATGTCCACGTCCAGCGGCCCCTCCCGACGGTGCTGCTGGCCCAGGCCGCCCTCGTGACAGCCGTGGCGGTCCCTGTCATTCTCGCCACTTACCGGAGACCACGCCCGGAGTAGACCTTCGCGGCCCGTCGCGCGTTATGACGGCACGGGTTGAGGAGGGGTCGGGTGTCGGGTGCTCCAGGAGAGACGGGGGAGTGTTGGGACCGGAGACCTCAGACGAGCGGCTGATGCTCGCCTTCCAGGCGGGGGACGCGCGCGCGTTCGAGGCGTTGGTGCGCAAGCACCGTACGCCGGTGTTCAACTTCGTCCTGCGATTCGTCGGGCACCGGGCACGGGCGGAGGACGTGCTGCAGGAGACGTGGCTGAAGGTGGTACGGAGCGCCGGCGAATACACGCCCAAGGCGAAGTTCACGACCTGGCTCTACACAATCGCGAGGAACCTCTGCGTGGACAGCGCGCGCAAAGAGAGCTACCGCCAGGCGTCATCCCTGGAGGCCCCCTCCGCGGGGGCGGATGGGGAGGAGGGGCGTCCGCTGGGCGAGGGGCTGCCGGACCCGGGGGCCAGCCCCGAGCGCGGCGCGTACAACGCCCGCCTGAGGCCGCTGCTGGAGCGTGCCCTGGCGGCCCTTCCGGAGGAGCAGCGAGAAGTGTTCATCCTGCGTGAGTACAGCGGCATCCCCTTCAAGGACATCGCTGAGGTGACGGGCGTGTCCGAGAACACGGTGAAGAGCCGGATGCGCTACGCGCTCGACGGGTTGCGGCGACGCCTGGGGGAGATGGGCGTGGACGGCGACCTCGCCGACGATGGAAGGACGGTGACGGGATGAATCCGCAGAACCTCCATGCGCACGAGGACCGGCTCCTCGACTTCGCCTATGGCGAGCTGCCCGTCCCCGAGGCCCGGGTGGTGGAGGCGCACCTGCAGGGCTGCGCCCGCTGCACCCAGGCCCTGCGCGACATCCGAGGCGTGCGCGCCACCATGTCCCAGCTCTCCCAGGAGCCCGCGCCGGACGCCGGCCTGGAGTCGCTGATGGCGTACGCGGCGCAGGCCGCGCGCCGTGCCGCGGCAGGCCCCGCGCCCAAACCGTCGCGCTGGCGCCGCTGGCTGCTGCCCGTGGTGGGCCTGGCCTCGGTGACCACCTTCGGCATCCTCGCCGTGCAGGCGGTGGACCTCTCGCTGACGGAGCCCAGCTTGAAAGAGGCCTCGGTGGCGCAGGAGAAGGGGGTCCCGGTCCCGCCCTCGGGGGCCGTGCCTGCCGCCGTGCCCGTGGCGCCGGCTCCGGCCGCGCCCCCCGAGCCCGCCGCCCCGAAGGAGTTGCTCATGGCGCAGCAGGGCACGTCCGAGAAGGACGCGCCCGCGCAGGCGGTGGAGTCCGGCAAGGGCGAGGGCGCCGGGAGTCAGGCGGGGCACGCCCAGGGTGGGCTCGACGACGGCAGCGGGGGGACGATGGACAACCGCCCCGTGCCGGAAGCGAAGGCGAAGCAGGCCAGCGTCCGGGGTGGCACGGCGCGCGCGCGGGGCGACCTGGGCAAGGCGATGACGGCGAAGGCGCCCGCTCCCTCGAAGTCCGCTCCGGCCAGGAAGGCCGACCGGGACGAGGAGTCCATGGCCCTGGCGGAGCCCGTCACGTCCGGGGCCGTGCCCTCGAAGAAGACGGATTTCATGAGCGACAAGCTGAAGCTGGGGGGCACGCCCCCGGCGATGGAGCTCGCCGCCGACGAGGCCGAGGACGCTGACGGACTCACCGCGCCCGCGCCCGATGAAGAGCTCGCTCCGGCCCGGGCCGTGGGCTCCGTGGCCGTCGCATCGGGGCCGCCCGCCGCCATGGCGGAGCCCTCCGCTCCCATGGCGGCCCCCGCGACCCGCCGCGCGGAGGCCCCTTCGAAGAGCGAAGCGGAGCTGGACGCCCCGGCGGCCGAGCGCCGCGCTTCCGTGGCGGCCTCCGTCGACACGGAGGCTCCCAGGAAGAAGGCGCGGAAGCCCGAGAGCGCCGCGGCAATGCCCCCGCCGTCTCCCCAGATGGCGGTGGCCCGGGAGCCGGGACTCTCCGTCTCGGAGCTGTCTCGGCAGGCGCTGGCCGCGAAGCGCGATGGGAACCGCGGCCTGGAGGCGCGCCTGCTGGACCAGGCGCTGAAGGCCGGCCCGTCCCCTACCGAGCGCTGGGACCTCCTCAACCGGCTGTGTGACGCGCGGTTCGCGCTCGAACACCGGGCGGCGGGAGAGGACGCCTGCATGCAGGTCCTTGCCGAGGCTCCGGCCTCCAGCCCCGCCGCCAGGGCGGCCCGCAGCCGGCTCTCCAGGGAGGGCATCCGCCAGGAGGCCCCCGCGGCCTCGCAGCCCGCGCAGTAGCGGTGCGCGGTTTCTGAGCAAATGGGGCCGTGGGGAGCGCCGGCCCCGCCTCTGTCCATTTGACCGATGCGTTCTGGTGGATTCCCACCAGATAATGGCCACCATGGGACAGGCAGCACAGGCATGGCGGGCGAGGGGGGCGTCTGGCCGGCAGTCGGGTCAGGCCGCGGTGGAGGCGGCGATGATCATGCCGCTGACCGTCTTCATGACGCTGGGAATCATCCAGCTCACCATGATGCAGCACGCGAAGCTGATGACCGAGTACGCCGCGTACCAGGCGGCGCGGGCCGGCATCGTGTGGAACGGCAACAACGAGCGCATGCACGACGCGGCCATCGTCGCGCTCCTGCCCACCATGGGCGCCACCAACGACCTGGAGAACCTGGGCAAGACGTTCGCCCTGCACCTCGTCTACGACAAGGGCCTGACGGCGCTGAACTTCGGCGGCGGCGTGGTGCCCCGCACCCTCAACGGCTCCAACCTCTTCGGGCAGGTCCGGGTGGATACCATCAGCCCGGCGTACTTCACGCCCATCGACACCATCTGGAAGCTGCGCAGCGGCTTCAACTGGCAGGAGCTGGACTTCGACGGGGCGGACAGCTTCCCGGAAGTGCCGGCGCTGGAGACCCACATCCGCAAGTTCTTCAACCTGCCGGAGCCGGATGACGCGGAGCTCGTCTTCCGCAAGTCCACGCGGCTCACCATCCGCCTGCGCTACTGGTACGAGCTGCGGGTGCCCTTCGCGAACTGGATCATCTTCACCTCGTGGTTCGCCTCCAACGCGGGCGTGGCCCTGCACGGCGCCATCGACCGGGCCACGCTGGACCCGCGCGCCAACATCATGGCCGACGGGAACCTGGACGCGCTGGCCGCCGCGTCCGTGAAGGGCATGCGGCACGAGAAGGGCTACGACTCCGTCTACCCGCTGGAGATGGCGGTGCTCTGGGGGCTGGCCACCGGCAGCATCCCACTGGTCTCCGAGCTCACGGGCCGCCGCTACTTCATCCCGCTGACGGCCACGCACACCATGCGCATGCAGTCCAACTTCCACCGGAAGTGGATCATGCACCTCAACCCCGACTGGGGCCTGTAAGGGGCGGCACCGACCATGTTCACCCGGACCCTCCGACAGAGCTTCCGCCGCCAGGAAGGCCAGGCCCTGGTGCTGGCCGCGCTGATGATGCTGGTCATGTCCGTCGCCGTGCTGACCACCGTCAACATCGGCCACACGGTGCATGAGCGCATCCGCCTGCAGAACACGGCGGACTCGGCCGCCTACTCCATGGCCGCCATGGAGGCGCGCGCGTTCAACTTCTACGCGTACGCCAACCGCACGCAGGTGTCCCACTACGTCTCGGCGATGCTGTGGCAGTCCCTGCTGTCACTCATCTACTTCACCGAGGCGTTCCTGGCGGACACCTACGGGTTCATGAAGACGTTGAACCCATGCGTGGGGAAACAGAACGCCTTCTGGAAGGTCGCCTGTCCCATCCTGAAATTGATACCCGTGGTGGGGCAGGTGCTGAAGGTCATCGAGACGGCGATCAACGCCTGGCGCACCGTGGTGCTGCTCTTCCACAACATGATACGCGGGCTCAACCCGGACAAGCTCGTGGGGAAGTTCATCATCCCCACGCACTGGGTGCTCAACAGCGTCCTGTTCTTCGCGTCGCAGGCGGTGATGATGTCCGCGTCCACGCACGTGCTCCAGACGACGGACACGGTGATCGCCGACAACGACAAGAACATCAACTCGCTCTTCAGTCAGGGCATCACCGGCGCCATCAGCCAGTGCCTCTTCGACCAGGCGCACATGGAGGAGGCGGGAGGCCGCCCCCTGAGCACGCCGCGCAACCCGTTCGAGCCCATCAATCCGGAGGCGTGGCGTCACACGGAGAAGGAGGCGCGCGCCAAGCGCGCCATGGGAGGCATCTCCAACGGTACCCGCTATGCCTGTGACACGTCGGGCGGGCTGGCCATCGGCGGCATGTCGCTGCTGGAGTGCCAGGAGAAGTTCATCACCTCGCGCCGCCTGGGAGACCTCATCCCCCTGCCGAGCTGGCTGGGCATCATCGGCGAGTGGCTCAACAACGAGGTGGACATCCCCCTCGTCTTCCAGTTCGGCAAGCTGGGGCAGACGCGCCTGCTGACGTACAACAACCCCAACCGCGACAAGGTGACGGCGCCGCGCAAGCCCCGCAACTTCATCCGCGACTGGAGGGAGGGCATCGCCCCGTCGCTGGCCAGCATGGCCCAGGGCGACAACATGGGCTCGGATGACCTCTACTGGATGAAGTTCGGTCCGGAGAGCTTCGGTCCGTTCACCAACCCCCTGGCGTGCAAGGACGACGAGCGGGACGTCACCCGGTGCTGGGGCGACCCGCGCAAGGGGCTGGAGGACGGCAACGCCGTCAAGATGCCCTACAAGCACATGATGAAGACGAGCATCTGGGCGATGAATGCGTCTGAAGGCTCGTTCCGCGACGGCGGCGTGCACTGGCGCGTGCACCCCCAGACGCTCCCCACGGGAGACGGGAGCTGGCGCACCCACCGGAGGCCCCGCGGCCCGGACGGGGATGTCGGCGTCACTCGGACCAAGGTCTGCGCCATGCCCGGCGGCGCCTGCTTCCTCGGCATCGGCGAGATGGACGTCTACACCGCCAACGTGCACGCCGCGGAGGACGGCAACCACCCGTGGAAGGGCGTCATCCCCTTCATGCACTTCGAGCCCGGCCAGTTCGAGGGCGTGTGCGGCCGCACGGCGGGCGCGGGCGCCGCCCCGCGCTACAGGTTCGACTTCAACCAGCCTTCCACGTGGGTGGCGCTCAACAAGAGCCCGGACGAAATCATCAACAGGGACCTCAAGGAGAAGGAGGCCGGCACCAACGCGCCCGCGCTCCTGAACCCGGACGGGAAGATCCGCTTCGGCTTCGCCGAGGAGAACGACGACCTCGAGATGAAGAACAACCGCAAGAAGTTCCTGTCCTTCTCCGAGGGCCTCAACGTCATCACCCGCGGGCAGACGTACTACCACCGGCCCGGCAACTGGACGGAGCACCCCAACTTCTTCAACCCCTACTGGCGGCCGCGCCTGGCGTCCGTGTTCCAGGGCCGCCACAACCTCCCGCTGGTGGGCGAGCTGAATGACCGCCTGCCGGGCCCGATGAAGGGCCTCGCGCCGAAGATCATCACCCACTGAGCCGGAGTCCCGCCGATGAGCCTGACACGACAGCGCAAGGCCCTTCGCCGCGGCGCGGCCACCGTCGAGTTCGCAGTCGCCGTCCCGCTGCTGGTCACCATCCTCCTCTTCAGCATGTACCTGACGGAGCTGGTGCGCGCGAAGCTGAAGCTCCTGGAGATGGCGCGCTACGCCACCTGGGAGATGACCAGCTACACCCTGAGCGACTTCGGCAAGGCGGACCACGACGCCGCCTTCGAGGACGCGAAGCGCGAGGCCCTGGACGAGGTGCGTGAGCGCTTCCGGGACATGGACTCGGTGGAGAGCAACGCCCCCGCGGGGACCTTCATCGCCCGCTACACGGACATCCAGGCGGACCTCGTCAACAAGGAGGTGCCCTTCATCGAGGCGGGGCTGGTGCTGGGCCACTCCGGCGACGGTTATGCCGACTCCATCCTCGGCGCGGTGAACGGCGGTGCCAACGGGCTGCTGGGCTTCTGGAAGTTCAACACCAAGGGCTGGGTGGAGTCGCGGGTGGGGATGCGCTTCCAGAACGCCATCCTCCCGCGCAGCTACCTGGACGAGACGGGCGGGCAGGGGGGCTTCTTCAAGGAGAACATGTTCGGCGGCAGGGACCTCAACAGCCTGCAGCTCAACACCCACCACTCCATGTACGCCACGGGGTGGAACCTGCCGGACGGCAGCGACGCCATCATCAAGGGCCGGCGCTCCGGCGCGCACACCGGGGGCGACGACCCCCACGGCCTCTACGTGCAGGTCAACCGGATGACCTTCCTGGGCGTCAAGGAGCGCATCGAGAGCTCGCCCCTCGGCGCCGTCCTCGACTTCTTCAAGGCCTTCTCGCCCGCCTTCCTGGGGACCTTCGTCGTCTCCAAGAACTACGGCTTGCCGGACACGCTGAACTGCGTTGGCATCAACACCTTCCCCGCGGGGGCCGCGCACGGCCTGCAGGACCAGATGACGAACGACAAGGAGCTGCTCGACTTCGAGCGGCCCCAGTGCTTCGACACCGCGCCGTTCCGGGACAACGAGCTGGCGGACTCGCAGTACATCAAGATCTTCGAGGCACGCGGTGAGCACTTCATGGGCTGCAAGAACCCGCAGGCCGAGGACCCGTCCGCACCCACCAGCACCGAGGCGACCCAGGGTGACAAGAACGAGGACATCATCAACTGCGAGTAGGGCGGTCGCCCGGCTCGGCCTGCTGGTGCTTCTGGGGGCGTCCGCCGCCCACGCCCAGCAGGAGCTGCCCGTCTACCCGGGCACGGTGCACACGCGCATCGGCAACGACCTGGTCATCGCGGGCGAGTACTACCGCATGGCGTACTTCACCACCGGCGACTCGCTGCTGAAGGTGGCGGACTACTTCACGAAGCACTGGCGCTCCCAGGGCTACCCCACCGCGGTGGATGGGGACCTGGAGAACGAGGCGGTGGTGTCCGCCCTCTACACGCGCGAGGGGCTCCAGCGCGGGGTGGTGCTGCGCCGGCACCTGGGCAAGACGGTGGGCTTCACCGTGCTGAGGGACTTGTGGGTGAGCGCGCCCCGGAACCCGGCCCCCGGCCTGGTGAAGCTGGAGGGCATGCTGTACAGCCAGGACCTGGCCACCCGGGACGCGCCCGGCAGCTCGCAGAACCGCTCCTCGCTGGTGCGGGGCAGCCTGGAGGAGGTGCGCCAGCGCGTCAGCGACGAGCTGACGAAGCAGGGCTACGCGCCGGTGCGCCAGGCGGCCATGAAGCTGGGCGGCGAGACGCAGCTCACCCTGGAGCATGCCCGGAAGGGCGAGCAGGTGCTCACGACGCTGCGGCCCGTGGAGGAAGGGCTGACGGCCATGGTACAGATGTGGGTGGGCTCGGACCGGCCCGACGGCATGCCCAACAACATCGCCGTGCAGGAGAGCCGCCAGGAGCACCAGCGCTCGAAGCAGACGCCCCGGGAGGGCAAGACGCCGTGAAGACCTTCGCCACGTGTTGGGTGCTCGCCGCGCTGCTCGTCGCGGCTCCGGCCCGCGCGGCGGGAGGGCCTCCGCCCGCGATGAAGGCCCTGATGGACCACATGGCCCGGGGCGCGCGGGCCTCCAAGGTCGGCGACTGGGTCACCTACCGGATGGATGGGGGCGGCGCGCGTGTGCACTACTGGCGCATGGCCGTCGTCGGGCAGGAGAAGGACCGGTACGAGCGGGACGCGGTGTGGCTGGAGGTGGAGTTCGGAACGCACCCCGCCATGCGCTCGCCGCTGGGGCAGATGAAGATGCTGGTGGCCCTGGGGGAGGAGCACCCGGCCCGGCACGCCATCACCCGCCTCATCGCCTCCGCGGGCTACGGCAAGCCGCAGGAGTATTCGCAGGAGGCGCTGGAGCACGTGCTGACGGAGCAGCGCAACCGGAAGACGGAGGACGACGAACCCCGGCCGTCCGCTCCGCCCAGGGGTCCCCCGCCCACGCCGGTGGTGCGCGCCGGCAAGGAGGCGCGGCTGATGACCCACGCGGGCACCGTCACCGCCGTGCCGGTGGAGGTCGTGCTTCGCTCCACCGTCCTCAAGCGCATGTGGATGAGCCGGGAGATTCCCGTCATCCAGCTCGCGAAGATAGAGATTCCCGGCATCGGCCAGTCGATGGAGGTCGCGGAGTACGGCGTGGATGCGAAGTCCCGCATCCGCATGCCCCTGCCGAACGAGCCGCAGATCCGCATGGAGTACGCGGAGCAGAAGTTCGCCAACCTCCCCTGGGCACAGGCGGAGGACGAAGCCGAAGAGGAGAGCCCATGACGCCGACTCCCAGGTCGAAGCCGCAGCGCTCCACCCGCCGCGCCGCGCGGGGCCAGGCCATGGTGGAGTACTCCATCCTCAACTGGGTCCTCGTCGTGGCGCTCGTCGTCGGCGCCTCGGTGAGGATTCGCTGGACGGAGGACAAGCAGTCCAACGTCATCGACCTCTTCATGGAGGCCTACCAAGTCTATTACGACTCGTTCTACTTCGTGCTCAACCTGCCGTTCCCATGACGGCGGGAGTGCGGGGCAGGGCAGGGGACACGTCCCCCTGGGGACTGAGGCTGGTGCACGCGGGCGTCTTCCTCGCCCTGGCCGCGGTGCCGCTGGGCGCCGCCTTCCCCGAGTGGCGGCACGTGCTGGGCGCGCTGTCGCGGCCCTTCCACGCCGGTGAGCCTCCACGGTGGCTGTTGCTCGTGGCCTCGGTGTCCGCGGCGGTGGGCGCCGCGCGGCTGCTCGTGGGGCTGGCGGGGCGCCGCTCCGCGCCGCTGTGGGCCTCCGCGGCGGTGCTCGCGGGCGTGGCGGTGACGCTCGCCACCGGCCGGACGCCACCGGCCGAGCGCTCCGAGCAGCGGGCCAACCTGGCCTTCCTCGCCTCCGCCCGGAGCGTCCACCTGGAGATGGTGCGCCAGCTTCAGGACAGCGCCGAGGTGCCGGTGGAGCCGGGCCCGTGGCAGGCCGCGCTCGAGCGGGCCTGGCGCGAAGACGCGCGGGTGAGGGACCGGGCCTTCCAGCCGGTGCCGCCGCGCGTGGTGCGCGTCGCGGAGCCGGAGGCGCGGGCCGAGCGGGCCGTCCCGGGAGACCTCTGGCTCTTCGTCACCCCGGACGGCGTCTCCTTCTCCCTGCGCGTCGTGGGCCTGGAGGCGGGCCAGCCGGTGCTGCTGCGCGACGACACCGGCGGGCCGCTCGTCCTCCGGGGCCTCTTCAATCCCGACCTGCCAGACGCGGAGCCCTCCGCTCCGCTGCTCCCTTGACGCGGCCCCGCCAGCGGGGTTGCCTGGGCAAGCAGGCTCGGCAAGGCTCCGGGTTCACGTTGACCCGGCGGGGCCCCCACGAGGGAGTCCCGCTGGCTGCTCGAGGGAGAAGCGCACATGGCAAAGGCGCGGTGGACGTGGCTGGTGGTTGCGGCCGCCCTGGCGGGGGTGGCGGGTTGTGAGGACGGCGGCAAGGACCCGGACGGCAACACGCCGGACGCGGGGGGCACGGCTTCGGGGGCACAGCCCGGCTTCGGCAAGGACCGGCGCCAGCCGACGGGGAAGCCCCTGACGCTGCCGGCGGGGGTGCAGGTGGTGTCGGGCACCCTGCCGGGCGCGGATGATGACGGCCGGTGCGGGGACCCGGAGCTGGAGCCGGTGGGCAGCGGCTTCATGGTGCGCGCCTGCCTGGAGATGACCAACACCACCGGAGGCCCCGTCCAGGTGACCTTCCCCCCGGGCCTCGTCATCGTCTCCACGTCGGAGACGTACCAGAACGGCATGCTGGTGGAGCGCGTCGTGGTGGAGGTGCCGCCCACGCCCCCGGGCCCTGGCGGCGCCGATGCCGGCACCCCGGACCCCGTCCCCGTGAAGATTCCCCTCCACCTCTACTGCATCAACGAGAACGCCGGGCCGTCCGCGCCGAGCGTGCGCTACACGCTGGGGCCCGTCACGGACCACCCCCAGATGCGGGAGGTGTTCACCTTCCTGGAGGGGAAGGACGTCGCGGGTGACGGCAACCGGGTGGAGGTCGTCCAGGAGGCCATCTACAGCATCACCGAGGACTCCGGGCTGACCGAGGACGACCGGGCGGCCCTCCGGGATTTGTAGTCCGCTCCGGCACCCGCCTCCCCGGGCGCGGCGCCCCCTTCCGGCGGCCCGGACTCGCTCCGGAAACTCCGGGGTTGCCCGGGACCCGGGACTCGGCGAGTCTCGGGACACCTCATGACGCGGCGGCCCAGGGCCGGAAGGGGCCGCCCTCGGACAGGAGTGCGCAATGGCGCATGTGGCCTGGAAGTGGCTGGTGGTCGCGGCAGGAGTCGGAGTGGGGGTATTGGCGTGCGGCGACGACGATGACGACGGTAACGGGAACCCCACCGGTGAGGGGACGAACGTGGTGCGGCCCGGCATGGGCGAGGACGAGGGCGAGCCGCGCGGCAAGCCGCTCAACCTGCCCGCGGGCATCGTCATCAGCGGCGACCTGTACGGCGCCAACGACATCACGGACGACTGTGGCAAGCAGGAGCCCGGCAACGGCTCCGGCGAGTACGTGCGGGTCTGCGTGCCGCTGCGTAACACCACCGGCGGGCCGATACAGGTGGAGTTTCCTCCCGGGCTGACGCTCATCACCCGCTCCGAGGGCTACCAGAACGGCCTGCTCGTGGAGCGCGTGGTGGTGGAGGTGCCGCCCACGCCCGGCGGCCCCGGGGGCCTGCCGGACGGCGGCCCGGACCCGGACGCCTATGTGGTGCCCCTCTTCACCTACTGCCTCAACGAGGAGCGCACCCCCAGTGACACGGGCACCCCGTACAAGCTGGGCAACGTCACGGACGACGCCGCCATCACCGAATTGCTCGGCCTGGTGAAGGGCAAGAACATCGACACCGACGACGAGGTGGACGCGGTGCAGCACGCCATCTACAGCATCACCGAGCGCACCGGCCTGACGTCGAGGGACCGCGCCGACCTCGCGGACATCAAGTAGGACCGGGACGGTTGTCCTGGAATGGCGCGGGATACAGAGCTGTCACGAGAGGTGGTTTTGACACCCGGTGTATCCCACGGCTAACATCCCGCGCCATTCTGGCCAGTTGTGCCATCTTGTATTCAAACACCCCCTCTGGACTGCCACGCCGCCGAACGGCGCCCCCCCGTTTTGGAGGTTCCTGAACCATGCTGAAGGGCAAGACTCCGCTCGTCGTCGCGCTCGTGCTGGGCCTGCTGGCCGGCGTCATCGCGTATTCCGCCATCAAGAAGAAGGAGGCGGACGTCCGCCGCGGATGGAACCTGGTGCCGGTGGTGGTGGCCGCGCAGGACATCCCCGAGGGCACCGTCATCACCTTCGAGATGATCTCCCAGCGCTCGGTGCCGGAGCAGTTCGTCACCTCGTCGGTGGTGCGTCCGGACTCGGCGTCCTACGTGGTGAACCAGAAGGTGCTGGTCGCGCTGCAGGCGGGTGATCCGCTGCTGTGGAGCCAGTTCGAGACGACGAAGGCGGCCGAGCGCCTGTCCTCGAAGGTGCAGAAGAAGGCGCGCGCCATCACCATCGAGGCGAAGAACACCACGTCGGTGGGCGGGTGGATCCGCCCCAACGACAAGGTGGACGTCATCGGGACGTTCCGGGATCCGCAGACGGACGAGAGCGTGGCGGTGACGCTCCTGCAGAACGTCATCGTGGTGGCCACGGGCAAGATCACCGGTACCACCAACGTGAACCTCATCCCCGAGGGCCAGCGCGAGTACAACAACATCTCGCTGATGGTGCTGCCGGAGGAGGCGGAAATCCTCGTCCTGGCGACGGAGCTGGGCCAGCTCACGCTCACCCTGCGCAACGAGGACGACGTGGACCTCATCGAGGAGCGTGGCCGCGCCACCATCAGCACGCTGCTGTCGGGCGAGCGCACCCGCGTGCTGGAGCAGAAGCGCCGGGAGATCATCCAGATCATCAAGGGCGGCGGCGAGAAGGCCGCGGGCGCCGGCGTGCCGTAGCGGCGCGCCCCGCGCCTCGGTCCCCCCACCTCCAAGGGACGCACGCCCATGCTCGCCGGAATCGTCCTCCTCCTCGTCACCGGGTCGGTCTTCTTCTTCAGCCTGGTGATCTTCAGCGTCCTGTCGAAGGCGTATGAGCAGTACCAGGAGCGCTACGTCGCCAAGTCGATGAACGACTTGAGCGACATGTTCCTCTTCATCGATGCGCGCCAGATGTTGATCCTCAACATCGCGAGCATGTGCTTGTTGGGAATCCTGTCGTACATCATCTTCAACCCCATCCTGGCGGTGATCGCGACGGTGTTCGGCTTCTTCGTGCCGATGCTGCTGGTGAAGCACTACCGCAAGCGCCGCATCAAGAAGTTCAACGTCCAGCTCGTGGACGCGCTGCAGGCCATGGCCAACGCCTTCAAGGCGGGCCTCACCTTCCCGCAGGCCATCGAACACGTGGCGCGCGAGGCGATGCCTCCGCTGTCCCAGGAGTTCGGCCTGTTCGTGAAGGAAGTGAAGCTGGGCGTGCCGCTGGAGGAGGCGCTCATCAACATGGGGCGCCGGGTGGGCAGCGACGACCTGGAGCTGGTGGTGGTGTCCACGAACATCGCCCGGCAGCTCGGCGGCAACATGGCGGAGATGTTCGAGACCATCTCCACGGTGATTCGCGAGCGCTTCCGCCTGGAAGGGAAGATCGACGCGCTCACCGCGCAGGGCAAGCTGCAGGGGTGGATTGTCGCGGCCATGCCGGCGGTGCTGGGCATGGTGCTCAACTACATGCGGCCGGACCTGATGGAGCCCATGATGAACCACCTGTTCGGGTGGATCCTGGTGGTCATCATCGCCATCATGGAAATCATGGGCATCCTCATCATCCGGCGCATCGTCAACATCGATATCTGAGGGGTGCACCGTGGATGTCCTGACGCAAGTGCTGGTCGGCAGCTCGGCGCTGCTCTTCGCGGGCGCGGTGGGCTTCCTGGGCCTGGGCCTGTACCAGCAGCTCTTCGAGCGCTTCCTGTCGGAGGTGCGCGAGGAGTCGACGGGTGGCGTGAAGGGCGCCGGCTCGGTGGCCATTCGCCGGCTGGGGGCCATGAACCGGCGCTTCATGTGGCCGGGCTACGAGGCCAAGGCGCGCCGCAACCTCATCAAGGCGGGTGAGCCGCAGGGCTACAAGCCCGAGGACATCATGGCGCTGCAGGAGGTCAGCGCGGTGATTGGCCTGCTGATGGGCCTGGTCCTGATGAACGGCATCGGCTTCAACCTGGTGTGGGCCCTGGCGGTCATGCTGCTCGGCATGTACTACCCGCTGATGTGGCTGAACGACCAGGTGAAGAAGCGCCACCTGCAGATCAGCCGCGCGCTGCCCTACAACCTGGACCTGCTGACGCTGTCGGTGGAGGCGGGCCTGGACTTCACCGCCGCGCTGGCGAAGGTGGTGGAGAAGGGCAAGGCGGGCCCGCTGCGCGAGGAGCTGCAGCTGGTGCTCAAGCAGCTGAAGATGGGCAAGACGCGCGAAGAGGCGCTCAAGAGCATGATCGTCCGCGTGGACCTGCCGGCGCTGTCGACGTTCGTCACCGCGCTCATCCAGGCGGACAAGATGGGCACCAGCCTGGGCAAGGTGCTGCGCATCCAGTCCACGCAGATGCGCATCGACCGCACGCAGCGCGCGGAGAAGCTGGCCGGCGAGGCCCCGGTGAAGATGCTCTTCCCGCTCATCGCCTGCATCTTCCCGACGGTGTTCATGGTGCTGTTCGGGCCCATCGTGTTCCAGTTCTTCTTCGGTGAGCTCGCCTGAGGTCGTGCCCTGCCTATCCGTTTGACCATCACCAAGGGGCTCCAGGAGGGAAGGGAGCTCGTCTTCGAGCAGGCCGAGGTGAAGATCGGCCGCACCTCGGAGAATGACCTGGTGCTGCACGACCACGGCGTGTCCCGGCGGCATGCCCGCATCGTCGAGCGCAACGGGCTGTACTTCGCCGCGGACGTGGGCAGCTCCAACGGCACCTCCCTCAACGGCGCGCCGCTGCCCGGCGAGCAGCAGCTCCGGGACGGGGACCGCATCACCGTGGGGCCGGTGGAGTTCACCTTCGTCTGGGTGCCGCCGGAAGGGGACGAGGACGCCACGCGGCCCATCCGCCGCAACGCTCCGCCGCCCCCCGCGGAGGAGATGACGGAGCTCATCCCCACCAGCCAGTTGCCCGCCCTCGCGCCGGTGCCCCCCGCGGACCCGCCTCCGCCGCCGCCGCAACCGTCGCCGGCGCTGGCGAAGGTGGAGCCGCCGCCGGTGCCGGCCCGGGTGGAGCCGGACGAGGAGAGGACGCAGGCGCTGACCGCCGCCGAGCGCGCCCGCCTCCGCCGCGAGCTGGCCCGGAGCCGTGGTGGGCAGGTGAAGCTGTGGTGGAGCGAGCTATCGCTGGGCGGCCGCGTGGTGGTGGGGCTGGTGATGGTGCTGGTGGTGCTGGGAGGCCTGGGGGCGCTGGGCGTCGTATTCATGCCCCGCCTGGGCCTGGGCGGCCCGGGCGGACCGGAGCCGGTGGTGCTCGGGAGGGAGACGGTGCCGGACTCGTTCGGCCTGGGCGAGGACGTGCGGTGGGAGCGCCCGGACCAGAAGGCGTTCGACTTCCAGTTCGTCACGCCCACGCGGGCGGTGGCGGTGCTGCACTACCAGGCCAGCGGCATCTCCAAGGAGGAGGTGGCGCTGGTGCTCAACGGGGCCAACCTGGGCTGGGTTCCCCCGGACACGACGTCCACCGCGGAGCGGGAGCTGGAGCACATCCTCCCGGCGCTCTCGCTGAGGCGCAACGAGCTCAACTCGCTCGTCTTCGACAACGTGCGCAACCCGCCCGGCAGCGACACGTGGCGGGTGTGGAACCTGCGGCTGGAGGTCATCCCCGTGCCGGAGCTGTCCCGGGAGGACCTGCTGGCCAGGGCGCGCGAGTACTCGGTGGCCGCCGCCCGCTTCTACGAGACGAAGGCCGTGGGCGCGGAGAACCTCTTCAAGGCGTGGCAGCAGTACCGCTTCGCGTGGATTACCCTCGAGGCCCTGGACGAGAAGCCGGACCTGTACGAGGACGTGCGCTTCCAGCTCGGTCAGGTGACGGTCGAGCTGGACCACAAGTGCAGCCAGCTGATGCTCGATTTCCAACGGGCCGTGCAGTTCAGGAACGCGAGGAAGGCCCGGGCCGCCCTGCAGGACATCAGCAGGCGCTTCCCTACCGCCGAGCATCGCTGCCACAATCGGGCCCTGGAATTGGCATATGAGCACGAGCTGTAGGCCCGTGCCCCCCTTCGTAGGAAGTCGGTGACCCCCATGTCGAACGGTTCCCCTCCGGCGCGCCGCAGGCCCACCTCCGGGACGCCCTCGGGCGGAACCGGGGCCCGCCCCGCCGCGCGCAGGACGTCCCCCGGTGCCGCCCCGGCTCGGCCCGCCCCCACCACCGTCTCCCCGCGGCTCGTCTGCATCGCCGGCCCGAAGGCCGGTGAGGAGTTCACCCTGACGGACGGCGAGTACGTCGTCGGCCGCGCCACGGACAACCCCATCTGCATCCCGGACACGTCCGTGTCGCGCAAGCACGTCATGCTGCGCCAGATGGGCTCGGGCTGGGCGGTGAGCGACCTGGGCTCGGGCAACGGCACGCTCGTCAACGGTGACGTCATCAGCGACGAGACGCCCCTGGCCAACGGTGACGTCATCACCCTGGGTGACACGGAGCTGCGCTTCGAGGACGTGGCCAACTCCACGATGGAGGTGGCCGCGCCGCCGCCGCGGCCGGCCCGGCCCTCGGCGGGAGGCAGCGGCAGCCGGGGGGCGGTGCCTGCCCGCCCGCCGCCGCGTCCGGAGGGTGGGCGCGTGCGTACCGCCCGCACGGCCGCCGCCACGCCGCCCGACCCCGCGGCGGCGAAGAAGAAGCTGCGCATCAAGCTGGCCGCCGCCGCCGTGGTGGTGTTGCTCTTCGCCGGCCTGGGCGTGGTGCGGATGAACGTGAGCCAGCAGCAGGCCGCCGAGGCCGCGCGGGCCCAGGAGAGCAAGAGCCGGCGGGAGATGCTGGGCGCGCTGTTCCAGGACGCGAAGAACCTGGTGCGCGAGGGCAAGTGGATTGAAGCGCAGGCGAAGCTGGAGGAGCTGCAGGCCCAGGCGCCGGACTACCCGGGCGTGACGGACTACCTCGGGCACGCGGAGCGCGAGATTCCCATCCAGCGCGACCTGGCGGAGGTGCAGGCGGCGCTGGCGAAGAACGAGCTGGGCAAGGCCTCCGCCGCGCTGGCCCGGACGAGCAAGACGCAGTTCCTGGACGACCAGGTGCGCACCGCGAAGCGCGCGCTGCAGGACGCGGCCGACAAGCGCACCCGCGAGGCGCGCACGGCGCTGGACGGCAACCAGCTCAACGAGGCGAAGGCCATCACCGACGACGTGCTGGTGGCCTTCCCGGAGCACCGGGACGCGAAGCTCATCAACGAGCAGGCGGTGCAGGCCATCGAGTACCGCGACAGGCCGAAGGTCGTCGTCCAGGGCCCCGCGCCCAAGCCGTGGGAGCCCGCGGTGGAGCGCTACCGCGACGGCGACGTGTCCGGCGCGGTGGCCATCCTCAACGCGTGCATGTCCAAGACGCCGCAGTGCAAGAAGCTGCTCGGGCAGATGAACGACTTCAGCAACCTGTACAAGCGCCTGGAGGACCTGGACGCCAAGGGCCTGTCGAAGCTGCTGGCGCTGGACAAGGACATCACCGACGGGCGGCCGAGCAAGATGGCGCGCAACGCCGGCACGCGCGCGGCCACCATCTTCTACAGGGGCGCCACCGCGGCGAAGGCGGCCGGCCAGTGGGGCCGCGCCATGGAGTATGCGCGGCGCGCGCTGCAGGCGGACCCGGGCCATGCCGGCGCCAACAACATCATCAGCGAGATGAAGACCAAGGCGAAGGACCTGTACCTCTCCGCCTACTCCATCAAGGACTCGGCCCCCGAGGACGCGCTGCCCAAGTTCAAGGACGTGGTGGCGATGACGCCGCCCGAAGACGAGTACCACCAGAAGGCGCAGACCTGGGTCGAGAAGCTGTCGCGATGAAGAAATCCAAGGGCTCGGGCGGGCCTCCGCCACCGGCCACCCCTGGCCTGCAAGGGGATTTGTTTGGCACGCCGGCCGTCCCGCCCCGGGAGTCCGGGGCCGCGGCCCCCATGCCGGCGGGCGCGGACCGGCCCGGCGCCCGCGTGGTGGCCATGCCCCGCAAGCCGCCGCCTCCGGTGGACTCGGACGGCACGTCGCTGCTCGGGCCGCTGGAGGGCGGGCCGCCGCCGCCGCCGAAGCCGGAGCGCACGGTGCTGTCGGTGGGGGAGCTGACGCGGCAGTTGAAGCAGACGCTGGAGTCGCGCTTCGCGCGCGTGCTGGTGCGCGGCGAGGTGACGGGCTTCCGCGGGCCCAACGCGCGCGGGCACTGGTACTTCTCGCTGAAGGACCCTTCCGCCGCCATCGACGCGAAGGTGTGGGCGTCCCTGGCGGCCCGGCTGCGCTTCATGCTCCGCGACGGCATGGAGGTGCTGGCCGAGGGCAGCGTGGACCTGTACGAGCCGCAGGGGCGCTACAGCCTCATCGTCCAGCGGCTGGAGCCGGTGGGGGAGGGCGCGCTGGCGCTCGCCTTCGAGCAGCTCAAGGAGCGGCTGGCGGCGGAGGGGCTCATCGGAGACCGGCGCGTGCGCCCGCCGCGCCCGCTGCCCTTCCTGCCCCGGCGCATCGGCATCGTCACCAGCCGCACCGGCGCGGCGCTCCAGGACTTCCTGCGCGTGCTGCACTCGCGAAACCCGCGGCAGAGCGTGCTGCTGGCGGACGCGCGCGTGCAGGGCGAGGGCTCCGCGGTGGAGGTGGCGCGGGCGATTGAGCGGCTGTCGCGCACGGACGTGGACGTCATCGTGGTGACGCGCGGCGGAGGCTCCGTCGAGGACCTCTGGACGTTCAACGAGGAGGTGGTGGCGCGCGCCATCTTCGCGTCGCCGGTGCCGGTGGTGTCGGCCATCGGCCACGAAATCGACTTCACCATCTCCGACTTCGTGGCGGACTGGCGGGCGCCCACGCCCAGCGCGGCGGCGGAGCGGCTGGCGCCGGTGCTGGCGGACCTGGAGCTGACGCTGGCCACGCAGGCCGGGCGGCTGCGGCGCGCCATGGAGCGGCGGGTGCTGGAGCTGCGCGAGGAGCTGGGCGGGCTCGAGGCGCGGATGGAGGACCCGCGGCGGGCCATCAACCACCAGCGGCTGCACCTGTCCGAGCAGGTGGAGGCGATGATGCGCGTGCTGCGGCCCGCGGTGCGCGAGCACCGGGAGCGGCTGCGGGGGCTGTCGGAGCGCCTGCAGCGGGCGCGGCCCCAGGCGCGGGTGGGCGAGCAGCGGGCCCACCTCCTGAAGCTGGCGATGCGGCTGTCCGAGGCGGCGCGCTCGGGGGTGGCGGGGCGGCAGGCGGCGCTGGCCACGGCGCGCCTGGGACTGGAGCGGGCGTCCCCCGCGGCGCGGGTGGCGAAGGAGCGTGCCCGGCTGGCCGCGCACCGGGCGCGGCTGCTGGCGCTCCAGCAGGGGGCCCTGGCGGATGCGCAGAGGCGTTTCCAGCGTCTGGAGGGACGGCTGGACGCGATGAGTCCGTTGAAGGTGATGTCGCGCGGGTACTCGGTGGTCTTCCGCCAGCGCGACGGCGCGGTGGTGCGCACCAGCGCGGACGTGCAGGTGGGAGAGCGCCTGGGCATCAAGCTCGCGATGAACGGGGCGAAGACGCTCGCGGGGTGTGAGGAAGTCGAAGCCACCGTGACAGGGGTGAAAGGGCCGGTGGACTGCTAACGGGCCACCCTCTAGAGTCCCGCGCCCCACACGGGGAGGTGGAAGGCTGTGGCGAAGTCGGACAAGGCGTCCAAGGCGGACAAGGTGACGGAGGCCGAGGTTCCCGAGCAGTACGGGGACGTGGTGGCGCGGCTCGAGGAGACGGTGAACCGGCTGGAGAGCGGGGACCTGTCCCTGGAGGACTCTCTCAAGGCCTTCGAGGAGGGCATCCGGCTGGTGCGCCGCGGAGAGAAGCTGCTCACCGAGGCGGAGCAGCGAATCGAGCAACTCCTGATGGACGAGGACGGCAAGGACGTGGTGGCACCGCTGTCGGCGGCGTCGCGTGCGGCCTCCCCGGCGGCCCCCCGGGTGCCTGCTCCCCCCAAGCCTCCGCCGGAGGATGACGTCCCGTTCTGAACCGTTCGGGCGCCCTTCCGGCATGGCGAAGCCGAAAATCACCATCGTCGATGATGACCGCGACACGCGGGAGCTGCTCGCGGCGGCCCTCGAGGACGAGGGCTTCGACGTCACCCTGGCCGCCAACGGCCTGCGGTTGATTGCCTCGCTGCAGCTCCACCGGCCACACGTCATCCTCCTGGACGTGAATATGTCCTGGATTGATGGCTTCGAGCTGTGCCGGGCGGTGAAGAAGAACGAGAACTTCCGGGACATCCCCGTCGTCTTCATCAGCGGGCGGGGAGACCCCTCGGACAAGCGGCACGGCCTGGAGGTCGGCGCCGCGGACTACTTCGTCAAGCCGCTGGACATGGAAAAGCTCGTCAAGCGCATCCGCGAGCTCGTGGCCACGCAGCCCTCCTAGAGGAGCACCGACTCTTGTCATCCTTCGACCTGGACTCCTTCCTGAGCGCCCAGCAGGCGCGGGTGGAGGCGCTGCTGCACGAGCGAATGGACCTGCTCGTGCCGTCCGGAACTCCGCCGAAGCTGGCGGAGGCGATGCGCTACTCGTTGCTGGCCGGCGGCAAGCGCCTGCGTCCGGTGCTGTGCCTGACGTTCGCGGAGGCCGCGGCGCGGGCCAGCCTCGCGTCCGGCGTGGCGGGGGACGCGGCGTGCGCGCTGGAGTACGTGCACACGTACTCGCTGGTGCACGACGACCTGCCGGCCATGGATGACGACGACTACCGCCGGGGCCGGCCCACCAACCACAAGGTGTACGGCGAGGCGATGGCCATCCTCGCCGGGGACGCGCTGCTGACGGAGGCCTTCAACCTGGTGGCGGGCGGGACGGAGCCGGTGCGCGCGGCGCTGTGCCGCGAGCTGGCGGTGGCGGCGGGCGCGGCGGGCATGGTGGGCGGGCAGGTGCTGGACATCGCCGAGGACCGGCCCTCCGCGCTGGACTACCTCGTCCGGTTGCACCGGATGAAGACGGGCGCCCTCATCCGCGCCGCTTGCCGCATGGGCGTGCTGGCCGGGGGCGGGGACGTGGACGCGCTCGCCCGCGCGGACGCCTACGGGGACGCGATTGGCCTGGCCTTCCAGATCGCGGACGACGTGCTGGACGTGACGGCCACGCCGGAGCAGTTGGGCAAGCCCGTGGGGGCGGACGCGGCGGCGGGGCGCTTCACCTTCCCGGCGGTGGTGGGGCTGGAGGCGTCGAAGCGGATGGCGGAGGAGAAGGTGGCCCAGGCGGTGGCGGCGGTGCGCCCGCTGGAGGGCGAGGACGGGCCGCTGGCGGCGCTGGCGCGGTACACGGTGGAGCGGAAGTCCTGATGGCGGGCGTGCTGTCACGCATCGCCTCGCCCGCGGACGTGAGGGCGCTTCCGGAGGCGGAGCTGCCCCGGCTGTGCGAGGAGCTGCGCGAGGACATCATCTCCATCTGCGGCCGCGTGGGCGGCCACCTGGGCGCGTCCCTGGGCGCGGTGGAGCTCATCGTCGCGTTGCACCGGGTGTTCCACTCGCCGGTGGACGCGCTCCTCTTCGACGTGGGCCACCAGGCGTACGCCCACAAGCTGCTCACCGGGCGGCGCGAGCGGATGCACACGCTGCGGCAGGCCGGTGGGCTGGGGCCCTTCCTGGACCCGCGCGAGAGCCCGCATGACGCGTTGCTGGCGGGGCACTCGTGCACGGCGGTGTCCGCGGCCCTGGGCCTGCTGGAGGGGCGCCGGGTGCTGGGCAGGCGCGGGCACGTGGTGGCGGTGCTGGGCGATGGCGGCCTCACCGGCGGGCTCACCTTCGAGGGGCTCAACAACGCGGGGGGCAGCCACCTGCCGCTGGTGGTGGTGCTCAACGACAACCAGATGTCCATCAGCGCCAACGTGGGCGCCATTCCCGCCCTGCTGCGCACGCGGGGAGCGCGCGCCTTCTTCGAGGGGCTGGGCTTCACGTACCTGGGCCCGGTGGACGGACATGACCTGGGCGCGCTGGTGCACGCGCTGCGCGAGGCGAAGGCGTCCTCGCGCCCGGTGGTGGTGCACGCGCTGACGTTGAAGGGGAAGGGCTTCCCTCCGGCGGAGGCGGACGCGCAGACGCGCGGGCACGCCATGGGCCCGTACGAGTGGCGTGACGGCAAGCTGGTGCGCTCGCGCCAGGGGCAGCGCACCTTCAGCGAGGCCTTCTCGGCGGTGCTCGAGGACGCCATGGCGAGGGATTCGCGCGTGGTGGCGGTGACGCCGGCGATGCTGGAGGGCTCGGCGATGAACGAGCTGAAGGCGCGCTTCCCGGACCGGGTGCACGACGTGGGCATCGCCGAGCAGCACGCCGTCACCTTCAGCGCGGGCCTGGCCGCCGCGGGCGCGCGGCCCGTGTGCGCCATCTACTCCACCTTCCTCCAGCGCGCGTACGACCAGGTCATCCACGACGTGTGCCTGCCGGGCCTGCCCGTCGTCTTCGCGGTGGACCGTGCGGGGCTGGTGGGCGCGGACGGCGCCACGCACCAGGGCACCTACGACGTGGCCTCGCTGCGCCCGCTCCCGGGCCTGCGGCTGTGGTCTCCCATGGTGGGCGAGGACCTGGCGCCCATGCTGGCCACCGCGCTGGCGGCGCCGTACCCGTCCGTCCTCCGCTTCCCGCGAGGCACCCTGCCGCCGCTGCCCCCGGAGGTGCACCCGGGCGAGGCGCCCCTGGAGGGCGCGCGGTGGCTGCTGCGCGCCAAAGCGCCCCGGCTGACGCTGGTGACGCTGGGCCCGCTGGGGCTGGCGGCGCTGGAGGCCGCGCGGGCGGAAACAGGTTGGAGCGTGCTGGACGCGCGCTGTGCCTCGCCGGTGGACGAGGCGGCGCTGCTGGAGGCCGCCGCGTGCGGCCACGTGGTGGTGGTGGAGGAGGGGACGACGCGCGGAGGGCTGGGCGGCGCGGTGCTGGAGTTGTACGCGGCGCGCGGCGTCCCGGCCCGGGTGCGGCTGATGGGACTGCCGGACGCCTTCGTTCCCCATGGCGACGCGCGGGTGCAGCGCGCGGAGCTGGGCCTGGACGCGGCGGGCCTGCGGAAGGCGGGCCGCGAGCTGCTGGAAGGAGGCCGGCGGTGAAGCCACGCAAGGAGCGGCTGGACGTGCTGGTGGTGGAGCGCGGGCTGGCGGAGTCGCGCACCAAGGCGCAGGCGCTCATCCTCGCCGGGCAGGTGGTGGTGGACGACCAGCGTGTGGACAAGCCCGGCACGCTGGTGCCGCTGGAGGCGGAGCTGCGCCTCAAGGGCGAGGTGCTGCCGTACGTGTCGCGCGGGGGGCTGAAGCTGAAGGCCGCCATCGACCGCTTCGGCCTGGACGTGAAGGGCCGGGTGTGCGCGGACATCGGCGCCAGCACCGGCGGCTTCACGGACTGCCTGCTCCAGCACGGTGCCACGCGCGTGCACGCCATCGACGTGGGCTACGGGCAGCTCCACGAGAAGCTGCGCACGGACCCGCGGGTGCGCTCGCGGGAGCGCGTCAACGCGCGCTACCTCACCGACGAGGACCTGCCGGAGAAGGTGGGCGCCGTCGTCATCGACGTGAGCTTCATCTCGCTCACCCAGGTGCTGCCCTCGGTGCTGCCGTTTCTGGAGCCGGGCGGGCTGCTGATTGCCCTGGTGAAGCCCCAGTTCGAGGTGGGCCCGGAGCGGGTGGGCAAGGGGGGCGTGGTGCGGGACGCCGCCGCGCGGCAGGAGGCCATCGACTCGGTGACGGCCTTCGTGCGTGAGCAGGGCCTCACCGTGCGCGGGGTGATGGATTCGCCCGTGCCCGGGCCCGCCGGCAACGTGGAGGCGCTGCTCGTCGCCGACAGGCCCTGAGGCCCGCGTGGGGCGCGGGGGCGGTGGTACGCACCGCCCCGCGCGCGGGGGCTCCGGCTACGGCCGGGCGCTCCGGTAGTGGCTGGTAGGGAGCGTCTGGATGAGCTTGAGGCCGGTGCGCAGCCACAGGCGGCCCTCGTCATCCACCGCGGCGCCCATGCTGACGGGCACCTGGAAGCGGAAGAGCTCGCGGCCGTCGCCGTTGGAGCCCTGGTCCACGCCGAAGATCTCCACCGGCAGGGTGGCGCCCCCTCCCACGGTCCGGGCGGGGCCGGCGAGGAAGTAGACGTCCGAGGAGGGCGGGCGGCCCGGCTGGACGTAGAGCACGTTCAGCGCGCCGTTGGCGTCCAGGGAGGCGCCGTCCCTGGTGCGCACGGCGCCGGTCGACGCGTCCAACAGCCACACGCGCTGCGCGCCCACCGCGGCGATGCGCGAGCCGTTCGCATAGGGCACCAGCGCCTTCACCGGGGCCGGAAGCACGTTGGTCGTCCAGCGCAGGTTGGCGCCCTCGCACCCCGGGGCATCCGCGGCGCAGGCGAGGACCTGGCCCTGGTTCGACGCCTGCAGGAAGCCCAGGTACAGGACCCGGCCATCCGCGCTGAAGGCCGCCGAGGGGGCGGGAGGCGTCCCGCCGGCGGTGAGGAGGTCGCGGATGACGATTTCGCTCGCGAGCGTCCCCGAGGAGGCGTCCAGGACGGTGACGACAATCTGCGCCCGGTTGTCCCCGGTGGGCTCGTGCGTGGCGAACACCAAGGCGCCGTCGCTGCGCACCACCGGCGGGGCGATGGGCGTGCCCACCTTCACGGGCCCCTGCTCGCCGGGGTAGACCCAGCGCTCCAGGTCCGCGCCATGCGCCTGGCGGCTGACGCGGCCACCGTCACTGGAGCGGAGGAGCGCGTCGCCGTCGGACAGCACCGTCAGCGCGCCCAACGCGAGGTCCGAGCGCGAGCGGGCGGTAATCTGGAAGCTGGAGTCCACCGCGAAGGCGCTGGAGCCCGGCGTCCACACCCAGCGCTTGCCGTTGACCGGGGCGGTGATGACCGTGTCCGGGGTGCAGAGGGTGGGCATGGTCAGCGTCTGCACCGTGCCGTTGGTGGGCTGGCGGTAGAGCGTGTGGATGCCGCTCTTGGGGCCGGCGCAGCTGTAGTAGGTCGTGTTGCTGCCCGTGCCCTCGACGATGAAGGGCATGTTGAAGACCTGCTGCGCGCCCTGCGGGTCGTCCAGCACACGGGACACGGGGAAGAACGTGGCCGGCTGGGGCATGGAGTAGTTCTTCCGGCCGTCCGCGCACACCGCCTCCGCCTTCAGCGAGAGGTTCGCGGCGAGCCCCGCGGTGCGGTATGGGATGTCCGCGGAGAGCAGCTCCAGGGTGACGGTGCCGCTGCTGTAGGGGAACGTCTTGAGGAACGTGTCCCGGTCATAGACGTTCAGGCTGGACACGGTGTCGCAGCCGGACACCGTGACGATGAACTTGAGGCCCGTCCCCGCGACGATGGCCTCGGGCACGTTGAGCTGGACCTGGGGCGGGTCCGGCGTGGGAGGGGGCTTGGGGTCGCCGCCACAGGCGGCGGACAGGCTGGTGGCAAGGGCGAGGGCGGCGCGCCATGCGTGCCGCATCGAAGGTGTGTGGGGCATGGTGCCGCACTCTACTCCGGACGCGCCGGGAAGCCCCACTGGCGGTGCGCCCTCCCTGGCTCCCGGCTCCCGGCCGGGGGGCGGGGGGGGCCCCAGCCCGGGTCATGGGAGGGCGCCAGGGAGTTGCAATTGCAGCCATGCTGGCGCCTGATCGACGGTAAGCGGGGCGGCCGGCCGGGCCCGCCCTTGCCGGAGGGAAGGGGCTCACTCGCCAGGTGTTCGCGCGGAGTTGGACCGGGGGTGATAAGGAAGCCCGGGTCATCCAGCGGGCGCGGAGGGAGGCCACGGCGGGACGTGTCGTGGGAATTGCTTAGCCAGCAGGTGTGTGCCGTACAGGCCCTCTTATCCTTCCCCCTGTCCGAAGTCCGCCGCTCTGGCCCACGGCCCTGTTCAGCGGCATGATCCGAATCCGAACCATGTACCTTTTCGCACGCAGTGTGTATTCGCAGCCTCTCCATCCGGCCGTTTCCGGCCGGCGGGGCCGAGGTTCACCGTGAGAGTCGAGATGCAGCCGGATCAGCGGGGACGCGTGCTGGTGGTGGCCGCCAAGGAGGCGGGTGACGCCCTCATGGAGCGGCTCATGGCGAGCGGCTACCAGTGTGCGTCAACGGAGCAGGAGAGCGGCCTGTCCCAGGTGGCCGACGCGCTCCAGCCCGAGGTGGTGCTGCTGGCGGTGACGGCGAAGCGGGCGGCGGAGATGCTGGACTCGCTGCGCAAGGTGGAGCGCCTGCAGCGGCTCCCCGTGCTGGTGGACCTGGGCCGCACCCGCTCCGCGGAGGCCTTCAAACGTCTGGCAGTGGACGATTGGATTCGCAGCGCGGACGAGGTGGTGCCCCGGCTGGAGGCGGCGCTGCGCGCGGGCCGGCTGCGGGACAGGGAGGAGCGCATCCGGCTGCGGATGGGGATGCTGCTGGAAATCACCCAGGCGGCCACCAGCTCGCTGGAGCTGGAGGAAATCCTCCGCATCGCGGTGGACAAGGTGGGCCGCGTCACCGGGACGGACCGCTGCTCCGTGGTGCTGGTGGAGGGCAGCCATGCCCGCACCGCCCGGGTGGTGGCCACGCAGGAGGACCCGAGCCTCGTCGAGCTGGACATCGAGGTGGCCCGCTACCCGGAGCTGCGCCGCGCGCTGGAGACGCGGGAGCCGGTGCTGATTGAAGAGGCGCAGCGCGACCCGCTGATGGCGGAGGTTCGCACCTCCATCGTCCCGCTGGGCGTGAAGTCCATCCTGGTGCAGCCGCTCATCTGCCAGGACGACCTGCTGGGCGCGCTCTTCCTGCGCGTGTCGCGGGTGGACGCGTCGTTCGGCCGGGACGAGCAGGAGTTCGCGCAGGCGGTGGCCGGCGTGCTGGCCAACTCCATCCGCAACGCGCGCCTGCACACGGCGGTGAAGAAGAAGCGCGAGGACCTGGAGCTGGCGTACGTGCAGCGCTACCAGGAGCTGAACGACGCCAACCGCCGCCTCAAGGAGCTGAACCGGCTGAAGGACGAAATCATCGCCGTGTGCAGCCACGACCTGCGCGCCCCGCTCCAGGTCCTGCTGGGCCACGGCCGGCTGCTGCAGGAGGGCCCGCTGGAGGCCCAGCAGAAGCAGTCCGCCGAGGCGATGATTCGCCAGGGCAAGAAGATTCTCGGACTGGTGGAGTCGCTGCTGGAGAAGGGGAAGGGCGAGGCGGCGCGGCTGTCGATTGAGCCGCGGGTGCTGGACGTGGCGCAGCTGTGCCGGGACGCGGTCAACGAGCTGGAAATCCTGGCCGCCGACCGGGGCGTGTCCCTGCGCGCCGCGTGCCCGGACAGCCTGATGCTCATCGGCGACGAGGTGAAGCTGCACGAGGTGCTGCAGAACCTCATCACCAACGCCATCCACCATGCGAGCCAGGACGGCGAGGTGGTGGTGAGCACCCAGCGGCTGGCGCGGCCGGACGGGGACGCGGCCAAGATTTGCGTGCAGGACGACGGCGTGGGCATCCCCCCGGACGAGCTGCACCTGGTCTTCGACCGCTACCGCCACGGCGGCAAGGGCACGGGGCTGGGGCTGGCCATCTGCAAGGAGTTCGTGGAGCTGCACGGCGGGGAAATCTGGGCGGAGAGCCCTCCGGAGAAGGGGTGCATCTTCGTCTTCACCCTGCCGCTGGCGCAGGAGGCGCCGCGCAACCCGCGGCCGCAGCAGCCCGCCGTCACCTCGCCGCAGGAGCAGCCGCGCGTGCTGGTGGTGGAGGACGAGCCCGAAATCGCCGCCGTGCTGTCGGAGGTGCTGCGCTCCAAGTACCGGGTGGAGGTGGCGCGCGACGGCGCGGAGGGCCTGGCCAAGGCGCGCGCGCAGCGGCCGGACCTGGTGGTGATGGACGTGTTCCTGCCCAAGCTGGACGGCCTGGACGCGGCCATGGCGCTCAAGTCCTCGTCGGACACGGCCCAGATTCCCGTCATCCTCCTGTCCGCCCACCAGGGCGTGGCGGAGAAGGTCCGCTCGCTCAACCTGGGCGCGGTGGACTACATGAGCAAGCCGTTCAACGCGGTGGAGCTCCTCAACCGCACCGAGCGCGCCCTCAAGCTGCGCCAGGGCGAGCGTGAGCAGCAGGAGAAGGAGCGCGCCAGCGCCCTGCAGCGGCGCACCGGCAGCGACCCGGCCACGGGCCTGCATGACCGGCGCGGGCTGCTGTTGCGGCTGGAGCAGGAGCTGACGCGCAGCCGGCGCTACCACCGCCCCTTGAGCCTCGCGGTGCTGCGGCCGGACCGCCCGGTGGAGCCCGTGCCCGCCGCCATCTCCGACGTCATGCGCAAGCGGGTGCGCCACCCCGACGCCCTGTCCCACCTGGGCGGCGGCGTCTTCGTGGTCGTCCTCCCCGAGTGCCAGGCGGACGCCGCGCGCAACGTCATCAGCCGCATGCTGCCGGACGTGGAGAAGGTGACGGACACCGAGTACCGCTCGGCGGTGGCGGACGTGAGCCAGGACAGCGACCCGGTGGAGAAGCTGCTGGAAAAGCTGGGGGCGCCGCCTCCCGAGGAGACGTGACGACCCCGCGGGGAGGTGGGACACGCCTGCACGCCGGGCGGGGCCGCGCTAGAATCCTCCTTGCGTGAGCCCCTCCCGCCTCCTCGCCTCCGCGTTGCTCCTCGCCCTCGTGGCGAGAGGTGCCTCCGCGGCCCCGCCGAAGCGCCCGCGGGTGGACCGCGAGGCCATGCGCGAGGCCATGGACGCGGCGGCCACGGACGAGGAGAGCTTCTCGTCCTCCGCCAGCTACGCGAACTACCTCCAGGCGCGGCTGCTGCACCATGCCGGGGACCACCGGGGCGCGGTGGACGCGCTGCGCCTGTCGCTGGCCACGGATGACGGGCACCCGCTGCTGCTCACCCGGCTGGCGGAGGAGTACGCGCGCCTGGGAAGCCTGGACAAGGCCGAGCGCGAGCTGCGCCGGGCGGTGGAGCGCTCCCCGGCGTACTACCCGGCCCACGTGCTGCTGGGGCGGGTGCTGCTGGAGTCCGGCCGCTACACCCGGGCCCGCCTGCACCTGCGGCGCGCGGTGGCCCTCAAGCCGCGCGAGCCGGAGGCGTACCTGGTGCTGGCCCAGCTCCACCTGGAGGCCGGCGCCCCGGACGAGGCGGTGAAGGTGGTGGACGCGCTGGCGCTGGCGCTGCCCGGTGAGGCCTCGGGCTACCGGCGCCTGGGGCTGGCCCTGGCCGAGCGCGGCGATGTGGCGCGCGCCGAGCGCCTGCTGGTGGAGGCCAGCCGGAGGGACCCGGGCGACGTGGAGGTGCTGTCCGCGCTGGCGAAGCTGTACGAGGCCACGGGCCGGCCGGCCGAGGCCGAGGAGGCCCTGGCGAGCGCCTTGCGGAGAGATCCGGACAGCCAGGAGGTGCTGCTGGCCGCCGGCCGCGCCGCGCTCAAGGCCGGCTCGGTGGTGCGGGCCCGGGCCTACTTCGACCGGCTGCTGTCGCTGTCCACCGAGCCGGAGATGGCCGTGCGGGTGGCCTTCAGCTACCTGGCCGCGCGCGAGCCCGCCGCCGCGGCGGAGGTGCTGGACTCGGCCCGCCGCGCCGGGGAGGGCGAGCCCCGGCTGGCCTACTACGCGGGCCTGGTGCACGAGCGGATGCGCCGCTTCCCGGAGGCCGCCGCCGCCTTCGCCGCGGTGCCCCCGGGCCACGACGTCTTCCCCGACGCGCGCGTGCGCCGCGCCCGCTGCCTGTCGCTCGGAGGCGAGCACCCGCGCGCCCTGGCGCTGCTGCGCGCCGCCCTCCAGGACGCCCCGGAGGACGCGGAGGTCCGCACCCAGTACGCCCGGGCGCTGGAGCGCGCCGGCACGCCCGCGAAGGCCGAGGCCGTGCTGAAGGAGGGACTGGCCGCCGCGCCCTCCGCCGCGCTGTATGACGCGCTCGCCGCAACCCTGCACCGGCAGGGGAGGGGGACGGAGGCGCTGGCCCTGCTGCGCGACGTGGTGGCGCGTACCCCTCGGGACGAGGAGTTGCTGTACGTGCTGGGCGCGGCCCACGAGCGGCAGGGCGATGTGGACGGCGCGCTGGCGCGGATGCGGGCGGTGCTGGAGGTGGACCCGGACCACGCCCCGGCGCTGAACTTCCTGGGCTACCTCATGGCCCAGGCGGGGAGGGACCTGGACGAGGCCGAGCGCAAGGTGCTGCGCGCGCTGGAGTTGCGCCCGGATACCGGGGCCTTCCTGGACTCGCTGGGGTGGGTGTACTTCCGGCGCGGCGAGTACCTGCGCGCGGTGGAGGCGCTGGAGCGGGCCTCCACGCTGTCCCCGGACGAGCCCGTCATCCTCGAGCACCTGGGGGACGCCTACCAGCGAGCCTCCCGCATGGAGGACGCGGCCAGCGCCTGGCGCCGGGCCCTGGACGTGCTGGCGCTGGACCCTGAGTCCGCCGAGCCCCCCGGGCAGCGCGCCGTGCTGGAGCGCAAGCTCAAGGCGCTACCCACGCGTGCGTCGGGCCGCTAAGTTGGGGCGCATATGGCGCGTCACGACGAGGGCTTCTTCAGCGGCAGGGACGGGACCCGGCTCTTCTGGAGGTCCAGCTTCCCCGACGCCGACCCGCGCGCGCACGTGGCCGTGGTCCACGGCTACGGAGACCACTTCGGCCGCTACCAGTACCTCACGGACGCGCTGCTGGCGGACGGCTTCGCGGTGCACGGCTTCGACTACCGCGGCCATGGCCGCGCCGAGGGGCGCCGGGCCTACTGCGAGCAGTGGCCCCACTACGTGGACGACCTGGAGGCGTTCTGGGCGCGGGTGCGCAAGGACGCGGGCGGGAAGAAGACCTTCCTGCTGGGCCACAGCCACGGCGGGCTGATGGCCGTGCACTGGGCGGGCCGCCTCAAGGTGGAGGGGCTGGCGGGCATGGTGCTGTCAGCCCCCTACTTCAAGCTGGCGATTACACCCCCGGCCATGAAGGTGATGGCCGCGCGCGCGGTGGGGAAGCTGGTGCCATGGCTGGCCCTCAAGACGGAGTTGGCCATCGAGGACCTGAGCAAGGACCCGGAGGTGCAGCGCGCCACCCGCGAGGACCCGCTCTACCTGCGCGTCGTCACACCGCGCTGGTTCCTGGAGTCTTCCAAGGCACAGGTCGAGGCGATGCTGCTGGCGCCGAAGATTCAAGCCCCGCTGTTCGTGCTGTGCGGCGCGGAGGACGGCGTGGCCGCTCCGGCGGCGGCACGGGTCTTCTTCGAGACGGCGGGCTCGGTGGACAAGAAGTTCAAGGAGTACCCCGGAATGCGTCACGAGCCGCTCAACGAGGTGGGGCGGGCGGAAGTCTTCCGGGATATCTCCGGCTGGATCTCCGCGCATCTCTGACATAATCAGGTCGCCCGGCTCCCGCGTGAGGGGCCGGCGCGCTGGGTGAGGTCACCGCATGGCAACGGGTGAAACGGGCATCATCGGCAAGGGCATCGTCATCAAGGGCAGCCTCACGGGAGGTGGGGACCTGGTCATCGAGGGGCGGGTGGAGGGGCAGATTGCCCTGAAGAACCACCTGACCATCGAAGGCACCGGGAAGGTGCAGGCGGACATCCGGGCCGAGGAACTGACCATCAACGGTGAGGCGAGCGGCAACATCGACGCCTCGACCCGCGTGGCCATCAACGCCTCGGCCAAGGTGGCCGGCGACATCAAGGCGCCTCGCGTCGTCATCGAGGATGGGGCCGTGTTCAACGGCTCCATCGAGATGGACGTGCAGCTGCCGGACGACATCTGAGACTCACGCCGGGCTTCGCACGGCACACACCTTTCGAGAGGGGCGGACAACACTCATGGCGAATACGGTCATTGGCTCGAGCATCGTCATCGACGGGGAGATCTCCGGAGACGAGGACCTGGTCATCCAGGGCACCGTGAAGGGGAAGATCTCCCTCAAGGAGAGCCTCTTCGTGGAAGGCAGCGGCGTCGTCGAGGCGGACATCGAGACGCAGAACGTGGAGATCGCCGGCCGGGTGACGGGCAACATCGTCGCCAGCGACAAGGTGGAGCTGAAGACGGACTGCCGCGTGGTGGGCGACATCAAGGCCCCGCGCATCCTCATCGCCGACGGTGCCTCCTTCAAGGGCAACGTCGACATGGACATGAAGGAGCGCTGATTCGTGGCCACCGCGAAGGAGCTCTCAGGGAGCAACAACGTCAACAACACCGTGGTGGGGCCCTCCATCCTCATCAGCGGCCGGTTGACGGGCGACGAGGACCTCACCGTCCGCGGGCGCGTGGAGGGTGAGCTGACGCTCAGCCGGACGCTCATCGTGGAGCCCTCCGGCGTGGTGAAGGCGAACGTGGCGGTGAGGAACGCCATCGTCAGCGGCGTGGTGGTGGGCAACATCAACGCCACCGAAAGCGTGGAGCTGACCCGCGAGGGCCGCATGGTGGGCGACATCCGCGCCCCCCGCGTCATCATCGTGGACGGCGCCAGCTTCCGCGGCCGCGTGGACATGGGCGACGTGGAGCCGGGCCGCCTGCCGGCGGAGCGCCCCACGGTGGCGCGCCCGACGGCGGTGGCGCGTCCCGCCCTGCCGGCGCGTCCGACGGCGCCCGCGCGTCCGCCCGCGCCGCCTCCGCGTCCGGCGGCTCCGGCCGCCGCGCCGCGTCCGGCCGCCGCGCCGCCTCCGCCCGCCCGCCCGGCGGCCAAGCCGATGCCTCCGCCTCCGCCGCCCACGCGCGTGGAGGCCCGTCCGGCGCCCGCGCCGGCTGAGCAGCCGGCCGCCGCCGAACCGCCAACGCCCTCCGTCATGGGTGCTGGCGCGAAGAAGAAGGTCGTGGTGAAGAAGAAGGCCCGCTAGAGAGCATCGCCCGCGCCACCGGGGTCGGTGGCGCGGGGGTGGTCAGACCAGGGGTGCCGCCATGGACGCCGAGCACAGGGTTGACGGACAGGAAGGGATGCAGGGCAACGCGCCCGAGGGTGGCTCGCCGTCGTCGTCCGAGCCAACCGAGACGCAGTCCCACGCCGGTGATGGTGGCCACGGTGAGGGCTCGCCCCAGGGTGAGCAGCGCACCGAGGGCGAGCGTGGCCCCAACGGCGGAGAGCACCACGCCGAGGGTGAGCGCCCCAGCGGTGGCGAGCCCCCGGGTGAGCAGCGCGCCGAGGGCGGAGCGCCGCCCCAGGACACTGGCGCTCCATCCGCGGGTGGCGAGCCGGAACAGGGCGCCGAGCCCGCGCGTGAGGCCGCCGCCCAGGGTGAGGGTGCCCAGGCCGCTGCCGAGCAGGGCGGGCCCCAGGGGGCCGAGCCCGCACAGGAAGAATCCATGGAGGAGGAGGGCGCCGAGGGTGGCGAGCCGGAGGAGCTGGCCGCGCCAGAGGAGCGCCTGGCGGGACGGGTGACGCTGATGCTGCTGCCGTTGGAGAAGCTGCTGGACGACACCACCTTCCAGCTCCGTCCGGAGGGGGATGTGTCCGGCCTGGCTACGGACATCGCCCGGCTGGGGCAGCTCTTCCCGGTGGACGTCCGTCCGGTGGGGGAGGACCGCTACCAGCTGGTGTGTGGCTTCCGCCGGGTGGCCGCGCTGCGCTTCCTCAAGCGGGACGCGGTGCAGGCGCGCGTGCACTCGGGCCTGACGGACGAGGACGCGCTCCTCATGTCCCTGGCGGAGGCCATCCACGCCACGCCGGTGGAGCCCGAGGTGCTGGAGGCCAAGCGCGAGCAGCTCGAGTCGCAGGGCCGGCTGAGCGCGGCGGTGCGCGACATGCTGGAGAAGGCGCTCGCCACCGAGGACACGCTGGCGCCGGAGGGCGTGGAAGAAGAAATCGACGCGGACGAGCTGGCGGCGGACGTGTCGCAGCGGCTCGGCGCCATCAACCAGGACCTGTCGCTGCTGGCGGACGTGTTCGCCGCGCTGGACGAGTCGCGCAAGGCGGAGCTGTTGATGCAGTTGAGGTACTCGTCGGAGCTGGTGGCGTACCTGGAGGGACTGTAGGCCATGGCGGATCCGCTCTCGCGAGACAGGGCCCGGCTGCTGGAGCTGCTCACGGAGCGCTCCTTCGAGCGTCGGCGCGTGGTGCTCTCGTCCGGCAAGGAGTCGGACTTCTACATCGACTGCAAGCGCACGGCGCTGCTGGCCGAGGGCCACTTCCTCATCGGCCGCCTGCTGCTGCAGTCCATCCTCCGCCACGCGCCGCAGGCGGTGGGCGTGGGAGGGCTGACGCTGGGCGCGGATCCGCTGGCGTCGGCGGTGAGCCTCACCGGCTACCTGTCGGGCCAGCCGCTCGCGGCCTTCATCGTCCGCAAGGAGCCCAAGGGCCATGGCACCGGCCAGTGGATTGAAGGCCTGAGCGGCGTGGGCCCGGGCGCGGCGGTGGCCATCGTCGAGGACGTCGTCACCACGGGGGCGTCCACGCTCAAGGCGATTGAGCGCGCGCAGGAGGAGGGGCTGAAGGTGCTGGGCGCCTTCGCCCTGGTGGACCGGCTGGAGGGCGGCCGCGAGGCGGTGGAAGCCGCGGGCCACCGGCTCTTCACCCTGTTCACGCGCAAGGACTTCATCCCGTGAGCAAGCCGTTCGCCGCCGTGGCGCTGCTGGCCCTGCTGGCCGGCTGCGTCACCACCCCGCCCAGCGCCGGAGAGCCGGCGCCGACCCTGCCGGACGAGCAGGCCGAGCAGGCCTACCGCTCCATCCTGGCGAAGTACTCGGGGCGGCACGAAATCTACGACGGCTTCGACACCCGCCTCTTCGTGGGCGCCACCCTGCAGACGCCCGCCTTCCGCGAGGCGCGGGTGCGGCGCCGGGCGGCCTTCCAGACGCTGCCGGAGAGCGAAGTGGAGCGGCTGCTCGCCATCGAGCGCGCCGAGGCCGCGCAGGTGCACGAGTTCTTCATGGGCGTGCACGTCAACGACTACCGCTACGCTCCATTCGACACCAGGCGCTCCATCTGGCGGCTGTCGCTGGTGACACCCACGGGCGAGGTGACGCCGACGAGCATCGACTGGATAGGCCGGGTGAACCTCGACACGCAGGCCTACTACCCCTACGCGGGCATGTTCTGGGTGGGCTGGAGGGTGCGGTTCCCCACCACGCTCCCCGACGGGCAGCCGGTGATTCCTCCGGGCACGGAGCAGGTGATGTTCCGCCTGTCCTCGTCCCTGGGGAAGGCCGAGCTGGTGATGTCCGCGCGGTAGACGCGGGTCATCCGGCCCCTCGCGCCGGGCCTCACGTCTGGCCGGTTCGCCGCAGCCACTTCTCCACCAGCGGCAGGGTGGGGCCGGCCATCAGCCGGTCCACCAGCTCCGCGGGCGAGTCACTCACGGCGAAGGGCACGGCCTGCGCCTCCGGGACGAAGCCCTCCGCCGCCATGTGCCGCGCCAGGGCCACCAGCGGCTGGAAGAAGCCGCGCGTGTCCAAAAGGCCCATGGGCTTGCGGTGCAGGCCGAGCTGCGCCCAGGTGACGATTTCGAAGAGCTCGTCCAGCGTGCCGAAGCCGCCGGGCAGGGCGACGAAGGCGTCCGCGCGCTCCGCCATCAGCGCCTTGCGCTCGTGCATGGAGCCCACGGAGTGCAGCTCCGTGAGGCCCTTGTGGGCAATCTCCCTCGGCCTCATGAAGTCGGGCAGCACGCCCACCACCCGGCCACCGGCGGCCAGCGCGGCGTCCGCCACCGCGCCCATGACGCCCACGCTGGCCCCGCCGTAGACGAGCGTGAGGCCCCGCCGGGCGAGCTCGGTGCCCAGCCGCGTGGCGGACTCGAGGTACTCCGGCCGGTTGCCGGGCCGCGAGCCGCAGAACACACAGACGCTTCTCACTTCCATGTCACAGGCCCCCGCGCCGCTCGGGGTGCGCCGCGTAGAGCGCCACCACCAGGCTGAGGAAGAGGAGGATGGGCAGGGCGCGCGCGTACACCTGGCGCCCCATCCGCAGGGCCAGCCCGCAGGGCAGGCCAAAGAGGAAGCCGCCCAGGTGGCCGGACCAGCTCACGAAGGGCAGCAGGCTGAGGACGGCCACCTGCGCCAGCCAGATGAGCAGGTCCTGCCGGCCCTGTTTGGTGGAGATGGGCAGCATGGCGCCCGCCCACCCCAGAATCATTCCGGACGCCCCCACCGTGGGCACGTCGAAGTCGAAGAGGAGGGACAGGGTGGACGCGCCCAGCGCGGTGACGAGCGACAGCCCCAGGAAGCGCAGGCTGCCGATGCCCCGCTCCAGCGTGAAGCCGAGCGTCACCACCACCGACATGTTGAAGACGAGGTGGAGGAGGTTGCCGTGCTCCAGCACCGCGCCCAGCAGCCGCCAGTACTGGCCGGCCTGCACGGCGGGCCCGTACAGCGCCAGCGGGGGAAGCCGGCCCACCACGTTGCCGTCCGCGAAGATGAGCCGCGACAGGGGGAGGCTGCGCTCCACCACGAACAACAACACCGCGCCCGCGATGAGGACGTAGCACACCCACGGCCGGGGCAGCGGAGCGCCGGGCCCGGGAGGAGGCTGCGCGCCCGGGGCCCCCGGAGGACCGGGGGGAAGCTCATCCAGGATGCCGCGGCGCGGGCCGGACGTCATGGCGGCTCAGAGCTCCCGCGAGAGCACGGTGTCGCGCAGCCAGTGGTGGTCGTCCGTGTGCGGGTAGTCCAGCGTGAAGTGCAGGCCGCGGCTCTCCCGGCGGCGGCTGGCGCAGTCGACGATGAGGTAGGCCACCTCGGCGATGTTGCGCAGCTCGATGACGTCGCGAGTCACCTTGAAGTGCCAGTAGTAGTCGCGAATCTCCTCGCGCAGCAGCTCCAGCCGGCGCCGGGCGCGCATCAGCCGCTTGTCCGTGCGGACGATGCCCACGTAGTTCCACATCAGCCGGCGAATCTCGTCCCAGTTGTGGGTGACGACGACGCTCTCGTCGGACTCCACCGCGCTGCCCGGGTCCCACGCCGGCGGGTCCTCCTTCGGGGCGGACCAGGCATGCAGCTCCTCGACGGCCCTCCTCACCGCGCGGTGGCCGAACACCAGCCCCTCCAGCAGCGAGTTGGACGCCAGCCGGTTGGCGCCGTGCAGGCCGGTGCAGGACACCTCGCCAATGGCGTAGAGGCCGGGCAGGGTGGTGCGTCCGTCCAGGTCCGTCACCACGCCGCCGCACATGTAGTGGGCCGCGGGCACCACGGGGATGGGCTGCACGGCCATGTCGATGTTGAAGGCCTTGCAGGTGGCGTAGATGTTGGGGAAGCGCTCGGTGAGGAAGGCGCGGCCCAGGTGCGTCATGTCCAGGTAGACGCACTCGTCGCCGGTGCGCTTGAGCTCGGCGTCGATGGCGCGCGCCACCACGTCACGCGGGGCGAGCGCGCCCATCGAATGGTAGCGCTCCATGAAGGTGGCGCCGCCCTTGAGCCGCAGCTTGCCGCCCTCGCCGCGCAGCGCCTCGCTGATGAGGAAGCTCTTGGCCTCGGGGTGGTACAGGCAGGTGGGGTGGAACTGGTAGAACTCCATGTTCGCCACCCGCGCGCCCGCGCGGTACGCCATGGCCACGCCGTCACCCGTGGCCACGTCCGGGTTGGAGGTGTACAGGTACACCTTGCCCGCGCCGCCGGTGGCCAGCACCGTCACCTTCGCCAGGAAGCGCTCGATGTCGCCGTTCTCCAGGAGCGCGTACACGCCCAGGCACCGGTGGGCGCCCGGGTGGGGCGTGCGCCGGTCCAGGATGAGGTCGATGGCGGCCGTGTGGGGGAAGAAGGTGATGTTGGGCTGCTCGTCACAGGCGGCCAGCATGGCGCGCTGCACCTCGCGGCCGGTGATGTCCCCCGAGTGGATGATGCGCCGGGCGGAGTGGCCGCCCTCGCGCGTCAGGTCGAACTCGCCGCTGGCGCGCCGGTTGAAGTCCGCGCCCAGCTCCACCAGCTCGCGCACGCGCTCGGGGCCCTCCTTCACCGTGACTTCCACCGCGTCGCGGTGGCACAGCCCCGCGCCGGCCACGAGGGTGTCCTCGATGTGGGCATCAAAGGTATCAGTAGGTGCGAGTACGCTGGCGATGCCGCCCTGGGCATAGGCGGTGTTGCTCTCCGCGCGCTCCCGCTTGGCGAGGACCGCGACGGTGCCATGCCGGGCCGCCTGGAGGGCGAACGAGAGACCCGCCACACCGCTACCGAGGACGAGGAAATCGAACCGATGGGGCATGGTGGACAGCCTTAATGGTGGTAAGTGCCGGAAACAAGGCGTTTTCTTGAGGACTTTCCGGCGGTTGTCTAAGGTTGGTGGCAGCCGATATGCGTGCCATTCCCGCGCTCCTCGCAGCCGCCCTGCTGGCCCTGCCGCTGACGGCGGGGGCCTCCGAGTCCATCTACCGCTACGTGGAGAAGGACGGGACCATCGTCTACACGAATGTCCCCCCCACCGGCGCCAAGAGGGCGAAGCGGATGAAGGGCGCGTTCAGCAATGCCCCGGTGAAGACGGCGCCGGTGGTGGGGCGCAAGCGGACGCCGCCGGAGCTGGACCCGCACATCCAGGCCGCGGCGCAGCGCTACCGCATCCCCACGGCGCTGGTGCGCGCCATCATGCACACCGAGAGCAACTTCAACCCGAACGCGCTGAGCCACAAGGGCGCCAGCGGGCTGATGCAGCTCATGCCGGCCACCGCGTCGGACATGTACGTGAAGGACATCTTCGACGAGCGCGACAACATCGAGGGCGGCGTGCGCTACCTGCGCGTGCTCGCCAACATGTTCGACGGCGACATGGTGAAGATGATTGCCGCGTACAACGCCGGCCCCGAGGCGGTGAAGCGCTACGGCGGCAAGGTGCCCCCCTACGAGGAGACGCAGGGGTACGTGCGCAAGGTGCTCCAGCTCTACTTCCACTACAAGGAGCGCGAGCGGACCGACGAGAGCGGCCCCCGCGAGCCCACATCCCAGAATGACGACGCGCGCGAAGGGGCGGGGGGAGAAGAGCCCCGCTGACGACGAGTTCCTCCAACAGCTCTACCGCGGCGGCGAGCTGCTGGCCGCCGGGAAGGTCAAGGAGGCGAGGGAGTTCCTGGAGCGCGCCCACCAGCTCCAGCCCCGCCAGGAGAAGGCGCAGAACCTGCTGGGCCTCTGCTACTTCAAGCTCGGCATGTTCGACCGGGCCGCGGAGCTGTACGAGATGCTGGTGCGCGACAACCCGGTGGACCCGACACTGCGGGTCAACCTGGGCCTCGTCTACCTGAAGACGAACGCGCTCCAGCGCGCCGCCCGCGAGTTCGAGACGGCCACCGACCTGGCCCCCGAGCACCAGAAGGCGCAGAACTACCTGGGCCTGACGCTCGCGCAGATGGGCGAGTACGGCCGCGCGCGCGAGCACTTCCTCCTGGCGGGCAGCGACGCCATGGCGGAGAAGATGTCGCGAGCCATCGCCGGCGAGGGCTTCTCCCGGCCCACGCCCGCGCAGCCCGCCCGCGCCCGCGGCTTCGCCGAGCTGGACGACAGCGACGAGGCGCGCGAGCAGGCCGGCGAGCTGGTGGCAGCGCCCGCGACTCCGCCGGCGCCCGCGAAGGCCGCCGAGCCCGCGCGCCCACAGGCCCGCTCCGCCGGGCTCGCCGAGGGCGACTGGGGCGCACAGTTCGGCCTCGACACGGGACGCCCGGCGGCCGCCGCCGCTCCGGCCCGCGCGGAGCCGGAGCCCGAGGAGGAGGAGATCCGCCTCGCCGAGGACGAGGGACCCAGCGCCCTGTCCGCAGGTGGGGAAGAGATGCCGGTGCTCACCGCCACGCCCGAGGACGCGGAGGAACTGGCCATGGAGGCCCAGCACGAGCCTCCGGCCGGGCCGTCTCCGGACTCCGCCTTCGAGGAGACCTCCGCGGCGCTCGCCTCCAGCGTGCCGCTGACGCCGGTGCCGCTGTCGCGCGCCCAGCTCGCGAAGGCCAAGGCTCTCGCGCGCGCGGGTGCCGCGGCTCCGGCGCCTTCGGACGCGGCCGCCGGCGTCACGGCTCCGGCCGCTCCGGAAGGCGGTCCAGGCGCCGCGGCTCCGGCTGTCCCGGAGGGGGGCCCTGCAATCGCGGCTCCTCCGTCTCCGGCGGCGGCCCCCGAGGGCGCGGCGTGGGCGCTGGGCACGACGGTGCCGACGCTTTCCTCGCTGGCGCCCGCGGTGGCGCTGTCGGGGGCGGACGCCGCGCACCCGTTCCTGCTGGGACATGGCAGCTTCTCGGTGGTGGTGGATGGGGAGCTGCTCACCCGGCTGGAGGGGATGGTGGCCTTCAGTGGCTCGCTCACCTTCCAGCCGGAGATGAAGCGCTTCCGGGGCCGCGCCACGGACAAGGCCTTTGGCGAGGGCGCGGCGCGGATGGTGCGCGCGAAGGGCCGCGGCATCCTCTATATGGAGCCGTCCGAGAAGCGCACCTTCCTGGCGGTGGACCTGGGCGAGGACTCCGCCTACTTCCGCGACGAGTGCGTCTTCGCCTTCGAGGAGCCGGTGATGTTCGAGAACGGACGCGTGCCGTCCGACATCGCCCCGGACCTGGACCTCGTGCACCTGCGGGGGCAGGGGAGGGTCCTCTTGAGCCTGCCCGGGACGCTGCGCTCGGTGCCGGTGCACCCGGAGCAGGCGGTGACGGTGCCCCTGACACACCTGGTGGGCTGGCAGGGCAACCTCACGCCCCGCGTCGTCCCCCTGCTCAAGTCCCCCACCGGTGAGGTGCTCCGCACGGCGGTGGAGCTGGGTGGCGAAGGTTTTGCCCTCATCGCCCTCGGGGTCCGCTAGAAGGTGCCCACATGGCCTCGGACCGAGCGACCCGGAAGAAGCTGAAGCGGGAGGAGCGGGCGCGCCGGCGCGCCGCGCGTCAGCCCAGCGTGCTGGTGCAGGAGTTCTGGAACCTGCCCAACATGCTCACGTTGGGGCGCATCTTCCTCATCCCGCTCTTCGTCTGGCTGACGTACGACGCGGACCCCTTGAGCTCCCTGTGGGCGGGGCTGGTGTTCGCCGTGGCCTCCATCACCGACGTGATTGACGGCTACCTGGCGCGCAAGTGGAACCTCATCACCGTGGTCGGCAAGTTCATGGACCCGCTGGCCGACAAGCTCATCGCCATGGCCGCCCTGGTGATGATGGTGCGGCTGGGGCGCATCGCCGCCTGGGTCGTCATCGTCCTGCTGGCGCGCGAGCTCATCGTCAGCGGCCTGCGCACCATCGCCGCCAGCGAGGGCATGGTCATCGCCGCCGGCCAGGAGGGGAAGTGGAAGACGTCCCTCCAGCTCGTGGGCATCATTTCACTCTGCGTCCACTATGTTCACCCGCTGCAAATCGGGTCCACGTCCGTGCCCGTGGACTACAACCTCGTGGGCAAGGTGCTCGTCTACCTGTCGGGCGCTTTCTCGGTGTGGAGCGCCGTCGTGTACTTCCGTGCGTTCCTCGCGATGCTCGCGAAGCGTGGGGGCGAGCAGGGCAGTGCGAAAAGTGTTTGACGGGTCCGGAAGGGCTCTGTATACACAGCCTCACTTTCGGCGCGGCGCTGAAGCGGCGGCGGAAACGAAGCAGCGGTACCTGATGCGGGAATAGCTCAGTGGTAGAGCATCGCCTTGCCAAGGCGAGGGTCGAGGGTTCAAATCCCTTTTCCCGCTCCAGAACGAAGGCCCCCTGGGAAACCAGGGGGCCTTTTTGTTTTCCGGCGCTCGATTCGCTCCGTCGCGGGTGCCCGGGTCATCACGAAGGGCCCGTGGAGCTCGAGGGCCTGTTGGAGATTCGGCTTACGGCTCGCGGTTCATGGGCGCGATGAAACACGTCGAAACGGAGCTGGGGGAGGAAGGCCGGCCCGAGGGCGGGCGGTCATCCGGGCGCACCCGAAGTGGGCCCCCGTGACTCCGGGCTACCTCGCATCCGGGCTTCGCCCTGCTATATGAAGGGCCCCCCCATGATTCGCCTCATTCGTGAGCTGTACCAGTACCGAGGCCTGCTCCTCAGCCTCGTCCAGCGAGAGCTCAAGGCCCGCTACCGCGGCTCCATCCTCGGGTTCCTGTGGACGTTCCTGAACCCGGCGCTGCACATGCTGGTGTACGTGCTGCTGTTCACCGTGGTGATGCGGCAGAACACGCCCTACTACTCCTTCTTCATGTTCGTGGGGCTGCTGCCGTGGATCTGGTTCTCCAGTTCCATTTCCGGCGGGGCCAGCGCCATCAGCGACCGGCGCGACTTGATGACCAAGGTCCGCTTCCCGGCGCAGGTCCTGCCCACGACGGTGGTGGTGACGAACCTCTGCAACTACGTGCTGTCGCTGCCGCTGATGCTGGCGCTGGGCATCCTCATGTACGGGCAGTGGCCCACCTGGCACGCCCTCTTCTTCCCGGTGGTGGTCGTCATCCAGCTCACCTTCACCCTGGCGCTGACGTACATCCTGGCCGCCATCAACGTCACCTTCCGGGACTTGCAGCACATCGTCGGCAACCTGCTGACGATGTGGTTCTTCGGCACGCCCGTCCTGTACCCGCTGTCCAACTTCCAGGACGAGACGGTGCGTACGGCGATGACGGTGCTCAATCCCATGACGCCCCTCATCACCTCATACCAGGCCATCTTCTACGAGCACCGCCTTCCGGACGCCGGGCCCCTGCTGGGGCTGGGCGTCTTCTCGGTGATGCTGCTATGGGCCGCGTCGATGATCTTCGAAGCCCGCCGCGAGGAATTCGCGGAGTCCATCTGAGCCGACGCCATGCAGGAATCCATGGACGCCATCGTCATGCAGGACGTCGTGAAGAGCTTCCGGAAGCGGACCATCCGGGGCGAGTACACGACGTTCAAGTCCGAGCTGCTGCGCTGGCTGCGCGGGCAGCGCCAGCCCCGTGAGGGCGGGCTCATCACCGCGCTGCGCGGTATCAACCTCAACATCCCCAAGGGCAAGACGGTCGGCATCATCGGGCGTAACGGCTCGGGCAAGAGCACGCTGCTCAAGCTCATCACCGGCATCTACACGCCCACCTCCGGCCACCTGCAGATCAACGGGCGCATCTCCGCGCTGTTGGACCTGGGCGCGGGCTTCCACCCGGACTTCTCCGGGCGGGAGAACATCCTCATCAACGGCATCATCCTCGGCATGTCGCGTGCCGAGGTCCGCGCGCGGATGGATGAAATCATCGCCTTCAGCGAGCTGGGCGAGTTCATCGACGAGCCGGTGCGCACCTACTCCAGCGGCATGTACATGCGCCTGGCCTTCGCCGTGGCCACGCACGTGGACCCGGACATCCTCATCATCGACGAGATTCTCGCCGTGGGCGACGAGCACTTCAGCAAGAAGAGCCTCGCCAAGATGATGGACTTCAAGAAGCAGGGGAAGACCATCGTCCTCGTCACGCACGACCTGAACACCGTGGACAAGTGGTGCGACCTGGCCGCGTGGATTGACGGCGGATACGTGCGCCGGGTGGGCCGCTCGGCCGACGTGACGGCCGAGTACCGGCAGGCGATTGCCCTGGCGGAGTCTCAGTCCGTGGCCTTCACGCCTCCGGCCCTGACCGAGGGCGGTGGGGCGCTCCCGCAGGTGCCCGGCTCGCCGTCCGCGCCGCCGTCCACCGCGCCCGTGCGCCTCACCGGGCTGAGCCTGGTGGCCCCGTCCGGAGAGGTGGAGCCGTTTTCTCCAGAGACGGCAGTGGAGGCCCACGTGGACTTCGCCGCGGACGAGCGGTGCGAGGACGTGGAGTTCGAGGTGTCGCTCCAGACGGCGGACGGCAAGCCGTTGTACGAGACGAGCACGCGACTGGAAGAGGTGCCGCTGCCCCGGCAGCTTCCTCCCGAGGGACGCGTGCGCTTCGTACTGGAGCGGCTGGGGCTGCTCGCGGGGAGCTATTCGCTCGTGGTGACGGCCCGCTCGACGGGGGGCGTCTCCATGGAGCGCCGCGCCTTCCAGGTGTCCTCGCCGGAGGCGGAGCGGGGCGTGTTCCGCCCGGCGCACCGGTGGGTGGTGGAGCCGGCGCCGGTGGCGCAGCAGGTGGTGCCCGCGCTGGCCGGTGACACCGTGCCGCGGGCGGCCGGTGGCGGCCACCCCTGAGCCCAGGTCCCCGGCGGATTCGCCGGAGAGGGGCATGCACCCCGTCCCGGCCCATGTGACGAGAGAGGCGGTACGGCGGTGAAGACAGTGCTGGAGAAGCTCTCCGGAGACGCGGTGGCGCCCGACGCGGCGCCGCGCGCGGGGGACCTGGCGCGGATGGTGGCCGTGGTGCGGGCGCTGCTCGACGAGCGCCGCCCCTGCCTGCCCGAGCGGTGCGAGGAGGTGTCCGCGCTGGAGGGGACGCTCCGGCTCTTGACCGAGCAACTGCACCGCGCCCGGCCCTCGGGCTCGCACGCGCTCACGCCGCTGCAGGAGGCCGCGCGCCTGGCGGTGCCCCACGAATTCGACGTGCCCGACTCGCATCGCGGCGGCCGGCTGGGCGGTGTGGTGACGGCCACCAAGCGCGCCTTCATCGAGGGGCTCCACCCCTTCCACGTGGAGTCACTTCGCCCGCAGGCCGAGTTCAACAAGGCCGTGGTGCGGGTGCTGGAGTACCTCTCCGTGCACCGGAGCCTGGGCTTGCGCGACGACGTGTCCGGCTGGGTGCGCGCGCAGCTCGAGCCGAAGGCGGACCCCACGCGGTGGAAGGCGGTGCGCTCGCACCGGAGCGGGGCGCTGGGCTCGGTGGTGGAGGCGGCGAAGCGCTCCTACCTCTCCGCGGCGGGCCCGGTGCTGGAGGCCCTGCTGCGCGGGCAGGCGGAGTGGAACGTGGCCATGGTGGAGGCGCTCGTCGCCGCCGCCGCGCCCAGGCCTCCGTCCGAGGTGGAGGGTGCGAAGTCGATTGCCGGCCTGTGCGAGCGCAATGACCCGCTGCGCCCGGAGGCGCTGCCGAAGGCGCTACGCGCGGGCGGGCCGCTGTGGACGGAGCTGTTCCGCCGCCAGACACGCTTCAACGAGCAGGCGGTGCTGGCGCTGGCCAGCGTGCTGGGCGCGCGCACGCCGCCGCCCCAGCCTCCCGAGCTGGGGGACTACGAGGAGTGGTGTGCCCGCCGCGAGCCGGCCGACATCTCCGCCGCGCGCGAGGCGGTGGGGCGGCTGGAGACGAAGCCCCGGGTGTCGCTCGTCACGGCCGTCCGCGATACGCCCGAGGCATTTCTTCGCGAGTGCATCGCCTCCGTGGAGGCGCAGGTGTACCCCGAGTGGGAGTGGGTGCTGGTGGATGACGCCAGCACGGCCCCGCATGTGGCCGCGGTGTTGCGCGAGGCCGCCGCACGGAATCCGCGCATCCGCATGGTGAGCCAGGAGCGGAACGGAGGCTCCATTCCGGCCGCGACCGTGGGCCCCGCCGCCGCGCCGGGGGACCGGAACGGAGGCTCCATTCCGGCCGTGACCGTGGGCCCCGCCGCCGCGCGGGAAGTGCGGAACGGAAGTTCCATTCCGGCCGCGACTGTGGGCCCCGCCGCGCGGGAAGTGCGGAACGGAAGTTCCATTCCGGCGGTGGACGTCGGCCCCGCTGCCGCGCCGGGGGACCGGAACGGAGGCTCCATTCCGGCTGCGAATGCCAGCCCCGCCGCGCGGGAAGTGCGGAACGGAGGCTCCATTCCGGCCGCGACCGTGGGCCCCGCCGCCGTGAGCGGGGAGCGGAACGGAGGCTCCATTCCGGCAGTGGACGCCGGCCCCGCCACACGGAGGGAGCGGAACGGAAGTTCCATTCCGGCGGTGAACGTGGGCCTCGCCGCCGTGCGGGGCGAGTGGGTGGGCTTCCTGGAGGCCGACGCCACGCTGGCGCCCCACGCCCTGGCGGAGGTGGTGCTGGCGGCGGAGCCGTCGGTGGACGTCCTCTACAGCGACGAGGACGGGCTGGACGCGGAGGGCCGCCGCACGGCGCCCCTCTTCAAGCCGGACTGGTCCCCGGACCTGCTCCGGTCGGTGAACTACGTCCGCCGCTTCCTCGTCGCGCGGCGCCGCGTGCTGGAGTCGGTGGGTGGCCTCCGAGACGGCTTCGACGGAGCGGAGGACCATGACCTCATCCTGCGGCTGAGCGAGGCCACGCGCGGCATCGGCCACGTGGCGAAGTTGCTGTACCACTCGCGCACCCATCCGGGAGCCGGGCCGGTGACGGAGGCGGGCGCGCGCGCCCTGCGCGAGCATCTGGCGCGCACCGGCGAGACGGCCGAGGTGACGGCACCCACGCCCGCCGGCTACCGCGTCCGCTACCCGGTGCGGGGCACGCCGAAGGTGTCCATCATCGTCCCCTTCAAGGACCGGCCGGACCTGCTGGAGTTGCTGGTGCCGGGGCTCCTGAATCGCACCGCGTATCCGAACTTCGAGGTGCTGCTCGTCTCCAACAACAGCACGAAGCCGGAGACGTTCGCCCTGCTGGAGCGGCTGACGGACCCTCGGCTGGTGAAGCTGACGTGGGACTTCCCCTTCAACTACCCGGCCATCAACAACTGGGCGGCGAAGCAGGCCACGGGGGAGCTGCTCCTCTTCCTCAACAACGACATGGAGGTGGTGGACCCGGGCTGGCTGGAGGAGCTCGTGTCCCAGGCGCAGCGGCCCGAGGTGGGCGCGGTGGGCTGCAAGCTGCTCTTCCCCGAGGGCACGGTGCAGCACGCGGGCGCGGTGGTGGGCATCACCGGCATGGCGGGCCACCCGTTCTGGCGCCTGCCGGACGGGCCCATCCGCACGCCCTTCGGGCATACGGAATGGACGCGTGACTGGCTGGCCGTCACCAGCGCGTGTGTCATCCTCCGCCGCTCCGTCTTCGAGGAGCTGGGCGGCTATGACGAGCGCTTCCAGGTGTGCGGCAGCGACGTGGACCTCGGCTTGCGGCTGAACCAGCGCGGCCTGCGCGTGGTGTACACGCCCCACGCGCGCCTCATCCACCACGAGTCCGCCAGCCGCCGCGCGGATGCCATCCCCGAGGCCGACTACTGGCGCTCCTACGTGGCCTACCGCCCGTGGTTCGGCGCGCGGGGAGACCCCTTCTACAACCCCAACCTCACGCTGCTGGGCACCGACTGCGCCCTGCGCCACCACGCCGAGGACGGCGAGACGCTGGCCGTGCGTACGCTGTCCCACGACGTGCCGAGCGCGGTGGATCCGGCGCTGGAGGAGCGGGCCCGGGCGCAGCGCCACGTCGTGGAGCACCTGGGCGAGCTGGACTTCACGCCGGAGCAGGCGAGGGCGTCTCGCGAGTCGGCCCCGGCGGCGCTGGCGGCCCTGCGCTCGCGCGGAAAGGTGGAGACGGCGACGTGGTTCGTGCCGGCCTTCGGCCACGTGTTCGCGGGCGTCCACACCCTCTTCCGCTTCGCGGACCTGATGCACCGGCGCCACGGCGTGCGCAGCGACTTCGTCGTCTACGACAAGCCCGGCGCCAGCCCCGGCGACTTCGAGGCGCGCGCGGCCACGGTGTTCCCCGGGGCCGCGGGCGCCTTCCGCGTGCTGTCCGGGCCGGCGGCGCTGGCGGAGCTGCCCGCGTGTGACCTGGCCATCGGCACGTATTGGACGTCCGTGTACCAGGTGCTGAGGCACCCGCGCGCCGCGGTGCGCGCCTATTTCGTGCAGGACTACGAGCCGATGTTCTTCGCGGCCGGCACTCAGTGGGCGCTGGCGGAGCAGACGTACACGCTGGGCTTCCAGGGCATCTTCAACACGCCGGGCCTGCGCGACTACGTGAAGGCGCAGCACGGCATGGACGGCTTCGCCTTCGAGCCGGCGGTGGACGGGACGCTCTTCCACGCGCGGCGTCCGGAGCGGAAGGGGCCGGTGCGCGTCTTCTTCTACGGGCGCCCGGGCAACGAGCGGAACGGCTTCGAGCTGGGACTGGCCGCGCTGGCGAGGCTGAAGCGCGAGCTGGGGCCCGCGGTGGAGATCGTCACCGCCGGCGCCGAGTGGCACCCCGAGTCCTACGGCGTGCGCGGGCTGGTGACGAACCTGGGCGTGCTCCCCGCCGAGCGCACCGCGGCGCTCTACCGCGAGTGCGACGTGGGGCTGTGCTTCATGTTCACGAAGCACCCCTCGTACCTGCCGCTGGAGATGATGGCGAGCGGGATGACGGTGGTGACCAACGACAACCCGGCCAACCACTGGCTGCTGCACGACGGGGAGAACTGCCTGCTGACGGCGCCGACGCCGGGCTCCGTGCTGGCGCAGCTTCGCCGCGCGGTGGGAGACGCGTCCCTGCGCCAGCGGCTGGGCGCCAGCGCCGCCGAGCGCGTTCGCAGGACGACCTGGGAGGAGCAGGTGGACCGGATGATGGAGCACCTGCTGGGACGGGCTGCTCCGGCGGCCTGAGCGGCCTGAGGGCGCGGCCATTCCAAGTCTGGTGCGACCCAGGGGGGCAGGGGACTCCGTATACTGACGGAACCCTTCACCCTGGGGCACCGAATGAACGTGGGACATGGGCTTCGCGCGCTGCTGGGAGGCTTCCTGGCGGTGTGGGCGTGCCTGGGCATGAGCTGTACCGAGGAGAAGGCGGCAGCGGCAGCCTCCGTCGACACGACGGGTGAGCACGCCGCCCCGCTCGTGGGCACGCCCTTCCAGGTGAAGGACATCCGCACGGGAGTCCTTCCCGACAACTTCTTCGACCCTCCGACGACGTTCATCGAGCTGGGGGACACGGTCCTCTTCGGTGCCACCGACAAGGTCCACGGCAAGGAGCTGTGGCGGACGGATGGCACCGCCGCGGGCACCTCCCTGGTGCTCGACCTCGTGCCGGGTCCCGCCGGGTCCGAGCCGTCCCACGCCGTGCGGATGAACGGGCGGGTGTACTTCAGCGCCGCGCTGACCACCTATGGATGGCACGGACTGTGGAGCACCGACGGCACCGCCGAGGGCACCGTGCTGGTGAAGGCGCTGCACACGAACGTCACCTTCATCGAGGCGCGGGACGGCGTGCTCTACATCGGCACCGGTAACACGCTCGGCCGCTACGGCACGGGCTTCGCGCTGTGGCGGAGCGATGGCACCACCGACGGCACGGTGCTCCTGCGGACGGAGCCTTCCGCGGTGGGCTTCTCCGGCATCCTCTATCGCGCCTGGCTCGGAGGCTCGCTGCTCTTCGCCGGGCAGACCGCGGACTTCGGAGTCGCGCTGTGGAAGACGGATGGCACGCCGGAGGGCACCGTCCTCGTGAAGGACCACCACCCCGGCTACGACGACCTGGCCATCATCGGCCTCACCCCGTGCGGCGGACAGGTGTTCTTCTGGGCGGAGAGCAACTTCGGCGTGTACAGCCTGTGGCGCACCGACGGCTCCGAGGCGGGCACCCACGAGGTGAAGCACATCGACTTCGCGGACCCCGCCGGCTCCACGCGGGGGTACGCCTCCCGGCTCGCGTGCCTGGGCGATGCGGTCTACTTCAGCGCCTGGGACGCGCAGGCGGGGTCGGAGCTCTGGAAGAGCGACGGCACGGCGGAGGGCACCGTCCGGGTGGCGGACCTCCTTCCCGGTTCCCTGGGCTCGAAGCCCTTCAGCCTCACCCCACACAAGGGTGCGCTCTACTTCATGGCCGACGACCCCGAGGCCGGCATCGAGCTGTGGAAGAGCGATGGGACGGCCCATGGCGCGGCGCGCATCAGCGACATCGCCCCGGGGACCGCCGATCCGCTCGAGGGCCTCGAGGCGTTCGACCTGCTCTCCACTCCTGGCGGGCTCTTCTTCCTGGCCAATGACGGCGTCAACGGCATCGAGCTATGGAAGGCGGACGGCACGCCGCAGGGCACCGTGCGGATGTCGAACAACACCTCCACCCGGTATGGCTTCTTCCGGCTGTACGGCGTCTGGGCCCAGGACGCCCTGTATTTCTGGTCGAGTGACGATGAGCTGTGGCGCAGCACCGGAACGGCCGCCGGGACACAGCGGTTGACACCGCTCGCCGCCTATACCGCGGGAGGTCTCTTCCCCTGGAACGACGAGGCCGTCGCGGTGGGCGGGAAGGTCTTCTTCGCCGCGGATGACGGCACGGGGGAGCGGCTCTGGTGGAGCGATGGCACCTCCTCCGGGACGGTGCCGGTGCCTGGCGGGGTGGCCCTGCACAGCCCTCGCCAGTTCACGCCGTTCAACGGGCAGCTCCTCGTGGCTGCCAACGAGGAGTCCGGCGACCGGTTCCTCTGGAGTGTGTCCCCGGCCGGGCAGCCCCCGCGGAAGCTGGCGCCCGTCCAACTCTGGCACGACGAGGATGCCCGGCCCGTCACCGCGGGCACACGGGCCTTCTTCGTCGACTGGTTCTACACCCCGCAGTCCGTGTGGACGACGGACGGGACGACCCCGGGCACGCTGATGCTGAAGCACGTCGAGGGGAGGTTCCCCGAGTGGAAGCCCCGGCTGCTGACCGCCGTGGGCGCTCGCGTCTTCTTCGCGGCCACCGCCGCGCCGAACCATGAGGAGTTGTGGACGAGCGATGGCACCCCGGAGGGCACGCGGCGGGTGACGACCCTGGCCGCCTCGGGGCAGTCCGTCGCCTTCGAGCACATGCTGGCCATGAATGGCCGGCTCTATTTCTTCGCCAGCACCGGGACGTGGCCGCTGAAGCGGGAGCTGTGGACGAGTGATGGGACGGCGGAGGGCACGCGCTCGCTGGGGACCGTGGCGTCCCTTTCCTGGAAGACGCCGGGGCCGGGGAACACGGCCGTCGCCGGTGGGAGCCTCTTCTTCGTCGTGGAGCCCGAGGCCGGCCCGCCCGAGCTGTGGAAGACCGACGGAAGCGCCCCGGTGAAGGTGCGGGCGTTCGGCACCGATGTCCGGACACCTCCTCCCGGGGGCTTCACCCCGCATGGGGACCTGCTGCTGTTCTGGGCGGATGACGGCGTCAGCGGCTACCAGCCGTGGCGCAGCGACGGCACCGAGGCGGGCACCGTGAAGGTGAAGGACCTCCGCTCGGGGGGCCTCGGCGCTGTCGCGGCTCCGACCCGCTTCGTCCGGCTGGGGCAGGAAGGGCCGGCGCTCTTCGCCGCCTCGGATGGCCTGTCCGGCCTGGAGCTGTGGAAGACGAACGGCACGGCCGCGGGCACGGTGCGCGTGGCGGACGTCGTGCCGGGCGTGGCCTCGTTCTCGCCTGGATGGATGGCGGCGACAGGTCAGCACGTCCTCTTCCAGGGGTGGAGCCACGCCTCGGGCATCGAGCTGTGGGCCGCTCCGTGGAGCGAGGAAGATGCCGACCCGCCGCGGCTGACGTGCCCGCAGGCGCAGGTGGCCGAGGCGGTCAACGCGCAGGGCGCGACGGTGAGCTACCCACCGGCAACGGCGACGGACTCGGACCCGAGCCCCACCGTGGTGTACAGCCACGCGTCCGGCGCCGTCTTCGCGCTCGGGGCCACCGAGGTGAGCGTCACCGCGACGGATGATGCGGGCAATGCGGCGACATGTTCCTTCACCGTCTCGGTGCGCGACACGGTGGCCCCGTCGCTGGAGTGCCCGACCGCTCGCTCCGCGGTGGCGACGTCCGAGGCGGGGGTTGCCGTGACGTGGCCGGAGGCGATGGCGTCGGACGCGGTGTCCACCGCCGTGACGGTGACCTACGCGCCCGCGAACGGGAGCATGTTCTCCGTGGGCACCACCGAGGTGACGGCCACGGCCACGGACGCGAGCGGCAACCACCGGAGCTGCACGTTCGAGGTGCGGGTGCAGGCGGCTCCGGGTGGCGGGACGGACGCGGGGACGCCGGACGGTGGGAGCGGTGAGACGGACGCGGGGACGAGCCCGCCGCCTCCGGAGGATTCGAGCGGCTGTGGCTGCCAGCAGTCCGGTGGCGCGGGAGTGGGGATGCTCGGGCTGGCGCTGCTGGGACTGCTGTCCACCCGGCGTCGGCGGTCCGTGGGAGACAGTGTCCCTTGAGACGCACGGGAGCAGGAGGAACCGATGACCGATGAAGTGACGGTGCGACGCGTCGGCGTCAACGAAGCCGCCGGGCTCGTGGAGCAACTGGCGGACGTGCTGATCGACTGCGTCGAGGGCGGCGCGTCGGTGAGCTTCATGCTGCCCCTGCCGCGCGAGAAGGCCGTGGCGTTCTGGCGCGGTGTCGCGGACGGCGTCTCTCGCGGAGAGCGCGTGCTCATCGTCGCCGAGGATGGCGAAGGCCAGGTTGTCGGCACGGTGCAGCTGGTCATGAAGATGCCCGACAACCAGCCGCATCGCGGTGACGTCGCGAAGATGCTCGTCCACCGCAAGGCCCGCCGGCGCGGTATCGCGCAGCGCCTGCTGGCGGCCATCGACGACGAGGCACGAAAGGAAGGGAAGACCGTCCTGGTGCTGGACGCGGTGACAGGTGGAGATGCGGAGCGGCTCTACGAGCGTGCCGGATGGCAGCGTGTGGGCGTCATTCCCAAGTACGCCCTGATGCCCACCGGTGAGTTCTGCTCGACGACGTACTTCTTCAAGCACCTCTGACCGCGGCGCCGCTACCGCGTACGGCCCGGTTTCTTCCGGAGCCGGTCCATGAGTTGGTGGCGGATGGGACGCGACTCATCCGGCGCCACCAGCCTGGCCGCGCTCTTCAGCGTGTGGTGGAGGAAGTCGAACCGCTTGAGGGTGCCATTCACCCGGTCCGCCACACGGTTCATCCAGGGTGGGGGCGTGGCCGCCGCGACCTCGGCGAGCAGCCGCGCCTCCATTCTGTGGGCCTCGCCCTCGCGGATGCGCAACGAGCGTCCCGGGTCCAACGCCAGGGTGGGGTGCTTGTTGCTCAGGTACGAGAGCATCTGCTGGCGCTCCGTCAGCCGCAGCGTGTGCGTCATCGAGTCCGAGCGCAGCCGGTACAGGAAGAGAGGCTCCGGGATGACCGAGCCCGTCAGGCCGCGCTCCGCCATCCGCGAGAAGACGTCCCAGTCCTCGTACGAGGTGAGCCACTCATCGTAGCCGCCCAGCTCCTCCACGAGCCGGCGCTCCATCAGCGCCGTGCAGGTGGAGGCCACGTTGACCACCCAGAGTGCGTCGCGGTCCAGGCCCGAGGGTATCCAGCCTCCGACGATGTTCTCTGGTGACTCGCGGAAGTAGGCGACGAGCGACGTGACGTAGGCCAGCCCGGGCGAGTCCTCCATCACCGAGACCGTCTTCTCCAGGAAGGTGGGCTCGATGAGGTCGTCCGGGTCCAACGGCAGGATGTAGCGGCCCCGCGCCACCCGCAGTCCCGCGTTGCGCGCGGAGCTGAGCCCGCCGTTCCGCTTGCGGATGATGCGCAGGTCCAGCGCCTGGAGCGTGTCCAGCAGCGCCCGGCTCTCCTCGTCCGTGGAGCCGTCGTCCACGAGGACGATTTCGTAGTCGGTGAACGTCTGCGCGCGGATGGAGCGCAGCGTCTCCGGCAGGTAGCGCCCCATGTTGTAGTAGGGCACCAGGAACGACACGAGCGGCGCGTTCGCGCCCGTCGTCCGCGCCGACGGCTTCGGAGGGCCCTGGTGCCGCTTCGGGGCCGCGCCGGCCACCGCGGCCTCGACCTGCTTCACGATGCTCGCCGGGGCGCACCCGGCGGCGATGCGCGCCGGTGCGTGCTCGCGCGCGGACTCCCGCGGCGCGGCCGTGCCGAGCGCCTTCTCCAGCACGGCGATCAGGTGGGCCACGTCGCCTGAGTGGAAGAGCAGGCCGCTTCGGCCCTCCTCGACGACCTCCGCCATGCCTCCCGCGTCGCTGGCCACCACGAGACAGCCGGTGGCCATGGCCTCCAGGAACTCGTGCGGAAGATTGTCCCAGAGGGACGGGAAGCAGCACACCGCTGCCGTAGCCAGCGCCCGCCCGGTGTCCGCGCGGTGTGGCTCGAAGTGGAAGCGGTCCTTCCAGGCGGGGTCGATGCGCCGCTCCAGCCACGCACGCAGCGAGCGCCCCCCGGGGCCCGTCGGGGTGTCATCGCCGATGAGCCGCACTTCCGCGAGGAGCCCTCGCTCGAAGAGAGCCTGCATGGCGTCGATGAGCAGGTGGACGCCCTTCCGGTACTCCAGGGGGCCGGCGTACAGGACCGAGGGAGGCGTCTCGGGCTGCCGGTGCGCGGTGGTGGGCTTCGAGGGGAGCGCGAACGGGTAGGGCACCACCACACCCGTGGTGGCGGGTCCGAGCCGGTCCAGCAACGCGCGGGTGGGAGAGAGAAGCAGGTCCGCCTCGCGGAGGGAGGCGGCCTCGAGGAACTCCTGCTGCGCGGTGTCCAGCGTCAGCGCGGCCACCCGGTTGAGCCGCTGGATTTCAGCGGTGGGCGTGTGCAGGCGCACCGCGAGCACGGCGGAGGCGAAGTGTCCCAGCGTCCGCTTCGCTCGCAGGGAGAAGGCGCCCTCGCACTGCTGCTCGGGGAACTCGATGAAGTCGAAGGGGTGCTGCGCGTGGAGCTTCCGCAGCGCCGTGTAGACCTTCATCGCGTGGCGGACGGGCGCGTGGGAGAAGGCTCCGGCGAAGCCGCCCTGGAGTTCCTCCACGGTGTGGATGCGTACGCCCGGCAGCTCCGTGGCGCCCCCCGCGTCGAGGCCCGGCTGGGACGCGGTGAGGACGTGGACCTCGTGGCCCGCTTCGGCGAAGGCGCGGGCCATGCGCGTCGTGTACGCGGCGACATCCCCCCCGCTGAACGGCCAGAGCGCCTTGGAGACGAGACAGATTCGCAAGGAGAGGTCCTCGACAGGGAAGGTGGGGCGCCGGACGTTCTCTACCAAATCGCGCAACGGCCGGTCACGCCGAAGCCCGAGACGTCCCACCTGGCGCTGAGCGCCCACCGAGCGCCGGATGGGAATACCGCACTCTCTTGGATGGTGCTCCCGGGTGGGGGATAACTCCGGTACCTACTTCGCGAAAGGCTCCACGTGACGCCCTCCCTGCTGCTGTCGTTGGTGCTCTCCCAGTCGCCCACGCCCTTGCTTCATTACAGCGGCCCTGGTCCCGAAACAGCGGGGGTGAGGGGCTGGATGGAGAGCTTCACCTTTCCCCTGTGGGAGCCGTCCGGAGGAGAGGCGAGCCTCTTCGTGGGCGTGGACGAGGCGAACCTCCGCGGAGCGCCCGCGGCGGATGCGGCCGTCATCACCCCCCTGCCACTGGGCGCCGCCGTGCGGGTGCTGGAGCGCGGCAAGGACCGCCAGAAGGTGGGCGAGTACGTCAACCACTGGTACCGGGTGGAGTACATGGATACCAAGGGCACCCCGGGCGCCGGGGACGACGCGCCCGTCAGCGGCTGGCTCTTTGGCAACATCCTCACGCCCATCCGCATCGAGGCGGACCTCGACGGCGACGGCGAGCAGGAGGTTGCCACGGCGGTGATGAGCGCGGACTTCAAGGTTCGCGTCCGCGTCCTGGAGCCCAACCTGAAGCCGCCCCACCGCGTCAGCAGCGTGGATCTCAGCCCCGGCTTCCTTGGGGTGGCGGCGAACCTCGTCCCCGCGAAGACGGCGGGCCTGCCGCTGGTGAAGGTGGAGTCCGTTGCCGAGACGTGCGCCAACGCCATCACCGCGTACGTGAGCTACACGGTGCCGGGCAACAAGAAGGGCGTGCTCGGCAATGCGAAGCTGGCCCTGGAGCTGAACGTCATGGAGGGCACCGGCACCTCCTACGAGCTCTCCTTCCAGCCGAAGCAGAAGGGCCTCACGGTGGTTTGGACGAACACCGGGGAGGACGAGTCCGAACAGACGAAGGCGAAGTCACGGCGCGAGTGGTACCGGCTGGAGGACGGTGTGTTCTCCAAGGTGAAGCCCGCGGGTTCCGCGGTGGCGGAAACGACGCCCTGATGGGTGCGAGCTGGTCAGCTGAATCGAGCGCGGTCACCCCTTGTTGATAGGGCCTGGCTTCGCTGTCGGGGGCTCCGCGGGCAGGGGCCCGTCCTCCCGCCCTCCTGAGGCGGCCCTCCCGGCGGCGGCCTCGAGGCGGGCCAGCCGGTGCTCCATTTCCTGCCGCCACGTGGCTTGCGTGCGCGCGTGCTCCCGTTGCACGTCATGGATGGTGGCGAGCGCGTCGAGGATGGACTCGTTGAACTCCACCTGCTTGCGCAGCACCTCGTTGATGAACGGCTGGAAGACGCGCCGGAAGGCCCGCTTGGACACGACGAGCGCCAGCCCCGCGAGTCCTCCCCGGTGCGACGTCGCCGGCTCGGCGTAGCGGCTGTCCATCTTCCCGCGCGCCTCCTGCAGCAGCGCCGGCCACGGCGCGGGCGTCGCGGGACGGGACGCGGCCTCCAGCGAGCGGCGCAGCGCCTCGCGCGCCTCCTCCGAGGGCTGGGGCAGCTTCGCCGTCTCCCGCGCCACGGCCTCGGCCGTCGGCGTGCGGGTGAGCAGGTCTTCAGGTCGCACGGGAGACTCCTCCAGTCGAAGGCAGGGCGCTCAGCAGGGTTCGCAGGGCATCCTCGGGACGCGACGGCTCCAGCACCACCAGCCGCCTGCCCAGGTGCTGGCGCGCGGATTCGAGGTGCGGCCCGGCGGGCGGGCCCTCATACGTCCCCCAGGCCCGCTCCCGCACATGAGGCAGCACCGCCCGCGCGACCTCCGTGTCCGCGCCGAGCAGCACCACCGGCGCGGAGGAGACCCGAACCGCCGTCTCCAGCGATGAGGCGCCAGGTAGCGGCGCGGGCGCACGGCCCGGCGGCTGGTCTGGCGTGAAGTGCCACACGGGCACGCCGCCCACGTCCTCCGGGCCCAGCGCCAACGCCGGCTCCGCGCCGCGCGGCCGGAGCGCGAGGATGCGAGCCCCCGGCAGCCTCTCCGCGAGGCTCCGGGCCATCCGGGAGGCGGCCTCCTCCGGCCGCACGGTGAATCCAGGGCACACCAGCTCCACCGGCGCGGCCGGAGGCGGAGCAGGGGACGGCGCCACACGCCCGGAGAGCACACCTTCGAAGGCCACGCGCACCTGCTCGGCCACCGCGTCCTGGGACAGCGAGGCCAGCCGCGCGCGCTGCGCCGAGATGACCTGCCCACGCAGGGCCGTGTTGCGCTCCAGCACCGCGAGCAATTCCGCCACCTCCGCCGGGTCATCCGACAGCGTGGCGAGCCCCGCGCCGCCCATCGTCTCCGGCACGGCCGCGGCGCCATAGGCCACCACGGGCACGCCCCGGTACATGGCCTCCAGCAGCGGCACGCCGAAGCCCTCGTGCCGGCTCATGGAGAGGTACGTGGTGGCGGTGGCGAAGCAAGCGGAGAGCTGCGCCGCGCTCACCCTCCCGAGGAAGCGCACCCGCTCCGCGCCGAGCACGTCCTTCAGCCCATGCAGATAGGCACCGTAAGCGCCGTCACGGTGCAGGTACCCCGCCACCACCAGCCGGCTCAGGGGCTGGTACAGCTTCTGGTACGCGGTGAAGACGCGCAGCACGTCGTCCACCTTCTTGCTCGGCACCGCGCGCCCCACGAAGAGCACGTTGGCGCAGCCGTCCCCCAGCTCCGCCCGGAGCGCCGGGTCCGGGGCCGTGTCGAAGGCCCCCCAGTCGATGGCGAAGGGCAGCACCGAGACGTTCCGGTAGCCCGCCGCCACCAATTCCTCCGCGCTGAAGCGCGAGTAGGCGAAGGCGCGCTCCACGTGCGGCCGCAGCGCCAGCAGCTCGTCCCGGGCGGCATCACACGCGGCGGCCACCTTGCGCTCGAACCCCTCGAACAGCCGGGCAGGCGTCACGTTGTGGTAGACGAGCACCTTCCGGCCGGGCGCCCGGGCGATGAGCGGCACCAGGCGCGACTCGAAGCTGTGGTGCACCACCAGCACCGAGTCCTGCCCGGCCGCCCGCGCGTAGTCGCTCGCCGGCCGCACCTGGTCCTTGCAGGCGTCGTCCCACGCCTCCGCGAAGATGTCCGACGGGTGGCCCCAGCGGCGCAGCAGCCCCTGGAGGTAGCGCACCTGGTTGCCCACCGCGTCGCCCCAGGCGAGCCGGGGGAGAAGCTGATGGATGGGGGGGCCTCGTCCGTGAGCACTCACGCCCGGTCCCCTTACAGCCGCCGGGGGCGAGCACACAAGCCCGAGTCCCCTGGCGCCTTGACGGTGGATGACCCCTCCTATACGCAGGCACCCTCTCTGAGCACTCAAGGTCCGCGGGACATGAACGTACTGGTGACAGGAGGCTGTGGCTTCATCGGCTCCAACCTCGTGAAGTACCTCCGCCGCGAGCGGCCGGGTTGGACGGTGGTCAACCTCGACAAGCTCACGTACGCCGGCAACCTGGAGAACCTCTCCGAGCTGGAGGGCGACCCCCGCCACGTCTTCGTCCGGGGCGACATCGGCAACCGCGAGCTCGTCGAGCACCTGATGGCGGTGCACTCCATCGACGCCGTGATGCACCTGGCCGCCGAGAGCCACGTGGACCGCTCCATCCTCGGCCCCGAGGTGTTCGTCACCACCAACGTGCTGGGCACCCAGCAGCTCCTGGAGGCCAGCCGCGCCCGCGGCGTGAAGCGCTTCCTCATGGTGTCCACCGACGAGGTCTACGGCTCCCTGGGCCCCACCGGCGCCTTCACGGAGTCCTCGCCGCTGCAGCCCTCCAGCCCGTACTCGGCCAGCAAGACGAGCTCCGACCTCATCGCCCTGGCGTACCACCACACCTTCAAGCTGGACGTGGTCGTCACCCGCTGCTCCAACAACTACGGGCGCTACCAGTTCCCCGAGAAGCTCATCCCCCTCATGGTGGTCAACGCGCTGCACGACAAGCCGCTGCCCGTCTACGGCGACGGCGGCAACGTGCGCGACTGGCTCCACGTGGAGGACCATTGCCAGGCGCTGTTGCTGGCGCTGGAGAAGGGCCGGGCCGGCGAGGTCTACAACATCGGCGGCGGGGCGGAGCGGCGGAACCTCGAAATCGTCAAGGCCATCCTCGGCCTGCTGGGCAAGTCCGAGTCCCTCATCCAGTTCGTGAAGGACCGCCCCGGGCATGACCGGCGGTATGCCATCGACCCGGCGAAGATTCGCACCGAGCTGGGCTGGACGCCCGCGCACACCTTCGAGCAGGGGCTGGCGGAGACGGTGCGCTGGTACGTGGACCACCCGGCCTGGTGGGAGCGGGTGATGAGCGGCGCGTATCGCCAGTACTTCGAGTCGCAGTACCGCTCCCGCCTGCAAGGGAAGGGCTGACACCATGCGATTCCTCGTCACCGGCTCCAACGGATTGGTGGGCAGCCGGGCCTGCACGCTGCTCGAGCAGCGCGGGCACCCGGTGGTGGGCATGGGCCGGGGCGCGCGGCGCACGGGCGGCGGGTACGCCTACGTGAGCGTGGACCTGACGCGCGAGGCGGACGTGGCCGCCGCCATCGAGGCCGCCGCGCCGGAGGTCATCCTCCACTGCGCCTCCATGACGGAGGTGGACGCCTGCGAGAAGGACCCGGAGGCCGCCTACGCCGCCAACGTCACCGCCGCCGCGGCGGTGGCCCGGGGGGCTCGCAAGGCCGGAGCGCACCTGGTGCACGTGTCCACCGACTACGTCTTCGACGGCGAGGCCGGCCCGTACGACGAGGCCGCGCTGCCCAACCCGCGCGGCGTCTACGCGGTGACGAAGCACATGGGCGAGCAGGCGGCGCGGGTGCTCGCGCCCGGGTGCGCCATTGCCCGCACGGCGGTGGTGTACGGCTGGCCGCCCGTGGCGGGGCGCCTCAACTTCGGCGCGTGGCTGGTGACGGCGCTGGAGAAGGGGCAGCAGGTGCGCCTCTTCGAGGACCAGGTGGTGTCACCCAGCTTCGCGGAGAACGTGGCCGCCATGCTGGTGGAGCTGGGCGAGCGGCGCCTGGGCGGCGTGTGGAACACGTGCGGCGGAACGGTGCTGGACCGGGTGGCCTTCGGCCGCGCGCTGTGCGAGGTGTTCGGCTTCGATTCGAAGCTCATCGTCCCCACGCGGATGGCGGACTTGAAGCTGCCCAGCCCCAGGCCCCTCAAGAGCGGCCTGCGCACGGACAAGGTCCGCGCCGGGCTTTCGGTTCAACCCCTGGAGCTGGCGGAGTCGCTCGCGCGCTTCCACGCGACGTGGCTCGCGGCCCGGGGCTCCTGACCTTTCGAGGTGGCCATGAAGGGCATCATTCTCGCCGGTGGTTCGGGTACGCGGCTGTACCCGCTGACTCGCGTGGTCAGCAAGCAGCTGCTGCCCGTGCATGACAAGCCGATGATCTACTACCCGCTCAGCACGCTGATGCTGGCGGGCATCCGGGACATCCTCGTCATCTCCACGCCGCAGGACCTGCCGCGCTTCCGTGAGCTGCTGGGCGGCGGCGAGCAGTGGGGCCTGCGCCTGAGCTACGCCGAGCAGCCGAGGCCCGAGGGGCTGGCCCAGGCGTTCATCATCGGCCGCGACTTCGTGGGCCAGGACAGCGTGTCACTCATCCTGGGCGACAACATCTTCTACGGCCACGGGCTGGTGGACGTGGTGAAGCAGGCGGCGAAGCGCACCACCGGCGCCACCGTGTTCGGCTACTACGTGAAGGACCCGGAGCGGTACGGCGTGGTGGAGCTGGACGCACGGCTTCGCGCGGTGAGCCTGGAGGAGAAGCCAGCGAAGCCGAAGTCGAACTACGCCGTCACCGGTTTGTACTTCTACGACAACCAGGTGCTGGACATCGCCGCGGGGCTGAAGCCGAGCCGGCGCGGCGAGCTGGAAATCACCGACGTCAACGCGGAGTACCTGCGGCGTGGGCAGCTCCATGTGGAGCTGATGGGGCGCGGGTACGCGTGGCTGGACACCGGCACGCACGAGTCGCTGATGCAGGCGTCCAACTTCATTCAAATCATCGAGGCGCGGCAGGGGCTGAAGGTGGCGTGCCCGGAGGAGATTGCGTTCCGCATGGGCTACATCGACGCGAAGCAGCTCGTCACGCTGGCGGAGCCGATGCGGAAGAACGACTACGGCCAGTACCTGCTGGGGCTCGCGGAGAACCGGGGGGCGGTGTCGTGAAGGTGACCGCGCTGGACGTCCTTCCGGAGGTGCTGCTGGTGGAGCCGAAGGTGTTCGGCGATGACCGCGGCTTCTTCATGGAGCTGTACCACGCGAAGCGCTACGCGGACGCGGGCATCCCCGGGCCCTTCGTGCAGGACAACTACTCGCGCTCGGCGAAGGGCACGGTGCGCGGGCTGCACTTCCAGGAGCCGCTGGGGCAGGGGAAGCTGGTGCAGGTGCTGGCCGGCGCGGTGTACGACGTGGCCGTGGACGTGCGGAAGGGCTCGCCCACCTTCGGGAAGTGGGTGGCGGTGGAGCTGTCCTCGGAGAACCGGCGCCAGCTCTGGATTCCGCCCGGCTTCGCACATGGCTTCTGCGTGCTGAGCGACTCCGCGGACTTCCACTACAAGTGCACCACGCTGTACGCGCCGGAGACGGAGCGGAGCGTGCTGTGGAATGACCCCGACCTGGCGATTCCGTGGCCGGTGAAGGAGCCGCTGCTGTCCGGCAAGGATGCCCGGGCACCTCGGCTCGAGGATGCTCCGGTGCTGCCGGTGTACGGGGGCTGAGCTTCTCTGGCCGTCGGGCCATTGCCCCGTGGGAATCCGCCGTTCGCGGAGCGCGTCACGTCCCGGGATTCTCCTGTGCCATCCTGCCGGGCCAGGAAGAATCCGTTCCCCGAGACGACCGCTCATGCCCGCTACTTCCGCACCTGTCCTGGCGCCCTCTCTTCGCACGTCACTGTTCCGCTTCCGGGAGTCCGCCAGTCTGCTGGCCTCGCTCGTGCCGGGTGTGCTGTTCGGCGTGGCGCTGGTGGCGCTCTCCCGGACACCGCGCTTCGCCTGGCTCACCGAGCCCTCCCTGTACCCGTGGGAGCTCTGGGTGGTGGCGGTGGCCGGGACGGTCGCCACCGCGGCCGGTGTGGCGGACTGGGTCCACCATCGCGCGGCCGGGCTGCGCGTGGGCCCCAACGAGCACAAGGCGGAGCTGCTCGCGCTGGCGGGCGGTGGGCTGCCCCTGTTCCTGTTGATGTGCGCCGCCTCGGTGGCGCCGCGTCCCCTCGTGTTCCTGCTGCCCGTCCTCGTCGTCCTGATGGGGACCCTCGTCCTCATCTGCTACGACGAGTTCGTCTTCCACCGCCGGCGGTGCGGGCGGTTCGAGGCCCTGCTGCACCGGACCCTGCTGACGGGCCATGGGCTCGCGTTCCTGGCCTGGGCGCACTTCTGCTTCGTCCGCGAGCGGCTCCATGGCGGATGAGGCGCTCTCCGGAGTCCTGCCGTCTCCGCTGCGGCGGGGATGCGTGCTCCTGGGGCGCGCGGCGGCGCTCTTCGATGCTCCCGGCTCGCCGCTGGTCCGGGAGGCCCGGGGCGCGTGGCGCGGAGGTTTTCGCGGTGGCGCGGCCTGGATGGCCGGGGCAATGGCCCATGTGCGCGGAAGGCCCGTGGGCACCTCGCTGCCTTCCGCGCGGAAGCTCGGGGGCCTCAAGTATGCCTTCGCGCTGCTGGCGGCCGTGGGCACCTGGAGCGTGGCGGTGCTCCTGGGGCTGCCGCACGCGGTGGGGCTGCCGCTCGCGGTTCCCGCGTTCTATGCCGTCGAGGTGCAGGGGCTGTTCCTCTTCCCCCTCGCACTGGATGGGGTCGCGCACCCGTGGCGCGGCTCCCGGCGCCTGCTGCTCGAGGCCGGAGGGACGCTGAGCGCCGTGGGGACGGTGCTGGTGCTGGCCGCGGTGATGCTGTTCGGCGGGCTGGCCGGGCGCGGCTGGATTCGGTGCTGGTGCCTGGGATGTCTGGCGGTGGTGCTCTGGTACGAGGAGCTGCGGGCGTGAGGTGGGGGAGGGCGCTCACCGAGCTCTGGAGCCAGGGACTGGGGCGCGCGATTGATGCCGTGCGCGTCAATGCGGTGACGGCGGACGCCACGTTCTGGGTCAAGCGCCGCCGCTTCGGCATGGGGGCGGTGATTGCCGCCGGCAACGTGTTCCTCCGCCTGTCGCGCAGCCGCATCCGGATGTTCGCTTCGTGCTCGCGCTGGCAGGAATGGGAGCTGGCCTCCTTCCGGCTGCTACACCCGGGACACGCGGCCGAGCTTCGGCGCGGCGGTGCCGTGGCGCTGGAGGCGCTCCCCGGAGAGAGCCTGGACCGGCTGCTCGCACGAGGACAGCTCACCGCGCAAGGGGTGGAGGCCGCTGCCCGCGAGCTGCGCCGTGCTCATGCCCTGGTGCTTCCCGGCGCGGCCGTGCCGTGGTCGCACGGAGACATGCACCTGAAGAACGTCCTCTACGACGCGGACGGGCAGCGCGCGTGGCTCATCGACTTCGAGACAGCGCACGAGGCGGACCTGTCCGCCGAGGAGCGTCACGCGGACGACCTGTTCGTCTTCCTGCTCGACCTCGCGGGCCGTGCGCCCGAGGACGTGGCGGAGGTGCTCGCGGGCGCATTCCTCCGTGCCTACGGGCGGGAGGACGTCCTGCGGGCGCTGCTCGCGCGTCTCCAGCCGCCTCGGGGACTGGAGCGGGCGCTCTGGAAGAGCCGCTCCCAGCACCTGCGGGAGGCACGGCTCCTCCGCTGGCTGGAATTCCTGCGGCGGGAGGTGCTCGGCCTGACGCGGACGGACCGGTGAGCGCTGAGCGCTCCCTCAGCGTCGTCTCAAGAGCCTGACCCCGTTGACCGCGACGCCGGCCAGCCCCGCCAGGAGCAGGATGGGGACCAGCAGCACCGTGGCGAACCAGCTCAGCGTGTAGAACACGCCAAAGACGAGGCCGGGAAGTCCACCTTCCAACGTGCCGGAGAGCATTCCAGCGTACTGGCGTCCTCCGAGCACATTCAGCACCAGGAAGACCGCGGCCATCACCAGTGCGGTCCGAATCATCAGCTTCGTGAGCTTCATCGGTGTGCCTCCATCGTGTGTGACTCCATGGCCCGTTGCCACAGAGGTCCTTCGACGAGCGCGTACAGCAGCACGGCGTCCGCGAGCTGATTGCCGGCGGCGAAGCGGAGCCCCGTGTCATCCGTCACGGGGAAGGCGGCGAAGCGGAGGCTGGTGACGAGGCCCTCCAGCAGCGGCTCGTCATCGAAGGCCGCCGCGCCCAGGAGCGCGAGCCCGCTGGAGCCCGCGTTCGCGTTCACAATCGGAATGGTCGGCCCCGAGTCCACGTCATCGGCATCACTCGCGGTGGTGGGCCACTCCGCCGCCCAGGCGAAGCCGAGCGCCTCGCCGATGAGCTCACGGCGTGCGCGCTGGTACTGCTCCCTGGCGAAGTTCGCGTCCACCACCTGGAGCATGTGCGCGGCCAGCCACAGGGAGGAGCCCTCCGGCCCGTCCCGGGTGACACCTTCGTAGGTGAAGCTCGAGACGAGCAGCCCGGTGCGCGCATCCACCAGGTGCTTCCGGGCCGACTCCACCCAGCGCCTCCGCAGTGACGCGTGGTCCCGCCCGTCCACGGCGTCGGAGAGACGCAGCGCCGCCAGCGCGACGGTGTTGCAGAACGTCCACCCCTCGTCGGGGTAGCTCTCCGCGGCCAGCAGGGGGGCGCGCTCGAGCTGCGCGGTGAGGGTGTCGATGCGCTCCCTCAGGAGTGGCGCGAGGTCGTCGCGTGGCTCCACGAGCTGGCGGGCCGCGAGCATGAGGGCCACTTCCCCGTCCACGAAGAGGCTGCGCCCGTGCGCGTCGCGGAAGGGCGCGCGGTGGACGTAGGGCAGGAGGAATGTGTCCCGGCCCTGTCGCTCGTCGCGGAGCGTGCGCGCCAGCACGGCGTCGATGACGGCCAGGTGCTCCGCCTTCCGGGCCGGCTCCGTCAGGGCGAGGTTCGCGAAGGAGAGCACGTTGAAGGTGCGGACCATCAGGTCCCACTCGGGGTTGTTGCGGCGGAGCAGGTCGCGCTCGGGGCTGTCGTCGCGCATCGCGAGCATGCGCTGCCGGGCGGCGAGCGCGGGAGCGAGCTCGCGCGGGTCCTTAGGCCGGAACAGGAACTGGAGCAGCGGGAGCCACACCGCCGTGGCCACCAGCAGGAAGAGGAGGTTGCGTCGCATGTGTCGAGTCTCGGCCGCGGGCCGAATCGACGGAGGAAGAGGAGGGCGGGCGGTCGCGAGGACGGGGCGAACGGTCGCCATCGGGCGTCGCGGAGCCCCCGGTCCGCCTCCGGGCGCACCCCGCATGACGAGACTGTTCGTCATACCTGGACCTCCCCCCCAACGAGGGATGAAGGTGGGGACCCCACATGGCGCCTCAATCCTGGCTCGCCGTGCACGCGAGCGTCCGCTCACCGACTCCGGGGCGGCTCGGCGAGGCTGGCCGGCGTGCACTGGCGGTCGGGCGGCTCGCGGGAGCGAGCCCCCAGGTTCCGCGGGCGAACACCTCAAGCGGCGAGTGAGCGCCTCTGGCACGGAAGAGACGCGCTCGGGAGGCATTGTCCGGCCGCCTGCGCCGCGCGGCCTTCGTCGAGGAGCAGGTGAATCCCATGCACCCGCGGGTGGAGTGGGCCACGGGAGCCGGGCGTGCGAGGGCTGGCGCCCGCCTGGGCTACTCCAGCGTCTGGGGCACGAGCTCCCTTTCGCAGCGGCTGATGCCGCGCCGAGCATCCGAGAGCTTCGGGTGGTCCTTGAGCAGCGCCCGGTAGAGCCGGATGGCCTGCTCGCACTCACCCTCTCGGGCCCGCGCGTCCGCCTGCGCCAGCCGCTTCGAGGCGTCCTCGAGTGTCCCCGCGAGCTTCCGCAGCTCGGGCTCGACGGACTCCAGGCCCAGGCTCCGGGCCTGCGCCAGCTTCTGCATGGCGAGGTCCAGCTTGCCCTCGTTGAAGTCGTTGCTGATGTTGAGGACCTGCTCCATCGCCATCAGCTTGAGCCGCCTCGCGTCCACGTCCCCCATGGCCGTGGCCGGTGGGGCATCCAGCGCAGGGGCCGGCGGCGTCTCCAGCCGCGTCTCGGAAGCAGGGCCCGCCGGAGGCGCCGGCACGGCCGCGGCCGGAGTGGGCACCCCCGGTGCGTCCCCGCTGTTCCGGATGGCCACCACGCCCACGCCCCCGGCAACCAGCACCACGGCCCCGCCGAGGCCCATCACCAGGCCCATGCGGGAGCCCTTCTTCGCCGCATGGGGCGGCGCCGTGTGCGCCGTCTTGTCGAACCCGTCCGGCGCGGGGGGCGCCGGCTGCGTCAGGGGAATCGGCGCCACCCTGCCTGTATTGAACCTGCCCGCGTCCGCCGTGGCCGCGACGGCGGCGCCTCGCACCAGCGTGGCCTCGGAGCCGTCGCCATAGAGCATCGTGCCCGGGTGGCTCTGCTCCGCGATGGCGCTCTTCACCGCCGGGCTCACGCCGCTGATGGGAGAGCGGCGGGGCAGGGTGGGCAGCGCGTTGCTCAGGTCCGAGGCGAACGCCTCCATGGTGGCGTAGCGCTCCACGCGCTTCTTCGCCGTGGCCTTCTGGATGATGGCGTCGAGGGCCGGCAGGTCCAGGTCCGCCACCACGTCCGCCAGGCGCGGCATGGGCTGCTGGACCTGCTTCTGCATGATTTCCGCGACGGTGCTTCCGTCGAAGGGCTGCTTCCCGGTGAGCAGCTCGAAGAGCACCAGGCCCACCGCGTAGATGTCCGTCCGCGAGTCCACGTCCAGGCCCATGGCCTGCTCGGGAGACATGTACCGGGGCGTGCCCGCCACCGCCCCCTGCTGCGTGAGCCGGGGCGCCCCGTCGCTGATGCGGGCGATGCCGAAGTCCAGCACCTTCACGTGCCAGCCCCGCATGCCCTGCCGGACCATGATGTTCTCCGGCTTCAAGTCCCGGTGGACCACCTGCCGCGCGTGCGCGTAGGCCAGCACGTCCGCCACCTGCAGGATGATGTCCACCGCCTCGTGGAGCGCCAGCCGCCCCACGGTGGACAGCAGGCGCTTGAGGTCATCCCCCTCCACGTACTCCATGGAGATGTAGAGCGTGCCCTCCTCGTCCTGCCCGAAGTCGTGCAGCGTGACAGCGTTGGGGTGCGCCACGCGGGCGTAGCTCTTCGCCTCGTTCAGGAAGCGCCGGGCCACATCCGGGTCCAGGGACAGGCCGCTGTTGAGGAACTTCATCGCGACCTGCTGGCCGATGCCCACCTGCTCCGCCAGGTACACCGAGCCCATGCCGCCCTGGCCCAGCCGGCGGAGGATGCGGTAGCGGCCCGCGATGACACGGTCCACCATCCGGTCCACCTGCGGCACCGTCAGCAGCTCGGTGCCACCGCACGCAGGGCAGGCCCCGCCCCACGTCTCGTGCTGCGCTTCGCACCGCTGACAGATGTAGAGGGCCATGGCTTGGGACCTCAGCGCGCCGCCGGGTAGCGCTGGAAGAGGATGCGCTCCAGCTCTCGCGCTCCCGCCTCAGGTGACTTCTGGTTCGCCACCGCCGCGCGCAGCACGTCCGTGCGCGGGTCGCCCGGCAGGTCCGCCTCCATCACCGCGAGCGCCCCGCCCAGGTCCCCCGCGCGCTGGAGCGCCGCCGCCCGCCACAGCCGGTACTCCGTCCGGTCCGGCGCCGCCCTCGCCGCCTCGGCGAACAGCGCCTGCGCCCGCGCGGAGTCCCCCTTCTGGAGCATCGCCAGGCCCTCCAGGAACGGCGCCTGCGCGGAGGCGCCGGCGGACGGCTCGCCCGCGTCACTCGCGAGCTCGAACAGCTTGCGCGCCTCGGCCAGCCGCTCGGCGGGGAGGGCCTCGCCGCCCAGCGCGCGGCGGTGCAGCTCCTCCGTGGCGATGCGGCACGCGGCGCTCAGCCGGACGCCCATCTCCCCCAGGTCCGTGCCCAGGTAGCCCTCCGACACCAGCGTGGTCAGCATCTCCCCCGCGGAGTCCGGGCCCACCAGCTTCCCGTCCGCCAGGGCGGCGAAGAAGCCGGCCTTCAGCTCCACGTGGCGCGCCGTCAGGTCCGGCGGCACCTTGTTCTTCTTCTTCCTGCGCGCCGCCTTGAGCTTGCGCTCGCACAGCTCCAGCTCGCGCTGTGCCTTGGGCCGGTCCTGGATGTCCGGGGCGCTGCGCAGGTACGCGCGGTACGCGGCGCAGGCCCCGTGGACCTCCTTCGCCCCCATGCGCGAGCGCGCCAGGCCCAGGTACGCCTGCAGCAAGGAGGGGTTGGCCCGCGTGGCCTTCAGGAACTGCTTCGACGCGTCCGCGTAGCGGCGCTTGTTGTAGAGCCGCGTGCCCTCGGCCACCAGCGCATCCGCGTTGCCCACGCCGGGGCCCACCAGCGGCTCGGCCGAGGCCAGGCCACACGCCAGCACCACGCACGTCACCAGCCAGCGGCGCAGCTCAGAACGCATAGCCCAGCCCTCCCCGCAGGTTGCTCGTCCCGGCAATCTTCTTCAGCAACGTGAAGCCGTGCTGGTACCCCGCCGAGAGGTAGAGCCCCTCGTAGAGGAAGACGCGCGCGGTGGCCTGCCCCGTCGCGTGCAGGTCCAGCGCATACAGCCCGTCGAAGGCGGGCGTGTCGCCGGACTCCTCCACCAGCATCCCCTTGAACTCCAGGCCCGCCTGGACGGCGAAGGAGACGGGGCCCACCACGTAGCGCAGCTGCGGCTGGAGCGCGCGGACCGACAGCGCCCGCACCCGCGTGTCGAACTGCTCTCCCGGCGGCGCTCCCGGCTCGGCGTTGGGAGGGAAGCCCACCGTCCAGACGTCCCCGGTGGTGTAGTACGTGGCGCCCGCCAGCATGACACCGAAGTTCTGCCCGTACCGGCCGTACTCCACGCCCAGCCCCATCAGCCTCCGCGAGCCGGGCGCGCGGAGGCCCGAGGTGCGGAAGTCCTTCAGACCCTCGGTGGCCTTCGTCGGCTTCAGCTCCAGGGTGGCGCTGGTGAGGCTCAGCATCTCGAAGGAGCCCTCCAGGTAGCTCTGCCGCGCCATGGTGGCCTGCTGCCGCCGGCGCATGGCCAGCTTGAAGGCCTGCATGGAGGTGGGCTTCATCGTGTGCTCCAGCGTGTACGTCGCGCCGGGAGCAATCTCCGCCTTCACCTCGTGCGGCAGGTAGCCCTCCAGCAGCAGCGACAGGGTGCGCGTGCCGGGCTGGATGCCCTGGTCCACCGCGTCCGTGCCCACCGGCTTGCCGTCCACGAGAATCCGCGTGCCCTCCGGGAGGGCCTTCACCACCAGCCGCGCGGGCACCTTCTCCAGCGCGGGACGCAGCTTCACCTGCTCGCGCGAGGCCACCACCCGCGTCTCCTCCTTCGGCAGGTGCGAGGCCAGCTCGAAGCGGAAGGTGTGCTCGCCCGGCAGCACCTCCGTCTGGAAGGGCGTGGTGCCCACCTTCACGCCGTCCAGGAAGACGGTGGCGCCCGGCGGCTCCGTCACCGCATCCACCGTGGCGTTGAGCGTCAGGAACTTCACCAGCACGCCGGCCAGCGCCTTCTCGAAGGCGGGGTTGGCCGTCTCCGCCTGCGCGCGGGCGCCGCTGTCCGGACGCACGCTGACGGCGCGGAAGCGGTAGCCCGCGTCGTCCTGCCCCGCCTGCACCAGCACCACCCGCTCCAGCCCCAGCGAGCCCAGGTACGCCTCCATCGGCTCGCGGCACCGGGCATCGCCGGACACGCAGGCGAGGTCCCCGCGGCGTCCCTTCAGGAAGCCCGCCAGCGCCTCGCGGCCGATGACCTGCCCCTCCTTCAGGTCCGGGGGTATCAGCGCGGCGATGCCCGCCTCGGTGCGCTTCACCAGGGCGTCCTGTCCCGGGTACAGGGGTTGGACGAGCCAGAGCGTGTGCGTGGGGGCCGCGGCCGGGGTGCCCGGGGGCACTCCAGGCGCCGCGCCGGCGGTCAGTGCCAGGCCGACACTCAGCAGACAGGCGACGAACATGACGTCCTCGGGGGATGGAGCGCTCAGCGGGCCGTCCCGGCGCCCCACCCGTGGTGTACGACACTGAACGCTGGCCTGCCTAGGGGGGGCCGGGTGGCCCCAGGGCCCTCTTCCAGGAATGACGCCCTGCTTCCGGCCCTGGCCGCCTGCCCTGGGGCCGCGCGGGCGGTGGCCCGGCGCGAGGGAGGGGCCGGGGGGTGTGGGGAATGCGCATCGTTCCCCAGGTCACAACACCTCTGAGGAGGCGGAATGGTACTCCCGGGCAAGGGAATGGGTTGGATGGAGTTCTTCAAGACCCTGAAGTCGGAGTGGAAGCGCGACGACGTGGGCGATGTCGCGGGAGCGCTGACGTTCCGGGCCATCCTGGCCATCTTCCCGTTCCTGCTGTTCCTGGTGTCGCTGGCGGGCGTCATCATCGACCCCGCCCAGGCGCAGGTGCTCATCCAGGAGCTGTCGAAGGTGGCGCCCCAGGAGGTGACGAAGATTCTGGGCGACCGCCTCAACTCGCTGGCGCAGAGCAACCCGGTGGGCCTCTTGACGGTGGGCGGCGTGGGCGCGGTGTGGGCGGCGTCGGGCGGCATCGTGGCGCTGATGGACGCGCTGAACACGGCCTACGGGGTGGAGGAGAAGCGGCCCCTCTGGAAGCTGCGCGGCATTGCCCTGCTGGTGACGCTGGGCGGCGCGGTGCTGGCCATCGCCGCGGCGCTGACGGTGGTCGTCCTGCCGACCATCGCCGGCAAGCTCGGCCCCGTGGGCCCGGTGCTCACCTGGCTGCGCCTGCCGTTCGCCGGACTGGTGATGATGTTCCTGTGGGCGGTGCTGTACTACGTGCTGCCGGACGCGAAGCAGAAGTTCCGCCTCATCACCCCGGGCTCCGTGGTGGGCGTCCTCATCTGGGTGGCGGCCTCGTGGGGCTTCTCCAAGTACGTGGTCAACTTCGGCAAGTACGACGTGAACTACGGCGCCATCGGCGGCGTCATCGTCCTGCTGCTGTGGATGTGGATCTCCTCACAGGTCGTCCTGCTGGGCGCCGAAATCAACGCCATCCTCGAGCACCGCTCCCCGGAGGGGAAGGCCCCTGGCCAGAAGCTCCCGGAGGAGGGCAAGGCGGTGACGGCCACCAAGGGCGAGCTGGAGGAGGGCGGCGCGCGGATGCCCGGCTCGCGTGAGCTCCGGCCCGCGCCCAGCCCGCGGACGGGCACCCGGCCTCCGAAGCTGGCCCAGACGCCGCTGGCGGCCGCCGCCCGGTGGGCCGCGGGCCTGGGCCTGGGCCTGTTCCTCGTGCGCCGCAACACCGCGCCGTAGCGGCGCGGAGCTCCGCCTTCCGCGGGGCCCCGGGGCCCCGGCTTCCTCGCGCCGCTTCAGCGCGCGAAGGGGCCGGGGCCTCGTCGCGTGCGGGGCCCGGACAAGGCAGGGGAGAGGTCTGCTTGCCAGGTGCGAATTGACCCTGGCTCGAGCACCACGCACCGGCTTGCGGCGTGCCCCCGGCCGGTGACACCCTGCGCGGCTGTCTGACAGGCGACAGTTCAAGCCGTTGCCGCGTCGTCCCCCCGGACATGCCCCTGCCTGAACGCAGTCCCCGATGAGGGACGGTCGCCTTGCATCCTGGAGCTACGATGTCTCTGAAAACTTCCTGGCCGCTTCGCTGCGCCCTGGTGCTGCTGACCGCGCACCTCGTGAGCGCCTGTGGCAAGCCGGACCCCGACCCGAACCCCAACCCCGGGCAGGACACCTCGGCGCCCGCGACACGGGCCACGCCGGCCGGAGGCAGCTTCAGCCAGCTGGTGGCGGTGGCGCTCGTCTGTGACGACGGCGCGGGCAGCGGCTGCGCGGCCACGTACTACACGCTGGACGGCTCCACTCCCGGCACCGGCTCCACGCAGTACCACGAGCCCTTCACGCTCTCGGCCACCACCACGGTGCGCTTCTTCTCCGTGGACAAGGCGGGCAACACGGAGGCGGTGAAGTCCGAGCAGTACACCCTCACCAGCGCCGTGGACACGCAGGCCCCCACCACCACGGCCTCCCTCCCGGGCGGCGCCTACAACAGCCCTCGCAGCGTGGCGCTGACGTGCAACGACGGCGCGGGCAGCGGCTGCGCGGCCACGTACTACACGCTGGACGGGAGCGTGCCCACGGAGGCGTCCCCTCGCTACTCGGCGCCGCTGGCCATCTCCGCCAACACGACGCTGCGCTTCTTCTCCGTGGACGTGGCGGGCAACGTGGAGGGCGCGCGTCTGGAGCGCTACGTGCTGGACACGGAGGCGCCCACCGTGTCCGCCTCGCCGCGGGGGGGCAACCACGGCGCCTCGGTGGAAGTCACGCTGACGTGTGACGACGGCAACGGCTCCGGCTGCGCCTCCATCCACTACACCACGGACGGCTCCATCCCCTCGGCGGCGTCGAGCACCTACGGCGCGCCACTGCGCCTGGAGTCCACCACCCGGCTGCGCTTCCTGGCGGTGGACCGGGCGGGCAACGCGTCGGAGGAGCACTCGGAGGTGTACACGCTGGATCGCACGGGCCCCGTCTCCGCGGCGACGCCCCGGGGCGGCGCGTTCCGCTCGGCCTTCACGGTGGCGCTGACGTGCGACGACGGCACCGGCAGCGGCTGCGCGGCCACGTATTTCACCACCAACGGAGCCCCCCCGACGCGCGCTTCCGAGCGGTACACCGGGCCCATCTCCATCGGCGGCAACACCACGCTGCGCTTCTTCTCCGTGGACGTGGCGGGCAATGACGGGCCGATGGTGACGGAGACGTACGTGGTGGACCAGGCCGCGCCCGTCACCCGGGCCACGCCGCCGGGCCGCTCGTATGGCGGAGAGCAGTTCGTGACGCTCGCGTGCGAGGACCTCGCGGGCAGCGGCTGCGCGGCCACGTACTACACGCTGGATGGCACGCCCCCCACCACCGCGTCCCCGCTGTACGTGATGCCGGTGCGCGTCTCGTCCAGCCTCACGCTGCGCTTCTTCTCCGTGGACCGGGCGGGGAACGTGGAGACGGCGAAGACCGAGCCGTACCTCATCGACACGGTGCCCCCCACGGCCTCCGCGGAGCCGCGGGGCGGCAACTACAGCAGCGTGCAGCAGGTGTCGCTCTCGTGCAGCGACGGCGCCGCCGGCAGCGGGTGCGCCGCCATCCACTTCACGCTGGACGGCTCGCAGCCGACGATTGGCTCGCCCGTGTACACGAGCCCCCTGCGGCTCTCCTCCAACACCACGCTGCGCTTCTTCGCCGTGGATGACGCGGGCAACCGGAGCAGCGAGCAGACGGAGCGGTACTCCATCGACGTCTCGGCGCCGCTGACCACGGCCAACCCCGCGGGCGGCCTGTTCGGCGGGGACACGCAGGTGACGCTCGACTGCGACGACGGGCAGGGCGGTACGGGCTGCGCGGTGACGCGCTACACGCTCGATGGGAACACCCCCACGGACGCCTCGCCCCGGTACGAGGGCCCCATCACCGTGACGTCCACCCGCGGGCTGCGCTTCTTCTCCGTGGACGCGGTCGGCAACCGGGAGCCGGTCCGGGTGGTGACCTTCACCATCGACAGGGTGGCCCCCGTCACCACCCCGAGCGTCACCGGCGGCAGCTTCACGAGCGCGCAGTCGGTGTCCCTGTCTTGCGAGGACTCGGGCGGCGGCACCTGCGCCGCCACGCACTTCACCACGGACGGCACTCCGCCCACGACGTCCTCGCCGCGCTACTCCGGCACCCTGCGCTTCGAGACCACCACCACGCTGCGCTTCTTCTCCGTGGACGCACTGGGCAACGCCGAGGCGGCGAAGGTGGAGACGTACGTCATCGACTCGACGCCGCCCACCACCACGGCCACGCCCGGCGGCGGCACCTACCGCGCCGCGAGGGACGTGGTGCTCACGTGTGATGACGCCGGCGGCGTGGGCTGCGCCAACCCCATCCGCTACAGCACGAACCCCGCCGCGCCCGCGGGCGACTTCCTGTCGTACACCGGGCCCATCCGCATCAGCGCCAATACCACGCTGCGCTTCTTCTCCACGGACGGGCTGGGCAACACCGAGGCCGTGAAGACGGAGACGTACGTCATCGACACGGTTGCGCCCACCGTCTCCGCCGAGCCTCGGGGAGGGGCGTACTTCACGCCGCAGACGGTGCGGCTGACGTGCGCCGACGTGGGCTCCGGATGCTCCGCCATCCACTACACGACGAACGGCGCCACGCCCGACACGGGCTCGCCCCGCTACACGGGCGAGCTGTTCCTCTCCACCAACACGTCGTTGCGCTTCATCGCCGTGGACGCGGCGGGCAACACCAGCGCCGTGGCCGTGGAGACGTACACCTTCTCCTCGGACACCACCGCGCCGGTGACCACCGCCAGCCCGCCGGGCACCTTCTATGGCAGCGCGGTAGCGGTGACGCTGAGCTGCTCGGATGCCGGTGGCAGCGGCTGCGCCGGAACGTTCTACACCCTGGACGGCAGCGAGCCGTCCACCTCCAGCACGCGCTACACCGGGGCCTTCACCGTTTCCACCAGCACCCAGGTGCGCTTCCGCTCGGTGGACGCCGTGGGCAACCTCGAGGCGTCCCGGAGCGAGTCGTACACCATCGACACCACGGCGCCCGTGACACGGGCCGTGCCGGCCGGTGGAATCTACACGGACCCCGTCGCGGTGATGCTCGAGTGCACCGACTCGGGAAGCCTGTGCCGGGAGACGCGCTACACCACGGACGGCTCCGAGCCGCACATGGCCTCGCCGCTGTACGAGGGCCCCTTCCTCCTCACCCGCGACACCACCGTGCGGTTCTTCTCGGTGGACAGGGTGGGCAACATCGAGGCGGTGAAGACGGAGGTGTATGACCTCCAGCTCTACTCCAACACCGCCTCGGAGCAGATCGCCGCGGTGCGCGAGCAGCCCGACGGCCCGGTGAACATGACCATCGACGGGGCCATCATCACCTACGTCAAGCCGCTCGTCGGGAACACCCTCAACGACCCGGCTGGCTTCTTCCTCCAGGCCGAGCAGCGGGGACCCGCCATCTTCGTGGAGGTGAACCCATTCACGCTCTCCCCCGTCCCGGAGGGCGGAGAGCGGGTGAACGTCACCGTCTCCGAGCGGTTCACGCGGAACGGACAGGCGCGCGCGACGATTTCCAGCTACACGGCCCTGAGCTGGAACAACCCGGTGGAGGAGATGGTGCAGGACGTGAGCGGCGTGGACCTGCCCTCGCTCCTGGGCACCTACGAGTCCGAGTACGTCTCCATCTCCGGCACGGTGGGGAGCAGCGGCTTCGTGTCGGCTGGCACCGGCCACGTGCAGGCGCCGCTGGTGACGGCCGGTGTGCCCGAGGGCTCGGCCAGTGCGCCCAACATGAAGCTGCGCGTGGTGGAGACGGTGAGGGACTCGCTCGACCTGTCCGCGGGGTGCGAGGTGACGGTCGTCTCTCCGCTATGGCGCTTCCACGCGGCCGCCCAGCCCTCGGTGTGGAAGGCCTCCCACGTCACCTCCATGACGTGCCCCGGGCCCCGGGTGACGAGCGCGCAGGCGGGTGACCGGAACAGCGTCGTGGTGCGCTTCGACCGGCGCATCGACCCGGCCTCCATCCTGGCCAACGGCAGCCAGTTCTCCATTCCGGGGCTGACGGTGACGTCCGCCGCCGCGAGCGACCGCAACGTCTGGCTCAACACCACGAACCAGACGCCGCGCCAGTCGTACACCGTGACGGTGGCGGCCACCGTGCGTGACATGCAGGGCAGCCCGCTGGACCCGGCGGCGGCCTCAGCAAGCTTTACCGGCTTCGTGCAGCCCGCCCGGTTGCGCATCTCCGAGATTGCGCCCAACGTCCCCAGCGGCCGCGACCTGGTGGAGCTTTACGTCGTCCAGGGCGGCAGCGTGCAGGGCGCGACGCTGGTGGATGGGAACAACACCGACGCCCCGCTGGCCACGCTCCCCGACGTCACGGTGGCCGAGGGTGACTTCATCATCGTGCACCTCGTCCCGGACATCCTTGGTGGCACCGACGCCCCCGGCTCGGAGACCACCGGCGTGAGCCAGTACCCGCAGGGGGTCTATCCCTCCAACTACGACACGGCCTGGGACTTCCATGGCGGAGCCTCCGGCATCAGCAGCGTGGGGAACCGGACGCTGCGCATCCAGGACAACTTCGGCGTGACCCAGGACGCCATCGCCGTCATCCAGCCGTTCAGTACCTTCGCCGGCTATCTCACCCAGCTCCAGGCGCTCCAGGCCGAGGGGCAGTGGGCCCCGCCAGACTGCAATGGCGTGCCCTGCACGTACACCAGCTTCCCGTCGGCGTATGACGTCTCCGTCAACTGGGCCGACGCGTTCGTCACCCCGGGAAAGGACACCACCCTGCGCCGCATCAGCGGCACCGACTCCGACACGGCGAGCGACTGGTTCGTGGGGGCCGCCTCGCTGGGCTTCGCGAGCTGGTAGCGCCACTGGGCGCAGGGAAGCCCGGGGGCCTGGCCCCCGGGTTTCGGAAACGCGAATCGCCGCCTCGTGCCGGGAGCAACTCCCCGGTCCGGGCGGCGATTCGTGCTTCAGCGCCGGAGCGCTGTCCGGCTAGCGGCGGCGGGCCGCGGCGTCGGCGTGCTTCTCCAGGAACTCGGAGTAGGGGCCGTTGAAGTCCAGCACCTCCTGGCCCTGCTGCAGCGACCAGATGCGCGTGGCCACCTCGGAGATGAGCTCCTGGTCGTGCGTGACGACGATGACCGTGCCCTCGTACTTCTGGAGGCCCTCGGCCAGCGCGGAGATGGACTCCAGGTCCAGGTGGTTCGTCGGCTCGTCCAGCACCAGCACGTTGTCCTGCATGATCATCAGCTTGGACAGGAGCAGGCGCACCGTCTCACCACCGGAGAGGGTGTCCGTGTTCTTCATCCGCTCCTCACCGGAGAAGAGCATCCGGCCCAGCACGCCGGAGATCTCCTCGTTGGTGAGCTTGTCGTGCAAGTCGCGCAGCCAGCCGAAGCAGGTGGTGCCCTTGCGGACGACGCCGTGGTGGTCCTGCGGCAGGTAGCCCACCGAGGCCTGGTGGCCCCAGGTCACCTTCCCACCGTCCGGCTCGAGCTGCCCGGCAATCATCTTCACCAGCGTGGACTTGCCCACGCCGTTGCGGCCGATGACGCAGACCTTCTCGCCCTTGCACACCAGGGCGTTGAACGGCTTGATGACCGGCTGGCCGTCGAAGGACTTGTGGATGCCCTCCACCATCAGCGTCTGCTTGCCGCTGACCACCTTCTGGTCGAAGCGGATGAAGGGCCGCGCGATGTTGGAGCGCTTCAGGTCGTCCGACTTGAGCTTCTCAATCTGCTTGATGCGGCTCTGCACCTGCGAGGCGCGGGTACCGGCGCTGAAGCGGGCGACGAAGTCCTGGAGCTGGGCAATCTTCTTCTTCTTCTCCGCCGTCTCGGACTCGACGCGGCTGCGCAACTGCGCCTTCTGGCGCACCATGTCGTCGTAGCCGCCGGTGTACTGGATGATGGTCTCGTAGTCGATGTCCGCGATGTGCGTGCAGATGGAGTTGAGGAAGTGCCGGTCGTGGCTGATGGTGATGAGCACGCCCTCGAACGCGTGGAGGAAGTTCTCCAGCCAGCGGATGGAGTCGATGTCGAGGTTGTTCGTGGGCTCGTCGAGGAGCAGCCCCTCGGGCTTGCCGAACAGCGCCTGCGCGAGCAGCACGCGCAGCTTCAGGCCGCCGGTGAGCTGCCGCATCGGGCCCTCGTGGAAGGACTCCTCGATGCCGAGGCCCGCCAGCAGCGTGGCCGCGTCACTCTCCGCGGAGTAGCCGTCCTCCTCGGCGATGACACCCTCCAGCTCGCCCAGGCGGTTGCCGTCCTCCTCGGTGATGTCCGCCTTGGCCAGGAGCGCGTTCTTCTCCGACATGGCGGCCCACAGGTGCTTGTTGCCCATGAGCACCACGTCGAGGACGCGGTCGTTCTCGTAGCGGAAGTGGTCCTGGCGGAGGATGCCCAGCTTGCGAGGCCGGACGATGCTGCCCATGTCCGCTTCCTCGTCTCCGGCGAGGATCTTCATGAAGGTGGACTTCCCGGCCCCGTTGGGACCGGTCAGGCCGTAGCGGCGGCCCGGCGAGAAGGTGACGTTGACCTCCTCGAAGAGCTTCTTGGGCCCGTAGGCCTTGGAGACGTTGATGACGTTGAACATGGCGGCGGCGTTGTAGCGGAAATGGCGCGGTGGGCCAAAGAAGCAAGGTGTTTCGCGTCCCCGGCCCTTTCGCGGTGACCCCATGTAACCGCGGGAAGGGCGCGAAAAATGCCGCCCGGAGCCCCCGGGGCGGCGCATCCCACCCGGAGGTTCCGCTGTGCCTGGACGCCCGCCCGGGGGGCGGGGAGGGCCCAAGGGGGATGTGGGGGCATGGCGGGCGGGGGAGCAGGCAAGGGCAGATGGTTGCGGTGCCCGCCGGGTGTGACGGGTATAAGGGCCGTTCAATGGCCGTCCGCTTCGAGCTCGTCACCACCGACCCCACCGGCGCCCGCGCTGGCATCCTGCACACCCGCCGGGGCTCGTTCCCCACTCCCATGTTCATGCCGGTGGCCACCCACGCCGCCTTCCGGCACCTGGGCACCGAGGAGGTGAAGGAGACGGGCGCCAGCATCCTGCTGGCCAACACCTACCACCTGATGCTCCGCCCGGGCGCGGAGGTGTTCAAGCGCTTCGGGGGCATCCATCCGTTCATGCAGTGGGACGGCGGCATCCTCACCGACTCGGGTGGCTTTCAAATCTTCTCCCTGCCCGAGGACCGGCTGATTACCGAGAGGGGCGCCCACTTCCGCAGCTTCCACGACAACAGCCGGCAGCTGCTGAGCCCCGAGTCGAGCATCGCCATGCAGCAGGCGATCAACTCCGACATCATGATGGTGCTCGACGTGTGCATCGACTCGCGCACGGACGAGGCGGGCACCCGCGAGGCCATGGAGCGCACCCACCGCTGGGCCGTGCGCAGCCTGGAGGCGAAGGCGAAGCACGAGACGGGACAGGCGCTCTTCGGCATCGTCCAGGGCGGTGTGTACCCGAACCTGCGCGACGAGAGCTCGGCCTTCCTGACGAAGCTGCCCTTCGACGGCTTCGCCATCGGCGGGCTGGCGGTGGGCGAGACGAAGGCGGAGCGCGAGACGATGACGGCCCGCGCCACCGCGTCGCTGCCGGCGGACAAGCCGCGCTACCTCATGGGGGTGGGCACGCCCACGGACCTGATTGAGGCGGTGCTGCGCGGCGTGGACATGTTCGACTGCATCATCCCCACGAAGATGGCGCAGCAGGGCTATGCGTACACGTTCGGCGGGCTGGTGCGCATCAGCCGCACCGCGTACCGGCTGGACGACACGCCACTGGATGCCGAGTGCGACTGCTACGTGTGCAAGCGCTACACGCGCGGCTACCTCCAGCACCTGGTGCGCGGCCGGCACCACCTGGGCTCGCGGATGCTGTCCATCCACAACGTGCGGCACTACCAGAAGCTGATGGGGCGCATCCGCGAGGGCATCCTCCGCGGCACGTATGACCAGGTGGCCCGCGAGCTGAAGGCGGCCATCGCCACGCCGAAGGACTTGAAGGAAGAGGCGCTCTCGCGCGAGGTGACGCTGAAGGAGGTCGGGTGAGCACGGGGACTGTTCCCGAGGCCAACCCGCGCGACGGGGACTTCGAGGTCGTCACCCTGCGCAACGGCGCGCGCGCCGTGCGGCACCTGGGCCATGGCGAGGTGATGCACCCGTCCGTGGGGCCGTGGCAGGAGGCGCTCCGGCTGTATGTGGAGCAGCCGCGCCTGGCCGAGCGCCTGCGCCAGCCGGGGCCCGCACTGGTCATCCACGACGTGGGCCTGGGGGCCGCCACCAACGCGGTGGCCGCGCTGACCTGCGCGCGCGCCCTGGGGGCGGAGCAGCAGCGGACGCTGGAGGTGGTCAGCTTCGAGGTGGACCTGGCGCCGCTGCGGCTGGCGCTGGCGGACGCCGCGGGCTTTCCCTTCCTCCAGCCCTTCCGGGAGGCGGCCGAGGCGCTGATGCGCGACGGTGTCTGGGAAGGGGAGGGTGTGCGCTGGCGGCTGCTGCTCGGGGACGCGGTGCCGCACCTGGACGGGGCGCTGCCGGTGGCGGACCTCGTGTACTTCGACCCGTTCTCCCCCGCGTCCAACCCGGACATGTGGACGGAGGCGGTGCTGGCGCGGGTGCGCCGGCACTGCCGCGAGGATGGGGAGGGGGCCCTGCTGCTGACGTACAGCGCGGCCACGCCGACGCGGGTGACACTGCTGCTGGCCGGCTTCTACGTGGGGGCCGGCGTGTCCACCGGGACGAAGGGTGAGACGACGGTGGGCGCCACGCGGCGGGAGTCGCTGGAGCTTCCGCTGGGGGCGCGGTGGCTGGAGCGGTGGAAGCGCTCGTCATCGCGGGCACCCCATGGCGCGCAGCTCACGCCCGAGGTCGAGGCGCGCGTGCTGGTGCATCCGCAGTGGCGGTGAGGCAGCGGGGCCTGACGGCGCAGAGGAAACGCACGTAGCCTGCCTCGGCGACGTTCTTCATCAGTTCGACAGAACCCAGGTGTCGTCGGATATGGACGCGGCTCCTCGCGTCCATCCCATGCATGGGCGCGCGTGCTCAAGCATCCACGGTGAAAGGCTGTCGTAAGCCACAACCAGCTCGACCCAGGCCGTCCGCCATGGATTTCTTCACCGAGACGCAATATGCGATGGCGTCAGTGTTTTGCTCCAACAGCAGCATAGTCGTTGGATTTGTCAGACCATCCAGCCCATTCACTTGCGTTCCGGCTGAGTCCTTGTTGGTACTTGACTGCACGTGCAATTCCGATAGGTGAGCTGTCTGAGCTTGGACGGTGTCGTCTGTCAGAGGGGGCGTATGAGGACGAAGTGGAAGGCATTGGGGGCCGCCGCGAGCGCGGTGTTCGTCGCGTTGCTGGCCGTGCGCTGTGGGCACGAGGTGCCGGGCGGAGAGGCGCCGATGGCGCTGGCCACGCGCAGCCAGGCGTTGCAGGTGCCGGGCCTCAGGGCCGAGTACTTCGATGATGACGCGCTGCAGACCCTCGTCACCGTGCGTGTCGACTCACAGGTGGACTTCGACTGGGAGTATGGGACTCCGGCGGGGACTGCCCTCTCCAGTGGCGACACCTTCAGCGTGCGCTGGACGGGCTCGGTGACGGCGCCGGTGACGGGGCTCTATACCTTCACCACCTCGACGGATGACGGCGTACGGCTGTGGGTCGGGGGACAAAACGTCATCAACAATTGGACCCTTCAGGACGACTACGACCCTCTGTCCAGCGGGACGGTGTCGCTGGTGGCGGGGCAGACGTACGCCCTCGTCATGGAGTACTTCGAAGGCCCGGGAGGGGCGCTCGCGCGGTTGCTCTGGGAGTACCCCGGTCAGGCGCGGCAGGTGGTGCCCGCCAGTGCGCTCAGCCACGACGACGGACCCACTGTTCCAGGTGTGCCGCCGCTGGTGGAGACGGGGACGGCGACGGACTTCGCCGACGCAACCTCTTTCCTCTATGAGGGCAGCAACCCGCCGCAGACGGGAGTGGCTCCCGGGACGATGGAAGCCCGCCGGGTGGCGGTCGCTCACGGGCGCGTGCTGGACAGGGCCGGTGCGCCCTTGGCGGGCGTCAAGGTGACGGCGCTCTCCCACCCCGAGTGGGGGCAGACGCTGACGCGGGCGGATGGCGCCTATGAGTTCGCCGTCAACGGTGGCGGTCTTGTCGTCCTTCAGTTCGAGAAGGCAGGCCTGCTGCCGGTGCAGCGTGGCGTGCAGACGCCGTGGCGTGACTGGGTGGCCGTGGAGGATGTTGCCCTGACGGCCCTTGACCCTGTCGTCACCGTCGTCAATGCCAATGCCTCGACGCTGCAGGTGGCTCGTGGCAGCACGGTGTCGGATGCGGATGGCGCTCGGCAGGCCACCCTCCTCGTGCCTGCTGGCACCGGCGTCACCCTGACGCTGCCCGACGGTACCACCCAGGCTCTCTCCAGCATGTCCGTGCGCGCCACGGAGTACACCGTCGGCACGGATGGCCCCCGGGCCATGCCCGGGGCTCTGCCCCCCGCGAGTGGCTACACGTACGCTGTCGAATGGAGTCTGGACGAGGCGCTCGCCGCGGGGGCCACCCGCGTCTCCTTCAGCCAGCCGGTGTACTTCTACCTGGAGAACTTCCTGGCGTTCCCCGTCGGCACCGACGTGCCCACGGGCTACTACGACAGGCAGGTGGGCGCGTGGAAGGCGGACGAGGACGGGCGCGTCATCAAGGTGGTGAGCATCACCAATGGCCGGGCGGACGTGGATGTTACAGGTGACGGGTTGGCCGACACGGGCGCACCCCTCTCGGACCTGGGGCTCGGCGATGAAGAAAGGCAGCGCCTGGCGACGCTCTACTCGCCGGGCTCTTCCCTCTGGCGCGTGCCGCTGACGCACCTGACGCCTTGGGACTGCAACTGGCCCTTCGGCTTTCCCGACGACGCCATCGGTCCGCCAGACGAGGCGCCTCTCGCCGACGAGCCCGAGCCGGAGCCCTGCAAGACGTCCGGTAGCGTCATCGAGTGTGAGAATCAGACGCTGGGAGAGGTGCTGCCCGTCGCCGGCACTCCCTACACGCTGCACTACCAGAGTGACAGGGTGCCCGGGCGCACCAGTCGCTATGGCTTCGAGGTGGCCGTCACGGGCGCCAGCGTGCCGCAAAGCCTCAAGTATGTCATTGTCAACATCTCTGGCGCTGGTCGTTCCTGGCGCTACATCTTCGGTTCGACGCCCAACCGGCGTTTCACCTTTCAGTGGGACGGGAACGACAGGTGGGGACGTCCGCTCCAGGGCGCCCAGGTCTTTCGGGTCGATGTGGGTTACGCCTACCGCGGTGTCTATCGGAATCCGGCGGACTTCACGCGCAGCTTTGGCGCGGTCGGCGGGGGCGTCATTGCCAGTAGCAATCGGGATACAACGGAGGTGTTCCTCTGGCGACGCTGGGCGCAGAAGTTGGTGCCGTACCATGTGCTGGGCCTGTCGCTGGGGGGGTGGACGCTGAATGCGCACCATACCTTCGAGTCCACCTTTGGCACGTTGCACCGTGGAGATGGGGCGAGGCAGTCCGCTCAGGCCGTCGGTTCGGTCTGGAAGTTGGTTTCGGGAGGGGGGCAGAGCGTTACCGACGGAGGCATCGCCACGGAATCAGGCTTCGCGGTGAATCATCTCACCGCGGGCCCGGATGGGTCCTTATATGCCATGGACACCCAGCAAGGCGTCATTCGCCGCATTGCGCCGGATGGGCGTGTTTATACGGCGGTGGGCTGTAAGACTGGGTGTTCCGTCTCGGACGGTGGCGTCGGCGCGCCCGCAACGTCGACCGACTTTGGCACCCTCTGGGCCCATGCGCTGGGGCCGGACGGCAGTCATTACGTCACGAAAAACAATAACCGGATGTACCGCATCACGCCGGATGGGATTGTCCATCATTTCGCCGGCAATGGCGCGCTGCCCCTTACCGGTACCGAGGGAGAGGGCGGGCCCGCCACACAGGCCCCCATCGGCCACGTCGGGTTCATCAAGGTTTCGTCAGCCGGGGATGTCTACTTCAGTACCTCGGTGAATGACTATGCCCTTCGAAGGCGTATTCGTCGGGTGGATGCGGAGGGAATCATCACCACGGTGGTGGGAGATGGCACCGATGCGAAGAGCCCCACCCCCGTTCCGGCCTTGAGCACAGGGGTGGGGGGGCATACTCGCGCCGCGGGATTCGACTCGTCCGGGGCTTTGTATTTCGTGGGGCAGAGTGACTACCGCATCCGGAAGCTTGATGCGGATGGAATGGTGTGCAGTGTCTTGGGGAACGGAGTCGCTTCCTCGACCGGGGATGACGGGCCCGCGGTGACCGCGACGATGGCCGGCTTCATCCAGGAGGGAGGGACCGCCCTGGGGCCTGATGGCTCGCTGTACTTTGTTGATGGGTATCGAGTCCGCCGCATCGGGCCTGACGGGATTGTCTCCACTGTCGCGGGAACCGGGCTGAACGGAAGCGGTTATCCGGTGGAGGGGGCCAGCGCGCTCCAGACGAACCTCTATCCCTACCCCTTGACGCTCGCGGTGGCTCCCGACGGAACGCTGTACATCGGGTTCAGCCCCCCCCACCGTGTGTACAAAGTTGTCTCGCCGTCCAGCGGGTTCACGCTGGGGGAAGTGCTCGTGCCCTCCGGGGATGGGCGCGAGACGTACATCTTCTCGGGAGGTCGCCACCTGCGCACGCTGGACGCACTCTCGGGGGTGCCGCTGCTGACCTTTGGCTACGATTCGGCCGGAAGGCTCGTCACCCTCACGGATGCCAACGCGCAGGTGACCACCATTGAGCGGCAGTCCGATGGCCGGCCGACCGCCATTGTCGCGCCCGGAGGCCAGCGCACCGAACTGACGGTGTCTCCGGAAAGGCTTCTCTCCCGGGTGGAGAACCCCAACGACGAGGCGGTAGCGCTGGAGTACAGCGCCGGGGGACTGCTCACGAAGCTCACCGACCCGCGAAATGGCGTCCACTCCTTCGAGTACGACGCGTCCGGCCGGTTGCGGAAGGACAGCAACCCGGGCGGTGGCTTCAAGTCGCTGACACGCTCCAAGCCGGCTTCGGGGCCCGGCGCCGGCAAGGCGGGCTTCGCGGTGGATGTGACCACGGCCGAGGGACGCGTCACCCGGCACACTTCGGAAAGGGTGGGCAGTCTGCAGCGGCGCACCACTCGTACTCCCGCGGGAATCACCACCGTGACGGACAGGGGGGCCAATGGCGTGGACGTCACGACGCACCCGGACGGCACGACGGAGATCGTGCGCTCCGGCAGCGACATCCGCTTCGGAGCGGGAACCCCCTTCGTGGCGGGCCACACGACAACGCTGCCTTCGGGCCTTGCACGCGTGGCCTCGGCCAGTCAGTCCGTGACGCGACCCACGGGCGCCAACGCGCTGGACCCCTTCGCCTACACCACGGCGACGTGGACCTCCGTCCTCAATGGAAAGTCCACGAGCACCGTCTTCACGAAGGACACCGGGCGCTTCACGCGCACCAGCCCCATGGGCAAGAAGGTGTACACGGACATCGACGCGCAAGGCCGAATCACTCGCTTCGAGGTGCCGGGGCTCACGCCCGTCACGTATGGCTACCACCCGGATGGCAAGCTGGCCTCCGTCACACAGGGCGTGCGCACGCAAACCTTCGACTACCACTCCAGTGGGGCGGCGAAGGGCTGGCTCGCGTCCGCGACCGACTCCTTGAGCCGTACCACCAGCTTCACCCAGGATGCCGCGGGCCGACTCACGGGCTCCATGTTGCCAGGCCCTCGCGCGCTCTCCTTTGGCTACGACGCCGCGGGGAACCTCACCTCACTCACTCCCCCCGGGAAGCCCGCGCACGCCTTTGACTACACGCCCAATGACGTGGAGGACGTCTACACGCCGCCCGCAGTTGATGGAGCAGGTAGTGTCAGCACGTCGGCGACGTACAACCTGGACGACCAGCCCTCCCTTGTCAGCTTCCCGGACAGCACCTCCGCCTCGTTCACCTACGACACCGGTGGGCGCCTCGCGACGGTGACGACGCCGCGCCACACGGTGACGGCGGGCTACTCGCCTACGACGGGGCACCTGGAGAGCCTTACCGACAGCGCCGCGTCGGACGGCAGCGGGGCCAGTCTTGCTTTCACCCGCGACGGTCCGCTGGTGACGGGGGTCACCTGGACAGGTGGCATCTCGGGGACTGTGGGCTACACGTACAACACCAACTTCGATGTGGCCTCCGTCAGCGTCAATGGCTCCAACCCCATTGCGTACACCTACGACAACGACAGGATGCTGTCGGCTGCTGGCAGTCTCACGGTTACTCGGAATACCTCGAATGGGCTGCTCACCGGCACCACGCTGGGGAGCGTCACGACGACGCAGGGCTACAACCTCTTCGGGGAAGTCACGAGCCTCGTCGCCAGGTACGGCACGGCGACGCTCTACTCGGCGACGCTGACGCGTGACAACGCGGGCCGCATCACGAGTCGCGTCGAGGCGGTGCAAGGCGGCGCGGCCCTGACCTGGGGCTACACCTACGATGCGGCGGGCCGTCTCGAGACCGTCACCCTCAATGGTGCAGCCCATGCGTCTTACGGCTACGACGCCAATGGCAACCGCACATCGCAGACGGAGGGCGGTGTCACCACGACGGCCACCCATGACGACCAGGACCGGTTGCTGACGCGCGGAGCAGCCAGCTACACCTGGGGGCCCCGCGGGGACTTGCAGACGAAGACGGTGGGCACGGACGTCACCCAGTACACCTACGACACAACTGGCAACCTGACTGCGGTCTCGCTGCCCGATGACACCCAGGTGGCCTACGTGATTGACGCCGCCAACCGCCGCGTGGGCAAGCGCGTCAATGGCAGCTTCACCCAGGCCTTCCTCTACGACGGGCAGTTGCGCGTCGTGGCGGAGTTGGACGGGACGGGCAGCGTGGTGAGCCGCTTCGTCTATGGAACGCGAGGCCACTCCCCGGACTACATGGTGAAGGGCGGTGTCACCTACCGCTTCGTCTCGGACCACTTGGGCAGCCCTCGCCTCCTCGTCAACACCGCCGATGGCGGCGTGGTGCAGGCCCTGGAGTACGACGCCTGGGGCAACGTCCTGGCTGACTCCAACCCTGGCTTCCAGCCCTTCGGTTTCGCCGGTGGGCTCTATGACGCCCACACCAAGTTAGTGCGCTTTGGCGCACGGGACTATGACGCCGAAAGCGGTCGCTGGGCGGCCAAGGACCCCATCCGTTTCAGGGGCGGGGAGACCAACTTCTATGCGTATGTGCTGGACAATCCGGTCAATTACATCGACCCCAAAGGTCTCGACACTCAGGTCATCATCACGTACGACTCCGATCGACATGGGACGCACGTTGCTATCCGAGTGGACAATGCAGGAGACGGAGAGCCAGTCCTGTTCGATCTCGGCGGATCGTACACTGTTGACGGGGAGCGGGGTAGCGGCGGGTATTTCGAAGCAGAGCAGGCGGCGCTTGGGCCCTACATCAAGTACCATGTCGACAGTGGTGATGGAGTCTTGATCTATAACGTCAACACCGCACCTGAGGACGAGCGAAAGATCGCGGAGAACTTTGGATACCATGACCCTGCTGGGACGCACGACATCACACCGGGATTGTGCGTTTCGGCCGTCTCTTCGAGCATCTCTGGCGTGGGACCGTTTAAAGAGATCAAGCCGACCCTCTTTCCCGGCAACTTTTCCAGGCAGATGCGGCGGGTGTTCGGCTATTGAGCAGCTTTACGGCAATACTCGTAGGTGAAATTCTGCGTGCTCAAAGAACGCGTAGCGGGCAGTCTCCCTCCCGCTTCGTCGAGCGGCCATTCTTGATGGGGACCGTCGTACAGGAACTATACTTGGCTGACTTCCCCACCTTGACCCCGGGCAAGGTGCAGGACCATGAACGAAAACTCCGTGAAGGCGGTAGGTGCGCTGGCTGCGCTGGCGGTCATTTTCAGCATGGCCGCACTGACTGACCTCGATACATCTGCGGCCGGTTGGCTCAAGGGGCGCCATCTCATTGCACACCGCGCCCTGTTCTTCGGAAGCCTCTTGGTGGCGCTGTTGGCCATGCCCGAACCTCGTCATAGAGGTATCCTTCGCTCAATTTTTCGTGGGATGGGTACTGGGCTGTTGGTTGGCTACGCCAGCGGGGTCGTCGCCTTTCTGCTTGTCCCTACCGTAGAGGGGCTTGGCTGGCGGGGAATGAAGAGCCCTTTCGAGGTTCATCAAGGATGGATGATGATGTTTAGTGCACCTTTCCTGAGCCTCTCGTGGCTTGCAGGGGCGCTGGCTTTTGCGATTCGGAACTGCCTGTACGTTGTTTTACAACAGGTGCTCCAGTTGCCTCCTCATGGAAGGTAGTCAAGTCTCCAGTTGCAAACGGCACCGTGTTGTCTTCCGGATTGGCCAGCAAGCCTCTTGCTCTGGCCTTGATCCGCTTGCCGCACGTGCCCGCGAGGTGTGTAGCAACATCAAAACAACTGGGTGCGTTTCGACCTGCGCGTTTAGGCGATGGTGAGCCCCCATTCCGGCTCAAGCCGAACAGTCGGAGCGCCAACCAAGTAGGCGAGCAGCCTGCCGTTCATCTTCTGCTTGAGCATGGGGAAGTCGGCCGGAGGTGGTTCGGGTCCATCTGGCCAGCGTTCGCGCGGAGGGGACGGTCTGGGATGGTGACAGCTCAACGGAAGTCGCTCGCTCCTAAGAGGTTCAAGCAGGCGGACGATTTCTCCCCACGGCGCCGCTTGTTCTTGAATCCAGGTCCCGCCGGCTCCACGCACTCCGCTCGGCCAGCCTGATGAGATTGGTTTGACACGGAGAACGACCCGCTGGGAGGCGGACGACCAGACGATGGCAAGCCCTCAGGCTCGCTTGGCACGGCGCCCCCACGCGCCCCATCTCTAGAAGGGGCCACGTCACACGGCGGGAACAGGCTCCCCGTGCACCCGCGGGGAGGCGCACGGCCCACGGAGAGATACGCATGGCGCCTTTCGCGTTCATCATCATCGGGTGGGTCATCGGCCTCTTCGCCCGGGCCATCCTCCCCAGCATGCGGCACATGGGGCTCATCTCCATGCTCCTCGTCGGCATGGTGGGCGCCGTCATCGGAGGCATGTTCGCGGGCACCTTCAACGCGCCGGGCACGTCACTGTTCGTCCTCCAGCCCGCCAACATCGTCGGCTCCGTCATCGGGGCGATCGCGGCGGTCCTCATCGTGCACGTCCTCAACCGGCAGCGCGCCCACGCCTGACGCCAGCCCGGAAGACACCCGGGCCCTTCTGGAGTATTCGGGAGGAGATGCATGACGCCCTGCACCTGGATGATTGGGGCGGCACCGGCCCGGTGCTGCACCTGGCCCATGCCAACGGCTTCCCGCCGGGCAGTTACCGCAAGCTCATCGACTTCCTGAAGCCGCGCTACCGCGTCGTCACGATCCGGAGCCGTGCGCTCGTGCCGGGCTCGGACCCGCGAGCGCTGCGGAACTGGCACGACCTGGCGGACGAACTGGTCCACGCCCTGCGCTCGCGCGGGCTGCGAGACGTCATCGGGGTGGGGCACAGCGTGGGAGGCGTCGCCTCGCTGCTCGCCTCCGTGAAGGCACCGGAGCTCTTCCGGGCCGTCGTCGCGCTGGACCCGGTGCTCCTCACCGGCAAGCGCCTGTGGATGCTCCAGGCGGCGTCGCTGCTCGGGATGCGGAGCCGGATGCCCCTGGCCCGCGGAGCCCGGCGCCGCCGTGAGCGCTGGAGCTCTCGTGAAGAGGTCGCCGCCAGCTACCGGAAGAAGGCGCTCTTCCACCGGCTCGACCCCGAGGCCTTCCAGGACTACCTCACCCACGGACTCGTGGAGCTGCCCGGGGGCGGCGTCCGGCTCGCCATCCCCGCGGAATGGGAGGCACGCGTCTTCGAGACGATTCCCCACGACGTGTGGCCCCGGCTGCGCTCGGTGAAGGTGCCCTCGCTGGTGGTGCGCGGAGACCACACCGACACGCTCACCCCGGAGGCCCTGGCCCGTGTGCGGCGCACCGTTCCCGGCGTGCGCACCGAGGCGCTTCCGGGCACCCACCTGTTCCCGCTGGAGCAGCCGGAGGCGTGTGCACGGAGTGTCCTCTCGTTCCTCGATTCGCTGGACGCGGACCGGGGGCCCGGGTTGGTCCGCCCGGCGTGATGGAGGTCCACCGCATGAGCGTCGAAGAGTCGGTACGTGTCGAGCTGCCGGGGAGCCGGTACCGCGTCCTGCGGGGGCGCTCCTCGGGAACGACTCCCGTCATCGTGTACCTGCATGGGCTGGGCTGCGCCGGGAGCCGGGACTGGCCTCCGGTGGCGCACAGCGCCGCGCTCGAGGGCCGGGCCAGTCTCTGGGTGGACCTCCTCGGCTTCGGCGAGAGCGACCGCCCCCGGGACTTCAGCTACGAGCTCGCGGAGCAGGCTCGGCTCCTCGTGGGACTGCTGGGGCCTGACGCCGGGCGCGTGGCCCTGGTGGGTCACAGCATGGGCGGCACGCTGGCCCTGTTGGTCGCGGAGGAGCTCGTCCGCGCCGGGCGTCCTCCCTCGGCCCTGCTGGTCGCCGAGCCGAACCTCCGCCCCGAGGACGCCACCGGGAGCGCCGTGGCCGCGGCCACGCCCGTCGACGACTTCGTCGCGAACTGGCCCCGGTGGGTGGCGTCGATGGACTCTCCCGCGTACCGGGAGACCGTGCGCCTCGCGGACCCGGTGGCCTTCCACCGGAGCGCGACCTCGCTGGTCCGGGTGGGGCAGGGGCTCATTCCCCGCCTGGCCGCACTGCCCGTTCCGGTGAAGGGCTACATCCTCGGGGAGCGCAGCGACGCCACGACGCACGAGACGGCCCGCCAGGTGGCCGCCGCGGGCCTCCCCGTCATCACCGTGCCGGCGTCCGGGCACGGCTTCTCCGAGGACAACCCGGAGGGCTTCGGACGCGCCATCTCCGAGCTCCTGGCTCGAGGCTGAGTCACCTACGCCCGAGGCCGAGGCGCGCCACCATCCTCCGTCGCGGTGAGACCGGCCTCGGCGGGCACTTCCGACCAGCGGATGTGGAAGGTGGCCGAGGTGCCGTCGAACTCCTCGGGCACCGCCACCACCCGCCACCCACCGCACAGCTCCACCGCCCGGGTCAGCAGACCCGACGCGAACGTGGGCAGGTCCGCCAGCACGTCGTTCATCTTCAGCTCCACCGAAGTGGGGCCACGCTCAACGATTTCGACCTCACTGAAGTTGTTGCCGGCGCGAAAGCCCATGTCCGTCCGCAACAGCATGCGCCGAGGCCCGGCCAGCCGGACGACGCCCAGCAGGGCCCGGCCGAAGAAGGTGCCAAAGTAGGCATCCATGAAGCGCTCGCCCAGCGAGTAGTACGCGGCCTCGGCGGGGACGCCGGCATAGACGTGACCGGCGGCGATACGGAGGAACTCCTTCCACTGCTCCAAGGTGTAGGTCCGCGCCAGCTTCTGCTCCAGGTCCAGCCCCGCCCGGCGGAGGTGCTCGCGGCACGCCGGGGTAAGGCGGTTTTCCAGAGCGCGCACGAAGAGCGCGTCGACCGTCTGGTTGAAAACAAGCTTCTCGGAAGAAGTCATAGGTGTAGCACCCTACACCGTCCGGGCCGTGGGATGCTCGCCCACCCTTGAATCTGCGTTCAGTGTTTCAGCCCGGGAGTGTCAGGAAGGTTGCGCGCGACGCACCCTCCGTGAAGACCCGGCAGGTCGTGACGCGGCGCCTCCTGCCGCCCGGAGCACCAACCCCCGCAGCCAGCGGTGTGCCGGGTCATCGTCGAACCGCTCGTGCCATATCTGCGGGACGTCGAAGGACCTGAGCGCCACGGGCGGGGGGAGGACCTGGAGGGGCCAGGCCCCGGTGAAGGTCTCCACCAGCCGGCGGGGCGCGGTGAGGACATGGTCCGAGCGGACCATCGCCAGGGGCGCGGTGAGGAAGTAGGGCAGGCGCAGGCCGATGCGCCGCGAGCGCCCTTGCAGCGCCAGCGCGGTGTCCACGATTCCGGCCCCCTCGCCCCGGGGGCTGATGAGGACGTGAGGTAGGCGCAGGTACGTCTCCAGGTCCAGCCCCTTCCGGGTGGCGGGGTGGCCTTCCCGGACGACGCAGACGAAGTCCTCCGTGAAGAGCTTCTGCTGGCGCAGCCCGGGGGCGAGCGGGGGGAAGGCGGCCACGCAGAGGTCCACCTCGCCGCTCTCCAGGAGCGAGGGCAGCTGGTCCGGGAGGAGGTGGCGGACCACGAGGTCCACGTGGGGCGCCTCCTGGCCCAGCAGCGCGAGCAGCTCCGGCAGCAGCGTGGCGGCGAAGTAGTCACCGGTGGCCAGCGTGAAGCGGCGCGTGGCGGTGCGGGGCTCGAAGACGGGCTCGTTGCTCAGCGCCCGGCGCAGCTCGATGAGCCCGCGGTGGACGGGCGCGGCGAGCTGCTCCGCGCGCGGCGTGCGCATCATGCCGCCTCGGCCGCGGATGAGCAGCGCGTCTCCCAGCAGCTCGCGAAGTTGCCGCAGCGAGTGGCTCATGGCGGACTGGGTGACGCCCACCCGCTCCGCCGCCCGGGTGACGTTGACCTCGGTCAGCAGCGCGTCCAGCGCCACCACCAGGTTGAGGTTGATACCGGACAGGTCCACGGGGGCCGGGGGCACGGCTTCCGCCGGCTTCGCGGCCGGAGGGCGGGGACGGCGGGCATGAGGGGCGCTCATGTGCATATGAATACCATGCAGTGGCCTCATGCCGGAGACGCGAGCAGTTTTGCCCCATCTCGCAGTCACCGGAGCCACCCATGAGCATCGTCATCAACACCCCCAATGGACAGATTGGCCGTCTTCTCGCGCTGCGCCTGCTGGAGGCCGGCCGCCCCCTCACCGTCATCAGCCGCACCGCCGACAAGGTGGCGGACCTGGTGACGCGCGGCGCGAAGCGGGTGCAGGGCTCCACCGACGACGCCGCGGTGTTGGACGGCGCGCTGGCGGGCGCGGAGGCGCTGTTCTGGCTGACGCCTCCGGTGAGCTCGCCGGACTTCGTCGCCTGGGCGAAGCAGGCCGCGCAGACGGCCGCGAAGGCGGTGAAGGCGCACGGGGTGAAGCGCGTGGTGGTGCTGTCCAGCGTGGGCGCGCAGCACGGCTCCGGGACCGGCCCGGTGAACGCGATGCAGGGCGTGGAGGAGGCGTTCAAGGCCGTCTGCGCGGACGTGACGATTCTCCGGCCGGGCTTCTTCATGGAGAACTTCCTGCGCGACGTGGGGACGCTGGCGAAGACGAACTCGCTCTTCATGCCGGTGCCCCGGACGAAGGCCGTGCCCTTCGTCGCGGTGGCGGACATCGCCGCGAAGGCCGCCGAGGTGCTGCTCGACGCGGGCTGGAAGGGGCACCGCTACGTGGGCGTCCACGGGCCGGCGGATGTGACGTACGCGGAGATGGAGTCCATCTTCACGGAGGCGCTCGGCCGGCCCGTGCGCTACGTGCAGGTGACGCTGGACGACGCGCGCAAGGGCATGGCCGCCGCGGGCCTTCCGGGTTGGCTGGTGGACATCTACGCGGAGATGTACGGCGGCATTGGCGACGGCCGCATGGACCCGGCCGAGCCCCGCTCCGCGCAGACGACCACGCCCACCACCCTGGCGAAGTGGGCGCGCGAGGTGCTCAAGCCGGCGGTGGACCGGGCGGCTACCTCGGCGGCGTAGCGGGTGCCCCGCCGGCAGTGACGCCTGTCACACGGAGTCCACCATTCGGGCATTGCGCGCGGCCCGGACTCCGGCTGAAACACGGTGTTCCATGGACTCGCGCGCTCCCGGCTCCCAGAAGAAGGACCCGTCCCACAACGTGCTCCACCAGCAGCACACGCGGCTGCCGCTGGACGTCATCTTCTCGCCTCGCAGCGTGGCGGTGGTGGGGGCCAGCGAGCGCCCCGGCAGCGTGGGGCGCACCGTCCTCTGGAACCTCATCAGCAATCCCTTCGGGGGCACCGTCTACCCCGTCAACCCCCACCGGCCCAACGTGCTGGGCATCAAGGCGTGGCCGTCCCTGCGCTCCCTGCCGGAGGTGGTGGACCTGGCCGTCATCATCACCCCCGCGCCCACGGTGCCCGGTGTCATTCGCGAGTGCGCGGAGCTGGGCGTCCGGGGCGCCATCATCATCTCCGCGGGCTTCAAGGAGACGGGGCCGGAGGGGGCTCGGCTGGAGCGGGAAATCCTCGACATCGCGCAGGCGGCGCGCATCCGCATCATCGGCCCCAACTGCCTGGGCGTCATGCGGCCTCCGAGCGGCTTCAACGCGACGTTCGCCGGTGCCATGGCGCGGCCGGGCAACGTGGCCTTCATCAGCCAGAGCGGCGCGCTGCTCACCGCCATCCTCGACTGGAGCCTGCGCGAGGCGGTGGGCTTCAGCGCCTTCGTCTCCGTGGGCTCCATGCTGGACGTGGGCTGGGGCGACCTCATCGACTTCCTGGCCGATGACCCGATGACGCGCTCCATCCTCCTCTACATGGAGTCCATCGGCGATGCGCGCGCCTTCCTCTCCGCCGCGCGCGAGGTGGCGCTCAACAAGCCCATCATCGTCATCAAGGCCGGGCGCACCGCGCAGGCCGCGCAGGCCGCCGCGTCCCACACCGGCACGCTGACGGGCAGCGACGAGGTGCTCAGCGCCGCCTTCCGCCGCTCGGGCGTGCTGCGCGTGGACTCCATCGCCGACCTCTTCTACATGGCGGAGACACTGGCCCGGCAGCCCCGTCCCGCCGGGCGGCGCCTCACCCTCCTCACCAACGCGGGCGGCCCCGGCGTGCTCGCCACGGACGCGCTGGTGGCCGGGGGCGGCGAGGTGGCCGTGCTCGGCGAGGACACGCGCAAGTCGCTTGACGCCTTCCTCCCGCCGGAGTGGAGCCATGGCAACCCGGTGGACATCCTCGGCGACGCGGACCCGGAGCGCTACGCGAAGGCGCTGGAGGTGGCGGGGAAGGACCCGAACAGCGACGGACTGCTGGTCATCCTCACCCCGCAGGACATGACCGAGCCCACGAAGACGGCGGACCGGCTCAAGCCCTTCGCGAAGCTGCACGGCAAGCCGGTGCTGGCGAGCTGGATGGGCGGCTCGGAGGTGGCCGCGGGCGAGCGCATCCTCAACGACGCGGGCATCCCCACCTTCAACTATCCGGACACCGCGGCGCGCATCTTCAATTACATGTGGCGGTACACGTACAACCTGGCCGGGCTGTACGAGACGCCCACGCTGGCGGAGGAGCACGGCGCCGCCCGGGACGAGGCGCGCCGCCAGGTGGAAGAGGCCCGTGCGGCCGGGCGCACGCTGCTGACGGAGTACGAGTCCAAGCGGCTGCTGGCCGTGTATGGCATCCCCACGGTGGAGACGCGCCTGGCCCTCACCGAGGACGCGGCGGTGGCCGAGGCCGAGTCGCTGGGCTTCCCGGTGGTGGTGAAGCTGCACTCGCTGACGGTGAGCCACAAGTCGGACGTCGATGGCGTGCGGCTGGACCTGCGGGACGCGGACGCGGTGCGCGCGGCGTTCCGGGGCATCCGCGAGCGGCTGGCGGAGCTGGGGCAGCCGGGCGCGTTCGACGGCGTCACCGTGCAGCCCATGGTGAAGCTGGGCGGGTACGAGCTCATCGTCGGCAGCAGCGTGGACGCGCAGTTCGGGCCGGTGCTGCTGTTCGGCGCGGGCGGCACGCTGGTGGAGGTGTTCAAGGACCGGGCGCTGGGGCTGCCGCCGCTCAACACGACGCTGGCGCGGCGGATGATGGAGCAGACGCGCATCCACCAGGCGCTGCGCGGCGTGCGTGGGCGGCAGCCGGTGGACCTGGCGGAGCTGGAGCGGCTGATGGTGCGCTTCAGCCGCCTGGTGGTGGAGCAGCGCTTCGTGAAGGAGGTCGACATCAACCCGCTGCTGGCCTCGCCCGAGCGGCTGCTGGCGCTGGACGCGCGCGTGGTGCTGCACCCGTCCACGGTGCCGGAGGCGGAGCTGCCGAAGCTGGCCATTGAGCCCTACCCGTTGCAGTACGTGGCGCCGTACAAGATGCCCAATGGGGAGGAGGTCCTGCTGCGGCCCATCCGTCCCGAGGACGAGCCGCGGATGGCGGAGTTCCACCGGACGCTGTCCGAGCACACGGTGTTCCTGCGCTACGCGGGGCTGTTGCAGCTCAGCACACGGGTGGGGCACGAGCGACTGGCGCGCATCTGCTTCAACGACTACGCGCGGGAGCTGGCGCTGGTGGCGGAGCGCAAGAGCGGCGAGCTGCTCGGGGTGGGCCGGCTGACACGTCTGCGGGGCTCGCTGGACGCGGAGTTCGCCATCCTCATCAGCGACCAGGTGCAGAAGCAGGGCCTGGGCACGGAGCTGCTCCGCCGGCTGGTGGACATTGGCCGCGACTGGGGGATGCAGCGCATCGTCGCGGACATCCTGTCGAACAACCGGCCCATGCAGACCATCAGCCGGAAGCTGGGGTTCTCCATCCTCCCCCACGAGGAGCTGTCCCCGGACATGGTGAAGGCGGTGAAGGTGCTCTGAAGCTCGGGTTACGGGCTGAAATCTGACTGGTTCGCGGACCGTTATCGGACTAAATCCAATTGGCACATTGGAGGTGCTCGATGCGGTCCCTGCGCGTTTCCGAAGACATCGTCCCCATCAGCGACTTCAAGGCCCAGGCGTCGGAGTGGCTGAGAAGGCTGGGGGAGTCAGGCCAGCCGCTGGTCATCACCCAGAATGGCAAGCCCGCGGGCGTGCTGCTGTCCCCTGAGTCCTTCGATGAGCTGACGGAGAAGATCCGCTTCATCGGGTCAATCGAGGAGGGGCTCGAGGATGCAAGGGCAGGGCGTGTACACACGCATGACGACGTGGTGTCGGAGATGAAGAAGCGCTACCGCAAGCCCGCAAGGCCTGGCTCGAGGTGAAGCGCCGCACTCCGTCGGGCCGTGCGCTCCGGGTCGTCTGGACGGAACGCGCACTGAGGGACCTTCGCGATATCGGCGACTTCATCGCCCGGGACGATCCAAGAGCCGCGGGACTTTGGGTCGGAACGCTGGTCCAGGCCGCCGAGTCTGTCGCGGCGCTCCCTCGCTCCGGGCGAGTGGTGGCGGAGCTGGGGCGCGACGACATCCGGGAGGTTCTCCGCCGCAGCTACCGCATCGTCTACCGTGTCCGGAGCCGGACGCTGGAGGTACTGACGGTCTTCGAGGGACACCGCCTGCTTCCGCGACGGGCCATTCCTGACGAGTCCTGACCCGGGGGCGGTGCCGCCGGCCAGGGAAGCGTTCTCCTTCACGCATCGTGCGTCGGCAGGCGATTTTTCCCGGTGAGGGCGCGGTCCGCCGCCTAGAGTCTGCCGTGTGATGGCCACCTCTGAAAACCAAGCGCCGCTCGCCGCCCTGCTCCCCAAGCCGGGAGAGCCTCCCCTGGACGCGGATGAGATCCTCAATCGCTTCGTCGGCTACGTGGCGACGAACGGGCTGAGCCTCTACCCGGCCCAGGAGGAAGCCATCCTGGAGCTGCTGGCGGGCAAGCACCTGTTCCTCAAGACGCCCACGGGCTCCGGCAAGTCGCTGGTGGCCACCGCCCTCCACTTCAAGGCCATGGCCGAGGGCAAGGTCTCCTTCTACACCTGCCCCATCAAGGCCCTGGTGAACGAGAAGTTCTTCGCCCTCTGCGACGCCTTCGGCGCCGAGAACGTGGGCATGCTCACCGGCGACGCCAGCATCAACCGCAACGCGCGCATCATCTGCTGCACGGCGGAAATCCTCGCCAACCTCGCGCTGCGCGACGCGGGCACCCGCGTGGACTACGTCGTCATGGACGAGTTCCACTACTACTCCGACAGGGAGCGCGGGGTGGCGTGGCAGCTCCCGCTGATTGCCCTGCCGGACACCACGTTCCTGCTGATGTCCGCCACGCTCGGCCCCACGCACGTCATCGAGGAGAGCCTGCAGAAGCTCTCCAGCCGCGAGGTGGCCACCGTGCGCAGCGACCAGCGCCCCGTGCCGCTGGACTTCGACTACCGCGAGACGCCCCTGCACGAGACGATTGAAGACCTCATCGCGCGCGGGAAGTACCCCATCTACCTGGTCAACTTCTCCCAGCGCGCCGCCGCCGAGCAGGCGCAGAACCTCATGAGCGTGGACTTCTCCACCAAGGAGGAGAAGGAGGCCATCCGCCTGGCGCTGATGGACGCGCCCTTCGACACGCCCTACGGCAAGGAGTTCCAGCGCTTCCTCCGCCACGGCATCGGCATGCACCACGCGGGCCTGCTGCCCAAGTACCGGCTGCTGGTGGAGAAGCTGGCGCAGGGCGGCCACCTCAAGGTCATCAGCGGCACGGACACGCTGGGCGTGGGCGTCAACATCCCCATCCGCACCGTGCTCTTCACCCAGCTCTTCAAGTTCAACGGCGAGAAGCTGACCACCCTGAGCGTGCGCGACTTCAAGCAGATTGCCGGCCGCGCGGGCCGCAAGGGCTTCGACACCCAGGGCAGCGTGGTGGCCCAGGCCCCCGAGTACGTCATCGAGAACATCAAGCAGGCGGCGAAGGAGGCCGCGGGCAAGAAGAAGGCCCCCAAGGCCAAGCCGCCGCAGAAGGGCTTCGTCCAGTACGACCGCAACACCTTCGAGCGGCTCCAGAACGGCATGCCCGAGCCGCTGGAGTCCCGCTTCGCGGTGTCGCACGGCATGATTCTCAACCTCCTCCAGAGCGAGCACGAGACGGCGGGCCGCGGCGGCTACCGCCGGCTGGTGCAGCTCATCCAGCGGTGCCACGACTCGGACTTCCTGAAGCGCCGGCACCTGAAGGAAGCGGCCCGGGACTTCCGCACGCTGGTGGGCGCGGGCATCGTCGAGGTGGTGCGCGGCCAGAATGGCTCCGGCGCCCACGTGAAGGTCGCGGGCGAGCTGCAGCACGACTTCAGCCTCAACCACACGCTGTCGCTGTACCTGCTGGAGACGCTGGAGCTCCTGGACCCCACCACGGACACGTACGCGCTGGACGTGGTGACGCTGGTGGAGTCGATTCTGGAGAACCCGGACGTGGTGCTCTACGCGCAGCTCAACCAGCTCAAGGGCGAGAAGGTCAACGAGCTGAAGGCGCAGGGCATGGAGTACGACGACCGGATGGAGGAGCTGGAGAAGCTGGAGTGGCCCAAGCCCAACCGCGACTTCATCTACGGCACCTTCAACAAGTTCGCGCAGAAGCACCCGTGGGTGGCCGAGGAGAACATCCGCCCCAAGTCCGTGGTGCGGGACATGTTCGAGCGCTTCATGTCCTTCCACGACTACGTGCGCGAGTACGGCCTGCAGCGCAGCGAGGGCGTGCTGCTGCGCTATGTGAATGACGTCTACAAGACGCTGGTGCAGACGGTGCCCGAGCGCTTCCGCACGGAGGAGGTGGAGGACTTCTGCGACCACCTGCGCGCCACGCTGCGGCAGGTGGACTCCAGCCTCCTGGACGAGTGGGAGCGGATGAAGAACCCGGACGTGGCCATCGCCGCGAAGCCGGTGGTGGAGCTCAAGCCGAAGGAGCTCACCGACGACCCGAAGGCCTTCGCCGCCCGCGTACGCGAGGAGCTGCATCGGCTGCTCAGGGCGCTGGGGCAGAAGCGCTACATGGACGCGCTGGCCATGCTGGACAACCCACTGGGCGAGTGGACCGCGCCCAAGCTGGAGCAGGCCATGGTGCCGTACTTCGAGGAGCACAAGGTGGTGGTGCTCACGCCCCAGGCGCGCAGGCCCGCCAACACCTTCCTCAAGGAGGCCGGGACGCGGCTCTGGGAGGTCCAGCAGCGCATCATGGACCCCGAGGGACACGGGGACTGGATGCTCGACTGCGAGATTGACCTGCGGGACAGGAAGCTGGACGACGGCCCCATCCTCATCCTTCGCCGGGTGGGGATGTAGCCGGCGTCGCCTCCGCCACGTCCAGCGCGCCCGTGGCGCCGGGCTCCAGCACCCACTGCCACTCCCGGGTGGCGAAGACGACGCGGTCCGTCTCGCAGCGGACCTCCAGCTCCGCGTCCTCGATGGTCCACGAGCCAATCCACACCGTCGTCTTGCGGACGCACTCGGAGCCGCCGCACTCCTCCGTGTCCGCCACCCACACCCGGCCTCCCGGCACGGCGGGGCAGGAGAGGGGCTCGGCGTAGCGGAGCAGCGGCGCGTCCGTGGCCTCGGGGTCCTCCATGAAGAACTGGGACTCGTCCACGGTGCCCACCAGCTCGGCCATCTCGTGGGGCGCGCCCTCCGTGTAGGGGACCTCCTCCTGGGCCAGTGCCAGGGGCGCGGCCAGCCAGCCACACAGCAGCGTCACCTTCCCAAACCGTGTCGTCCACATGCCTCGGGCTCCCCGCCGCGGACTCGTGCGCGGCTCACGGGCGGGGTGTTGTGCAAGGCCCGGACCGGGCCTCCGTGTGGCTCCGGAGACACGGGGCCGGCGCATGGGCGCACACATCGTCCGGTGCCGGGCGAATGCCGCGTGAATGGCCGGGCCGGAGATGTGGTGCGGCGTTACGGTTGAAGGCGTATGGCCCGACCACGTGCCCTGGAACAGCCCCTCCGTCGTGACGTCCGCCTGCTCGGCAGGCTCCTCGGGGAGGTGCTCGTCGAGCAGGAAGGGAAGGCGCTCTACGACCTGGAGGAAGAGGTGAGGCGCCTGGCCATCCAGCGCCGGCGCGGGCCGGTGGCGGGGCGGCGAGCCGCGGCGGCGGAGCTGGGAGAGGTGCTCCAGCGTCTGCCCATGGAGCGGGCCGAGCCCGTGCTGCGCGCCTTCTCCGTCTACTTCCAGCTCGTCAACATCGCGGAGCAGCACCACCGCATCCGCCGCGCGCGCACCCACGCGGCCTCGGCTTCCGCCCGTCCGCAGCGCGGCTCACTGGAGGCCACGCTGCTGTCGCTCAAGGCCTCCGGAGTACCGCCCCAGCGCGTGCGTGAGGCCCTGCGCCACATGCGGGTGACACTCACGCTCACCGCGCACCCCACGCAGGCCGTGCGCCGCACGCTGCTGGAGAAGCTCTACCGCATCTCCAGCCTGCTGGAGGACCGGGACCGCTGCCAGCTGACGCCCCGGGAGTCCGCCGACAACCTGGAGTCCCTCCGAGAGGAAATCACCACCCTCTGGCAGACGGACGAGCTGCGCCGCGAGCGTCCCACCGTGGGCGACGAGGTGAAGAACGTCCTCTGGTACGTGGAGGAGGTGCTCGCGGAGCAGCTCTCCCTCACCCCGGAGCTGCTGGAGTGGGCCTTCGAGCACGCCTATGGCGAGCCGCTCGGGCCGGTGGGCACGCCGGTGCGCGTGCACTCCTGGGTGGGCGGGGACATGGACGGCAACCCGCTGGTGACGCCGGAGGTGTTCGCGGACACGCTGCGCGCGCACCGCGCCCGTGGCCTCAGGCGGCTGCTGAGAGACCTGGAGGAGCTGGGTGGCAGGCTCTCCCAGTCGGAGCGGCACGCACGGCCGTCGCCGGAGCTGGAGGAATCCCTGGCCCGCGACGCGGCGGAGCTGCCCGAGGTGGAGCGCCGCCAGGGCCCTCGCACCACCGGTGAGCCGTGGCGCCGGAAGATGCGCTTCATGGAGGAGCGCCTTCAGCGCGCCCTGCGGTACGTGACGGCGCAGCGGGCCGGAGAGCCGCTGGAGATGCCGGCCGGAGCCTACCGGACACCGGAGGCGTTGCTGGGAGATATGGACCTGCTGGCGCGCTCGCTGGAGGAGGCGAAGGGCGCCCACGCGGGACTGCGGCGGCTGCGCCGGATGCGGGAGCAGGTGTGCGCGCTGGGCCTGTCCCTGGTGGAGCTGGAGGCCCGCGTGCCGGCCGAAGACGCGGTGAGCGCGGCGGCCTCTCTGGATGGGGGGCCTCCGCCGTCGGAGGGTGGGGCGCGGCTGCTCGCGGTGCTGGCGCGACTGAAGGAGGCACAGGCCGAGTCGGGCGAGCCGGCGTGCCGCACCCTCATCCTCAGCATGGCCAGCACGTCGGAGGACGTGCTCGCGGCCTTCCGCTGCGTGAAGCACGCGGGCCTGTGGGACGCGACGCGCGGCTGCGCCACCGTGGACGTGGTGCCCCTGTTCGAGCAGCTCGGGGCGCTGGACGCGGGGCCGGATGTGCTGCGCGAGCTCTTCGCCCATCCGGAGTACCGTCGGCACCTGGATGCGCGGGGCGTGCAGGAGGTGATGGTGGGCTACAGCGACTCCGGCAAGGAGGTGGGACTCCTGGCGGCGAGCGCGGCGCTCCAGCGCGCGCAGGTGACGCTCACGGAGACGGCGCGCGAGGCCGGGGTGCCGCTGCGCCTGTTCCACGGCCGCGGTGAGTCCGTGGCCCGCGGCGGAGGCCCGGCGCAGGAGGCCATCCTCGCGCTGCCTCCGGGCGCGGTGGCGGGTGGCTACAAGGCCACGGAGCAGGGCGAGGCGCTGGACCACAAGTACGCGCGCCCGGAGCTGGCGCGGCGCACGCTGGAGCTAATCCTCGGCGGCGTGCTGCTGCACACGCTGGACGCGCAGCCGCGCCCGCCGCCCGAGGACGAGAGCACCTTCCGCGCCGTGTTCGACACGCTGGCGGAGACGGGACGGCGCGAGTACCGCGCGCTCGTCTGGGAGGACCCGCGCTTCCTGGAGCTGTTCACCGCGGCGACGCCGGTGGAGGAAATCGCGTCGCTGCCCATCGGCTCGCGCCCCAGCAAGCGCAAGGCGGGGGGACTGGAGACGCTGCGCGCGATTCCGTGGGTGTTCGCCTGGACGCAGAACCGGGCCATCCTCCCCGGCTGGTACGGAGTGGGCTCGGCCCTGGAGGCGTACTCGCTGGAGCCGGGTGGGGCGGAGCGGCTGAAGCGCATGTACCGGGAGTGGCCCTTCTTCCGCTCCGTCATCGACAACGTCACCATGGTGCTGGCCAAGTCGGACATGGCCATCGCCAGCCGCTACGCGAAGCTGGCGCCCCGCTCCACGCGGCCGCTGTGGCGGCGCATCCAGCAGGAGCACCGGCGCACGCGCAAGCAGGTGAAGGCGCTGACGGGCGAGCTGAAGCTGCTGGACCACAACCCGCGGCTCCAGCGCAGCATCGCCCTGCGCAACCCCTACGTGGACCCGATGTCCTTCCTGCAGGTGGAGCTGCTCATGCGCAAGCGCGAGGGACAGACCGAGTGCGACCGGCCGCTGCTCCTCACGCTCAACGGCATCGCCGCCGGCATGCGCAACACGGGGTAGGCTGGCCGTGGCGGGCCGCGAGGAGGATGGGATGCCCAGGGACACGTTCGACGTCGTGGAGATCAACCCCAAGCACGGCTTCGCGCTGCTGCGCCCGGACGGCGGCGGGGGCCCCTTCCACGCACCGCTCTACCCGGACGAAGAGTCCGGAGAGCCCCAGATGCAGCTCCGCGTGGGCGACCGCGTGACGGGCCTGCGGCGCGGCCAGTCCGTGTCCGAGGTGGCGTGGCAGTCCCGCGCGCAGCCTCCCGAGGACCTCGTGGAGCGGATGGCGGAGCTGCTCGCGAAGCTGGAGCGGTGGGAGCTGCGCATCCCCGCCACCGCCTTCGACCTGGCCGAGCACCACTGGCGTGACAGCCGGGAGGACCCGCTGACGCTGGAGCTGCTCTCGCAGCTCCCCACCTTCTTCGACTGGGAGGTGGACCACCCCTACGAGGACGCCACGCTCCTGGAGCGGCTGGAGGCGGCGATGCAGCCGTACCTGCCGGGTTTCCAGGTGCAGCCCGTCCAGGGGCGCGCCGCCTTCGCCGTGCAGCCCGGCGGTGTCGAGGTGGTGGCGGGAGAGGGGAGCCGGGAAGCACCCGGCATCACCTTCGAGCCGCTGCTCAGGCAGGTGAACACGCGGCTGGAGGGCGCGGGCGCGCCGGTGCGCTGGGTGCCCACCGGGGATGACTGGATTCTGGCGCCGCCGGGGCTCGCCGAGCTGCTCGTGCTGCACGGCGTTTTGGGCCCGCGCCCGGCGTGACGGCGGAGCTACAGCCCGCCCCGCTCCCGCAGGACGCGCACCACCTCCGTGGCCATCACCTCGTGGCCCTCGGCGCTGGGGTGGATGCCGTCCGCCACCAGCCCTTCGAGGAAGAGGTGCGTGTTGTCCGGCTGGCGCGTCACAGCCTCCAGGTCGATGACGTCCGTTCCGGTGGCGCCCTGGCGCAGCCACTCGTTGAACGACACCCGCTGCGTCTTCACCAGGGTGTAGGCGCCGTGGTTCGACTTCTCCTTGGGCAACAGCGTGCTCACCCACACCCGGCAGAAGGGCCGCAGCCGCGCCACCATCCGCAGCATCCGGGCCTGGAGCTGCGCCAGCGCTCCGTCCAATCCCAGGTCATTGGTGCCCAGCAGCACGAGGCAGTCGGTGATGCCCTCCAGCGCCAGCACCTCGCCGTCCAGCAGCTCCAGCGCGTCGTAGAAGCCCTGTCCGCTCACGCCCGCGTTCACCACCGGCACCTCGAGTCGTGACGCCACCAGCGACGGCCACGCGCTCCGCGTGTCGTTCTTCGTGTCCATGTAGCCCTCGGTGATGCTGTCCCCGAGCGCCACGAAGGCCCTCCCCGTGGGCCCCTCCACGTCCACCGTCGCCACGCCCACCGAGCGCTCGAAGGGCTGGCCTCCGATGGCGCCGGGCACCGCCGCGTAGGCCCCCGCACGGGCGTAGCTGCCCGGGAAGGCATCGATGGCGCTCACTCCCAGCGCGCCGCTCACCTCGAAGCTGATGGCCAGGTCGTCGAGGAACGACACCGGGAAGTTCACCGGGTCCGACGTCACGCGCGTGCGGGGACTCGTGGAGAAGCCCTCCTTCCCGCCGAAGGTGAGCGGCACCGGCGTCGAGGCCAGCGCGCCATTGGTGCCCGCCTTCGCCACGGTGGCCCGCCGCAGCGTCAGCGTCCCGTCTCCCGAGCGGAACGTCACGCGGATGCGCCCGCCCTCGCGCGCCACCGGCACGCGCAGGCGGAACGTCACCACGCCCCCCACGTCGTGAGACCAGCGCAGCGCCTGGTGGAAGCCGGGTTGGAAGGACTGCCTGGGCGGAGGGGGCGGCGTGGGCCTCACCCGGCGTTCATCGTTCAACACCAGCGCCGGCGCCACCTCCAGCGGTGCGTCCGGGGCGCTGGCCTCCACCGGGGCAGGCGCGCTCGTCTCCGGAGGAGGTGCCTCCGCCGGGAGTTCTCCACTGGCGGTGTCCGCGCACGCCAGCAGTGCACTCCCCGCGCACACCAGGACCCCGAGCCACGCCCGCCACAGTCGCATCCCCGCTCCCTCCCGGCGCTTGAGGATGCGCACACCGGCCCGTCGTGACGAGCCGGTGGCGGTGGGAGCGGCCCCCTGGCGGAAGCGCCTGCCCGGCCGCCCGCAGGGCGAGGAGGGGACGGTGCTACGTGAGCGCGATGACCCCGAGGAACGCCGCGTAGGCGCCGGCCAGCAGTCCTCCCTCCAGGCGGCTGACGTGCCGCGCTCCCCGCATGAAGAGGACCGCCGCCAGGGTGAAGCCCATGAAGACGCCCATGTCCAGGCGGAGGTCGCTCAGGGAGCCCGCGATGGGGTTGGCCACCGAGGCGCCTCCGAGGATGAGCAGGACGTTGAAGATGTTGGAGCCGATGACGTTGCCAATGGCGATGGCGGAGTGGCCCCGGAGCGCGGCCACCACCGAGGCCGCCATCTCCGGCAGCGAGGTGCCCACCGCGACGATGGTGAGCCCCACCACCCGCTCACTCATGCCGAGCGCCAGCGCCAGCGCACTGGCGCCGTCGACGAACAGCTTGCCGCCCGCCACCAGCCCCACCAGTCCCATGACGGAGAGGCCGGCGAGCTTCGGACGTGAGCCCGTCGCCGCCTCCTCCTGGACCTCCTCGCGCATCTCGGCCCGCAGCTCGGGCGCGCTGACGGGAATCTCCCTGGCCAGGCGCAGCGTGAGCAGCGTGAAGCCCGCCGCGCCCACGAGCAGGATGACGCCCTCCAGCCGCGAGATGCCGCCATCCAGCAGGAAGAGGGGGACGAGCAGCGCGCTGGCCACGAGGACGGGCAGCTCACGCCGGATGAGGGTGGGCTCGACGCGGGGCGGGGAGATGAGCGCGGTGACACCCAGGATGGCGCCGATGTTGGCGATGTTGGAGCCCACGACGTTGCCCAGCGCGATGGCGCTCCGGCCCTCCAGGGAGGCCAGCAGCGACACCACGAGCTCCGGCGCCGACGTGCCATAGGCCACCACCGTCAACCCCACCACCAGCGGCCGCACCCCCATGGAGCGCGCGAGGCCGGCGGAGCCCTGCACGAGCCACTCCGCCCCGAAGTAGAGGAGGACGATGCCAATCACCAACATTCCGAGGTCGAGGAGCATGGGAGTGCATCGTAGATAAACCCCCGCCCCTGACGTCGAAAACCGTCAGAGATTGAAGCCCACGTTTCCGACGGAGATGCTCGGCCCGAAGACGAAGGACCAGCGGCTGGAGGGGACGACCGGGTTGACGTTGGGGTCGCCGTTCGTCTTGCGCTGGATGTCGCCCCGGAACTCGCGCGCCACCCAGGCGTTGGCGCCCACGGCGGCCCCGGGGCCGATGGGGACGCGCAGGCCCAGGCCCGCGACGACCGCCAGGGTGGGCGGGAACTGGATGTCGCCCGACTGCGGGACGAGCCCCATGCCCATCAACCCGAGCTCGATTCCCAGCAGCCGCTCCTGCCCCTCGTCGTTCAGCAGGGCCAGCCGGGACAGGACTCCGAAGTTGATGGCGAGCTGCCCCGTCGGCTCCGTGGCGCGGTAGAGGCCCGCGGGAATGGCCGCCGTCGTGTAGAGCCGGAAGAGGCCCCCCTTGACGGTGGCCGTCCACTGCGCGGAAGGCAGGCCCGTGCGGTCCGTCGTGCTCAGCGCGTAGCGGGCCTCGTCCGCCACATGGGAGACCTGGATGAGGATGCGGTCGTACTGTCCCAGGTTGCCCGGGATGGGGATGACGCGCTGGTCTCCCCTCGGACGCAGGAACATGCGCTGGTCGACGTGGCTCTCCCCGCGCGCGGAGCCGTCCGGCCGGGTGACGCTGATGCGGAGCTGGACCTCCTGGTTGCCCTCCTCGGGCGTCAGGCGCTCGCGGTGCACGATGACGCGGCACGTGTTGCGCATCTCGTAGGAGAGCCGGTGGGGCCTGCTCGGCTCCAGCGTCTGGTCCTTGCCGTCCTTGTCCGCGCAGACGAACTCGAACAGGGAGTCGACGCGGGCGGGCACGCTGGCCTCGCGCACCAGGCGCTGGACGCGCTCGTCGACGTGGGTCAGGTCCACGGTGGCGAGCTCGCCGGGAAGCGTCGGCAGCTGGTAGCCGAAGCGGAGCGCCACGAAGCCGCCCGCGGTGGACTCGCCCTGGACAAGGACGGTGGCGTCCCGCGTGGTGACGCCGTACGCGCCCGCGCGCGAGTGGAACACGAAGCGTCCCGGCCCCGCCGCGGACGCCACCCGGGCCTCCGCGGGGCGGTTGGTGGGGACGAAGTCGATGGGGCCGTGGCCGGGCAGCTCGAGCACGGCGCGGGGAACGGGCACCGGCACCGTCTTCGCCGTCTCCGAGGCCACCACCGTCCCCTCGTGCCGCGACGTCATCGCGGTGATGGTGACCTGCGGGTCGGACGTTCCGCCCGTGCGCAGCAGCACGTGGGTGCCCTCCGCCGTCTTCACCACGCGCTCCACGCGGACGCGCTGGTTGTTGACCGTCCAGCTGAGGGCGCGCGGGTCATGCGCGCAGACGGGGTCCAACCGCACCACCAGTCCCGAGTTCTCCGCATCGCGCAGCACCGTGCCCTCCATGGCCGTGAGGGGGCAGGCCAGGACGGACAGCGTCGCGGAGACCGTGTTCTCCAGGGCCTCGCCCCGGGCGAACAGCACGCGGGGCGTCAGCCGCAGGCGCAGGGGAATGGTGGCGTCCACGCCGGGCACGTTGCGCACGAGGAGGGCGCCTTCCCCGACCTCGCAGCGCGCCAGCCCGCAGTCGGCGGTGGCAATCGCCTCGGGGTGGCTGACCGCCACGGAGCCGGGGCCCTTCGACACGTCGATGCCGCTGGAGAGGACGAGCGGCTGGGTGAGGATGACGCGGCCGGGGCGCAGCCGCTGGGTCTCCGGGTCCACCACGTCGCCGTTGGCGTCATAGGTGGTGACGTCCGGGCCCCACCTGCCGTGAGGCGGAACCCAGTAGAGCGCCGCGTCCGTGGGCAGGCCCGGCGCCACCGGCACGGCGCAGTCCGCGGGCCCCTTGCCCGAGGAGGGCGTCAGGCAGACGTCCTGGCCATCCGGGGGGCCACGCCGCGGCGCTCCGCGCGGCGCGCCGGACCAGGCGATGGACACGTTCAGGAGGTTCGTCCCCTTGAGCTCGACGCGCCCGTCATCCGGGTAGAAGGTGGTGGCCGCGGCGTCGATGCGGGGGAAGGCACCGGTGGCAATCACCGTGACGGTGAGCTCGCTCGTGTCGCACAGGCCGGCGCTCTCGGCCACCGTGAGGTCCAGCCGCCGCTCGCCCTCGTCCGCCTTCGCGGGAGGCTGGACGGAACGCCCGTCGGCGCCCAGCGACCAGCCGCCTCGCAGCGGCCCGCACACGACGCCCCTCGACACGACCTCGACGGGCCGCCCCCCCTCGGGCACCTGGATGACGGGGGCGGCGGAGGCGCGCCCCGCGAGTGCCAGCGTCGCGAGGAGCAGGATTCGTACGGCTTGCATGGACCCCTCCCCAAACCGGAGGAGCCCCCGAGAATCAAGCCCCGTGTGCGGGCCCGGCTCCCAGCCATCCGAGCGGCTTCGCTCCGGGGGGGAGCAGGCAGGCCGGGGGAGGGGACGCGCCGCTCACGGCACGCAGGCGCCCACGCCGGGGTTGCCATCCAGCGCGCGGCAGGTGCCGGTGGCGCACGCGGGCGTCCCGCCGGGCCGGCACAACGGGCGGCAGGTGAGCCCGCTGCCCGTGTTCACACAGGCGCTCCCCGGCGCGCACTGGTTGCTGAAGTCGCACGCCTCGCCCTCTCGCCGGGTGCCGCTGCCCGCGCACACCGGGCCGGACGTGGACGGGTAGCAGCTCAGCGGCGCCGTGCAGTCCGCGCCGAACGGGTCGCACTGCCGTGACGGCGGGCCGCACACCAGCGGCAACTCCACCGTGCCCTCCAGCCGCAGCACCGTGTTGCACTCGCCCGCGTCCCCGCACTGGGGCGTGGCGTGGCACAGCCGCCGGCAGAAGAAGCCCGCGCCGCCGTCCACCGGCTCGTCCTTGCAGAACAGGCCCTGCCCGCACGTGTCGTAGGCGAGGCCGGCGTCGTTGGGGGCCAGCGTGCACGGCGCGCCCTCGGCCGCCGTCCCCGGCTCCACGCACCCGCGCCGCATGGCCTCCCCCTGGCCCACGTAGGTGCACCGCTGCCCCTCCGTGCAGTCCTGGCGCACCACATCGCACTCCGCCGCGAAGCAGCGGCTGCCCGTGCCCCCGTCCTCCAGGTCCGCGAAGTGGCAGCTCTGCCCCGCGTCGCAGCCCTCCTGCCTCGCCACGTTGCAGGCGAAGTCCGAGCCGGAGCCTCCTCTCCCTCCATCCTCCCGAATCCTCCCGCCATCCGGGTCCGATGGCACCCCGGAGTCCTCCATGGGGGTGGGCCCCGGGCCCTCTCCGTCGTCATCACACCCCGCCGCCCAGAGCGCCAGGGCGAGGGTTCCAGTCAACACCACCAGGCGGGCACGCATCCCAAGCTCCTGAATCGAAGTACACAGGGACTTAGCCGAGAGAATCCGATACAGGGGCCCCCTTGAATCGGGCCTGGAAAGCAGCCGACACTTGCAGGACACCCGACTCCCCCGGGTTGGCCCGGCGCGTTACCTGGTGGGGGTGGCTGTGGAGCGTCAGGGGTATCGCCAGTCGCGTCGAAGGGGGTAGCGGGTGCGCATGACAACCAAGGCGGTGGATGAGATGGCAGGCGTGGACCCCAGCGCATTCGCGAACCGTCGGACCGACGAGCGCGTGGCCGCGAGGTTCGAGGTTCGCTTCGCACAGACGCAGGACGCGGCGCGGGCGCTGCGCGCGTACTCCCTCAACATCTCCGCGGGCGGGCTGTGCCTGCGCACGCGCAAGGCCTACGACGTGGGCGCACAGGTGCGCCTGTCCATGGTGATTGAAGGCCAGGAATTCCACCTCAACGGCGTCATCGCCTGGGTGCGCGACGAGGCGGAGGCCATCGGCGTGCGCTTCACGGACATGAGCGACGACGACCGCGCCCGGCTCCAGCGCGTGGTGGACAGCTTCAAGCGGTAGGGCCCCCGGAGGACGGGGGCCGTGGCGCGCCTAGCGCCGGTCTTCCGTCTCCAGGTGGCGGAACACCCCCGAGTCAATCTCGGAGAAGCCGCAGGCGGCGTAGAAGCTGCGCGTCTCGGGCGTGCTGGCCATGGGCGAGACGAGCTGGAGCTGCTTGACGCTCAGCACCTTGCAGCGCTCCAGAATCTGCTTGATGAGCGCCCGGCCCACGCCGCGCCGCCGCCACGTCTCCGTCACCACCAGCTCATCCACGGTGGCCACGCGCCCACGCAGGCGGAGCTGCGGCCGGTGGGAGAAGGAAATCATCCCCACGGGACGGTCCTGCGGGTCCCCGGCGACGAAGATTTCAATCTCCGGATGGCTGACGACCCAGTGGACCGTCTGCTGGTCCGTGCCCTGGGGATAGCCCAGCTCGCGCAGGAGCAACGCCATGGCCTCGGCGTCGCCCCGGCGGGCACGGCGGATACGGAAGGCGGGTGCTTCAGCGCCTGCGGAGGGAGTGACGGTGCGTACGATTGGCTGTGACAAGGCGGTTGGGATTCTAACGAAAGGGCCGCCGAACCTTCAAAGAGGAACGGCGGCCCGGGCCCCGGCGGGCGGGGTGTTTGTGGGTGCGGCGCTTACGGCTGCTCGGCCGCGAGCGAGCGGATGGCGGCGGTGATGTCGTTCTGCTGGGGCACCGACGCCATCTCCAGGCTGTCCGCGAGGCCGATGCCGGGGACGAACTTGCCGGCCAGCAGCCGCGGCGGCGCCAGCAGCGAGTAGAAGAGCTCCTCGACGGTGCGGCGCACCAGGTGCTCGCCGAAGTTCGTCACCTCGGTGTCCTCGTTGACGTAGAGGACGCGGCCCGTCTTCTGGACGGACTGCTTGATGAGCTCCCAGTCATAGGGCCACAGCGAGCGCAGGTCGATGACCTCCGCGCTGAGGCCCTCGTCCGCGAGCGCCGCGGCGGCCTTCGCGCACAGGGGCAGGGTGCGGCCGTAGCTGACCACCGTCACCTGCGAGCCCTCGCGCACGAGCTTGCCCTTGCCGAAGGGCACCGCGTACTCCTGCAGCGTGGGCCACTGCGGCTTCCACTGCGAGCGGTCGCCCAGCGGCGCGTCAATCATCTTCGACAGCGCGCGGTCATCGTCCGGCTCGCCGGGGATGCGCTCCTCGCCCTTGACGCGCAGGAGCGCCTTGGGCTCGAGGAACATCACCGGGTTCTGCTCCTTGCAGGCGGTGATGAGCAGCCCGTACGCGTCCAGCGGCGTGGAGGGCATGACCACCTTCCAGCCGGGGATGTGGGTCATCGTCGCGTCGAACGAGTGCGAGTGGTAGATGGACCCGCGGATGCCGCTGCCCACCGGCGTGCGCACCACCATGGGCAGGTTCCAGTCGCCGTTGCTGGACCAGCAGGTGTTGCCCGCCAGCTTGAGCAGGTCGATGGTGTTGTAGACGTAGTCGCAGAACTGAATCTCCGCGACGGGACGGCCGCCGCCCATGGCGATGCCCATGGCCGCGCCGATGATGCCGCGCTCGTCGAGCGGGGAGTTCCACGTCGTCTTCAGGCCCTGCGTGCAGGTGAAGACGCCGCCCAGCGGCATGCCTACGTCCTCGCCGAAGATGTCCGTCACGCCGAGGTTCTCCTCGGCGTAGTGGAGGGCCATCCGGATGGCCTGTGCCATGTTGGCCATGGGTTACTTGTCCTCCGCGTAGATGTGCTTCCAGATGGAATCGGGGTCCGGCTGGGGCTCGTCGCGCGCCTGGCGGGCGGCGGCGGCCATGTCCTCGGTGTAGCGGTTGCGCAGGTCGTCCATCTGCTGCCGGGTGAGCAGGCCGTCCTGCGCCAGGCGCGCCTCGAACTGCTTGAGGCAGTCCACCTCGTCGCCCACGAAGTTGGCGCCGGAGGCGGAGGAGTGCCCGTACAGGCGCGACACCAGGGCCTCGATGAAGTACGGCTTGCGCTCCTTGCGCACGTACTCCATGGCCTCCTTCAGCTCGGTGTAGGCCTCGATGGGGTCGTTCCCGTTGATGGTCTTCGCCTGGATGCCGAAGGCCTTGGCGCGGTCGCTGATGCGCTGCTCGCCGTGCTGGCCCTCCGCCGACGTGGAGATGCCCCACTTGTTGTTGGTGACGATGATGAGGATGGGCAGCGGGTTGGCGGGGCGGCTGCTCCACACCAGGCACGAGGCGAAATCACCCTCGGCCGTGCCGGCGTCGCCGCCGGTGACGATGGTGATGCCGTCACCGCCGTGGCGCTTCTGCACCATGGCCGTGCCCGGAGCGATGGCGTACTGCACCTCGATGGGCGAGGAGACGGGCGCCACGTTGTACTTCCGCAGCGAGAAGTGGCCCGCGAAGTTGCGGCCGCCCGAGTACGGGTCCGTGGCCGTGTTCTTCATCTGCCGGAGCGCGCCGATGGGCTCCTCGCCTAGCGCCAGCATGGTGCCGGACTGGCGGTAGTGGGCGTGCAGGTAGTCGTACGCGGGGCCCTGGCCCTTCTTCATCAGCAGGCCCAGGGGGACGTTGAACGCCTCCTCGCCGGGGCCGCCAATCCAGAAGTACCCATGGCCCTGCTTGTACATCTGGATGAGGCGCTCCTCGAGGACGCGCGTTTTGACCATGAGGTCGTGGATGCGAAGCAGCAGCTCCTTCTCGAGCTGGAGCGGCGCGGACGCTTCTTTGATGAGACGGGGTCGGGACACGCGCGGGCTTCCTCTATCTGGAGGGGACGCCCCTATAACCCGGATGCGCCCCCTCCGCTCAAGGATGCTGATGGCCCTCCTGGCGGGCCGTCGGGCGGAAGGCATCTCCTGGCGCGGCGCGGCAATCAGCGGTGCTCATCCAAGTCAGAAAGTGACTCGGCGCGTCGCCGCCCGCGCGGCCGTGCGCGCACTGTCCGTCATTGCCGCGGCCGGTCATCGCGCAGTGCGGCGGCCCTCGAGGCCAGCGCGTCATGGCCGGACCTTCCGGCCCGTTCGGAGAGGAGGAGCAGCGTGTCGCCGGACAGGCGCGCCGCGTGGGGGCCCGCCAGCAGCGACTCCAGCTCCCTGAAGCGCCCGGCCTCCAGCAGCGCCAGGACGAGCGCGTGGCCGGTCCGCGCCGAGGGCGACGCCGCGAAGGCCTGCTGGAGCGGACGCACCGCCAGCGCCGCCAGTCCGCCTTCCAGGAACATCTCGCCCACCAGCACCGGGTCGGGTGGCCCCTCGGGCGCGTCCGCGTCCGGTACCTTCAGCGACGCGGGAGCGCGATGCGTCCCGGCCGCCGTCCCATCCGGAGGCCCGGCGCGGGGAGCACTCCTCAGCTCCCCCAGCAGGCGCTCCACGGAGACGGAGCCGGCCTCCGGCCCGCGTCGTGGAGCGCGGCGGCGCCGGGGCGGGGCGGCCGCGCGCTGGAAGCGGAACTCCCTCGGCAGCCGGAGGAGCTGCTCGAGGTTCATCACCCCGAACAGCATCGCCAGCAGGCCCATCCACACCTGGCCCCACCAGATGGACAGGCCCAGCACACCCAGCGCCGTGGCGATGCCGATGCCATGCAGCACGCGCTCGTACCGGTAGCCGCTCCGGGCGCGCACCATCGAGGCCAGCAGGTGGCCTCCGTCCAGCGGCTGCATGGGCAGCAGGTTGAAGAGCCCCCAGCCAACGTTGACCCACAGGAGCTGCCTCGCCGCGAAGCCCGCCAGTCCTCCCTGCTGCCCCAGGGGCGTGAGGCTCGACAGCGCCCAGACGAGTCCTCCGAGCAGGAACCCCATGCCCGGCCCGGCGAAGCTCACCCACGCGGAGTGCCTGTGCGTGAGCTCCTCCTCCGCCCCGCTCGTGGTGGTGCCGCCCATTCCGTGCAGCTCGATGGCGGCGGTGCGGCCGAAGCGGCGGAAGGCCAGCGCATGGCCCAGCTCGTGGAGGAGCACGGAGACGAAGACGATGCCCACCCACAGCGCCAGCCGCGCGGGCTCGTCCCGCAGCGCCCAGCCGGTGGCAAGGGAGATGAGGAAGAAGAGCGGGTGGACGCGGACCGGGAAGCCGGCCACGTGGAAGTGGGGCCGCATGCGCCTTCAATGCTAACCGGCGCCCTCCGAGGACGCCCGGTGAAGGGGGAGGGGAGCGCTTCATACCGGACGTGAAGTGACACTGCGGTTTTCCGCGCGGCGCAGTCGCGGCCACCCGGAGCGGCCGGGGTGGGGGTCCTCGCGAAGCAGGAGAAGTGCGATAGAGTCCACGCCCCCCTGCTCCCTCATCACATCGCGCTCGTCGCGACCCCTTGGGTGTGCCCTTGTCCAGCACGAACACGCGTCTGAAACCCGCGCCCGAAGACGAACCGGACTCCGCCCCCCCTCCCGCCGAGCGGACGGGCACCCGGGAGGTCACCGCCACGGGCACTCGCGACGTCACGGCCACGCGGCTGACGGGCCCCCTGGGCCTGGGGCAGGCGGAGGCCACCAGCACCCTCATCGCCCCACTGGAGGCCGGCGAGCTTCCCAACGTGGCCGCCATCAAGGGGCCCCGGTTGGACCAGCTCCTGCTGCTCACCACCATCGCGCTGGTGGTGCTCATCGTCGGCCTGCTGGCCGCGCTGTCCGTCGCCTCCACCCAGGCCCAGTTCGAGGAGACGGCCCGCCGCTCCACGGAGCGCATCCAGGAGCAGGCCCGCGAGCTGGGCAGGACGGTGGGGCAGACGATTGCACTCACCTCCGCCACCAACCTGCGCGACAACAACTACGCCTTTCTTGAGGAGGTGGCGGGCTCCGTCGTCAAGTCCAATCCCAACATCCTCCGCGTGCAGATTTTCGACCCGGACGGGGTGCGGATGGCGGACAGCGCGCCGGACGCGAAGAAGGAGCCCGCGCCCGAGCCCGCCACCGCGAGGACGGTGGAGCGGCGGCTGGTGGAGGCCTTCTACCAGAACCAGCCCGTCTTCGAGATTCAGGAGCCCATCGACTACGGCTCCAGCAGCGGCAAGGGCCTGGTCGTCCTCAGCTACTCGCTGGGCGCGCTCCAGAAGCAGCTCGAGGTGCTGGAGCAGGACAAGCGCGCCACGGTGCGCTCCAACACGGTCCGCATGCTGGGGCTGGGGCTGGGCTTCGTGGTACTGGCGGGTGTCATCGCCGCGTTCCAGAGCCGGAGAATCACCCGGCCGCTGGGCATGCTCACCGGCAAGGTGATGCAGCTGGCGGCGGGAGACCTGGGCGCCCGTGCCGGCACCGCCCGGGGTGCCGGCCGCGAGGTGGCGACGCTGGGCGTGGTGTTCAACCACATGGCCGAGCGCATCAAGGTGCTGCTGGACGACGTGCGCGCCAAGGCGCAGCTCGAGCGCGAGGTGTCGCTCGCGCGCACGGTGCAGGAGACGCTGCTGCCCGGCCGCGACGCGGTGCAGGTGGGCCCGGTGCGCATCGCCGGCCTCGTCGTCACCGCGGACGCGTGCGGCGGTGACTGGTGGTTCCGCGCCGGGCTGGACGAGCGGCGGGTGGTCATCGGCATCGGCGACGTGACGGGCCACGGCCTGTCCACCTCGCTGGTGGCCACCAGCGCCACCAGCGGCTTCGCCTCCGCCATGACGCTGCGCGAGCCCTCGCAGGTCAACGCGCAGATGTTGATTACGGCTCTCAACGTCACCCTGGCCAACGTGGGGCGCGGCGAGCACCAGATGTCCAGCGCCCTGGCCGTCATCGACGTGTCCAACGGCTACATCGACTACGCGGCGGGCGCGCACCCCAGCCCGCTCGTGTTCAACCGGAACAGCGGGCAGGTGGCCTCGCTGCCGGCGCGCGGGCCGCTGCTGGGCGCGTCCGTGACGTCCCAGTTCACCTCGCGCCAGGCGCAGCTCCGCCCGGGGGACGTGGTGGTCTGGTACACGGACGGCCTCACCGAGTCCCGAGATGGCTCGGGACGCCTCTATGGCACCCAGCGCCTGGCCGCCGCCGTGCAGGCCAACGCCCACCTGTCCGCGGAGGCGCTGCGCGACGCGCTGCTCGCGGACGCGCGCGCCTACAGCGCCGGCCAGCCGCAGCGCGACGACATCACCGTCGTCGTGGCCGAGTTCAGCCCCGTCGCCTGATTCCCCAGGAACCACCCCGCATGCGCCGCACACCCCGCACTCCGCCGCCGCGCCGTCTCGCCACGGCGCTCGCGCTGCTGGCCTCGCTGGCCGGCCCTCCCGCGCTCGCGCAGTACCGTCCTCCGCCCATGTCCGAGTCGCAGCGGCTGGTGAAGGAGGGTGAGTCGGCCCAGGTGGCCGCCAGCGCCGCCGCCGCCGAAGGTGACAAGAAGGAGGCCGAGGAGAAGTACCGCAAGGCCCTGGCCCTCTTCGAGCAGGCGCTCGCCACGGAGCCGGGCTCCGTCGCCGCCGCGGCCGGCGTGGGCGCCGCGGCCAACGGGCTCCAGGACTGGCAGCGCACGGTGGACAAGGTGCGGCCCGTGCTGGCGGCGAATCCGCGCGAGCTGTCGCTGGCGTACCCGGTGGGCGTGGCCCTCTACAAGCTGCGCCGCTTCCCCGAGGCGGTGCCGTTGATGGAGCAGGTGGCGGCCGCGGACGCGGCGGAGCACCTCATCGTCCACTACTACCTCGCCAGCTACTACCTCTACGCGCAGCAGGGCGACGCGGCGGTGACGCGGCTGCTGCGCTACCTGGCGCTGCGCCCCGCGAAGCTGGCGCAGAACGACTTCCAGATTCACGAGCTGCTGGGCCGCGCGCACGTGCTGCGCCGGGACGTGGCCGCGGCGCGCGCGGCCTTCCAGCAGGCCCAGGCGGGGCGGCCGGAGTCGCCCTCCGTGCAGCTCGGCCTGGCCAGCGTGCTGGAGCTGGAGGGCCGGGTGCCGGAGGCGCGCACGCTGCTGGAGGGCGTCACCACGCGCTTCCCGCAGGCCGCCGAGCCGAGGGAGAAGCTGGCGCGGCTGTACCTCGCGGCCGGAGACGTGGCTCGGGCGGAGGCCCAGGCGCTGGCGCTGGTGAAGCTGGGCAGCACGCCCGCGGCGCACCTGCTCCTGGGTGACGTGCGGCTGGCGCAGAAGAGCGCGGCGGCCGCGGAGGTGGAGTACCGCAAGGTGCTGCAGCTCCAGCCGGGCCTCGTGCTGGGGCAGATGGCGGTGGGCAAGGCGCTGCAGGCGCAGGGACGCCACGAGGAGGCCATCCAGTTCCTGGAGGCCGCGGTGCGCTCCGGCGCCAACAGCCTGGAGCTGTGGGCCACGCTGGGCTCCGTCAACCGGCGCGCGGGCCGCTTCCAGCGCGCGGTGGAGGTCCACCGGCGCGTGGTGGAGATGGCCCCCCGGCAGGCCCTGGGCTGGGTGCTGCTGGGCGCGGACCACTTCGCCACCGGCCAGTGGGACCAGGCCATCGAGGACTACTCCAACGCCTTGCAGGTGGAGCCGGAGCACCCCGGGGCGAAGCAGTGGCTGGCCCGCGCACTGGCCCACCGCGCCCGCGACAGGGCCGGGGCGGGGCGCCTGGAGGACTCCGTGCGGGATTTGCGCCGCGCGTACGACTTGGAACGCTCCGCCCTCATGGCCCGCCGGCTGGGCGCCGCGCTGCTGGAGACGCGCGCCTTCCCCGAGGCCCGCAGGGTGATGGAGCAGGGCGTCACGCTGCCCGGCGCCACCTGGCGCGAGGGGCTGCTGCTGGGCTACGCGCGGCTGGCCTCGGGCGACGCGCAGGCGGCGCTGGAGTCCTTCACCCGCGCGGGGACGCAGACGGAGGAGCCGGACGAGCAGGCCGAGACGTCCGTGGGCGCCGCGCTGGCGGAGGTGGAGCTGGGGCAGGTGGACGCCGCCGTGCAGCGGCTCACCGCGGTGGGGCCCTCGCGGGCCGCCGCGCAGGTGGCGGGCGCCAACCTTCCACGCGTGCTGGTGCGCCGCGCGCTGGCGCGCCTGGAGGCCGGCGACGCCGAGGGCGCGGACCGGGATTTGGACCTGGTGGACCGGCTGGGCACCGGCAGCCGCGCGGACCTGGCGAAGCTGGCCCTCTTCACCCGCGGCCTGGCGCGCGCGGAGGCGGGGCGCCACGCGGAGGCGAGCGCCGCCCTCAAGCGCGCCCTCGCCCCCGCCCAGCGCTGGGCCTGGCCCAACACCCGCGCCCTCGCGGAGGCCTTCGTCCTCTACAAGAAGGGGCAGGTGCCCGCGGCGCGCAAGCAGCTCGCCGCCGCCTCGAAGAAGCCCATGCCCGGGCAGCCGAAGTGGCTGGCCGCCATGACGGGCGCGCTCCACCGGCGAGAGGCCGGGCTGGCATACGCCGCCGGCAACATGAAGCTGGCGGAGAAGGCCCTCAAGGCCGCGCTCGCCCAGGCCCCGGAGGACGCGCTGGTGCAGCACAACCTGGCCTGCGTGGACTGGCGCAAGGGCCGGGCGGCGAGCGCGCTGGACACCTGGCGCCAGCTGGAGTCCGCCGTGCCGGTGGCCGCCCTCAACCTCGGCATCGACGCGCAGGAGCGCCGCCGCGAGCCCGCCGAGGCCGTGGACGCCTGGCGCCGCTACCTCGCCGCCGGAGCCGGCCCGCGCCTGGCCCAGGTGCGCGAGTGGAAGGAGCGCCTGCAGAGCCTCCATGGCCTCGCGGAGCCTTCCACCAGCGCGCCGGCCGTCACCGCGGAGGAGACCCCATGAAGAAGGCACACCACTTCCTCCTGGCCGGCCTCGTGCTGGCCTGTACCCTGGCCGCCGCCCCCGCGGGCGCGGCCGCGAAGAAGGCCACCCTGGGCGTCTTCCTCGCCACCACCCTGGCGGACGGCCAGGAGCGCTTCCAGTACGCGGAGGCGCTGGCCGCGAGGCTGGGCGACGCGCTGGACCGCCCCGTGGCCGCCAAGAGCTTCGGCCGGTACGAGGACTTCTCCCGCGCCGTGTCCGAGGGGCTGCTGGACTTCGCCGTGGTGGATGCGTGGGCCGCCGTGCAGCTCGGCAACCGCGCGAAGCCGGTGGCCTGGGCCTCCCGCTCCGGCGAGACGCAGCAGCGCTGGGCCATCGTCTCCACCCAGAAGGGCGCCGTGAAGGACCTGGCCGGCAAGCGCCTGGCGCTCGTGAAGGGCGCGGGCCCCTCGGACCCGAAGTTCGTCACCCACGTCGTGCTCGGCGGTGACCTGGACGCGCAGCGTCACTTCAAGGTGACGCCCGTGCCCAACGTGGAGTCCGCCCTGAAGATGCTGGAGGCCCGGGGCGCGGAGGCCGCCCTCGTCCCGCTCGCCCACGTGCCCAAGGACAAGGACGTGCGCGTCCTCTTCCGCAGCGGCCGCATTCCCGGCGCGGTGCTGGTGGACCTGCGGGGCAGCGGGGACGTGCTCACCGGGGTGCTCGCGGCCGTGGGCGCGGTGCCCCCCTTCGACGCCTTCGCCCGCGTCCAGGACCGTGACTTCGAGGACTTCCGCAGGCTCGTCACCCAGGGCCCTCCACGCCGCCAGCCCGTGCTGGCCGAGCCCCCCGACCTGCGCGTGGACGCCGAGGTCCTGGTGCGCTCCGAGGAGCTGGGCCCCGCCCTGCCTTCCTTCGCCGGGGACCTCGCCGTCTCCGCCGAACAGCCCGATGACTGAGGCCTCCGGGCGCACCTGGACCCACCGGGTCCCGGCCAACTTCTTGAGTTTCAGGGAATGAGAGTCGCTGACTTGGCCCAGCAGTGGCTCTGCGGTAGGTTGAAGTCCGACGGCGCGAGCGTTCAGGGGTGGTGCTTTGTCCGAGAGGACGATGACCCCGACGCCGGGCCCGCCAACCCGGGGCGTGCGTACAGGACCGTGGGTGTCCCCCATTCACGGATGTGAGAACGATGCACTCGACTGTGTACCGTGAGCCGCGGAAAGGCGCGGTGAAGGCTCTTCCAGGGCGCCGGGGTGTTCGGGCCCTGTCCATGTCCCTCATGTTGTGCCTGCTGGCCGTCACCGGCCTCGCCGGCACCGAAGCCCGCGCCCAGGACGCCGCGGCGGAGGCTCCGGCCAAGGTGCGCAGGAAGAAGCGCGTGGCCCCCAAGAGCGCCACGACGCCGCGCGCCTCGAAGCCGAAGGGCAAGTCGCGCAAGGCCCAGAAGACGGCCGTCAAGCCGGCCACGCCTCCGGCCGACGCGGAGATTCCCGTCCTGGGCGGGCCGGCCACGGATGATCCGCTCACCGCGACCGAGCCGGTGATGCCGGTGGCGGCCGAGCCGCCCACCCCGATGGCCCCCTCCATGGGGGAGCCGCTGCCCGTGGCGTCGCCGGGCTCGCCCATGGCCACCCCGGCCGTGGGGACGACGGCCACGCCGGTGGAGGCCACGACGGTGCCCGCCAGCGGCACGCTGCCCGCGCCGTCCCCGGTGGCCGCCCCGGCGCCCGCGCCGGCATCCAACGTGCCCATCAGCGCGCCCTTCGCGGAGCCCACCCTGGACCGGCCGCTGCCGCCTCCCTCGGGCCTGGCCGGCGTGGACCCCCTGGCGGGCGGAGACATGGTGGAGGAGTCCATCAACCGCGTGCTGAGCGAGGCGGTGGTGACCACCGCGTCCAAGCGCAACCAGCGCATCGCCGACGTGCCCCTCACGGTGTCCTGGATTCCCGCCGAGGAGCTGGAGGGCACCGGCCAGTTCTCGCTGTGCGAGGCCATCCAGTACTTCCCCGGCATGGAGTGCCGCCGGGGCTCCATGCGCAAGGCGGCGGTGAGCGCGCGCGGTCTGGGCTCCAACTACCTGTCCAACCGCCTGCTGCTCTTGAAGGACGGCCGCCCGCTGACGGACCCGTGGACGGGCCAGTTCTACGCGGACGAGACGACGCCGCTGGTCAACCTCAAGCAGGTGGAGGTCATCCGGGGCCCGGGCTCGTCGCTGTACGGCTCCAACGCCTTCAGCGGCGTCATCAACATCATCGAGCGCCAGCCGGCGGACCTGCTCGCCAAGGGCCGGAACGTGGGCGCCGAGGCGCGGGTGCTGGCGGGCCAGGACCAGACGTGGCGCGTGCACGGCAACGTGGCCGGCCGCGGCGGCCCGGTGGAGGCGCTGCTGGGCTACTACGGCTACGGCTCGGACGGGCCGCAGCTCTTCAACGACCCGCGCGTGGGCCGGGTGGACGACAACCAGGACTCACTGGTGCACCAGGTGAGCGGCAAGGTGCGCGCGGGCCCGCTGGCGCTGGACGCGGACTTCACGGACGCGGAGATTGGCCGCCCGGGCGGCACCAACATCTCCACCGTGGGCAACTGCGGCCGCTGCCACTACACGCCCAACGACTCGGAGTCGGTGCAGAACTTCAACGCCTCCGCCCAGGTGGACACACAGGTGTCGGAGAACCTGCGCCTGTTCGGCCAGGCGTACGGCCTCTTCAAGCGCCGCGACGTGCTGATGGAGAACGCCTTCGGTGGCGACCCGCAGCGCGCCCTGGGCAAGCGCCGGCGGCTGGGCGGCGAGGCTCGCGCGCTCCTGTCCGTGGGCGACCTGAACGTCACCTTCGGCGGCGACGTGAAGCTGGACCAGGTGAACGTGCCCAACGTCCTGCCGGAGCTGACGCTGGACGACACGAAGCAGACCATCATCGGCGGCTTCGTGGACGCGGAGTACCGCCTCTTCAACCGGCTGGTGTTCGGCGCGGGCGCCCGCTACGACCGCTACCAGATTCCCGAGCGCGTCTGGACCCAGCGCACGGACCAGCTTTCGCCGCGCGCCAGCGTCGTCTTCCACGCGGTGCCGGAGTTGCTCACGCTGCGCACCAACTACGGCCGCGCCTTCCGCGCGCCCACGCTGGCGGAGCTGGCCATCAACCAGCAGATGTACGCGGCCACACTGGTAGGCAACGCGGACCTGCGCGCGGAGACGCTGGACACCTTCGAGGCGTCGGTGGACTTCTGGCCCTTCGACCGGAAGGTGCGTCTGACGGGCACGGGCTTCTACAACCTGGCGAAGAACTTCATCAATCAGGAGCTGGTGTTCGGCTCCGTCTCCCAGTTCAAGAACCTGGGCGACGCGCGCGTGCGGGGCTTCGAGCTGGAGGCCGCCGCGCAGATTCCGTCCATCGACTCGTCCTTCGACGTGGCCTACCAGTTCCTGGACGCCAAGACGCTTCCGTACGGCGACGGGCCGGAGACGCCGCTGGACTACGCGCCCGGCCACCGCATCTACGCGCGCGGGCGCACCAACATCGGCAAGGTGGCCTTCGCGGAGCTGTACGCCCTCTTCGTGGGCCCGCGCTACGACCCGGGCTTCCTGGTGGACGAGGCCACGGGCCAGGCCACCACGCGGGTGCAGCTCCCCAGCTACGTCACCGCCAGCGCGCGCGTGGGCTTCAACGTCTACGACGGCGTCTCCGTGTCGTTCCTGGGCTCCAACCTCTTCAACGCCCGGTACGAGGAGTCGCACGGCTTCCCAGCGCCCCCGCAGTCCTTCTTCAGTGAAGTCAAGGTTCGCTACTAGGCCTTGAGTACCGCACCCCACATGGAGCCCGGGGGTCTCCTGCTGATCGCCGACGAGTCGCTTCCTCCCGCGCTGCTGGAGCGGGCGGCTCCGGTGCTGGCGCAGGGAGGGGTGGCCCTCCACCAGGGGCCGGAGCTCCCCTCCGGCCCGCGCCGGCTGGTGCTCTTCGACGGCCGGCTGTCGCCGTCACACGCGGAGTCGCTGCGCCGCGAGCCTCCGCCCCTGCTGCTGGCCACGCGCGGCCCGGACGGACGTCCCGCCGCGTGGGAGGTGCGCCTGCTGGGGGCCCTGCTGCGAGGCGGGGCGCTGCTGCCGGAAGGGGTGGAGGTGGCGAGGCACCGGCTGCGGCGGGTGGCGGACATCGGTGTCACGGGGGCCGCGGCCTCGGCGGCGGTGGGGCAGGCGGGTGGCTCCCGCGTGGCGGCCGGCCTGGTGGGTGACGTGGTGCATGAGTTGGCCGCCAACGCGCTGCTGGATGCTCCGGTGGACGCGCGGGGCCAGCACCGCTACGCGCACCGGCGCACGGAGGTGAGCGAGGTGGCGGAGGAGGACGCCTGCGAGCTGTCCTTCGCGGTGGAGGACGGCCGGATGTGGCTGGAGGTGGTGGACCGCTTCGGCGGCCTGCGTCCGGGGCCCTTCGCCCGTGCGCTGGAGGGGTGGGGCGGGCGCGTGCGGGTGGACGCCTCGGGCGGGGGCGCGGGCCTGGGGCTGCGGCGCATCCTGGAGCACAGCGACACGGTGGCGGTCCGGGTGAGACCCGGCCAGGAATCGCGTGTCTTGTGCGTGGTGGACATGGGAGAGGCGCGCCGCCGCGCCACCCAACCGAAATCGCTGTTGTTCTGTCTGCAATGAGGTCAGGGCCGGTGGATAGCCAGGGTTCCAACGCCATCATCAGCCGGCTCCGCGTGGGTACCATCACCCACGTCCGGATTTCCGGGGTCATCGACGAGACATTCCCACTGACGGCCAGCAGCCCGGAGCTCAGCGGGTTGTTGGTGGTCGACCTGGGACGGGTGGAGCGCATCAGCTCCTTCGGTGTGCGCCGGTGGATTGAGTTCGCCGGCAAGCTGCCTCCCGGGGCCCTGGGGCTGTACGTCGTGCACGCGCCACCGGTGATGGTGGACCAGCTCAACATGGTGGAGGGCTTCGCCGGCGTGGCGCGGGTGCTCTCCGTCCTGGCGCCCTACACCTGCCGCACCTGCAACGAGGACCGGCTGCGGGTGGTGAACCTGCTGGACGACGCCCAGGCCATCGCCGAGGAGCGCGCGCCCGAGCACAAGTGCCCGGTGTGCGCCAACGCGCTGGAGTTCGCGGACCTGCCGGGCGAGTTCTTCGACTACGCGCGCCGCCAGCAGTTCGGCACGGTGGACCCGGTGGTGATGCGCTACCTGCGGGCCAGCATGCCCGCGGAGCAGCCGGAGTTGCAGCAGCACCTGAAAATCGTCCAGGACGACATCACCTACATCACCCTGGCCAGCGCGCTGAAGGGCGACCTCAACGTGCGCCGGCTCGCGTCCGGGCTGGAGGGGCGTGTCGCCTTCGACTTCAGCCACGTGAGCAAGGTGGAGCCGGAGGCGCTGCCCAAGCTGGAGCAGGTGCTGGAGACGGCGGCCCAGGGCGCGCAGGTGGTGCTGTGCCGGGTGCCGCCTCCGGTCCTCGCCGCGCTGGCGCGCTCGTCCCGGCATCCGCCGGTGCGCATGGCCACGCTGTGGCTGCCCTGCGACTGCCGCAACTGCGGGCAGGTGAGCCACCAGCGCATCCAGGCCGCGGACTACCTGGCGCAGCTCCGCGCCCAGCAGTCCGCCGTGGACATCGCGTGCCCCATCTGCGGCGGCGAGGCCCGCGTGCCCCACATGCCCCAGCTCCAGGGCCTGCTGGCGCGCATGCAGCTCACGGACAGGCCGCTGGAGGACATGGAGGCGCTGGAGCCGCGCGCCCTCAGCCAGTACCTCTTCGGCTCCACGAACGTCGACCCCCAGGCGAAGCAGGGCGCCTCCACCGACATCTCCAACTCGCTGGGCAGCACGAAGCTGAACATCATCCGGCGGCTGGGGCAGGGCGGCATGGCGGAGGTCTTCCTCGCCAAACAGGTCGGCGTGAAGGGCTTCGAGAAGTTCGTGGTGATGAAGAAGATTCTCCCGCAGTTCGCGGAGAACCCCGAGTTCGTGGACATGCTGTTCGCGGAGGCGCGCGCCAACGCGCGGCTGACGCACCCGAACGTCGTGCAGACGTTCGACGTGGGCGTGTCCGACGGGGTGGCGTACATCCTCATGGAGTACGTGCGCGGGCCGGACCTCAAGAAGCTGGTCATCGAGCTGCGGCGCAAGGGACTGGCGCTGCCGCTGGAGCACGCGCTGCGCATCGTCGCGGAGGTCGCGGCGGGCCTGCACTACGCGCACAGCTACGTGGACCCGGCGGGCACGCCGCACCCGGTGGTGCACCGGGACGTCAGCCCGCACAACGTCCTCATCTCGCTGGACGGCGCCATCAAGCTGAGCGACTTCGGCATCGCCAAGGTGGCGGGCGAGGAGAACACCCAGGCGGGCGTGCTGAAGGGGAAGATTTCCTACATCTCCCCGGAGGCGGCCTCCGGGCGCACGCTGGACGCGCGCAACGACGTGTTCGCCCTGGGCGTGGTGCTCTTCGAGCTGCTCACGGGCCAGCTTCCGTTCCGCAGGGACCACGACGCGGCCACGCTCAACGCCATCGTTCGCGAGCCGGCGCCGGTGCCTTCGCAGCTCAAGCCTCACATTCCGCAGGACGTGTCCGACCTCATCCTCCGCGCGCTGGTGAAGGACCCGGCGCGGCGCACGCCGTCGGCCGCGGCGATGCGCGAGGAAATCGAGGCGGTGATGGCCCACCACCGGCTCAACTCGTCGCCGGCGGCGGTGGCCCAGTTCTTCAAGGACACGCTGGGGGACCGGCTGGTGGAGTTCGCGCCGTCGACCACCTCGGGCACCGGCAGCCACCCGCGCCCCATGCCGTCGGGCACGGGCAGCGGGAATGTCCACACGGGAGAGATGGCCGCCCCGACGGACGGGCGCACGCCGAACCGGGGCAGTGGCTCGCACCCGGCGACGACGGGCAGTGGCAGCGGCCCGCGTCCGGCGGCGGGCAGTGGCAGTGGCCCCAGGCCCATGACGCCACCTCCCGTCGCCAGCGCGCGTCCGGTGGCCGGCAGCGGAGCGCCTGGTGGCTCCTCGCCCGCGACGCCGCCCCCCGCCAGCGGCCCCCGTCCCCCCGCGAGCGGGAGCGTGCCGCGCGTGGAGCCCCGGGCCGCGGCGGTGCCTCCGCCGGCCTCGCTGCCCGAGCTCCCCGGCCTGGACGTGGACGTGGAGCTGGGCGAGCGCACGGAGGTCCTCCCGCTGATACAGGGACAGCCTCCGCCGCGCGCGGAGGCCCCCGCGGCGCCCCGGCCCGCACCGCCGCCGCGGCCCTCCCAGCCGGCCATGGCGCGCCCCTCCACCACCGGCGTGCCGGCTCATGGCGCGCAGGCGAATGCCGCCGCGCAGGCCCGGGCCCCCGTGCCCACGCGGCCTTCCGTCAGCGTCCCCACGGTTCCGGAGCTCCCGGCCGCCCGTCCCGCTCCGCAGGGGGCCCCGCGGCCTCCCTCGAAGGAGGCCGAGGCGGGCGGGGGCGGGGCCTGGAAGTGGGCCGCGCTGGGGGGGGGCGGGCTGCTGGTGCTGGGCGCGGTGGCGCTGGTGATGCTGCGTGGCCCCGGCTCTCCGTTCGTCAACGTGGAGCCGGGCGAGCACGTCTACGTGGGCGGTGTGCGCGTGGAGGAGGGCTCGGCCTCGTTCGAGTCGCTGACCGGGCCGCTGCTCGTCTCCACGGCGGTGGACGGGAAGCTGCGGCGTTTCGGGACGACCCAGCAGCGGGACGGCATCGACGTGCGCACGCTGGCGGGCGCCACGCATCAGCCTGGAACGCAGGGCCTGCTGAGCGTGGCGGGAAGCGCTCCGGGCTGCCAGGTCCAGGTCGGCGGGGCGATGCTGCCGGGCGTGACGCCGGTGGTGAAGGCGCCCATCGACGCCGGCCGGGAGCTGGAGGTGCTGGTGCGCTGCCCGGGTGGCGTGAGCAAGGTGTGGGTGATGGCCGTGCCGGGGCAGGAAATCGAGGTGAAGGCGCGGTAGAGCAGCGTGGCTGAGCGGCACACCTCCGGGCGCCGCGCGCGCCCCAGGACGAAGGGTGCGTAACCCATGAAGGGCTGGACCCTCTTCCCCCACCTCGTGGTGCGTACCACGGGCTTCCCCTTTGACTGGCTGGAGCGCCTGGGGTGCCCGGAGTCAGCGGCGGGGGCGCGGCGGCTGGCGGCGGAGCAGCGCGCCCTGGAGGCGCTGCGCGCCGAGGGCCCACGAGTGAAGCGCCCGCCGCGCGCGGTACTGGCGGCGCTGAAGGCCGGGCATCCGGTGGACACGGAGGGACTGGAGTCGCCGGAGGTGTTCGCCGCGTGGAACGCGCGCGCCCGGGCGGCCCGAGAGGCGGAGGACGCCTTCGAGTCGGCGCTGGAGCGCGAGTCCGCGGGCGTGGAGGCGGCGCTGGCCGCGCTGCGCATGGAGCCGCGCTTCCTGGAGGCAGTGGCCAGCTCCAGCCCCCCCGTGGCGAAGGACCTGCTGGCGGGGCGTGATGGCGCACGGCTGCGGCGGCAGGTGGCCAGCTACCTGCAGCGTCTGTGCGCGAAGAACGAGACGATGGGCTTCTTCGGCCCCATCAACTACGGCCGGGCGGACGCGGAGGCACCCACGGGGGTGACGCTGCGCTGGTCCGGGCCGGAGGTGCTGGTGGGGCGCAACACCTTCGCGGCCTCATGGCTGGTGCAGGGGCTGGTGCGCGCCATCGCCTTCGACCCGGAGATTTCCGCGTGGCTGGTGCTGCGCCGCAAGGCCTTCGCGGAGGTGCCCTCGCGCAAGGCCGCGCCCCCGCCGGAGAGCACGGACGAGCTGCTGCCGCGGCTGGTGGAGCTGGCGGACGGGACGCGGACGCTGGCGGGGCTGGCGTCGTCACTGGGCGTGGCACCGGGGATGGCGCGCGAGGCGGCGCGGCTGGGCTGTGACAAGGGCCTGCTCACGCACCAGCTCGAGGTCCCCGCCGCCGTGCACCACCCGCTGGACGACCTGGCCGAGCGGGTGGCGGGGGTGCCCTGTCCCGCGGCGCGGCGCCACGTGGAGGGGCTGAGCGCGCTGCTGGAGCTGATGGCCCGGTACGGCGCGGCGGACGCCGCGGGGAAGATGGCGCTGCAAGGGGCCTTCGCGGAGCGGGCACGCGCGCGGTGGGGCGTGGTGCCGCCGTCCGAGCGCGCCTCGGCGTCCGAATCCCACAACTTCTACCAGGACCGGCTGCCGCTCCGGGAGGAGTGCGGGGGAGACCTGCGGGTGGAGGTTGGCGGCGAGCGCGCCCGCGAGCTGGTGTCGCGGCTGGAGCCCGCCCTGGCGTGGATGGGCGAGGCGGCGCGCCGCACGCGCGAGGCGGCTCGGGCCGCGGTGGCGGGGCTGGTGGGGGCGCGCACGGTGCCCTTCTGGAAGGTGGTGGCCGCGTACGCGGACCGGCCGGTGCCCTCGGACACGTCGGTGGCGGAGGTGCTCGCGGGGGCCATTCCCGACGCGGCCGCGCGCCACGTGGAGCTGGGCGGAGTGGCGGCGCCGCCGGCGCCGGAGGATGCGCGGGCGCTGCCGCTCGTCACCTCGGTGGACCTGCTGGTGGGCGCGAGGGACGTGGAGGCGTGGAGCCGGGGCGACTACGAGCTGGTGATGGGCGACGTGCACGACACGGCCCTGGTGTGGGGCTGGGCGCTCCAGTTCCACGAGGCGCGCGGCAAGGTGGAGAGCGGAATGGTGCGGGCGCTGGGAGCGCTGCCGCGGCCCCTGCCGCTGGTGACGGTGCTGGCGTCGCGGCGCACGGGGCTGCTGCCTTCGGAGTTTCCGGGCCCGGTGGTGGAGCTGGGCGGGGTGAGCGCGCGGGCCTCCGGGTGGCGGCTGCCGCTGGACGACCTGTTCGTGGAGAGTGATGGGAAGAGCGCGCGGCTGGTGTCGAAGCGGCTGGGCTCGGAGGTGTGCCTCTACAACGGCGAGCTGGAGAGCCTGGTGCACACCGCCTTCGCGCTGCCCCGCATCCGCCCGCTGCGTGTGTCGCAGGGGGCGCATACGCCCCGGCTGACGCTGGGTGGGGTGGTGGTGCAGCGCGAGCAGTGGCGGCTGGGCGCGGAGGAGCGGGAGGTGTTGCTCGCATGCCGGGACGACCGGGCGCGGCTGCGAGCGGCGGTGGCCCTGTGGGCGGCGCGGGGGATGCCTGACTGCGTCTTCGCGAAGTTCAAGGACGAGCGGAAGCCCGTGCTGGTGGACGTGCGCAGCCCGCCGCTGCTGCGCGTCTTCCTCAACCTGCTGGAGCAGAAGACGGACGTCGTCCTCTCGGAGATGCGGCCCGCGCCGGACCAGCTCTGGCTCCGGGGACCGGGAGGCCGTCACACGGTGGAGCTGCGGTGCACGCTGCTGTGGGGAGCACCGTCGCCGGAGGCCCGGGAATGAAGCTGCTGGTGCTGCCACCACACCGGGACGTGACGCTCATCCCGGAGGCGCCCGAGGGCTGGCACCTCGTGGACGTGGCCCGGGACTTCTGCCGGCGCATCCTCTCCGATGCGGCGATGACAGAGGCCTCCGAAGCCCGCGAGGCGGCTCCCGCCACGGCGGAGTCGATGCGCGAGCTGCTCCTGCTGCGCGCGGCCCGCACCCTGTCTACGCGCGAGGAGCGCGGCGGAAACACCGGGCTCCGGGCCCTGGGGGCGGTGCTCACGGCCCTTTCGGGGCCTCCGAATGGCGTGCGCCTGCGGCTCGACGACCTGGAGTTGGAGGAGGGCACCACCGAGCGGAGCGCGGACGTGCTGCGCGCGGTGGGCCAGCCCGCGCCCTACGCGGAGGACCTGGCCCGGGCGGCCGAGCGCTTCACGGAAGCGGAGCGGGTGCGCCTCTGGCTGGAGCGGGACCAGCAACTCCCGGCGACGGCATGGCTCGCCCGGGCCTGTCCGCCCGAGGTGGTTCTGGAGGTCGCCGGGCCCTTCGCGGTGGCCCACCGCAAGGTGCTGTCCCGCCTGCCCATGCTCCAGCGGGCGGTGTTCGTCGATGCGACCGCGCCCCTCCGCTGGCGCGTGGCTCCGCTGACGGGTGCCCCCGGGCCGGAGTCGCTCGTGTGGATTCCCGAGGCCCTGGACCTGTGTGTCACCACGCCCTGGCCTCCAGACGATGGGCGCGGCTGGGTGACGCTGGGGGAGGAGCGCGGGCCGAAAGACCTGCGGGCGCTGACGGCGGGGCAGGAGTTCGGCGTCTGTACCCCGGACGAGCTGCGAGGCTTCACGGGGGGAGCCCCCTGGGGCGGCCACGTGGAGCTCGACAGTCTCGTGCATGCGGACGCCCTGGTGGCGAGCGGCTGCCGCGTGGCGGTGGTGGGCTTCTGCGCGGCGCGCGGCGAGGACGTGTTGGATACCTTTGGCGGCCGGCTGCATTCGGAGGAACTCGCGCGGGGAGCCGAGCGGTTGAGGGCCGCGGGCGTGCGGGTCGTCGCGGAGTGGTGGGTGGGAGCGCCGGGCGTGGACACGGCGATGCTGGAATCGACGCTGGCGGCGCTCGACGCGAAGCCCCTGTTCCACCACATGGCCGGAGTGCGTCCCTTTCACTGGCCGATGCACCAGCGGCACGTGGACCGTCGGTTCCGCTGGCGCATCGGCCAGCTGCGAAATCCGGCCGCGGACCGGGACCTCGCGCGGAGCTGGCCCTTCGATGCTCCGGCCACGCTCTCGGGCTTCCAGCTCCAGGAGATGCTCACGGCCCTGTCCACCCGGCTGATGCAGCGAGCGCCCCTGAACCCGGGCCGTGTCGCCGCCGCCTACCTCCATGGACCCACGCGTGCGGAGCGTGAGCCGCCGGCGGAAGAAGGGAGCGCGGCCCGGGCGCCAGGCATGGGAAGCCAGCCCCTCCGCCTGGACGACGACTGCGCGCTGCTCCAGCTCCCGGCCGCGTTGGACGGAGCGCCGAAGCCCACGTGGTACGCGGCGAACCTGCGCACGGGCACGGTGCTCGCGATGGACGCGCGCCTCGCGCCGAAGCTGGCTGGCCTGACGCGGCCCGCGCATGTGGCCGACGTGCTGGGCGCCGTCCCCGAGGCCCAGCGGGGCAGGCTGGTGGACACGCTGGTGGCGAAGTCCGTCCTGACGAGGGTGCACGGATGAGTGAGACCTGGACGCTGGGCGAGGTGTTCGTACTGCGCCACGCGGGCTTTCCTTTCGACTGGCTGGAGTCGCTCGGCCTGTCCGCGGAGCTGCTGGAGGAGACCACCCGGCTGCTGGAGGACGAGGACGCGCTGCTCGCCGCGGTGCGTACAGGAGGCGGTGACGCCGACGCCCAGGCCCTCCAGGAGTCCCTCGCCCGGGGCCGCGAGCCCATGCTCAAGCCGCGCCATGGCCCCGCGGCCCGGGACGCGCTGGCGCGCTACAAAGCGCGCCGCGATTCACTCCAGGCCCGCTACGCCGAGGAGCGCAAGGCCCTGCGCCCGCGCCTGCGTGAGCGGGCGGCGGACCCGGCCATCCAGGAGGCGGTGTTCCTCTCCAGCCCGGCCATGTTCGACAACGTCTGGACGCGCTACCTGCGAGGCGGCGACCGGCCGGACACCTCCGACGCGCGCCGGGTGGAGCGGCAGGTCTACACGTACCTGCAGCGCTTCTGCGCGAAGAACGAGACGACCAGCTTCTTCGGCCCCATCTCCTACGGAGAGCGCACCACCGAGGACGGCTACGACGTGCGCACGGTACCGAGCGGCAACACGCGCCGCCGGACGTTCTTCTCCTTCTGGGCGGTGACGGAACTGGCCCGCGCGGTGGGCCGCGAGCGGGCGCTGCGCGCGCACCTCCCGCTGCGTCTCAATCCGCTCTTCAAGGTGACTCCGGGCCGCGCCGCGTGCGAGCCGCTGAAGCTGGACGTGCCCCTGTCTCCCCAGGCGGAGAATCTCCTGTCCGTGCTGCGCGAGCATCCGACGCCGGAGGAGGCGGCGCGGGTGCTGGGGGTGGCGGTGGCGGACGTGGAGCGGCAGGCGCTGCCGCTGGTGAAGACGGCGCTGCTGCTGTGGGGCCTGCCGTTCCGGCCGAACGACTTCAGCACGTTCGAGAGCGTGCGCGACGCGGTGGCCGCGCTGCCGGAGTCCGAGGCCCGGGGCCGCTGGCTGGAGCGGCTCGACGCGCTCGCGCGCCTGAGGGCCGGCTTCGAGACGGCGGACCTGGCCCACCGCCGCGAGCTGCTGCCGCGCCTGGAGGCGGCCTTCACGGAGGCCACCGGCAAGCCGGCGCGGCGCGGGGAAGGGCAGGTCTACGCGGATCGGCTCATCATCTATGAGGAGGCCAGCTCACCGTTCCGCCTGCGCTTCGGCGAGCGCTTCACCGCGGAGCTGGAGGCCGCGCTGACGGGCGCGCTGGAGCTGTCAGCCGCGTACGGGGAGAAGGTGCAGCGCGGCTTCCGCGAGCAGGTGCGTGACGCGCTGGGCCCGGACGCGCGGCCCATGGACCTCCTCGAGTACGCGGTGCGGCTGCGGCCGGACACCGTGTCGGGGAGCCGCTTCTCGCCGGTGCCTCCGGTGCTGCTCGACGAGGACGGGGCGCGCGCCCGGGCGCTGCCCGTGGACTTCCTGGGCACGTCCACGCCGGGAGGCCGGTACGCGCTGCCGGACGTGTGCCTCGCGGCGAAGCCGGACGGCGGCGGCTTCGAGGTGATGCTGGCGCGCGTCCACCACCACCTGCTGCTGTGGAGCTGGCTGAGCGCCTTCCAGCCGGAGCGCGAGCGGTACGCCTCGGTGGCCTCGCGCTGGCTGGACGCGGACCCCGCCGCGCGGGGGCTGGTGGGCCTGTCCATCCGCCGGCGCAACAAGGGCTTCTACGTCTTCCCGGGACGGCGGCTGGTGTACTCGGTGTCGGACGTGCTGGACGTGGAGGAGGGCGCGCTGACGCCGGCCGACGTGCGGGTGGCGCCCACGCCGGAGGGGCCGGTGCTGACGGACGGCACGGGCCAGCGGCTGAGCCTCTACCTCCCGCTGGACGACTTCTCCTCGTACCCGCCCTTCGCCGCGCTGGCGCACGCCCAGGTGCTGCACGCGCCGCTGCGCACGAGGGGCAGCCACCTGCCGCGGCTGAGCGTGGGCGGCGCGGTGTACCAGCGCGAGCGGTGGGAGTTGCCCGCCGAGCGGCTGGCGGGGCCGGCGGGCTTCGACCTCTTCCTCGCGGTGCAGCGCGAGCGGCGGGCGGGCGGGTGGCCCCGCTTCGTGTTCATGCGCAGCTCGAAGGAGCGCAAGCCGTACCTCATCGACACGGCGAGCCCCTTCGCCCTGGACCTGCTGTCCCATCTGGCGCGGGAGGCGGAGCGGCTGTCGGTGGAGGAGATGTACCCGGCCCCGGAGCAGCTCTGGCTGAAGGACGCGCGGGGCCGCTTCACCTGCGAGCTGCGGATGCAATTCACCCGCTGGAGCCAGGGAACCCCCGTACCCGGCCCCGGAGGGCTGGGGTAGGATGACGCGCCCCTAACTTCTGGAGAAAGCCCATGGCCGGAGAGAACGAGGTCGTCCCGCAGCCGCGGAAGCTGAAGAAGCCGGTGGAAGAGATTCGCGCGGAGCTGATGGCCGACCCGGATGTGAAGGAACAGGCCCGGATGCTGAAGATCGACGTGGAGGCCTACGTCGCGAAGATCATCGACTACGCCCAGTACCCGGAGAAGCCGGCTCAGCTCAAGATCACCCCGGACGAGGAGCTCAAGGCGAGAGACCCCAGCGTCCCCACCGTCGAGGAGCTCCAGGGGTACCTGCAGAAGGTCGTCGACGGCGAGGTGATGCTCAACCGCGCCCAGCAGCTCGACGGCTTCAACAAGGAGGACCCGGACGCGCGCTTCAAGTCGGCGCTCGCGTCGGATCAGGTCCAGAAGGGCGCCCCCGAGGCTCGCAAGGGCCTGTCCCCCACCGCCGTGCAGGCCGCGGACGCCAAGAAGTCGCCGCCCAGGGGAAGCTGAGGCGCACGCGCGGGGACGGGAGTCCCCGGGATTTTTCCCGTCCCCAGTGTGCCCAAGTCCCTGGATTCCCTGGAGCCCCAAGGAGGTCGTCGGGTTTTTTCGGGGTAACACGGAACAAATAAGCCGAGCGTCCGACAATTCCATCAACAGGAACACACGCTGGCCGCACGGCGGCCCCGAACAAAGGATCTGACCATGGGTGGAATCGGCAAGGCTCTTGGCAAGGTGATGGACGTCGTCAAGCCGTTCGTCTCGGCCGTCAACCCGCTGCTCGGCGCCGCGATGGGCTTCGCCAGCGGCCTGATGCAGGGCAAGAACCCCCTGCAGGCGCTGATGGGTGCGGCCACCGACCTCATCCCGGGTGGCAACATCTTCGGGAACGTCCTGGGCAAGTTTGGCGGCTCCGCGCTGATGGACGGCATGGGCGGCAACAGCCTGCTGAGCGGCGCGCTCAACCTGGCCTCCGGCAAGGGCAAGGTCACCGACATCATCGGCGACCTGCTCAAGAGCACCAAGAAGGAGGAGCTCACGCAGCAGGGCCGCGAGAACGCCACGGAGCTGTCCGCTCAGCGCATGGCCCAGCTGCTGTTCCAGTAATCCATGACGCCCATCCCCTTCGTTCCAGAGCTGCACTTCGAGCAGGTGAAGGACTGGCTGCAGCACTGGAACGAGCTGATGGTCCCGGAAGCTCTTCCGAAGACCGGCTTCATCATTCCCGGCAAGGCCGCGGGTTTCCTGTACCGCACGGACAGCTCGATGGCCCTCATCGAGAACCTCGTGGCCGCGCCGGGGCTGCCGAAGGACGAGCGCAACGTGGCCGTGGACGCCATCGTCGCCGCCGTGTGCGAGGAAGCGGCGCGGCAGGGCTTCAAGATGCTGCTGGGCTACACGCTGCTGGACGCGGTGGTGAAGCGCGCGGAGCGCACCGGCTTCGTCTACGTGGGAGGCAACTTCCACCTCGTGGCCCGCCCGCTGTGAGCGGAGTCCTGGTGCCAGGAGGGAGCAGGGCCCACCCGGGCCCGTCCACATGAAGCCAGGCACCGACATCCTGATTCTCGGAGCTGGCGTCGTCGGCCTTTCGGCCGCGCGCCGGCTCGTCTCTTCTGGGGCGAGCGTCACCGTCCTGGACGCCGTGCACCCCGGAGGCCGGGGCTCGCGCGCCGCCGCCGGGGTGGCCATTCCTTCCGTCCGCCTGTGGGAGGACGCGGACATGCTCGCGTTCGCCCGCGCGGGCCGCGCCACCCTGGCCGAGGACCTCGCCTCGCTCCCGGAAGGCCCCACGCTGCGCCGGGGGCACGGCATCCTCCGCGTCGCCACGGACGCGAAGTCCCGGGACGCGCTGGCGGACAAGGCCTCGAAGGACCCGGAGGGCCCCGGCACGTGGGTGGATGCCGCGAGGCTCGTGGCGCTGGAGCCCGCGCTGGAAGGCACGCCCCTCTTCGGCGCCTTCGAGAGCGGGCACGGCCACATGGTGGACACGGAGGGCTACGTCAACGCGCTCCTGGCCGCCGGGGCGCGCGCGGGAGTGCGACTGCGCCTGGGCGAGGCCGCGCGCTCCGTCACGGAGACGGACGGCGGAGTCGAGGTTCGGACGGACGGGGGAACGCTTCGAGCGGACCAGCTCATCGTCAGCGCGGGCCCGTGGTCGGCCGGCCTGGCGGGCCTGCCGGCACTGCCGCTGAAGCCGGTGCGCGGGCAGATGCTGGTGGTGCACCAGCCGGGCCTGCACCTCACGCGTGTCGTCTCCGGCCCTTCGTACCTGGCGCCCTGGCGCTCGGGGGAGATTGTCGTCGGCGCCACGGAGGAGGACGCGGGCTTCTCGGAGCACGTGACGCCCGCGGGCCTGCTGCACCTCAGCGCCACGGTGGCGAAGCTGGCGCCGCGCCTGCGGGACGCCCGCTTCGTTCGCGCCTGGGCCGGGCTGCGCGCGGTGACGGTGGATGGGCGGCCCTACATCGGCCGCTTCCCGGGCACGCTGCGCACCTTCGTCGCGACGGGACTGGGCGGGCAGGGCATCCTCACCGGCGCGCTCACGGGGGCCTCCGTCACGGAGCTCCTGGCACACGGCCGCTGTGACGCGGTCGCTCCGTTCGACCCCGCGCGCCTCGTCAGTACAGGCTCACCAGGTCGAACGGGCGGTTGAGCTTCGTCCGTGCTCGCGGCAGCGCGGCGTGCACCGCCTTCACGTCCCCGCGCTCCAGCGCATCCGTCAGGGTGGCGGTCTCCTTCGGCCAGGTGGTGCTGGCCCGGGCGCAGCGCAGGGCCTCCGTCCAGTCGGTGCGGCCGGCGGCCACCGCGAGCCCCGCGAGGCTCTCCGCCGTCTTCAGCGGGTCTCCCACGGCGCGCGCGTGCTCCTCCGCGCGGGCGAACCACTCCACGGCGGAGGCGTGCTGCTGCTCGTCCAGGAAGAGGCGCCCCAGCTCCGCGGCGATGACCTGCCGGTGGAACGAGTCCCCCAGCGCGTCCGCGTTGGCGTACGCCTCGGTGAAGTGGGCCACGGCGGCGTCGCGCTCGCCCGCGGCCAGCTCCAGTCCGGCCAGCCGGTAGCGGTGGTGCTTGGCGAAGTTGACGCCCCACCGCGCGCTGATGGCCTCGAAGCGCCGCCACGTGGCGATGGCGTCCCCGTACTGCCGCGCCGTCTCCTGAAGGTAGCTGGCGTTGGAGATGAGGTTGATTTTCAGGTGCGTGGCGCTGGCGTCATGCAGGTCGCCCACGCAGCGCATGGCGAGCTTCTCCTCCACCAGCGCCTTGTCCAGCTTGCGCTCCTGGAACCAGGTGAGCGCGCAGACGTTGCGCAACCAGCCCTCCTGGAGCGCGCGGTCCGGCGACGTGCAGCGCTCCAGCGCGGCCACGCCCGCCTCCACCTCGGCGCGCGCGTTCGGGAGCTGCCCGAAGCGCTTGGTCAGCGTGAGCGCGCGGAACATGTGCAGCCGCGCCACCAGCTCCGGCGGCACGCGGCACGCCAGTCCCCGGGCGAAGGCCTCCATGGCCGCGTCGTGCGCGCCGGTATAGACGTGCACCACGCCCATGCTCCGCGCGAACAGGGCGCGCAACTCCTCCACGTCCCCCAGGCTGCTCCGGTCGATTTCGATGGCCGGCGTGGAGAAGCCCGTGTCCAGCGCGTCCCACGCCTGGGCGACGCGCGAGGGCAGCGCCGCGTCCGCGTCCCCGTCCAGCAGCGCCAGCCCCTGCTCCGCGGCCAGCATCGCTCCCTCGTAGTTGGTGGTGAAGAAGCAGCTCCGGATGGCGAGGATGGCCGCGGCCACGCGGTCCTCCCGCGCCTGCGAGCCGTCCACCACCAGCTGCAGGTAGCGCCCCTCCAGGTCCACCGCGGGCTCCACGGCGCGCGAGGACACCGGCCCCGGCCCCGAGGCGCGCGGCGCCCGCATCCGGTCGCAGAGCGAGTCCAGGTACGCCCGCCGCCGGGACTCGAAGCCCACCGCGCCATGCGGACGGCGCACGTTCCACCCGGTGAGCAGCAGCGTGCCGTCCAGCCCCTCCAGGCGGCTCCACTCAGCGGCGCGCATCACCGCGCGCAGGCTGACCAGGTCGCACTCGCCCGCGCCGTGCAGCACCAGCGGGCGGCCACAGGCGCGCAGCGTCTCGACGATGGCCTTCGCCGCCACGTTGAGCACCCAGAACATCTGCTCGGACTCGCGGTGGAGCCGGCGCTCGGACGGCGTCAGCGCCAGGTCGCTCAGGTCCGGCACGCCGTCGATGGCGCCCGGGAAGAGCCGGTTCCACTCGGAAGGGTGGGCTCGGGACAGGGCACGCACCACGTCCGGAGCGGCGTCCTCGCACGCGCGCAGCACCTTCCGCAGGCCACCGAAGGCCACCGGCAGGGCTCCCCCCACGTCCACCTCCAGGGCACGAGAGGGGATGACCGGGGGGACGTCTCCCGCAACGGAGACCGCCAGTGCGCTTTTTCCCATGGCGCTGATCTTCACACTGTCTCAAGAACTGAGCAATCGCTGGAGAACCCGTAAGGCCGCACTCGGCGCGGCGGTCGGTGCGAGGCGGCGACGGGTCATCCGGGACCGGGCGTCTCGGGTACGCCACGGCTGTAATGGAGGATGAGGCGGGGGAGCCACCCGTCCAGGTTCCTGCAGCGGCGCAGGGTGGTGAGGTTCATCTCCTTGTAGGGGATGCCGCGCGCGCCCCGGCCGTAGTAGTGGACGACCCAGGCGTTATCGAGCAGCCACTCCACCTGGTCCTCGGACAGGCGCAGCTCGCCCACGAAGCCGCTCTCGGAGGGCCAGTTGAGGCGGCCGGTGGGGAGCCGCTCCACGGGGAATCGGCCGGAGTCGATGACGCGGTTGACCAGCGTCTGGTCCGTCCAGTGGTCCCACTGGGTGTCGGGCACGCCCTTCATCGCGGTGAGCCACGCCGCGGCGAACGGGGAGCCCGGTGGGCTGGCGCAGATGCCGGCGCAGCGGCGGCGCGGGTCCCAGCACTCCTCGCCAATGGTGAAGCGCTCCACGTCCGGCAGGGGGCGGAGGGAGAGGGTGTCGAAGGCGTCCAGGTACCAGCCTCCATGGCGGTGGAGCGCGAAGGCCCGCATGCGCCGCGCGGCGATGTCCATCCGTGTCGTCTGCAAGGTGTCGAAGTACTGCGTCAGGTCCTCGAAGTGGGCCTTGGGCAGCAGCGGCTGGTAGCGGGGGATGCTCTCCGGGTCGCAGTAGATGCGGACGACGGCGTCGCGGTTGTGGGACATGGCCGAGCGGACGGCGGCAACCAGGCTGGGCCGGACGGTGTGGTCGTGGAAGCAGAAGGTGAGGGCGGACGTCATGGCGGGCCTCAGGGGGCTCCCGCGGCGAGCGGGCGCGGTGCATGGGAGGTTTCGGTGGGGAGGGCGGCGCCACGGAGGGCGTCGAAGGCGTCACCCATGAGGGCGCGCAGCGCCTCGGTGGGGTGGGAGTGCCAGAAGCGGTGGTGGACGCGCTTGGGGTCCACGTTGGCGTCGTGCACACAGGCGACGAAGAAGGAGGAGTCCTCCAGCACGAGGAGCGTCCGGGACGGGTCGCTCCAGAGGAAGCGCGCGTCCTCGCCGACGTTGATGTCGGGGAAGGGGTTTCGGCGCCAGAAGTCCCGCGTGTAGCAGAGCGTGTTGCCGGACACCCAGGGGCGCTGGCCGGTGGGGTACACGTACTGCCAGGAGCGGCCGGTGGACGGCTGGTGGTAGTAGACGCGGGTGAGGCCGCAGACGGCGGCGCCCGCCTGGAGCAGGGACGACACCTGGTAGGTGAGGCGCGTGGGCGCGGACCAGTCGTCGTCGTCCCAGTGGACGATGACGTCCCCACGCGCGGCCTGGCACGCGAGGTTGCGCTTGGCGCCCAGCGAGTGGCGGCGCTCCAATCGCACGTGGCGGATGCGCGGGTCCTCGGGGAGGAGGTCGCCCGCGGGCTCGGAGCCGTCGTCCACGACGATGAGCTCCCGGTCCGGCCAGTCCTGCGCGAGGAACCAGCGCACCGCGAGCGGGACGAACCGGCGCCGGTTGTACGTGGGCATGATGCACGACACCTTCGTGCCCGCCGCTCCCGCCGGGAGCGTGACGCGGGCGCGCGGGGCGGTGGGCGTGGGGTCCATCCCCACGAGCGCCGGAGGCTCGGCGGCGGGCGGCGCCGCGGCCGCGTCCGTCCGCTCCTCCGCGGCCACCTTCTCCAGGACGACGAGCGAGCCCGCCATGTGGACGCGCCGGAACCTGCCGCCGCGCAGCAACTCGCGCACGAAGAGCTTCACTCCGGGGAAGTAGTCCGCGCAGTCGTGGAAGGCGACGAACCCACCGGTGGCGAGCCACGGCTCCAGGTGGTGGAAGTCGGCGGCGACGCTGGCGTAGTCATGCAGCCCGTCGACGAGGAGGAAGCCGATGGGCTCGCTCCACGGCACGGAGGGCGCGGCCTGGAAGTGGACGCGGACGCGCGAGTCGAGCCCGGCCTGCCGCAGCGTCTGCTGGAGCTTGTCGCGCGTGGGCCCCAGGTGGCGGAGCCCGCTGTCGCGCGAGCCGACGACGCCGTCCCCCGGGTCGATGGCGTGGATGGGCGCTGGGGAGCCGAGCGACTCGGCGACGCGGCCCAGCACGACGGTGGCCTTCCCGCAGTAGCTGCCCACCTCCACCACCGCGTGCGGCGCGGGCAGCGAGGACAGCGCGCGTGAGGCCGCGGCGATGAGCAGGTCCGCCTCCTCCTCGGAGAGCCAGCCCTCCACCTTCTGCATCTCCGCGAGGATGGGCCAGGTGAGCAGCAGCCGAGGCCCGTGCTCCTCCGTGTTCGCCGCCGCGCCTTCAACAGGGGCGCCGTCCTCCGCCTTCGGCGCCAGGGCGTCACCCGCCGGGGGCGGTGCTTGCAACACCCGCGCGCGGCCCTCGTAGTCGCGGAAGCGCGAGCGCACGTGGGCGCGCAGCGGGTCGTCGTAGCGGCGGGGGATGGGGTGGGCCCAGAAGCCGCTCGGGTCGGCCAGGGCCGTGTCGAGCTGTCCGGTGGAGTAGCGGACGCGGTAGCGGACCAGGTCGTAGCTGCACGGGCTGGTGAGGACGCGGTGGCCGAGCAGGGCGACGAGGGTGGGGAAGAGCACCTCCTCGCTGGCCCAGATGCGTGAGCGCCGGAGGATGTCCTGGAGCTGCGGGTCTTCCCACAGCGTCACCATGTCCTTGGCGGCATCCGCGGTGAAGACGGTGGAGGGCCAGAAGGTCCAATGGACGAACTGGGCCTCGCCCTGGGGGAACCTCCGGAGGAAGGGGCGCCACAGGTCCACCTCGCGGCGGGCATTCACCGCGGGCGCGGCGCGGCTGCCGGGGCCATGGGGAGGCTGCACGTTGCCGAGCAGCCCCGCGCCGGGGTTCGCGTCCAGGAAGGCGCGCAGGAAGCCGGAGTACCCGGGCCGCAGCCCGAGCTGGTCCGAGTCGACGATGGTCATCGCGTCGAACGGGTGGTGCTCCAGCGCGAAGCGGAAGCAGTCGAGCGCGAAGTCGTGCAGCCAGCCCCACTTCATCGGCCGTGGGGTGGGGTGGACGACGGCGTTGTACCGCTCGAAGGGGAAGCCCTGGAGCAGATCCCCGTCCTGCCCACCGTTGTAGAGCAGGATGCGCGAGTCCGGGTCCAGGTGGTGCAGGTTGCGCACCAGGTCGATGACGCACTCCCGGCTCTCGTGGACGAGACAGGCGAAGGTGTTTCTCATGCGGCGGTCTCCCGGGCGTCAGATCTGGGCATCCGTCAGGTCGTTCCAGGTCGTGAGCCCGCCAAGCACGCGGCACAGTTCCCGGACCTTCTCAGCGAACGGGGCTCCGTCCTCGAAGAAGTCCATGTCGAAGCGGCCCACGGAGATGACCAGCCGCTCGGGCTCGGTCGCCCTGCGCTCCACCACCACCCTGGCTTCGGGCCGGGCGCGCAGCTCCTCGGCGAGCTCCCTCGGAAGCTCGGGCCGGGCGGTGGGCACCTCGCGCAGCAGCTCGGCGGGAGTCAGTGTCCCCGTCCTCAGCCCTTCAAGGCGCCGGAGGAGGGCTTCCGCGTGGGTGAGCGCGCCGGTCTCCAGGAAGTCGGCCATGACGACGCACTCGAAGGGAGGATCTGGCGGCTCCCCCGGCCAGCTCGCATCGCTGGCGTAGGTGCGGATGAGCTCGAGGTCCGACCAACTGCGCTGAAGTGGCGTGACGAGCCGCACGTCGACGCGCCAGTTGTCATTCCAGATGTCCTCCCAATCATCGCTGTCCAGGTCGTCCGCCAGGTAGTTGGTGACGAAGTGGCTCACACGCCAGGAAGAGAAGGCGATGTCCGGCACGCCCAGGTCCCGGAGCATCTGCGCCACCATCTCCGGCGTCCCCTGGTGGAGCTGCTTGATGGCCATGGCAAAGGCCGAGAAGGACAGCGTCTGCCCGCCGTCCTGTACCGCCGCGTTCCAGAGAATGAAGTTTTCCATCCGACGCTCCTGAACATGTGGCTGGGCTGGCTACGGGTCCTTGGGGCCGCGGAATCGCTCGGTTACTTTGCGCACGTAATCGCCCTGGTTCTTGCCCGCGTTGCACGAGCCGCACATGACGATGAGGTGCGAGTCATCGTCGTACCAATCGTTTCGCTCCTTCTGCAGCATGTTGTTCCCGCCGCCCGCCTTGTTCCACTGGTCCACCACCTGCTCCGTGTGCTCGACCTCGATTTCCGAACGAAGGAGGAGGGGTTTGTGGTTGGGCCCCTTCTTGCCGGTGTTCTCGCACCTGTAGAGCGGGTCGCCATTGGGAGCCTTCTGGGGCGACAGCGCACGGGCGAGCATGTTGGTCATCGGCACCTTCCGGAACTTCTTCTTGTAGAACTTGTCCCGGATGACGATGCCCGGCTTGACCTCCATCGTCGCCTTGTCCACGTAGATGGACACCTTCTTGAGGTCGTGCTCGTCGGTCTCGTCGCCCGGGTTGACCTTGCCCTTGGCCCGGTACTTCGTCCCTCCTGTCTTCTTGAGCTCGAGGGACTTCAAGCGGTACTTGGTGCGCAGGCCGGGCAGCTTGCTGCTGACGGTGCTGACGGAGGCGTCCTCCTTGGACAGGAGGCTGTTCGCCTCTCGTAGCGCGAGCTGGAGATCCCGCTCCTTCTCCGCGGGTGTCCGCTTGTCCTCGGGCTGCTCCTTGCCCTTGCCCCCGCCGAACAGCTTCTTCACATACGCCCAGGCCTTCTTCAGCCAGCCGAGCACTGCGGCGCGGACCTTGGCCTGCACCTTGGTGATGAACTCGCGAATCTTCCCGGAGATGCCGCCCAGTCCGATGAGCCGCGCGAGGAAGGCGATGACGATGGGAATCAGGTTCGCCAGCGCCCGTTCAATCCACGCCGCCGCGCCGCCGATGGCCCCCGTGGCGATGGCATGCACCGAGTTCACCACCGCCTCGATGAGCGCGACGATGCGCGAGGCGTTCTCGATGACCCACATCACCACGTTGTAGATGGCGATGACGGCCTGCACGATGGCGCCCGCCGGGTTGAACATCGAGAGAATCTTGGTGACGGCCTGCTTGACGATGGTCTCGATGAGCCAGGTCTGGATGGCGTCGATGACCATCGCCTTGAGGTTGGACAGGTCCTCCTTCACCTTCTCCCACAGCGCCTGCGGGCCGCCCTTGATGGTGACGGTGATGTACTCGACGAGCTTCTCGAGGAGCGCCACGTTGCGCTCGCCCATCAGCTTCACGGCCTCGCCGCGCATCCAGGCGTAGGTCAGCCCGAGCACGTCGAGCACGAGCTTGAGGATGGACCACACGTTCAGGTCGCTCGGGACCTGGATGCCCGCGGCGGCCAGCGAGCCGAAGAGCCACTGCATGAAGCCGCGCTTGAGGTGAGTCCAGATGTTGGCGACGAACTGGCTGAACCCCTGCTTGATGGCGGCCAGCAGGTTGGACAGGAACCCGATGGGGTCCGACAGGATGAGCTTGATGGTGGCCAGCCCCTTGCGGAGCACGGCCATCAGCTTGTCCTTGAACTCGGTGAGGATCTTGATGACCTCGCCGATGGCGTCCGCCAGCTTCTTCAGCGCGCCGGCGTTCTCCTCCTCCAGCTTCTTGAGCGCCGCGTCCGCCTTGTCGTGCGCCTCCTTGTATTTCTGCGCCAGCTTCTGGGCGAGGTCGTTCTTCTTCGCGTCGATGCCGTTGCGCAGCTCGTCGAAGCGCTCGGCCATCGCCTTCTGTGCGTCCCGCCCCACCGCCTGCAAATCCCTGGGCAGGCTGTCCACGTACGCCTTGATGGCGGCCTGGCCCTTGTTGACCTCGGCCTTCGCGTCCGCGAGCCGGCCGTCCACCATGGAGGAGATGCGCACCGCCAGCGCGTCCATCTTCGACGCGAAGCGCGCGCGGGCCTGTCCGAGGATGACCTTGATGCCCTCGGGCACGGGGCGGAACAGGTCCGCCAGCCAGCGCGCCTTGCCCCGGAGGCCGCTGTAGCGCTCGTCCTTGAACTTGTCGATCTGGCGGTTGGCGTACGCCTTCATGTCCGCCAGGGCCGCCTCGGCGCCCAGGTCGAACACGCGCATCACGTCCGTTTCGAGCGTGGACAGCTTCAGGTCCACCTTCTGCTTCGTCTGCTGGTACAGCTTCTCGATGTGGTCGGTGACTTCCTTGCGCCGCGCCTCATCTTTCTGCTTTGCCAGCAACTGCCGCGCCTTGACCTTGCTGTTGCCGGACAGCTTCACGCCGGCCATCTGCGCCACGCCCGAGCGCGAGTCGCCCGTGGCCTTCGCCTTGGCCTGGCCCAGCGTGGCCGCCTCGCTGGCCACGTACTTCCCGGGCGCCACGGTGGCCACCTTCTCCACCTGCGTCTTCTGCGACAGCACGGCGGAGAAGCGCGGGTCATTCGCCTTCTTGAGCTGCTCCGGCGTCAGCTCCGCGTCCTTCATCTGCTGCTCGGCGTCCTGCTTCCCCTTGCCGAGCGCCTGCACCTGAGCGGCGGGCTTCGGTGCCGGCATGGCCTCCGCGCCGTTGACGGGCGGGGGCGGCGCGGCCGGCTCCTCGGGCATGGGCGTGGCCTGCCGGGCCGGCACGGCGCCGGGGTCCGGCGGTGCGGCGGACGCCTGTTCCGTGGGGCCCGCCGCCGCGTCCTTCTGCTCCTTCACGCTGCCGGAGACGGCGCCCTTCACCTGGGCCGTCTCGTTGCCCTCCATGAACTTGTCGGCGTCATCCAGCGTCTTCGGCATCACCTTTTCGATTTCCGCGCGCAGGAGCGCGAGGAAACCGCTGGGCTCTGCCTTGGGCGCCTCCGCCGACCTCATGGCGTCCACCTGGTTGGCCTTGGCGCCGGCGAGCCGCTCGGTGGGCGGGGACACGGCGGCGGCCTGGGCCTCCGAGGCCTTCTGCGAGGCGGGCGGGTGCTTCTTCGTGCGGGCCGCGCCCTTCTCGAGTTGCTCGATGACCTTGCGGAAGCGAGGGTCCTTCTCCGCGTCGCCGCCCACCTTCACCGCCGCGCCGCCCGGTGCCGCGGCGGTGGTGGCGCCGCCCCCGGGACGCGCGGGGGCCGCGCCGCGTGCGGGGGCGCGGGCGGGACCTCGGGCGGCGGCGCGGGCGGGAGGCATGGGTGGTGGCTCTCAGCCCCGGAGGGAGGTGGCGCCGGCGCGGCGCAGGGGACAGACGTCACCGGCCTTGCGGTACTCGCGCACCACGCTGGCCTCCAGGTGCGCCGAGCCCATCGGCGTCCCTTCCTCCAGCGCCAGCAGGGACGCGTGCAGCACCGCGTTGCGAATCTGCCCGCCGCTGAGCTGGCAGCGCACGGCCACCTCGCGCAGCAGGCCCGTATCCACGGCGTGCGCGGTGGGCAGGTGGAGCTGCCAGAGCATCCAGCGCTCGGACGGGTCCGGCGCGCGGAAGTCCACCACCACGTCCATGCGGCGCTGGAAGGCGGAGTCGATGGCGTCCGCCGCGTTGGTGGTGACGACGAGGATGCCCTCGTAGGACTCGATGCGCTGGAGGAGGTAGTTGGTCTCCAGGTTGGCATACCGGTCCGTGGACGAGCCCACGCCGGTGCGCCGGGCGAACAGCGAGTCGCCCTCGTCGAAGAGCAGCACCACGTCCAGCTCCTCGGCGAGCGCGAAGATGCGGGAGAGGTTCTTCTCCGTCTCGCCGATGTACTTGTTCACCACGGAGGACAGCTCCACCCGGTACACGTCCAGCCCCAGGGCCGCGGCGACCAGGCGCGCCGCCAGCGTCTTCCCGGTGCCGCTGGGGCCCTGGAAGAGGGCGCGCACGCCCGGGGTGAGCTGTCCCGCCAGCGGGCCGCCCACGGCCACGCCCATGCGCTCGCGGTGGCGGCAGCGCGCCTCCAGCAGGCGCAATTCGCGCAGCGTCTCGCCGGCCACGGAGAGCTGGCTCCAGTCGCCGGAGGCCGTCAGCCGCACGGCCAGCGTGTCCAGCGCCTGCCGGTTGAGGGCGCGCGCCGCCTCGCGCACGTCGGCGGGCTCCACCTCGGAGCGCCCGGCGAGCGCCGCGTGGGCCTGCGCCAGCCGGGCCGCGCGCCGGACGTGGCCCCGGGTGAGGCGGAAGGACTCGCTGATTTCCGTCACGGAGGAGCAGGGCCGGCCCGCCAGGGCCCGCGTCCAGTGAAGGGCGCGCTCCTCGGGGCCGGGCATGTCCACGTTCAGCGTGAGCGCGCGGTCCACGCCATCGCCGGAGACACCGCCCAGCCGGCCGAGCACCACGCCCAGCGGCCCATCCAGCCCGTTCAGCTCCGGCACCTCGGCGGCCTCGCCGGGGGCGGGCTCCAGCACCACCACCGGCAGCGCGTGGAGCAGCGTGGCCAGCGGCCCCACCATGCGCCACCGCGCGTCGTCCGCCTTCTGCGGCCCCTCCACCTCCAGCACGCCACGGCCGAGCGCGCGTGCCACCGAGCGCAGCAGGGTGCGCCGCCCGTTGTGGTGGGGACCGCGGACCACCAGCGCCCGGGCCTCTCCCGACGCGAGCAGCGCCGGCAGCCGTCCGAGTGCCTCGCGCAGCGCGTCCGGGACGATGAGCGGCTCATCGCGGGACAGTGTTTCCCGCGCGTGGTGCTTCAGCCAGGGCGCGGGCCGCTCCGGTGCCTCGCCGCGCAGCGCGTCCCAGACGGGGCCGGGGACGTGGAGTGCCCACTCGGAGCGCGGGGCCTCGCGGTCGGACACCTCCACCAGCCCCAGGTCCATCAGCCGGCGCAGGCGGGAGCGCACCTCGCCGCGGTCCTCCTCGCCGCGCCAGCTCGCGTTGAGCAGGCCCAGGGTGGGGCGGTGCAGCGTGGGCGTGCCCTGCATGGAGGAGAAGAGCGCGCCGAAGCGGGCGTCCTCCTCCACCATGCCCACGGCGAGCAGCAGCGTCAGGGCCTCGTGGTCCAGCCCCGCGGCCCGGCGCAGCGCGCGCAGGGGCAGGTGGCCGGACACGTCCGCCTCCCAGGCGGCGATGGCCTCGGGCCATGGGCCGGGGCCGTCGTCTGCTTCCACCGGGGCCACGCCCAGCTCCGACAGCTCCTCGCGGTAGCTCTCCAGGAAGGGGAAGCGCGCCAGCAGCGCCGCCTCTCCGCCGCAGGTGCGGGCGCCGTGGGCCAGCACTCGCGTAGCCGCGGCGAAGAAGTACAGCTTGAAGTGCTCCAGGGGCTCCGAGGCTTCCGGCTCGGAATCAGGTGGGAGGGTGATGGCGGTCTGGGTGTCGGACATGGCGCGCGTTGGAGTCACTCGAAGTGGAAGGAGAGGTGCCGCCCGGCGGAGGGCAGCCATCCGACGTCGCGGTCCAGCCCCGCGACGCGTACCTCCAGAGGGAGCTGCGACAGCGCGAGCACCACGTCCACGTGTGTCTCCGTCACGTGGAGCCGGGCCTCGTGGGTGAGCAGGGTGGCCTCCAGCGCGAGCGCATCGTCCGGAGGCAGGCCCAGGGCGCGCACCAGCCGGGCGCGGCAGTAGGGCACCAGCCACCCGAGCCACCGCTCCAGCAGCGAAGCCTCCGGTCCGGCGGGGGCGGTCACCTCTCCGCGCGCCAACGTGAATGGGGAGGCCGTTGCGTCCCGAGTGATGTCGCTTCGCGCGGACTTTCTTGGGTCCGGAACAAGAGCGCGGGCGTAGGGCTCCGTCTCCCGTCGGACCTGGACCTCCGCTTCGGAGTCCGATTCGCACGGCACATCCAGCACCAGGAAGCCCGCCGGGTGCCGTATGCGCAGCCGGTCCTCGCCAACCGCCCACGTCCACTCGGAGGCCTCCGGAGTCCGGAACGCGAGCAGCCACTCCTCGGGTACGCGCCACGCGTCGGGAGGCTCGAAGCCCTGACCGGGAGCCTCGCCCGGCTTGCGGCCGGAGAGCAGGGCCAGCACCTTCCACACCGGGTCCGACGGCCGCGGGTCCACGAGCAGCCCGCGTCCCAGCAGCGTGACGAAGTCCCACAAGGGCAGGGGAAGGTGCGGATGCATGGGCCGCGAGAAGTCCCCGTACAGCTCCAGGAAGAGGCCCAGGTTGACCAGGTAGAAGAGGCCGCCGAGGCCGGTGGAGATGGGCAGGCCCCACGCGCGTCCAGGGGGCGGCTCGAACACCCTGGGCGGCGAATCTGGCATGGCGGGAGAGGGAGGGGAGACAGCCGGCGTCCCCTCGTCCGGAGCGGTTCCCCGGACCGTGTCCGCGGCCCCATCATTCGCGGGAGCCGGGGCATCAACGAGCGACGGGACGGGGGAGGACCGTGCCACCACGGCCTCGATGGGCGGCGGAGCCCCGCTCCCGGCCTCCTCGCTCGGACCGCCACTCACATTCGGTGCCACATTCCCGCGATGAGGCGAAGCACGCACCTCGAGTTTCTCCCCCCGCGCGGGAGAAACCTCCGAGGCGGCTCCCATTGAACCGCCAGCCCCCCTGACATCCATGGGCGTCGAGCCGGTCTCCAGGGCCGATGCCGGGGAAGCCACACGTGCTCGCGCCCGCTCCTCCCTGCGCGCCTCGGCCGGGCCCGCGCGCCACGCCACCACCGCGGGAGCGAACGAAGGACTCCGGGCCTCCACGGGAGCCCGACGCAACATCAGCGCCACGCCGAGCAGCGCCTGCCGGGCCCTTCCCAGCCCCAGCGTGCGGACCTCCGGCACCCGGGGCTCCCACGGTGCCGCGAGCGCGCTGGCCTCCACCTCCGCCATCACCGGTCCGCTCCCCCCGGCGTCCAGCGCCTCCGCCTTCGAACCCGTCGCGGCTCCCTCCGCCGCCTGGCGCGCCGACGCCAGCGCCGGCAGCCCATGCACGCGGGCCACCTGGGCGAGCAGCGTGTGCGCCTCCTCCTCGGTGAACAGGGCGAGCACGGGCCGCGCCTCGCGCCGGAGCACGGTGGTCTCCAGCGCGGCGGGCACGTACTCGGGTTGACGCAGCCACTCGGCCACCACCGTCCGGGCCAGGTCCACGCTGGGGAACAGGCCGCGCCACCACCAGTGCGCCAGCGCGCTACCCCGGGCGACGTCACTGGCGAGGCACGCCAGCAACTCCGCCGGGTCCGCGAACAGCACGGCCTCCGCGCCCGGCGGCACGGCGCCACGCGCGGGCCGCGCCGCCCGTGCCACCTGGGCCTCCAGCGTGGAAGCCAGCGCCTCGTCCCACGCCGCTGGGGGACGCAGTGAGTGCCGCCGCACGGGCAGCACCCCCGGCTTCGGGTCCATCAGCCGGCGGATGCAGACGGTAGCCGACGGAGGCAGCCCCAGTGGCACGAGGTGGGCGCCGCTCAACAGGGACTCCAGCCGCAGCCGCGCGGAGAGCGGTTCCAGCTCCGCCCCGTGCAGCCGCAGCTTCCCGATGACCGTGCGGCCCACTCGCGCCCCCTCACTCATCGTCCCGGCGGCGCCTCCGCTGAGCCATGAGCGCGAGCATCGTCAGCCCCAGCAGCCCCATCGTCCCGCTCGCGGGCGTCCGCCGGCAGCCACACGGATCCGGGTTGGGAGTCGGGGTCCCCGTCCCGCCGTCGCCAGGCTCCGTCCCGCCGTCACTCGGTGCCGGCGCTCCCTCGTCGGGGAACTCTGCGCGCGTCACCATCTGCACCGACTCCCCGGCGGGAATGTCGATGAAGTAGCTGGCTGGCGTCTCCGTCCCCGCCACGGGCAGGGCGCCCCTCGGGGCGTCCATCAGCGGGATTTCAGGAGGGCGAGTGATGGCGACCGCACCCGCCACATCCACTTGTCGCTCGACGACGGGCACGCGCTGGAGGTCCAGCCTCGGCAGTGCGCGCAGCCTGATCTCCGGCCGCAGGTTGTCCAACTGGATTCGCCACCGGTCGTCCAGCAACTCGGGACGCTCCACCGGCTCCAGGGGGCGCGTCAGCTTGTGCTTGATGATGTAGCCGAACGAGCCGATGGGCGAGACCACCCTGTACGTCTTGCCTCGGATGCTGACGACGGCACCGGTGTCCTGGTACCCGTGGAACAGCCACTCCAGCTGGGAGATGGGAATCCTCAGGCCGCCGGGGGCGAAGACGGTGTTCCGCCGCTGGTTGGTGTCCACGCGGATCCGGTGGGCGGTCGCGCCGGGGGGCAGCGCGTATCCCCGGGTGGAGATCTCCACCTTCCGCTCGAAGACGGACGCGCTGCCGCTGAAGTCCATGTTCACGTAGGCGCTTCGATTGGTGAACGTGGTCCGGTCCGAGCCCGAGCTCAGCTCCACGAGGATGCACTGATGCCGGTTGTCCTCGTAGGAGTCCGCCACCGCGCCCGTGAGAATCCAGGAGCCCGTTTCGAGCATCTGGCTCCCCAGGGCGGGCACGCTCAGCCCTGGAGCCTCTGTCGGGTTGCCGGGAGCGGGAACCGGCCGCCAGCTCTGCTCCGAGGGCAGGCCGAAGTTGGCGATCTTGAACGTGGCGCGCACGTCCGGCGCGGCGTCCGCGCCGCTGTTACGCACCACCGCCTGGAACTTGTTGCTGGCCGTCGTCCCCGGAATCTGGATGACGTGCGACGGGGAGTTGTTCGTGCGGATGTCCGTCGCGCTGATGGACACCCCGGTGCATCCGGAGGTGCCGAAGCTCCCGATTCCCCAGTTCGCCGGGGCGGGGGTCCGGTTGTTGATGTCCGGCGCATCCCCCGGCGGCGGGTTCGCGTTCGTGGGCCAGTGCAGAGAGGGCGTGGTGGAGGTGAGTCCGTCCACGCGGAAGATGTCGAAGTACATCTTGAAGTCGGCGGCCGGCGGCAGGGGAAGGCCGGACGACGGAATCCGCATCTCCACGCTCCAGGTGCGGTTGTTGGGGCCGCCGTCGGAGGACGTCACCTTCGCGTCCAGGAAGAACGCGCCCGCCACCAGGTCCCCATGGGGGATGATCTGGACCGTGCCCCAGTTCACCGTGCCGTTGGGGTTCAGCGCTCCTGACTGCCAGTACTGCGCCTCCCGCATCCGGCCATCCGCCGCGGCGCCGGTCGCGTAGAGCGGGAAGAGGTGCAGCCGCCGGTAGCGGTTGGCGCCGCCCCCCAGGTCGAATGCGAGCACCACCACGTCGTTCTCGTCGAACGACGGATCGTTGTTCGCCTCCACGGAGATGTAGACGTTGCCGGAGTCGCGCACGCCCTGGACCACGGCGTGCGAGCTGGTCGTGCCGTTGCCGAACTCGTAGCGGAACGCGCCCGTCCAGCCCTTGTCCTCCTGGATCTTCCCATCAAGGGTCGGTGGCCCCCTCGTGTAGGGGACGCCCGAGACATCCCGGAAGCACAGCCGGTTGCCTCCATCCGCGCCCGCCCCCGGCGCGTACAGCCCCAGCGCCGCCAGCAAGCCGAAGCTCCCCCGCACGCACCACCGACTCAACATGCCCTGCTTCATTGTCATGCCGCTCTCCTCTCATGCCGCTGCCGCTCAGACGCGGCGCAGCTTCTGGGATACTTGTCCAAAGACCGAGGTGTTTTCGGAGGAGGTAATGCGTACCACCAGGTCCACCGACGCGGGCGCCGTGGCCCCAGGCTGTATGCTCATCAGGAGGTTCGTGGGCCCCGGGCCGGTGATGTTGACCTGCCCCGACAGGGGAGTCTGGTCTGACGCGATGCTCAGCTTCGCCGCCCACAGGTTCGTGCTGTCGCCGGGCAGGCTCAGCGTCACTGTGTACGGCCCCGCCACGCTCAGCTCGGCGGTGAACTGGAGCAGCACCCTCCCGCCCGCGGCCGCGTGGACTTCGTCCTGCACCACCGCGCTGGAGGGGGACACCAGCGTGCGGGACATGGGGATGCTCGGCGCCGTGGAGATGGAGCCCAGCATGAAGCTGTGGTCGCCCGACGAGCCCGTGAGCTTGGCGTTGCGCTTGGAGGTCACCGCCAGCCGAAGCTTGACGCTCCCTCCCGTAAGCCCGGACGGAATCGTCACCCGGACACGGACCTGACGGAGCGCGCCGGACGGCGGATCTCCCTTGGGGATGAGCAGCTCGTTGTTGGCCAGGGTAACGCCAGAGGTGTCCTGCACCACCAGCGCCCACGAGGACGCGGCCGTGCCCGCGGGCGGCTCCACGGAGGGCGTCAGCTTGTACGTCTCCTCCATGTTGGTGATCGCCTTGATGGTGTATGTGAAGTCGTAGCTGGAGCCCGCGGTGATGGTCGTGGACGGCGTCTGTGCCAGCGACACCTGGAGCGAGCCCTCCGGCGTGGTGGCCTCCGCCTGGGCGAGCATGATGGTCGTGGTGGCGAAGCCCCGCATGTTGCTCACCGACAGGGTGACGGGCTTGCCCTCGACCGGAACGTTGGGCACGGCCGGCGCGTTGAAGATGAGCTGCGAGTCCGAGCTGCCCGCCTTGAAAGCATTCACCATCACCGACTCGATGAGCACCGTGTTCTGCGAGGCCACGCCGAAGCCCCGCCCCAGCACGCGCATCTCGCTACCCATGCGGATGAGGCCGGTGGGCACGATGTCGGTGATGGCGACCGTCGCGATGGAGGCCTCCAGCTCCGCCAGGCGTTGGTCCTGGGTCTGCAGGTGGTCGATGAGCCTGTTGAACAGGTCCGAGGTGATGAGGTCCCCCGGTTGGACCTTGGATGGCAGTTGCGACATGGAAGAATCCTCCAGAAAGGGTTTGCGCCTCGTGGCTCCCGCGCGGGGGCGTCAGGGGCCGGGCTGGTCCGCGCTCGGTCCCAGGGACGCGTAGTGGGCGCCATCCCACTTCGCCGTATCGAAGCGCGGGTCCCCCCAGTAGGGCATGTGCCCCGTGGCGAAGACGAGGTAGGGCTGGGGACGGCGGCTGGCGGTACCCGCGGACACCGCCAGCTGGTTCTCCCGCACCAGGTAGAGCCAGAGCAGCTCCTTGCGGGACAGCTCCATGGGCGGGTAGTCGCGCGCTGCCCGCAGCAGGGGCGCGACGCGGGCGCCCTCGATGGTGATGGGCTTTCGCGCCGGAAGGCCCTCGAAGAACTTCAGGTAGTCGAACCCGCTCGTCCCCGTGAAGCCTCCCAGCGGGAGCACTCCCGCGGAGGGCAGGTACGCGAAGTGGTCCGTGGCCTTCACGCTCGCCAGGGCCAGGCTCTGGACGTGCAGCAGCGCTACCTGCTCCTGGAACTGAAGGAACATGGCCTCGGCCTCGCGCTCGCGCCGCTCGCCGCGTCCCGCCAGCCAGGGCACCGGCGTCCCCACCTGGACGGGGTGCCTCCGCACCGACCACATGTCCACCCAGCGGATGCCCACGCCGTCCCTCCAGTGCAGCACGGCGAGCGGGACGTCACAGGGGGTGAGGAAATGGGGCCGCAGCTTGTCTACCAGTCCGTAGCCATTCTCGGGCTCGGTGAAGGGCCACGTCAGCGCGCCCTCCGGCGTCCCGAAGCACTGGTATGCCACCTTGTTGCGCAGCAACTGGACCTTGGCGCTGGTGTTCTGCAGGTCCGCCTCTGGCACGTCCAGCCGCAGCAGCCGGAAGCGGACGCCCTCCACCAGCCGCCTGGCTTCGCAGCCGGTGCCAGGAAGGCCGCCCAGCCCGCTCGTCGTCGCGCGCCCCTCTCGGCCGTCGGCCTCGGAGATGACCAGCAGGTACACGCCCGTGCCGGACACATAGACGCTGCCCGGGGGCGCGCACGCCCCGAAGTCCCCCGTCCCGCCAGTGGTTGATTCGGTGTTGGCGGCCCCGCGCAAGAGCGACACGGTGACCTCCTGCTTCAGCTCCAGAGGCCGGCCCTCGCGGTTGAGGGCCAGTCCCTTCTTCACGGTGACGGTCGGGTCCGTGTTCGAGCCTCCGCCCGTGACGGCCTCCACCGTCAGGCCGTAGACCACCCCCTCGCCGATGGCGCGGCCCAGCTGCTTCAGTGCCTCCTTGCGCGCCTGCTGCTCCTGCGTGAGGTCCTCGGCCGACAGCAGCCGGCCGTTGAAGAAGTTCGTCGAACGGATGCCGTCGTCGAGGAATGCGGTGTCCAGGTCGATGCGCATGGCGCGTCACCCCTCCAGGAAGTACTGGCTGACCTCGATGACGAACCGGAGCAGCCGGAGGATCTCCAGATTGAGGGGCTCCGCATCCCGGATGCTCCAGACGCGGAGGCGGAAGTGGTCCCCATGGAACCCGCCGAAGCTGACGACGAGCGGCATGTCGGGGAACTCGCCATGGAACTCCGGCATCGCCTTGACGATGTACTGGTACTTGTCCGGGTCCTCCGCGTAGTTGTCGAAGGAGAAGCCCACCTCCCCGTGGTCGATGAAGACGCACTTCAGGTTGTTGAACGTGTCGCCGAAAGCCTGGCCCGGGTCCGCCAGGACGATGCCCGCGGCGACGATGAAGTACTGGGGGAGCCCGGGCGGTTTCAGCACCACGTCGACGACCGTCTCACCCGGCTCGCCCTGGGGCCCCTGCGGTCCCATCGGGCCCTGGGGGCCGGTGGGGCCCTGCGGGCCGGTGGGCCCCTGAGGGCCGGTGGGCCCCTGAGGGCCGGTGGGCCCCTGCGGCCCCGCCGGCCCCTGCGGCCCGGTCGCACCCGTCGCGCCCACGGGCCCCGCCGGTCCCGCCGGCCCTTGAGGTCCCGGCGGGCCCATCGGGCCAGCGGGGCCGGCCGCGCCGCCACCGCCGCCGGCCGCCAGGTCCACCAGCAGCAGCTCCTGGAGCATCCGCAGGTGGAGCAGGTAGGGGCGCTCCTCCTCGAGGATGCGGATGGCATTGGCGGCGTCGCTCACCTGCCAATCGCCGCCCACGCCGGACTTCACCAGCGCCACCTCGACCTCGGCCAGCATCACGCAGTCGCCATCACCCGTGGGCTCGGGCGTGACGGGCGCGGTGCACCCATGCGCCTCGCCCAGCCAGTTGGGGCGCCACAGCGCGCGCAGCTCGGTGACCCACAGCCGCAGCGCGGCGCGCAGGTACTGCTCCATGTACTCCGTGTAGATGATGAGCGGCCCGGGAGGAGACGCGTCGAGCATCGCGTCCAGCGGGCTGTTGAGCGGAGAGGGCGGAGACAGCGGTGAGGACGGCGGCGAGCGCGTCACCACGGCGTTGCGCACCGCCTGGAGGAAGTCCTCCAGGGAAATGGAGCTGGCCGGGTCGCTCCCCGGTTGGATGTGGTCCTTCAGCCAGCGCACGAAGTCGCGGACGGCGTCCTCTTCCGGTTGGGCGGGACGGGACAGGCGCAGCTCCAGCCGGAAGTCGTCCGTGACGCGCGAGGGCGCCATGGAGTCATCCTCACTGCGGCACGGCTCGCCCGGCACGGGCACCATGTCCGTGAGGCACTCGCGGTAGCAGAGCACCACCCACAAGCGCAGCAGCTGCGACACGGACACGTGGGTGTCCACGCCCCCGCGGTTGGCCTTCAGCCAGTCGTTGAGGGACGCGCACTGGGCGGGCGTCACGCGCACCAGGTGCCCGCGTGGGGTGAGCGCCACGCCCGGCGACACCCGCACCTCCGGGCCTCGCGAGCCCGTGCCCGGGGTGATGGCCAGGCCCCAGGCGGTGCCGTAGCCGAGCAAATCCCTCGCGAGCCATCTGTCCCGCTCGGACAGGTAGGCGAACTCCTGGGTGAAGTCGTCCACCCCCAGCACCATTCCCAGCACGTAGTTGACGTGCTTGGTGGGGTCGGCGGCCGCGCGCGGTACTGCCGTGGAAGTGAAGGTGCTCATTGGATGTCGCTCCCGTGACTCTCTCGGCGCCCGAGCGCGTCCCGTCCCAGGATGTGCCGGTCCATGGCGTCCTGTGGGGGCCTCGGGGCCAGATGGCTTTCCGCCAGGTACTCGCGTCCGAGCTGCATGGCGGGCATCAGCTCGGGGGCACGGCTGCCCAGGTCAATCAAGGTGTCCACGCCGAGGCGTGCCTCGCCGACGCGGAACATGGCCCAGTAGAACTTCACGTCGAACACGGTGTGGGCCGGCTTCTCCACCGCCACCACCCGCATCGCCTGCTCCAGCCGCGCGCGCTGCTCCTGCGCGGCACTCCCCGACGGCACCGGCAACACCACCGTGAAGCGGTGGGCCGCGGCGCGCACCGGCATCACCACCGTCTCGAAGTGGTACCAGTCCGACTGCGCCGGGCCGTCCGCCGGCAGCGTCACCGGCAGCGCGGCCTGCGTGAAGTCCGTCAGCGAGGACACGTGCGCCGCGTTGAGCGCTTCCACGTTGCGGTAGCGCCGGGACAGGAAGTCCCGCCACACCGGCGTGTCCGCCGTGGTGGCCGCGGGGAGGAAGCCCAGCGCCTCCTGGCACACGGAGCGCCAGACCGCGGAGACCTGCGCGTCGGAGGGCTCGCGCAGGGGGAAGCTCTCCGGCAGGGCCGTCACGCCCGCGTCCTGCAACGCCTTCCGGTAGCGGTCCACGAGCCGCGCCCGTCCCTGGGACGGCTCCCAGCGTGCCGTCGTGGGGGTGGCCAGGGTGTGGATGCCCCCTGTTTCCGGAAGCTCCGGCGGAGCGATGAAGGGCAGGCGCGCGGAGCGGAAGCGCTCGACGATGCGGTAGCGCGAGCGCGTCGGGTCCGTCTCCTCGGTGAAGATGGAGTCGTCCGGGCACTCGTCCAGGGCCACGCGCAGGGCCATGCGCAGCCCGCGCGGGGTGCCGCGCCACTGGAAGAAGTCCAGGGTGTGGCGCAGGAAGAGCCGCCGCCGCGTCTCGTCCCAGGCCGGGTCCATCGTCACGCCGAACCAGGACGACAGCCACTCCAGGGCCTCGGGGGGCGCGCTCCGGGCGTCGAACAGCACCTGTGCCGCCGCGATGCGGTCCTCCGTGGAGGTGAACAGGCCCTCCACGTTGGCGAGGAACCGGTCCAGGAAGCTCGACGACTCCGCGTCCTGCCGGTACAGGCCGGGCAGGTACTGGGCCAGGTACGAGAAGCGCGGGTACCAGGCGCGCAGGGCATGGATGCGCGGCGTGGTGGCGCCGCCGCCGTGCAGCGTCAACTCCACCTGCGCGTAGCGGCCCTTCGCGCGCTGGAAGAGGACCTCGAAGGTGCCGCGGTGCTCGCCCTTCGCGCCGGCCACGAAGGGCAGCTCGGAGCCGCCGCCGCGCTTGTAGAGCGTGGGCTCCTCGCTGAAGGGAGCGGCCTCCAGGTCCTCGCGCTCGTTGGCCGCGCGGCTGCGCACGGTGACGCGGGCGCCGGGAGGGATGGACGCGTCCAGCAGCAACCGGTGCCACACGCAGTCCGGGGTGCGGCCGTCGAGCACGGGCGTGCGCAGGGTGGCCTCGTGCACGTAACGGGGCCGGCGCTGCGGCACCAGGGGCACGAAGGTGTCGGCGAAGTCGTAGAACGCTCCGCCTCCCGCCGCGATGAGCGCCTTGCCGCCGAACAGCCGCAGCGGCAGGTACTCCGGCTGGGGCACGGCGGAGAGCGAGCCGTCCTGGCCCGCGTGCAGGTCGAAGGCGAAGACCTGGTTGCCGTCGCGTCCCACCACCAGCACCCTGTGGGGCGTCTCCTCCGTCCCGGGCACCAGCGCCATGTCGTGCGCCACCAGCACGTAGCTGAAGGCCGGGCCTGTGCCCTGGAGGATGCCTTCCACCTCCAGTGGCACCGGCGCGCCCTCGCCCTGCCCGTCGCGGTACACGAGGAGGAAGCTGCCGGCCTCGCCGCGGTCCAGCACCAGCACGCGGCCGTCCGGCAGCACCTCCACGGAGATGGGGTCTCCGGCGGACAGCGGGGTGGACGCATCCAGCGTCACCGGCTCCGGGAACAGCACGGCGGGCACGCGCCGCTGCGCGCTGCCATCCGCGGGCTGGAATGCCTCCACCACCTCCTCGGACAGCACGGACTCGCCGCCGGTGCGCACCACGCGCAGCTCCGCGTCCAGGCGCCACAGGCGGCGGTTCTGCCGGTCCAGCACCACCGCGCCCCCGTCCGGGGTGGCCGCCATGTCCCACGGCGCGAAGGGCACGCCCGCGGGCCACGTGTGCCGCACCGGAGGGCCTCCGGAGTGCAGGTCGAACACCAGCAGTCCGGGGGACGGCGCCAGCGTGCCCACGACGAGGTAGTGGTGCGCGGTGATGACCAGCCCGCCGAGCGGGAGGGGCGCGGGCGCGGAGGGGGGCACGGCCGGCCCGAAGCCGCCGTGGGTGGGCGCGGGCGCCACGGCGGGAGCCACGGGCCAGAAGGCGCTGGTCTGCCGCGAGCCGCTGGACAGCACCTTCACGGTGAGCCCGTCGCGGTCAATCCAGTAGAAGTTGCCGTAGCGGTCCCTCGCGGCGCCGCGCCGGTCCTCCAGCTTCGGTGGCACGTCGCGGGGCGCGGCGAGGAAGCGGAACAGCTCCGCGCGCAGGGACACCTCCGCGCGGAGGGCGTCCCAGGCGATGTCCGCGCCGGTGCCGGACGCGTCGGCCCAGGCCTCGGAGAGGAGCCGCCCCCCGGAGGAGCAGCGGCCCCAGTCGTCGCGGCCGAGCAGCAGGTGGAAGCGGGTGCCGTTGGCGTCCATCTATCGGCACTCCTCCGGGACGACGGGCACGGAGACGAAGGGCCGCTGCGCGCCGGTGGCCACCGGGCCGGTGCCGCGCAGCTCGTCCAGCGACGGCGGGTCCCCCACGGCCACGGCGATGCCGGCCAGCCGGGGGAGCTGCAGGCCCGTCAGCGGCACCTGGTCCTGCGCCGTGCCCGTGGCCAGCCCCAGCCGCACCCCGCGCACCAGCGCCACGCCGGCCACGCGGCTGGCCACCGCGGCCAGCTCCAGGGCCACCACCGCCTTGCGCAGCGGCCAGCCCCGCTGCGCCACGGTGGCCTGCGGCGCGCCCGCCAGCGACACCGTCGGCTCCAGCAGCTCCGCGCCCTCGGGGGGCAGGGGAGACAGGAAGGCCGTCAGCGCCGCCTTCACCGCCTCGCGCACCTGGGCCTGGGACACGCCGGCCACCACCTCCAGGCCCACCGTCACCCAGACGGGCTTGTACTGGGGGCGGCGCACGAAGATTTCGGTGGTCACCAGCCGCCGGGGCGCCAGCCAGCAGGCGATGGCGTCCAGGAAGGCGTCGGCGCCCTGCGTCTCCGCCGGGTCCGGCTCGAAGCGAGGAATGGCCATCACCGTCACCGCGCCCGGCGCGTCCCCGGGCTCGTTGGGCGACAGCGCGGGGTGGAAGGCGGGCAGCACCTCCACCCGGCCCACGGCCACGCCGGGCGTGCGCAGGGTGAGTGCCTCGAAGTCCTGCGTCGTCACCAGCCTGTCCCGGTGCTGGAGGAAGCGGGAAATCTGCCGCTCTCCCTCGCGCACGCCCTCCGCGTCCGCGCCGCCCCACGTGGGCAGCGGGTTCTCCACCTGGATTCCCGGCGGCAGCGCCGGGCCGCTCGTCACCGTGCCCGGGCCCACGTTGCCGGCGCGCCCCACGCCGTGGTCGTAGTCCACGCGCAGGGTGGCGCCGGGAGGCGGCCGGGCGCCATGGGCACCGTCACCGAAGCGCAGCTCTCCGGCCTCCGCGTCCAGCCGGAACACCTTCACCCGCGTGTTGCCCGTCGCGGGTGTGCCCGGCGGCAGGCGGGGGTCCGCCACCGCGACTTCCGGGCCCGCGCTCATCAGGTCGTCAATCTCCTCCCAGGTCTCGCTGGTGCCGTTGACGGTGACGGTCAGCTTCACGGTGCCCGGCAGCACGGGCGCGCGCGCCAGCTTCGCCACCTGGTCCGGCTCGCCGGTGCCCGCGGGCAGCAGCTCGCCCGTGACGCGCTCGCGCTGGGACACCGGCGCGGCGTTGATGCCCGCCCACAGCAGCTTCACCGAGACGGGCGCGGAGGAGGTGATGCGCAGCCAGGTGATGACGCGCGCGTCCAGCTCCTCGTCGTCCAGCGCGGGAGGGAAGTCGCGGGTGCCCGCCTCCAGCGGGTCCATGTTCGTCCACAGCTCCAGCTCCGCGACGCTGGAGGGCAGGGGGACGTCCACCACCACCGGCTCGGCGGGCACCTCCGCGGTGGCCAGGGTGCGCCAGCTCGCGTTGCGCTCCGCGGCGGTCTCCGGGAGCTTCCCCTCCGCCGGCAGCTTCGGGAGCTGGAACTGGAGCACCGCCGAGCCCTCCGGCCGTACCTGCCCGTTGGGTACCAGGTTCCTCCCGCCCGTGTCCCCGGCGGGGGCCAGTCCCACGGTCAGCACCTTCCCCTTCAGCTCCTCGCGGGCGCGCTTCAGCGCGTCCGGCAGCTTCCGGTCCGCGGGCCGCAGCAGCAGCGCCACCCACAGCGCGCGGTCCAGCGTCTGGGTGTTCAGGTCCAGCGGCTCGGTGCCGCGAGGGGAGAAGGGCGTCGTCTCGTAGAACTGGAGGTCGCTCGGCGCCGCGGGGGGCGGCATCGTCGCGGTGAAGGAGGCGTACAGCTCCTGGTAGTACTCCCGCACGCGCGTCTCGGGCGCCACGCTCCGCTTGTAGTAGAGGGCGGCCTCCACCGGCAGGACGTCCAGCCCGCGCTCGGTACGGAAGGGCACCTGGCCGGCGCGTACCTCCACGCCGTCGGTGAGCGTGAGGGTCTGCGGCGGGCCGCCGCGCTCGTTGCGGAAGGCCACCAGGCCCTTCGCGGAGGACGCCGGCAGCAGCGGCACGCCCAGCAGCTGGAGGAACTTGAGCCGGTTGCGCTCCGGAATCTGGTTGGCGCGGTACAGCAGGCTCTCCGTCAGGAAGGCGAAGAGCTCCAGCAGGGTGACGCCCGGGTCGGCCTTGTTGAAGTTGGTCCACTCGGGGTTGTGGACGGGGATGCGCGCCAGCGCCTCGTCCAGCAGTTGCTGGTACTTGCGGTCGTCGATGAAGGGCAGGGTGAGTGGCACGGTGGGGTTACCCCGCGAGGGTGATGTTCAGGCTGAGCCGCTCGCGCGCCCCGGTGGCGACGAGCTTGTAGGTAAGGGTCGCCGTGGCGGCCCGGGCATCCTGCGGGTCCGCGTCCACGCTCACCGACTCCACCGCGATGCGCGGCTCCCACCGCGCCAGGGCGCGGGTAATCCGCTCGGCGATCTGCTGCCGCGTGGTGACGGTGTTCGGCTCGAAGAGGAAGCGAGACAGTCCCGCGCCGAACTCCGGCAGCAGGATGCGCTCGCGCTGCTCCGTGGCGAGGATGACCTGGATGGACTCGCGCACGTTGCGCTCGCCCTCGGACCACTGCACGCGGCCGTCGGGGCCTACGCGGGGAGGGAAGCTGATGCCTCGGCCTATGAGCTTTCCGGCGTCCATGGACTCACCCCACCCGTGGCTTCGGCAGGCAGATCTTCAGGAAGGGCATCCACCAGAAGATGATGTTGAGCAGTGCGAGGAAGATCATCAGGACGATGAACGCGCACAGCGTGATGATGGGAATGGAGAACATGCACAGCTCTCCCAGGTCGAAGCTCAGGCCGTCATCGAGCTCGCCCTTCATCGTCTTCTCGAGGCCCGCCACGCGGGACATCTGCTTGCGCAGCCCCTTGGACAGCGTGAAGCCGACGTTCTTCTTGAACTTGCGCAGCCCGCGGATGCTGGTGTCCACGGGCAGCTCGATGCGCACCGGCCGCCCGGGCGCGTCCGGGTCGAAGAACGGGGCCAGCGTGAAGGCCTTCGAGCGGGCACTCACCAGCGGCGGGCAGAGCGCGCCGCAGTGGGGCTTGAGGTACACGCAGCGCAGCACGTAGCGCGCGATGCCCGGCTCCTCCAGCCTGGGCACGGGCTCCGGCTCGGAGGGCAGGGAGTAGGTGCCCGCGACCGCCGCGGCCTCGATGTCCCGGCGCAGGTCCGCGACGGACACCTCCGTGCACCTGCGCAGGTTGTAGTTCAGCCCTCCCGTGCCCCCGTTGAGGATGGCCACCCGCTGCAGCCACGCCTTGCGCAGCGCCTGCTGCCAGGTGTCGCCCGAGCTCCCCTCGACGCGGTGGTTGCCGGTCAGCAGGTCGTACAGCGCGCGGGTGGGGGAGCCCACCGCGGGCGCGGGCCCCGGCGTGTCCTTGTTGAGCACGCTCCACAGCGTGGGCAGCCGCTCCTCCAGCAGGGTGGCGAAGTCCACCAGCAAGAAGCGCGTCGCCTCCTTCTGCACCTCCACCGCTTCGGCCGTGTCCTTCTTCCAGGCCAGGAGCTGCTCATACGGGACGAGGACCTGCGCCTCGGCCTCGGCGGCAATCATCTTCTCCGGGTCCAGGTCCGTGCCGGGGGGAGGCTCGAAGGCCTCGGCGGACTCGAAGGTGTCGCGGCTGGACGTGGGCACCAGCCCCACCAGCATGCGCCGGCGCTTGCCGTCCGCCGTGAAGTTCACCGGGAAGAGCGGCAGCAGCTCCTCGCCCTTCGCCAGCGTCCCCGCGTCCGCGGCCTCCAGCGTCTTCCAGATGCGGCGCTTGCCCGTCGAGTCGCCCGGGTCGGGCACCCACGCGCCCTCCTTGCCGCCGCCCAGGTCGCGGCGCAGCACGAAGGCGGCCTTCTCGCCCTTGGCGGTGTCCACCACGTGGTCGGGCATGCCGGGCAGGCGGCACACCAGGCTGGACGCCACCAGGTAGAAGCGCCCGTGCGCCGGCTGGTACAGCTTCGGCGGGGTGTTGACCACGTCGTCCGCGGGCTCACCGGGCATGCGCTCGCGGTGGCTCTTGAACTGGGTGACGAGCAGGGACGTCAGGTCCGGCCGCGGCGCCGCCGCCAGCCGCTCGGCCAGCTCCTCCATGAAGCGGTCCGAGTCGAACTCGAGGATGCCGGGCGCCTGGATGCGCGCGAGCTTGTCGACTCCCGGCCCCCACAGGGGCGAGGCCGCCACCCACTGGACGGGATGTGCGAGCGTCGTGGCCATCACCAGACGTTCCCCGCGCCCGGCGTGTACGACGAGCTGACGACGCTGTTGGTGATGACGGTGTCCGCCTGCACCACGCCGCTGAACTTGGACATGCCCGCGTTGACGGTGAGCATGCCGGCGGAGACCTCCGCGGTGCTGGCGTTGATGGTGACCTTCGCCGCGGCAGTCACTGTGATGCCGCTGGCCTCCATCTTCAGGGAGTTGCCGTTGCTGTCCTGGGCCTCGATGGAGCCGGGCCCGTCCTTGAGCGTCACCTTCTGGCCGGCGGGCGTCTCCAGGGTGAGCGTCTCCTGGCCGTCCGTGTCGTCGAGGGTAATCACCACGCCGTTGCGAGAGCGGAGCACCTTCTTCGCGTTGCGCCCCGCGCCGTCCATGCTCTCCGGCGGAGCGTCCTTCCCGTTCCACAGCGCGCCCACCACGTAGGGCCGCCGCGCGTCTCCGGCCTCGAAGCCCACCAGCACCTCGTCGTCCACGTCGGGCACGAACCAGGAGCCGCGGTTGTTGCCGCCCATTAGCGTGGCCAGCCGGGCCCACGCCTCGTAGCGCCCGCCGCCCGCCGCGTCCGCGGCCCACGGCAGCGCCACCTTCACCCGGCCCTGGTTGTCCGGGTCCTTGATGTCCGTCACCCGCGCCGGGTACAGGCCGTAGAAGCGGCCGCCCAGTCCTCCCGGCACGCGCTCGTCCGCCACCATCTCCCACGCCGAGCCGTCCATCATGACGCCCTCCCCAGGCCAACCCGCTCCGCGATGAACTCCGTGCGCAGGCCGCGCGCGCCGTCGAACAGGTGCTTCACCTCGGCCAGGTGGTACTTGCCGCTGAACAGCGGCCCCAGCCCCGTCAGCTCCACGCGGGCGCCCACGCGCAGGCGCGCGTCCGTCTGCGCCGTGCCGCGCCCCACCACGAAGCGCCGGGCCATCTGCCGGAACAGTCCCTCCGCCCGGGCCTGGGCCTCCTGGCTGCCCAGCGGCACGGTGTGGACCACGGCCTCCTTGCGCTCGGCCAGCTTGGAGGACAGCAGGCTCGCGCCGCTCTCGTCGCCGTCCAGCTCCGCGCCCAGCACGGACGGGCCGGCCTCGTGGCTCACCGCGTCCTTGTCCTGCACGCTCCAGCCGCTCACCGTCACCGAGGAGCGCTGGTTCGCCAGGTCCGCCAGCACGGTGAAGGCCATCAGCTCGTTGCCGCGTCCCAGCTTCGGCGCCTCGCCGGTGGCGCGGGCCCCGCGCTTCTTCGCCTTCAGCGTGCGCCCCTCCACCCACAGCTCCACGTCCACCGCGCGGCAGCGCTCGCGCAGGAAGGCCAGGTCGCTCTGGTTCACCTGCGCCAGCACCTTGTGCGTGGGCCCCTGGACGTCCACCTCCGCCGTCAGGCCGTGCTTGCTGGCCACCTGCCGCAGCACGTCCGCGTCGCTGACGTCCGCGTACGTGGCCGTCCGCCGCGTCATGCGCAAATCCTGGAGCCGGTCCTCCGCCAGCACCGTCAGCGTGGGCGGCGCGCTCTCCGGGTAGTCCGCTTCCAGCCCGGTGATGCGGCCTTCGAAGAGGACGTCGGCAGTGCCCAGCCGCACCTCGAAGGCCTTGCCGAAGTCCAGCAGCGCGCGGTCGAAGTAGAGGAAGCCCGTCTCGCCCTCCTTGGGGCCCCAGTTGCCGAAGGTGGCCTCGCACCGGTACAGCCCCTGGGCCGTCTCCACGATGGACAGCTCCATCAGGCCGCTGGCGAGCGTGGCCTGTTCCTGCCCGTCCACGCGCAGGGTGGGGCGGGCGACGCGGAGCCTGGTGTCGGTGCTGTTTCCGTCGGCCATGGTTCAGGGTCTTCCGGCTCAGTGCGCGCGCACGCGCTCCATCCGCTGACGGTGACGGCCCAGGCTTCGCTCCAGGTCCTGCGCACGCTGGACGCCGGACGCGGAGGGCTGCTCCTCGCCCTTGGCGCCAGCAGGCGCGGCGGCCGGCGGCGGCTCGCTCACCACTTCCATCTCGTTGATGACCACGGCCATGTGCGCGCCCCTATCGCCTCACGCCAACGTTGAGTCCCGCCTGCAGGTCCACCAGCTGTCCCGGGGCGAGCCGCCGCGGGTTCTCGATTCCGTTCGCGGAGGCAATGGCCTGCCAGTTGCCGCCCTTGCCCTGGTTCGCGGCCAGTCCCTGCATCGTCGAGCCCGCCGGAGCGGGCGTCATCGGCGCGGTGCCCGCGGGCTTGCCGCTGGGGCTGGTGCTCGCGCCCGCGGGAGGCTTCGCGGTGGGCTCGAAGACGAACTTGTCGATTTTCTGCTGCGACAGGGTGAAGGACACGCTGGCGCGCAGGGGCAGGCCCTCCGCGGAGAACAGCTCCAGCGACTCCTCCATCGACTCCATGATTCCGTCGAAGCGGAAGCTGCCCCACAGGAAGCGCACGGCGGGCGGGATGAACTTGTCGCCCTCCTTCTTCGGGGTGATGAAGAAGGCCACCTTCTCCGTGAGCTTGCGCACGTCGTCGACGGCGCCCGTCGCCCCCTCCGGCTGGCCCGTCACGTCGAACCAGAGCTGCACGGCCAGCTTGGTGGTGCCGGCGCCCACGAACTGCTGCGCGGGCGTGCCGCGCTGGTCTCCTCCGCCGGAGGGCTGCTGCACCTGGTTGGCGTAGGAGACCTTCAGCGTCTCCGGGTTGAACTGCACCTCGGTGGACGTCTTGTCCTCGTCGATGGGGTGCTCGAAGTTCGAGTCGAGCTGGATGAGCTTCGCCTTGGCAAGCGGCGTGGCGTCGTCGGACATGGGCTAGGCGCCTCCCCCGGACACGGGCTTGCGCGTCAGTGACTCGTAGGCAATCTGTAGTTCCTCAATCGCCACCATGCCGTCCTTGGCGTTGAGCGGCGGCGCCTTGAGCTTCACGGGCAGGCAGCGGGACAGGACGAAGCGGGCGCGCTCCTTCTGCTCGGGGCCCGGGGCGAACACCACCACCTCGGCGCTGGCGCGCAGCCGGGGGCGCGTGCGGATGACCTCGAACCACTTCCACAGGTCATCGCTGGCCGTCATGCCCCGCTTCAGCGTGAGCTGCCCGTAGCTCAGCGGGCCCGCGAGGCGTATCTGCCGCCCGTTGTTGCCGCCCTCGCGGATGGTCTTCACGTCCATCGTCATCTCCAGGCCGTCGCACTCGGAGAAGGCCGCGCTGCACGCCTTGGGGCTGACGTCCGGGATGTCGATTTCCACCGCGAAGGCGAACGCGGTGAACGGGGCGATGACCGTTTCGTCCTGTTGCGTGGCCATGGACTAGCGAGCCTCCGTGACGAGCCCGCGGTCGCCGCTCTGCACGAGCCGCACGTTGAGGAAGGTGAGTGGCTGGGAGGGCGCCACCCGAAGGTCGACGAAGAAGCGCCCCAGCTCCACTTGCGCCGGGGTGTTGAGCTCTGCTCCCGTCACCACCTGGAACGCGCCCTCGCGCGTCTTCCCGGCGAAGGCGCCCCGGACGAAGAGCTCTCCCAGCAGTGTCTCGAAGCCGCGCTGCACGCGCCGCCGGAAGCTGGCGTCGTTGGGCTCGAAGACATACGTGGCGCCCAGGCGCAGGGCCGCGCGCCGCAGCAGCGCCAGCAGGCGCCGCACGTGGATGGGGCGCAGCTCCGGGTCCGTGGACAGCGTGTCCGCGGACAGCGTGAGGAAGGCCCGGGGCTCCTGGCGCACCACGTTCACCTGCGCTTCCTGGAGGTCCAGCCACCGCTCGGAGCTCATCGCCGGGTCCAGCGCCACCACGCCGTCCCAGCGCTCGTTGGCGGGGGCCACCCACGCCCCGCGCTCCAGCGCCCGCCGCGCCAGCACGCCGCACGCGGTGCCGTCCGGAGGCATGCGCCGGGGCGCGCCGGAGCGGCCCTCCTCGGAGACGAAGGTCCACGGGTGGTAGAGGGCGCCGTGGGAGAGGGCCGCCTCCTCGATGAGGCCCAGCGGCGGCACGCCGTCCTCCTCCGCGCCCAGCGGGGACTGGAGCGCCGCCGCGTGGGCCATGGCGTCCTCCTCCCGGTAGTGCTCGGGCAGCGACAGCACGGCCAGCAGGTCTCCGCGTGCGCAGGACATCCGCATCAGCGCGCGCTGCACGGCCAGCAGCGGCCCCACGTCGTACTGGGACTCGGGCGCCAGGTGCCACCGCGCCGGTGGCGCCACCGTGACGGCCACTCCCGGAGCCCACGGACCGGTGACGCCCCCGCTCTCGGCGCGGACCCGGTAGTAGCGCGTGCCGGCCGTGCGTCCGTAGAGCGTGCGGGTGGTTCGCGGCCCCCGGTACAGCTCGGCCGCGTCGCGGAAGTCCGGCTCCGTGGCCTCTTCCAGGACGTACGCGACGTCCGTCCCCGGCACCTCCGCCCAGGTCAGGGTGAAGGACTGCCCGGAGGACGGCGCGTCCGGCTGCGCCACCAGCGGCTCGGGCGCGGGTGGGGGCCGGAAGGCGCAGTCGAGGAACGAGCCCCAGGCCGGCTCCGGGAGCGGCTCGCCCGGCTCTGGAGGCGGGACGTCGGGACGTCCCACGAGCACCCACGGCCGGTGCACCGCGTCCGGCACCGCCACCAGGGTGGCGTCCAGCCGGTCCAGCACCGCGTGGATGCCCTGGAGGGAGCGCGGCTGGCTGCTCTGGTAGCGGAGGAAGTCCGCCTGGGCCATCAGCGCCTCCGTGCCAACGGACTTCACGCCCGCGTCCAGGAAGAGGTCCGCGCCGAAGACGGCCAGGCCGTCGCGCTCCAGCGAGTCCCCCGCCGGAGGTGTGCAGCCCACGTACGCGGTGGGCTGGTCCGTCAGTCCCAGCGGCAGGGAGAACAGCTCGCCCGCCGGGCCGGGGCCCGCCAGCGGGAAGCGGGCGGCGGGGACGCCCTGGCGCCAGTCCTGTGGCAGCCGCTCCTCCGGCAGCCGCGCGGGGAGCGTCTCCTCGTCCTCGTGCCGGGCCCGCTCCACGTCGGTGGGCAGCGCGGCCCAGTGGCGCGGGTGCGCCGGGCAGAAGCCCAGCCGCTCCAGCTGCGCCGGCGGCTCTTCGCCCCGCCGCGTCCACAGGCTCAGCGTCAGCCGCTCGCACCACGCGGGCGCGGAGGCCACGTCCATGGGAGCGCTGGTCATCACCCGCGTTGCTACGCCGGACACCTGCACCGCGCCCGTCTCTCCCTGCCCCAGCGTCACGGACTCCACCTGGAGCCAGAGCTCGCCGGTGGACGCGTCCACGATGCGCAGCACCGTGCCGGGCGAGGGGGCCTCCTCGGGCGTCAGGTTCAGGGTGAGCGTGAGCACGCGCGGCGTCACACCCGGCCCCGGGTCCGTCATCGCGGTGACGTCCAGGGACACCTCGTCCCCCTCGCCCCGCGTCCAGGAAACGAAGGGCGTGGTGTCGACGGGCGCAGCGTCCGTCTGCATCCACCGCGCGTGGGGCGAGCGCACGAGCGCCGTCACCCGCCGGGACGCCGGGCCGGACCCCACCGGCGCCGTCTCCCGCGCCACGGGCTCCGCGGACTCCACGGGCACCAGCAGCGAGCAGCCGGTGCCGTCGAAGCTCACGCGCAGCAGGTCGCCCACGGCCACGCCGCCGGGCGCGGTCACCCGCAACTCCGCGCCCGCGCCGCCCGCGCTGTTCCAGTCCACCAGGTCCACCGGCTCGCGGTGGAGGGAGGCGGCCACCTTCGCCGCGTCCGACCAGCTCCCCTCCGAGCGGGCCCGCGCCAGCGCCGCGAACACCGCTCCGCCCTCCGAGCACCGCAGCAGGCCCGGCACCGGGAAGGTGTTGGTGCGAGCGCCACTGCCCGCCACGCGCACCACCCAGCAGCGCCGGCCGCCGTTGCGGAAGAAGGCGCGCACGGCGGACTCCAGGTGCGCGTGCACCGGCTCGCCCCGCTCGGCGTCCCAGGCCAGCAGGGGCGCCGCGCCGAACACCGCCTCGAAGTCCGCCACGTCCTCCACCGCCACCGGCACGTGCAGCGGGCCGGAGGCGGCGAAGCCGACGAACGCGGCCACGTCCATCCGAGGCAGCGCGTCCGCCACGGGCGGCGCCTGCATCTCGAAGCGGAGGCCGGGGAGGCGTCTGGCGGCGGGGCGGCTCACGTCACTCCATCTCCAGGCGCTCGTAGGCGATGGTCAGCTCTTCGATGGCCACGTCGGTGCCCTTCGCGTTGAAGGGGCCGGACACGTGCTTGATGATGCGCGCGCGCAACAGCTTCCACGTCTGCACCACCGCGGTGTGGTCCTCGTTCTGGAGCTGGATGGTGACGGTGCGCAGCGCGTTGGCGTCGCCGTTGCGGAGCTGATCCAACCACTTGTAGAGGCTGAGCGAGCCAATCACCCCGCGCTTCATGGTGACGTCCGTGGCCTTGTTCAGGCCGGTAATCTTGCGGACGCTGTTCTCCTTCTCGTTGCCGTTGCGGTACTCCGCGACGGTGACCTCCATGCCCACGTTGGAGATTTCCTGGAAGCCGGCGTCAGGGCCCTCGGTGGTGCCGGTGCCCAGGTCGACCAGGAAGTTGAACTGCACATAGGGACGATCTCGAAAGACGGCCATGGGTGCTCTCCAGGAGGGTTACTTCCGGTCGCCGGTCCACTGGCCGATGCGGAAGATGACGAACTCGGCCGGGCGCAGCGGCGCCACGCCGATGAGGCAGACCAGCCGACCGTTATCCAGGTCGTTCTGGCTCATGGTGCTGCGGTCGCACTTCACGAAGTACGCCTTCTCCGGCTTGTCGCCGAGCAGCGCGCCCGACTGCCACTCGTTGAGGAGGAAGTCTTCAATCGTCCGCCGCACGTTGGCCCAGAGTTGCTCGCCGTTCGGCTCGAACACGGCCCACTGGGTGCCCTTGTCGATGGAGCGCTCCAGGTAGGCGAAGTAGCGGCGCAGGTTGACGTACTTCCACTCGGGGTCGGACGACGTGGTGCGCGCGCCCCACAGCCGGTTGCCGCGGCCCTCGAAGAAGCGGAAGGCGTTGATGCCCTCGGGGTTGAGCACCTCCTGCTGCGCCTTGCTGAGGTTCGCCTCGAAGCCCAGCGCCAGGTTGACCACCTCGTTGGCGGGGGCCTTGTAGACGGCGCGGTTGACGTCGTTGCGCGCGTAGATGCCGGCCACGAAGCCGCTGGGAGGCAGGAAGATGGGCTGGCGCGTGACGGGGTCCAGCACCTTCACCCACGGGTAGTAGAGCGCCGCGTGGCTGGAGTCGATCTTCGCGCGCAGAGCGCGCACCTGGGCAATCGTCTGGCCATTGCCGCTGTCCAGCACGGCGATGCGGTACTTCATCCGCTGCGCGTGGGAGATGAGCAGGTTGATGATGGTGGCGGAGCTCGCCCCGTAGCCGTTCTCGTAGCCGAACGTGGAGCCCGGCGCGGCGACGATGGAGATGTCCTCCAGGTCCTCGAACTGGAGCAGGCCCGTCTTCCGGGTGGTGTTGGGGATGCCCTGGCCCTGGTAGTCGTCCGCCACCGGGCGCATGCCGTCGCTGCCGCCCTTGAGCAGCACCTCCAGCGAGCGCTCCGCCTCCGTCGAGTCCGGGTCCTCCAGCGCCATGTCCAGCGGCGGGCTGGCGGGCGGGCTGGCGAGGCTGGCCGCCAGGAAGGCGCCAATCACCGCCACGCCGTGGGTGAGCCCCTGCGTGTCCACGATGATGGGCATTTCCCGGTTGCGCGCCGTGTCGTTGGTGTCGTGCTTGAATCGCGCGGTCAGCGAGTCCTCCGCCCCGGCGCGGGTGTGCTTCGGGTCCAGCGCCAGCCCGTCCCACGTCTGCGCGGAGGCGGGGTCGTCCGTGGGAATCACCGTCACCGCCACGGTGATGACGCGAATCTCGATGCCCTGCCCGGCGGGGAGCGTGGACAGGAACACCGGCGAGCTCGGGCCCTGGGTGAACTTCCAGTCATTGGCGTCCTGGTCCCACTCCGCCAGGTAGATTTCGCCGGCGCCCATGGGGCTGGAGAGGGGGGACGTGATGTCCTTCATCAGCACCACGTCGCGCTCCAGCAGCGCGCCCACGCGCGGCGTGCCGTTCTCGAAGGAGAGGACGTTCTGCCCCACCCGGAGCGTGAAGCGCACGCGCAGGTTGCCGGCCAGCCCGGGGTAGCGCGCGGCCAGGACCAGCGTCTGCGTCTTGTCCGCCGCGTTCGGCTCCAGCAGCGCGCGGGCGTGGCCGTCATTGAAGGGAGCGGAGGCGGGCGAGGCGCTCACCAGGCTGATGGTGCTGTCCAGGCCGGTGTAGGTCTTGTCATCCGGCCGGCGGTAGGTGCGGCTCACGTAGAGGCGCTTGCCGCCCTCCTCGAAGAAGGCGCGCACGGCGTGCCACGTGTAGTTGTGGAGGATGGTGCCGGAGGGGTACTGGAGCTGGCGCCGGTTGCCGTAGACGCGCTCGAACTCCACCACGCTGGTGACGAGCTCCGGCTCCAGGTCCACGGGCCCGTAGCGTGTGGGGCCGATGAAGCCGGTGGTGGTCGTGCTCACGCCCTCGATGGACTTGGCACGGAAGCTGGTCTCCTCGATGAATACGCCAGGGGCAAGATATTCGGGCATCGGTCTTTCCTAGGGCGTTGAACCCGTGGGGGTGATCCACAGCCTGGGGTGGGGCGGGGCCTGCGGGTCGGGACGGCGGGTCCGCAGGACGAGCTCCTGGCCGTAGCGCAGCGTTGACTCGAGCAGCGCCAGCGGGCCGCCCGAGTCGACCGTCCACACCCCCGCCGGGGGCTGGGACAGCGTGAGGCACACGTCCGGCAGCTCCGGCACGGGCGTGCGGCGGGTGTAGTGGACGCGAATCTGCAGCGCCCACGTCTGCTCCAGCAGGGGAGGCCCCGCTGGGAAGCTGAAGTCCGGCGAGAAGTCGAGGGGCCTGGGGTACTGGAAGAAGAGGGCGAGCCGGCCCTTCTCGTCCGCCACGCCGCGCACGGTGACGCCTCCCGGGTCCGTGGCCTCCACCAGGGCCCACGCCGCCGGGGCGTCCTCGTCCACGTCCCACAGCTCGGCGCGCAGCACGGCCAGGGGCACGGCGGCCTGGCGCGAGGGCGCGGAGAAGAGCGGCACGGAGGGCCCGTCGTCGTTGGGAGACAGGGGAGACAGCGGAGACGGCGGCGAGGACACGCAGTCCGGAGCGAACAGCTTCCGGTGGGGCAGCTCGGCGCGGAAGGCGCACGGCAGGAAGCGGCCCAGCGTGTCCCGTACCTCCACGGTGTAGGGCCGCTGGCCGGCGTGGGTGGCCCACCACGCGTCATCTCCGGCGTGCTCGTCCCCGAACTCGAGGTCTCGCAGGCCGGGCAGGTCCATGAGGACGTGGATGCCGGAGCGGTTGAGCACGGATTGGCGGCGGGCGGCGGGCAGTCCCTCGGGGAAGGCGCTGACCTGGAGGCCGTCACCGATGAAGGTGCCGGTGGCCTCGTCCACGAAGCGCAGGCCCAGCGGGGCCACGCGAGACAGGCGCTCCATGACGTGGACGGGAGGCCTCATCGCTCGGTGAGCCTCCCCGGCTCGAGGACCCGCGTCTGCACGCGGCCGGCCTCTTCATCGGAGATGGCGGATTCGATGACCACCATCCGCGCGACGTAGGTGGCGGACACCTGGATGTTGGGCTCGCCGGGCTTCCAGATGTTGAGCATGTCCTGGATGGACAGGGGCTCGAAGACGAGCGTCACCGTCTCATCGGGGAGGAAGGTGTCGGCCTCCGGGGTGCCGTAGTGGTTGAGGAAGCTGGCGGTGAGGGTGGGCGTGTCCTCCAGCAGCCGCATGGCCCAGCCGAGGAGCCGGTGCTGCATGGCGGGTGTCTTCGCCCACGGCGTGAGGAGGTAATAGAGGTCGAGCGGCAGGGGCCTGCGAGTGCGTCGCCCCTGCGAGTCCACGCGGCCCGGGAGGTTGCGGCGGGTGGTGCTGGGGGTGACGCGGTAGAGGAAGAGGGAGATGCCCTCCTCGAAGGGGGGCGTCTTGAAGTCAGAGGCCAGGAAGAGGCGGAACTTCGCGCCCTCGAATTCCGGCTTCGGACAGGACTGCTCCAGGAGGGCGACGAGCCCCTGTCCCACCGCGGAAATCGCCGCGTACGTCGCCACCAGAAGCGTCCCCCTGGGCCAGGCCGGGCCCATGGCCACCCACACCCCATTGGTGCGTTGGAACCGTCGGTGGGCAGACAGCAACACGCGTGCCCGCACACTTTGGCGTGCGTGACTCAGTGATCCCGCACACTTGAAGGGAGCGCCCGGGGCGCAGGTATGGGGGAGGGTGGACGAAAAGCTCCACCCTCCGGGGCAACCCCCGGCAATCCCTGATCAAAGGGGGTGGACAGAAACATCCACCTCGCCCCGCGGCCCCGCGGCGGCCGTGTGGGCTGGAAACTTCTAGCGGATCGCAGGCTCCGCCACGGCTCGTGGTGGGGTCACGTCTCCATCACCCGTGACGGCTGGCCAGACGGCGCGAGGCGCCGTGGGCGGACGCTCTCGTCGGATCGCTGGCGGGGCAGTCGGGGCCACCCTGTCTGTCTTCAGGCGGGCCTCAAGGGCCATTCCGAAACCATGACGGAACCGTGCGCCTGCCGTGACAATCATTTCCTTGTCAAATGCCTTTATCGGTTTGACGCGCGGCCACGGACTCTGTAGATGCCACGCCGCTGCAAATGTCAGAGCGCCGACATTCAATGGCGCGGATGTGCTGCTCGAAGTGCTCATGGTTGCAGGAGGGGGAGATGCGCCGGACCGGGATTCTTGGAAACCAGTCCCTGGGGGGGCTGGTGGGGGCGTTGTGCGTGGTGGCGGCGGCGGCCCTGCCCGCGAGTGCCTTCGGCTCGGAGCATGTCACCGTCGTCCAGCACGACGGGATGCCCTATGGCACCGCGAGCGCGCCCAGGGCCCGTGTTGCGCAGAAGTTCTACGAGACGCACGGTGACGCGTACGACTTCCTGGTGGTCCTGCCCACGTTCGACGTGGACCTGGGCCAGGAGGTCGGGGGCTACCACATCGTCGTCCGCAACGCCGTCCAGGGCATTGGTCTCCCATCGCCCCATGACGTGGGCGCCCAGTATGGAAGTGCCACGCGGCTGAAGGGGTACGTGGACGTCCTGGCCCTGAACCCCGACGCCCTGGGCACCAGCGTGGAGTCCGCCGCCTCCATCCTCGCCCACGAGGTGGCCCACCAGTGGAGCGGACGGGTCGCCTATCTGGATCCCGTGACCCAGGCGCGGAGGACGGACCTGGTGGGGCGGGAGGGCGCTCACTGGAGCTTCTTCCTCGACTCGGACGCGTCCGTGCTCTACGGCAGTGAGTGGACGCAGGAGGTGGCGGGAAGCTTCACGTCGGCACGCTCGCGGACGCGCTACTCCAATCTGGACCTGTACCTCATGGGCCTGCTGGGCCCGGACGAGGTGGGCCCGCTGACGCTGCTCACCCCCGGCGCCCAGGTGCCCCACCAGGCGGTGGACCTGCCCCCGGCGGACGGCACCCGCATCGACGCCACGGCGCGCACCCTCTCCATCAACGACATCATCGCGGCCGAGGGCGCCCGCGTGCCGGCGGTGGGCCAGTCGCAGAAGTCCTTCCGCGCGGCGTTCATCCTCATGACTCCGCAGGGGCAGCAGGCGACTCCGGCGCAGGTGGCCTTCGTCGACGAGCTGCGCCGCTCCTTCAGCAACAGCTTCTTCTTCCTCACCCGGGGGCGCGCCGTCTTCGAGACGGCATTGGTGGAGCTGCCTCCGTCGCCGGGCACCGCGGAGCCCAGCCTCCAGCGGGGCATCGACTACCTGGTGGCCCGGCAGAAGGCGGAGGGCTTCTGGGCGGATGGCGATGGCACCGGCACCCGGTGGCGTGAGACGCAGGTGGCGCTCGAGGCGCTAGCGCTCAGTGGCCTCTCGCCGAGCGTGACGGCCGCGACGGGACGGGGCGGGGGCTACCTCGCGGCCACGATGGGGTCCGGGGTGGATGATGCGGCGCGCAGGGTGCTCGGGCTCGTGGCGGCCCGGCAGACGCCGGAGTCCGTCCAGGCGGCGCTCACCGCCCTCACGGGGCAGCTCGGGTGGTGGACAGGCGGGGGCGCGGGGTTGTCGCAGGGTTACACGCCCACGGTCATCGACTCGGTGCTCGCGGCCCGGGCCCTGGTGGCGGCGGGCGCGACGGCGCCCCAGCTCACGGGCCTGACGGAGTTCCTGCTGGCCCGGCAGTCCATGGATGGAAGCTGGCCGCTGCTGGTGGGTGGCCCCGGCCGCGTCGAGCCGACGGCTCTCGTGATGGAGATGCTGGCGCGGCTGCCGAGGACGCCCGCCACCTACGCCGCCGCCGGCAAGGCCGCGGCGTTCCTGGAGAGCCGCCGCAACCCCGGACATCTCTATGGTGACGAGCGCCCGTCCGCGGCGGCCACGGCCCAGGCCCTCCTGGCCCTCAAGGCCTGGTCCCGGCTGTCCTCGGCGGACGCGGCCACGACGGCCGGTGCGCTCCTGGGCGTGCAGCGGGATGACGGGAGCTGGGAGTCGTCGGTCCACGCCACGGCCTGGGTCGTCCAGGCGGTGCGGACGGCGCTGACGCCCAACCTGTCGCTGGCGCCGCTCGACGTGGCGCTCTCGGCCTCGACGGTGGTGGAAGGGGAGGCCGTCCTCGCGACGGTGTCCGTGCACAACTTCGGAGGCTCCAGGGCGGACGGCGTGCAGGTGCAGGCCTTCGACGCGAACGGCACGTCCCTGGGGGCGCCGCAAACCCTTCCCAGCATTGAGGCGGGGGCCACGGGCACGGTGGTCCTCACCCTCGACACCACGGGCCAGGCGGGGGCCACGCAGGTCTTCATCGTGGTCGACGCTCCACAGGTCGTGGATGAGACCCGGGAGGATGACAACCGGGTGGCGGTACCGCTGACCGTCGAGCTGCCCCCGGCGCTGCTGGACCTGGTGGTGAGCGCGGGCAGTGTCTCCACGTCACCGGTGGCCATCAGCCAGCTGCCCACCACGCTGACGGCGATCGCCACCCTGCGCAACCTGAGCGTGGCGGACGCGGACTCGGTGGAGGTGGCCCTGCTCGTCCACGAAGTTCCCGTGGCGACGACAACGGTGGCGCTGGCCGGGCGCGCGTCCGTTCCCGTGACGCTGACGGGCAGCGTTGCCAGTGCTCCGTCCGCCGTCGAGGTCTCCATCGTGGTGGACCCGCGCAAGCTGTACGCCGAGGGGAACGAGGACAACAACATGGGCACCGTGCAGGTGCCTGTCACCCCCTCCATCGACGTGGGGGTGGCGAACCTGACGGTGACACCGTCCCAGACGCAGCAGGGACAGGACGTGTCGCTCTCCTTCCGCGTGGTGAATGCCGGCACGGTGGACGCGCCCGGCACCACGGTGCGGCTCACCATCGAGTCCTCCGGCGGCGCGACGCTCGCCACGCTGCCGTCCCAGAGTGTCACCGTCCCGGCGGGAGGCTCCGTGCAGCGCGACGTGACGTGGCGCGCGAACCTCGCGGGCAGCCTCGTCGCGAAGGTCCAGGTCCTCTCCGGCCAGCCGGCGCCGGCGGACGGCAACCCGGCGAATGACATCGCGACGGCGGCCTTCACTGTCGACGCCTCCACGCTGGCCAACCTGGACATCCCGGCGGGTGGGCTCTCGCTTTCGCCGCTGCGGCCCTTGCAGCAGGTGGAGGCCACGGCCACTGTCGTGGTGCGCAACGGCGGGGCCTCGGCCGCGGGGCCCTTCTTCGTGGATTTCTTCGAGGGCCCCACCGGGGGCACGGACTCGCGGTTCGCCCGCCGCGAGGTGACGTCGGTGGCCGCCGGGGAAAGCGTCACCGTCTCCGCGCCCTTCACGGTGGCGGAAGCGGCGCAGGCCGCCGTGCGGGTGGAGCTGGACGCGGACCTGCAGGTCCAGGAGATCGACGAGATGGACAACCGCGCGGTGGTGTCCTTCCAGCCGGTGCCCCTCGCGGAGCTGGTGGTGGGCAGCGCGGATATCCAGCCCGAGCCGGTCTATCCCCGCTCGGGCATGGACGTGCCGGTGACGGTATCCGTCCTCAACTCCGGCGGGCAGGACGCGGCGGGGGCGGTGGTGGAGCTGTACCTGGGGGAGCCGGGCAGCGGCGGGGCGCTCCTCGGCAGCCAGCCCCTGGCGCTCGTGCCGGCGGGCGAGCGCGCGGAGGCCACCTTCACGTGGAGCACCACGGGGCTGACCGGGGAACAGCGACTGGTGGCGGTGGTGAATCCCTCGCAGGCGGTCAGCGAGGGCCGGTACGACAACAACCGCGCGGAGCGGAGGGTCCGGGTGCAGGACTCGGCGCTGGCCCTCTCCCATCTCTTCTTCTCGCCCAATGGGGACGGGGTGAAGGACGCCACCGAGGTGAGCTACCGGCTGGCGGCGCCTTCCGCCGTGGACGTGGAGGTCCGTAACGCGGCGGGCGTCCTGGTCCGGACGCTGATGGCGGAGCCGGCGGAGGCGGGCACCGTCAGCTGGGACGGGCGGGATGCGCAGGGACGAGTAACAAGAGACGGCTCGTACCAACTGGCGGTCCGCGCGAGTGCGTCCAGCGGCAAGACGGACCTCGGGATGCTGGTGGCCGTCGTCGACAACAACCGCTCGCGCCTGGAGGATGCACCCGGGTCGCAGTGGCTGCTGGAGAAGACTCTGGAGCCTTCGGCTGGTTCGGGTGTGACTCGGCGTGGGCGTCTCGCTTTCGCGCCCGATGATTCGGGCATCTACTTCGTCGGCCAGCGCCAGTCCGGATCGGCCCAGATGTGTAGCATGTATTTCCAATCGTTGGAGGGTGGGTCACCGGAGCGGGTGCAGCCCGAGTGGGATTGCGACATCCGGCGGATCTACGACGTCTCGATCTCGCCCGATGGGAAGACCCTGCTCTTTCCCATCAGCATGAGTTCTTGCGGTTACAGCAACCAGAACTGCGGCCACCTCGGCATGCAAGACCTTGACACCAAGAAGGTGCAGACGCTCGCACACAATGAGAAGTACAAGTCGGTGTCGGGCTACGTCGTTCCAATATTCAGCCATGACAGCCAGAGGGTTGTCTTCAGTACCCTGGCTTACAATGGCTATGCATGGCGCCACATCCTAGAGGTCATTGACCGGACCGGTGCGAACAGGCGGACGCTGAAGGCGTTGAGCGTACTCGATCCCGCTGAGTACATGTCGGAAGGGGCGTTTTCGCCCGACGGGCAGATGTTCTCCTTCCGGGTGGCCGATCACAGTGACTACATCGCGGACAGGGTCGGAGTCTTCGCCGTGGGGATTGAAGGCGGGACACCCCGGCAGGTAGGACCGCTCAACTATCCCTCCCGCACGGAGACCACGACGTACGTAGGCGGCAGGCGGCATATCTGGTCAACAGACTCCGAGCTCATTTACGGTTCAAATGACGAACTCTTCGCCGTGGCCCCCCTGACAGGGGTGCGACGAACCGTCTTCAAGATTCCGTTTGGAGATTGGGATGGGCGCCTCTTCACCCGGCAGCTCTACTCCCTGTCCCTCGATGGGCTAAAGCAGTCCCTCTACTTCACTTACAGCAAGGGCTCGGACAAGGGGCTCCCCTGGGAAATCTGGTCCGTGCCGCTGGAAGGAGGCCCGGGGCACCCGTTCTATACGGCTCCCGTCGGCGCTGGTGTGCAGGACCTGCAGATTTCCCCCCAAGGCAGTTTCCTCAGCGTGGTTCTGGCACCGGGTGGCTACCGCGCGGTCTCCTCACTGGAGAACCTGGGGGTGCGCGTGGTGGCCACGCGAAAGACGGGCTCGTCGTCTCTCACCCTCCACGGGACGGCGATGGACAAGAACTTTGAGTCCTACGAAGTCTCCGTCCGCGCCATGCCCTCGGGGACGCCGACCGTCATAGCGCGCTCCAACCAGCCCATGCTGAACGGCACGCTGGCCGAGTGGACGCCCTCCGCGCCGGGAATGTACGAGGTGATGCTCAAGGCCACCGACAAGGCAGGCAACGTGCGCACGAGCCGGACGTTGGCGGCGTGGACTAGCACGCCGCTGCTGGCGAACCTCTGGCGCGAGCCCGAGTTCCTCTCCCCCAACGGTGATGGGGTGCAGGACGTCTCGGAGCTGCACTACACCAACACCGCGCCACTCACGACGCAGTTCGAGTTCGTCTCCTCGGCGGGCACCGCCGTCCGCCATGTCTCCGTGACGCACACCGGGGCGGGTGACCAGTCCTTCTCCTGGGATGGCAGGAATGACCAGGGCGTGGCGGTCGAGGATGGTGTCTATACGGCCCGGACGGAGGGAGCCTCGCTGCGCTTCGTCGTGGACAGCAGCCCCCCCGACCTGGAGCTTCGCTTCTCGAAGAAGCTCCCGGCCGAGCAGAATCCGCCGGAAGGCGACGTCTTCGCATATGGCTTCGCGGACGCGCTGTCGCAGCCGGAAGGCCATCGGTTGATGGTGCCCGCCGTCCAGCTCCGGACGAGCTGGCGGGCCGAGGATGCCAACCTCGTCGGGTGGACGCTGGAGCAGCGGGCGCCCGCGAGCGTCAATGACTTCACCACGGTGAGCGTCGGTCAAGCCGCGTTCACGCAGACGAAGGTGGAGGTGCTGGACAGGCCCCTGCGGTTGCGATCACTCAGTGGGCGCGCGCTCCGGCTGAAGGCCTGGGACAAGGCCGGCAACGCGAGGACGACCCTCCCGCTGTCGACGCCCGAGGCCATGTTCGTCACCGCCCTGGGAGAGGCCGCGGAGGTGGGGCCCGAGTACGGCCACCTCCTGCTTGATGGTCGCCAGGTGCCGCGTATCGACCGGCTGACCCCGCTGATGGACGCGAATGGCTTCCCGCATGTCTTCGCCTTCGCGCCCCAGCACTACGCCTTCGCCCTCGACCACTCCTCCGACTCGCCTCTCGTCAGCTTCGCCGTCCGGTACACGCGGCGGGAGACCGGCCAGTCGCAGCTCGACACGCAGAACGTCAACGCGCTGGGAGATGCCGTGGTGCTCTGGGACGCCCGCGCCCTGGCGCCTGGAGCCTACGACGTCGACGTGGAGGCGACCGCGGCGGATGGGCAACTCTTCCGGGCCAGGGTGAGGTTCGAAGCGCAGCTCTCGGAGCTGCGGGTGTGCACCGCCCCCTCGGGAGTGGGTGAGTCCTCCAAGGTGACGTTGACCCTCTTCACGGCGGCCTCCTTCCTCCTCGAGCCAGGGGCCGCGGTGGACTTCGTTGCGCCTTCCTCGTCGCAGCCGGAGCGGACCTACTCGCTCGACGACATGGTGCTCCAGGCGCGGCCCGATGGGACGGCGACGCTGGAAGCGAACCTCGACACCTCCGGCCTCACGGGGTGTCAGTACCGCGCGAGGTTCCGCGGACGCACCGTCCTGGGACAGCGGCTGGACACCGAGAAGACGGTGAACCTCTGCGGAACCTTCCTGACGGGAGCCGCAGTGACGGACACAGGGGCCTCCCTGACGTTTGCTGAGACCTTCCGCAAGCCGGTCTCCGCCATGGAGGTCTTCGTCCAGGGCGGTGGCTCATCCACCTGGAGGAGTGTGGGGACGCTGGGGGCCTTCAACGGGACGGCCCCGGCCCTGGCGGTGACGAGCGACGCCTCGTGGGCATGCAGCGAGCAGAAGGTGCGGGTGGTGACGTACTTCGCGGATGGCAGTGCGCCCGTGGACTCGGAGGCCCACTCCGAGAACACCTGCACGGCGTCCGCGACGTTCGACGTGCCCTGCACCCGGGTGAAGGTGGAGTCCGTGGCGCGCGTGGAAGGCCGGGCTCCCGCCTGCACGCCGCAGGATCCCCACTTCACCGTGGCCTTCAGCGCATCCGCTGAGGGCGGGGGCAACGTACGGGAGATTGCCGCCTGGGTGAGGCCGCACGCCTCCACCACGGTGACACCGGTGGTGGTGGAGCCCTTCACGGCGGCCCCCAGGGTGGAGACGACGGGAACCTTCTCCTCGGCGGGCTTGCCTGATGGCCGCTACCTCGTGACGGCCCAGGCCACGGACAGCTTGGGCCTGACGGTGACGGACATGCTCGACGCCGTCACCGCCGCAGTGGATCGGCAGGCTCCCTCCACCGTCCTGGACGTCCCGGCCTCACAGGCGGTGGTGTGCCCGGTGCGCATGCGGGACGCGCAGGGCCGCCAGCGCACGGCCATCGAAGTGCGGGGCACCATCTCCGACAACCTCCTCGATGGCTACGCCGTCCTCCTGGGAGAGGCGGGCCATCCGCTGGAGCAGCAGGCGAGCACCTTCTACGCCATTCCGCAGGCCCGGACGGTGACGGGCCTCCTGGCGCAGGTGGACACCAGCCGCTTGGCCTCTGGCGATTACGAGATGCGCCTCAGCGCCTGGGACGCGAGTGGGGGCAGCTACTGCTCTCCCGTCAGGACCTTCCGCTACGTCGCGGGCGTGGACATCTCGCGCTTCGCGGCGGCGACGGATTTCGTGGCACCGGACCAGGGTGGCACGACGCTGGATGCCACGCTGACGGAAGACGCAACAGTCACGGTGACGCTGGCGCGGCTGACTGGCGAGGTGGAGGGGCCCTCCCTGGGGACCCTCTACCAGGGTTCCTTCGTGGCGGGCGCCAACACCGTGGCCTGGGATGGGCGCGGCCCGGCGGGAAGCGCCCTTGCGGATGGTGACTACGTGCTGCGCCTGACGGCGGGGAACGCCTGTGGCGCGGAGACGAGCCGGACCACCCGGGTGCGGGTTGACGCCCAGGCGCCGGTGGCGCGAATCGACTCGCCGGCGGGGGGAAGCGTGCAGGGTACGGTGACGGTGCGCGGTGAGGCCAGCGACACCAACTTCCTTGACTACCAGCTCTTCGTGGGGGAGGGGACGGCTCCCACGAGCTACACGCTGGTGCAGGCAGCGTCCGCGCCAGCCACGGGTGCGCTGGGGACGGTGGACACCGCGCGGCTGCAGCCGGGGCCGCATACCCTGCGACTGGTGGTGAGGGACACTGCGGGATACACCTCCACGGCGCTGGCGACGGTGGACGTGTCGGCCCGAGGCGTACTGGGCGGGTTCTCGCTCGCGCGAAGCGTGCTGTCACCGAACGGGGATGGGGCCCAAGACGTCACCCAGGCCGGATTCCGCCTGCTGTCGGCGGCCACCGTGCGCCTGGAGGTGGTGGATGCTGGAGGACAGGTGGTGGGGCTCCCGCTGGCTTCCACCTCGCGGGACGCGGGCGAGCACACCGCGCCGCTGGAGCTCGCGCTCCTGCAGCCGCTTCCGGACGGAGAGTATCGCGTGCGCCTCGTGGCCACCGCGGGCGCGACGACGGAGGAGGCCGAAGCCCCCCTGACTCTCGACAGGCAGGTGCCCGACGTGGCCGTCACGGCGCCGCAGCCAGGGGCCATCGTCCGCGCCAGCGTGGACGCCGTCGGGAGCATTGACGATCCCCACCTCGAGACCTGGACGGTGCTGCACACGTCCCCCGCGGGGACGACGAGCACCGTGGCCTCGGGGACGGCCCCGGTGAACGGGAAGCTCTCCGCGCTCACGTCGCTGGCGGAGGGCTCACACACGTTGACGGTCCGCGCGACGGACGTCGCGGGCAACTTCCGCGAGACGGTCATCGCCTTCTCGGTGGATGCCACGCCGCCGGTAGTGGCCTTCACCGCTCCGCTGGACGGTGCGGTCCTCACCGGACTTGATGGCCTGGTGCCCGTCACCGCCACGCTGGAGGAGCCACACCTGCGGCGCCTCACGCTGGAGTTGCTGCGCGGGGACGGCTCGGCGCCGGAGTTGCTGGCATCCTGGTCCGAGTTCCCCGGGGACAGCATCCTCCTGCGCTGGGACGTGGCCGGGGCGGCGGATGGGGATGTCACCCTTCTCCTGAAGGTGGAGGACCAGGCGGGCAACACCGGTGAGAGCCGCATCGCTCTCACCCTCGATAGCACGCTGCCACAGGCACACATCACCTCGCCGCGGGACAGCGTCCTGCTAGCGGCGGGCACGATTTCGGGCACGGCCACGGACGAGCGTCTCGCGGAGTACCATCTGGAACTCTCCGATGGCGTGCCCGCGACGGCAGCCCGGTTCGTGACGCTGGTGAAGGGCACGTCACCGGTGGCCGAGAGCACGCTGGCCACCCTCGCGAAGACGCCGGCCGACGGCGACTACACGCTGCGGCTGACGGTAAAGGACCGGGCCGGCAACGAGCGGGTGGACGTGGCGGGCTTCTTCGTGGACCGCGCTCCGCCGTCCGCCCCTGCCGGCCTGACGGCCCAGGTGCGGCCGCCGAATGACGTCACGCTGACGTGGACAGCCAGTGGCGACGCGGACCTCGTGGGCTACCGCGTGCTGCGAGCGGAGGGGGAGGGCCCCATGGCGCCCATCGGCACGGGCCTCGTGTCGGGCACGACGTTCGCCGAAGACAACCTCTCGGCCGCCGAGTACCGCTACGCGGTGGTGGCGGTGGACAGGGCGCAACAGCAGAGCCCGCCCTCGCCGGAAGCCGCGGTGGACTTCGCGCCTCCGGCGGTGGCTCTCGACTCGCCGGCGGATGGCATGGTGGTTTCCGGTCAGGTGCAGGTGAAGGGGAGGGCCTTCAGCCTGAAGGACTTCCGCGAATACCGACTCTCCGTGGGGGCGGGTGCGCTCCCTACCGCCTTCACGCAGCTGGCGCGTGGTACAGCGCCGATACCGGGTGACGTGCTCCTCCTGTGGGACACCAGCACGGTGCCGCAGGGCTCGCAGCACACGCTGCTCCTGGAGGCGGAGGACACCTCCGGCAACGTGGCCGATGCGCGCGTCGTGGTGCAGGTGGACAACACGGCGCCGGCGGCGCCGGTGCTGCTCTCGGCGACGGCCAGCGGCTCCTCGGTGACCGTGCAGTGGACGGCGAATACCGAGACGGACCTGGCGGGCTATCTGCTCCTCGCCAATGGCGCTCCGGCCAACGCGCCTGATGGCGCTTCCCCAGGAAACTACCTGGACTTCCTGTTGCCGGCCGGGACGACGCAATTCATCGACGCGGGCCTGCTGGACGGAGAGCTGGAGTATCAGCTCTACGCGGTGGATGTGGCCGGCAGCCTCAGCGCGCCCTCGCAGCCGAGGACGGCCATCGTGGAGACGCGGGCACCGGTGGCGATGTTGGTGACGCCCAGCCCCTACAGCCGGCTGTCCGGACCGGTGGCGGTGCAGGCCAGCACCACGGACCTGGATGTCGCCCAGGTTCAGTTCGAGGCACGCGCGGCCGGACAAGGGGCCTTCGTGCCCCTCGGGCCCGCCGCGACGAATTCGCCGTACTCCGCGATGCTGGACCCCGCGCAGTTCGCCGCGCCGGTCCTGGAACTGCGCGCCGTTGCCACCGATACCCGTGGCAACGTGGACCCGGCGCCGACGTCCATTCTCGTTTCGAGCTCGCCCGACCTCGTGGCGCCCACGGTCACCGCTCGGGCGACGGGCTCCGCGGTGGACTTCTCCTGGACGGACAGCAACCCCTCGGGGCTCGTGCTGGGCTTCGACGTGCGGCGTGGAGGCACCTCGCTATTGCCGGAGCCGCCGCGCCCGGCTGCCACGGCATCTGCGAGCAGCAGCGTCAACGGCTCCACGCCGGCCCAGGGTTTTGACGGTAACAGCAACACCGCCTGGCAGTCCGGGCCCGGTCTGCCCCAGACCTGGGAGATGGAGTTCGGCGCTCCAGTCCCCCTGGAGTCACTGCGGGCCGACCTCAGCTGGGGATCCACGGTCCAGGTGTTCCTGAAGTTGAATGGGACGTGGGTCCCCATGGGCAAGCCCGTGGTGGCCAGCAGAGACTACGTCTCGCTGAGCCTGCCCCAGGTGTGGGGTGCCGAGGGCGTTCGCCTCCAGTTCCTCAGCGGTTCCAACACCACTGGCGTATCTCTGAGCGAAGTGACGCTGGGTCTGGCTCGCCTGACGACTTCTGCGTCGTTCTCCGAAGTCGATGTCCCCGAGGGCACGCACGCATACCAGGTGGTAACAGTGGGGAAGTGGGGGCCGCGCGCGGAAGGCACGGCCCAGGCCCGGGTGTACCGGCCGGACCTGGACTGGCCGGCACAGACGCGTGTCGCGACGCCCACCGTGCGGTTGAGCGGCTACAGCCCGGTCGCGGAGGTCTCCATTGACATTCAGCGTGACGGGGCCGTCGTGGCCCAGGCAGAGGCGGATACCTCCGGGATGTTCGAGGTGCAGGCTCCCCTGCAAATGGGAGAGAACGTCCTCTCAGCCGTCGCTAGGGACACCACGGGCAGCAGGAGCATGGAGTCCTACCCGGTGTACGTCACTCGAGTGCCGCCGCCCTCCGCGGGGGTGACGCTGGCGCCGGCCGAGGTGTCGGGCCTGAGCGTGGCCCTGGCCTTCTCTGTCTCCGGTGACACGGTCGACGTAGCGGGCTTCGAGGTGTGGCGGGCCTCGGGGGCGGCGCCGGCCGAGATGGTGGCCACGCTGGCGGCGGATGCGCGTACCCATCTTGACCCGGGCCTGCGTAACGGCACGTACACATACACGGTGGTGGCGGTGAATGAGGACGGCTTCTCGGGGACGCACTCGAACGCGGTGTCCGCCACGGTGGATGTGCCGCTGCTGGCTCCGCCCGAGTCCCTGGCTGTATCCGCGCCCGCAACCGGTGGGATGCTGGCACTGACGTGGACGCACGCTGCGGGCGGCGCAGCGGGCTTCCTCGTGGAGCGAGCCCTCGCGGAGCAGGGACCGTTCACGTCTGTCATGGTGGCGGCCACTCCGGATACGACCTACACGGACCGGCGCCTGGTGAATGGGACGCGCTACTACTACCGGGTTTTCGCGGTGGATGGCGGCGGCAACCGCAGCTCGCCTTCCGTGGTGGCCTCGGGAGTGCCGGGCGACACGCAGGCGCCCGATGCGCCCTGGCTGAAGTACCCAACGGCCTCTGGCACGCCCATCGTCCTCTCCAACTCCGTCACGGAGGTGGTGGGCACCGCGGAGCCCCTGTCCTGGGTGGACCTGTACCGCAACGGTCGTCAGGTGGGGCGCACCCAGGCCGGGGCGCTCAAGGTCCAGACCCGGAAGAAGACACTGGCGCTGTCGCGCCGAAGCATTCCGGCGCTATCTGCCGATGGCCGGAAAGCGGCCTACGCCTATCAGGAGTCCAGCTCGGTACGGGGCATCGCCGTGGAGGACCTGGAGACGGGGGGGGTGGTGAAGTCGACGCTGCCGGGCGCGAACTTCCAGGGTACGCCCGCCTTCTCCCCGGACGGCACGCGGCTGGCCATGGAAGCCCAGTCGACGGCGGGGGAGACCCACGTCTACCTCGTGGACGTCGCCACCGGCGCGGTACAGCCGCTGCTTGCGGCGCCCACGGGCCAGGAGTTCGCGCCCACGTGGGCACCGGACGCGTCCCGGGTGGCAGTGCAGTACCGCGACGCGGACGGCATCCATTCGCTCATGGTGGTGGAGCTGGCCACGGGCGTGCAGCAGGCCCTGCCGCAGGAGGCGGGGATGAATGCCCGGTCGCCAGTGTGGCTACGGGACGGACGGCACCTCGTCGCCATCCTGGTGGATGGCGACGGGCTGTACCACCTGCGGCGCTTCGACACGCAGGGCGATACGCATGTCGACATCTTTACGTCGCCGGACATCCGGGCGCCCATGGCCGTGTCCCCTTCCGGTCGCGAGGTGGCGCTTGTCTCGCGCGTGCCCAACAGCTCCCAGACCTCTCTATTCCTCGTGGAGGTAGGCGCGGGGAAGACCGAGGGGCGGCGGCTGCCTTCCTCGAACTCCGCGGATGGGCCGCTCTTCACGCCCGATGGCACCCGCGTTCTCTTCACCCAAAATGGCTACCTGGTTCGCCAGGAGGTTTACAGCGACGTCGTGGAGAACCTGGGCTACCTGGGCGAGCGCCTCCTGGCTGGGGCGGGCGACAGCCTCATGTCGTACATCGGCTCCTCCAATTCATGGCTCACCTATGTGGAGCTGTCGGGGCGCTTCTCCTTCCCCGGGATCTCCCTTGAGGTCGGCGACAACTTCTTCAGTGCCGTGGCCGAGGACGCGGGTGGCGCGCGCAGTGGCTCCTCGCTTCCCATCGAAGCGCGCTACGTGCCCACCTCGGTAGCGGACCTCACCGTGTCCGCCGTCCTCCAGCCCGGGATGCCCCTGGCGACTGACACCACCCATGCCGTCATCACCGTCTCCAACACGGGCACGGCTGCGGCGACGAACCCGCGGGTGGCGGTGACGGTGGTGACGGGGAACGGCTCACTGCGGCCTTCCCCCCTCGCGCAGCTGAACCAGACGCTGGCCGCCGGCGCCTCGGCCGTTCTCCTCGTGCCCATCGACGTCACCGGCTTGGTGGGCCCGCAGCACCTGAGCGTGGTGGTGGACCCGGCCCACCAGATTTTCGAGCTCGAGCGCACCAACAACGAGGTGCTGAAGCCCTTCACCGTGGCGGAGGACACCCAGCCCATCGTCGCGGTGGCGCTCGACGCGGCCTCGGTGCCGGTGAATGGCACGCGCACCGCCACGATGTCGGTGGCCAACCCGAGCACTGCGCCGCTCTTCGGCGAGGTGCGCGTGGACCTGCTGGGTGCGGGCGGAAGCGTCGTCCTCGCCCTCGGCTCCGCCGAGTTCCTCACGCCGCTTCCCGGCGGCGAGGAGCGCGCCTTCACCCGCCCGGTGGCGGTGGGAACGTTGCTGGCCGGCGACTATGAGGTCCGGGCCACGCTGTGGAGGGACGGTGCGGTGGTAAAGGAAGACCGCGCCCCGCTGACTGTGCTGCCGGAGCGGGCCGTCCTCGTGGCGGTGAGCACGTCGCGCACCCGCTACCTCACGGGCGAGACGGTGGAGGTCAGCTCGGACGTGACGAACACCTCGCGCAACAGCTACCTGGAGGGCGCGGTGAGCGTCGTGACGTTGCGGAACGCGGGCGGCGCCGTCGTGGGCCAGCAGGAAATGCCCCTGCCGCTCATGATGTCCGGACGGCGTGAGACGCGGCTGACGTCGTTCGCCACCGGCACGCTGCCGCCGGGACAGTACGGCGTGACGAGCGACGTGCGGCTGGGCACCCAGGTGCTGGCCCAGGCTCAGGCCACCTTCACGTTGGAGGGCCGGCCGCTGTTCGCGGGCCAGGTGTCCATCGCCGGCCAGACGGGCTCGCAGCCCGTCGTCCGCGCGGGCCAGTCCGCCACCGCCGAACTGCGGGTGGAGAACCGCGGGACGGCGCCGGAAGTCGATGCCACCGTGCGCCTCGTAGTGAGCCGTCCCGACGGGACGTACCTCTCCGCCGGAACCTGGCCGCTCGCGATGCTGGCGCCGGGCGCGCAGTGGATGCAGCAGCACGTCTTTTCCACCGCGGGCTGGGCGCTGGGCTCCTACGGCCTGACGCTGCTGGTGGAGCGCTCGGCGGGCTCGGAGGTACTGTCCAACCTCACCTTCCAGGTGACGGATGGCCAGGCGCCCCGGCTCGAGCTCGTCAACCTCACCGAAAGCATGTTCGTGCGCGAAACGGTGAGTGCCCGGGTACGCGCCCTCGACGACGCCACGGGAATCGCCGTGCTTCGGGCCGTTGTTGACGGCGCCAACGCGTCGGCGGTGGCGCTGGCGCCCCTGTCCGGCAACGCGCTGGATGGTGTCTGGAGCGCCAGCATTCCGCTCGCGACCGAGGGAAGCCATACCCTCGTCTTCAGCGCCGCGGACGGGGCGGGCAATGACGGCCGGACGCTGCCGTCGCTCGACAACCCCGTGAGTGTCACCGTCATCCGGGACACCCTGCCACCCGTGCTGACGGTGACGGGCGTGCCCGGCGAGGTACCGGTGCATGGCCCCGTAACGCCCGTCTTCGAGGCACAGGACACCTACCTCTCCTCGGTGACGGCCACCCTGAATGGCGTGCCCTTCACCTCGGGCACCGCCGTCTCCACGGATGGCGTCTATGAACTCCACGTGGTGGCCACCGACCGGGCCGGCAACACGGACCAGGAGCTGAGGCGCTTCACCCTCGACACCCAGTCTCCACGCATCGTGCTGGGGGGCGTGGCGCCGGGGGCCCTGGTCAACCAGGACGTGACGCCCACGGTGTCCGTGACGGACCTCCACCTCGAGACTTCTGGCACCACGGTGACGCTGAACGGTCAGCCCTTCACCATGGGCACCCAGCTCACGGAAGACGGCGACTACCTCCTGCGTGCCCAGGCCCGGGACGTGGCCGGAAACGTAGCGGAAGCGAGCCTTTCCTTCACGCTCGACAAGACGCCGCCCACCATCCAGGTGACGGGGGTGTCCGAGGGCGCGCAGGGAGATTCCTTCACCATCCACTTCACCGCCACGGACCTCCACCTGGACGCCCCCAGCGTCCTCGCAACGCTGGACGGCAACCCCTTCACCAGCGGGAACACCGTCACCGAGGAGGGCGCCCGCGTGCTGCGGGTGCGGGCCTCCGACCTGGCGGGGAACACGCGCGAGGTGGTGGTGAACTTCTCCGTCGATAGCTCCGCGGACCCGCTGATGCCGCCCTTCCCCTATGCGGTGTGCGGCGTGCAGGACGCCTTGGTGTACGGGAACGCGGAGGTGGTGGGCCCGGCGACGGGCGACAAGGCCTCCGTGGCCGCCAACAGCCTGGCGTACGTTGGCCAGAATGCCTTCGTGTCCGGCGACCTCGTCGGCGGCCACTCCGCCGTGGTGGAGGTAGCCCTGCTGAGCGGCTCGCTGTACTACGGGCAGGGCTACACCCTGGGCGAGTACGCCACCGTGCTGGGAGGCATCCATCCCGTCGGCACGCTCAACCCCTGCCAGTGCAGCTATGACGTAATGGCGACGCTGGCGCAGGCGAGCGCGGAGAACGACAACGCACGCATGGCCTCGCTCCCGGACAGTGGCACCTGGTGGGTCAACGGAGCCTTCGAGCTGAACGGGGCCCACGTGGCGCTGCCCTCGGGCCGCTACTACGCCGACCATCTCCACCTCTCCGGAGGCTCGACGCTGTCGGCACAGCCGGGGGCGCGGGTGCTGCTCTTCGTTCAGAACGACGTGCAGGTGGATACCGGCTCGACGCTGGGCGCGAGCCCTGATGCCTCCCACCCCATGGTGGTGGTGACCGGCTCGTATCACATGGAGGGTGAGTCGGTCGTCGTGAACAACGCCGCGGACGCCTCCCTCATGTTGTACGCGCCCAGGAACTACCTGGCGCTGTCCACCAACACGACGCTGTATGGCGCCCTCATGGGCAAGACGGTGGACCTCTCGGGGGAGCAGCGGGTGGTGCTGAAGCCCGGGTCCCAGGTCTCCCCGCCTCCTCTCTTCTGCGAGTAGCGCGACATCATGCTCGATTCATCTCCAAGGGGCGCTCTGGGGCTCGGACTCGCCGCTGCGCTCACGACGCTGTCCGTGGCGGTCGCCGCCCCCGTGAAGGGGGCGGCGGCACCATCGCGCGTGGTTTCCTCAGCACTGGTGATGCCGCCGGGAGTGGGGGCGGACATCGACCTGGCTCGCGTCCGTGAGCAGACCCGGCTATTCGAGGAGGCACTCTCGCGCCACCGCGCGGCGGAGGAGGCCGTGCGCTCCACCAGAAGGCCGGTGGAATCGCTGGCCCAGGCCCGGTCGCTGGTGGCGAAGAATGGCCAGACGCAGGGGGAGCGCGGGCTCGCGACCGCCCAGGTGGAAGCAGTGCTGTCGGAGTTGTCATCGGAGAAGGAGCGGGGGCTGCGGCACCTGGACGGGCTCGAGGCGTCGCTCCCGGATTCGCCTCACAAGGCGATTTGGCAGGAGCGGCTGCGCCGGCAGCGGGAGTTGCTGGCTTCCCGAGAGGCCGAGGCGCGGGGGCTGGGCACACGGGCCACCGAGGCGCTGCGCGCGTACGACGGACGCATGGGAGGTCTGCTGCGGTTCCTGCACTCGCTGACGGGCAGCAGGCCGGACGCGAGGCTGACCGCGCTTCAGTCCCGCCTGGAGGAGTGGTCGGCGCCCGCGCCCCAGACGCTGGGGGCGGAGCTGACATACGTGAGGGGGGACGTGGCCCCCGGAGCGCTTCTCAGTGGGGAAGTAACGCCCGCGTACCTCGCGGCCGCCGGCGTTATGCCGGCCCTGGAGGACACCGAGACGGGCCGGGAGGTGGAGCTGTCCGCCGAGTTGGTGGCGAAGGCACGCGAGCTGGGCACGGCAAAGGCCGCCCATGACTTCGTCAGGAACGGGGCGCGCCTGGAGTGGTACTTCGGCTCCCTGAAGGGAGCCACGCAGACACTGAGGGACTTGCGTGGCAACGACGCGGACCTGGCCAGCCTCCTCATCGCCCTGCTGCGCGCCCAGGGCACCCCGGCGCGCTACGTGCGGGGAACGGTGGAGTTGCGGCTCTCCGCCCTCGCTGCCGCCATGGGGTTGCTCTCGCCCGAGGAGGCCTCGGCGCTAGATGCTTCCCAGCATGGCGGAGCGCCCTTCGTCGTCTCCGAGCTCCTCAGGCAGCGTGTGCTGCAGGTGTTGGCGGCGGCGGCCATTCCCTTCGAGCCGGTGAGTGAGGGGGCACAGGTGGTGGCGGTGCGCCTGGCGCACATCTGGGTGGAAGCGTACCTGCCCTATGCGGACTATCGTGGGGTGGGGGAGGGCGGCAGGCAGTGGGTACCGCTGGAGCCGGCATTGACGGGAAGGGCGAAGGTGGCGGCCACGTCTCCCGTGCTGTCGGCGCTGGAGGCCATGGCGGAGACACCCACCTCGCTGATGGACGCCTACCTGGCGCAGCGCTCCGCGCAGTCACCTCTGGAGTTCGTGAGGGGGCGCATCCAGGCGTGGCTCGCGGCCCAGAGGCCGGACGTCACCTATGAACAGGTACTACGCACGGTGAGCGCGCGTCCGGAGGCCCTGCCCTTCATTCCCGGCTCACTGCCGTACCCGGTGGTGTCGGTGCAGGAGGAGCTCGCCTTTCTTCCCGAATCGGCCCAGCAACGGGTGCGCCTGTCGGGCGCGGACGCCAACGGCCCGCTCTTCGATGTGACGCTGCCCCTGCACCAGCTCACTGGCCACATCGCGGTGCTGGGGTACAAGCCCGCGACCGCCGCCGACCAGGAGCTGGTGCAGTCCTCGGGAGGGCTGTACCTGGCCCCGGCGTCCCTCGTGGACGTGGTGCCCGTGGTGCGAGTGGGAGGCCAGGAGGTGGCCGTGGGCGGGCGCGCGGTGGGGTTGGGCACGCAGCACACCTGGCGCCTGGAGCTGCTGCTGCCGGGCGGAGCGGTGAGGCAGGTCGAGAACCGCGTGGTGGCGGGCAACTTCATCGCGCTCGGGGTAGGGGCACCGGGCAATGCGTATGTCGAGGGCGAGGGCCCGGAGGGCCTGGACGGCGCCGCCGTGCGCTTCCTCTATGGCCGCGCCGCGGCCTATGCGAGCGCGTGGACGCAGAGCGAGGAGGAGCTGGCGCGGCTGACGCAGGTGCTGCCGGTGCGGCCCACGGGCAACTTCGTGTTCGTGCAGAACCAGCTCCAGGTGGACTCGGTGCTGGGAGTTCCGCGGCGGGTGGAGTGGAAGGGGCTGGAGCTGGACGCGGACCTGCGCACCCTCACTCCGGTGGAGTTGAGGGCGGGGGCGGGCCGGGAGCTGCTGCGGCTGTCCGGCTACGAGGGCAGCTTCCTGGAGGCGCGGGTGCTGGCGCAGGGCAGTGGCGTGCCCACCGTGGCCTCCACGTCAGTGCTGCAGGAGGCGGCCCGCCAGGGCATCGCCATCCTGAACCTGACGCCGGAGAACCAGGAGACGGAGCTGCCGCGACTCTCCGCCACGCCCGAGGTCCTTCGGGATGTGCGGGACCTGCTGGCCCTGGGGCGTCACGTCCGGATTCCCGCCACGCCGGTGGTCCTCGAGGACTGGACGGGGACGGGCTTCATCGCCCATGCCCCCGCCACCGAGGAGGCGGGCTACTTCCTCTCGGGGCGGCTCTCCGGAGGACAGACGGTGGTCTCCCCCGGCCGGTGGCCAGAAGCCACGCTGGTGGAGCAACTGCGCCAGCCGGACGCGCCGCCCGCCGAGGAGGACGTCACGAAGGTGGCGGAGATTACGAAGGTCGCGGAGACGGACTTCCAGCAGACGCAGGCGGGGAAGCTCGCGCCCAGACAGCTTCGCGTGTACGTCGTCACGGAGGACGGCAGGCCCGTGAAGGGCGCAGCGGTGACCTTCTTCCGTCACGGCGACGCGAAGCCGGGGCTCGCCGCCCAGGCGGAGACGCTGCAGGCCGTCCTCAGCGGCCCGGGGAGCCAGGTGGTGGAGCGCGTCCACGCACTGCCCGCCGAGGTCACCGTCACCACCAACGAATACGGGCAGGCCGGTGTCTACATGACGCCCGACCCGAACTTCAGCCGCGTGGCCATCTTCGCCCCGACGACGCCCGAGCAGCCGCACGCGCAGCTCCTGGGACTCAGCGAGGTGCTGGCGCGGGTGACGGACGGGAATGGCAACCAGGTGCAGGTGGTGGACTCCTTCCGGGTGACGGCCCTGCCCGAGGCACCGGCGCGGCTGGTGCCCTTTCCGGGCGCGCTGGTGCCCGCGGCTCCCGCGGGGCTGGAATTGGGGCACCCGCTCGCGGTGTGGGTGCAGGACCGGTTCGACAACCGCCTGGCGAACCAGCCGGTGACCTGGACGAGCCTCGCGGGCGACAGCCGCTTCTTCGACTATGACGGGCTGCCTCCAGACTCCCCGCTGCGCAAGGACCTGAACGTGCGGGTGCTGGACTTCTTCGACCCGCTGCAGGTGCCGAGCGTGATGCGGCTCTCTTCCACGGAGGGGCAGGTGAAGGTGGACTTCATTCCCGGCTACCAGAGCACCTCGGGCGAGGTGCTGGCCCAGGTGGCGGGGCTCACCCAGACCTTCAGCGTGCCCACGGAACAGCCGGACTACGTGTTCCGGCCGGTGATTCAGCGGGGTGTGCAGTTCGGTGGCATCCACGGCACGCGGCTGGCCTCGCCGGTGGCGGGCGTGGTGCTGCGGCGGGTCTCCGGGGGCGGCTGGGTTCCCCTGGAGGGCCCGGGGGGAGACCTCTCCCGCGTCGAGGTGACCATGGAGGTCCGGGACCGGCTGGGCACGCTGCTGCTGTCGGAGACACGGGTGCCTCGCGACGTGGACACGAGCATGCCCGGGGATGACCGGACGAAGGCCATCTTCTGGCCGACCTACGTCGTGGAGGACGGCTACCAGTACATCACCTTCCGCGGCCGGGTGGACGAGACGCAGGACTCGCGGCAGGTGTGCTGCGGACAGTCCTTCTACATCGAGGCGCCCTCAGGCCGGGCGAAGCTCTCCGTGGCGCAGGTGAAGCCGACGCTGGAGAAGGTGGTGCTCGCGGGCGAGCCCGTGCTTGCCGCGGAGACGCGGTACCTCGAGCTATCGGTGAGCCACCCGTCGGATGCGCCCCTCTACCTGCGGGTGGTCCAGACGCCGGTTTCGGGGACGGGAGACATCGTCCGCGTCCCGGGCCCGGACGTGTTCAAGCGGCACCCGTCGGACGCGAGCCTGGTGGAGGTTCCCGCCAGCCTCGGCACGAGCCAGCGTCCGGACGGGACGCTCTCGCTGAGCAGGACGGACTTCTCCTTCCCGGTGGTGCCGGACACGGTGGGCGGGCTCGTCAGCTTCGAGCTCTACCAGGACCGCGCCGCATACGGCGAGCCGCCCGCGCTGTCGGCGGTGCGGGTGTCGCGGAAGGTCGAGGTCCTCGCCAGCCCCTCCTTCTACCTCGTGGGTGACGACGGCGAGCGACTGAGCACCGAGGACGACCCGACGACCTTCTATGTCGGCCTTCAGCCGTACGCGGACTATCTGGCGGGTCAGGCCCGGCGGTTCCGCGTGGAGCTCTGGCCGCCGCCCACGGACGGCCGGGAGTACAAGGCCATCCTGAAGGGCGTTACCGGGCAGTGCGGTGTGGAGACCCGGGTGGAGCTCGCGCTGACCCTCGCCAACCAGTACCGGTCCGAGTGGGTGACGGCCGTCGCGGGGTATTCCTCGCGAGATGACCTGTTCGGGGAGGCGGCTCCACCCGAGACCGAGCTGCCCGATGATGGCGGCTTCCCCCAGTCGGTGGTCTCGGGGGATGCGGGTGATGAATGCGCTCGCGACGTCCTTCCCGTTTCCGGCGGAGCGGACGGCGGTGATGGCGGCGTCGGGCCGGCTGGCCAGGATGGTGGCGCGCTCATGGCGGTTCCGCCGGGAGGCGCGCTACAGGTCGAGGTGCAGGGACTCGGCGAGAAGATCGAGAAGAAGGTCCGGGACATTGGCATCGACCTCATCACCAGCAAGTCTGACTTCGATGCGGCCCCGAACCGGGACCCGGCAGCCCCTGGCGTCGTCTGGAATCCCGCACGGCTCTGTGTGCCGGAGTCAGGGCAGACGGACCCGCCGGCCACCTTCGTCCTGAAGAACACCCAGGGGCTCGAGAACCTGATTACCTGGAGCCTCGATGCGAACGGCACCGGGGTTACCTTCGTGGGTGGCAACAAGGGCCCCAAGGTCCAACTGTCTCCCGCGACCACTACGGGCCCCTTTCCGGGCCTGCCCGGCAAGGTTGGCCTCGAGATTTCGGTGGACAAGGCGAAGTCGAGGGCTTCTGCCTCGCCGCTGACCCTCACGGTGAAGAACTACCGGACCATCAAGGTCCGGCCCTTTGCTGTCGTCACGGACTGCGATGACGCGGACGAAGTGAGTGAAATCCTGCCACCTGAGTGGCTCGCGAAGGACCTGGCTGCCACCAACAACATCTGGCGCCAGGCCTGTGTCCGGTTCACTCGCGTGGACGGTGATGGACCCGCCACGTGTCGAGAAGCTACCGCAGAGCTCGTCGCGGGAGATTACAGCACGAAGCTCGTTCACGAGGTCATGCAACTCGATACGCTGTCTCAGCCGGATCGGAAGGCCCAGTTCGGCTCGGAATACATGGAGATGTATTACCGGCGTAGGTTCATCTGGACGGGGAATCGATATGTCCTCGCGGTGGCTCTGCCTCGAGCGGGAATCGCGGTTGCTGCCGGCAACAACGTGCGGATGGACCCCAAGACCCATCGCCAGCTGGATGCGCTCAAACCGCGCGAGCGTGAGCTGTCCACCGCGCACGAGTATGGTCACCACCTGGGACTCAACAACACGGATGGCACGGTCGAGCCATCCAAAGTGGGCCCCTCCGGCAGGCCTCCGTACCTGCTTCCCACGACGCCTCCATACGGCGCCGAAGAAACGAAGGAGTATGGCCACGCCATGAACGACAATTCACTGATGTATTTCAAGACCGGACCGGAAGCGGGCAGCGTGGATATTTCCGAGGAGGAGGCGGACTTTGTCGACAGGGTCAATCGCTCGAGTTCTCTGTAGCCTGTTTTTTCTGGCCCTGGTTGCTGGCGCCTGCAGGCCGGCGGGCTCCGCCAGTCCGCCTCGGCTCCAGGAGGAACTGGACCGCGCCATCCAGGAAGACCAGGACGCGCGGCGAGAGGACGGGGCATACGATGAGAGCTTCCAGTCCTTCTTGAAAAAGTACGGTGAGGAGGCGGTTCCGCTCTTCGAGAAGCTGGTGACAGATGCTGCGGAAACCGGCCGGGCCGACAACGCCCATCAGGTGGTGGCCGCCGTGAAGGGGTTGGTGCAGCTCGAGAAGGAGCGGGCCCGAGGGGTGCTCCAGCGACTTGCCTCCAGCGACAAGGCCGCTTTCTCGCTCTCACGAGAGGCCCTGAAGGGACTCGTCGAGCTTGCACCGGAGAACGAAAAGGTGGGCATTCTCGCTTCGAACCTCCGCGAACGACGGGATGCGGAGGCGCAGCGATGGCTTGTCGATGATTTGATGACGCTGGGACGCGCCGAGGCTGTTCCCCACCTGAAGGCCCTGCGTCCGGAAGTCTCTGACGAGAAGACCCTGAGGACCATTGATAGGGCCATCAGCCTCCTGCAGGACCCCAGCGTCTGCACGCTCTATCAGGAAACCTTCCGGGAGCCGACGCGCAGGTGGGGGTGTGTCTATCGGTGCGCTGGCACGGTGCGCTCCCGGGAGAGAGTCGCGGACGACGCTTGCCCGAAGTCCATTGCCAATCAGGAGCAGTAACGCATCACGAGGGCCGGAGAGAAAGCCGGCTCGCCATCTACGCGGTCACCCCAAGGCTTGTCGGTGCTGTCGGTGCCTCACGTTGGCTTGACGCCGCATGTGGCGCCCTGGGCAAGCCGGGAGACCTCTCGGAACACAGCGGGTGCCGCTGAAGCCCCGGTCCAGGTCTCCCCGCATCCTCTCTTCCTTCGAATAGCGCGCGAATCATGTTCGACTCCTCTTCTGTATACCGGGTGGTCCTCGTCCTCGTCACGCTACTGGCGGCGCGGACCGTGGAGGGCGCCCCTCCGGCGCCAAAGGGGCCGGAGGCTCCGGCCGTGGCCGCAGCCGCGGACCAGCAGACCGCCGCGCACAGGCGGATGCGGGGCCTCGCCGCGGGCCTCACGCCCCACGGGGCCGGTGGCGGCCAGCTGCCGGTGGTGGTTGTCACCCCGCCGGCTCCGTCCCCCTTTGACTGGGCCGCGGTGCGCGCCCGCACCGAGGAGTTCAACCGCCGCCGCCAGCGCCACGAGGAGCAGACCCGGCCTCATGCGCAGGGGACGGACCTCGCCCGGAAGCTGGACGTGGCCGTGGAGCGCGTCGGCGTGCCGCTGGGCTTCTGGGAGCGCGTCTTCAGCTTCCCCGCCCAGCCCACCGGAGACGAGGCGGCGAGACATCAGGAAGCGGCCTCCGCCCTGAGCGAGGTGGAGCGCCTGCTGGAGGAGAGCCACCAGGAGTCCCTGCGGCGGATGGCCGCGCTGGAGGCCGCGCTGCCACCGGGAGACACGGAGCTGGCGGGCCGGGTGGGACACCAGCGCGCGGAGCTCACGGCGCGCGCGGAGCCGACGCTCCAGGCCCTGCGCCAGGTGCGTGAGGCGCTCTCCGAGCCACGCGACTCCCTCTGGAAACGGTACCTGGCCTACATCGAACGGCGGCTCTACGACGACGCGCCCACCCGGCTCGCGAAGCTGCGCGAGGAACTGCGCGAGTGGGGCGCCTCGCGGCCCGTGCCCGTGCTGGGCTCGGAGCTGACGTACGTGCGGGGAATGCTGGCGCCGGCCGAGCTGGCCTCCGAGGAAATCGTCCCGGCCTTCCTCGCCGGCCCCCTCAGCCTGCCCGCGCTGGAGGACACGACGCAGGGACAGGAGGTGGAGCTGTCCGCGGAGGTGGTGGCCCGGGCACGCGAGCTGGGGACCGCGAAGGCGGCCTACGAGTACGTCAAGAATGAGTTCGACCTGGACTGGTACCACGGCTCGACGAAGGGCTCCACGGAGACGCTGCGTCAGAAGCGCGGCAACGACGCGGACCTGTCGACGCTCCTCATCGCCCTGCTGAGGGCGCAGGACATCCCCGCCCGCTACGTGCGTGGCACCGTGAAGCTCCCGCTGCCGAAGCTGGCGGACCTGATGGGGCTGCTCACCGAGGCGGAGGTGACGGCGCTGTACGGCGCTTCGGGCGCGGCCTTCCAGCTGCCGGCGGCTATCGAGCAGCGCGTCTTTCAGGGGCTCTCCGCGGCGGGCATCCCCTTCGAGCCGGTGTCGGGGGGAAACCGGGTGGTGGCGGTGAAGCTCTCCCGCGTCTGGGTGGAGGCCTACCTTCCTTATGCGGACTACCGCGGCGTCGGAGACGGCGCGGGGGCGCGGCAGTGGGTGGCGCTGGATGCCGCCATTCCGGGCACCGCGAAGTACGCGGCCACGCCCCCGGTGCTGGACGCCCTGGAGGCCATGGGCGTGGGGCCGGAGTCCTTCACCGATGGCTACCTCTCCCAGAACGGCCCGCTCTCGCCACTCGAGTACTACCGGAGCCGGGTGCGTGACTTCCTCACCGCGCAGCATCCGGAGACGAGCTACGAGCAGACGCTGCGCACCGTGCAGCGGCGCCGCGAGGAGCTGTCCTTCCTCCCCGGCACGCTGCCCTACGAGGTGGTGTCGGTGCAGGCGGAGTCCGCCTTCCTGCCGGACTCGGCCCGGCAACGCTTGCGGGTGACGGCCTCGGATGATGCGGGCCTCTTCCTGGACGTGACGCTGCCCCTGCATCAGGTGGCGGGCCACCGCACCCTCCTCACCTACCGCCCGGCCACGGTGGCCGACGAGCAGGTCGTCCTCCGGTATGGGGGGCTCTACCAGGCGCCCGCGTCGGTGGTGCGGGTGATGCCGCAGCTGCGGGTGGACGGGAAGCAGAAGGCGCTCGGCACCCGCGCGGTGGGACTGGGCCTGGAGCACACGTGGGCGCTGGAGCTGGTGCTGCCGGACGGCTCGAAGCGGCGGATGGAGAACCGCATCATCGCCGGCAACCTGGTGGCCGTGGGCGTGGGGAGCCCTGGCAACGCGTACTCGCCCGTGTTGCTGGACGTGGACGACATCCAGGACGGCGAAGCGCCCCGCTTCCTCTACGAGCGCGCCGCGGCGTACGTGAATGCGTGGACGGCCGGGGAGCGCGAACTGGCGAGGTTGCTCCAGGTGGTGCCCATCCACCCCACGGCCAGCGTGGTGCTGGTGCAGAACCAGCTGGAGGTGGAGCAGACGCTGGGCGTGCCGCAGCGGCTCCTCTGGAAGGGGCTGGAGATGGACGCGGACCTGCGCACCATGACGCCGCTGGAGCTGGTGGCGGGGCGGGGCAGGGCGCTCTTCCGGATGGCGGGCTACGAGGGCAGCTACCAGGAAGCACACGTGCTGGCGCAAGGCACCGGCGAGGAGGCGGTCTCCGCGGCGACGGTGCTCCAGCGCGCGCGAGCGCAGGGGGTGGACGTCCTGGACATCACCCCGGCCAATGCCCCGGCGCAGCTGGCCCGGCTCGTCGCCACGCCCGAGGTGCGCCGCGACGTGGAGGACCTGGTCTCCCGGGGCTGGGAGGTGCGGATTCCGGAGGTGCCCCTGGAGCTGAGGGACTGGGAGGGGACGGGCTACATCGCCCGCGAGCCACTCACGGAGGAAGGTGGCTACTACCTGTCGGGCCGTCTCTCCGGTGGTCAGACGATTGTCTCCCCCGGCGCGTGGCTGGATGACTCGCTGGTGGAGGTGCTCGAGGGCCCTGACGCCCCTCAGTCCACGGACGACCTCGCCCGCATCGCCCGCATCGTGAAGGTGGCGGCGACGGACCTGCAGCAGGTGGAGGTGGACAAGCCCGGGACGGTGCCGCTGGCGGTGTACGTCACCGCCGCGGACGGCACCCCCGTCAACGGGGCGCCCGTGACTTTCAGGGTGCACACGCAGAACAACCACGCCGTCCCGCGCTTCGCGACGGTGGAGGCCCCCGGCACGCCGAGTGCCTCCGTGACGGTGAACACGGACAAGCGAGGCCGGGCGCGGGTGCTCGTCATTCCGGACAAGGACATCCGCAAGTGGGCCATCCAGCTCCCGGTGGCGCCCACCGGGACGAACGCCCACCCGGCCAGCCAGTTCGTGGGCTTCAACGAGGTGATGGCCCAGACGACGAGTGGGGAAGTCACCCTCGCGCTGGCGAGCCCCTTCACCGTGCTTGGCATGCCCGGCCCCCTGGCGCGCATCGAGGTCGAGGACCCGCGGCGGCTGGAACTCGGAGTCAGCGGCGTCGAGACGGGCCGCGCCCTGCGGGCCAGGGCCGTGGACACCCATGGCAATCCCCTGGCCAACGTGGACATGACCTGGAGCGGCGCGCCGGGCACGGGGGGCTTCTTCAACCCGGCCGTGGTGCCCCCGGGTCAGATTCAGGTGCTGGGCTCGGCCCACGTCACGCCCACGCTGATGCAGCCGACCGAGACGCTCGGAGAGGTGCTGGCGGGCTATGTCCCCGGCCCCACCCCAGGCGAGTACACGGCGACGGCCAGCGCGCAGTCACCCGGAGGGCCGGTCAGCGCCAGCTACATCGTCGAGGCGGGGCTTCCCCCGGCGTCGGAGAACCACAAGCGGTACACCCTCACCGTGGAGACGCTGGGCACCCACTTCAACGGCGTCTTCGGCGGAGACTTCCCCGAGCCGCTGGTGGCCCAGGTGCTGAGCGCCCCGGAGAATGGAGGCCCCTGGCAGCCGGTGAAGGGGAATGAGCCGGACCTCGCGAGTGTGCAGGTGCGCATCCAGGTGGCGTCGGATACCGCCACCCTCTCCGAACAGGTGGCGACGCCGCTGACGGTGGGGGGCGGTCTCGATGACGACCAGCGCGTGGTGTTCTGGCCGAAGTACCTGGTGCACAACGGGCGGCAGTACGTCCTGGTGCGCGCCTCGGTGGTGGAGCGGACCCCGGACGGAGACAGGGCCGCGGCTCTGAGCCCGGCGGCCTTTTCCTACTCGTTCCACTCGGTGGAGTCCGAGGTCCAGGCCGTGGTTGACGCGACCTCCGGGGAGCCCGTCGCCAGTCCGTGCAATGGCGCGTCCGTGGATGAGGGCTTCGCGCGGGTCCGCGTCTCGAACCCCGCCGGCTATCCCCTCTATGCCCGCTTCATCGAGCAGCCCGCGGTGCCGGGGGAAGCCCTCCTCGCGGACGGCGCGCTGGCGGGCTCGCCGCGGTTCCCCTCGGATTCGTCGCTCGTCCAGCTTTCGCCGGAGTCTGGCACCACCTTCACGCTGCCGCTGAGGCCCGGCACCCATGGCGGTGTCATCCGGGTGGAGGTGCACGCGGTGCGCTACAGCCTCGCGCCGTCCGTCACGGACGTGGTGAGCAGCGGCGTCATCCGCATCGCTCCGGCGGGGAGCCAGCTGGTGGCCAGCGGCGACACGCTGGGGGCGAAGGTCATCCTCCCGGTGCGCAACTTCGAGTCGGCGGCGACGCCCGAGGGCTCGGACGTGGTGGCGGCAACGGCCACAGAAAAACCCATCCTGGTGCCGGCGCCGCTGTCGTTCTGTCTGGATGAAGAGGGCGACGTGTCGGTGACGTCCGGCCCCACGCTCCTCAGCCGGGGGCGGCTGGTGCGCAACGCGGAGGGCGTGCTGGAGGTGCGGGCCGTGGACGCCAACGCGCCGCCTCCGGAGAGGGTGGCCGGCTCGGGTGTGCTGCGCCTCCAGGTACCTCCGGGAGACCCCTCTGGCCAGGAGGTGAGAATCGACTTCGTGTCCGCGGCCAACCCCGACCAGCCGCAAACGCAACGCCTCACGCTGAAGACGACGGTGGACGACGCGGGCGCGCTGCCGGTGGGCCACACCTTCGTGAAGAACGTCAGCGTGGTGGACGGGCACCTCACCCGGCAGTTCGAGGACCTGCGAGTCCCTGGCCGTGGCGCTCCGCTGGCCTTCACGCGCAGCTACAGCAACCAGGGCTTCGAGGCGGGGCCGCTGGGCCGCGGCTGGACGCACGGTTACCGGAGCTTCGTGGTGTTCGACGGCAGCAACGGCGAGTTCCGCTACATGGTGGTGGGCGGCGAGGGCGGCGGCCAGGTCTTCACGTGCGGCGGCACGGGTGCGTGCACGGCGCAGCGCGGCTACCACGGCACCTTCCGCCGCGAGACGGTGCCGGTGGGGGGCACGTCGCAGGAGCAGCTCGTCTTCCGGGCTCCTGCGGGAGTCGAGTACCGGTACGGGCAGGTGGACACCTCCGTGAGTCCGCCCCGGCACCGGCTGCGCTCGGTGACGGACGCCGCGGGCAACCGCGCGACGCTGGAGTACGGCGGAGCGGACGTGGACGGCGAGGTGACGCGAATCTACGAGGCGGGAGCCCGCCGCCTGCTGCAATTCGGCTACATGCGCCTGCCCGGGGCGCCGCGTGCGCTGCTGGCCAACGTGGAGCTGATGGAGAACCCGTATGCGCCCGCGCCGGTGCCCGAGGACGGGACGGCCACCTCGCTGGGAGTGTGCCTGTCGTTCGGCTACGACGTGCGCGCGAACCTGGGCAGCGTGAGGCGCCTGGACGGTGGGTGTGCCGAGTCGGGGGCGCCCGTCCTGAGGGAAGAGAAGTACGAGTACGTGGACAGCTTCGACGAGCGGCTGCAGAGCAACCTGGCCGCGTACACGGACGCGAACGGCAACACGACGCGGTACGAGTGGTACACGCAGGCGGACACGCTGCCGGGAGAGTCGGACTACCTGCGCTTCGGGGACAAGCGCGAGCGGGTGAAGCGCGTGCTGGAGCCCGAGGGAGCCACCACGGAGTTCGTGTACGCGCTGGAGCCCAACACGCGGCCCCTCTTCGGGCAGCCCGTGCGCACGTATGAGACGCGGGTGACGGGGCCGCGCCCCGGCGTGCCGGCGACGGTGTACCGGATGAATCCGTACGGCGCGGCGGTGGAGGTGGAGCGTCCCCTCAGCGGGACACAGGTGGCGCGCACGCGGACAGACTGGGACGCCACGCATGTCCGCAAGGTGAGCGAGGAGGACGCGCGTGGCCGGGTGACGCGCTACAAGTACGACACCTTCGGCAACCTGGTGGAGCGCAGGACGGAGACTCCGGCGCTCGCTGCTTCGGGCGAAGACACGGAGCCGACGGAGCGCGTGCTGGACGCAGAGGGGCAGCCGGTGCCCGCGGTGGTGGAGCGGTGGGCGTACGACGCGGCCTTCGCCGTCCCGACGTGCCACCTCGACGCGGAAGGGCGAGTGACGCTGCACACGGTGGACTCCACGGGAGTGAATCCCCAGACAGGCACGCCCGCGGGGACAGGCCGGATGCTGCAATCACGTGCCCTGGCCAACACGGTGGCCAGCGCCGCGTTGCTGGGAGAGGCGGGGTGCCTGGAGTTGGCGGGTGGAGTGGCCACCTCCCCCTCGGACCTCGTGACGAGCCAGCGGTACTGCCAGGTGCAGGGGGCGGCCTGCCCTACGGGCGCCGTCAGGGGGGACCTGGTCTCCGCCGTGGACGGCAATGGCCACACCACCGTTGTCCTCGCGTACGACGGGTACGGAAACCCGACGAGGAGGCAGACGCCCACGTCCGGCGGCGGTTTCATCGAGACGACGTCCACGTATGACAAGCGCAGCCGCCTGGAGGACGAGGCGGACACGCTGGGCCACAAGACACACCTGGCCTACGACGGGCTGGACCGCGTGGTGCGCCGCGAGCGCCGCAACGCGAAGGGCCCCGGCCTGACGACGCAGTACGCGTACTACGCGGGCGGGCAGGTGAAGGAGGAGCGGAACGGCCTGGGGCTGACGCGTGAGGTGCAGCTGGATGGGCTCAACCGGCCGGAGGAAGTGACGGAGTCGGGAGGCAACCTCGCCGCGGCGCTGAGGACGGTGTACCGCTACGATGAGGCGGGCAACCGGACGGAGGTGGTGGACCGGCGCGGGGTGGTGACGCGCACGGCGTATGACTTCGCCGACCGGCCGGTGACGGTGACGGTGGCCGTGGAGGACGCGGCCCGCTTCCAGGCGCAAGGCGGCGAAGCCACCGCGGTGGGCTTGGCGGGCGTGGTGGCGCGCTACGGCTACGACGCGGTGGGCAATCGCGTCTGGGAAGAGGACCGGCACGGCTTCCGGACGGAGTCGAGGCTGGACGTGCTGTACCGGGTGGTGCGCGTGAGGACGCCGGAGGTGCCCTCCGAGTCCTTCGCCACGTCGGCCCTCCGCCAATACGAGATGACGCGGCGTTACGACAGGGTGGGCAACCTCCTGGCGGAGACGGATGGCAACGGCCACACGACGACGTACGCGTATGACTTCGCCAACCGTCGGACGTCCACGGTGGACGCGGTGGGCCGTGAGGAGCGGCGCGAGTACGACGGCAACGGCAACGCCACCCGGGTGGAGAGTCGGCAGGGGACGGCGGTGCACCTGGTGCGAGGCACCACGTATGACGGACTCAACCGGCCGCTGGTGGTGACGGAGACGGTGGCGAGGCGGGGCGGGGCCACGTGGGTGTACACGCAGACAACGCGCTACGAGGACGCACAGCACCGCGTGCACACGCGCGACAGGCGAGGCTTCGTGAGCACCGTGGAACTGGACGACCTGGACCGCGCCCTCGCCGAGGTGGTGGACGACGGCGAGGCCTCGCTGGCGCGAAGCCCGGATGACCCGCGCGTGGGGCCCGCGCTGAGCCTCACCACCCGGTACGAGTACGACGCGAATGGCAACCGGAGCGCGGTGGTGGACGCGCTGGGCCGGCGCACGGTGGAGGGCTACGACGGCCTCAACCGGCGAGTCTCACGCACACTGCCCATGGGGGTGACGGAAGCCCTCAGTTACGACGGTGAGGGCCACGTCATTGCGCAGGTGGATGGGCGGGGGATTCAGCGCAAGGCGCGCTTCGACATGCTGGGCCGGCCGACACGCGAAGTGCTGGTGGAGAGCCTCTCGGCCGGTGGACAGGAGTTGACGCGAAGCGCGCGCGCCTACGTGGACGTGCCTGAGGCGGGCCTGGTGCGCGTGGAGGAGAGGGATGCGCGGAACAACGTGACGACGCGGTACGTGGACGCCCTGGGCCGCGAAGTGCGTACGGTGGACGCGCTGGGGCACGCGAGGGAGACGCGCTTCGACGCGGCCAACAAGCGCGAGGAGAGGGACAGGAAGGGGTACGTCACGACGTACGAGTACGACGGGGCCAACCGGCCGCGCTTCCAGCGGGACTTCGCGTTGGAGGCCACCACGCCGGAGTACACGCAAAGCACGGTGTACGACGACGTGGCGAGGACGCGGACGCAGTATGACCGGCGCGGCACCGCGCAGACGCAGGAGTTGGATGGCCTCGGACGGGTGGAGCGCACCGTCCGGAGCGATGGGGAGGACACGCAGACGAGCGAGGCGCAGTACGACGGCAGCGGCCATGCCACGCGGGAGACGGACGCCAACGGCCACGTCACCGAGTCGGTGTACGACGGGGCGGGCCGCCTGCTGGAGCAGACGCGAGGGGTGGGGACGGCGGAGGCGGCGCGTACCACGTCGAAGTATGACGCGGTGGGCAACGTGCTGGAGGTGAAGGGGGCGCGGGTGACGGGGGTGGCGTACGACGTGCGGCACACGTACGACGACCTGAACCGGGCGGTGCGCAGCGAGGACGCGGTGGGCAACGTTACGACGCGGGCCTTCGACGCGAGCGGCAACAAGGAGTGCGAGAAGCGGCCGCTGGGAGGGGCGACGCTGGGGCACGGCGCGGCGGCGGGGCTGGACGTGGAGGCGGTGCGGGCCCACGCGTGCGAGGGCAACTTCGTGACGCGGTATGCGTACGACGAGGAAGGGAGGCTGCTGTCAGTGACGGACGCACTGGGAGGGGTGCACTCCTTCGTCTACGACGTGCAGCGCAACCTGGTGGCGAAGCAGGACGCCAACGGCAACCTGACGACGTACGCCCATGACGCCCTCAACCGGAGGACGGACGAGCACCAGCACCTGGATGCGCACACGCGGCTGACGCCCCAGCAGCGGGGCAGCGTGCCGGGCGCCGAGGGTGCGAATACCCTGACGTGGAAGACGGGGTACGACGAGGAGGGCAACGTCGCGCGGCGTGAGGACGCGGAAGGACAGGTGACGTTGCAGGAGTACGGCCTCCTCAACCGGCTGGAGGCGAGGACGTACCTCTTGCACAAGCAGCCGCGAGAGCTGCCGTCAGTGGAAGGGGAGGAGTACGGGTACGACGGCAACGGCAACGTGACGTCGGTGGTGGAGACGAAGCAGGCGGCGACGGGGACGGTGGTGGAGACCACGGTGCGCACCTACGACGGGGTGGACCGGTTGAAGGAGGAGGTGCGCTACGACGGGAAGCGTGTGGGGTACGGGTACGACGCGAAGGGGAACCGGACGCGGGTGGAGGACGGGGACGGGGTGGCCACCGAGTACACGCATGACGCGCTGGACAGGGTACGCACCGCCACCATGGGCGAGGCCGTCACCACGTACGCGTACTGGCCGGACGGGTTGCCGAAGGGGACGACGTACCCGAATGGGCTGGAGGAGCGGCGGTGCTACGACGCGGCGGGGCGGCTGGAGGTGCTCGTCACGGCGAAGGGGGCGGTTTCGGACACCTGCGGCACGTCGGCGCCGGTGGTGACGCGGTACGCGTATGGGTACGACGCGAATGGCAACCGGGTGTCGCAGACGGAGCAGCGCACGAGCCCGGCCACCCAGGCGTTGGGGACGGCCGAGTCGACCAGCTATGGGTATGACGGGTTGGACCGGCTGGTGGGAGTGAAGTACCCGGAGGGCACGGCGATGCTGTACAGGTTGGACGGGGTGGGCAACCGCCTGGGAGAGCGACGGGCCCCGGCGTCGGCGGTGGTGGCCCTGACGGCGGCGGCCTTCTTCGCGCTGGCGCCCGCGGACGCGCTGGCGGACGTGACGACGCTCTTCGACCGGGCGGACCGTACGCTGTCGCAGACGGACACGAAGGACGCGTCACGCAACGCGACGTACAACTGGGACAACAACGGCAACCTCGTCTCCCGGCAGAAGGGGGGAGTGACGCGGGAGCTGGGGTGGGACATCCGCAACACGCTGACGTCCGTGTACGAGGGCGGCGTGGAGGTAGGGAGGTACGACTACGACGCCAACCTCCAGCGGACGAAGCGGCGCACGGCCACGGAGGACGTGGAGTACGTGCTGGACGACGCTTTCGTGTTGCAGGAGGCGGACGGCAGCCAGTCCAACCATCCGACGAGGCGGCGCTACCACTACGGCCAGGGCCCGCTGGCCGTCAGCGAGGTGGCCTCAACCACCACGACGAGCTTCCTGGGGACGGACGCGCTGGGAAGCGTGACGGACGCCACGGCCAGTAGCACCGGCGACGTGGTGGCCGCGCGCCAGTACGACGCGTGGGGCAATCACCGGGGCGGAACGGCGCCGGGGGCCGGCGACTTCAAGCTGGGCTTCACCGGGCACCAGTACGACACCGAGACGGGCCTCACCTACGCCCGGGCCCGCTACTACGACTCCGAGTTGGGCCGTTTCATCAGCCGCGACTCCTACGAGGGCACGCTGGACGATGCACCGAGCCTGCACCGGTACGTATATGCGCGCGTCAATCCTTTGCTGTACGTGGACTTGGACGGGTATGACCCAGACCCGGTCATCAACCCGTTTGCCGGGAATACGTGTGATGCACGGCCAACGGTCTGCTACAGCGAGGCGGCAAGGGCGGCGAGGAATGCACACCAGGTGGCCGAGCAAGCCAAGCGGCTGGGGAACAGTGCCGAGGCGCTCTCCAAATTCCAAGGCTACGCAGGGACGGGCACTGCGCCCACTGCGGCGAAGTCGCTACCGTGGTGGAAGGTGGCGGCAACGTCGTTGGCCGCAGCAGTGGGAATCAAGTCCGAAGAGCAGCGTGCAGAAGAGGCAGAGCATGAGCGGTTGATGGCGGAAGCAGACCGAATTCTCGCGCGCCACAACCAGCAGGGGACGCAAGCACGCGAGACAACAGTGGTGGAGGCCCCGGGAATCGCAGGCACGGTGAGGGTGCCGATGCATGCGCCTGCGCCTGAGGGCCCCGTGATGCCGCAGGAGGCGCCGGGGGAGGGGGGGCAATCCATGCTGGCGCCTGGTCATTCAGGGGAAACGTTAGTAGCCCCTGGACTGGGCGAGGGGCCAGTTTTGGCGCCCGGACTTGAACTGGGCATCGAGCGGATGGAGGCTGCAAAGCACGGCATCGATTTCAATGAGCTTCCTGAGAGTGTTCTCTATCGAATCTCGAAGGGTGGATTTGGCACTCCGAGGAACCCGAGACCGCCGACCATCAAGGAGTTCAACCCAAGAATCTATGAGGTCTCGGTCGGTGAATTGGCAGAAAGGATTGTGGAGAGGCTGCACCCAACAAACGCCTTCCAGCGGTCAGGAGTTTCACAGATGACAGACGACGACCTTGTGCGATTCAGGGTCGACGACCCCATCAGTGCAAATGGTGCGAAGGGAGGATTCCGCCTGACCGGCGGGCATCATCGCACAGAGGAGATCATTCGAAGAGTTCAGGCGGGTGAGATGGCCCCCCACTTCACAATCAAGGTGCTTCTACATGACTGACCCCTCGCGATTTCAGGAGTTTGCAGAGGCAGAGATGCGCAAGGCTCGCGTTCAAGGGAACATCGGAGCGTTGAGCAGTCTCATAAGAGCGCTACCGGCAGATCTTAGACAGGCGTACGCGCCAATTATTGGCATCTTTGGACACCAGCCTGAGCTGCAGGCTGATGATTCCATTTCAGCGGTCGGCGAGTCAGCGCGAGTCGGGGCCTGCAGGCTTGCGTTGATGGGCATGCACTTTGATGAAGAGGTCCCGCGTTGGTCGAGCTTCATGGTTGGTCGACTCGTAGATGCTGTGCTGTCAATTCCTCAGGCAGGAGTTGGCGACCTATTCAGGGCCATGTGGCAAATGCTTTCGGCGCGCGGGAATCATTTGTCGCGCGAGACGGCCCGGTTCATTCGTGAGATTATTCGGGATGTTTTGTCTCGAGATCCAAAGAAGCGGGAGGTCGACCTGCATTGGTTGATCTCGCAGCCGTCGACCATGACAGAGCCGCAGGCTTACTTTATTTACAATGCGCTTGCGTTGGCTCCCGCCCTCTTCACTCAAGAGGTTGAGGAGATGATTTCGGCTGCATTGAGGGGCGGGGAGTTCTTTGATGAATTCTCAGGCGGGTGATGTATGCGCGCCAGAGAATGTCGAAATATCGGAAGCGTTGAGCGGCATTCTCCGAGGCGAAGGCCCAGAGGGCTCTGCACGGCACGAGCCATACGTGTGGAAGTGTGTCGTGCAGTCGTGGAGGTGCATGCGTCGGCCCAGCGTGCACACGCGCGATAGGCGCGGCTTCGTCACTACATCGGAGGTAACTGTTCACCGGCTCAGGCAGCGACGGAGGCCGCCTGGGCCGAGCCAGAGTTCGGAAGGAGCGAAGGCGGTGGC